>CBDICC010000048.1:0-405431 GCA_965277185.1 Cytophagales bacterium | reverse complement strand
CTCTGTCGTCACCAGCCCATCAGCATTAGTGACGTCAAGGCCACCATTTACCGTCACAACGCTAGGTGTGTTTGAAACAGAGTAACCAGTGTCATCGTATGCAAAGTCTTCACTCTCTGGAGGTCCGGTAGCACTTGACCTCTTCCTGATAATGCGCACTATAACTACCACTATACCAAGTATAATAGTTGTAACTGCAACTGCAATTAATACGCCAAGGATTGCATGTGACTTGCCAGTGTTGGCACCTGTGCAAGAAAAACACCCAGACAACATACAAACCTGATGGCTTTTTCAAGGGCAGTGGAAGATTGACGAATATCATTATAATATAACATAATAATAATAATAATATAGCAGTGCTTTATATATACATTAATACCTCACTCCATATTCACCTACATACATTCCCCCATTTACCCTCAGTGGTGAATGTTACTCCATATTCACCACTTATATTCACTACTTATATTCGCCATTGATTCACCATGGTTACGGATCAGGTCTGTCGATAGTGTACATGAATTGACGTGCAGAGCCCGTGTGTGGGGCTCCTTGTTGACGTGCACGTAAAGTATGAGTATGGAGCCCGGTGTGGCGGTGGACGCTGGGTATTGAGTATTGTTTTGATCTTCACTTCAATCATGAATGGTAGCGGTGAATATGGAGACGTATAAGTACAATAGTACCTTCAGCCTCAGCCTCTGGCGAATTTTCACAAGTTACACAAACCTCGGCTTCGCCTCGGTTTGTATACTAGTGAATATTCGCCAGTATTCACTTCGGCTTCAGGCACTATTGTATACATATATATATATATATATATATACGAGCTGACCAAGGTCGGCTCCGACCAAAGATCAAGTACGATTCAGTACGATTCGAAAAGTGCACACTCAAAGAGAAGGCAAACTGTAAACTGAACTTGGGAAATGGCATGTTGGTTTTCTTTTTCCCTTTTTTTGAAAATCTCGGCAGTTACGTATACGACAGTATGCGCGCGCGCGTACGGTTTTGTTTTTGAAAGGCATCAGCGCAGCGATTTTTTCGTTGAGAAGTTGTACGGCATGCGCGCGCGTGCTCTCGCTGTGCATGCGCTTGCCCGCGCGGCGCGCGGGGCCGCCCGCGACGGCTTGGCTGCTCTCGGAGTACTCGGAGGCAGCGCCGCAAAGTGGACAAATGTCGTGTGGCCGATAAAAAGAAGACAGACAAACCAACAGACAGACAAATAAACACACACTACTCTTTTATAGGTATAGACTAGCCGACCATGCCGAACCCTGTTCGGCTACTGTCCCCCGCCAGCATTGGGCAGCAGAAAAGCAGACATGAAAACTCTCTCCTTCTTTTTCCCCACTCCCTACCCATGTCACGTGGCGCGCAAGCAGCTATCAAGCATAGACATCATGGGCGTCACAGCTGCCTGTGCCTGTGCCCTGCACTCATTTCTTTTATGCACTGAGAATAATAATGGCTGGGTACGTTGGCGTACCTTGCTCATACCAACAAACACTTCAAAATAAGGGTGATCACCAACAATTGCAACAACTGGCTCATAATAACAAAACTTTCTAAGTCAGAGAACGCAGCAGATTTCAGTCCCCAGAAAGCGGACCAAAACATGAAGCAGGTAGGCTGGCAAGAATCATAATTATGTGACATGGAAGCAAGCTGTATTGAATATAATGCTTAGCAGGCTGTGGGGGACAGCGTTTGGAAATATCATGAAAGTATGAATATACGCTTGTAGCCCGGTCGTAAAACTAATGATATAAACAGGGAGAAATCTGTGGGCAGCATCCCATCAACCAAAAAGCCCGACCGGAACAATCAATGCACTTGACAAATATCACGACAATTGTGGGTGAATGCACCCACATTGTCAACAGGATCAAGTCTCTCACCGTCCCTTGCGGCAGCCGTCTGATGCTGATCTTCTTCTCGTCTGGCAGCTGCTTCTCCTGCCGTCTCCTCGGCGCGGGCACGGCTTGTTCGGAGACTGTTGGCTTCACAACTGGCTGCAGTTACTTCGACCGTCTCGGTTGACCTGGATTGCGAAACGTGAAGCTGTTCGGCTTCCGTCCCGGCTGCAGTTTATCAACCGTCTCGGTCGACCTGGATTGCGAAACGCGAAGCTGTTCGGCTTTCCTCCTGGCTGTAGTTTCTTGGACCGTGAACACGATTTGAGGGAGATATTATTCCGCCATCAGATTCACTCAACGAAAAATAATTTCTGGGAGTGAAACAGCAACTGATTACTTGCCTCAATGATTGTAATGACTCGCCGTTGAAATGGCGCAGCCTGCATGATTGGGTTTACATGAACAGTCATGATTGTAGTCTTTGTAGATCTAAGCACGGGCTTGGGAACACCGCAGGCGCTCCACATCTCTCCGGGCCTGTGTCTGCTCCCGTCTTTGCCGTGCTCGCCTTTCTGCATGTCGCCGGCGGTCTTGCTCTCTTCTTCGCTCTAGCCTCTCCTCCGCAGTGAAGGTAGGTCGCCTGGTTCTCCGTGATTCCATTGTGGCCAGGAAACTCGATTTGTGATGAATACGATTCAGTACGATTCGGAAAGTAAACACTCCAAGAGAAGGCAAACTGTAAACTGAACTTGGGAAGTGGCATGTTGGTTTTCTTTTTGAAAATCTCGGCAGTCACGTATACGACAGCATGCGTGCGCGCGTACGGTTTTGTTTTTGAAAGGCATCAACGCAGCGATTTTTTCGTTGAGAAGTTGTACGGCATGCGCGCGCGTGCTCTCGCTGTGCATGCGCTTGCCCCGCGCGCGGGGCCGCTCGCGACGACGGCTGATCCTGCTCTCGGCCACTCGGAGGCAGCGCCGCAAAGTCATTTGTTGGGAGCTAGAATTAACATACGAAACTGTGCATATTCCTGCTGTTAGATGTTTCTTAGTTTTGAACTTGCTGATGAGCTGTTAATTATGATAATGTGTATTTGTGTGAGCGTTCCCTGCTGTTAAACATCCAGAAGATATAATTCCTTGCAGTACAAAAACCGATCCACAATATACACTATACAACTTCGATGCTTATGTTACTGGTGACTTTTACTAGAATAGGTTTGCTCTTCTGTTGCTAAAATATGAAAAGGTGCCAATTGATAATCATCCAACGACTCTACTTCCCAACAATATCCTTGATATGCCGTTACAAACTGCGCTGCTTGTTCATTCTTCCGAATAAATGACTGAGTTAATTTGGAAATAGCATCATCCTCTTCTCCTAGATTTCGTGCAGTCATTTTCTTAAGCACATTTACCACATCGGAAAGTCCATGCGTAGCAGACGCACCGACTGCCGCATATTGGTCTTTAAGCAAAGCTTGAGCTTTGGCAGACCAAGGCATCAATTCGGTGTCCAAACAAACCCAATCAGTGTTGAATTTCTCCCAAAAATTTGCTTTGGTAAGACCCTTGCAAACACGATGTAAAAAAGCCTTTTCTAATTCGGAATCAGAAAAGAAATTACGTCCGGTACGGGTATAGCAAATGCCGATTCCTTCGTCTTCAATTCCAAACCGTTTTTGTACCACAGATTCGTCCTTACACACAATTACAATTGCACGAGATCCCATATGTTTTTCCTCCAATACAATTCTTCCAACGTTGTGTTTGGCATAATAGTCAATGGCATTTTCAGGATGTTCTAAATAATCATCCAACGTACTTGTTTCGCAGGGAGACATGGTCGGTGGAAGGTATATTAACCATTTAGGATTTACAGCAAATCGACTCATCACTTCCAACGCAGATATCGAATTTTCCTCTTTGATCGTAATATTGTTACGTAATCTGGTTTGGATAATACGCTTTCCTGTCACATCTTCTATATCCAGTAAATCATCGTGTTGATGTTGGGTTGAAAATGGACCAATTGGCGCTTGTTCAATGGGTCTTTTAGGTTCGGAATATACTTTCTTGGCATCGATAGAGACAACCTCTTCTTCAGGGTATTTCAAAGCACTTAATTTCCCACCGAATACGCAACCCGTATCAATGTCCATAGTATTGTTAAACCATTCTGCACGTGGTACTGGCGTATGTCCATAAACGACTTTTGTGGTGCCTCGGTATTCTGATGCCCAATCAAATCGTACAGGCAAGCCGAATTCATCCGTTTCACCGGTTGTTTCACCGTACAGACAAAACGATCGCACTGCTCCAGATGTTCTGCCATGCATTGCTTCACCCAATCCGGCATGTGCAACCAGTAGTTTACCTTCATCAAAAATCAAATGACTCGTCAAACCATAGACGAATTGCTCAATTTTTTTGATGAATTCGGATGATTCTCCTTCTAGTTGAGCCATAGTAACTTCTAGTCCATGGTTCACGTTTACATTCTTACCAATCAACTTGCGTCGAAGTTTTACATCGTGATTGCCAGGAACACAAAATGCTATTTCGTCCTTAACGGTACTCATTACCAATTTAAGAACACCTACCGAATCGGGACCGCGATCTACCAAATCACCTACAAAAATCAATCTTCGTCCCTCTGGATGTTTGATTTTTATGCCAAAATTGATTAGATCATATTCGACTTCTTCTCGTACATAACCCAATTTATCAATCAATTCTGTCAGTTCTTCCAAACAGCCGTGTACATCTCCAATAATATTGAACGGTCCTTGCTCATGGCGCAAGTCGTTGTATCTTTTTTCTCTGAAAAAGCCTTCTACATTTGCGATTTTTTCTTCAGAATCCAATACGTGAATTGTTCGAAAACCTTCTCGTTTTAGCCTTTTTACAGAACGTTTTAGATTTAAATATTGCTGCCGAAGCCCTTCTTTACGTATCGATCGATCTTCTCTGCTGTTATTTCTTTGTTCGCATGTTTTCAAAGGCACATTTAATACTACAGCTACAGGAAGCACATGATGTTCCTTGGCCAATCGAACCAATTTTGATCTTGATTCGGGCTGTACATTGGTTGCATCTACAACGGTCAACAAACCATTTTTCAATCGTTTTGATACCGTGTAATTGAGCAATTCAAATGCATCAGAAGTAGCGTTAAGATCATTTTCATTGTTTGAAACAATGCCCCGACACTGATCCGATGAAACGACTTCGTATGATTCAAAATGTTGCTGAGCAAAGGTTGACTTTCCGGAACCGGAAATACCAACCATCAAAACCAGCGATAGATCTGGAATGCTTAATGTTTGGCCTGTTTTGTTACTTGTGGATGGTATGTTTTGCTTTGTGTGTGTCATATCTCAGAATATTAAATTTTGTACTTTAATTAATAAAGCCCTTGGTTATACCTTTGTGAAAACGGCCATTTGAGAGGGTGCTCCAAAGGTTGGATCTTCTTCCCCAACAGCTAAATAGCGTACGTTGTATTCAAATTGTGTGGATACCTTTTCTGCCCATGTTTCAAAAGCTTTACGGGTCCATTCAAATCGGTGATCCGAATGACGGAATGCGTTTTCAGGTAATGTTTCAAACAGTTGATTGTATTCTTGATTTGGTGTCGATAATATTATGGTTTTAGGCCGTGCAAATTCAAACAATACCCGTTCGAATGAGCCTAGTCTATTTTCGTCTAAATGCTCAATTACTTCAATAACGAGTGCTGCATCAAACCCATCTAATCGATGATCTCTATAAGTCAATGCTCCATGAATTAACTCGATCCGTTCTTTTTGTCGTGGAGGCATTTCATCCCAGTACAATCGCTCTTTTGCTCGGACCAATTCTTTATAAGAAACATCCATTCCCAAAATTTGAGTAAATTGTTTTTCTTTTAATAAAAGGCGAAGCATTTTACCTTCTCCACATCCCAAATCCAAGATGGAATGCGCACCACTTTTTAAGGCCTCTTGTAGTGCAAGATTCAAACGAATTTGATGTAAGGTTTGCTTTCGTTCCTGTAATTCTGGTTCCTTTGAATTGGCTGATTCTATAGCGTCTGCTTCATCCATGTTTGATACTGTTTCTTCCTTAGTTTTGGCAGTATCTAATTTGGTGATTGCTTCCGAAGAAAGTCCACGTAAATTTTTAAGATAGCGTTCGACAATTTGATCTCGTGCTGGATGCTCCGGCAACCATGATTTACCTTTTTCCATTAGTTTTTCAATTTCACCGGCACCAATAAAATAGTGACGATCATTGTTAATCGCCGGGATTAGTAAATACAAATGTGATAGTAAATCTTGTAGTCTCTGAGTGCCAGCTAAGACGACGTTGTAATATCGACTCTCTCCCCATATTGGATTTTTTGAATCAAGCGTATGACGTTCGCATTCTATTGAATAACCTAAAGGTTCAAAGCACGTTCGAATTATTTGTTCGCCACCGTAGGGCGCCGATAAAGTAGAAAGTTGAACTTCAAACGACATGGGTTTCTCCACAAGTTCAGGCAGATTTCTGCATTGGCCATTCATAGCTGTGGAAAATGCTTTGCTCAGCGCAACACTCATATAAGATCCCGAAATATAGGGCGTATCATTTACATAATGTTCTAGTGTAAAATTGCTTTGATTTTTGTGGCTTCCAGCTTTGCCCCGAACTAAATCTATGGGATTGATATCAATCAATAATGCTACTTGTATTCGTTCATCCGTATATTCAGGATAAAATACATGTGCCTTTCCAACACCTAAATCAACCGACTGTATTTTGTCAGGATGCTTGTGCAATAGAAATCCAAGATCAGAAGTCGGTTGATGTGTAGTAGATAAAGTAATCAGCATATATTCAATGTGTAAGTTAAATGGATCAAGGACCCTTTTTTTTATTTGTACAGGAGGAGAGATTCGAACTCTCAAAATCTTGATTCTAAGTCAAGCGCGTATGCCAATTCCGCCACTCCTGCATTTCTTTATGTTTGTCTGTCTTTCGGCTTGTAAAGTTTAAATAATCCGGAAAGCCATTTGCTTCCCGGAGTTTACATGTCGCACCTTGGAAGGCTACGACGCGATTGTTGAACTTTAACGTGTTTAATGCTGTAGGAGTCGAAGGATTATTTGCGTGATCCCATTTGAGTATAATTGTACCTTTCTCTTACCTAACTACATTTAGTTTTTTTTGTACTTGGTAGGAGTCGAAGGATTACTAACGTGATCCCATTTGAGTATAATTGTACCTTTCTCTTACCTATCTACATTTAGTTTTTTTTGCACTTAGTAGGAGTCGAAGGATTCGAACCTTCAACGCTTCGATTTTTTCAATCTGTATGCAGTAGTGTCCCGCCTTTTTACAGGACAGGCCTTAACCACTCCGGCACGCCATCTCCGGTGCACTCCCATGTTTCATTACGCTACAATGAATTGTTTGTAAATAGTATGTTATGTGTTTGATTTCTCTTAAAACCCACCGAAGCCATCTTGCTCATCGATTAATTCTTCGGTGGAGTTTTTTGTTTTGTATATGATGAAGTCTGCTTTTCACAGATTGTTGTTCAAGCAATCTGCTCTGTTTAATTGCAGACAGAATAATCATATTCAATGTTGTTGATGCTTGATTTACAATGTTCTTCCATCGTTTTTTAACGAATTGAATTAGTTATAGTAAATCAAAAAAGAAAAAGAATGTTTGGCCTAATCATTAGAAAATAACCTGATTTTGAAAATTTGATTGATTGAATTTATTAAATAACGACCAAACATTCTGCGCTTTCGTCTAAAGCACGATACAAAGGAATAATCGTACTGCGCAAGGTTTTTGCGCAGGAATATTTTGTTTGAAAAAAGTTGAAAAATGACCGAGGATTCAACTAAGAGGTAAAGATGTGTTTGGTTGAAAGGAACATGTATGTTTTCAATCCTCTTATATTAAGGATTTCCATTCGTTTTTTAAGTTGGGAAATTACATCTTACTTTTGGTCAACTTATAGTTGAATAGAAAGTTTAAAAAGGCAAAAAAATACTATAGGATCTACTCTGAAAACGAGCTTCTTCAACAATCAAAATAGAGGTCATATCGATTTTTTGGAGAGATCTATTTAGACTTGAAGTCCTACTACCATAGATTTCTACTATTGGCGAAATGACGATGGTATAATCTCTTGACTTGGTTCAGCCAAAACTTAGTTTATTTAGGTTAATGAACGATCAGCTTTTGGGATCTAACGAAGGTTCCTCCTTCAGTTTGAATGCGGATTTGATAAAACCCTTCTTTCAGTCTGGATACTACATAGCCGTTCGTTAATTCTTTCGATCCTATTTTTCGATTCAAAACCGTTTGACCTAGTGCATTGATAATTTCTATTTGAACCGCTAGATGTGGCATGTTGTTTTCAGTTGTTTGCTTTATTGTAAATTGTCCGTTTGTAGAAGGATTAGGATAGATTTTAAAAGCGTCTTTTTCATAATTGGAAAATGAGATTCCAGTATTATTCGTGTCCGGCGGAGAAATGGTTACGGTATCGGAATTTCCAATGCAACCTTGACTACTTTCTACTTCTACATAAAATTCTCCAGTACCGTAAGTCAAATAATCAATGCTAAACTCATCTTCGCCAGCCAATAAATTTCCGTCTTGATACCATTGAAAACTTGGATACCCAATCCAAACGGAAAATACGCCAACCACGTTAGTATCAATCGAGGGATGAGGTGGAGCTAGAAAATTTGCTTCTTCGTATCTAGTCATTCGAGTACGACCATCTACATCATAATAGTACGTGATTCCATTGTCATAAATTGTAAATTCTACCGCAGCAGGGTCCAATATTGAATCATTTACAACCCCTAAACCTGATAATGTACCTCCAGTTGGGAACACTTCAAGCACAAAAGCGGAATCATTTAAGCAGTAATCTCCTTCGTAATTTAAGATGTCTAATATTGGCAGGTTTGAAAAAGAAGTGCTGTCTCCAATTTTCGCCGTGTAAATCGAGTTGTTTACTGTGTAGCCATTTGACGACCCGCTATATAAACTGTCTTCATAAGTTCCACAAATGTAAAACTCTGAATTTGGGCCAATTTGCAATCGGGTGTTTTTAAAAAAAGTTCCGGAAGAAATTCCGAAATCGGCATACCATAGTTTTTTATAGTCATACAAATTAGTGTCCATCACTAATACAAAGACATCACGTCGTTCAATCGGATGACTACTTAGTCTGCCATATCCAAGTGAATCATACACTTCACCCACTAAATACAATTGATTATTGATAAAATTTAAAGATTGAATATTGGTTTTTCGAAACCCTTTTCGATTTAACGTATTTCCATCTTTATCGTATTGAACTAAGTAGTTGTCATCTCCACTTGATATACTTCCAATACCTCCTGGATTAAAAAAGATGGATCCTTCATAGCTTCCTACTACGTAGATTTGATCGTCCTCATCTAATGCTAATCCGTCTACTTTGGTATCCTGTGAGTCTAAGTCCTCATCCCAAATGACCATTCCACTGCCACTCGTATCGTACTTGATTAAAAATCCATCTACGCCGCTGTGTCCTGCCAAAATCAAATCTCCCTCACTATTCATCTTCATAAAATCTAACCAATACGATGTTTGTGTGTATTGATCAGCTGATTTGATGGACCCATTCGAATCCAATTTAGCAATAAATAAATTTGATAAGACGGATGATCCTCCAGGTACGGTGTAGTTTGTCGAGCCTATTGTCGCTGTTTCATAGAAACTACCTGCTGCCCAAATATTGTTTTGATCGTCCACTACTAATGACTGACAATATACACGGTCTCCTTCTAATTCGGTACCCCAAACTGCAGTACCGTTTGTATCTACTTTTATAATAAAACCTGTAACTCCGGATGAATTTCCGTTGAGGCTCAATGAACCCATATCCAAATCAGGCCCCTCAAAATATCCTGCAATTACGATGGAACCGGATTGGTCAAATATCATTTGTTCTGGAACTACGCCGTCAAACGAATCTCCATTTGCGTCCACTGCCCATAAACAGTTTCCTGAAGCGTTGTATTTCATTAAATACATGGATTTTGTACCGCCGTTGCCATTCCAAAATGTATTTCCACATAGTTCCGCTCGTAATAGATAATGACCTAGCACATAGCTATTTCCAAAATCGTCAACCAGCAATCCTTCTGTTTCCAGTTTATAGGAGTTTGGATCTTGTTCGATGTCAATCCATTGAAATTGACCAAGCATACTCGTATGAACGGACACAAATAGACTCAATAACAAAATGAAACGGGGGGATACTTGATTTAACATGCTCTTTTTCAATGTAGTTACTTGGTGAAAGATAGCAAATAATACTCGTTTTGCCAGATTCAGGGGTAATTATTGATTTATAAGTCGAGTGTATGATTCATTGATTCAAATACCTAAGACAAATCACCCCTTGTTTTCTAAAGGAACTAATGTTGTTATGATGGATAAGACGCGATTAGATTAAATTAAGTAAATCGAATTCTACGCAATTCGCTTGCGCAGTCAAATTAGACTTGTTAACTTGTGTTCAATTTATGAGCTGTCAGACAGCAGTTCAGTTCAATCCAATTCAATCCATTTCAAGTTATTCCATTTATCATATTATGCCAGTAAACAGAAATGCCCTTATTCGTTATAAAACCATTGATAAATGTTTACAAAACAAATTTCGAAAATGGACTTTAGAAGATATCATTGATGCTTGTTCGGATACTTTGTATGAATATGAAGGCATAGATAAAGGGATTTCTAAGCGTACCGTTCAAGGGGATATTCAAATGATGCGAAGCGACAAACTGGGATACAATGCCCCTATTGTTGTGATTGATAAAAAGTATTATGCTTATGAAGATCCTAAATACAGTATTACAAACATTCCTTTATCTAATCAGGATCTTACACAATTGAATGAAGCGGTTGATTTTCTAAAACAATTCAAAGGATTTTCTCACTTTAAAGAGCTGGATGGGATGGTTCAGAAACTGGAGGACCATGTTTACTCCCAGAAAAACCGACGTAAACCTGTAATTGATTTTGAAAAAAATGAGAATTTGAAGGGGTTGGAATATTTGGATCAATTACATAAGTCTATTTTAAACCGTCAGGTGATCAAAATGACGTATCAGTCTTTCAAAGCGCGTCAAGCGAATACATTCCATTTTCATCCATATTTGCTTAAAGAGTTTCGAAATCGTTGGTTTGTCATTGGGCTTCGAACAAAAGACAGCGGTATTATGAATCTTGCATTGGATCGTATTATTGAACTTGGAAAGGGTGAAGAAAACGTCGAATACATAAATCCTATTGAATTCGATGGGGAAGAACATTTTAAACATACGATCGGTGTTTCGGTCAATCCTAATCAAGGTCCGGAAAAAGTTGTTCTTTATGTATTGAACAAACATGCGCCTTATGTGATTACCAAACCAATGCATTGGTCACAAAAAGTCATTGAAAAAGATGCGTATGGAGTCAAAATCTCTTTGGATGTACAGCACAACTTTGAATTGGAAAAAGACATATTAGGATTTGGCGATGGAGTGAAGGTGCTGGAACCCGCTAAACTTCGCAACGCAATCAAAAGTCGATTGCATGACGGATTTGAATTGTATGAAACAGAATTGACCCGTGCAAGTTTACGTTCCATGCCTAAAATTATGGAGTATAAAGGGCATGCCGTTTTAAATCAGATATATACAACGAAGGAATTGCGTACAATAAGTCGTGGGTTGGATGGTTTTTTGGAATTTAACGAGAAAGAATTTTCTCGACGTGCTTTACTAAACGACTTTCCGGATTTAGCTCCACTACTTTTTAATCTAAATTTGAGACAGGTAATTCAATCTATACGCCCTGAATTAGATAAGCCATTTTTTGTGTGCAAAGCGACTTACTTTAACAAAGTTAAAGATGCTAATTGGTATGTGACTTGGCACCAAGATATCCCCATCAATGTGAAAGAAAAGACGAAGACAAAAGGTTTCACTGGATGGACTCAAAAAGAGAAAGTAACGAGTGTACGTCCTCCGTTTGAATTGCATCAACACAGCTTTAGCATTCGCATACACCTAGATGAAACAAATGAATCTAATGGTGCGTTGAAGGTGTTGCAAGGTTCGCATAAAAAGTATATGACGGATGAAGAAATAAAAACCATCACGGAAAATAGTATTCCATTTTCTTGTAATGTGGAAAAAGGTGGAATTCACATTATGCATCCACTCTTATTGCATGCTTCATCCAAAACCATTAACCAACGAAAGCGGAGAGTTATTCATTTGGATTTCTCTTGTGAAGAATTACCAGATGGAATGGAATGGGCGGAGAAATTTTCTTGGTAGTTTATTGGATTTAGAATTCAGAATAGAGAATTCAGAAGGGAGACTGGATTACTTGATGTTTACAATTAAGTAAAAATCGGTACTCCATAGCGTGTAAAGACAATCATCATAGGCACTTTCGTATCCGTAATTATCTCCAATGGGAACTTTTACTTCTGTATCAAAAATAGTGATGTAAAATGGTTTGGTATCATCATACTGTCTTGGATCTACATCCTTTTGATACAATCCACGGAATGCATATTCTACTTCGGCTTGCACTTTTCTTAACTTATATTTTATCAGTAAACGATCTAGTAGTTTTTGACTAAATTCCAAACTGTTTCGATCCATTACCTCTAAGCAATAAGGCATCATTACATTAATTGCTGCATCATGTCGCTGCTGCTTAGAATATACGTCAGATTTTAGCGATGCGCGCCTAAGTCCCAAACTACGTGCACTGTGTTTTAGATATTCTTCTAAATTTTCCCCTTTCATAAGGTCCGTAAACTTAAGTGCATTGTAATAATCACCGGTCTCTAGTTTTACGTACACTAATCGTTCCACCGCATCCATAAAATAGTTTAACGGTTCATTATCTACATGCAATTTGACGGTATAGATTTTAGGAAGTTTTTTGTTTACAAACTCTTCTAATAGCTCTTCTTCTTTTTCGTAGTTGTTAATATCTTTGTAAAAGTTGGATACAAGAAATAATCCGAGTGTATAATTACCGTCGTACTTATCCGCTTTTTTTAGAAATAGTTCGTAGTGAAATTCAACAGAATCCACCATTCCTTCTACTTGATTGACATAAGGTTTGGAAACAAATAATTCATGACCACGAGTTAAATGCCAAAAAGCATCACCCTTTTCTGCTACACTGGACAGTGTAAGAGAAATAAAACAAATACAGAATATAAATCTAAATACTTTCATTCTGGCCCTCCAATTTTACCTTAAGGAGTCTTTTTCGCAGCAAATATCCTTAGAACATTGCACGTTCTTCGTTTTGAAGACGGCTAAAATACTGATTTTGTCCTTTCTTGTCAAGAAAAATCAAAGTTTTTAGTCGCATAATCCTACAAATGAGCGTAGTACAATTAAGAAGTTTGTAACACTCACCGGTTAGAAACCTCGTTGAACTCTAGCATTTCATGTTAAATGGGGCCAGCTTGATTTAAATACTACCCCCTGGAGTCAAGCCACTTGGTACGCTAGTTGGAATCGTTTTATCAAAATCTTCATCTGTAAGCGCTTTCATATAGGCGATAATTGCGGCTACTTCTTCGTCAGATAATTCAAGGTTTACAAATTTACCCGAAACGGTAGATACGTGAGAATTTTCACTTACTCCATTAACATAAAATTCCATTACTTCTTCTAAAGTATGTTGCATTCCATTGTGCATATATGGTGCGGTTAATTCTATATTTCGAAGCGTTGGCGTTCGGAACGCAAAACTTCTGGCTTTTCCGGAATCTGGCGTAGCACTTACTCTATCCGGATTTTCTGCTACACCAAGAGCGTAATGATTCCAATCAGAAAGCATTGGACCTGAATGACAATCTCCACATTTTGCCTCTCCAAAAAATAGCGATGCTCCTAGTTTTTCTTCATCGGTTAATGCATCGGTATTTCCCGCTAAATATTGATCATAAGGCGAATTTGTACTGATAATGGTTCGCTCAAATGCGGCTACTGCTTTGGCATAGTTTTCTACTGTGATGGACGATGCTCCTCCGGAAAAAGCAGCGTCGAATAGTGTCACATATGCAGGAATGTCTTTTAATCGCAACATAATGCTGTCAAGAGCCATATCAGTGGCATAGGCATCCCCGGCCATTTCACTACGCGAAGTAGGAGGTCCCTGGCATTGACTTTCTAAGCTTGTCATTCGGGAATCCCAAAACATAGGACTTTCGGAAGCATCGTATGCTGAGCCACTGGTTACTCCGTTGAACGCTGTGTTTAGGATGGAAGGAGCATTTCTTGGTACGCGATCAATTCCGGTACCTTCTGTTCGATCAGGTCCGAGTCCGTTTCCACGTACACCTACAGGTAAAGCAACTCCATCTCCATAACCAAGATCAGGATGGTGGCAAGTAGCACATGCGACATCCTTTTCGCCACTTACAATTGGATCCCAAAATAGAACTCGTCCCAATTCTACTTTTGCTGCTGAAGTTGGATTGTCGGATGGATGATCTAATGCGGGTAAGGGTTCAAGGCTTAAACCTGCTAATTGTTCATCAAGGGAAGGTTCCTTTTTCCGACAGGAAAGCTGAATAGCAGATATGAGAATCGTAAAAATTACTAGTTGAAGAGTTGGTTTTAGGATTTTAGGCATCATAATTTGTTTAAACAATGGTCTTAAACACAACATATGTGTTTGCGTAATCTTGCAATATATGTCTTTTTGACTATTTTAGAGGTAAAAGGTTTAAATTTCATTAACTAAATTAATCAAAAACGGTGCGGATTTCTTTCGTATGGACAATTGAAGCCAGCAAAAAGTACATACACGTTGATGTTGGTAAGCGGTTCCAGATCATTCAGCGAATTGATTATTGTTGCGTCCAGATTAATTCGGATTGAGACAAGTAATGCCTGGTTGCTTTATTAGTTCGGCTACGAATGAGGCCAATTGATTCTTTTTCGCAAAGAGCGCGAGCATTGTTGGTGGATTTTTGAAAGAGGCAGAATCAATTGTATCTAATGTTTGAATCATTTGTGCCTTCATAGGCCATTCATTTATCGTACTTGTTGTGGAATTGGAGGATTTTTCAGTTAGGATGAGTTGTACCTTCTTGTCTTTTACAATTACGAATGTTCGTCTCTGTTTGGATTTTTCATGATAAAAACAAAATTCAAAAGGAGTCTGAATTTTGACTTTCTTGCTTCCATATTTATATTCCAGTATGGGTTTTTCTTTTGATGAAACGTTTAACACTACTTTTTTGGCAGTACCGAGCAGAATAGCAATACCGATAGCCATTACGATTAGTCCCGCTAATATAATAACTAAGGCTATGATTACGACTAGCCCAAAATAGTGATTGCTTGGATCGGGAGCATTAATAAATAACACAATAGGAAATAAGCATACGATCACTGAAATAACTAGTATGATATATCCAATGATTTTATGAATTGACTTAATGTATTTTCCGGCTGAAATGATATTTGATTTTGACATAAAACAATAGAATACTAAATGATATAATGCAATTTATTGAAATTATTTCTTCTTCTCCACGACTCCTATACTAAACAAGGCAAAGTCGTATTTAACAGGATCGTTTGGATCTAATTTTTTGAGGTATTGATTGAGTTCGAGCGCGGTCTTCCAATCACATTGCTTGCGTTGGATGAGTTTGAGTTCTCGTGCTACCCGATCTACATGTACATCTAGTGGACAGATTAATTGAGATGGTTTTATTTCATTCCAGATTCCAAAGTCTACGTTGTTATTGTCGTTGCGGACCATCCAGCGGAGATACATGTTGAGACGTTTGCAGGCTGAATTTCGGGCTGGTGTAGCGACGTGTTTTTTAGTTCGATCTGGAGCAAATTCGGAATCGAGAAAATAGTTTCGAAATCCGATCAATCCGTTTTCTATTGTTTTATCTTTTGGTTTCATCCATTGAGAGAAAGCAGATTCCAGTGATTCATGCGCTTTGTAATGTTGGCCTAAAAATTCCACAAAATAAAGGGCATCGGTCCCATTGAAGGTTCGGTGCTTGAAATTGGCCAACTTTTTGAGTCCAGATTCGGAGGGGTTTAATACAAATTCATGAGGCGCATTATCCATTATTTCCAACAGTTCTGTACATTTATTAATGATGGTTTTCCGCAATCCCCATGCAAGCGTAGCGGCAAAAAATCCGGCAATTTCAATATCTTGTTTTTTAGTAAAACGATGCGGAATACAAATCGGATCATTGGGGATAAAATCCGGATGATTATAGGTTTGGACTTTTTGGTCTAGAAGGGATTTGAGTGCTGCTTTGGTCATATATGAACCTAAAATTACGTAAAAAAATGGATGCGTGCCATTTTGACCAAACGATTATTCTAGTCAGTGTAATGTACTGTTTATAGTATGTTTTTGATAGACATATTTGAAGTTTAAGAGACTTTTATTAAATTGTGTGCTGTTAAATTTAAATTTTCGAACTATAAAATCAATATGGACAGAGAACAGATACATTTTGAAACGAAAGACACAACGAATACTGATAATTATAAGATTAATAGATTAAAAATGGGATACAATGCAAAACGTCATTGTTATCAAACGCCTGATACAGAGTCAGGGGGAATAAGTTTTAAATTGACATTGAATGTGCTAACTTCCATTTATTTGGAATTTGTTTTACTTGAATCATTGGATTCTGAAATGTGTGTGGAAGGTGTGAAACCATGCCAAATGAACCTTTGGGTAAATGGAAATAGAGTAGTTACAAATTGGGTAGTTAAGAAGAATGATCCCGATTCTAATTCTAATGTTCCAATTTACAAATTAAGTTTTATTCCCAGAGAGTATTTGAAAAAGGGTGAAAATAGAATCATTCTGTTCAAGCCTTCTGGTCAAGAACCATTGTTGTTAAAAGCCGCACTGGCCATGCCTGTTGAGCCTATTGCCGAAATAGGGACAAATAACTGGATGGGTGCAATCCCTGATTGCAAGCTTCTTGGAGATGTTAATTTACCAGGAACACATAATTCAGCAGCGATAAACTGGATGAACCCTTTTAAATTCTTGTGGGGATGCCAACGAAAATCAATACGAGAGCAGTTAGAAAGAGGGATAAGAGTTTTGGATGTGCGATTACAAGTTGCTGAAGTCAAAAAGGATCACTTTTCGTTTACTTGTTGCCATGGGAATAACGGGTTGAAATTGGATTTACATCTTTATCAATCATTTGAATCGATGTTAGAAGAATGCGAGGATTTTTTGGCTAGTTCTCCAAGTGAAGTAATCGTAATGACGATTAAAGTGGATGATTGGAGTGATTTGTCCACTTCAATAAAAACGAGTAAAGTTTTACCTCAATTAAAAAAGTTATTGCTTCGATTTTCAGCGATATCTTTAGTGGATCAGAATCCTCAGTTAATAGATGCGAGAGGGAAAATTGTTTTCTATAATAGAATTGAAAAAATATATTCGACAATAGGGACCCCTGTTTATTGGAGCGATAATGCTAAACCAGGCTATGATGAATATGAAGCTAAAAGAGTAGAGCCGAGCACCAAGAAATCTGGAGTTAAATTATTTGTACAAGATGTCTCTACTTTTAGCAATACAGAAGCATTGTTTGCATCCACAAAAAAATTCAATCTTGTAGTAGACGCTTACGGGGAAAAACGAGATGGAGAGTTGTTGTTAAACTTTACGAGCGGTGCAAGCGGTATAAAAGGAATGGAATTGACAGGTGTTTACCCTAATAAACGAATGTTGGATTTGTTTGGAGCAAGAATTAATATGCCAAGAAAAATAGGCTGGGTTATGCTGGATTTTGCTTTGGTTCCCTACGTAGTGCAATATTCCTATACAGAAAAAGGGGAAGTTCGACTAACGGATTTTATTATTGATTCAAATTTTGGATACAGAGCGTTTTGCAATCGTACATTTATTGTAAAAGCGAGTGCTTTGGAATTGTAGTGATAAATTAAAATCAATCATTCAAATACCCCTCAATATCAAAAGAGCGCAAGTCTGAATTTGCCGCAAGGTAAAGTGGGTGCCTAGGATGTCCATGTTTGGTCAAATCTCCTAAATGCAACCAAGACTTATCGGTTCCAAGAACTTCAGCTACATCCTTCAAACATTCTATTAAATAAGGACGACGATGAATTTCGGTACCCCAAGCTGCGCAAACATCGAAGGTCGGATGATTTCTTACCAATTCTTTCAATGCATCCAAATGTTCTCGGTGCAATTTGGTCTGCTTTTTCTCATGCATGTCATTTGGGTCAGTAGCGCGTTGCGGGTATACATTGAGCATAACCCATCCTTCGTATCCATTGTCTTTTACAAAGTTTTCAACTCGAGTTACAGTTCGATCCAATTTATCTGGATGAGCGGTACTGGGATTGATGCCTATGAAGAAAAGCATTTTAGGACCAATTTTTCCTAAGGTATATCGAGCTGTGTTTTTTTTGTTGGTGCTATAGGTCCAGTTTATCATAGAAAGTTCAATGTGTTTGCGTTTATTTTCTGATTACTTTTTCGTACTCTTTGGATAAAGATTTCTCGGATTTCGGTTTGACAAATAGTTCATCAGGTACAACGGATTCGACAATGGTATGGCAAATCCGATCATGAAAGTTTCTCCGGAATTTATCTGATATCACAAAATAGAACATGCTTCCAAAATATGAAATTTGAAGAGCCAAAATGGACCCAAAAATTTCAAAGTTTAATTCATCCAACATTTCTATTAAATAGTAGGGCCCAAATAATACCGAGGTTCGAATAAAGGATTCACTTAATGTAATAGCACGACCAGAAACATGAAGTACTTGTATTTTCATGATTGTTTTACCAATAGTACCTATAGATGAATTTAGAGGCACATAATAGACCATGATCAACACAAAGCCGATACTGATTTCGAAAACACCAATGTTAATTCCAAATAGGATAAGTCCAGCCTTCAACAATATGCTGGTGATCAAAAGAATTGCTTGATCAATTATACTTGCTATTGCGCGTCGGACAAATGGAGAAAGATTTTCTTTATTTACTTTCTTCTCTTCCTTTTCCCTACGAGCAGTCACCTTAACCAATCGATCCTGCTGCTTTTCAGTCAATTCCACGGACCGTTCCTCCAATATCATTGCAGCAATGACCAGCGCCTGATTTGTATAAGTAGTAGAATCATCTAAAATCGAGAGAAGCTCTTTGTCCGATTTTTCCTTAAACTTTTTATAGAACATGAATTGAATGGTGTGCTGAGCTAAATTAGGTCGAATTACTTTGAAAGATTGAATCTCACGTCGATCTTGATTTGATGTTTAACATCCATTCTATTGTCTCGTGCACAATGCCATGCTCCGGCAGATTTTATAGCAGCAATAGCAACTTCATCGCATCCATGACCAATGCCCTCTACGATTTTAAAGTCAGTGGCTTCCCCTTGCTTATTAATAACCACTTGGACCTGCACCTTGCCTTCAATCTTATTTTTCTTTGCTTTGGAAGGATAATTTTTCCGAATGAATCCGCCTATTTTGGATTGAAATAATTGATCTGAACCAACAGGTTTGGCCTCCCTTCTAGGATTGGTGAAGATTCTATCAGGATCCATGGCCTCCTCATCATATACCTCTGCCTCCTCTTCACCGTAAAAATCAACATCAATGGGATAATCTTCTAATTCATAACCTTCTACCTTTAAATAGCCATTTACGTATTCTTCCTTTTTTATCAACTTTCCCGTTAGCGAATAGTGTTTCCACATCCCATGTTTCACATCGTTTTTGTAATTACCTGATACCACAAGTTGACCATTTCGTTTCCAATTTTTAACTATTCCATCTTTTAACCCTTCTTTCCAGTTTTTTAAAACAGCTAGTTGACCATCGGGAAAATAATAAGTAGCTGGCCCCTCTTTTTTATCATTTTTGTAATAGAGTTCAGACTCTAACTGTCCGCTAGGATACCATGTTTTAAATGCGCCTTCTTTATCTCCATGATTTTCTGTTTTTAATGATTTTAGCTGCCCATTTGTATGAAATTTTTTTTGAATCCCATGCGGTCTTTGTTCGTAATAGTTTTTCACGGATACAGTATCTCCTTTTTCATCAAATCGAACTTCTTTTCCATGGAGTAATCCATTTTTATAGAATGTAAAGCCTATCGTATCCTTGGTTTTATTGTAAAAAAGCCATTTTCCTTCTTCCTTATTATTTTCGAATATACCTGTACGCTCAAGATCTCCGTCTTTGTCATAATAGGCTGCTTTTCCTTCTTGTTGTCCATTTTTGTATTCAATAACGGATTTGCTCTTTTTATATGAATATTGGGTCCAACTTCCATGTTTTTCTCCGTTTTTGCGAGGCCCTTCCGATTGGATATTTCCGTAGTAGTCATAGATTTTTATTTTGCCTAATTGCGCACCCTGATCATAACTCATAACATAATCTTTTTTTCCATCTGTACGATAAAATATCCAATTGCCATCTCGCAAACCTTTTGAATAAATACCGCTTATTCCATTGAGTCCTTCAAGTCTTTGATGGCTGCGATCTTTGTATTTGCAGAAAAATATTCCATGAAGGGTATCATTTTGATAATGTTCTTCAAGTAAAGGCTTCCCGAACAAATCGATCATGGCGAATCGACCATGCTTCACTTTCAATTTTTTGGTTTTGAATTCGATTATATAGCGAACATTCTTGTCTGGAGGAGGTTGACTGTGAAGATATGTGATCCAAGTTCCTTCCGATGTTTTCTCAAAATCTGCAAAATAGACGGCCTTATTTTCAGAAGTTTTTTGCAAAAGATTATCAAAATACGCCTGTTTTTGACCTATGACTTGGAGACTTATAAAGAGAAGCAGAGTACATAAAATCAGCGTTTTTGACTCGGAGAAAACCGAATCGGTTTTATCAGATGTTTGATTTGATTTGTGCATGATTAAAAGATTAATTAGGTAGATTGAATTGAATGGTTAGTTCAAATTGGTGTTTCACTGCTTTTCGATATTGCGTGGCATAGTGCCAAGGTCCTGCGTATCTTATTGCTTGTATAGCAACTTCATCGCATCCATGACCAATTCCTTCTATGACTTTAAAGTCGGTGGCTTCCCCTTGTTGATTTATGATTAATTGAACTTTCACGGTTCCTTCCACTTCATCTCTGATGGCCTCCACAGGATAATTCTTTTGGACAAATCGCTGTAGCTTGGCACGTAGTAATTGTTCGGAACCAACTGGTTTCGCACCACTTTTTGGTTGTGCGTAAATCGCATCAGGATTAGGATCTTTTCCGATATATACTTCATTCGACGCTTCATATTCACCGCTTACGACGCTGGGGTAATCGTCTTCAGTATAGCCTTCCACTTTAATAAAACCGTTCATGTATTCTTCGGTTTTTATTAACTTTCCCTCACTTGAATACGTTTTCCAAACCCCATGCTTTTTGTGGTTTTTGTAATTTCCAGATACAACTAGTTGTCCATCTTGTTCCCAATGTTTCATTGTACCATTTTGTTTTCCAGCTTTCCAGTTCTCCAAAATAGCCATTTGACCATTTGCAAAATAAAAAGTAGCTTGTCCTTCTCTTAAATCGTTTTTATAATAGAGTAGCGCTTCCAATTGACCATTATCAAACCATTTTTTAAAGGTACCTTCCTTGTTTCCGTGGTTCATTACTTCTATTGATTTCAGTGTACCATTTTTGTGATAACTTTTTTGCACGCCATGTTCTTTATGCTCATAATAATTTTCCAGATATACCGTATCTCCTTTTTCATTAAATCGTACCCGTTTTCCGTGGAGTAATCCATTCTTATAAAAGGTGAAACCAATGGTATCCTCCTCGGTTTTTCCATAAAAAAGCCATTTTCCTTCTTCCTTGTCATTTATAAAGCCACCGGATCTTTCCAAGTATCCTTGCGAATCATAATAATCTGCCTGGCCTTCCCGAATTCCATTTTTGTACTCGATCTCCGTTCTGCTTTTTTTATGATAATAATAGGTCCAGTACCCATTCCTTTGTCCGTTTAGCAAAGCTCCTTCCTCCTTGATATTTCCTTTGTAATCATAGAATTTTGTTTTACCCAGCTGTTTCCCATGATCATAGCTCATTACATATTCCTTTGTACCATTCCAGCGATAAAAAGTCCAATTGCCATTCCGTAAACCTTTTGAATAGATCCCACTCATCCCATTGCGTCCATCATGATGCGTGCGGTCACGTCCACTGAATTTGCAGAAAAAATCACCGTGGAGGGTATCATTTTGATAATGTTCGTGGAGCATTAGACTCCCATTTAAACTTTTCTTAATCAATTGACCGTGCTTTACCTGCAATTTTTTGGTTTTAAAATCAATGGTGTAAAGTACCTTTTGATCTGATCCAGGTTGATTACGTAGATGGGCGCGCCAAGTACCTTCTGATGTCTTCTTTACATCAGCAAAATAGACGGCTTCTTTTTTGGTCGTAATTTGAAATTCTTTATCCAGATAGGCCTTTTTTTGAGCTAAAAGAGGGAAACTCCAAAAGCATACAATTAGCGTAAATAGTCCTAGATTAAGGATCGATTGTCTTTTATAATTTTTTATCATGCTTATGTTGTTCTTCACTGTCGTGCTTCAATTTAGAAACGGCACGTTGCATGAAGATAAATGTGACTGCCGTAGCCAAGACATCTGCTACCGGAAAGGCAAACCAAACTCCGTCCATTCCATAAAAATGGGGTAATATAAATAACAATGGAATTAAGAAAAAGATCTGTTTGGTAAGAGTAAGCAACAGTGCCGGAATTACTTTGCCAATGGCTTGAAAATAAGCGGCTCCTACTAGTTGAATGAGTACAACAGGTGTGGCAAGAAAAAGGATGGTTACAATGCGGGGCGTTTCACCTAATACAAAATCGTCTTTGGAAAATAAATGGATCAGGTCCTCTTTGAACAAGACTAGTAATGCAAATACCGAAATCGACACGATAGACCCATAAAGAAAAGTTGTACGGATTAGTTTTCGAACTCGATCATAGTCTTTTGCCCCATAATTGAAGGAAGCAATGGGCATAAAACCTTGCGTAATTCCAATCATTGGAAAATAAGCAAACATCATTAATGAGTTCATAATTCCGAAGATGGCAATGTAGGTTTCGCCTGAATCTTTTCCATATTTGAAGAGCACATAATTCAATACAATAACTAAGACGCTAAACGCACCTTGACGAGCTAAGGTAACACCCCCCAAACCTGCAATTTCACGAATGATGTTAGGATTAGGGATAAGATACGAAAGCTTAAAACGTAGTTCACTTCCCCCTTTCAAAAAGAAAACCAATATATATAATCCACTGGCGATGTAGGAGATACTTGTAGCCCAAGCTGCACCTGCCAGTCCCCAGTCGTAATAGATGATGAATATTGGATCTAAAATTAAGTTCAAAATGGCCGGAATAGCCATAACCATCATCGCCACCCGCGGTTTTCCTTCTGCACGAGCAACATTGTTACTCATCATCGCCCAAGCTAAAAAAGGAACTCCGATTACAAGAATTTCAAAATATACTTTGGCGTTCGGCATAATGCCCTCTTTTGCTCCAAACATGGCCAATATTTGTTCATCATATTCGTAACCGATCAATACAAAAAGTAATGCTAATACTACGGTAAGACTGACTTGGTTTCCAAAGGTTCGATCTGCATGATCGTGATCTTCGGCACCTAGCGCCCGAGCAATGATGGAAGATCCACCTACTCCGATGGCCATTCCAATCGATGAAATTAAAAACGTTACTGGCAACACCACTGCAATCGCACCAATACCCATGGTTCCAACATAATGACCCACATAAATTCTATCAACCAACATGTTAATAGACATTACTAAAAATCCAATTCCGGCAGGAATAGATTGTTTTAATAAAATTCGACCAATAGGTGCCGTACCCATTTCTGAAGAGTCGCGATGTTCTTGTGGTTTTGGTTGTTTACTCATTAGGCTCTAAAGGTACAGCTATTTCTTTGTTTGAACCAAAAGCAGTATCGATACCCAAGTTTTTGTATTGCAACTATTGAGTGGTTTTGAACGTCACTTCTGTATATTTAAAGTTCAACGCCTACAATCCTATTTTATGAAATATAAAATGAAAGTCATATGAGTGACTTCAATTCCATCTTTCTTCGAAAAAATGCTGTCCATTGTGTAATGCTGTGTACTATTCTTGCCATGGTAGGATTGACATCGTGTAAAAAGGAAGAAATCCCACCAATAGATAATACTGGAACTTCAGGATCGATTAATAGTTGCCGACTTGTGAGGCTTGTACCCACGCAATGGGATGGGAATGTTTCTTTTCCTGTATTCCCTAATTTTTCAAATAGTAATAAGGAAGCTCTTATAAAATATAACAACCAAGGGTTAATGGACTCCATGCTTATTTACAATTATGTTTTAACAGACCCTTTAACAAATTATGTAACGTATGAATATTACCCAGACAACAAGCCTAAGAAAATTGAATTAATAAATTTATATAATGTACCCGGCCCTTTATGGACGGTTGAAATGGAATATGAGAATGATCGTTTGGCTTTAATGAGGGCGTATATTACTTCTGAGCTAGATACGGATTCCGTGGAGACCATTTATAACTATGAAAATAACCGTCTAAAATCAACGGTAACCCACAAAGTGATAGACGAGTTCTATTCAAAATTTGAACGAGTGGATACGATGGTTTTTAATTATATCGGAGATGGTATGTGTCCGATTGGTGCAGATTTGAAAAATGAAAATCAAGAAATAAAGGATTATTGGCAGTTTAAATTTGATCCAGCTACCATTCGAGCAGTCCCAAATAATCCATTGGCAATTTTCCCTATTTTTATTTCCTATCAAGCTTTACTAAGTTATCCCACTGGAGCTCGGGATAACTTTCAATATGCCGCATACTGGCTGCCATTTCCATATGAATTGGAACGTTTAACTATTTTTGATGGTCAAAACTCAAATGAAATTCACCTTATTTCTGAACGTCATATCAACAATACCGTAGCTACTAACTTTTCAAATTACAAAAACTTGTATTATCTGGATGGATATTTATCTGGTGAAGGATCTATACAAGTTGACTATGAATACGATTGTGTTTTACTTGAGTAAGTTAAATTTAGTGTAAAACAACACAACACAACTCAACTTAACACAACAGAACTCAAGTGAGGCATCGTTCAAACTTGGTTATTTCTTTCGATCCACTAAAAAGTTGCCATAAAAAAAACCATGGTCTTGCTCTCTAAGTTCGGCAGAGCGTGATTGTTCAAATTTCAGTTCATTTAAATACTCCGACATTCTTCTTGGAACTAATAAATTCCAATAAGCGTAAAGCGCGTTTTTTCTTCCGTTTTCCATTAAGTTTTGAGCAACATTCTCTACCGTTTCTGGATTCATGTACTCAAAAATGTTGGAAAGATTGAATTTGTTGAAATCGGAATAAACCTTAAAAGCGTCTTCTGCTAGGCCTTCGAATGTAACGAGTTGATCGAGGTTGTTTTTGATGATTTCATAATTTTCTTTTCGGGCATAATGAGGCAAGGCTCTTCCAAAATTTCCCGTTAAAGCAAAATGCAAAAAGTAATTTTCAGGACATTGATCGGCGCTAATGTGCTTTCGGGCTTGATTTAGAAAAAATGCTGCAACCGGGACCTTCACTTCTTTTAAAAACTGAGGATCACGTCCTAATCGCCCCATTACGAACTTACTAAAGAATATTTTGAACAAACTGCGCCACCTCCAAGTGTTCCATTCTTGATTAAAAAAGGCAATGCGTTCCGATTCACTCTCAATTTCAAATAGCTTTTGAACCCGCTTCTTGGAGTGAATCCATGGCAATATGGAATGACTAAATTTCAATAGATAACGCTCGAATTTCCCTTGGTAAATAATTCCAGATTCAATTAAATCAACGCGATTCGACCAAAAGTGGGTTAATTCGTCGCTTAAGAATGGCGTCACTTTTTTAAATAATTCCAGTCTTCCTGGATTTTTGGTAAGATGCAGGCCTCCGCTAAATCCAATAAAAAGCAAAAACTCCTTATGACTTAACGCTTTAATTGCGGCTTTCTTAAGTTCGATTAAGTTGAGTTGAACCTTGTTTATATCTACCGCCACAACCAACTCCGGATTGTGGAGCAGGAGTGAAAAACTATTATCACCTGCCGAACCAATTGATAGCACCCGATCATTCGATTTAATCTGTAATGCGGCCAATAAAACATCTGCATCTTCCCAGCAATTGGCGTAACGAATGTAATCGTGTCGTACGTTTTGTAGTTGTGGTGTATCGCTCGACATTAGGTTAATTAAGTTAATCTATTGGTTATGAGTTGCAATTAATTTGATGGTTCCTGTACTACCATCCATCAATACTTCATCTCCTGTTTTTAGTGTTCGAAGCAACCCTGTAACTGATACAATACAAGGAATTCCCATCTCTCTTGAGACAATGGCCGAATGACTCAATAAACTTCCCCGCTCTACAATAATAGCCGAAGCAGTTGGGAATAATGTTACCCATCCTGGATCCGTACTTGAGGTTACTAAAATGTCTCCATTAAGGGAATCAATGTCATTTGGATCCAAGACAACGTGCACCTTTGCCTGAACAATTCCTGGACAGCAACCGATGCCTTTCAAATCATCTTCAGCTCCTTCTAATTTTTCTTTTGAATAAATGTATTCATCCGTAAACTCATTTCCATAGGTGAAAAAACGTTCTTCCGGTGGAGGTTGATTTTTATAGGTCTCAAATTCTTTTTTCCGAGCTTCAATGTTTGTTTGAAATGCAGATTCAAATACTTGATTTTTCAGTGTTTTAATTTCGTCCAATTTTAGGTAAAACACATCTCTTGGATGATCAATAAATCCGTTGGAATGCAATTGTTTTCCAAGTGCTGAAAACATGGTGCGTACCATTCCAAAACCTCTTGTTCGTTCATAGCGGAGGTTTTCTCGATTGCTTACTAAATCTCGTGTTTTGTTTAGAATGTAGTTGAACCACCATTTTTTAAGGGATTTCCCTTTGAAAACGGTATTCACTTTAGCTTCTGCTCCTGCCCGTAATTCATCTTCAATTCGACTTCCAGATTCGTTCTTCTTTTTGTTATTTTTGGATACAATTCCTTGTTGCACATACGCCTTGATCACTTTGACAAACAATGTCGGATTTTGGATATATGATATGGTTTCCAACTTCAATTCTCCCACGCACCGATTCCCAAATTTCATTAGATATGCATCAATAGATTGCTTTACGTCTGCAAAGTCACCAGCGCAGAGGGATGTCCAGATTTCTTCTGGAGAGTTGGTCTCAAATAACGTTTTGCACGCGGTGTCATTTTCAACTAATTGAGCAATGGCGATGCTTCGATGAATGGGTTCGACTGAAATGATATCTTGACTTCCACAAAGCAAATCGTTGTGAATATTGGGGTCTGTTGGGAAAAGTGCTTCCGTTTTCTTTTGCAACATTCCGAACCAGATCATGGAAAAGAAATCATTGATCAAAGGTGCTTTCCATTTTAATAATAAGGAGGATTCAAATCGGTTATAGTTCTCAACGATTTCCGGAATTGCCATTGAATCAAAATCCATTTGCTGATATTGACTCATAACCTTATTCAGAAATTGAATAAAGCGACCACGTTCTTTTGGTAAACGAAATAACATCCAAATCATATTGAAGACCATACCTACGATTCGAAGTCGGGCAATGCCTTTGTTCATTTGAAAGCCTTCTTCCAATTCAAAACGTTCTTTTACTCCCATCATGCGTTCCATATTTTCCGCATTGATGGAGTAACCGGGAACCATGGCCAGCATTTTGTACCAACTCAATAAATTATAATAAACACGACCGCGAACAAGTCCAAGTGTGTTGGCAAATACAGCAGAATGATGGTTTAATTCTTTTTCTCTTACGCCTAAGATTCCGGCGAATTGTCGATATACCATTTCATACATTTTAATAATGAATGAATAGGTTAGCGGAGTAGTAATCCCAGGATAGGATTCAATGATATTGCTGTTGTCCCAAAGTATATATTCGCCTTCTTTTTCTCCGGGCTTGTTTAGGTTTCCAATAGCGGTAACAGGTCGTGTTTGAAGAAGATAAAGAACGTCTTTATAAAAGCAAAATTCAATGTCTTGAGGACCTTTTAATTTTAGATTTAGTTCGTCTAGGAAATTACAGAGCTGATCAATTTGCGCTTCGTTTAAGGACGAAATTTGTTCTTTATGTATTTCTAAAGCTACTTTTTCGATGCCAGTGCGATTGACATTTTGAACGAACGCATGCGTTTTGGTTGCGAGTTGTTTTTTAGTTTCGTTTGATGTTACCGTGTAGGTATCTGCGTCGAGTTCCCCTGAGACAAGTCCTTCTCCTAGTCCAAAAACGGAGGAGATAATTTTTGTTTTCTGGTCGCCTGAAACAGGATCAATACCAAATGCAACACCTGATATTTCCGAAGGGATTAATTCTTGGATGATGACACCGATTCCATAGTGCATTTCCAATTTATTTTCTTTTCGGTAAGCCAATACTCGATCAGAAACCACCGATTTCCAAATCAATTTTACATGCTCTTTTATCTCATCAAAAGGAACATGAAGGTACGTTTCAAATTGACCGGCAAATGAATGTGTGGAACCATCTTCGTCCATTGCAGAAGAACGAATTGCATAGGTGATATTACGTGCGTTTTCTCCGAAAAAGCGTTCTAGTTCTTCATCCAAATTGTTTGGAACGGACAAGTGATTAAATCGCGATTTGAAATCTGTTTGTGCTTCGTTTATGGTATTAAGATCTAATTGATCAAGCAGTACGTTTTGTGGAATAACTCCCCATTTCGGTACATTAATATCCATTGAAGAAAGTCGAACCAAATTGCTCGCTTTACCACCGATTCCCGGATGATTTGAAAGTTCATTTTTATTGGTGAGCAGTACGTTCATGTTCGATTTTGCGATAGGATCGATTTTATTTTATTTCTTTAATTAAAAAGGTGCCGTAAAAGTTCTACTAACATTGGAATTGCTCCAAGGGAGAGGTACATCAATGCGGTCCAACCGGCTGAAGCATATTCCATATACTTGGAGATCTTTTCAGAGGGGTTTTTAAGAAATAACCAGCCTGGAAGAGAACACAATATGAAAAAAGCAGCTAAAATTAGATAAGCAATTAGGCCATATCCGGCATAATGCGAAGCACCCATTGCCAAAAGCATGGTCAAAAAAAGTAAAGAGAGCCAAATGATGGGACCGCCTTTTTTACCATATAATCCGGTGTAGGAAACGACTCCTTCCTCTTCCTTATCTGGCGTGCGCATTTTTCGACCAAATTCTAAAACCAATCCATTCACATACGAAACAGCAAAGAACCATGCGAGTCCCCAATGCGGTTCTGCATCACCTAAAAGCCAATCCAACCCACTGGAATAAATGTCGATCAGTGGAATGATAAACATGTGGGAAGTGATGTAAATAAGTTGTCGTTTTTTAAGCCATTCCGGCACAAAAAATTCCACGCCCATTAGTCCGAGATAAGCCAAAACAATGACATATAGATAGAGCATTTCCAATTGGAAAATAGCAATCACTGCGATTTGAATCACTCCTACGATCAATCCAATATTTCGGAGCTCTTTTAAGCTGATTAATCCTCGCGGAACAGGGAGATATTTTCGAAATTTTGCGTCGTCTACTTTATCCTTAAATTCGTCAAATACGCGCACTAGGAAAAAGAGTGTAATGGTTGCGAAAATACCAATAAGAAAATCCGGCCATGGAATAAAACCATCTTGTCCGCGACAAATACGTGAGTAGGAAACAGCTGAAAAGGTAAAAGCTGTAATCATAAATCCGTGCCCTAGAAAAGGGAAGCGTTCGTTTTGGTAAATCAAAAACCGTTTGAAAAACGAAGCGTCATTTTGGGATAAATCCGGATTGTCTTTTTTGCTCATAGTTTGGTTTTCCTTGATTCAAACATTCAAATAAAAATTGGATAGATCAGATTACTTTTTCCGACCTAAATTTTTATGTGCCTTGGTAAAATGATCTACGGACATGGCTGATGCAATTGATATTTCTCCAGCCAACGCAACCGCGCAACAGATCTCTGCAAATTTTCGTGCCTTACCAACTCCCGCACAATCCATCATTTCCAAACATTCATTCTGAGTGGGTAAATGTGTTCCGCCCCCAATAGTACCAACTATTAATGAAGGTAATGTAACGGAAACATATAAATCTCCGTTGGCATTCGTTTCCATTCTAGTAAGACCAATGGCGGATTCTGAGATGCAAGCAACATCTTGTCCACAGGCAATAAACATTGCAGTAAGGCCATTGGCGACATGTCCATGTGCTCCAATGGCACCGCTTTGAATTACACCCAAAGTAGATGATTGCCAGTATTTTGCAATCTTTTCGGGCGTTGTTTTTAGTACTTTATTTACAATTTCTCTTGGTAATACGACTTCCGACGTTACTTTTTTACCTCGTACATTGGAGAAGGATACGGCAGTTGCTTTTTTATCACCTGCATAATTACTTTCGATATACCATTCTAATGGTTCGATGTCAAAATTGGTTAAGATGTACTTACAAATTTGATCTGTACAAATCGTCACCATATTTTGGCCTGCTGCATCTCCAGTTTGAAACTCAAAGGTGAGAATTACGCTGTTTCCCTCTACATTTGTCTTGAAATCGGTGAGCTTGGCGTAGTTACTAACTTGCGAAACGATTTTAGGAAATTCATCCATATGATCGTGAATCCATTTGATGAAGACACCTACGGTTCCAATGTTGTCAAACTTGAAAAAAGGACAACGTTGGACTCCTTCGACTAGGCAAACAGATGTGATGCCGCCACTTAATCGGGTAGCTTTCATTCCTCTGCTATAAGACGCAATTAATGCCCCTTCCGTAGTTGCCATTGGAACGAAAAAATCGCCTTGTGCAGCGGTACCGTTTACTAATAATGGTCCGGCCAATCCAACGGGGATCTGAGCCATTCCTATGAAATTCTCAATGTTTCCTTTAAGCAGTTCGGGGTCAGGAGTATCAAAATCACCCTGAAGAGATTGGATCTTTTTTGATTTACCTTGAATGAAATCTAATCGATTGTTTAATCCACTTTGAGAAGCCTCCGTTGAGAACGAAGTATTGGTTAGTTGTTCTAACTCTTCCTGTGATCGTGGGGCAATTTCCTTCGAAGTAGCTTCAATGGATTTCACTTTTTCAATTTCATGAATGATTTTATGGACAACGCTTTGATGTTGAGACATGTTTTTGGATTAAAGGAACGGTACATCCAATACAGAAGTAACGGTATCGGATTCAATTGAACTTGCGAGATATTAAATGTACGGGATTTCGACTGGAAATTCAAATTTCTAAGAGTGTGAAGAAGTGATTTAATTTGGAAAAAGAGTACTTTTGTGCATATGTCGATCCAGATAGGAACTGAACTTAAGACTAAAACATGACAGATAATTCAATCCCAAAGGCAAATCTTGATTCTGATTCCATGCCCAATGATCGCGAACTTACATTGAAGTTGGCATTTGAATTAAAAGAGCAAGGTCGATTCAACGAAGCAATTGATCAGTTTCAAAAGATTGTGGCATACTACGAAGAAGATCCGCAAGTGGTTTTGATGATTGCGATGCTTATGGTAATCGAGTTAAAGCAATATGAATTGGCACTTAAGTATGCACTTCGTGCGGTTGAATTATTGCCAAATCACGAACAAGCTTCGCTGACATTGTTTCATTGTTATTTCGACCAAGGATTGCAGGATGAAGCGGAAGATGAAATCACGCGTTATGTAAAAACCGGTTCTGCAATAGAAAAATATCAAGTGCTCTTTGATGAAAACGGACTTACAGTGGAAGATTTTAAATAAGGTAATAAGTAAAGTTTGGTACCCCTCAATTTTTGAAATAAATAACTTTCTATTTATAACTCCAATTCAATTCCTTAAAGAGATAGAGGGAATGGAGTATGTTGAGTTAGTTAAAACTTGTCCTACCTTATCAAAGTCAACGTATCATTTAAATAATTATAATAAGGCGTTTCATTATGGAAGAGGTGTACATGTGAATACCCCCAACTTCCACATTTTCCCTCCTCTGTTCGTAGATACTCTACCCTCAACGTATCAACTTCTGTAGGACTGAAGACCAGTTTATAACTTAGAGATGAATCCAATGGAGGAGCACCATAATCGTCAAAAAAGAATAGAGCTGAATTAGTATTGCTATCTAGTTTAAAATAAGTGCAATCTCCTTCCATATTTGTTACAATAAAGTTTTCTAGCGTATATGTACTATCGAACACATTTTGGTTTAGAGAGTCCACAACTCTGAATAGGACGATGCTACTACCGGTACTTGGTTCTATATATCTGCATGGGTCGCAGGAAAAAAAGGCAACGGTCGTCAATAAGGTTAATAATATTAGGACAATTTTGGAGTAGCGCATAATTGAGTTGAATCTTGATAGTCTATTTTGAAGCACAAATAAGATGCAGTCGAAATCCTAAATCTAATAAGAAATCCATATCAGCTGTTAGGTTTTGACTGGGCTGGATTAATTGAGCGTCGTACGTTTGATGATCCATAGAATAGAATTGCATTGGTTTTGAGAAGGAAAGTAAGAAATGTCAAAGTGTAAATTAGGGATTGTTTATAAAACTGGACCCACCATTTTTACATTTCTTTGGATTGAAGAGGCATTCTATTTAGAATGGGAGAATCGAAATTTGTTGCTAGAACACAAACAATGTAAATCGAACGGGGATTTATCAAAATTTACTAGAGATAAGCATTGCTTATTGCGTTCGATTAATCTAATCTAAGTATTTGATCATTCTGTAATCACCAAAATGAATGGCTGATTTGTAATCACTATGGTTTTTTGGAATGCTTGTTTTTTGATCCTGATGCAGGAATATCGTACTCATTTTGGCATGTTTAAGAAAGCTTTTTGGAACCTTCCGAAGGTTTTTACAATCACTTAAAGTCAATACATTCAACCATTCAAATTGATTTAAATTGGCCCGTAGTTTTAATGGGAAATCAACCACTATGTGAACTTCATTTAATTGAGGTAAGTACTTTAGCAAGGCATCAATAAGCAGGTCAAGTTGCTTTTGATTTTCTGCATGAATAATGATCGTGTGTACATTTCTAAATACGGTTAATGATTGAGCGTTTTTTAGTTGGGCAAAATCGAAGTCACGTCCAATTACCAAATGATCCACAAACTTATAATTGGGAAGACCTTCTTCCAGATTTGCGTTGGATTCTAATTGGTACGTTAGGATGACAGAATCAACGGATTCATTTGATTTAAGAATGAATCCAATATTCCATGCAGAGCAGGATTGATCTTCACATGGTCCTTGCAATAATAGCACAGGTTTGACGAATTGGAATTTATCAAAATAAACATTTATTATTCCGTAATTAACTCCTTCTGAAACTCGAGAAATAAATTGAGTTAACTGATACAGTTGATCCTTGTGCCATATATTTTGAATGCCGGATTTATTAAAGTAATGCTCAAATAAAGCCGTATCCAGAATGATCGAATCGGTTAAGGAGGCGTCCGAATTTATCTTATGACTTTTAGAAATGTAGTCTTTATAAATCTGTTTGCATGGATAATATAGGGCTTTCAGATAGGATAAGTTGTTGTGACGAAGGGTCGATGTCTGGTTTTCTGGAAATTCCAAAACAGCGTTTTCACGCACATCGATTTGAAGCGGTTTTGTATAGGGGGCTGTGGCCATTGTAAGATGGTTTTCAAGCAGAATAGTATTACTAGTTGAATCCTGGAAAGGCAGTTGAACAAGTTCGTTATAACTTAAGTTTAATCTGACCAGATTAGGTAGTTGAATTAAAGATGGATTGAATTCATCGATAAAATTGATGGAAAAGTCAATATCGGTACATTGGGGTAGGATGTAGGCACGATGTGTTTTTATTTTTTGTAATTGATTGGATTGCGCATTAAGGGTTCTTAAGTTCGGCAAATTCCATAATTCAGCGGGTAATGATTGTATTTTATTATTAGAAATATGAAGCTCTTCTAGGTTTTGAAAATTTGCGATACTTGATGAGACCGTTTTAATATTGGTATAACCAATCCGAATTGTTTTTAGTGTTTTTAATTGGTAAAACCCTTCTCCTAAGTTTTCTAAATTAGTAATCCCAATGTGTACAGTATTTAAATGAGTTAGTTCGCCTAGTTCATTGGGTAAACGCGCTGGAGCGGGGAGCACACCATCCATTTCTAAAAAAATCAGGTGATCAAATTCGGCGAGTTGTTTGAATAATGAGCCGACAATGGGTTCACCATATGAATAAATATCTACATGGTCGATGCCTTTGCAGTTTAGAATTGAATCGGGCAAGGTACCGTTATTCTTGGACATCGAATAAACTATATGCTCTTCACTGATCGAAGAAATAGCATTCGGAGCTAAATTAGGATTGCTAATTTGAATAGAAAGTCGCCGTACTTTTTCTTTCTTTAAGGTCCGTCCATAGCTTGGCAGGGCTGAGAGAACGGTAATTAAAAATACAAGAATAGGAACGGTGTATTTATGAAAAGACATTTATAAAGTTAATACAACACACTCACGTATACAATATTTATTACAAATCATGAGTAATTAAATTGTTGGAAAGTCTACGTTGTATTTTGAAGTCAGAAAATCATTGAGTTGTTGTTTGTTTTTCTTAAAATTGGCTAAAATTGTGGTGAATCTTGTGCCAGGAGGATATGCTGAGATTAAGTTGGCATGTTTAGTCCTTGATTGTTGCTTCCATTTGAAAACAGAAACCACGCTTTGATTGAGTTTTAAGGTTGATATGATTCCCAATTTCTTTTTTGGCTTGGATGATTTTTTATAATGTTCATCTATGCGACCCTTCTTATTGGTAATCGGAGCAGAGGAAATAGCCATTTGTATATCTCCCCCCTGTTTTTATTCTGTGTTATTTAACGGATTTAAGATTTCAGAAGAATGCATGCTTTTTATAAAATCATTTTGGCTTTCAGGTTATTCCATTATCTGTTTTACTTTTGTAAGTTTCCTTCTTCGTATAAGAAGGCATAGTAAAGATACAACTAATATAAGGCTTAGACACTCCCTATAATAGTAGGATTAGACTATCATTTTGAGTAGTATAAAACTACTAGAGTTAGTAGTTTTAATCACTTAATTATCTCTGAAAGAGAACTTTATAATGGCGTCTGTTTTTGAAACGAAGGAATGGAAAAATCGATTTTAAACGTTTTATAGAATGAATATACCATCAAGTTGATAGGCTTACACGAAATGAAGCGTCGAAAGAATAACTCACATAAAATGACAAAAGAAGGTTTACACCTCATGTTCTAAGCAAGATGAAGAATCGAAAAGCAGTAGTGATGCAGTCAATAATAGTGTTGATGGTGTTATGTATAAGTTGTACATCCCATCGTGCGGATTTTCAAGACGAGATAGAAGAAGAAAATGCTCCACAAGAAGAACCGATCCATGATCCTCAAGTCACCTCAGAAGGAGGAATGAAATATGACTCGACCAATGGAAAAAACGATTCATCGATGATTAATTCAATGTCCACTAAGCCGATTCTTTCAACTCCCTCTGATACTGCGGAATTCTTGAAAGCATTTAAGCAATTGAAGTTAGCGGCAAAATATAACGATATGGGCGCTTTTAATGAATTTATTCATCCAAAACATGGGTGTTATTACGTTTATCGACCAGGATCAGGATTGGCTTATGAATTGATTCGTCCACTTACGGTAAATTGGAATCGACAGGGATTACGTGTCAAGGATTTGTTTCGAGTGATCGGGAAAATGGAGGTGCAATTTGAACGGTGGCCCACTTATACAGATTGTGGATACGATGGATTTTCAAAAGAAGGTGCTTTTGCGGTAAGAGCAGATGGATATGACTATTTGAGTAAATTAAGTGCACTGAACAAAGTGGAGTATGATACGCAGGAATCCCCGGAAGAACTAAAAAATATAGCGGATGTAGAATCACACATTTGGTGTTCAGTAATCAATGCGAATCCGGATTATGCAATGACACTTAATTTTATGAAGGTGGGGAAGAAATGGTATTTGGGCGTTTTTAATACGGGGAGATTTAATTGTGATGGGTAGGAGAGAAGAAAGGTGTATGCTCATAACAAGCATACTCTACTTCGAGAGGCATCATGAAATATAAAAAGCATTAACTTTCCAAGTTTCTCCTCTTTAGGTAGTTTTTGATGTTTAAAATTAAGGGAAAAAGGCGGTTATGTTTTTATAGTTTTGGCTTAACCGTTTATAAGTTAATTAATCAGATTATTTCATATTAAAATGCATACCACTACCATAGATCATTATACCAAATCACTGGCCAAACCCGGCAAAGTAAAGAACGGAGATCATTCGAAAATTGTGGAGACACCGGATTATTTTCTTGGTGTGATATCGGATGGCATCTCTTCCTTTCCATGTGATCATGAAGCATCAAAGTTGTGTTGTCTTCATTTGACTGAATATGTGGAACAACATTATGTAGAAACAACAGACTTGAAGAAATTGGTGCATGACGCGCTGGATTTTACCAATCAAAATTTATTGAAAGTGGCCGACCCTTGTGATGGATTGGGCTGTACGGTGTGCGGTGTTCTTTGGTCAAAAACAACAAATGAAGTATGGTGTTTTTGGGTAGGTGATTCCCGAATTTATACAGTGGATCAACACAACAAGTTGCTGCAATGGAGTAAAGATGACTCCGAAGAAAAAATTATCAAAGGAAGTGTGTCTTCGGGACAAAGTGTAGAGAGTAAAAGTTATCTGACTAATTTTTTAGGTTGGAAAAATTGTACCTTTTGGATTGATGCCGTTTGCATTTCGAATTCCGATGCACCCTTAGCCTCATTCGTATTGGCCACCGATGGATTCTTTGAGTCTGTTCGTGATTTTGATAAAACTGTGTTGGAATTGGTGCATGAAATGGACTTTTCAGAGGCATTTGAAAAGGTGTTTAAAGATACCATTCCCTATCAACAAGATGATTCTACAGTATTGGTTTTGCGATTTATTCCAGCGTTGGACGAAGCAGAAATTGAGGCCTTTTTCAATGCCCTTACTGGAAGGGATAAGGAGATAAAATATACCTTGCCAGAATCGAAATTTCACTTGACTCGTTTGCTTTCTGTAGCCTTAAGTCGCTCGATTACCAAGAATGATGAAGCATCGTGTATATCCTTACTGGAACTAATCGAAAAGTACCGCATTAAATTGACGAAAAAAGAGCTTGAAGCTTTGCTTGAACAACTAGTGAAAGAAAATGTAAATCCAGCTGGAGTGTATCAAAAACTAGTCCTGATGTTGCGTTGATCAACATAAAAAAAAACAAATTAAGAAATCAAAAAAAAAAATAAACGATTGTATGTCAGATATGGAAATGGACTTCGTAGATCCGGATGGTGGTATTTTTTTAAGTGAAAAACATCCAGGAAAATGCTTGAAAAGGTGGTTTGAAAAAGATCTGCATAACATGGAGTCAACCATTGAGTTCTTTCATTTTTGCACGACATTGGTAGAAAGCCTGAATTTGTCCCACCAAGTATTGGTACCGACGATCTATGAAAAGCATGGAGACTTTGTTATGATGGATTATGATCCTTCCGCCATTGCAATTGCAGAAAAAACGCTTCGCAAAGAAAATGAAGCTATATTGGAATTACTTCTTAAAGCATGTTTGGCCAAGGGTGAAATTCAAGAATCTGAATACGCACACTCATTGGCATTTATGATACAGGATAAATCGATGTTTATTCGAGAATCCTTTCAAGGAGGAAAGTTGGTGATTGCAGGATTGGAATTACATTAATAGATAGATCTTCTTTAAAGTATAAATAACTTGATGCGTCTGCAGTTTTAACTTAAAGTTGTCACTTGATAATTTAAAGCTGCCGTTTAATAAGTATCGTATGAAACTTAGGTTATTAATTCGTAGTATTAGTTAATATTCTTTTACCCGTAGCTTCTAACTATTATAAGATCTTATGAAAAAATCAATTGCCCTATTATTGCTCCTCCTCTTTTCTGTCGCGAAGAATTACGCACAGAGTACGGATATAACCTATATTAACCCCGACTTTCCTTCAGATCAAGTCGTTTCGGCGTGTAATACCACAACCTTAACGTTTCATTTTGATATGGGATCAACGGTTTTAGGAGCCAATGATGAATTGGTGTTCACATTAAATGTACCAACGGATTTAGAAATTGTAGGTGTACAACCGACAAGTAATTCTCCAACCACGTCATTTGCTGCCAGTGGGGAAATTACCCTTACTAATATGAGCACAAGTATGGATGTGGAAGTGCTTATAGAAGGGGATTGTGAACTTTTTGGCAATAATCAACTAATCACTCTGAATATTTCAAATGTATTGTTCAACGCAATACAGATCAATAGCGCAACGAATAACATTTCATTGAATGTGGCCGCCGAATCCAGCGTAATTAATCCTGCGAATAGTCAAAGTACGAACCTTCAATATTCCAGTGCCGTAATAAATGCCCCTTTTAGTCGCGTTTTTGTATTCGAAAATACCAGTACCGTTCCTTTTCACGGCGCAATTCAGTTCCAGGAACTATATACAGGTGTTAATATTGAAAACAGCCTACTTCCTATAGCGGTAACGAGTTCTGGAGGTACAGTAAATCCTTTGGTACCAGTAATCAGTACATCCAGTATTGTTCAAACCATCTTAGTGCCAGCAAATGATCCGATTCCTGTGAATGGAACCGTTCGAATTGAAGTGTTTCCAGTATTACGGAATTGTGTGATTGCGACCAATCTTCAAGATGGAGTTACAGCGGCATCCATTCAATATGGATGTGATTTAAATGATCTATGTAAGACATCTGTTATTGTACCAACTTCCGCTCAATTAAATGATGATGAACCGGTATACAGTGCCCTTAGAAATAACGAATACAATTGTGTAAGTTCAACGAATCCATCCTCGGACCACAGAACCTATACTATTACCAATGCGGCTCCATTGGCAAGCGATGGAAAGGCGAATTACCTGGAGATAGAAATCCATAATGCCACAGTCACATCGACTCGGAGAAACTCTATTTCGTATTTGGATGAAGCCAGTTTGACGGCAGTCGATGGATCGCAAAACAACCTAGATATTGAGTTGGTGTTTCAATTTGTGACTTCTAATACCTATGTAGAATTGGTCAATCCAGGAGAACCTATAGGGAGAATCTACCGAATTCGAAGGCTCGATCAATTTGGAAATGTAGATCCATTTTTACCTGGAGAATCGATCCAACTGGACTATGATTTTGATCATTACTGCCCTCTTGTAGCTGATTATGCTGATTTCTTTGATGAAAGAAGAGTGATTCTCAACGATATGAACATTCGTGGAAGATTTATCAAAGAATGTGTGACACCTGAAATTGACTTTACGTTTAATGGGACGCAAACACTTCCGTCTATAGGAGGTTCATATCCTGCAGTTCCTCCCGGCGTTAGTTTTTTTACCGCTGCAGATAATACCAATGCTAACTGGCAACCAGCGCACAAAATTTCGGCAGGAATTCAAGGACCTATTGTTGGGCCAGCTACGCTGCTTGATGATATCGTGAATAACTTTACCGAAACGGGAACCTATACTATTTCAAGTAGTTTGGCATACGATGATCAAGTTGGATTGTCGACAAAAACATTTGTTGGTGACCCTAGCGAAATGCGGATACATGTTTCTGTGGATGTAGGTGCCTTTCTTGATTTTAACAGTACGAACGTAACACTTACAGGTCAATTGGCCAATGGATCATTTATAACGATTGCCGGAACCGGAATTATCTCTCCACCTCAAGGGAACGGAACGGAAGTAATGGACGTAGCATTTAGTTTGCCTGCGAACTTCTATCAATCAGCAAGTGGATTGCCTTATGGTTTGCAATGGGAGTTGACGGATGATTTCGAAGTGTTCTTAAATAACTTTGAAATTGAATTGGAATTACGACCAGACTGTTCCGAATCGAATTTTGGTCAATCGACGATCGTACCTGTTGTTGAAAGGTTATTTGTAAGCTTTGGTTCTTGCCCATCTGTATGCAGGTTCCCATTAACGACGAAAGATCGAACGGTAACCGTTACTTGTCCGGGATGTTTGACACCGGGATGGAATGTAAACGGTTCTACGATTACCCGAGTTACATTAGATCAATTGGATGACGATAACAATCACTTTCCGGATGACCCAACGAATCCTAGTTCAATAGCAGGTACTGGAGTAAATCCACCAGATGTATCTGCCGTTACGACCGGAGATATTTTCGAGTTGTTTTTAGACGCTGCACTTACAGATGGAGACGATGGAGCCCTTGCAGGATGTAATCTGACTTTTGGAAGCGGAATCTGGGGAGATTTTCTTTATGGTGAAATTGAAGTTACAGCAGATCTTATGGGAGATTTAAACTTCTTAGGAGCCAAAGGGAATTATCGAATTGGAAATGCGGGAGTGGGAGAAGAATTTACATTGCCACCAAGTGCATTTACGATTGTTAATGCTGGGGAAGGTGTTCTTGCATTTAATGTCTCGGATTTAAATAGTGGAGCGACCAATGGTTCATTTTTACCAGCTGCTGGATTTGGAAATCAAGATCGGGTTCAGATTAGTCTGTTTTTTCAATTAGTGAATCCTCCTTCTGTTATTGAACGAATGGGGCATTCGCTTACTACTCAGATCAATATGTCTGCTACCGAGTTTGATAATCCGGTAGCACCTTGCACCGCTTCCAAACCAGATATTTTAGGACAAAGTTGTGCTCAGATTGCCACGGCGGACGCAAACAATGAATTGGACTGTTTCTTTCACTGGTGTACGGGAGGTGTAGTAGACTTGTATACGGTTGGATTTTTGGTGAATGAGCAAGCAAGTGCAAGTGATCATGTAGGGAGAAGTACTTGCAATCAGCAAATTAGGATTAGAGGAGTTGCATCAGCAGGTCAATCAGGTATTTCGTGGATCACGGTACAACCCCATGAAGAGTTTCCATTCGAATCGCGGGACTTCCATTTGTTGGAAGAATTTCGATTTAACATACCTGCAGAGTTTGAATTTGACCATATAGAAGTGCGGATGGGGAATTTAGATAATAATGGAGGATTTAATGCAATTTCTTGTGGCTTTGGATCTAACAATATACTTAATCTTCCTGCAATGGATTATGATTTAACCAATGCAAGCGGTCAGATTTCGATCGCTCAGGGAACGGGTGCCGGAGGAGGAGATTTGGTAGTAGTGAATAATTTAAACAACTTACTTTTTGAAGGAAATAACACTTCTGGAACATTGTTCGATTGCAATAATGGCAATCTAATTAATCCATATGATGAATTAAAAGTATATCAAATAAGCTGTTTTGTACGATTGGTTGATTGCAATACCACACCTGGCCTTATTAGCATGAATGGTGTTGGAGGAATTCATCCTGGAATAGCATATCCAGTGGAAACTGTTTGGGGGAACCGACCGGATGTGGCCATTAGTTCAGGTACTTGTGATTGTGACGATCTTACGCTTTGTCCCGAGAGAGGTTCGGTGCCGACATCCTACAATCCAAATGGAGTTTTATCTGTTCCAGAACATGATATTAATCTTACATTGGCAGCCAATGGCAATCCAGTATATGGAGGAACACCTAATCTATCTTTTGGATTTGATTTAGAAATAACACAAGTTGGAGCCAATAGTAATAATGGAGTAGATAACTTCTTTTTGTATTTTGAATCCAGTTGTGGAACATTTACACCAAGTCAAGTTATGTTTGATAATAATGGAGCCATTCTCAATCATACAAATCAAATTTACGAATTGGACTGGTTAGGATTGAATGCAAGTGAATTGGTCAATCTTGGAAACGGTGATTGGTCAGGATTATTGAATGTGGAAGGAACCTTTGACTGTGTTTCTTGTGGTGCCAATGACGGCGGATCAATTACGGTATATTATGGTTGGGGCTGTGATGGATATCCAACGGATGCTACGGATCCAGCACAGAGTTGTTTTTTGCAGACCTTTACGTTGCCTCTTCAGGCATCGGATGCAGATCTTACCGGAATTAATGTATTAGGTGCACCTTTATCGATTGCATTGTGTAATTCCCAGTTTATAGATGTAGAAATTGATGTTACTGGTTCATTTCCAGTTCAGGCAACGGAATTGACGATCAACTTGCCCGCAGGCATGACGTTTGCAGGGAGTCAGCCAACAATTTCTTATCAAGGAGCTACCGCTCAACCAACAAATTTTCCAGTAGCAGGAACGCAGTCTTACACCTTTGAGTTAAATACCTCAGGTTTTGGGTCTTTTATAGGAAACTGTGGAGGAGGAACCAATTGTGATCCAGTATTTACATTTGAAGTGGAAACAAGCTGTAGTTATGACGGATCTCCCCTGGATTTCTCGGTCAACGCGGAAGATTACTGTGGGAAACCATTTTTCACAGATTTATTATCTACTCCGGGCGAGACGGTGGCAGATAAATGTACTGCAATAGACGTATTGGAAAGTATTACGCATGTAACTTGTAGTAACAATGGAGCAATTGATTTGACCGTAACGGGAGCAGGTCCATTTACCTATATTTGGACGCCAGGAAATGCAACAACGCAAGATTTAAATAATGTAGGCATTGGTATTTATGACGTAGAAATTACGGATGCGCAAGGATGTTCATCGATGTTTCAATATGAAGTTCTTGATCAAACGAGTGTAAATGTTTCTATACAGGCAGATATTCAGAGCTGTTTTGATAATGCAACCTTAACCGCTATTTCCATCGGAGGAGTGAGTTGGTTATGGAGTACAGGGGAAAGCACGGAAACGATATTCATTTCGGCTCCGGGAACTTATTGGGTGCAAGTCACCGATGGGAATAATTGTACAAGTACAGCTACGATTGTGGTACCACCAATTCAACCTTTGGTACCAGTGATCGCAAGTCAAACTAATAATTCATGTTCAGGAAGTTGCATGGGCACGGTGGACATTGATGCAACAGGTATACAGCCAATCACCTATTATATCACACCGTTAAATCCGAATTCATCCGGTGAATTTACGGGGTTGTGCAGTGGTATTTCGGTGATTACCGTAGTGGATGGTTATGGATGTAGTACCACAATTGATGTCGATATTACCGGGGGCGTTTCTCAAATGGATATTACAGGAGATATAACTCATATATGTTCCGGGGTTTGTAAAGGAGCCATTGACATTACGGTGACGGGAGGACAAGCTCCTTATAGTTATGATTGGAGTAATGGAGCCACAACTGAGGATTTGAATGTACAAGGATTATGTGAAGGAAGCTACACGGTGATTGTAACAGATGCAAATGGATGTATGAGTACAGAAACATTTGTAGTCCAAGCGGTATCAACCATACGAGATTTTTCAATTGTACATACCGGTAATTGCGTGTACCAGTTTACGGATTTAAGTATTGGGGTGAATGCAAACATTATTGGATGGAATTGGAATTTTGGGGATAATACAACCTCAACCGATCAAAACCCATTGCATGCATTTCAGAATCCTGGAACGTATAACGTTTGCCTAACCGTAGTCACTGACTTTGGTTATTGTCCAGAGAAAGAATACTGTCAGCAGATCGAGGTAACATGTGAATATCAAGAATGCGATGTTACAGCGAATTTCAATTCATTTCAAAACGCTAATTCCACAGTAGTTGCGTTTAATAACTTCAGTTCAACACCAAATCCAGCGATTACAATTATTGGATATGAATGGTCCTTTGGAGATGGGGCTACATCGACGCAGGTGAATCCGCTCCATACCTACCCACCAGTGGTTGGACCTCAACCGGATATGTACACTGTGCAGTTGGTTGTAACAGCAACGAATGGAATAGAAACATGTAAGGACACAGTTCGAAAGAAGAAGAATGTGAAAAAGCCGAAAAAGAAGAAGAAGCCAAAAAGACTTGGACTAGGGGATGAAGAGAATGATGCGGCTGATATTTCGATTGAATTGGTACCAAATCCATCCAGTGGTTTAACCAGAATAGTAGGTGAATTCAGTGGAGAAGAGGTGTATATCTCGGTTACGAATATGAATGGTGCAAGGATCTTAGATGAAATTCATTCAACCGAATCATCCATTACGTTGAACTTATCCAATCAACCAGCCGGAATGTATTCGATTCAAATCATTGATGCCGGCAGACGATATGAACGACGACTGGTGATTATGAAGTAAGGAAATTCAGGCCTACTATGTAGTAGAAGAGGCAGATTTTCTGAAAGTTAAACGATGCTAGAATTGAATTGGTTCTAGCATCGTTTTTTTGTTATTGTTATTTATGATTTGGAGTGGATAGAACGTGATGTTTTAGGTGTTTGAAGTATTAAAACGAATATCCAATGTTTAGATTCAAGCCTAATAAATTTCGAGTGGATCCTAATCTATAAGTGTCATCGGGATCGTTCTTATCCCCTCGATCCCATCTGAAGACGTAACGAACGTATTTTAATTGGAGGCTTGCGTTTATATTTTTAAAGATTCGATGTTCGTATTCACCGCCAATTACTAGACCTAAATCACGCAGCATTTTTTGTCTTAAATGTGTGTCAAAGGAGCCATAACTTGCAACAAGAGCTTCATCACCTATTCGTATATTTCCTCCATAGAAAGCTCCAAAAGATTGATGTTTCTGGTTAAATATATTTTTTCTTTGCACAGCTTGAACATAATAAATGAATCTATGAAACGCATCATTCCCCTTTAACGTCTGAAATGTTGCATCATAGTACGTTTTTCGTACTGTTTCTAAACTAAATTGATAGCTTTTTGAACTATCAATCCGTCGAGTATATAGTAGTCAATGTGCGATTCCTTTGTTAGACCGATACTTACTCAAGCCATTCCACGTAAACGTTGACGTGTTTTGAAAAACTTTATTTTGATACATGGGGCTTCCGTCCAAATAGTTGTAGATGGACGAAAAATAACCCAATTGGTTTTTTTTGAAATTTGATTTTTGGGCGTTTACAGTTGTAAAGGTACAAGCTATAGAGAATAATATTAGAATAAATGACTTTCTCATTTTTTAACAAGTCTTTCACAAACGGATTAAGATTGAATAATTAAAATGAATATCCAATGCTTAGATTCAAGCCTAATAAATTTCGAGTGGATCCTAATCTATAAGTGTCATCGGGATCGTTCTTATCCCCTCGATCCCATCTAAAGATGTATCGGACATATTTTAATTGCAGGCTTGCGTTTATATTTTTAAAGATTCGATGTTGGTACTCGCCGCCGATTGTAAGACCTAAATCCCTTAGTGCTTTGTATCTTAAATGAGTATCAAAAGCACCATAACTGGCTACACTTGATTCGTTACCTATGCGAACGTTACATCCATAAAGTACGTCAAATGAATGATGTTTTTTTGTATACATTTTTCTCATTCTTAGTCCTTCTATGTAGTACGTCATTCTATTATGGACATCATCTCTATTTAAAGATTGAAATGTCCAGTCGCCATAACTTTTACCAAAATATTCCATTGAAATTTGATAGCTTCGTAAGCTATCAATCCGTCGAGTATATCGTAGTCCTAGTGATATTCCTTTATTAGCCCGATACTTATTTAAGCAATTCCAGGTAACTCTAGAGGTGTTTCTAAATACTTTATTTTCAAATAGTGTGCTGCCATCCATATAATTATGAAGGGATGAGAAGTAGCTGATCCGGTTTTTCTTGAATTTAAAACCTTGAGCATTGGTGTTGATCAACGTGCCTATTGCAAATAATACCGTAGCGATTATAGTCTTGCTCATTTTAGTATTAGTTTTTTTCTGATAAATCGATTATTGCTTTTTGCTTCAATCACATAAATCCCAGAAGAAACATTGTTCATGGATAATTGTAATAAACGATGATATAGCTATTAAAATATGAATCATAATATGATTGATTTGTGATTCTGTTAAAAATGGAACTTATAAATATTTAATAAAGATATTAATTGATTGTGAAATCAAGTGGTGCTTTTGTGGAATGATGAGGTATAAGACGTTTAGAAAAGATTGATTTGGTATGACAGAAAGAAACAAATTGAATTTAACTCATAAGTTAATAAGGACACTCAATCCATTAAATGGTAAAATCACTGTATCCACTACATTTTTGTTGTTTAATATTTAAAAATTAAAAAATAATATTCAAATTACAAAAAAAATAAAATAATTAACGTAATTGACAGCTTGTTTAAGTGTAAAAGTATTTAAAATTTTTTGAAGGGATTTATTTCCCCAATTCATATTGCCACAGATGAGAAAAAATAATTTATCGTATTGCTTATTGCTTGCAATTATGTTGTTCCAAGTAAACTCTTTTGGCCAATTGGCGAGTGTAGAAGTAGCAGAGTTAACACTAAAAATAGGAGGTATGAAAACGGAAGAGATCTACTATGGCTTTGCGGAAGGTGATCAAATAGAGTTCTCGTTTGAGGAGGTAAAGGGTAAAACATTTAAAGAGATTGAAATAGTTGAGTTACCCGAAAATTCCAAGTTTATGGATTACAAATGTAAATCCTCATCAAAAAAGTTAGCGGTTCATAAGAAAGGCGTATATAAATTCTCTTTTCGAAATTCGGCTATTACGGGAAGGATATGTCGAATTCATATAAAACGGATTCCCAAGGATGAATCTACCAAAATTTTCAATACGGAGTGGAAGTGGAATACTATATATGATACGACTTATACCCCTTATGTCGAGGATAGTTTGGTGGGATATGATACAACTTATTTTGATGTGATAAAGCAAAGATTGATAAAGGACGAATTGGTATTGCAAGATGTGTTAAAGAATCATGCGGTCAAAGTGCATTCCAGATATTATGGTTATGAGTTGTTGAAAAATAATGTAGGACAATATAATGAGGAGGTTGTAGCTATTTCACTACCCTTAACGATAAAAACAAAATATAAAAGGGTGGAAAATGTTGCTTGGTATTATGGCGTAGGGATTAATCAGGAACTCAGAAGAAAAGCTAATAAAACTAAATCTAATTTAATGGGAGCAGCAGGTTCTTTGGCATCTATTATTGCTGGCCCAGAAATGAAGGTTGCATTTACATTATTTGATAATGCTACCACCAATAATTCTGACTTATCTATTGAGACAGGATTAATGGCAGATTATAATAATGTTCAATTGTTTATGACTGATAATCCTAATTGCAAGGCATTAAGGTGGGATAATATAGTATCTTCTAGTTCTATTAGAATGAATTCACCTTTGCGTGGAAAGGTATATTTAGGACTGGAGAATCATAATGGAACATCCATGATTACTGGAGGCACTAAACCTGTGACTGTATATGTTAATGTCTCAGCTTGGACAAGGACAAGGGAGTATGAAAATTATACAGAAACGCAACAGAATGTTGAGCCACGCTATGTGAAGCTAAATAAAACTAGGATGGATGTTAAAAGTACTAAGGTTAGAGTGTGTGCTGGATAATTTGATAGTGAAGAATTGATCGGACAGAAGATGAGAGTCATTGAATCCTACGCTCCTTAACTCAGTACAAGTGTCGAAGTAGGTTCGATCCCTACTCGTATCTAGAATAAATATAAAAGGTATCTTTAAGATGTGAATCAGGACGCAGTAGCATATTATCTTAATTGTTTTAAAAAACTAAGAAGGGACAAAAACGCACCGCACAAACCCATTCTTTTACTTTCCATTATCCGTTTATATGAACGGGAATTAATACTTTCAAACCGTATATATCTATCCGCTGAATTAAAAACGACCTTTAAAGAGTTATGGAGTTTGCTGATTCCAACCCGTGATGTAGGTATTATTATACTTCCTTATTTTCACATGAGAAGCAGTCCATTTTGGAAATTAATATGTTTTCCTGGCAAGCAGTACACGATGACAAAATCGAAGAGCATCAAAAGTTATAAAAACTTGCGAGAAACAGTTGATTATGCTCAGATTGATCCGGAATTGCATCTGCTGTTTTTGGACGAAAAGGCTCGACATTTTCTATATAATGAAATTGTGGAGTGCTATTTTGAACGCTCAGTGCATAAATATACGGTTCCAGTACAATACAAAATTGAAGCCGATTATATGCAGCAATTCGTGAATGAAGATCGAGCAACCTACACGACTCGCTGGGAACAACTACAACGTGATTTAAACAAGGACGACTTGTTGGAGGAAATGAAAACCCGTTCCTCTTTTTTCAAGAAAAAGGTCAAGGAACTTTATAATTATCAATGTTGCATTACGAAACTGAAAATTGAATCCGATGAAAGAACGAATTTAATTGACGCATGTCATATCCGGCCTTTCAAACCATACGAGGATGATCGAATTTGCAATGGAATTCCACTAACTCCTACCTTACATCGAGCATTTGATCGAGGCTTGATCACCATAACCACAGATTTTAAAGTCAAGGTAAAAAACATAAATGAGAACCTTCAATCGCCTTATAATCTGACTCAATTTGAAGGACAATCAATTGTATTGCCCAAAGATGAATCGTTATGGCCAGATGTTGAAAGTTTGGAGTGGCATGATCAGCATGTTTATTTGGGCTAATAAAATAATACTTAAGATTTGCAAAAGTTTATCATGAACGCAGAGAGTTGGGCTGATCTAAGTTTATTCTTAGATCAGCCAACATTCTACTTCTTTACTGCGCTAAGTACTATTTTCTTTTGATTACTACTTATTTCTACAAAATGCACTCCGGTTTCTCCTAGTATTTCAAGTGGAAGGGTACTGATATTGGTGAACAGACTTCTATTGACTTCTTGACCCAAGTAATTTCGTACGATTACCGTAATTTGATTATGCAGGTCACCCAAATCAATCGTGATGTTTCCGTTGGTTGGGTTCGGGAAGAGTGTAATTAAACGGCCAAAGTCATTTTCTAAAATTCCACTGATTGGACTTAATTCGTAGACTCTTACATGACCCGAGATTGGTCCAGTTGCCTCATTCCAAGAAGCTCCAATTGCGACGGTTATTGAGTCAGGCATACTTATAGATACACCGGAAGCATCATTCTCATCTTCCCCCTCAATATCTGATCCTGTTTGTGCCCATGCACTTCCATTCCAGTTATAAACGCGTACATGACCACGATTAGGCACGTCTATTGGACCGGGACCATTTCCGGGAGCGCCAACGGCTACGGTATTTGAATTGGGCATGCTAACGATATGTAAGTTGTCATATTCAGCGTCTCCATCAATGTCCATTCCTTTTTGCAACCAAGTGGTACCGTCCCAAGTATAGATTCGGACATGACCAGCGTCGATTCCATTGTCAGCATTGTAATGTGCTCCAATTGCGATTGTATTCGAATCCGGCATGCTAACAGAAGTTCCAGATTGATCTGCTGCAGCTTCTCCGTCAATATCGATTCCTTTTTGCAGCCATGCGCTTCCATTCCAATGATAGATGCTTACATGACCTGAGAATGTCCCATTTCCATCGTTGTATGGAGCTCCAATTGCCACTGTATTTGAATTAGGCATGCTAACAGAACGGCCCGATTGATCTCCTGCAGCTTCTCCGTCAATATCAGTTCCTTTTTGAACCCAAGAAGAGCCATTCCAACTATAGATCCTTACCTGACCTGCATCACTTCCATTTCCATCATTGTTGCGAGCCCCGATTGCGATTGTATTCGAATCCGGCATGCTAATCGAACGGCCAGACTGATCTCCTGCAGCTTCTCCGTCAATGTCGCTTCCTTTTTGTATCCATGCGCTTCCATTCCAGTTGTAAATCCGCACGTGACCAGCGTCGATTCCATTATCGTCATTGGAATATGCTCCAATTGCGACCGTATTTGAATCAGGCATGCTAACGGAAGTTCCAGATTGATCTCCTGCAGCTTCTCCATCAATATCGATTCCCTTTTGTGTCCAGGAGTTACCTGTCAATGAGTAAATGCGTACATGACCCGCGTCAAACCCGTTTCCATTATTATTGGTAGGAGCTCCGATCGCTAAAGTGTTGACATCGGGCATACTTACAGAAGTGCCCGATCTATCTTCATTTGCTTCTCCATCAATGTCATTGCCGATTTGGATTTGGCCAATGGCGAAGTTGCTTATTAGCAGAAAAGAAATGGTGATTAGAATTTGAATGTTTCGATTGTTCATATTGAGAAGTTAAATGTTGTTGTACTGTTTAAAATAAATTAATAATTAACCAAACGTATTAAATCAGCTTAAGCTAAATCAAATAGAAAGAAGCAACATGGATTGGAGATTTGGGCGTAGAAGAGGCTAAGTATAAATCTATTAAAGTGTATTTCTCAGTTTTATTAATTAATCTACTATTCCCATCTTGCTCCTTCCCTGCTTTTAATAAATGATTCTTCTAAATATACTTAAGCGTAAAAGTTATTAATGCTTTACCATGAGAAAAGGTAACCGTAACGTGATGAAATTTGATTCAGGTATTATTAAGCGGTAGTATTTGGATGTTGACCGGTAACTGCTCGTTATTTTAGGGATGAGATGCAAACATTAGCGCAAAGTGAGACACGTGCAAAAACGATTTCATTCGGTTATAGATGTAGTATATGGCAAAGGAACTGATTTGGAGGAGTAAACTATTTAAAAATAAGAGCAAAAAGAAAGTGTATTACACAGGCATTATCCCGAATTCGGTAATTATAGTGTAACAAGAAAACCTGTTGTTGAATAGGTCCGTAAATGCTGATAGTTAAAACGACAACCACATAAAACATGCTAATTGCGTGAAATAGAAGGCATTATTAAAGCCCCTTGTGGCGGTAGTTCCAAGGTTTTGATGCAGGATTTGAAGGAAGTGGTGGTTTTTGTGAAAAGATTTGAAATGAATAAGAGCATGGATACGAGAAACAACGAAAGTGGGTTTCGACTCGTGCTTCTCAAATTTATTGTGGAGGCGCTTGAGTATAGATTTAAAAACACCGATATGATATGGTTTAATTAATTATAGCTAATCAAGTGTTTATTTAGAAAATGTACCATTTGGTATCCTCCCTCAGAAAGAACAATGCTACAGGTTATAGCGACTAAGATCTTCGCGGAATGGTTGAACATTTTGATTAGCTAAAGAACAAACTGATGTAGTAAAAAGTCTGTTTGGTTTGCAAAATGATCGTTTTCAAGAATTGTCATCCACTCTGTCACCCCTTTATAAATCCATCCTTTCGATTCAATAATTTACTTTTATGAAAGCAGGTGACTTGAATTGAATCTGTCTCGGTTATTTCTAATTATCAAATGTTTGTACCGATTGGTACAGAATTATTATTATATTTGTACTGATTGGTACAGATAAGATTAAAATAAACCAATATGAAATTACTTAAATGTCTTTTGATCCTCGTTTTTTTTGTTCCATTACTATCAATGGCTCAACCAATTGGAGAATGGAAGGAACTACCATGTGATACTATTTTAACATATGAGGGAAATGTAATTACCACTTGCATGGAAGCGGGTAATTTTCAATTCACTCCAAACGGTGATCTGTACGCTATTATCGGTTGGCCATTGCATGGTTATCAGGGGAGTACGATTGAATGGTACATTGCTAAAAAGGAAGTGGGATCCAATAGTTGGAATATAGCATTAGATACAACGGGCTCCTTGTTAACCGGAGCGCACGCTGCAGGAAACACTAGGCATCCAGCTTTTCTTGTTGATTCCAGTGGTGTAATTTATGTAGGTACCGACCATGGCTTAAGCATCTATCAAAATAATGCGTGGGTTAACTATGGCGATTCCAATCAGCAATTGATTGAAAAAGATGTGTTTTCGATTAATCAAGGCCCTAATGGGAATATATACGTTGCTAACGGGGACTACATTACCATAATTGATCAGAATAACACTTGGACTAAAACTAACATTGTTAGTGGCTTCAATTTTTATGATCAGGCAATGAACCTGCATGTCAATTCGAAAGATGAGATTCTTTTGCTAAGAGAGTACAAGGATGGTGTTCAAAAAGGTATACCTGCATTAATGAGAGATACTTCCGTTGCCACAATTAATTCTTCGATCCTTGGAGGAAGGGGGGAAATCGTACTTTCTAGAAACAATGAAAATTTCATATTTTTAAATTGGGTTGGAGACTCTGTTTATACTTACTTTCCTGATTCAGATTCATTAGTTTCTACTCCTTATATTGGTGGTTTTTCTTCTCATCAAATGGCTAAGTTATCCAATGGTCTCCCAATAATTGTAGGCGGCTTTACTTCGAAAGTTTATGCATACGATGAAATAGCAAACACCTTAAGCGATTCATATATGCCTTCAACCGTGAGTTATCATACAGAGGCACAAATGATAACGAATGACTTTGATGAAGCTCTGGTTGGTTTTGGAAAATACAATAATAAATGGGAATTGTATAGCGGCAAACAAGCTACGATCACATTAAGTAATTATATCATAACGGCCGATACTGTGGAGCAAATGGTTGCTACCATTATGGAAAACTCCACAAATTCGTTTCAATTGGTTAGTGGAGATGGTGATGTAGATAATTCATTTTTTTACGTGGTGGATGATTCGCTTTTTTTACATGCAGATGTTACCGATAAGGCCTTTTATTCTATTCGATTAAAGTCTGATGTTACGCAAGAAGAACAAGCTTTTATTATAAGTGTAATTGATTCTGTGGAAACAAAGGAGGAAGAAGAGGAAGAACCCAATTCCGTTGAAGAATTGTCTGATCAAAGAAATCATATTTTAATCTATCCTAATCCAACAACTGGAATTATTCGAACTCCACAAGGAAATTTTGTGGTAAAAAACGTGCTCGGACAACAAGTATGCGCTGGTTTCACTGGTGGCAGAGTTGATTTAAGTCATTTAAAAAAGGGAGTATACATTTTCCAGATGAATGGTCACCAAACCAAACTTATCAAGTATTAGTATTTCTGTTTAAATTTTAAAAATAACATTATGAAAAAAACAACATATTATCCTATAGCCATCTTTCTGAAAATGGTTAAAAAGTTTAAACGAATTAAAATTAGTTTATCTAGTTCTATTGATATGTCTCTTTATAGAAGAAGAGTTTTGGAAAGAAAAGGCTCCATTTTGAAAAGGAGAATAGAAAACTATAATAGAAGATTTGCTTTAGGGCTTACCTCCATAGTTCTTTCTACATTTTTGTCTTTGCAAGGTCATGCTCAAATACAAAATGGGTTAAAATTGGATAGTTTGGATGGCATCAATGGAATTAAATTTCCAGGTTTAAATAATGGAGATGAAACAGGTACCGATTTAGATAATGTAGGAGATTTTAACAAGGATGGCTTTGACGATATTATAATTACCACCAACGTTAATAAAGCCTATTTCGTATTTGGGAGTGCAACGTTGAATACAGCGGTTTTTGACTTAAGTTCTTTAAATGGAACTAATGGTTTTTTAATAACCGCAAATACAAATCTGCAAGGATCCGTAAGTGGATTAGGAGACGTGAATAAAGATGGCATTGATGATTTTATATTGGGAGGAAAAGGTAATAAAGCTTATGTTGTTTATGGTTCAACGACATTTAATCAACCTACTTTAAATCTTAGTACTCTGGATGGAACCAATGGTATTATTATTCACGGAGATGGATCGGTCAGTGGATTTGGCTATGCAGTAAGTGGCGTTGGGGACGTGAACGGAGATTCTATCAATGACATTTTGATTTCTGCTCCATTTCCAGGTAGTACTACCGGAACAAATTTGCCCACCACATATCTTATTCATGGCGGCAATAATTTAAGCGATAGTATTAACGTATCTCAACTAGATGGTACTAATGGCATGCGATTTTTCGGAGATTATCGATTGGGCTATGCCGGAATTGACATTAGTGGGGCTGGAGATTTTAATAATGATGGCTATGCTGATATATTGATAGGAGCATACGAACAACTCAGTAGTTCCAGCCAATTTGATGGTGCTGCACATTTAATTTATGGCGTGCCTTCTTATGCAAGTGATTCCTTGAATCTAGCAGATTTGAATGGTAATAATGGATTTTCCATTATTGAAAATAATCATCAAGGTAACCGATTAGGTTATCATTTAAGTGGTTTAGGTGATTTTAATGGAGACAGTATAGATGATATAATTATTGGAGGACTCTATGGAAGAAATAGATTTGTTCTGTACGGTAATAGCACTTTTAATCAATCTTATTTTGATTTAGGCACCGATCTGAATGGCACGAATGGTTTTCTACTGAAGGAAGATCAAGATCTTTCTATCTTGTATGTATCTGGTGCAGGAGATTTTAACGGCGATGGGTTTAATGATATTGTTACCGGTCAATATTATGGTGATTTAGGTTCGAATGAAATGGGAGGTGCACATGTAATATTTGGTACTGACACGATGCCTGATCAATTTGACCTCTCAGCAGTAGATGGAAACAATGGCTTTGTAATGACAAGTATCTCTCATTATAGTTATGATGACAATGCCGTTGCCTCCGCTGGAGATTTCAATGGAGATGGAGTTGATGATATATTAATAGGGGATGTTGGGTCGCAATATACATCTGAACCAGGAGCAGCATTTCTTGTTTTTGGACAAGCAGATACAACAACAACAACCGATCCAGTAGACCCAATAGACACCACAGCAATAGAAAAGGTAAATGAGAATAACATTCTTATCTACCCAAACCCAGCTAGTAGTCTTGTTAGAATAGAAAACATAGGTAATCGTAAAATTTATGGAATTAAGTTGAAAAATAATCTGGGACAATTGGTAAAAACGGTTGACGCTAAATTGAACACTAGCTCATATAATTTAAATGTAAGTTCGCTTTTGTCAGGTATATACATATTGGAAGTTGAATTCCAGAATCGAACCAGTAATTACCAAATTATTGTAAAATAAACTTTCTCTGCCCATGTCTTCTAAATTTGAGGTTAAAGCCTCCGCCCACTTTGTCAACTGGCTAAAAGAACAGAATTCGAGTATTACGTTTTCAACGTATCAGGCTGGAAAACTGTTCATGATTGGAGTAAATAAGAATGAATCATTATCAGTTTCCGAGCGGACATTTAATCGTTGCATGGGATTAAGTTTAACAGACAATGGGTTTTGGATGAGCAGCCTGTTTCAAATGTGGAAATTTGAAAACAGTCTGCTCCCAGGCCAATTTTATAAAGGATATGATCGAATTTACATCCCACAAAAAGCGTATACAACAGGAAAAATTGACATCCATGATATTGTTGTTGACGACGACCAACCTTACTTTATTAACACCTTATTTAATTGCATTGCAACGATAAGCGACAATCATAGTTTTAAACCCGTATGGAAACCCAATTTTATATCAAAACTAGTTCCTGAAGATCGTTGTCATTTGAACGGTTTAGCACTGAAAGAAGGAAAAGCAAAGTATGTTACGGTAGTAGGAAAAAGTAATATAAAAGATGGATGGCGAAGTTTACGGCAGGATGGAGGTTTTATCATAGATATTGAAAATGATCAAATTGTATGTTCTAATCTATCCATGCCTCATTCTCCTAGATATTATAAAGGCAAACTATGGCTATTGAACAGTGGTACAGGCTTCTTTGGCTACGTAGATGATAAAACAGGTGAATTTGAACCCGTTACATTCTGCCCTGGGTTTTTACGAGGATTAGATTTTGTTGGAGATTATGCGATCGTAGGAACCTCCGAGGCGCGAGAAAATAAAACATTTTCGGAATTAGAGTTAGATTCTCAACTATCTATAAGAGGTATAGAACCGACCTGTGCGCTGCATATTATTGATTTAAGAACAGGGGAAATTGTTCATTGGTTAGCATTGCAAGGGGTAGTGAAAGAACTATATGACGTTAAAATAATAAACGGAGTTAAGTGCCCATTGATTGTTGGAACACAATCAGATCAAATAGAAAAAATGATAACGATTGAGTCAAATTAATACAATAAATAACATTAGCTTCTCTACATTCTATTACATGAATCGAGCATATAAAAATTAAGAAATATCGCTAGTTACGCAATTGTGGAGAGGTAATTAGATACTAGGATCAATCATGTTTGTTTCCGTTTGATACAAACATATTGCTTTTAGCAATGCCCATTAATACCAACCATGCCCATGAAACAAAACAATTTTATTAACGCAGCCCTAATTATATGCATTGCATTGTTTTCAATCCCAACGGTTTCAGCTCAGAAAATGGAAGCTCTGGAAATTACTGAAATACGTGATATAATATCGAATACAAACTCAGCAGAAGAAAAAGCAAAACAACTCTATGAAAAAAATGTTGTTTTTATAAAAAACAATCAATGGAATTTATGTGATTCCATTATAACCAGATTTCGAACGATTTTCAATGTGAATGAAGACAATATATCTGCAGGCTACTTCTCTTTAGCCCAAGGAGAACTTGCTATTTATAGGTATAGTCAATATCACGAAGCAATTGACTTTTTTGAAAAAGCTTCTAAAATTTTTGTGAATGGCAACGATCGGATCGGGCATATAAAATCCTTGCAAGCCACTGGAGTAGCTTATATAAGAATACAAGAATATGGCAATGCTAATTCGGCACTCCTTCAAGCCTTGAAAAAGGTAAAAGATACGAAAGAAAGTAAAACGTTGCTGGCCGCTATTTATGGAAATCTGTCCATAATTTCGGATAAACTACAGGAATATGAGCAATCCGCCAGGTATATGAAAAGTGCATTAAATATTTGGAACGAGATTAAAGATCCTTTTGAAATCGGAAAGGCATATCATAACCTTGCCTGGAATCAAGAAGCGCTCGAAAACAATGATAGCGCTATCTATTATTTTAACAAAGCGATTGACATTTTTCAGCAAAATGACTTGCCAAATATGGTGACCAAACTTTATATGTCATTAAGTAGTTTTTATAGCATATATAAGGAATATGACAAGGCAGAATTTTATATAATTAAGGCACTTTCTGATACAACAACAGTGCAAAATCCACGGGAAATTGCCTATGGAAAAAAAAGATTAGCAGATGTGAAATTTGTGAAAGGAGAATTTGATACGACCCTCGTCTTACTCTATGAAGCGGAAAAAATTGAGAAAGAAATTAAGAATAATTTTGGTCTAGGAGGTACATATGAGTTTATCAGTGATGTTTATTTTGAAAAGGAGGAGTACAAAGAGGCATTAGAATATTTCCGATTATACCAGAAATACGAAACGGAAGCTCTGAACGAAACAAAGATGAAGCAAATTCTAACGCTACAAGCAAAATATGACACACAACAAAAAGAAAACAAAATTAATCAATTAAGGTTGGAAGCAGAAAAAGCGCAACAGCGTAGGTCTCTTTATATCGTAATATTTTCCGCTACAATTTTAATATTATTAATTGTATTGATCCATAAAAGAATTACTTCTCGCGTTAAGCAAAACTTGTTGTTGTCTGAAAGAAATCTAGCCGAAATGGAGTTGGAGCAAGCTCTGGCAGAGATTTCTACGCAAAAGGGATTGCTAAATAAGCATATTCAGAATATCGTGAATAAAAATGAGTTGATAGAGGAATTACAAGCCAATCTGGAAATTGCTTCTGATCAACAGAAAACCTATGAGTATGAAACTGCATTTCAAGAAATAGCACAGTTCAAAATATTAACCAATGATGATTGGCTTATTTTCACTGGTCACTTTGATGTGATTCAACCTGGATATAGGAACAAATTGAGAAATGAATTTCCAAATCTGACTGAAGCAGAGCAACGACTTTTTATCATGCTTAGTTTAAAATTAAGTAGCAAAGAAATCGCTTCAATGCTAGCTATTTCTGGAAGTAGTGTAAAAAAAGCGCGCAACCGCTTGCGTAAGAAATTACAACTCTCTGAAGAAGTAGATTTGCAAGAATATGTAAATGATTTTGAGCAATTTTCGCTTTCGGAATAACGAATAAATGTTGATTTAACGCGGTGTAAGGGTTTTTTTTAATTGTCATCCATCTTGTCACCCGGCAATTTAGTTGTAATTGTGAATGGGATATTACCTTTGAATCGTTGGAGCATTTAAAAGAGGAAAATATGAGAATACATTATATAAAATATGCCAAATTTCGAAGGCTGATTAACAATGCTTGAAAAGTGAAAAGCAGTAAATAGTTATGATTATCAATATGAACCTACCCTTGTATATTTCTGATTCAGTTCAAAGTTTAGTGACTGATTTGGAAGGTAGGATCGTTGAAAATATAGCCAAAATCGGTAGTATAACGTACCGAATAGATCTTTCAAGAGTAAGTATGGGCATTTACTTTTTGATTGAAAAACCGACAAAGTATTATTCGCTTATAAGTTGTTGAAAAACTAAACATTCATGGGCAAATAAATAATTTAGTTCAACGGCAACTTATCACTTTGTTGGTTGGTTAAAAGAGCAAGACGAAAGTCTTGCTCTTTCTTTTTTGTATCTTAGTTTTTTAATAACAGCCAAACTTGCTAACAACATTAGCTATTGTAAAGGACCTCTTTTTCTAATTTTGTCCAGCTCTGTATTTAAGTTCCCTTTCCAAGGCTCACCATGACCAGGCAACATTAATACGTCTTCAATTCCCGCAAAGTTCTCAATTGATTTCATTGCAAGATTAATATCATCTCCTGCTTTCAACACGTGTGGTTGATTCTTTCTTAAAGTGATCGGCGAAGAAGTACAAATGGAATCTCCGGAAAACAAAACACCCCATTCTCGAAAATAAAAACCGCTATGATCAATGGAATGGCCTGGTGAATAAATAACCTCCGGTGAGCCAGGGAATTTAAGTTTCTCTTTGTCCTTAAACGTTTCAACCTGTCCAATCGGTTTCGCGGAAAAAGCTTTGTTCTTTATTGCTTGGACCAGAAAAGCCACTAAAAATCTTGGACGCCAAATATTACTCATAAGCTCTGATGGTATTTCAAAATGATCGTAAGTTGCGGCTTTTGCTCCCATTTCATGAATATGCACTTGAGCAGTTGTCCGCTGTCTCGCGATTTCAGCAAACCCTGTATGATCGATATGGGCATGAGTAAGTAGTACAGCACTTACTTCGTTGGTATTTCGGTTAATCTTTGACATGCATTCTAGAAATTGTTTCCAGAAACCAGCAAAACCAGTGTCAATAATATAAATCTCCGAGGGAGCTTCAATTAAATACCAATTGACAACCTTGTTGCCTAGTTTGTAAATATTTACACCCTCTTTTTCGTTTGAATATACTTTGTTCATAAAAATTATTTTTGACAAATATAGTCACAATTAGTGATTATATAATTTAGTGATTATAATTAATTCGTATTTTTATGAAAATAAAATATGAAGCTCCCTAATAACCTATTATCAAAAACAAGCTTTTTGCTTTCAAAATGTGCTCTTTTAGTTACACAAGCCCTAGAAAAGGAGCTTGAACAATTTGATATCAAGACTAAACACTATGCGGTTATGCTGTTGTTAAATGAGACCTCAGACATTAACCAAAAAGAAATTGGTAAAACATTATTTATTGATAGAAACACTATGGTCTTAGTGGTAGACTCGTTGGAAGCATTAAAATATTTGAAAAGAGTAAAAAGTCGTTCGGATAGGAGAGCATACAATCTTATTTTAACAAGAAAAGGAAAAAGCATTTTACGTGAGGCTACTAAAGTTGTAAATACGGTTGAAGAGAATCATTTAAAAAGTTTGAATAAGAAGGAGATTGAGAATCTTAATGCGATGCTTATGAATTTCATCGCATCTAATTCCACTGTCAATACTTAGAATAATAAGTGACCTTAAAAAATCTTTAAATTCAAAATTAACGTTTCCCAAGTATCATAAAAATCACATCCGTATCGGTTTGCTTGGTACCTCCTCCATTTTTAACCTGAAATTGTACTGCGTTATTTGTAATAGAGACAACACTTATCACCCTTACATTGCTGGAACCTGGGTCCAGACGCGCGTTACCAACAAAAACAGGTGGAGAACTAAATCCAGCAGCACTATAGTTAATGGTATATATTTTATTAGTACCAGTATAAGATCCGGTAAGTGTTACCCCTGTAGTATTACTTAGATTTCCAGTTGTTCCAGCTTCTAACCATCCAGATATCATGAGCATTTGGTCATTACTTCCTACCGGATACAAATCTTCAGAGGTACCTCCAAATAAGATTTCTCCTTCCACTTCCAGATTTGAACTTGGATTGGTTGTATTTATACCAACATTTCCATTGCTTAAAAAAGTCATGCGATCAGGTAAGTCACTTAGTAAAGCTTTAGATAACCCTCCAGCTAATCTCAAATCCGCAGTTTCTGTACGATAGAAGTTCCATGTATAATTACCACCGCTATTTTGGAACCTTAAACCTTGCGTAAAGGAATTATCTTTCACTTGTAAAGTAATACCACTTTCTGTTAAACCGGAGGACACCGTTAGATCGCAATCAGGAGCGGAAGTATTTACACCAACCCAGCCAAGGTTGGAAACAGAAATCCCCTCATTGTCGGCATCATTTGATAACCAAGAATTGTTCAATTCAATATTTTGGGTAGCCTTATGATCTCCGAGATTATCAAATGGACTATCCGTAAAGGATATGACCCCACTTCCATTTGTTGTTAACACTTGTCCATTTGTTCCATCCATCGACGGCCATGTATAAGGTAAGTTTTGTTGATTTGCAAATTCAATCCAGCTAGTACTATTAAAATACCAAAAGGATTTTGTTGTTACATTAAAGACCAGCAATCCCAACGCAGGACTGCTTCCATTAAGTGTTGTAAACGAATTAATTTCACCTTGAGTTAAACGTGGCGTTAACAATCCAAAAGGTTTATTGGTTTTTGTGAAAAGATCTAACAATGCGCTAGAATCAGGTGAGCTAGTTCCGATTCCCACATTTTGAGATTTCATAGCGTGAGTTCCAATTAATAAAACTCCCACAAAAAAGCATCTAACATAATTTTTCATGTGAAACTTAGTATTTAATAAAGGCATATTTAATCTAGAACCAAATAATCATTCACCAGCAGGACATTATCACCGCTGGTAGAGCAAGACGTTCTATTTTATCAAGTCAATTATTAAAGGTAGATTGAAAAGGTAGATTTATAAAGTTGTCAAGGGTGACATTCATGGTGACAATCTTAAAATGCATATTGCCAAGAATTTCCAGTTGTTACATAAGAAAAAACCTTTCCGCTTTCGAGAAAAGGTTTTATTTGGTGACCCCACAGGGAAATGAATTTAGTTTGATTTGTTTCGGGTTGCTTTGATTTACTGGCAAAAAACAGAAAAAAAGAAGTTTTTTCGAATGCCTCAAAATACCCATGATGGAATATAAAAGGAAATGTGTATCCACTTTTGTATCCACCACAGTAATTTTGAAACAATGGCAACAGTAAACTATTATTTAAAAGGCGCGTTAGGAAAAGAGCGAATTGAAACGTTAAAAACGAACGATAATGCAGCGCTTCAAAAAGAACTAAAGAAAGAACGTCAAATCTACCTTAAACTTTCTCTTCGAGGTGAACGTTTGCAAGTTTATACTAAAAAACGAATAGGTCAATATTATTGGAATAGTAGTAAGCATGAAATTGATTGCCAAAAGTTCAAGATAGGTGGTGTTGAATTAAACGAGTGGTTATTCGATCTTAAAAATCAAGTACTGAAAGCGGCAACGGAAAAAGAGTTACAAGGCTTGCGACTAACTCAAACCGAATTAAAACAAATTCTCGAAAACAAATCGGTTGCGAAACCATCGAAGTTAGATATAGATTATTATTCTAAGCAGTTCTTAGCACTTCAAAAGACTTCGCAAGGACATTCACTTAAACACGGCACAATAAAGAAGTACGGGAGCTTCTTTGAGCATTTGAAAACCTATTATTCTAATTTTGGTTTACGTTTTGATCTTGCCGGATTGAATAAAGAATTTTTGGAGCAGTTCAAAATCTATTTATTGAATGTAGGACTTTCAGATAATACCGTTGTGCGTTATGTGAAGTCTGCTAAAACGTTTATGAAGTTCTACATGAATAGAGGCGAAATTCCATTTTTCGATACGAGTCTAATCAAATCAGCAGAAAAGGAAGGAGAAGTATTTGTAATGCCCTTAAAACAGATGTTCGAATTACAAAACCACCATTTCAAAAATGAGCGATTGGCAAAAGTTCGAGATATATTTTGTTTTATGTGTTGGACAGGTCAGCGGTTTTCGGATGTTCAGGACATGAAACATGACGATGTTTTAATTAATATGCAAGGTGAAAGAGAATGGAAGTTAATCACGAACAAAACAAGTGAATTAATACGAGTTCCGATCATTCAGCAGGCTTCTGAAATTTTGGACAAATATAAAGACCACATTACCCCTTTGCCCGTAATCTCAAATCAAAGGATGAATGATTATTTGAAAGACTTGGGAGGGGAATTAAAGCTAAATCATAAAGTCAAAACTGTTCGATACTTGAACGGAGTAAAACAAGAAACCTTTGTACACTTTTACGACATTTTAACGACTCACACTGCACGTAAATCCTATATAATAAACAGTTTGTATTCTTGGAGTATCTGAACGTGTTGTTAAAGAAGTTTCAGGACACAAGGACGAAAAGAGTTTTAGAAGGTATGTGAACCTTGCAGAGTCGTTTAAGAGTAGCGTGCTTAGGGAAGTGTTTAGTTTGGAGAATTTGGAGCGGTTTATGTGATAAAACCAATTTCTATAAGACAAAATGTAATTAGATACTTTTTCATATATAGATTAATCAAAACCCGACCTTTAATCCGAGCATAAGCGAAGTGGGGGTTTTGGATAATTGAGAAAGTGAGTAGACGTATGGTTCATTTGTAGTATTTATTATAGCTCCGCTACTACTATGATATTCATATATTCTGTCATAATTACCTTTGCTAAATCTGTATAAAAAACCAATATTAGTCTCAACACCTATTGAAAGTATGTTGTTTAAGTTATAATATCCACCTAACCAAAGGTGTGCTCCAGTTCTCCATTCAAGAGGAAGTTCTGTTTTTATAACTTCTTTGGGGCTGGAGCCAGAAACGTTATAAGTTGTTATTTCTAGAATGTTTTTGTTTTGGAAATTTAGACCGAAAGGAACTTCAAATCCGCATTGTAAGTCAAATTTGTCAAAGGAAATGTTTTTCCCATAGCTAAAACCTAAACTTATTGTTTTGATGGAGATTCGTGTATGATTTAGTGAACCTGAGCCATCATCTTGAAGGGAAGTTTCTTTTCTGTTTGAACCTATAGTTTCATAACCGGCAATTAATCGAACTATTTTAGTTCTTGAACTATCATATTTATTGAAAAATAAATCATTCCCGATTGTATGTGTATTGTAGTCTGATATACGATCTGTTCCAGTAGATATAAATTCCCATTCTCTATGTGGCTTATAGGAATTAAACGTTCGATTTCGAACTCCAATTTCAGTGCGATTTCCCTGCCCATACGACAAGGAAATCAACTGAATAAATATAATTGTTACTATAAACTTCAAATTTTGAATTGTTAATCTTTAACAAATTTACTAATAAATTGAGACTTATTTTGTTTGTCAAGAACTCTGATTGTGTAGATGCCCGAGGCAAGTTCTGAGATGTTAATGTTTTGATATGTGTTATTCTCAGATCTTTGACTCATAATAACCTTTCCTTGATTGTCGATAATACTAATTAGATACTCCTTAGTTAGGTCGTTAACTTCCAGATTGATCAAGTTGGTAACTTTTGTTGGATAAACTTTAATTCCTGCCAACAAATTATATTCTTCGATGGCCATAAGATCATCATCAACAATCGTCAATTCATGATATTCCTTACCGAAAGTTACAAAAGCATCACCTGTTGTCAACCCCAAGCAAATTATTTCGTCCCCTTCATTATCAGTGTCATTTGTTAATTCAATATTTACAAATTTAGAATTCACATCGTGAGAAGGAAAATCAACTTGTATATCCCAAATTGTATAATCAAGAATGTCTGCTGTTTGTTGATTTGGACATGCACCGGAAAAAGCTGTGATGGCAACGTTTACATTGTCAAAATGATCTTCGTTAATCGTTACTTCCAGATCAATTGTGATACCATCGTCTGAATGGTTTTCTGCATACGAGCTATTTTGTAGAACAAATGCAACTTCCAGTTGGGTAGAAGCATTGCATGTATTCGTGTGATCCTTAATATTATCAATCGCCATAGCAGGCATTACTTCCCACTGATTTTGTCCTTGAACCCAATCCGTTTCGCCTTGGTCAACTGGAAACTTTCTTCTTAGATCTTGTCCTTTTGTGGATCCTGTTGGTTGAAGATTCCATCCAGCTTGTCCAGGATTCACACCAATCTCACCTATTTTATCAATATAGGTACTTTGTCCTTTATTTAATACGACGGCATCATTTCCATCAAAGTTCATTTTGACGCTGGTTTGATCTGCTTTGAGTAAAATAGCTGGATCTGCCTGTGGATGACTGACCACATACGTTTCTTCCGATTGAAGGGTGCCACTTAAAGGAATCTCCAAAGGAGTGGGAGCACCATTGTTAAAGACTTTGATCGAATAAGTTGAAAGATCAATGGGTTGATCGGACGGATTATATATCTCAATCACTTTGTCCTTGTTGGGTCCATCCATGTATTCTGAAATAAACACATCTGAACATCCTTGTCCGTTTGATATCAAAGGAACTACTGCCAATGATAATACTAATAGTTTACTAATTAGGCTTGTTTTCATCATAATATTTACATTTTTATTTAAAATTAAAACTATTAACATTAAATAAGTAATTATTGGATGGTGACTTTATTAACGGTCGTATTTAGCACATAAGTGGCTGTAAATTAGGGCTTATTGGTCATTTGGCAATTGTTTGTTACATGGGTGTGAGGTAATGGATGTTGATGAATTTAAGAATTAACAATAATTCAACTCACCTATCCGTGTCAGAGACACTTCTTTTCATATTTGCAATCTTAAGTCTAACCTGTCGGAAGACTTAAGAGAGCTGTGTTTAGTTCTACTCTTGTATTCTATAGTTGAAGGTCATAGAAGCATCAAATCCTTTTCCGCTTTCGTCCCATTCAATACTATCCACGTATATTAATCCTTTGTTACCTTCAGCTAATTGAAAAGCATATGTTTTGCCAGATTCTATTTTTGCTGACTTGGAATTCGAAATTTTCATTTTTCTTATATCTAAATCGGATGCAGAATTAAAATCTAAATCAACCTTCCAAAGTTTAGTGGATTTGACTCCGTTAATTTGAGTTAATCCAAAATCCCCAGTTGAATCCGGAGACAGTAGATAAAAATAGTTGTTCTCTTCGTCAACTTTTGCAAATGCAATATCTAATTCCGTAGGTCTTAGTTTGGCATTAGCCGTAGGAATCCCCTCTGTACCAAGTAACGAAAAGTACATCGGAGTAGAGGATAATTGTGCTCCAATATATTGATTTTTAAAGGTAAGAGTGGGTTTGAATTTTCCATCAAAGTTAAATTCACTTAATGATTCACGATACTTTTGTAATTCAAAATTGTAAATATTACGAATTCCTTGTCCTTTTCCAGAAAGAATATAATTCCCTCTATTTCGACCATCATTTCCATTAGGTTCAATAATTTCTTGATCTAAATAATATCTCACGATTTTATCGGGCATTTTGTCAAAAGGGGATTCTCTATTATTTTCCAATGCACTTGCGACTCCTTCCACAGCATTAAGTAATTCTGTGAAATAATTAAATTTTCCAGTTTGGTTTGATAACCAATAATATTCCACAATAATTTCCTCCGAGTATGTACCCTGTTTTATCTTATCTAGCATTTGCTTTTTGTCTTCCAATTGTTCTTTTATGGAATTATTGGTTTCTTCTAGTTTTGATATAGCTTCTTGCTGATCAGATTCATCTAGTTGCTTCTTTTTATATTCCTCAATTTCGCTTTTCAATTCCTGTTTATCCCTTATATGCTCTTCATCAGCGGTTGTTCGACTTTTCTCTAAACCTTCTATTTGCTTCATTAATTCCTCCTGTTCTTTCAACCTTTGATCATATCTGGATTTCAAAACAACATCTTTTGAATCTGACTTACTTAAAATGTAAGGTTTTACTCTATTCGTATAGAACGAACTGACGAAAAGAACACCTGTATTGATGATATAGAATGAAATTAAACTCCCAATCGCTAATAATATTGGAAGTACTAGGAAGGTGCAAAAGTTGTAGTTTTGAGCGTAGGAAACAATAAACTCCTTTTTGTCGAGTAAAGTATAGGAATCATCAAAATTGAACAAGGAATAGATCAATTCCCAATGATAGAATATAAGTGTAATCAATAGCGCTCCAATAAATGGACTTCTTAGCCGTTCTCCCGCATATTCTTTAACTTGTTTGAATAATTCCATTTTGATTTAGTAACTGTACGGGAAAAGAAAAATGTTCTTTCTGGTTGTTTATTGATAGAAAAACGGTTCGTCAAGTCTCAATGTTCTTGTTTTGACATAGCTATTTTATGTGAAGATTCGCCACTTTTGACTTCCCCGTATGTTGCATATCTTCCCTATGTAGTGGCGTTTTTTTTCAGACTAATTTTTTAAATATATTTCATGTTGAGTGCCCACTTTGTGTGTTTTCCAATGTCGTAAACATCTGTTTTAGTTCTTTCATCGAAACCGAGATTTTGTATCAGCTTTTCATCAGCCCACTTTAGATATTCTGAGTCTCCTTTGTTAAGCAGCTCTTCCAAAACTTTCATCTGCTCAGCATTAGGTGATAAATCATAAACATCATATGAATTTATTTCATAACAATTCCATTTCTTATTTTTATTTAATGGAGTTTGAACGGTTCCTGCATAGCGATATTCGATGTGAGGAAAATCCTTAATGCTAAGAATGTCAGGTTGAATTAATTCCTCATAAAACTCTCTCCAATGTGAAATTTCTCTATTTTTTCCAGACTTAAACCAATCCAAAAATTTCAATACATTTCTTGCAGGCACCATTACACGTAAGTCATTTTTAGCCAATCCAGTTGTATTCATTTTTTTATCTCTCTCAAGCTCTAATGTGTCAATTAGAGTTTTCTCCTCTCCTGCATTGATTTTATAAACTCCACCAACCGGTTGATAAAAATCCCACTTGGAATTTTTCACTAATAAAAATTTATCATTCACATGAATTCTATAAACATAGGACATCGAAAATCTTATTTTCTCCTTTCTATGTATTATTTTAGTTTGCCAGTACAATTTTAAGTGCCCAATATTCCGGAGAAATCCATCAATAAAAAAAACAATAATTGGTGCCAGTATGCTACAAGCAATGGCCACACTATTTTGCATCCAATTATTCGATTGCCAAGTGTCTTCAAAAAAAATGTAGACTATTAGCAAGTAAATTATTACTAACAACCCTAATATGATGTTGCGTTGTGATTTGTTCATTTTATTTCTGGACTAGGTTGTACTTGCGTTATTATGTTTTTTATGAGTTCAAATGTCAAATTCTGATTCTTGATGAAAGCCATCGCGAGTGCCTCTGGAAGAACTTTTAATCGGAGGTCAGAATACGAATAGCCTATCGAATGGCTACCATTCTCTCCAGTCAATTTGGCTAACTCCTTCAACTGTTCATCGTTTATTTTTGCTCCTTTTAGTTCATATTTAAAAAGTTTGAATCGTTCATTTTCATTCGGACGTTTGAATTCTAACACTACAGCAGCTCTGCGGACAATTGCTTCATCAATATACCTTAAACGGTTAGTAGACATAAATACCACTGCGCGACCGCCAAGTTCTCGAATATCATCCAATTTTTGTATCAATGTATTCACTCCCGCTTTTTCCTCTTGATGCATTTGCTGGGTCCCTCTTGTAGTGGCAATGGCATCGGCCTCATCAATCAATAAGAAAGCCAATCTTTTCTTTCCTGCTTCCTTTTTCAATCTTGCAAACGCATCATTCACTAAATTTCCCATTTCGCCATGAAGCCCTTCGCCTCGTACTCGTGTACTTAACCTTAGAAAAAAACCCTCTTTTTTTAATTCCCTAGTTAGTTGATCTGCTATACTCTCGGCCATAACAGTCTTCCCTGTACCCACATCTCCTGCAAAGATAATTAGCGGATGTCTGTCGCTTAATGAATTTATTGCTGGTAGCACCAAATCGTACTTTTCTTTACTCCACTTTATCAATCCGTCATGATTCATGAGCAACATGATGGCTCCATGAATTCGATTAAATTTAGATTCATAACCAATCAAAGTTTTGGTTTTGGTTTTAATCTGTTCATTGGGCAGAGACGTAATAATATCAATTGTTGTGTTCGTCATATTATTCAAAATTTTCTTTTTTTAATTCATAGCCTTTACTACCGTAAAGTTTCCCGTTTTGTTTTGTTAAATGTGAATAACTTGTATCGATGGAAGAACCACTCCAACCAATCTTAAATCCACTATTGGAGCGAAACGTGGTGCGTTCATCCTCTCTTAGAGCAAACCATGAATTTGTATATCTTATTACTACTGTAAGGTAAGTATTAGGTTCATTTGGCCAAGTATTGCCCCCAGCTCGATCACCTGTCATGGTTTTTCCTTCGGAGTCAACGGTAAATCTAGTTGCTCGTTTTGGCACATCATTACTGGAATTCATCAATATTATATCAATAGTTTCTAGATATTTAGCCTCGGCCAACTTGATTACATCATGGCATATATCTTCAACATAATTTTGACTCCATTTTGAGGTTCGCATAGCAATCATAGCAATATCCGCCTGAAAATTTTCAAACGTCTTACGAATATCTATTACAGTATATGTTTGGGTTTGCGTATTGTACATTGTCTTATTAATTTTCTTCTGTTATATTAAATGAAGGACCAAAAACGCGTTTCCATTCAGTAGTGGTGTCTCCTGAATTGTTTCGTGCCTGAGCAATGCACAGAGTTTCGAATGCTTCATTTGCCTCCTGCTGGACTTCTTCCCAGAAACTATTTGTCATTTTCTTAACAGTATTATTTTCATTGTTAGTTGGGTCTCCCACAAAAATTGGTGATGCGTATGATTGTTCTTGGTTTATGGCTGTTTTAAATTTTATTTTAGGGAAATTTGACCTACTTACAAATTCAAAGAAGCGTATAATTCCGGTTTCAATATTGGTTTCTATCCCCTCTACTATTTCCAAATACGAAAGGATTAACTCAATAGTAAAGGAGGATAAGTTCTCCTTGGAACTATCACTTTTAAGCTCCTTGTAATTTCTCCACCATTTTAGTGAGCGTAGAATACTGGTGAAACTTGAATTGTTATTTTTCATGCCCCTGGCAAATTCTAATTGTCCGGTGATACTTGTAATATATCTTCCACCACCACCTCGCTCTGGTTGCCAAACATATTCTTTTGGCTCATTAATGGCTACAACTGGGACGATATCCACTTCAAGCCCGGTTCCACTAAATTTAATTTTCACAGATTTTGTTTTGCCATCGGCATCAACATCTCGATTTATGTCTTTCATAGGGTAAATTGCCGCCAAATAATCAACTACAAAATCGTGCAGGTTACCTATCTCCTCAGTAAGATTGGCTTCCCCATCTATGTAAAAAATAAGATCTACATCTATTGGGTTTTCTCCGGTAGGTCTAAGTATAGTCCCTTTTGGCCAAGAACCAGCTCTTCGAACTCTTGTAACCTTTAGGTCAGAATCCTCGTCTTCCGATATTTTTTCCTCAAGTTTTTTGATCAGGTTAACAAATTGCTCGCGGTATTTCGGCATATTTTCCTGCTTTAGTTTAATTCGAGCAACGAAGTTTGTAAGTTCATTGTTTGTTAACTTCATGTATATCATGCATGTCTGAATTGTCAATTTATGGGCATCAACAAAAAGCCGGTAACTAATTTTCAGGAGGTAATTATTGTATAATGAGAAAACTTAATAGATTTACCCGTGGAACAGTTCGAAACAAACGTTATAACTCCTAAATTCAGTCGTTTAGACTAAACAAATGGTGAGCCAACGAGGTAATTAGGTAGATTTGTCATAAATTACTGAAAATGTGGGCTGTAAACCGAGACATTCCGCCTATTCGTCTCGGGCTATAAACCTCAATTGGGAATTTCGAACAATTCCTTTATATCAATTTTCAAGTAGTGGGAAATTTTGCAGAGGGTTTCGAGCCTAACATTATTTTTCCCTTGCTCGATTTTGGCGTAGTTGCTTCTGTCAATTCCAGCAGCGAAAGCAAATTTTTCTTGAGATAAACCAGTTTTCCTTCTTAACGCTGTTATTCTATCACCTAACGTCGATCTAATATGCTTTATTACCTCTTCGTCCATGCAATTAATATCTGATCTCCGCTAAGTAGATTATGTAGTGGGTTATAATTAAATACAAATGAGGTAAATTTTACATAAAAAGCCAATAGATAAAACCCCTTTTTTTCAATATGTGTTTTTACTTAGGTTTAATTTGGAATTGGAAAACAGACTCTCTAGTCAGATTTAGTACATTATCAGTTAATTTTAGTACAACATTAGTGAGGTATTAGTCTGCATTAGTGCCAACTTAGTTCAACACTAGTGAAACATTAGTCCATTTCTGAGCCCCTTTTTCTTAATAAATGGTAGGTGGTATAAATATGGGGAAAATGCATGTATTGTGCACTTTTAGCTCCTAACCTATTGACGTACAATAAAATAAGGCAGTACACTTCTGTTTTTAGCTATTTTCCTATCATGTACTATTTCCTATTATATAAGTAATAGACAATAAGGAGGTTACAGAGCGAAAGTGCACAGTGCATGTAATATTGAAATACTTGGGGGTGTTTTTTATATGTGATATATAAAAGGGGATCGTTACCCTTTAGATTTGTACATTCAATTGACTAAATAGAAAAGGAAATTAGAAAGATATGGATAGGAGATAAAGGCTATTTCTCTTTTTGAGCATCAATCCATTCTTGCAATTCGATATTGGAAAATAAGAGCTTCTTACCAACCTTTCTAAACGGAATTTTCTTACGGTGCGTATAATCGTACAAAGTGGCTTTAGCTGTGTGTAAATGCACAGGCTTGATCTACGGTAAGGTATCCTGTATAAACTTCTTTCGCACCATTCAAATTTCGCTTTTCAAGCGCAGTATCTACTGCGTCTTGAATAAGGTTCTTTAATTCTTCCGGGCTGAGCGTTATTAGAAGTTGTTGATGCATTAAGCGAATTATCTTTAGTGTTCATTTTTTGTATGATTTGGAGAGCGTAAAGAATTACACTCAAATCATTTCAAGTAATGAAAGCAAGGATTTTCAAAAGACAATGAAATTGAGTTGCTATTTCACGGGCAAAAAGGAACATTTCTAACATGCACAGTTTATCCTCTCAAATAACTGAATGGTTTGAACTATGAAAAACTATAAATTAGGGTGAAGGGAAATCGGATTATTCAGCATAAGCCCTGAAACTATTGTATTTTATAAAGAAAGTGGATTTATCCAAAATCTATTCCTACTCTTGCCAGTATTTTTTGATGAAAGACTAAATGGGAGTTACGATTAGTGACATAATTTTGTTGATATTCATCTGACATAACTATGTCTTTCTTCCAGAAAACATTTTCTATTGAAAGCTGTTCTTCAATAGCCTTGAATTTTCTGTTCTCTTCTGATTTAAAAATGCCAAGACCAAATTCAATAGGGTAATTGTTATCCTTTTCGGAAGGTAAATTAAACCCTAAAAAGCCTAGTTTGTTGTTTTTGATTCTAAATTCTAGGTTTCCGTAAACCAACATCATTGGATATGATTTGCGTTCAGGTTCGAGAAGCTCTGGCTCACCAAAGTATTGAATGATCTCATTGGCATTCATGTTTTTCAACTTTTCATTCTCATTACCTGAGATTAACAGATCATCTAATCTAATCATTGTACTATAGTGCCGTTTTGAATGCTTTTGATTACTTCCCAATACTTTGTATATTGTATCTACTTTTGTATCCATCTAAAACAAAAACAGCCGTAAAACACTAATTTACAGCTATTTAAAATTAAATTCAGTGACCCCGACAGGCTTATTATCGAACCCCGAAACGTCTATTTCTGATGAATTAAGGAGGTTGGAGTTGTTTATATTGAAAGATAGGACTTGGAAGATATGAATGATTGAAGAAGGAAAATCTGACAATTAGAATGTTTACCTTTTTATCTTTCATGAATTGAGCTAAATTGATTCTCAAGGTAATGGAGAATTTCAATTTTAAACATTAGTAGTCGTTTGTAATTGAAGTGACCGTTACAAGTACGTTACCCACAAGCGGAAAAGAAAATAAACCGCACATTTTAGCACATTTGGTTTTTGCCAGCACACAAGCCAAGTCTAAAAAACAAAAAGAGCTAAAATTCCCCCACCACCACCCGATTGAGAATGGTTTTTATAATCATAAAATGAGATGATAAATAAACTTTAGTATCTTGGTCGCTTAATATGATTTTCTGAAATGAACAGAATAAAAGAAGTTTTAGACGAAAGGGGAATTAAGCAAATTTGGCTTGCTGAAAAATTAGGCAAAAGCTATAATATGGTTAATGGCTATGTGAAAAACCGAAGACAACCTAGTTTAGAGTTATTAAATAAAATGGCAGAAATTTTAAATGTAGACGTGAAAGAATTGATAACCTCTAATAAAGAAGAACAATAATATGCCAACACTTAACTGGATAGGAAAAGACAAAGTTGTAAGTCACCATCAAGATGTTCCTTACAAAGTGTTAGAACACCAATATGGGTTTACAGCTGAAAAAGGCGAGCAAAAAACCGAAACCAATAGCGGAAATAAAATAATAAAAGGCGATAATTTAGAAGCGTTAAAAGCATTACTGCCCGAATACGAAGGCAAAATTAAATGTATTTACATTGACCCTCCTTACAATACAGGAAATGAAGGCTGGGTATATAATGATAATGTAAACCACCCAAAAATTAAAAAATGGTTGGGAGAAGTTGTAGGTAAAGATGGAGAAGATTTAACACGGCACGACAAGTGGTTGTGTATGATGTATCCAAGGATAAAATTGCTTCATAAACTATTAGCGGATAATGGGGCAATTTTTATTTCTATTGATGATAATGAGCAAGCGAGCCTAAAAATGATGTGTGATGAAATTTTTGGAGGAGGAAATTATATTGGAGATGCTATCTGGCAACACAGTATTCAAGGTAAAAATGATGCGAAAAAGATATCATTGCATCATAATCACACGTTAGTCTACTCTAAAAACAATTTTCAAATAGGAAGAATCGACAGAACCACTGACCATAACGTAGCATACAAAAACCCTGACAATGACCCAAATGGTGATTGGCGTTCTGGAGATTTTAGAAGTCCTAACTTAAGAGAAAATTTAAAATTCAATATTCAAACACCGAGCGGAAAAATAATTTCACCACCAGAAAAAGGTTGGAGATGGAGTGAAAACCTAGTTAAAGAGAAAATATCTACTGGGGAAATTATATTCAATAAAGATGAGACTAAAATCACACGAAAAATTTATTTATCAGCTCAAAAAGGAAGAGTAGTAGAAAGTATTTGGTTTGGAAATGATGTGGGAACCACCAGAGATGCGAATACACTACTTAAATCTATTTTTAATAGTGAAGTTCCTTTTGATACTCCAAAACCCCCACAATTAATTGAAAGAATTATTAAAATATCATCTGATAAAAATTCTATCATCCTAGATTCTTTCGCAGGTTCAGGAACAACTGCACACGCAGTATTAAATCTAAACAAAGAAGATGGCGGTAATCGTAAATTCATTTTAGTAGAAATGGAGGAATATGCCAATGACATTACTGCTGAACGTGTAAAAATAGTTACAAAAGGTTATGGTAAGGCTAAAAAAGTAGTTGAAGGCACAGGTGGAGAATTCGATTTTTACGAATTAGGAAAACCAATTTTTAAAAAAGATAATAATCTAAACGAAACGGTTGGCGAAGAGAAAATAAGAAACTACATCTATTATACTGAAACCAAACAACCACTTACAAAAAAACAAGAAGCTGATAAAAAGTACTGGTTAGACAACCACAATCAAACCGGTTACTATTTCTATTACGAAAAAGACCGATTAACAACTTTAGATTTAGACACCTTAACCATTGTAGCTAACCAACAAGAGCAGTACATTATTTATGCTGACCATTGTTTGCTAGATGCTGATTATATGCTTGATAAAAACATCATTTTTAAGAAAATACCAAGAGACATTAAACGATTTTAAGGTATGAATGAATTAACACCCTACGAATCGGATTTTGATAAACAGATAAAGAAATTGAAAAAATAAGCAATGGAGTTAAAACAATATCAGCAAGAAGTAATTAACGATTTAACTGACTTCATTGAGCAATTAGAGCAATCCGAACAACTCAATAAAGCATTTTCTGATTTTTGGGAAACAAAAGGGATATCATTAAAAACATTGGAAGATAATTTCTTAAAACCTTACGACAATTCGATAAAAGGAACTCCAAGAGTAACTGTAAAAGTGCCTACTGCTGGAGGTAAAACTTTTATTGCTTGCAATGCTTTAAAACCAATTTTTGACAGCTTTCCAATAGACAAAGCTAAAGTAGTAGTTTGGTTTGTTCCTTCGGACACTATACTAAAACAAACATTCAAAAACCTAAATGACACAAGTCATCCTTATCGTCAAAAAATTGATAGCCATTTTGGTAGCAGAGTAAAAGTGTATCAAAAACAAGATCTACTACAAGGTGCTAGTTTTAGTCCTACAGAAGTAAAAGAACAGTTGAGTATTTTGGTTTTAAGTGTGCAATCATTTTCATCTAATAATAAAGAATCGAGAAAAGCATATCAAGAAAACGAGAATTTACAAGAATTCCCAAAGACCTACCAACACAAAGACAAATTAATTGTAGATGTTGACGAATCTGCATTAATGCAAGTTATCACACAATTACATCCAGTTATTATCATAGATGAAAGTCATAATTTTGAAGCAGATTTAAGGATTGAAATGTTAAACGACATCAACCCGAGTTTCATTTTTGATTTAACAGCAACACCTAGAAATAAAAGCAACATTATCAGCTTTGTAGATGCTATAAAATTGAAGAAAAACAATATGGTGAAATTACCTGTTATTGTTTATAATCATAATGACACCAATGAGGTAATTAACAGTGCAATTCAACTTCAAAAAACATTAGAAGCTAAAGCTAAAATTGAAGAAGATAACGGAGGTAAATACATTAGACCTATTGTTTTGTTTCAAGCACAACCCAAAACAAAAGAAGACAACGTAACTTTTGAAAAAATTAAGGAAAACTTAATTGAAGTTGGCATCCCTGAAGAACAAATTAAAATTAAGACTGCCAATAAAGATGAAATAAAAAATGAAGATTTAATGAGTAGAGAATGTTCTGTTCGTTATATAATTACTGTTAATGCATTAAAAGAAGGTTGGGATTGCCCTTTTGCTTACATCCTAGCGTCATTAGCAAACAAATCTTCTGCTGTAGATGTTGAACAAATTTTGGGTCGTGTATTGCGTTTGCCTTATGTAACTAAAAACAAGCAAGATTTATTGAACTTCTCCTATGTTTTTACTTCATCTAGTAACTTCTTAGATACATTGGATAAGATCATTTTAGGATTAAATAAATCAGGTTTTAGTTCTAAAGATTATAGAGTAAAAGAAAGTCAAACCGAAGTTGATTCAAACAAGTTTGATAAAACAGGAAATTTTGAAAATCTGTTTGGGGACTTACAAGAACCTGAATCAAACTCCACAAAAAATATAGAAGGGGAAATTGAAATTGACACTCAAAATATTACAGCAATTGCAGCGTCAGAAAAAAGCACAGAGCAATTAAGTGAAATTCTTGAATTAGCTCAAAATACCAACATTGAATTTGAGAAAAAGATAGAAGAATTAGAAAAAGAAGATAATCTTATACCTACCGAATTGAAAGAGAAAATAAAATCATTTCCTGTCAAGGAAGTTTTTAAGGATGAAGTAAAAGGAGTTAAACTACCCACTTTCTTTAAAAAGGTAAAACAAGAGTCAATCTTTGAATCGGAAGGCTCTTTTGTGCTATTAACGAAAAATCTTCTTTTGGACGGTTTTGATTTAAGTAATGAAGACCATAAAATAGACTTCACTAAAACATCTTCCGAAATGGCAAGTATTGACCTTGCAGAAAGTAGAAAAGATGAATACGTACCTCAATACAGAAAAGTAAATGACCAAGTAAAAGAAGCTTTTGTTGAATATATTTCTACTCTTTCACCAGAAGGAAAGCTAAACCAACTATCACAACGATTATCTAAAATAATTAAAAAGATAGATGAAATTCCTGAGCCTAAAATTGTGGAATACATTAAAACCGCCATTTCAAAATTGGATAGCGATAAGATTTCAGAGATTAGCTACAATGAAACCTTTTATGCCAATTTAATAAAACACAAAATTAAAAATTTAGCAAGTAAATATGCTGAAAAACAATTTGTTAATTTGCTAGATAAAGGAACTGTTGTTTGTCAAGACCATTTTGAATTTCACAAAAAAATCAATCCTAAAAATACTATAAAAGGAATTACCAAAAACCTTTATGTAGAAGAAGGAGAAATGAACTCTTTTGAAAAGAGGGTAATTAATGAAATTGCGAATCTTGACACTGTAATTTTTTGGCATAGAAACTTAGAAAGGGGAAAAGGTTTACTTTTAAACGGTTTCATTAATCACTACCCTGACTTTATTGTCAAAATGAAAAGTGGTAAGATTGTTTTAATCGAAACCAAAGGAGACCACTTAGATGGTTCGGATAGTTTGCAGAAGCTTAAACTTGGCCAAAAATGGGCAAGCAAAGCAGGTGATAACTACCGCTATTTTATGTGTTTTGAAAATGACAAACTAGATGGAGCAAAAACAATAGGAGAATTAATAGATATATTGAAAGAGATAAATTAGCCACTCCTAGTTCAAGCACTTTTGTATTTGTTCGTAGCTCTCAAATACAAAAGTGCTTTCTCGCCAACGTTGGAAATGAATAAAATAAAAACGGATACATCAATATGTATAATGCCTAGCACCCTGCGAGATGTTACGACTCCCTACATAAAACGCTAACAAAAGACCAAACAGGATTCAACCCTCAATAGCTGGGATCAACGATCTTAAGAAATGAAATGATTTAACCTGTATTTTATCAAACCTCTCAAAACCAGCGTAACTCGTTGAAAATAACAGACATAAAAAAAGAGCATCGATTTGATGCTCTTTTTAGTGACCCCGACAGGCTTATTATCGAACCCCGAAATCAGTATTTCTGGCGAATTAACGAGGTTGGTGATTTATAGACAGAAGGATAAGAGTTATAAAAAATAATATAGGATTGGTTACCTCATTAGACTTACCGTACCTCTTAGTTCAACTAATTCATCAAGGCAATTAGTGAATGAAAGATGATAATAATAAACGCCATCGGAAACTCCCCCACCATCCCAATACTTAACAGGATTGTCAGTTTCCCAAATGAGTTTTCCCCAACGGTTATAAATCTGTAGATTGTAATCTTCTGCACTACCCTCATAAATTGTAAAAAGCTCATTCTCTCCATCTTTGTTAGGAGTGAAAATATTGTAGTTGCTTAATCCTTCTTCTAAGGATTCTACTGTAACATCAAAAGTAGAGATAGATTCAGTACATTCATTTTCTGCATATACTTCATAAATGCCTGATTTCATTATTTCAATACCTCGTGTGGTCTCTTCTGTATTCCAATCATAGTGATCTGTCCATTCGGAAAAAGGAGCTATTAATTCCCCTTGTAAACAAAAACTCGTATCTACCTGTAATTGGACTAATTGCGCATTTTCTGGAATATGATATGCAATGTGAATTGTATCTACATCTTCACATTGAGCAATATTAACCTTTAACCAATATTTGCCACTATCACTTGCAGTAACATGACTAGTAGTTTCTCCTGTATTCCAAATGTAAGCGGTTCGATTGTCGTTCCACTCATTGCCTATAGTAAGTGATTCTCTCTTGCACACTAAGGTGTCATTTCCCAATTCTATTTCAGGTTGCACAAATTCAACATGGATTGTATCGGAAGTGTAAGAACAGCCGTTATATCCTTCCAACCAATAAGTACCCGAACTATCAATAGTGAAGATAGAATCATTCTTAAGGTTATTCCAAACATATACTGAACCATTAGGTAGGGGTGCATTAAAAACTAAACTATCTCCTATGCATAAAGTAGTATCACCTCCCAATTGCAATTGTGGCAAAGTAACAGCCTGTACCGCTTCTACAATAATATCGTCAATATATAAATATGATATATAAGTATTATTTGGTTGTGCCCTGTCAGCTACAAACAAGGTGTCAGTACTATTATTATTTAAGAAATTTCCAATTGTAATATTTCTCTCCCCTCCATTTGATTGATAAAATCGTTCAATTTTTGACCAATTTTCTTCATCATTTGTCCATTGATTAACTTCGATTTGAGGGGAGTAATTCATGCTATTATAAGGCAAGCCGATGCTATTATTTAAAGGAATACTATCAGAAAAATAAAACCCCAAGTTATTGATCGTGTACTGTGATGTTTCTCCTAATGAATATTTTAGGGAAATTTTATAACAAATGTTGGAATCTAATGGATTCAATAAAGAACCTGTTAAGTATTCTCTATAGCTTTCAATATTATTAGCCCAGACTCTATATACAATTATTCCTGCGTAAGACTGTCCTTTACAAGTATCTTGGTTTCCAGCATCGTTTACAGGTATACTAAAAGATGCTGAATTGCAAGTATGAAAATGATCTGGTGTACCAGTATGACCAATAGGTCTTGTCCAGTTATAAGCTGAAGAGTCTATTAAAAATGTGAAAGGACACTTTATCGTATCCTCAAAACTTGGATTCAAAACCAAATTTTGAGCAACACCTAGAAAAGAAAGTTGGTAAAATAGAATAGAAAAGAATATGTAAACAATTTTCTTCATAAAAAGTCAATAGCCCGTTAAGGGCTATTGACAAATTTAACGTTTTTTACTGGCTCTTTAGTACGCCCATATTCTATGGAATAATTTGTAAATGTTTCATATCTATCTCACTCCCTTTCGTAACCAAAACATTATATACTCCTAAGGGTAGATTTGATGTATTAATAGTCTCCATATTATCCACCGAATTAATGCTTTTATGCACTATGCCAAAGGCATCAGTAATGGTAATATTTGCAACTCCATTTCCTTGTGGGATATATACATTTACCTGATCATGAGCAGGGTTTGGAGCTAAATTAATTGAAAATGCGTTAGAACTACCTCCTCCATCGTTGCAACACATTGTATAATCCACATTATTTTCTGTTACAGAAATTGTTGCAGTTTGCCAATTGCAATTACGGGCAGAAACAGAAACTGTAAAGTCATTCACCAAACCAATTCCCTCATCTCCATTATCGCAAACTGGTGAATTAGAAGGAGCACCAAAATCAGGAGTATAACTGGTCATTTCATAGCCAGTTATAGAGGGTAATATAAATTGTTGGTTACCTATATAATATTCGAATCCCCAAACATACTCTACACCTGTTTCAATGGTTGCAGGGTCTATTTCAAAAGTGTTGTGACTTCCACCACAATAATTTTGTGGCATTACAATGGCAGGGGCATTCAAAAAACCAAAAGATGTATTGTAGTTCTCGGATAAAGTACCACTTGTTTGCACGGGGAAAAAGCAATTATCAGTTACATATACATCAATTATTGGATCGCCCTGAACGGCTACAAAAAGTTCAAAAACGTTAGTATTGGGATTTAAGCTTACATCCGTATAAGTACCTGTTCCAGCTACCGACCAAAAGTATCGTTCTTTGCCTGTTCTAGGAAGGTCGGTAGTTAATGTAACCGTTTCACCCGTGCAAAATATACCCTCAACTTCTATAAATGAGGGTTCCGTAATTCGATCTCCAAATTCTAAGGTTTGTGTTTGCCATGCACTCCAACCACAGGGTTCAAGTTCAATTCTATATTGCACGTCAACTGAGGAGGGTCGGTTTGCTCCTAATGGAAGAATTGGAATACCAAGTCCATAAGTGCCTAAGTAATGTGTAAACCTTGCCCCTCCAGTTATTTGATTTAAGTTGCCTGCTGGATTCGTAATTGCTCCACCAAACCGAACTCCCGCGGAAAGAATTCTAACCTCCCAGTGATCAGCATCGGTTGCACCGTTAAAACTATATGGGTTAGCAAACAAAATTTGATCTGGAGTCGTTTCACAAAGTACTTCTAAGGGTAAAACAGAACTAATGGGAGGCGCGATAACATTCCAAAAGTAGGCAAAGTGGCAACCATTTGTGTGAAATACCTCACATGCTACTCTTGTGAGATTTGATCCTGCTGCTAGTGTTGCTGTAGGGCTATTCCCTCCAACAGTAAAAGGATACCACACTATACTGTCGACACTAGGATCATTGGGAAGAGTAAAAACAATATCGTTTGGTATACCATTTTGATAACTACAAGTTGTATTTATAATAGTGGGATTTGAGAATGATGTAGAAAGGCCTTGATAAGGTTGTATCATACTAAATCCTATGCTTGCCGCAGGTGTTCCACAAAAGCCACAATTAGTAGTAGGTTCAGCCTGAACAAAAACATTAGGAACATCAAGAAATGAGAGTATTACACCTATTTCTTCATCAGTAGTAAAGGCATTTACGCCTGTTTGTACTGAGTTACCATTAAGAGTTGCTGCGTTTATAAAACTAAATCTATAATCCTTAGTGAAATTTTCACAAGCTCCTCTATAAATAAACAAGTACTCTTCTCCCACGCATAGTGATGGATCGGAGGTGACTTCTACCGTAAAATCTCCATTAACATCTCTTTTATAAACTTCTAAATATGGATTGCATAAGGCTTTTACAGTGATTATCTTGCCAATTCCATTGTTGGCTTGTGCTACCTGTGCACATGGATTAGCAGGAATAGCCTTAATACTCCCTTGAGGAGTTTGGTTTCCCCAAATAACATCAACAAAATCACCTGATTTGGTAGTCGTATAAGTTGTAGTTTCATCTGTGACTATACCGTCTACTTCTACGGCTCCATTAATCGTCCAAACAAATTGCTCGCCTTGATGAGCGCTGAAATTGTGACTATATCTTTCTATGATTCCTGCCGTAGGGTCTTTTACTCCGTTAATTTGAAGAGGAACGCAAACATTGTGATTTCCATTATTCCCGTTGGAATTCTGACTATTGCCCTGTGCAAATAGTAGTAGGTTACTACTCAAAGCCATGAGTATCAACCAGCATTTAAGGTGTGTTTTCATAATCATATAATTATTTAATTAGTTGCCGAATAAAAAAAGGCGGAGCTTCCACTTATCCGTATCAAAAGGTACTGGTATACCCGTACAACAAGACAAGTTTCAGCCCGCCATTCGGCGGACGTTCTACTTCTATCCTTGTTGTACTTAAAAATTACCAGTTTTATTGATACAAGAATTTAAGCTTACGCCTACTAATATGTTTTCTACCTAAAAGTAGTTACAGAGGACGTACTTAGGCAAAATTTTTAGCAACTATTTAGTATTAATATATTGATTATCAAATATTCAATATATTAATACTAGGTTTATATACCTACCTAAAACTACAAAATAATCAAGTAAGTAAGTGTTTTGCGTAAATAAACACTTTTTAGATTATGCGTAAATTGCTGATTATTTAGAATAAAACGTTTAAGGTGAGTCTGTTATTGATTATCTTCGTCTTTAATCTCTTGTGAAATGGTTTATAGAGACGAGGTGGAATTTATGATTGAAATTATTTGATTAACTAAAAACAAAGCAAGAAATATAATATAGCGTGTTGCTGTAATTCGGAAGCAGGAAATTGGGAACTTCAAAAACAAACCGAGCATTACAGGCGATCGCTCACCTATGGGGTGAGACGATGCTTGTTCGGTTTATGGTATCCCAATACCTCTGCTTCAACGAGTATCAAGTCTTGCCCCTATTTTATGAATACAAGAAATATAATTTGTGCAGCTGTTTATCTGTTGCAGCTCTTTGGGCAAACTCCTTTACGTCCAGTTGATGATTTAATGATTTTCATCTATTTCAGAAAAGCATTTGTCCTACTGCGTAAAATGCATTCTTCAAATCTTGCGCTCGATTGTTTGATTTATTTTTCGGAGCAAAGCATTCACCGACACTTAGCTTGAACTTATGATTGGTGTTATTCATGTAGATAGCAATCCGTTTCTAGGAAATCAATTAGTCAGTAAGTTAAATGAGGAATCCGATATATTTGTTGCAAAATCTTTTACGAAAGGCAAAAAACTAGTGGATTTTTTATCAAAAGAGGAATCCAAAATTCCAGACCTATTGATTTTAGAAATTGGTTTATTAGATATAAGTGGCTGGGAAATCTGTGATTGGTTAATCAGCAATAATAAGCACATTCCCATAATCTTTTATACACATTTTGCAGATGTGGATTTTGCTGAACTTGCGATAAAGAAAAATGTAAAGGCTTTTTTAGACAAGTTTGTTTCAAAACAAGCCCTCATTGATGCAGTTAGATCAGTAGCTAGCGGAAAACATTATATCAATCATTTGTTTTCTGAAAGCTTGGTTCAACTTCACTTACTTCAATACAAACAAAAATCTTATACTAATCCAAAGTCCTTAACCCCTAGCCAATACAAAACAGCGGTGTTAGTTTGTCAAGGAAAAACCAGACAACAAATAGCTGCGATACTTAATGTTTCTGAATCTACGATCAAATCAAACATCAATGAAGTTAAATCGAAGCTAAAACTTAAAAATACAAACACTTTGATCGCTTTTGGAATTGCATCAGGTTGGCGAAAAAGGGTGATTTCGTAATGGAAACGCATAAATACTCATAAGTATAAAAAATAAATGTACAATAGTTGGTTACTTTTTAGCTGAAAGGTATATATCCTTGTGTCATACTTATTTAACCTCTAACTAACCTAAGAAGAAGACTATGAGAAATCTACTACTTATGACGGTGCTGGCTTGCACTTTGCTGAATGCTAATCAAGCCCTCTCGCAATCTAATACGAGCACGAAATTAATACAATCAGATTGTGGAAGACAACATGTTAAATTGAATGATGAGCTTACAGCAGAACAAGTGCAAGGAGCAAGCAAATATGAGTTTCATATTGAGAATGTAGCACAGGGATATAGCGAGATAATTCTTAAAAATAACAGAAAGTTTTCACCTGATGAGCTAGCGACACCAATCATTGACAACGTTGAGTACGATGTCAAAGTAAGGAGTAAGAAAAACAACGCGTTTGGTCAATATGGACAAAGCTGCAAAGTTAAGATTGAGGATCACCCTAATACTAAATTGCGTTTGGTCGATTGTGGAAGAAATGATGTCATTTCCGAGCGAACACTAAAAGCGGATATGGTTAATGGAGCAACTCAGTATCAGTTTTTAGTGGAGAATATTGCTTTAGGATTCAGCGAAGTGATTACCAAAGGCACAAACGATTTTAAATTTGGTGACCTATCAGGAGAATTGAATGCAGGAGTGGATTATGAGGTTTCAATCAGAACGGAGAAAGGCGGTAAATGGAGTGCTTGGGGTCAAAAGTGTGTAGTTCAGGCTTTTGGTTTAAAAACCACCAAACTACTGCCTCCTGATTGTGGGAAGACGGAAGTTACAGAAAATCAACTATTAAAATTTAAGCCTGTTCCATTTGCAACATCTTATGAAGTACGCATTAGTTATTTGGTGTCCATTCCTTATGGGGAATCTAATTTTCCAGCGTTGCCATATGAAGAAATTACTGAAAGCATAGATGTTAATCAAAGTAACTTTCGATTATCAGATTTCACCCAATTTAGTTATAGCAAGGGAATAGAATTAACGGTTAACATAATTCCTTCAAACGGAATTATCATTGGATCAAGTGATGAATCATGCTCTATATTTACAACAAGCAGTACTCCTACTGATTTTTATAATAACCAAGCTGGTGTTTGCGCACTTGGTGCATGTAATTTAATCTCAAATGGAAGTTTCGAAATGCACCCTCCAACTACTTCGCAAGTAAGCTTCTACAATGTGACATTCGATTCACATAATATGCGTTGCTGGACTTCTGCATTTGGCTCAGCAGAAGTTCACCCAATATCAACAGGAGTTTTCGTACATTCTGGAACAACCTCTGCAAAATGTTATAGCGGTTACGGGAGTGTTCTGGATCAAGGGGCAGGCATCATGAAAACTTTACCAGCAGGGAACTTGTTCGAAGCAGGCAAAACCTATTTGTTAAATTATTATACAACGGAGGTTGCTCACCCTCCTGTTCAATACCAATATGTATACTTGGCCAATAATTTAGCTCCATCATATACGGCAAGTCCAGCTTCTACAGTTCCTAATTATCCTGCCAGCGACTTGGTGTATGAAAATGCACAGGACAGCTTAGGACAAATAGGAAACTTATTTTGGAGAAGGCATACAACCTTTTTTACGCCAATGATTGACTATAATCAGATCATATTTTATGGTCAGGCAGGAATGATAACTGGTGGATGGGGTATGACAACATTCTACGATGATATTTCCGTAGTTCCAACAATGCAAGATTTAACCGTTTGTGCTGGTGATACGGTTACATTAGGACCAACTTGTTCATTTGATTTGCCAGATAGTTTAGGGAATCCGATCTATTGTTGGTCGCCAAGTAATTTAGTGAGTGATTCTACGGCATTAAATCCGACAAGTGTTGTAACTAACACACAAGTTTTCACCTTAAAGATCATTTATTATCCAGAGCAGTTGCACGGATTACCTGATACAGTTTATATTGATCAAACTGTAAATATTTCGGCAACCAATACCCCAATAACAGCTTCAAGTTCTATTTGTTTTGATAGTACCCTTACACTAACCATAGCACCCGATCCATTATCATCTCAAGTATATTGGTATAAAGATTCTTTATTGCTAGATTCTGGAAATGTATTGACATTGGACAGTTTTGCTTTGGGAGATACTATTTGCGCCAACTATATCAACGCTTATGGATGTTTTTATGAAAACTGCATAATACTATCGGATAGTTTAGATTCCTTATCAACTAACTTTAATTTTCAGATTAGTATGATACCAAACGTACATACCTGTTTGGATTCCAATGCAACGTTATCTACCAATGCGCTCGAAGTCATCCCCACTATTGACTGGGTTCTGCCAAACGGATCAAGCGTAAATGCGGATCAACTAATCATAGGGAATACAGGAACATATCAGGCCACTTATACGAGTTTAAACTCATGCGTGTACTATGATTCATTTACTACACCAACAGAGTTTAATTTTGGGATCGTAACTCCATTCTCAATAGACTTTTGTTTAGGCGATTCTATACAACTTGTAGCTGGAACTGGCGATGCTCCTTTAGATAGTTTAGTTTGGTTGAATGATAGTAGTTTAATTGGAACAACTGATTCTATAATAATACCAAATGACACGGGTTGGTATTATTTGGATATGTATTCAGAGTATTGTGGCCTACTTCAAGATTCCATATACATTCAACAACAGAATCCATTTGACTTTTCTATCCTTACACCTGAAGGAAACATGCTGTGCGATTCATCGGTTACATTAACAACAAATGTCGATGATGATTATATCAACTTTTTGATATGGGTTGGAGATAACGGAACGTCTGGTTCAGGAACTTCTTTTGAAGTTTCACAAGCTGGTTTGTATCATGCGGTTCTATTTACATCCAATGGTTGTGTATTTAGAGATTCCATTCAAGTGACTCCGTGCTGCATCCCTGATACCAACTATATGCTTGTATTAAGTGGAACGTATGAATACCAAACAACCAAAGACATTATTGTAGAATTGAACAACAACCCGTCTAAAAACATTTATATTATGGGAGGTATTGAATTGAAGAATTATGATCACTCTCAAACTTTAGAAATAGATGGATACACTATTCACATGGATCAAACGGCAGCTCAAATCAAACTAGATAACTCTGCGTTGATCTTAAAAAATTCCTTAGTTAAATCAGGTTGTCTTACGATGTGGACAGGATTTGAAATCCATAATAATTATTGGGATGGAGCAACAATAACAAAGTCACTTCCTTTTGAAATGGACAACAGCGAAATACGCGATGCAATAAGAGCTGTCTATGTAGAGGCTGATTTGACTATTGTAGATGAAAACCTAGGCACGAATCATTTTGCTGAACCAAATAACGGGATCAATGAAATTAAAATACACAATTCACGTTTTATAAACAATCTACAAAATATCATAATTGACAACGTCAATACTTGTCCACAAGGGGCAAGTAATGTTTGTGGAATCCGAATGGCTGATCTTGAAAATAATTTATTTACAGTAGAAGGAACGCTTACAAAATTCCCTTATGTGGGATATATAAGTGAGAATCATTTAGAGATTGGTTACGTGGACGAAAACAACTTTGATACAGACATTACCATAAAGAATAACACTTTTGAAAATTGTGTTAAGGCGATTGAGTTGAAAAACTACTATGACGTAAATCCACATCCCTTCTTTGATATTGAAGATGGAAGTATTAATATTGAAGAGGGAAATGTGTTTACAGACTTCTATTTGGGGGCAATTGATTTAGGAACAAACCAAAGCAAAGAGAGCCAATTTAAGATTAAAGAGTGCGAATTCAACTTTGCCAACGCGGTTGAAATACCAACATCTCAAACAGTAGGGATCATTACAGAGAATCCAGCTATTAATGGAGCTATTCGCAAAAATCTGGAAGTAGTCAATTGTGACTTCAACGGTACGTATCGAAAGCCTCAGATTTTAAGTAACATTACTAATCAAAGAGGAATTAATAACGAAAGTGGATGTCAGGATATGACAATATCAGGGAATCATTTCAAACAGAATTTTATTGCAACCAATATTATGGTGTATGGATATGAAGATAATGCAGCTAACCCGAAAGGCTCCATTTTAACAATCGAAGACAACGTGTTTGAGAAGAATGGAACAAGTGTTAATTTCAAAGATAACGGAGTGTGGACGTTCGTAAATAATAATAATGTCAATTCGCTTGAAGCTGGGAATATGATTAACAATATGAACTGTAATAACTTTATCTCATTGGAAGACGGAACGCATAGCGTAGGAATAAGTATTGAAGCAGGAAATACTTATATGGGTGATATAGGAAGTTGTGTTGGTTCACGACCATCTGGAAATGGTTGGCCTTGGGAAACCAAACCTGATCCTACCAATATATCCACATGGACTTCACCCTCTACATGGATAAGTGTTGATAATAATTCAGGAGTTAATTTTTTGTATTTTCCGTACCACAATGAATTTGTAGCTGATGCGAATGCGTATAACGGAATTAGCGATCCAGTTTTTATCTCTAATACACCAGATTGTACACCTTTTGATGGATTAACAGGGCTTACATGCGTTGACACCACCATTGTTTTCGCAGCTATAGTGCTTACTAATGAAAATAGTCCACATGATGTGATTGAATTAGGCAATGGTTATCCTAATCCTACAGGAGGAATGATAACAATTCCCTTCGAAATTACCCGTGATTTTGAATTCGCTCAAATCCAAATGTTAAATATAATTGGAGGTGAGGTGTTTTTACAGAAAGATATTGAAAAAAATACTGGTTACGTGCAATTTGATTTAAGTCAATATCCTAATGGTACTTATATATATCGAATTGTAATCGATGGTCATATAGAGGACAACAAGTTAATTGGAATAGTCAAATAAATGAAAAATTTAATATTGACGGTTTTTAGTATGTTCGTCTTGATTTTTCATAGTCAAGGTCAAAAACTGGTTTGGGAAAATTATTTCGGAAAGGATAATTGGGATTTAAGTCGAGGAATTTGTAAAAAGAACAATTCTTTCTACTTAGTAGGTGGTTCAGGAAGTCCTGCTTATTTTAATATCACTAAGATAAATAGTGTGGGAGATACAGTCTGGTATAAAGACTATAACCAGACAATCAACGGAGGTGGTGGAATTACTTCAATAGTCAATCATAGAGGTAATTTATTGGTATTTATACATTCCAATTCTAATTCAGGAGTAGTAGAGATAGATACAAACGGTCACTTTTTGTGGCACAAAGAATACAATACTTCAATTGATGAGAACAATGGCCAAATGACATTGTTGCCAGATGGAAGTGCTATTTTCATGGGAGATCGAGGAAACTATTCTACTGGACCCGTATATACCTATGCCATTCGGATAGATCATAATGGAGACATCATATGGGATAAAATATACACCTCCATCCCCAACGCTACGGGAATACATGTCGCTCCGATGCGAAATGGTGGCTTTATATTGTCAGGAAGGACGGGACTGATAGGAGATAATCAAATATTTCAAGTACAAATTGATGTAAACGGGGACACAATAAATACAAGCAAAGTGTTTACTGGTGAAAGTGATCATGATAATTTTAACGCACGTATTATTCAAACTTCGGATCATGGTTTTTTGATCGCAGCGGACATTAATTCTTCTGTGGATTCATTATTTGTAATGAAAACAGATAGTAATTTCACTAAAGAATGGTACTTCAAAAGAGAAGGAATTACTCCTAAAGACCCAACAGAAATGTCTGATGGTAGTTTTGTTACAGTAGGAACAACAAATTTTTCGAGAGGTATATTAATAAAATTGAATCAAAATGGAGGTGTTATAACCAATAAGACATACAAAAGTATATCTAATCAAAATGGTTTAAGCTTCAGAGCAATAGAATTTGACGGAGAAGGTGATGCGATAGTTGCAGGAACATTTGATGTTGGATCACCAGATTATGACGAATTCTACTACGCTAAAATGGATAGTGTAGGAATTCCCTTGGCTCTAAACAAAGATTGCATACCTCCAACCATTCATTCTCTTACTGCTGAATGGAATGGAGATACAATTATTCTAAACGATAGCTCTACGGTTACCTTGCAGTACAATCAGGAAGTTTATAAGCATTGGCATTTCCAAAATGGTTCAGAAAGTTTTTGGGATAGTGTCTCTTTAGTATTCGATCAAAATCAATACCCAGATTCCTTTTGGGTTTCTCTGGTTGTATCGGATGGGATATATTGCACGGACACGTTAACGATTAATGTGTTCAATAATGAAATCATTGAGAACCCTTTAGGAATACGCAAGATTGAGGAAACAAAAACGCTCGTTGAGAATTTAAACATTTATCCAAACCCAGCTACCAATGAGTTTTTTGTCACATTACCTAACAGATCAAACCGCGTTGAGCTGAAAATGATCAATGCTATTGGAACGGTGTTAAATCCCGATTTCAAAATTCAAGCAGATAGGATTTCAATTTCAACTAGCTTATTACCTAAAGGCATGTACTATCTCCATTTGCAAAATGAGACGAGGATAATTGGAATAGGTAAAATAATTGTGGAGTAACATTGGCTAAATAGATTAAGATTCTACTAGTGACTATTCCCAAATAGACTATCTTCGCTCCAATGAAACACATAGCATGGATAGAATTAGAAGATGGACGGCAATACAACGTTTACCATGAAAATGATGTGTTTACAGTTGACAAAAATGTAAAAGGGAAACGTCACGCAAGAAAGGATTTTGCCAAAGCTGAATTCCTAGAATTTATAAACCAACTCCCAATTGAACTTGAAGAAATATCAGATAAGATTCAGGAGCTTATTAAATAACAGAAACAAAAAAGGGAGCCAATTGACTCCCTTTTTTGTTTCTGTAATAGATGCTTTAAGCTGCATCCTCAAATATCTCCATCTCCCCTCCCTGATTAAACCGTCCATTCTGAACCGCAAACCCTTTCTCTGGTATTTCTACTAAGCTATCTACATCATGTGCATAGTCATTAGCCCCTCTAAACATTCCATTTTTGGTTACTTGGAATATAAAAATGAATGATACACTAGGATTTTTTCTGCGCAACTCTTCCAGTTGATCCGGAGTAAGTTTGAGTTTGGTTACACTATCCAGAAACACAAAGTCATAATCACCAAGATTGTCAGGTAAAAAATCAGCGACATCTAAATCAGGATGCGCTACATTTTTATCCTTTAGTTTTTGTTGTAAAGTATCGTCAATTCCCTCCTCTTTAGCTACATACAAAACCCTTCCATGATTACGTGCAAGGTATCCCGCAAAGTCAACACACAAATATGATTTGCCATATTTAGGTTTAGCAGACACCATCATGGTAAATCCAGCAGCAGGATCACCGATAAAATCTAACCACTTACCCATAAAACCTAGCTTGTCAAATTTCAAGTTAACAATATCGGTACTGTTCATAATCGTATGCTTTGGAGTAGAAGCCACACTTCCATCAAAACCTTTTAGTCCATCCCCTGAAGAGTCACAACCGCAGCCCTCTAAAATTCCCTCCAGACCAGATAATTCACTTGCCTGAATAGGTAACATTCCAGATTCTTTCCCACCAGCTACAAAATCTTTTAATGATTTTAAAACCGTTTGTACTTCCTTCCAGTACTTATCACATTTTTCAAGTACTCCATCGTTTACGGCTTTACCTATTCGATTGTGCAAACGTTTAGCTTTATCAACATCAATAGTTTTTCCCTGAAGACGTAGGTAACTCATAATAAAACGGACGGATGTCATTAAATACTCTTCTCCTAATATTTCCAAGTACTTATTATGGTCTTTTGGATCAAGTTGTATTTGCGAAGTGGTGTCTATAGTTCTATTAAATAAATCAACCAGCTTAGTTTGGATTTTGTTTAATACATCTGGATAGCGGGCATCTGCTCTGGTTAACCTTTTCTCTGCAATTGCCTTTTGGATGTAATTAAGGAATAAACGGATTTGATCTTTGGTTTTTACTTTGCCATTTAGGTTGACATAGCGTTTGATGATCTTATTTTCAAGTGAAGTATGTTCAACGCCCGTAGCATTTGGATTGATTTGCTTCTTTTTTGGTTTGGGTTTTCGAGTAGTTGATTTTGGAGGTTTTGGTTTTTGATTCGTTGATTTTTTTGCAGAGTGAGATGCAGTTTCTTTTTCAGGTTTCTTGGAATTTTCCGTTTTCTCTATTGTTGGTTTTTGCAATGATGCTATGTACTCATCCAGTTTACCAAAGTATATATCAATGGTTTCCTGTATTGAACTGTTGCGCAAGTACATGTTCCAACTCTTTCCTTGCTTGGAAACCTTGTCCACTAGTTCATGGGAAGATTGAAGGTCTGGTGGTAACGTTTTAACATTAACATTTTCAATTGTATCGTAATAATTTCGGGTGGTGATTTTCATATGCTATTTTGTTTATTAAGCTGCAAAATTTAGTAGTTTCAGACGTAGGGCAAGTGCAATTGCTTCTAGTTCTAATTCAAGCTCTAGCTCATTATCATCTGGTGGTATTTCCATTTCAGGTGTAGGGATGAAACAAGTATCGGTTTCTGATTCATTAAATTTAAAGGATAGCAAATAGTTGGTTTTGGCAAATTCTTGTACTCGTTCCATTACGCTTTTACCATCAATGGCCATCGCAGACTTCTTTTGTTTTACGTCCCATTTGAGGTCTTCAAAGTATACCTCGGAGTTGATCTTCTTTATTTCTTCCTTGGCGTTATCCAGATCGTTCTGAAAATCCTTTATAACCTGTGTAATATCATCTTCTGCTGTGTAGCCCTTGGTGGCTAGGATCGTTTTCTCTGCCTTCTTTACTTTGGCTAAATACTCTTTAAAGAATGTGAATTTGTAATCGGCATGAAAACGATGTTGTGTTGCGCTTAACCTTCTCCCTAATCGAAGTAGCTCCTTATCTTCCTGTGGATTGGATTCTAAAAACGTAGTGAGTAGTTCATATACCACAATATCCTTTTCTATTTGCTCTCGATCTTCTTTGTCAAGTGCTTTGAGTTGATCCGAAGTCAAAGGGACCGCAATATGATCGTAGTGCTGAATGGTCAAGTGCCATTCGGTGACTTCTTGTAAACATTCCTTTCGATATTCTTCGTATTGATTTCGGTTTGCGGTGAATTCCTTTAAGATGTCAATATTGACTTGGATCATGTCACGTTTTCGTTCCTGTTCTTTTCGGATCGTTTTACGTTTCACTTCTGCAATGGCTTCTATATCCGTGAGCAATGCAAATTTGATTTCTTCAGGATCAAGTGAATCTAGCTCTAGTACATTCCCTCTGTCCCCTCGATACCAAATATCATTGATACGAGAGGTCTTTTCTTCCAGCTTTTGGAATACGAATACATCCATGCTGTCTTGCACCAATGGAATTACGATTCTCACGTACCCAAACTCATTGCCTTGTCTCCATATCCTTCCTTCCAATTGACGTAAGTCTGTAGGATTCCAATCTGGATATAAATTGTAGATCACAGTTCCATTTTTTTGCAGATCTATTCCTTCTCGAATCGTTGCCGTACCAATGATGATTTTTACCACACCAGCAAGAAAAGCCTCTTTGATATTTTCCTTTTTGGTGGAACTCATTCCCCCAGTTATGAACTCTACTTCATTGAGTTTGATTTTCCCATGTTTCACACCGTCTTTAAATCCTATCTCTTTTACCAAATACTCTTTAATCAATCCGAAAAAGTCCTTTCCTCTATTGAGGTATATAACTTGACCAGAAACGGGTTCACCACGTTCTTCATGGTATTCCTTTACGGTTCGAATACACTCTAATGCTCCGTGTATTTTTGGGCTTTCGGTAACAAATTCCATATAATCCTCTGGCATTCCCTCAACCAAGAACGGACTTAATGCATTGTTAAGGGATGCATTCATAGCACGAAATAGTGCTGCCGAATCAGGGCGACCACCTGACACCGCAGCTCTAGCTCTTGTGGTAATATCATTTTGAAGCTCCCGTTGTTTGGGAGTCATGCGATAGTAGGTCAAGGTTTGATCCTGTGGTTTAAGTTTAACTACTTTTCCATTTTGGTTGGTAGAAGTTTTTGGAAAGACAATTTTGCAAGGGCGTTTTACTCCTGCTTCTTCTCCCGTCTTGTAATTGATATGGTTGTAGATGAGCTTCTGAAGAACTAAACGATTATTGAATCTACGGATCACATCTTTGGGTACAATTTCCTCCGCTTGATTAACCACCATTTCCGTTGTTTCCAAGACGAACATTTCAAAGAACCGTTTGATGTTGGTTAAACCCATTTGCTTCATTCCATTATTGGCAATCAACGATAACATGGAATAAATTTCAAGAGGACTGTTTGAAAATGGAGTAGCAGTTAATAAGCAAACATTTCGACCATAGGTACGCTGGATGTAGTTACATAAGAAAAACGCTTTGATTCCTAGTTCGGAGGTTCGCCCTTGCAAACCGAATTGTTTACGACCTCCCTTTTCTGCTTTTACTCCCTCAAAGACATTTTTACAACGGTGCGCTTCATCTATTACAAAGTAATCAAATCCTAAAACGTCAATGTCTGCTATTGTTCCTTTCAATCCCATACCGATTTTCTCACGGTATTTTTGATATTCGACTTCTTTGTCACGTTCTGAAAGTTCCACATCCGATTGAGCTAAGATATTGGTCAACTCGTGAAACATACTGTCCTTTTGTTTGAGTGAAAAACCTAGCTTTTTGAATCCTTCATAGGTTACTATGGTGATGGTCTTCTCTTTTACTTTTTTATTGAGGTTTATTTTATCCTTCCATCCCACACCTAGATTGTACCATTCGTTGATTCGGACATCCGTGTTGGATAAGATGCCAGGAACAAATTCTCCTGAATCATCCTTGTAGCCAATGATTTCTTCGATCCATTTTTTATAAGTAGGATTTGGGACAACGATCAAAGGACGTTTAGCTTTTCCAGATTGCAACGCATTAGCAAGTGTTACGATAGCTGTTAAGGTTTTACCCACACCTACATCGTAAGCAATTAATCCACTTCCTGTTGCTTCCATAAACGCAATACCTTCTCGTTGCGCTGGTCGTATCTCCAAGTTGAATTGTTTGAATTTTGCGGATGCTTCAAAACCAACGGGTATTTTGTGATAGGCTAAATTGGATTGTCCGTTAAACGTTCTGTTCCACAGTAAATCTAGCTTCTGCTGATCTTCGAAGGTTAAAGCTTCATGCAAGAAACGGTCAAATAGTCGCTCACCTTCATTACGTGCGTTCGTCTTTGTTTCACTCTTTTGATCTTTGCTTAGTGTTTTGTCGGTAAGTCGTTTTCCTTCTAAATAATAAGTACTTATATCGTGTGCGCTTGATTCCTTGAATTCGGAACGATCCAAACGATCTAACCATTGACTAAAAGCATAGATTAATTCTGAATCCTTGTCAATAGTAATCCCTGTTTCATCTCGTAATTCCGATACTTGAAAATCCTGTGCAAACTCTGAAACAGCTAGTATTTTGGGGCGTTCATTTGGGTCGGGATTCATTACCGTTAGTGAAGTTGGACGTGCTTCTTGCACTACTCTTTGATGATTCTGGAAGACAATAGCTCCATATTTGTTAATGATATACTCCTCGTCTTTTTCCAGTTGTAATTGCCGATCATACATATTCCCATAAGTATAGATGGGATGTGGTATAAGTTCCCCGTTCAAATAGAAAAGTGCGCCTTTAGTTACTAATTCTAATAGTGCTTTCGGGTCTGTTTTTAGGCTGGTATTTTGGAGTTGAACATCGGATTGCTTTACGTATCGTAGTCCTTCGGCATCTCGATAAATCAAGAATATGTCATTCGCATATTCAAGTGTTTTTGCAGTAGGTCTACCCAAAACTTTACCTTTCTCAACTGTAGAAATATCACGGAAATGATTGTCCTTAATAACAGTTTCACGGATGGTAATAATTTGTTTACCAATTTCACTATTGTCTTTACCCGCAAGAAAGTATTGATCCCATCCATACATGGGTACACCTAAACTACGTTTGTACCATACCCATGCTTGTATTTCAGCTTTGGAAATTCCTTTGTTATAGGATTTAACAATACTATTAAAGGTTAATTTATCTGTATTCGAATACGATTTTTCTTGTTGAGATTTTACCAAGGCTCGTTTGGCTGCTTGCAAGTTCTGGCTCACTTCTTCTTGCTCCGTTTTACCTAATGCGCCTAATCCATTCAAGCCTGTTAAAGAGCTGTTTGAATTGAAATTCAGTAATTTTAATTTGAGAGCAAGAGCAAGAGCTTCTAATTCTAATTCCATTTCTTCAGTATTAGAGTGTTTGGATGTTGTAATGTTCTTAATGGTTTGGATCACATCCTCTTTTGATCCTTCGATTTGCAAAGGAAAATCACGGGAGCTTTTTACTACCTCTTTTCCCACGACTCTATCAGGGTACATTTGAAAGTATGTGCTGTAAGTGGTAAGCTCTGTAAAGGTTAAGACTTCATTAGAGTAGTGATGTTTGGTCAACATTTGAGTAACCAAATCATCCTCTGGAAATTTGATGGGAATGTGACCGTTTCTCAATAAGGATATTTCCTTATTCAATCGTTTTTCTGCTTCGGGATCTACTTCATTTTTTAGCTCCATACGAACATCGGAAAGTAGGTGGTCAATAAGGGCTATTCTTGCGCGATAATAGGAAGGGTCTTTCTTCATTATAGTAGTTCAGTTTCGATTTGAGAAATGCAAGCTCCAGCTCCAATTTGGTCGCGGATCATCATCTTGATAATTTGTGCTTCTATGTTTTGATAACCCGAAGGGGCATGAATACGGCTACATACTTTTGGAGTAGCAGAAGGATTACATTTATCCAAATTCCGCTTGATTTCTAGGCGAAGCTCCTGTTCAAGCCCTTGCCTTATCAGACCATTTAAGCTTTTGTCACTCATCTTGTAATAGGCAAAGGGAGTCCAAAGTTCATGTCCTTCTTTTAACATGGCTTCGGTGCTTCCTTTTTTCCAATAGCCTGCTTCCTCTAAATCCTTTATAGCTTCGGAAATTGTTATCTTCTTCCACTTGGCTTGTGCCTCATTGGGTTTAACATATACGTTCATGTTACTTTCTTCTAAAGATTAAAATGTCGGTTGGAATTGACGTGTTACTAAACACTTTGGGTAAGCGAATAGCATCTACAAAATCTGCTATTTCGGCAATCTTGTTTTTTGATTCATTGTAGGTATTGCCATTACGCATGAAGTTACTTGCGGAGATAAAGACAAGTAATCCCCCCTTTTTAAGCAGTTGCAAGCTGTGATACATAAAGAAGGTGTCAACTTGTGGAAACTTTGGGTTCTTGAAGTAAGAGCTGTATAAGTTCTTATTTTTACCATAAGGAGGATTACCAATAACCAGACTAAAAGGATATTCTTTCAGCCACGTTTTGTTTTTTGGTAAACGGCTAGTAAATCGAGGTTCGTCTAAGAAAGCGGTTTCAAAATGTTGATTGTAAATTCTGGGAGTAATAAAATCATTTGAATCTGTGTTTAACAATTCTGCAATACGAGCTGAAATCGGGTTAATCTCAAATCCTACCACATCCTCGGGACTATTGGCTCCTTCTATAAATCTTCCTGTTCCGCAACTCGGCTCCAATACCGTTCCTTCTTCATAACCATAGTGACGGGCTAAATCCCACATCAAATCGCAGATGTATTGAGGCGTATAAAATTCATGAAGTATTCCTTCTCCTTTTGCCCCTTTGCTGGACAAACCACCACTACCTTCGTATTGTTTCATCAGGTAGTATTCATCAGCCGTATAAGCTCGTTGCTCCTTATCCAAGCGCATGACTAGGGCTTCAATATCTTTGTTGATTTCAAATTGGGATTTTGTTTTATCCCCGTTCCTTCCTGTTAAGCCAGAAATTCCAAGCAAACCATCATCTAAAAATGAATAATAACTGTCCTTTGTGACAATTAAATGGTCTAATACTTGGATGTCCATTTTTTGTGCAGCACCCTTATATTTTTCAGTTAAATTTATGTCGGAACTACTGGGTTTTAGATTACCAGATGGGTGATTATGAGCAAGAATGATAGAACTACTAGCAGACTTTAAAGCCGTACCCAAAATAATTCGAATGTCTGCTACTGTAGCATTCAAAGCTCCTTTTGCATGCCTGTAATACCCAAGTATGTTGTGGGCATTATCTAAATACAGTATGATAAATTGCTCTTGCAATTCAATTTCGCCTCTTCGGTAAATGGAGCGAATGAATTTTGCAACATCATAGGAGGAGCTAATTTTTCCTAGAAATTTCCGTCTAGTGGAACGGTTGTACCTAATCTTAATTTCTGGAACACCTTCTTTTGGAAGCCGTCCAATCCCTAGTAACATTTCAGGTATTGTCTTATATTCTTTTACTGTTTCCATACCTTATCCAATTCTGTTTTTGGTAGACTCCATTTTTTGAGCGATTAACTCACCTATGATTGCACCAAAAAATCCACCTATCAACATAGCAGGTATCCTATCTTTCTCGTGAAATTTGGCGTAGTAGTACGCAGTTAAGGAACCTGATAGTGATAAGGCAGATATAATGGTGTGGTTGTTCATAGCATCAATTAGTGGGATACATTTAGGCGTGTAAATTCTTTTTCCATTTCTGCTTTAAGCAGATTAAGCGATTCGATCAGGGTGTCGATCTTATGCATGGCATTGGTTCGACTCTCTTTTTTATTAAGGCTGCCATGCAACAAAATTTGTTCTTCGCAATCGGTAATCTTAATGGTGTACCCATCCCAATCATCTGGCTTCATTCCAACAGAGATATAGGCGTTACTTTCTTTTCCTTGCAGATTTAAAAATGCACGATGATAATAAGGTGTAATTGGAAGTTGAAAATTTGGAACGGGTTTGCTAGTGTTCATAGTTGATATTGGGTTTGATTCATTCTCTAGGCTTGATTCATTCAGATTTCTAAGTACCGAAAGGTAAAATCCTACGCTTCCTATAAAGCCTATTACAGAAAGAAGGAAGGTGTATTTTTGATAATTGATTGTCATTGATTTGTTACTGTTTGGATTTGAAAAAGCGATTGTATAATAAGTATCCTAATGTGCTTGCACTTCCTGCGGTTACACCATAAGTGATCCGTCTAAAGAATTGTCTTCGTTTTGCTCTAAAGTCCAATAATGTGTAGGTAAAGATGTTACCATGCAATACCCGATGCGCTTTACACAGTTGCATGAAGAGCGTAAAATCTTCGGAATTTTGGAAGACTTGACAACCTGCTGAATACCGATCAATGGCTCCTGTACTTCCTGTTTGTCTGGCGCGATGAATATTGATTCCAAACATTCCGTATTCCTCTTTACCGTTTAAAAAATCCAATGTCGCATTGCGATCATAATCACGGATCACCTTTACAGGCTTATGAATTTGACAAAGTGCTTGATATTTCCCTTGATGTAAAGCCAGACCATACGCATCTTTATATTGTCCTGCCTTCATTAAAGCTGTTCCTGCTGGAGCTATAGGGTTCTTTAACCAATACGTACCGGGATCAGTTGTAATCGTAAAAACATGATGTTGCCATTTTCCTTCTGGAATGCGATAGAAAACGTGCAATTCATCATCAAATGAATTAGCTTTCACATTATTAGAGCGTACTCCAACAATATTCAATTGATAAGGACGATCATAAATAGTGTGTCCCTCAAAACGCATTTGTCCGATTAACTTTTGTATCATACGAGATTGTTGATTTGGTTAATAGTGAACTTCCTAGACATATCGAACCGCGCTGGTATGTACATAAAGTGTATTACCCAATGACCCCTCGAACATGGTTACTCCGTTTCTGGTTTGAAGCTCCTTTCCTAATACCGTTCCTTTTGGAATGGCAATTCCAGTACCTTGATCATCCCATACATTTGAAGTATGTTTGGTTTTGATCTTTCGACCAGATACAGACCCTAATCCAGATAGTGACCAAGTTCCGTTGCTTTCCCTTAATCCCATACGAAGGAATTCGTTTTGAATATGAGAGCGTTCAGTTGATTGTTTAAATTGATCCAGTAACCCATTCACTAGAGTTTTGCGAACACCATTGATCAACATGGTTTTATAGACGTTGCTTACTTGGGAGTAATCATTAGTAGAGTTCATTTTAGAAAGCTCTAGTTTTACACTTCCAAAGTCATTAGCGATGGTAGCACTACGTAATTTCATCCCAATGTTCCTGTGATCTATAGACGAAGCTTTCACTTTAGCCAATCGCTCTAACACATCATTGTAGGTAGAAGCATCCATATTGGTGGGATAGCCTTTTTTTATCAATGCTGCATCTGTTTCGCTGCCCCAATCTTTATCTACTCCCCATTTGGGAAGAATACTACTGCCGTAAGCATCTACAAGAGCCTGCTGTAAAACCGACACCCGATTTCCGAAACTTGTTTTCTTTAACGGAAAATGATCATTCCGACTTACCGTTTTGGTGCTTGGAATTATAGAGGCATTTACAATTGGAGGTGTTTGGGTATCGCCCTTGTTCTTTGATTTCTTGCTCATCCAATACCCAAAACCTAACAATCCACTTATTGCTAATGTTCCGCCTGCAAACATCCACCCCCAAGGAGTTTTATCTTGTTCTTTATCTGTTGCCATAAATTCTTTTGTATAGTTTATCTTTTTGTTGTCTTACTCGGTTTTGATAATTAAAAATGCGCCATTTCATTTCTGCTCTGCGCCAACTATCTTGAAAACCATTCAAGGCTTTTGATTCCTTTATTTCCTCCCAATCCAGATCGTCCCACATCCATAAATCCCCGTCTATGTCCTCTTCCATATTGCTATGGAAATTGCTTTCATAGGCTACTGCAACTTGATTCCAAACGGTAAGAGATGGTATTTCATCCAATGCCGTTTTAAGCGCATCATCATCTGTATCTGGCATACCGAAGAAGGTAGCATTAAGAGCATTGTAGATGCGTATAGCTAAGTTTTTGGCGATAAAATCGGAACCACTACCTTCTCCTGTTTGACTGGCAAGGATAGCTTTCATTTCTTCATACTCGGTAGTGGTTAATTCAGCCTTTATATCAGCTTCTAAACTTCTACCTTCACTCAATGCTTTGTAGCTTCCTATAATTTGTTCGTATTCTTTTCTGGATTCGATTCCTAAAAAAATACGTCTAACCGCTTTTTCGTTCGTGCCAGTTCCAAACCAATTATCATTTTCAAATGCCATAATGAATTGCATGGCTTTGGCTTGATGGGTTCCGTCCACCATGCTTAGAGCTAAGGCTTTTTTGCGTTCGTAGTTTTGATACTTTTCTTTCAGAATCCAAGCACCCGTACCAAGTATGGCCAAACCACTTAAACCCAAGACACCCCACGTTATGATCTTCTTTTGATCTTTATCAAAATCGAGTATTCTATCGGTTGTCTTGGTTTTTTTCATGGTTTACTTGGTTACTGTTTATAGTCCTAGGAACTGTTTTGCTAATCCTGTTTTGATGGGGTCGTTTTTCAATACATCCGCCATTTTTGCGAGTTCATTTGCTTTTAGCTTTTTGCCCATTGTGATCAGGCTTTGCATTTTCTTATCGGCTTCGGCTTCACTAGAAGCTTCTAACTGGATTTCATAAGTGTATTTCATTCTATTCTGGTTTTTCGTTATAGTTCGTGCCAACAGTCTCGCTGGCAATTAATTTTCCAAGGGTGATTTTGATTTGTTCTTTATCCTGTGCGAGATAATCTAGTATTTGCATGATGAGGAGGATTTCTTCTTGTGTAAACCGTGATTGAAGCTGCTTACCAAAATCGAGTAAGGCTTGATCTTCTGTACTCAAACCTGTTTCGCTCGATGTCTTCTTTTTGAAGCTTACCTCTTCTTCGGTTTCATTTGAAGGCTCTGTTTGTGCTTTAGCATCTTCTTCGAATACACCAGCAAGGGAATCACCCATAGGAAGTTTAGTTAGGATTTGCGGATTTCGTCTAACGATCCCTTCCAGCATAACAGATCCTAACTCTCCGATATTCATGTTGCCGAATTTGAACTTGGCAGTTTTAGATTCGGCTAAGTCTTTTTCAATTTGTTCGGCAAATTTCTCCAGCTCTGCATAATCCGTTTTAAGCTGTTCGTGTTCCTTGTTTAATTGCTGATACTTCCATTTATCTTCCGCTTCTTGGATGCGCTTTTCTACACGGGTATCAATATCTTCCAAGCCGTTCAATGCTTCTTTAGGTTCTTCTTTTAGCCAAAGGATGTGACGATCATTTCTATTGGATGCACCGCTATAAATGGCAATACTTAAACTTTTAGTATCTGCATCAATGAAGTCTTCATGCGAAAAGAACATTTCTAAATCATCCGTTCTTTGCACAACTTTCAACCCATCTACTTGGATTTCATAGTCCTGCATTTGCCCTTGTTGCTGGGCATTTTGTAAAATTTGGTAAATACGATTTACCTTCTGTTCGGTGTATTTATCTTGATTAATCGCCATTTAATTTTTCTTTTTAACACATGTCTTTTTAGGCACAACTTGGATAAAGCGCACTAGTTGATCTCTTATAGCATGTGTGTTGGAAATGATTATTTCTCCCGTATGATGGTATTGTAGCTCGTTTAGTGTAGTTAGGTTTACATCAAAAATTCCTTTCCTACTCTCAACCGTTATCTCTTCTACTGGATCAATCAGCAGATAATGATGTTCAGTTCCTTTTATGGAAATTGAAGAATCGGCGGTTACTCTTAGATGACGGTAATAAGTGATGTAGTTCTTAACGCCTTGTTCTTGGAGCATTCTAGGTATATAGTCTAAAGCAAATCCTATGGTCATTATCGTTTAGTTTGATAAGTGAGATAAATTTTTACATCGTAGAAGTATTCGAATTGACCTGTTCTAAGAATCGTGTCGGCGTAATAACCCATGATCAGCTCTTGACAAGCATTGATCTCGACCCTACGATCCTTGTAGCCACCTGATATGATTAACCCGTAGGGCTCAAACTCCCAATACGGGTTGGTTCCCCAAACTAGAAATTCACTTCCTTCGCTAACTGTGGACGCGTAGAACTCTTGTTCTTCTCCTGCAACCCAAAGGGAAATACGACCGATAGCGGAATCTGCAGCTTGTATTGGAGGTGAGCCATCTGGACTTCCGAATAAGGCCGTAATTGGATTTTTGACGCCATTATAACCACCAAACGCATTTTCATCTACTGCACCGCTGTTGCCATTACTTAAACCTCCATTTCCATTTGTTGCGGCTGTAGTAGAGCCACCATTAGAAGTATCTACTCCAATCTTGGCACTTACTTTAATTCCCGTTATTTTCTTTGCATCTCTAGGGATAGGGATTTGAAAATGGTGCTGTTGTCCACTTCTGTAGATTGGGAACTCCGTTATGATATGTCGAGTTCTATTCACTTTCAATATAGCTTTCTACGTAAAGGAAAATTTCATAAGGTGTGAAGGTGGTTAGTGCGTGAGCGCTGTCCAGATAGATAATGGTGATTTTTCCATTTCCTGCATCCTCATCAATTTTGAACATTCTGCCATTTGGCTCAACGTGAACGGAAGCCATTAGCATTTTTGCTTCATGCCCTTCTGAAAACAATTCCTTGCCATTAAAATCAAGTTTGAATGTTCCTCTAGCATGCAGCAAGTCTTCTCTATCGCTTGATAATTGTAGCCCCGTGATCTTGCAGGAACTGTCATTGATCTCGAATTCCTTAGTTATAGATTTATTAGCTTCTGTAACATCGAATACGAAATGCTCTATTATTTTGTGGTCTTCTTTCATGGATTGAATTGTTTAGTTTTCATGCAGCAGGGGGCGGACTTTCGTCTTATCGCCCCCTTGATTGCATGGCAGATTTGATGTTATTCGAAGGTGCTTAAGGTGTTGTTCCTGTTCCGTCCAATCCAACCCATAATTGGGTTTCTGCTGGAATTCCCGTAACTGTTCCAAGTTCGACCACGAACTCAATTAGTTCTTCATCCTTGATTAATCGTGGATTGTCTAACTTCCAGTAGCCCATGTTGACAAAAGTGTTATTGTCGGTACAAAACTTGCGGTTTGGAGTGTTTTCTGGAACAATCAATTTTCGATTCGATTTTAAAGAGAACTCTCCATTGGCAATGGCAGGAATACTATAGATCGAATCAAAATTAGTAGACTTGATTTCATCCACGCTTCCACCAGCTGCCTCACCCGCTAACATATAAATACCGCTCACTAAGAAGACTTGATTCTTTGGTAGTTTAGCATTGGAAATGTTACGCAAACCGACTTCTTTGTCGTCTTGAGGTTCAAACATCTTGATGGTTTTAGCATCCGCAGCTTTTGTGGAATAAATGGTGTAATCGGCCAATCGTAAACCGCCTTTCAAAAGCTCGGTCTTTACATTGGTTGGCATTTGCTTAAAGAACTTTTCAATTTCACCTCTTGAGCCTCGGCTTACCTTTGTCCCTTTGGTGAGTTTTTTAAGTACCTGAAATCTCTTAATGGGTGATAGACGATCTAATGCGCCGATCACATCGCCTCCTTCTAGTGCATCAAATCCTAGCAGTTCTCCTGCATTATTGAATTCACTATCAAGTGCTAAATCTAATTCGTCATTCATGTTTATTGCTTTTAGTTTTTGTATATTTTTTGATTGTTGTTGCTTTTGAGTAAAGGCAAGGGAGTCCCTGAGCGAAGGGTTATTTCGCTTGTTTTCTAGGGTATTCCCTGCCTTATGAAAAAGGGTGTTTACATCTCTTCGAAGTCGGTATCTTCTACATCTATATCGTCCTGATAAGGTGTGTACACGTCATTTTGAAGGGTTACAGGTTTTTGTTGGCTTTGAAATTCTAAAGCGGAACTAACTAGTTGTTGTTCTACCTCGTCCAGAGATACCATCCCCAAGCCTAATAGCTCTTGTGGAGAATCTTCGGTGGTGGTAGCCGTTTCATCCGTGCTTATGGCCTTTTGAAGTTTATCAATATAGGTTTTAGCTAAGAGGTTGTCTTTGAACTGGATCAGTCGCGCCTTGGCGTTACTCATCTCGTTTTGCATATCGAAACCGTTTACAGGTTCATCGGTGGTAGAAATCGCTTTTATGTTGGCAGCACTATGAGATGCCATCATACCCATTCCGACCATTGGAAGAATTGGGTTATTTATGTAGTATCCTGCTCCACTAACTACGGCTCCAACCAGTAGTGAACTTCTACCCATTAATGCTCCTGCGAATCCACCGCCAAGGACTCCAGCTCCGATATCAATAGCGGTACGAATTCCACTTTTCTTGATGTCGTTTTCGGTCTTATAGTCTTTAAGACGAAATTTCATTTTGGTTTTATGTGATACTTGTGCTGTATTCATTTGTGTAGTTTTTGGATGTTAGAAATCAATTGAAGGGATGTTTAAAGTAATTCTACTTTAGGCTTTCGTGTTCTGCTTTTTTTTGAGCTTGCAGGGCTTGATTTGCGTTTTTTGTATTTCCGTTTCTTTTTGGGCAAACCATTTACAGGAGCAGCCTTTTTTGCAAACAGAGTTTTTAAACCCCATATTGCTCCACCAATAAGTCCTAAAGCTCCAAGTCCATAGCCAACTCCGACAATTGGTTTTTCTTTGATAAGAGCTATTTGAGAATCTACAAAGCTTGGTTCATCGGCTACTTTTGGTGTACCATCTGGATTGAGTTCTGTAGTTGTTGTATCCGTTGTAGTGACATCTGTGCTATCCGTTGTTGGCTCATCTATTATATCGGTAGCATTCGGATCATTTGGATCGGCCAATTTTACTCGCACCACATCAGAACCAGAAGGTCGGACTTGATGGGAATCAGGTAAGAAAGCAGAATCATCCATGTCAAAATCCATCTCTGCATCATCGGTAAAAGAATAATCGTCACCCTCGTAATCCTCTGGAATGAATTGTTTTTCATCCAATGGTGCTTCTGGATTAGTGCTGCTATCTGGATCAGTTGCTTTCTTTTTGAATAATTGACCAATGCTTTTAAGTAACGATGCCAGTGCTCCCATTGCAGTACTTGCTGCTGCAATTGCGGTTCCAGTTGCTACTTCTCCCAATCCGTTTAACTCGTCCGTTGCCACTTCATTCATGTACATGTCATTGCCTAAAATGACGGATAGTGGCGTGTTTTCGTGATAGTCTAATTCATCTATATAACCCAATCCATTTAAAGGGACTTGTTTATTGCGGTTACCTTTCCCTTTTAGGATGGCGGCTTTCAGGTTCTTTGGTTTTCCACCTGCTTTATGAAAAATTTGCTCTGCTCGCAAACGTATTTTCTGAAGCTTTGGAAACTTAGCCATATCAATGCCTTGTTTACGAGCTTGTGCTGGTGTGAGGTAGGCATAGCGGAGGATTCCTGCTACCCGCATAAGGTTGAGCTTCATACTCGCAAGGAATCCTGCACGCAATAATGCTGCCGCTGGATTAATGCGATTGACGATATGCAATCCTTTTCCTGCAACTTTGCCTACTTTCTTTAAGCCAACTTTTAGACGTGATCCACCTCTACGTTGGCGTTCTAATTCTCTTTTCTTACGCGCAGCTTCTCGTGCTGCCGCGTGTTTTTTTCCGATGCGCAGTAAGCCTAAATCTTCGCTACCTTCTAAAAGGTCGTCTGCGTCAATGCCGTCTGCTGTCATTTCTGTTTCTGCCAATAGCTCTTCTTCTATATCGAAGCCATTGAGATAATGTAATTCCATAGGTTTGTCTGTTTTTTCTAGGTAGGGTACTTCAAAATCGAATTGGTCTGCCACACAATCAATGGTGATATAATCCTTGCCATCAGGTACTATGATGTACACGTGTTGCCACGTGGGGTTACTTCCGTCTTTCTTTGGGTATTTGGTTACGCGATAGGTATGAGGAATTTGGAGATTACTCAAAATCGAAGAAATAAATACACTGTAACAATCGCAATCACCACCCGTTAATCGTTCCGCCCAAAGTCGGGCTGGTCGTCTTACTTGCTCGACACCAAAACGATCTGGCTTGTATTGGATGTGCTTGTAGACGAAGTTCCAAATGTTCTCACAGGTGTCATATAGGTTGCCACTATCCAGTTTCCGAGCAATCTTAATAGTGTCGGCTGGTGTCATTATTGCCGCCTTGGGCATGAACTCAATCGTATCCCATACGGATGCGTTTGAACTGATTACCTTATCCTCACCAAGGGGCTTTGGAAATAAGCTATCATGCTGCTTACCACTTGCGATATGTCTATCCTTAATGGCTTGCATTATAGTTTTATGGTGGTTTCGGTTACGTCCTCAAAAGAGAAACTTCGGGTTTCGAATAGGTATGGCATTCCTGTGCGTGTTATGGCTCGAATAGGAATCGTTCTTGATGTAGTGCTGTTTGGTGTAAGAAAATTGAATACGCCAAATCCTAGTGCTGCTACGACTGCTTGGGCAGGAATTTGGATTTCAAGATTAAAAGGGTCGGTTTGTCCATTGGCTGGAATGGAAATGATTTCCTCCGAAGGGATGGAACTGCCCAACACATCAGGTTCTTTTTCGTCTCCTGTTTCCAGTTTTACAAAAGGGTACTTGATATTTAGATTTGTGTCGGTGGGGTTTTTAATAACCACTGTTATTGTAAGACTGACTCCTTCACTATTCTTATTAGGTGAGAGTATTTTGGTGTCAATCAGGATTTTTTGAGAAAGTTGATAGAGGTTATACAGATAACTTCCTCCAAACAAACTAGCTATTCCTGCTCCTGCAACGGCGATATTTTTAGTGATCCCCATTACTACTTATTTGTTGTATTTTCTAAATTAGATATGCGTTCGTCCATCCTTTCCAATTGGTCTTGGATGGATTCATTGGTGGTGTCGAAGCGTGCTAAATGAGATTCGAATTGGATGTAGAGTTGGTTAACTCTTACAATGAGTTCTTTAAAGTCCTTATGCAGGTCTTTTAGAAAGAAACCAAGCACTAGGAAGAGTGTTCCTATGGTGGTGAGTAAAACGCTGTTTACAATGAGTAGTAGTTTGATTTCGTCCATATTTGTCCGTTGTTCTGCGACAAATGTGGGTTGGATTGGGAGAGTAGATTTGAAGAAGGTTTAAATAGATTGAAAAATGTTTAGTTTTATTGACTAATATTTTGTAAATTAGGTAGATAAGGATTGATTAGATATTAAACAATATGGCAACAGCAGGTGAAAAAATAGTTGGAGGAGTTCTAGGGGCAGGATTAGGATATTTAGTAAGTAGTAGTTTGGTAAATGACAATCCAAACTTATCTCAAGGTCAAAAAGACGGGTGGAATATATTTGGCGTTATACTTGGAGCCTTTGCAGGTGTTGGTGTAGCAAATTTAGTGGGGACAAACTTTGATACCGTGAATTATACTTATTACAATAAAGGAGAGAGAGTCTACGATGGGATTACGTATGAACATAGGGTAGATATTCGTCCTGCTGAACACCGAGCGCAGGGAAAAGTGTTTGATCGAATTGTAATGGATCAAGCTAAACCCAGACAAGCAGCAATAAAACTTGAAACTAACCGAATCAAGAGATTCCGACCAAAGTATAATATTCAACACAACAATTAAGATGACTTCAATAATTGACTATGTAAACAAACAGAACGAAAGCCGTTCTAAATTTGAAAACTCCGCTATTGGAGCTGTCCTCAGACAACAGAAAGCCGCTCAATCCATGTTTGAAAATACTGGTATTGGTCGCATCATTGATCAACAAAAGAAACTTCGAGCGATTATTCCTGATAGTGTACGGGAATTGTCAAGAATTAGAGAAGATATATTGCCTACGTCTTTTTTAGAAGCTGTGATACAAACAAGGACGGTAGCAGTGCCTTTACAAAAGATACTAGACTCTATTAGCCCTGTGAATACGGGACTGGTAGAAATGACCATGATTAATCAAGCAGCCCTATTAAAAAATCAGTTTAAAGATGTTGCATCGTTATCGTCCTTTAGCGCGATGGAATCATCAAGGAAACTTTATGAAAGTTCACCGTTTACCTCGCTCTTCTCGGAAAAAATAAGTTCGTTTAGTTCAACCCAAAGCTTGGAGTGGGAATCTTTCGAAAAGGTATTTGAAAAATTACCCCAAGAGCAGGTAGAGGCCATAGAGGATGTTGTTCAGGAATCAAAAGAAGGTACGTTAACCCTTGGGAAATTCACTAATTTTCTAAAAGGAATATTTGAGTATTGTAAGGAAAACAATGTTAAGCATACTGTAATACAACATATTCTTTTGTATGTAATAGTTAATCCTCTGGTACTTGACCCAGTAAAGGAATCACTTGGATTTACAAAGTCCGAACAAGTGATACAGCAGGTTACCAATAACTACTATTCTGTCTATAATGAGATCACTTTACAGGAAAATCTTAAAGCCATTCGGAAGACTGCTTTACGGACAAATCCTAGAATTAATGCTCGGTGCATGTTCGAAATTGATTGCGGAATGGAAGTCTGGATTGAGAAAAAGAATCGAAAATGGATGATGATTGGATTCTACGATGACAATAACGATGTGAAATCGGGGTGGGTATTGATTAAAGACTTTGAAGATGTACCTGCGGAGTAATACATGTTTGACTATGAAATTGGAAAATAATGGATTTAAAAATTGATAAGGTTCATGGGAGGGATGAATTAAAAAATGAAAGACTATTAGTTCATGTTGAGAAAGATTGTAATCTAGGTGATTATATCGTATTTGACAGCACATTTGATAGTGCTCTACAACTCACCAATCTTCATCGTCATTCTTACCTATTCGATGATATAAAAGTGAAGCAAGGAGATAGTGTTGTTCTGTATACTAAGGTTGGTGATTATGGTACTAAACGGAAATATAAGGAAGAAGGCAGGAAGGAATTGTATCATTTTGTATACATGAACCTTGATAAGCAAATTTGGAACAATGAGGGTGATTGCGCTTTTTTAATCAAGGTAGCAGAATGGTCTAAGCCAAAAGCGGTTTAAAGTTTCGATGTGATTTTAGGTGACTTGAAATATTTATTGAAAGATTAATATACCAATAACAATGTTCATGCTTATAAAGATTGGAAAGAGTACAAAAGAATAGTATTTAATGTTCCTTTTGCAATTTTTCATTGTTAATTTGCTGTCACCGTTGTGAATAAGAATAGCAAGTATGAAAATCAAACCTAGTAAAGCAATCAAACATTTCTTTCCAACACCTTCTCTAAATATGGTCTATCAGGAGGCTGTTGCAAATTCTATTGATGCAGGAGCAGACGAAATCACAATTGACATTGAGTTAGATTCATTTAACGATTGTGATTCTCTTCGGATAGTGATAGAAGATAATGGTCGCGGCTTTACAAGTGAGAATTTTAGCAAGTTTGAAAACTTGATGGACACCGATCAAGAAGATCACAAAGGATTAGGTAGACTGGTTTTTCTAAATTATTTTAAAGAAGTAGAAGTAGATAGCCAATTTGAAGAGGCCAAAAAACGAACCTTTGTGTTCTCCGAAGATTTTGAAGGGTTAAGCAAAATTAAGGAAGAAACTAACCCTCTTGGAACTAAGTTGACATTTATTGGATATTTTAAAAAATCCATTAAGACCTACGACTATGTTCGTCCCAAAAGTATTTTAAAATTTCTTGAATTGCATTTTTTTCCAATTTTTCACATAAAGAAAGTCAGTAAGGAAGAATTGACAATTAAAGTATCGGTTCAGACAGCTCAGGGTAGTCCTGAAAATGATTTTTTTGACGATGTAAAAGTATTGACGATAACAGAAATTCCTGATTTAAACAAGGTTGTTTATAATGATCCAAGAGGTAACTTATTTGATGATTTAGAGCTGTATTATGATATTAATGAGACATTTGGAGATTCATCAATCATCACATCTATTTGTGCTGAAGGGAGAACATTGCCTTTAGAAATAGTTTCTAAAGAAGGAATACCTAAGGGGTATGAAATTATTTTCTTGTTATACTCAAGTATGTTTGACGGGAAAGTGGATTCTTCAAGACAAAAATTAGATATAGACGATAAAGAACTGCGTGATATAAAGTCATTTATGATGGAGAAAGTGGCGCAAATTTTAGATGATGAAATCCCTGCCATTTCTGAAAATAACACGAAAATTCAAGAATCGTTGGATAAACGATTCCCTCATTTACAAGGTCTATTTAAAAAGGAGATAGTAGGTTTAATGGATAGAGGCAAATCCTTGGAAATTGCACAGAAAAAATTTTTACAGCTGCAACGGCAAGTACTGGATACTCCTAATGACCTTAGTGATGAAAAGTATGAAAAGTCATTGGAAGTAAGTTCAAGAGTTTTAATGGAGTACGTTTTGTATCGAAATATAACCATAGAACGTTTGAAAAATATCGATTCAAACCATTCAGAAACAGACATTCACAACATAATTGTTCCTATGAAAGAAACGCTAAGGCAGGCGGATTTTGGGAATGATATGTTTAGAAATAATGCATGGTTATTAGATGATAAATTCATGTCGTATACCACGATTCTTAGCGATCGAGACATGGATAAGGTGGTTGAAGAAATTTTGCTTGATGGAGAATCAATTGAGAAAGATCAAACTAGACCCGATATAACCATGATATTTTCTGGAGACCCTGAAAGTGAAGAGGCCAAGTTAGATGTAGTTGTTGTTGAGCTTAAAAAAACGGATATTGGCTTAGCAAAAAAAGAAGAGGTTATTAGTCAGTTGAGACAAAGAGCAAGGAAATTATTAAATTATTACCCGTCCAAAATACAAAGAATTTGGTTTTATGGAATAGTTGAATTTGACCCAGAATTCATACGATCATTAAAAGAAGATGAATATATAGAGGTTTTTTCTTCCGATAATTATTATTACAAGGAACTTTCCATTATGCCTAACTTGGAAGATGATAGCAGAGTACCAATTGGTGTGAATTTACTTTCTTATAAATCCTTCGTTGACGATGCTGAAAAACGAAATTCAACCTTTTTAAATGTGTTAAAGGAAGGGTTTAAAAGAGCCGAATAAATGGTATTCATTCTCTTAGCACGCTCCATACGTATTTAAAATCTATTTGCTCGTATTCACAGTATTCCCGAATCAATAATTTACGTTTGTTTTCACCTATGGAGTCTCTAATGGTTTGATGAGTTTTCCAAGTAGCCTGATAGCTGTCACTTCCCGTTAGCTTCATCAAATCCTTAACCGTTAAAAAGTGGTTTTTATCAGCCATCATCACGTGTTTTTTTCGTTATCAATTCCTTTAAATCCACATCATTTTCCTTCCATTGTTGGAAAATTGCTTTCACCGCCACTTCCTTGACAATTCCTCTAAATACATTGATTTGACTGGTTTGAATGGCATTATGAAAGTTTCCTAAAATCTCTCGGAATCCCGTTCGTTGATGTTTGTTGGTAGGATTGGATAATTGCTTTCTAAATTCGGATCGTGCTACAGTCTCCCATGCCACCCATTGGGAGTGTGAAACATGAATAATTCCTTCCTCCAAAAAGAAATTGTAAACAGTCCAATGAGTGATAATATTTAGCTCACCTGAACGATTATAGTACTGATACACTTTCAAAAGATGTTCAATGAAGTCGTGTCGTATCTTTTTAAGTTCATCAGGGGACTTTCGGGTGCTAGGCAAGGGTAAAGATCGTTTTACGTTTTGAATAGCCCTTAAACGCCGTTGTTTGTAAGCGTTCAAAATGCTGCAAATGTATTTCACATTGAACGCTTGGTAGTGTTCGACATTCACGTTCAGCTCTCCTGTGATCGCCAGTTCGAACGCTTTGGAAATTTCCGAAAGAGACAGGTCGCGGTAGTAGCTCACCAGATAGTGAATGATCCTGCTGGTGGAATCTGCGGACGGCATGGATTCCACTCCTAAATCGTCCATTGTTCGGCTAAGAATTCGCGCAATTTCCTGCGTTATGGTTTCGTTGTCCACTTTTTGGTGGATCAGTTGTCCAAGTGATTGCTCACGATTTGCTTCGTAAATGGATTTTTCAACCGATTCGGGCTTACTTTCCAAAGTTTTTAATCCAGTCTTCTCGCTCTGAATCATTGGCAAATGCTCCTCGTTTCTTGGTTTTTGGTTTGTTTCGTATGATTTCATTGACAATTTCGTTGTAATTCCAGTTGATTAATTTGATGGTGAATTTCTTTTCCTTCCAGTATTTTGGCATTTTCTCCAAAAGCGTTTGGAAAGCATCGGTGAGTTGTTTGTCGTCTGGTGGAGCGTTTGCACCAAAGCCGTGTTGGAGTTTGCCGAGAAGTTCGGCTAAATACTCATCATCATTCGACTCCCAAACATAGATCGGACTCTCCCATTCGAACCGCTCTTGACAGAGCTTCAAAACTTCCTCCGATATGGGTTCAGTCTTCGTGCTAACTTCCTTTTCTTTTTTCGCGGAACTTTTTTCTTTTTCTTCTTCCGATCCGCTAGGAGATTCGCTTAATTCTGATTCATTTTCTTTATCAAAATTCTCATCATTATTTTTTGAGGGGGCGCTCTCTTTTTTTGTCCCCTTTTCTTTACTTTTATTTACTTTACTTTTCTTTACTTTACTTTGTGTACTTTCCACGGGAGTAACTCCTGAGTTAACCCTAGTTTCCTCCTGAGTTAACCCTGTATTAACCCTCGTTTCTTCCTGAGTCACTCCTGAGTCACTCCCGAGTAAATAGATTTTGCCCCAAATTTGGATGGATTTTCGTTTTGCTTCTTTTACAATTTTGAAGTAGCGTTTTTGAATTCCGACCGAGGTTAAAACACCGTATTTTTGAAGAATTTCAGGGTCAAAAAGAGACTCTTCTAAACACGTATTTAGAACACGTTCACAGAGGTCAGGATCAATCCCATTTTCACGAGAAAATAAAAACTTTGTGCGCTCATCCCAATGAGAATAATAGCCCTCAGAAGCATACACTTTTGTCCATAGTTTTATGACAATCGCATACCCTTCTAAGCCGTGTTTTGCTTCGATATATCGTAACTTATCATTGGGGTGACAGTCTAATGGGAAATAGGCTATTCCCTTATGAATTGGTCGAGCCATAGTATTACTTAATTAGATATTGGATAGAAAAAGGCAAGTAGCTCTTTTCCCTTCTGTACGTCTTCTTGATAGGTAGCCGCGTGAGCTACTGGAATTGTGGATTTGGATTTGCCTTTTCCTTGTTTTGATTTGGTTGTGCTTTTCATCTCTTTGTTTTTTATACAAAGCAACTATGCAGATAATGCAATGAGAAGGAGGAGGTTGCCGCTATCTGTGTAGGGTTCCTGCTTTCGTGTAGTTCGTTGTAAACAGAACTACGTTTTAATCACTTCAAAGGTATTGTCTATGAATACCTGCTTGAAATAAAATTGCATTTTAGTTATTTGAAGACTACAAAAGTGTGAGGCAAAGTTGTAATCGTAATTAAAATCAATAGTTAGGCAATGTAATTTGTATTGATTTCAATAAAAACTCATTTAGACACATTAGAATTCATTAATTCCCAATTAATACGGCATTCTATTTTAATGATACGGATTCCATTTTTTCTTCTCTTTAGGCTATATTTCGAATGTTTTCACTTATTGTCACATCTTCAAATGGATTGTATTATTAGTATATGTAACCATTATCTTTAAATTCTAAATTACCTCATTGATCCCTAAAAGAATGCCATGAAAATGAACTTGCCTTATTTTACATCCCTTGAAATGATGCAAACGGTAGTAGAGAATGCTACCAATAACTTTGATATGAAAACCGAGAATTTTTTGTGCCTCTGGATTCGAAAGTTGTTATGAAAATGAGTTGGTGGGAAAAGGAGAATACAAGAGTATTATTATAGAACCTGAAATTACTCTACAGTTTTTCAAGCTAGAACGCGAAAGTGATTTAATTTATGAAAACTACTATCCAGTTGATTCCGTTATTATGGCGTTCAACTTGGGAGCCGATTTTAAAATCTACAAGCAAAACGGTCAATACTATGATAAATGCAAAAAGAATGATTGCGTTATTTTAAAAGCTCCTGCTGGTAAAATATTACTAGAGATTAGCACTTCAACCGAACCAATGAATGCTGTAGCCATAATCTTTTCCCTTAAGGCGTTTAGAAAATTGTTGGGAGATGAATTTAAGGATTTGCCTCAGCGACTTAAAAAGGCTTGTATTCATCCCAACATAACGTATGGCTTGCATGGAAAAGTTACTAAGGACATTTTTAATACCATATCTGAACTAGATAAATTCCAATTAAAAGAAGCTTGGGTGCGAGTTCAATTAAAAGGGCAAACCTTCTATCTGATTGGAGATTTCTTTAAGCAGCTTGCAAGCAATCCCCCAAAGCGAACAAAAACATTTGCTAATAAGACGGATTCTGAAAAGGTGGAGTTTGTTAGTAGTTACCTTACAAGATATTCTAATAGAGATATTATTATAAAAGAACTATGTCAACCACTTGCTATAACTCCAAAGCGGCTTAATGAATTATTTAAAAAGCAAAAAGGGAGTTCGGTCAAAAAATATCATGTTCAAGAACGAATGAAACAAGCCTATAAACTCCTGAAACAAGGCGAGTTAAATACATCACAAGTTGCAGATGCAATCGGTTACCAAAGTATAAGTGCATTCCATAGATCATTTAAAGCACAATTCGGTATTGCTCCAAGCGAGATTTACCGTTCGTGAATTGAAAAGGGAGGTTAATAAAGAAATATCCCTAATTCATGTAATTGATAGCATTGACATAGGTTTAAATACCTAGTTTAGTGTCATGTTTATAATGTCCCTGTCTAAAATGAAACTGCCCTCAATTTATGTAATTGAAGAAGTCAAACCCATTCTATCCAATTCTAATGATTCCATGCAACGATTGTTGTGTTTGGAGTTCAGCTAAATCCACATTAATTTCTTGAAATGTAAGAGCGGATTTCAGGGTATGCCCTAAAATCCGTTTGGAGCTATATTCCTAACTGTGGTTATGAAATTAGCCGTTTAGGGCAAATAATTTTGTTTTGTTTGACCCTAAACAGGGAAGGCTATGCTCTAATTTTGAAAAATATATTTTATCAATAAGGAAAGATTAAGTGTAGATGGAAGATGAATACCTAACCGCATCAGAAATTTTCGAAATGTACCCCATGCTAAAACGACTTCGTATGAAGCCTCAAGATATAGGATTTATGGTTCGTGTAGGCTTTTTAGATGGCTATACGAATTCGAAAATTAGACAGACCGTAGCCAATAGATATGAGCTACCTGTTGTCGTAGAAATGTTGAACCGAATGATTAAAAGTAGAACCGTTGACTTAAATGATAAAAATCGAAACAATGAAAAAACAATGCAATCAGTTCTCTTCGGAGAATTACAAGGAACTACACAATGTCATGGATGCACATGTGCTAAGTGTAAAGGAGCTGGATTATGATATTGAAGTTTTAAAACATTGGCAAGATCATAATGTGTTTGCGCATCACTTACATAATCTGGCAAACCGATTATACAGTATTTATGATTTAATTTGGCTAAGAATCTTAAAGGAATTGAGCAAACAAAATGTACCTATATTATGTGTTCAGAGGTTGCATAATGCTATGTTTTGGCTTCCAGATCAAGTACATGATAATGGACTTCCTATTGCCAAAGCCTTTGTTTTTAAATTGATGGTATTAGAAGTGTTACTGACCAAACATGATGTTTGCCTTAATTTCTATGATGATGGAAGTTGGACGGGGATTGGTTGGGAGAATGAAGCTGGTCAAAAGAAGTCTAATCAATGGACGGGAGCGGAAGTGGGAACAATAATGCTAAAAGAAATAGCTTCTACTATTGTTGATTTTGATTTTAAGGAAGCGGAAAACGATAATTGCAATATTCAATCTAAATCGGAACAGTTATTGCAACATGATAAGGAGGAAGAATTGGTTTTTAAAGATTTATTACACAACGACAAAATAAAATTTTACGAATCTCACCCCTTAAATCCTGAAACCTTAACAAAGCATGAAGGATTTGAAGATATAACGGAGGAAGAAGCACAAGCAATAATAATTGATCTTCAAAAATTGAACAGTATATTTTATAATATCTGCTTGCAAAATGTGAATTGATATGAGAAAAAGAGAAACTAAAGAAGAATTTAGAAATTTCATTCCATCCAAAGAAAATGAAGCAAAGGCTAGAGGAACCGAATGTGTAATATACAATAGGGTATCAAGCAAAGATCAAGAGAGTAATTCTAGTTTAGAAACTCAAATGAAAAATTGCCTTGATTTAGCCAAAAGACGAGAACTAACCGTTGTTGAAACTTTTGGAGGTAGCTATGAGTCTGCAAAGACGGATGAAAGAAAAGAATTCAACAAAATGTTAACCTACGTAAAACGGAGAAAGACCATTGGCTACATTTTGGTTTATGCCTATGATCGTTTTTCACGTTCAGGTGTTAGCAGCATTTCAATTAATAGCAATTTAATGAAGGAGTATGGTGTAGTAACTTTAGCCGCTACACAAGAGATACAAGACCCTACAACACCAGAAGGAGAAATGCAACAAATCTTCTTCCAGATGTACGCCAATTATGAGAATCAAATCAGGCGCAAAAGATCAGTAGATGGGATGAAGGCTAAACTGGAAAAAAACCATTGGTTTGGAACAGTACCAGTTGGTTATAAGAATTTGCATGCCAAAGAAAGAGCCGAAGACCATAAAATAGTAATAACCGAAGAAGGAAAATTACTTAAGCAAGCCTTTAGATGGAAGCACCAAGGTATTTCTAATGTGGAAATCAGTAGTAAATTAGAAAAGCTGGGATTGAAATTAAACCGCAAAAGATTATCAGTGATTTTCCAAAGTACATTTTACTGTGGTGTGGCACTTCATAGCCTAGCTCCTAACGGCTTTATAGAGGGCAGTTGGGAAAGAATAGTGTCAAGGGAAATGTTCATGGCAATAAACCAAAAAGAGCAACACCCAAGACGAGGCGTTGCCAAGCAACTGGACAGAGTTGAAATTCCTTTGAGAAGATTTATGATTTGTGCTAATTGTGGTAATCCTTTTACAGCGTACATGACTAAAAAGAAATTAAAGACTGTTGAAAAAACACTCTTTTTTCATTATTATAAATGCAACACAAAGGGATGTAAAGTCAATAAAAACGCAAACGGTGTTCACGAATCTTTTACCAATCTCTTGGAATCTTTCAGGGTAGAACCAAAGTATCATTCTGTTATTGTTCATCAGTTTGTCCAAGAATATAACAGGCTTAACAAAGTGCGAGTTGAGAACAAAAATAGCCTTGAAAACAATTTGAATGATGTCCAATCTAAAATTGATGGAGCGGAAGAAAAGTATTTTTTACAGGAGCTAAGTAGCGACATCTACAACAAATACATGCCAAAGTATCGAAACGAAAAAGAGGCAATTATTAAAGAATTGAAAAATTATGAGTCCGATTTATCGAACCTCAAAAAACACTTAGAATACACCCTCTATTTATCTACAAAAATGAGTGATACATGGAGTATGGGTACTATTGAGGAGAAGAAGCAACTACAAGATTTGGTCTTCCCAGAGGGAATAGTGTATGAAGCCAAGAATAACATTTATCGAACCTCTAAAATTCATTGGGCTTTTTCTACAATGGGTTTGTTTTCCAAGCAGTTACAGAAAAGAAAAAAGGGACAAAAACATTTTTTAGATGCTTTGTCCCTTCAAGTGACCCCACAGGGACTCGAACCCCGATCTGATGCTTAGGAGGCGTCTATTCTATCCTGTTGAACTATGGAGTCAACTTAGTTTTGTTTTCGTAGTTCCGAACGCTCCAATAATCTCGCAAATATAAAATATTTCAACCTCTTTACAATTCACATAATAACAGAAATCAACACCGTCGATTTAAATTAAATTAATTTAAATAACCAATCATGACTACGTTCATTTTAATAGGGTTCGAATCCATTAATTCATTAACTCATCAAACAAACAAACAAACAAATAAATAAATAAACAATCAGTCAGTCAGTCTTAATCTGGATCTATTTTATCTATAATTATATACATATAAATTACGCATTGACACTCTTCCCACATCCAATGTACCGGTGATGATATACGTTGAAACACGTGTTCTCCAGCGCTAATTCCATTATGATCCGCAGACCAATTGGCTGATGAACCAGGTCCGGAGCCTAAAGAATTCCATAAAGGGAAGTTGATCAAATTGTCTTGAGTCACATCTACCCCAAAAAACCATGAAAATCTTCCAATGAATATAATATCCATGGAATTCAGTAATGTATAATGTGCGGAGAAGAATATGTGAACTTTATCTAATTGCGATTGGTATGATCTAAAGGTGAAGGATTGGCCACTTTAGAGAGTAGGTAAAAACTACTGTTTATGAAATACAGGAGTTTTCACGTAGTAAGAAAACGGATATAGTACCCAACTTGCCGTCGCAAAATTGGAACAACTAAACATTGTAAAAATCACGTATATAATGATAGGTTGATCAGATGTTTTTTGTATTATTGAATATATCAATATTAAATAAAAATTTGTTATTATTTAAAATTAAAAATTTAACTTTATGATAAACAAAATATTGGACAAAAGTCAATTGGCAGAAGATGCCTCCACCTCATTTATTAAGAAACGAAAACGAGCATCCTTATTAGGAATGTTATTCGTTTTGGTATTGCTGGCCTCATGCGATTCAGGTCGCGAAGAAATAATCGTTATTTCAACATCTAATGAAGTGATTTCTCAGCCTGGATCTGCCTTTAAATCAAAGATGATAAGCGGAGTTCAAGCATGGAATTCGGTCAAAACCGACACTTTATTTCTAGAAGATAAATTTCGTCAAGGAAATAGTGTACAGTTTACAATGGGTAAAGGGTTTCTTGACGGCTCAGCCTATTTGCATGCGTATCCAATTATTACGGACAGTTCCTTTCAACTTATTTTAATGTCATCTAGCCATGATGATTCAACGTATTTAGGATCAACAGGCATGGATACGTCATTTTTCCTGACACTGCCAGTAACGTATAATACAAGTTATGAATCCGACCAAAAGAATAAAATTGGATATGTAACGGATACATTATCTACTGATACAGCCATAAAACGAATGAAAGAATTTGAAAATGGAAAAGAGATGAAGAAATATGTAGTGGATAGACAGACAAACCAAAGAAGAAAAAACGATATGTTTAGAGCGTTGCGTATTCCATCCCAAGGATTAGTTGAAGATAAAGAATATGATGGTTTTTTGGCGCTGCGTCATAAAAGAAGTTCAAACTTAAACGAACGAATTGTAGTTATTGATTTCATTATTAGAGATGTCAATGGAAACAGAATTGTATGGGAAGATATGGTTCGACCCGTACCTCCATTTGATCCAAGTTCATTTACACTTTTAAAGATGGCAGATCAACAAAGCCAATAAAATAAATTTTCTATGTGCTCGCGATTCAGGAAAAATGCAGACTAAACTTATCAGAATTGATGCCCCGTAAATAATGAAAGAACAATAGAATAAATAAGGTGAAGAACTGGATGATCAAATACATTGATGTATTAACCTACATCTCACCTGCTTTATTGCTATTGGGAATTGTTTGTGGGATGTATTATTTCTTGCATTTGAAAAAAGGGGATCGGGTGATCATTCTCTATTTATTTTTAAGCTTAGTAGTTGATTTTTGTGGTCGTTTTTTAGGTCGTTTTTTAGAAAACAATTTGATCATGTGGACGGTCTTGGCTATGGTAGAATTGATCGTTTTTGCGTTCGTATTTTATGTACTTAATCAGGAACGAAATTTTTGGAAAGAACGAGTGGTTACTTTGATCGGGTTGGCTTATATGATTAGTGAACTAATATGGTTGGACCCTTCTAAAGTAACTTCGTTCCAGACCTATTCCAAGCCGCTTGCGGCATTTTTGATTGTGGTAATAGCCATGTGGTATATGTATCATCATTTCCAATATGAGAAAGTGATCACATATCGTAGGTTACGTTTGGTTTTGGCCATCTTTATTTATTTTTCTTTGAATACAATCCTGTTACTTCCAATGAACTTTTTGGTAAGCAAAACATCTCCATTGGTTTTTTACGTCTGGCTTAGTTATTTAATCTTGACACTCACGTTTTATTCATTCTTAATCTTTCATTTATGGAACAATGGCAGAAGCCGGAGACCATTGCACTCTGGATAGCAATTGTTTCCCTCTTTCTCATTATTCTCTTAAGTTTCATTGCCATGTTGTCTCGGGCCATCATGAAACGAACGCTGATGTCAAAAAATGCAGAATTGGCTTACCAAAAAGAACTGCTAGAAACAACAATTAAGACCCAAGAGAAAGAACGAGAACGTATTTCAGCTGACTTACATGATGAATTAATAGGGAAGTTGACCGCCATGAAAATGAGATTTAGCTATGGGAAAGACCTATCGAAATCGGATTCCAAGCAAATGGAAATGCTAACCGAATCCATCGATACCGCACGCCGAATCTCCCATGATTTATCACCACCACTAGTCGAGTTCTCGTCTCTAGAAGAAACAATCCAGCACACGCTCGAACAATGGGAACAATCTTTAAATATTGAATATGGAGTCCGGAAACTAAATGAAATGACTTTGTCGGATGATCCGGATGTACGTACCGATTTTAAAATTCAAATGATCCGAATCGTACAAGAACTCGTTACAAATAGCGTACGGCATGGGAATGCAACAGAGTTGAAGATTTGGCTTCGTTTATCACCTCAATGTGTAGTGTTGAGCTACAGAGATAATGGAAAAGGCTTTGATCATGAAGCACAAGCGCAAGGATTGGGATTGCGCAATATTGAATCAAGGGTGTCCTTTCTTCAAGGACGGCATAAAATCAAATCGAAACAGGGCAAAGGAATGTCAGCTGTTTTTCATTTTGCTTTAGAGGAGAGCGAACGAACAAGTTAATTAATATTTAAATTTTATTATGGAGGAATCACAAACGTATTCGGTTGCATTAGTAGATGATGATAAACTTATTCTTACCCTATTAGCAGATTTCTTGCAGGTTCAGGATGGATTTGACATGTGTTTTAAAGCCGAAGGTGGAGAGGAACTGATTGCGTTTTTGGAGGAAGGAACCATTTTGCCTGATTTACTTATTCTTGATCTTAAGTTAAAAGGCCAGTCTGGAATTGAAGTAGCAGAACATCTAAAAACACACTTTCCATCGATCCGGATTCTAATTGTTTCATCGCATTATAAAAAATCGTTTATGGGATTTATGTTGAAAACAGGAGCTGCTGCTTTTTTACCTAAAGGAACTACTCCGGAAGAATTGATGGAAGCATTAGTCGAGGTAGCAAATCGTGGTTTTTACTTTCGAACAGATCAAATGGATGTGCTTCGTTCACAAGTATCAGCGAAAGCACCGGCTCCGGAATTAGTCCCTAAGAATGCCCTATCTGAAAGAGAAATGGATGTACTTCGGCTCATTTGTTTTCAAAAAACAGCAAAAGAAATTGGAGAAGAACTGTTTATCGGAGCACGAACAGTTGAAGGGCATAAAACAAATTTATTTGTTAAAACAGGTGCTCGAAATTTAGCCGGATTGGTATTATATGCGATTCAACACAAATTAATCGACCCTGACGAAATTCCATTAATTTGATTTAACTACTGAACCGAAACCATGGCACCTTTTTGTACATCATAGACCATTATGTAGAATTCGCCCTTCGCTTTTAAGGACAGAAATTGAAATGAGGTAAGTTCTTTAATCACGTTGTATGCATAATTATCTAATACTTCTTCTTTTCCCTGTTGAATTAGACAGACGCCTTTAGCTTCTTCATCGGTGTCGTTTGTAGGTGTAATTTCTACTATCGAAATTTGATAAACATCTGGAGCCATCGCACTTCTACATTCACTTTGTATCACATCTTTAGATGATGTTTTGGCATCGTAAATCATACCTGTTGTGCCAATCTGGATTAAATAAAGCGCCTTTGGATCCTCATTTTGCAATTCAACTTGAATTTGAAGAGTCGCTCGCTTATTGGTTGTCTTGTCGTGTAAATAAAATGCACCACAACATTCATTGTAGAAAAACTCAAACGAACCCGATGCGGTTGGTTTAAAGTAAATGGTTGTATTTTTTTTATGAGGTCCACGGTATTCCAATTGATGAAGCACCTTAGATTTTGAATCCGACTTTTTTACAGAGTAGGAAATTGGATCGGATCCGTATTTAAGTACCTGTCCATTAATGAACCATTGCTGATCTGAAATGTAGGAAGGAATTGTATCAGTTCTACTTTCAGCTATATGCTGTTCAATGCGTTTGAAATCAGCGCTAAATTCGATTGTTTGTGCCAATAAAACGCGGCCACTAAATGCGATTATTATCAAACCAATTAAATATTTGCGCATAAATTCTGAACTAGATATAAGTGGGTAGATGTCTCAAGTATAAATGTAGGAATATTATTCATGCCATTTTTTAAAGCCGTGCAACTATTTCAAAGAGACTTGCATCTATAAGAAAAAGGCCCTGTGCATAGCAAGGTCATAGTGGTCTTTTAAAATAAGAACCATATCACATCATAACACTTAATTCAATGAAAACATTTATTCATATTGCTGCAGTGATGCTGCTCCCGCTTGTTATATTAAGCTGTAATAAGTCAGAGAGGAAAATTCAAATAGACAGTGATGGTTTTTCAGCAGAAATAAAAAGATCCAACTCATCTAAAAATTACAAAACCACCATAGAAAAAGCAGATTTGAATCGTAAAATTGCAATGTGGAGAATGAAAGAAGATGGTTCCATTCAGTTGACAAAACAAGTTTTGTACGATGTGACTCTTAAAAATGGGCAAGAAGTAACCATGGGTTTTTGGTTTATTGCTTATGAAACTGAAGCTGAATTACTGAACTTAAGCGGAGGAGAAGACGATTTAGCATATCATAAAACTTGGAGTTACGTGAATCCGGCAGATGAGAAGGCTCATTTCTATGAAGGGTTTCGAGAAGCAAGAGTGGAAATTAACTCAAATGTAATTTACCACTCCAGTACAAATGAGCATTTTACGCTTGATTTAAAAACGACCGAAGACCAAGGAATTGAAAAAAACTTCGTTTCGATTAAATTTGATGGAACTGCTTTTGGAGGATATGATCCTGAAGGCAAGTACCAGGAAGTATTCAAAATCGAAAAAGGAAGGTTTGAAGGTTTTATGGATTAGTTGAACAGTTAAGTTATTCAGTTAAAAGTTATTCAGTTGCTAGTTAAGGAAGAATAATTGGAAACCGAATAACCGAAGAATTGTGAAAAAGGAGTTATTCAGTTGATCAGTTATTCAGTTGCTAGTTAAGGAAGAATAATTGGAAACCGAATAACTGAAGAACTGAATAACCGAATAACCGAGAAACCGAATAACCGAGAAACTGAATAACCGAATAACCGAGAAACCGAATAACTGAAAAACCGAATAACCGAATAACTGAACAACTGAAAAACGAAAAACGTTTTTCACTTCCCAGTAGGTTCGGCCTCTGAAATTTGTAGTGGAAAGTTAAGCTTAGCTTGTTCAAATAATTGTTGTTCTTCCTGAGTGCGATCTCCCTTTCGAGTGTTTATAACCTTCATATACTTACCTAATGGCGCCTCTACGGATTCAGCTCGTAATTCAAAGTATGCTGCTTTTACAGCGTCCAATATTTCTATGTATTTTGAGTAATTCGTACCCCGATCACCTTTAATGGAAACAACGGCTTTATTAGGATTGTCAGATAGATGTACATCTCGACCGTTATTGGACAGGAATTCCCGGGTGATTTTTTTCACATCGATTGCAAAAGCTTCTTCTCCTTCAATCATCAAATTATTTTCTGAGTTGATCTGAATTTCCAATACATTTCGTTTATGACTCGGAATTGGGGGTGCAATGACATTTGGTGGAAGTTTCATGTTTATGCCTTTGTCAGACGCAATGGTCGTTGTGACTAAGAAAAAGATCAATAATAAAAAGGCAATATCGGCCATGGAACTTGCATTGATCTCGGTCACTTTTCGTTCTTTTTTTGGTATCATGTTTGGTTTGTATTAACGATTAAAAAATGGGTAAATGTTTTTTATAATCGGTTGGTAATACATCCAAATTTGTTCTGACGATAACGTGAATTCATTTCAATGTAGTTCGACTAAATTCAAGATGAATAGGAATTGAATTATATCGAACGATCTCAGATTTCAAGATGAAAGAGAACGTGTTTCCCTGGGTTTTAGAAATAACGAAGGGAGTATTTCCTTTAGTATCTGTTTTGGAATAAAATCCTTCAAATGGAATTGAAAAAAACCTAGAATTTTCACTATCTTTTGCCCTGATTCATAGCGTTTTTTATCCTAACATTTTCTTATAACGGCAATGCAGAGTGCTCATTTAAAATTAAACTGGCTAGTATTTTCAAGATCGAGAAACTGGTTTTTCTCCAAGGATGCCTCCTTTAATCGACCATGGTAAGCAAGAGGTAAAAACGGATGGCAGTGAATTAGCTAGTTATGACCGCACGCCCACAAGTATATTTGTCACAAGCGATGATGACATTGTAATTACTACCACGAATAACCGAAACTTTGTTTTTGATCAAAAAGGAAACTTGCAAAATGCTTTTAGCTATGAACGAGGTAATCCGAGAAGGGAAGATGATTACAAGAGCATGATGGTGGTTCAAAATGAACATTTTGGTGGAGTATACAGCAACGCGCACGATGGACATGTTTTTGTGAAAGCAAATGGATTTATGTCCGGTGTTATGCATGAAAATACGCGAGACAGAGAAATCTTGGGGATTAGTACAGAAGCGAATCCATCCTTTTGTTCAAAAGAACCTTTTGCAACCAGGCATATTATTAATTTATTAAGATTAGACGTTTCAGATGAGAAGAAAGAACTTCTGATGAAGAATATGGATGTAGGGACTTCATCAAATTTACAGTTGGATATATCTGCCTATGTAAAGAAGATTGAAGAAAACAAGGATGACCGATCCATTCCATGGAATATGCAAATCTATCAAACGATTAGTTTATCAGCAGAACGCATTTTGATTACGCTTTTTAGTGATCATAGACTTAAAACAGAACCTTCTAAAAATACGCCTTATTATTTTCTGATATTCAATCTCAAAACCAATCAAATAGAGCGTGAATTTGCTCCGATTGACGGATCCGTTTTTAAAGGGAGTATGTATTTGCTTTTGAAAGATGAAACAAGGAAGCAGCTCATCTTCAAGACAGCGAAATCCATTTATTTCTACGATTTTGAGGGCAATGAAATTGATCGCCTATCCCTTTCATCACGAAAACTTGCTGGTTGTCGAGATTGGGATATTGTGCATCTCAGCAAGGATCAAATTTACCTCTATGATAAAGAGGTAAATTGGCTTTTCACTTGTGAATTGGGTACTTCGACGGAGGAGTTGTCAGAAAACTTAATTAAGGCGATTAAAAAAGTAAAACAACTTGATAAAGCACTGAAAGTGGAAATTTTAGAAGACCGCAATTCCGTTACGGATTTTCCACTTCATTTTTCAGATCGAAGGGATGGTCTGGACTTCTATCTTGAATCATACGAGGAATTAACAAGAGAGCTCAACGATACGGTATTTCAGGCATTGGTGGATGGTTCAACGGAATACAAAATCCTTCATTACAAACAAGATGCACAAGAGTTGTTAAACACACTCAATATTGAACCCTTTAAAAACAAGGATAAAATTGCCGCTACTTTGAATTTATGGGGGTATTTAGCCAGAGCGTATTATTTGGTTTGTTACAATGTAGATAAAGAAGTGACCATAGATCTAAAGGTTGGAAGCAGAACGCTTCAGGGTTTAAAAATCCAAGAAGATGTGGGCGTGTTAGATTGGATGAACGCTTTAAATATATTTATTGCTAGTAGAGATCGACAAGGAATGGATATTATGATGGCAGCTCCGGATGAAGCATTTGGACGAAAATATGGAGATAAGGATACGGACGTGTTTGAATGGAGTGTAATTAAAGCCATGAAATTGGCTGTTATGCCAAATTCAGATTCAAAAGAGACTTTATTGGCATTTCAGGAAGCACAGACAAACGTTTCGAAAGCACGAAGGTCATATGATTTTATAAAAATACGATTTGTCCCGATGCTTCAATTATACGAAGCTATTTATCAGAATGATGAAGACTTATTTAACCAACGACTTAAAGAAGTGCTTAATGGGCAAAAGAAACACTGGTCAATGAAATCAAAGCGTAATAATTCTATCGGTTGGTTAAATTGGGAAATTTTGGCAGCCATCACAATTGCATATGATAGAAAGATGGAAATTGGAGTAACATCGGACTATGCTCCGGAATGGTTGTGGAAAGGTTAATTTAAATCCAGATGAATAATTTTCGATTCTACGTAAATCGAGCGAAATTCTTATGTATATTTTCGTTATTCACGAATTAATTCTTTCAAAAATTTCATTCCCAATACTATTGAATTACTTTTGTGCAATTTATCTAGTCACCTCCTACTGGGAGAATTAATAAGAAGAGAAAAACGACAAAAAAAGTCCTCATCATGCCAAAAGATAACAGCATAAAATCCATCTTAATCATCGGTTCTGGTCCAATAGTAATTGGTCAGGCGTGCGAATTTGATTACTCCGGTTCACAAGCTGCTCGTTCACTTCGCGAAGAAGGAATAGAGGTTACGTTGATTAACTCCAATCCAGCAACCATCATGACTGATAGTGTGGTGGCGGATAACATCTATTTGAAGCCGTTGGAGAAAAAATACATTGTAGAGATTCTTGAAAAACATGATATCGATGCAGTGCTTCCAACCATGGGAGGTCAAACCGGACTGAATTTGGCAATTGATTGTGCAAATGCGGGTATTTGGGAGCGTTTTGATGTAAAAATCATAGGGGTAGATATTGATGCCATTGAGATCACGGAAGATCGGGAAAAGTTTAAAAACCTGATGTTTGATATTGGTATTCCAATGGCACCACAATCAACGGCTAAATCCTACTTAGAAGGGAAGAAAATTGCCCAAGAATATGGTTTTCCATTATGTATTAGAGCGTCCTTTACATTAGGAGGTACAGGAGCGGCAGTGGTTTATGAAGAAGACGAATTTGATAATCTTTTAAAATCCGGGTTAGAGCTTTCTCCAATTCACGAAGTGATGATTGATAAAGCCTTGATGGGTTGGAAGGAGTATGAATTGGAGTTGCTTCGCGACAACAATGACAATGTAACAATTATATGCTCCATTGAGAATTTTGATCCAATGGGGATTCATACAGGTGATTCGATTACGGTTGCACCAGCCATGACATTATCCGATACCACGTTTCAAAGAATGCGGGACATGGCCATTAAGATGATGCGTGCGATTGGAAACTTTGCCGGAGGATGTAATGTGCAATTTGCTGTAAGTCCTGATGAAAATGAGGATATTATTGCGATTGAAATTAACCCAAGGGTTTCAAGATCATCTGCGTTGGCAAGTAAAGCCACTGGATATCCGATTGCGAAAATAGCTGCAAAACTAGCTATTGGTTACAATTTGGATGAATTAAAAAATCAAATTACGAAAACAACTTCGGCCTTTTTCGAGCCAACATTAGATTATGTAATTGTGAAAATTCCTCGATGGAACTTTGATAAATTCAAAGGAGCAGATCGAAGACTTGGAATTCAAATGAAGGCGGTTGGAGAAGTAATGGCAATTGGACGGACGTTCCAGGAGGCATTGCAAAAAGCAACCCAATCGTTGGAAATAAAGCGAAATGGACTAGGTGCGGATGGACGAGAACTGAAAAATCAAGATGAAATTTTGTACAGTTTGGAGCATCCGAGCTGGGATCGATTGTTCCATGTGTATGATGCCTTTAAAATTGGTATTTCATTTAAACATATTCATGCCCTTACGAAAATAGACCCTTGGTTCTTGCGTCAGATCGAAGATTTGATCAAGTTAGAAAAGCGGATTGAGCAACACACAATTCAGGACATGCCGTTCGAATTGTTGAAGGAGGCAAAAATAAAAGGATATGCCGATCGTCAGATTGGTCATTTAGTACGCTGTTTGGAAAGCGAAGTGTTTACCAAACGGAATGAAATGGGAATCAAACGTACATTTAAGATTGTAGATACATGTGCAGCTGAATTTCCAGCAGCAACACCTTATTATTATTCTACGTTTGACGGAGAGGAAAATGAGTCAGTGGTTACCACTGATCGCAAGAAAGTAATAGTGCTTGGTTCAGGTCCTAACCGAATCGGTCAAGGAATTGAATTTGATTATTCCTGTGTACACGGAGTATTGGCAGCAAAAGAATGTGATTTTGAAACGATCATGATCAATTGTAATCCAGAAACGGTTTCGACTGATTTTGACACTGCGGATAAGTTGTATTTTGAGCCAGTGTTCTGGGAACATATTTATGATATTATCCTTCATGAAAAACCAGACGGAGTTATAGTTCAATTAGGAGGACAAACTGCGCTAAAGCTTGCTGAAAAGCTAGAGCGTTACGGCATCAAGATATTTGGAACATCGTATAAAGCATTGGATTTGGCAGAAGATCGGGAGTCATTTTCTACATTGCTAAAAGAAAACAACATTCCATATCCAGAGTTTGGAGCAGTAACCAGTGCGGAAGATGCCGTTGAAATAAGTAAAGATCTAGGATTTCCATTATTAGTACGTCCATCGTATGTGTTGGGAGGTCAAGGCATGAAAATTGTCATTAATGAAGAAGATTTAGAGCATCACGTTGTGGAGATTCTGCGGAAGATGCCTGATAATAATATTTTGATTGATCATTTCCTTGGTGGAGCGATTGAGGCCGAGGCGGATGCGATTTGTGATGGAGAAAATGTGTATATCATTGGAATCATGCAGCATATAGAGCCTGCTGGAATTCACTCTGGAGATTCATATGCTGTATTACCACCGTACAATTTGGGTGATTTAGTAATCGCTAAAATGGAAGAGTACACCAAGAAAATTGCGTTAGCTTTAGATACGGTTGGATTGATTAATATTCAGTTTGCGATTAAAGATGATGAAGTATTTATTATTGAAGCGAATCCAAGAGCATCAAGAACGGTTCCATTTATAGCCAAAGCCTATCAAGAACCTTATGTAAACTATGCCGCAAAGGTGATGTTGGGAGAAAAGAAAGTAACGGACTTCGATTTCAAACCAGTCAAAAAAGGATATGCGATTAAGATTCCGGTATTCTCCTTTGGCAAGTTCCCGAATGTAAATAAAGAGTTGGGACCAGAGATGAAATCTACTGGAGAGGCGATCTACTTTATAGATGATTTACATGATGATTTCTTTACAGACATCTATGCAAGAAGAAATATGCACTTGAGTAGATAGATAAATTTCGAACCTGAAAAAAACTGGCTGGCACGCGTTTAAAACGCGCGCCAGTTTTGTTTTTAAAACTTCCTAAACCGTTGTTGGTGTTATCACCAACAATGCTAAGTGTGATCACCAACAATACTATGGTGTGATCACCAACAATGTCATTGTGCTATCAATCGTATCACTGGCTAATTGATATCTATTCACTAAAGTCCCTACCGACGCATTGTCCCTCCATACTTCTTCTTAGACTTATTGGAATTTGGATATTTTATTTTCATCGTGAAATCAGCGTTATATCCAACAGGCGCCTCGCTAATCATTTTGAAGATTAACTTCTGTTCTTGACCGTCGACCTCATACACAAATTCATGTTTGATTGTATAGTAACTTACCACTTCCGTTTCACATGGTGTGCCGTATTCATCATCTTCATCTGGCTCAATACAATATGGATCAACCTTTTTAGTAGTAGAGGATAAACTAGAATTATAGAACCCAACTAACGTATCATTTTTACTACGATCTATATAGAAGATTTGGTCACCGACAATCTCAATTTTATGTAGTTGAAAGTCATTAGACACGTCTTCTTTTTTAGTCAAAAAACCAGGTGTATCAAATTTAACCTCATCAAATTTCCAAGACCCCTGATAATGATCTTCAATATGTGATTCCATAGTTGGGATCATCTTTGTACAAGAAGAAAAGAACAGCAACAGAAAAGCAATTCCAGTAATTAATAAGAGCAATGTTCGATTTATTTTCATAATACTTCAAAGAATGCAATTAGCGTTCCATAAAACAGTAAAACGAATAAACATCTTTTATTTTTCGGACTGAATATTTGGTGGACTACGTATGTGTTTGACTATTTAGTTGGAAACAACGTGCATTTATCATCTAAAAATGGATGGTGTTGATTTGGTAGGGCAAGAAAAAAAACCAGACTAATCCATTGGTCCAATGGTGATTTAAAAACAAAACCATGGTATAGAAGAATGATAGGTATACCAATGATTACTGATTCTTTGTGCATTAGAGACCTTTAAATTTGGGCTTTCATCAGGTCGTTGAATATATACAAGTTGATCTTCCCCACCTAAAAAACCTCCATCGGTTGTAAATGTGATGTGCAAACCTTCCTCTCCAACATATTCAGCGGAGATTGCGTTATCCACATACTTTTCGTTTATATATGCTGAGCCAAAACTAACGCGACCGTATTTTTGTGTTGAAATAGGAAACGAGGTATTTAATGTTTCAAAGGTTAAGTTACCGGAGATAATATCATCAACTACTTTCTGTCTTGAACTGTGCCTCCATCGACGCTCCAGAAACGTTCGAGTTGGATTTACAATTGGCGTCCACAGGATGATTCCAATTATGGGAATTACCAAGCAGCCAATGTACCATTTTGGAAATGCTTTTCGGTTTAGAATTCCTTTGATTACGGCCCAAATAAGCAGAATTAAAATGGTCCCTGAAAATGGGAAAATAACAAATATCGCAACTCCAATACCATCCGTGAAGATGGTTAAAAATAAAGCGGATGCAACCAAGGAGATTGTTATTGCTATGAAAATGAGGTAAAAACGTTTAATTCGGTTCATTGTCAAGGCTTTTATTGGTATGCGACGGAATGGTCTATAGAAGGAACGTAAATTTGGATTATAGATTGTAAGCAAAGCTCAAAGCTTGCAACCAAGTAAAAAACGCGCACGGAACATATACAATCGGAAGTAGACTCAGGATCTTGTTGGAAACAGATAATTGTTTGAAGTGCTTTGTGAAAAATATCATAACAAGGCTTATCATAGCAAATAGGATAGGACTAAAAATTGCGATTCCTGTAAATATAATTGCAAAAGCATGAGAGGAAACTCCCCTATACCAAAAGGGGATAAAGTCATAGTAATATGCAATCTGAAGGCCAATAGGGATGGTTGAAAAGACAACAGAGATCAGGCATGCTCCGGGGTAATACCTCTTGAAATTGCTTCGACTAAGTTCCATCTTTAGGTATGTTGAATTGCGCTCATCAATCGAATTAAGTGGAACGTAGCAAGTCCCAAGCCTTTTCAAAGTTTTGATTATATAACGTTTTACGAGGCGTTTGTGTATTAGTTAATTTTTGAAACCATTGCAACTGCATTGGGCTTAGAAAACCTGTAGCAGATTTCTTGCTTCCCAATGCACTATTAATCTTCGTCTTTTGCACTTCCGTTAGTGGTAGATACTTAAAGTTGGATTTCTTCAAATAAAAATACGCATCTTTTTCGGAATAGCGGTAGGAGTTATTTACTCGAGCTGGATTACAGTCCGCTTTTTTAGCATAACTATTCAAGCTTGCTTCCGTCATTTTCTTAGTGTCATAGGTCACCTTTACCACTTCCGCCCCGTTCATAAAACCGGGTTCAGCAGCCAATACCCCTTCCGCATTTCCAAGGTGTTTTTGACCGGTCCAAAAACAATACATTTGGAAATACTTTTCGTCGGTGGATTTCCCTTCTAGTTCCGCACCTAATAAGTGAGCAAATTCAGGAACGGGCTTGTTGGTGCTTTCAAGTACCGTTTTCATAGCGGTGTACAAGCCTATTTTAGAATAATTCCCACTAATTCGTTTGATTAAATCCTTCCCTTGTGCATCAACGATTCGTACTACCGGATTATTCCATGCAGGCTCCTTGAATTGGGTTAATATGATTTTATCATTCCCTCCTTTATTATTGTGAATGGCTAATGGGATAAAGGAAGCTTCTATGAATTCAGCCATAAGTGGATGACCTACTACGTTATGCCCATAATTTCGACAAGTAGAACAACCGGGTATTTCCTGAAACAGAATTAGCACAGGTTTATTCTGCTTTTTAGATAAAGCCATGGCCTCATTATAGTCGCGATACCAACTTACACGACCTAATTCTTCGTCCTGATTTCCGGGATTGGTCCTAGAAGCAAAAAGTGTAGAAGTTGTTCCAGCTATTAAAAAAACACATAGAATAATAGCTAACCTTTGTCTTGATATGGTGAGGAAATTTGTTTTTGACATATGTATTTATTTATCTATCTAGTCTGTTTAAATTAAAGTAGTGACTTGGATAAATAAAACAAGAAAGGGAGGAACAAGGTTCCAACCCAAACAATTTCTAAACTTGATTGACCTGAATTAAAATACAGGACCGTAATCTGCCACTACTACATCAACAAGCAAATCATTGTCAAACGCTTTATCAAGAGCTTCGTCAAAGTTACTCTGAAAATCATCTTCCACTGCTTCGGCAAATGTAGTATTGAATGCACCCGATTCTTCATCGTACTCTACCTCTTCACTGCTGGTTACTAAAATAGGCATTTCCAGAAGTACTTTTTGGCTGGTAAAATCAATGATTAACACCGTTCCTGCATACAATCCTCCTTTATAGCCTTCATCTTCAACCGTAACGGGCATTTTAAATGGAATTGAATCCGTTTCTACCAAAATAGCCATAAGTCTACTTCGATAGAAATTTTTCGCTCCGATTCCACGTGCCATTAACGTTTCTGGATCAATAGAATCCTCAGGACTGATATCTGTATTCGAAGGCATTCCGTTCTTTTCATACAACCACTTCCATTCCTGTTGTTGATCTAAATTGGAAAAAGACTTCGCTCCAAAATTTTTCAATCGGGAATAATGAATCAAGGGAAATCCCATGAATTTTTCCTCCCAAGAACGCATGACGTCTACAGCTGTATCTCTTTCTAATTTAACTTTAGCAAGGTCTTCCGGACCGAATGGCTTTACTCCAAAATCATATTCATTGACTACTTTGCATACAGCTTCTAAATTTGCATTTCGGTTATTTATGGTGGATTTGTATTTGTCGATATTTTCTTGATCTAGCACAACCGGCTCGCTCGCTTTAAATGCATTATAGATATATACTCCTGCCACAATCACGGCAAATAATATTAAAGGATATTTGATGTATTCACTTGCGTTCTTTTTCATTGTTGTAAATTTTATAGTTGAACATACTTAGTGTTGCAATGTAATAAAAAGTTCCACATTATGCTATTAGCTTATCTTTGTTGGTTCGAATTTGATCTTCATCTAAGATATGATCCAAGCTAATAAACTAGAGATTGCGCAAATCAAAAGTAGAAAGAGCATCAAAGAAATTAGATTAGCAGGGGAAAATGTAAAGTATAAAGGAAAAATAGTGTTTTCGATAAAGAAGATAATCTATCATTCAGGTCCGCGAGATATTCGCAAGGCAGAACGAAAGGGAAGGGTGTAATTCCGGAAAGAAAAAGGTCTAAATAGCTCTGACTACATCAAAAAACCAAAAACTTCCGTGAAAGGATCTCGTTCCATAATGGCATAAAAGAAGATCGCCCCCAACCATCCATGTAGAATCCCCAACACGTATAAATTCCGTTCCTTCAAATAAATCCATGTGTAAAAGCCGGAAAGAAGGAACGTGCTTCCTATAAGCCACATATATGGAAAGTGGACTACGGCAAAGAGCGAGGATGTAATTAATATGATTTTCCATTTTGCAATATCAACCCCTTTTAGGTTTTGGAGATTGCCGGAAATGATCCCAATAATCAGAAATTGCTGAAGAGTACCCCAAATTGGATAAAATAATAACATAGGAAACACATGCCACGTGATTTGAATAGTACCTAAAAGATATCCGCAAAGAAGGGTGGAGATAAAGCCAAATAAGGCAAACGGAAGTATCATCTTTGAAACCTTTTTCGTATTGGACGTACGGAATCCCCATTCTGTAAAAGCACCTGGATTTTGTTTGAAGCGTAAGATGGAATAGGTGGACCAACCTATGATCACCGCTGCCATAAAAAGCAAACGTTGATTTAATAGATCGAAAAAGACCAGTTTTCCAACGCCAGTAAGCAGAGCCATCAAGATTTCTGTGACGCTACGTTTGTTTTGCGATATGATTAGACCCCATTTCATTACATCGAGCATGGTTAAATTCAAGCGAATTTCGGATTCATAATTTGAATGCGATAACCTGATTGTAAGTAAAACGTACTTTTGAAAATAGAATTATAGAAGAGAAAAGACCAAAATTTGGCTGTATCGTCCAATTTATAGAGACTTTACGAGTAAATCTCGAGGGCTATTGTTGCCCGTCCATAATGAATTTAGGAGTAACAGGATCTCCTTTGAAAAAGTCACCTGTTTTGCCTTGTGATAAAGCCCATCTATCAATCCAGGAAATGCCCCAATTTCTAAATTTGGTGATCTCTTCCTTGTAGGCCGGATCTTTCAGTACTTCTGTTTGAGAAACAAATTCATAGCCATTATCAAGATAAACCTGGGCCAGCTTATCAAAATAGTGCGCATTCAATAAATTAGCATGGACAAGTAATGTTTGAGCCATTGGTCGATTAAAAAGTTTTATAGATTGGCCTTCAAAAAATTTAATTTTAGCATCCATATACGTTAGATACGTGGATCCAATTTTCTCCATGAGCTTCTTGTCTTCCTTTTCCCAAGCAACGTGATAGGCTTTTGCGAAATAATAGTCCTCATTATCAATGGTAACAGGTGCTTCAATGTAGCCGAGTTCCGAAAGTAATTTTGTTAAGGAATCCGTACGTAATTTTGTTTCTCCGGCCTTTAAATAAGGATGCCGAAAATACATTAACTTCTGCCCATTAGCTTCACATAAAGGACGAACTGTTTCCTCTCCCGTTAAAATTTGTACGCGAAAACTATCCAATGAAACATCATGATAATTGGTGTGGGAGAAGGTGTGATTTCCCAATTCTAGCCCATTTTTAAGCCATGATTCAAGTAGTTGGACCCGGCTAGAGTCTTTCTTCAAGTTGACATATAGTTTGGATTCGTTTACATAGCCAATGGCAGGAATGTTATATGTTTTGAAAGTTGCAATCAGCTTGGTGGTTACCTCAGAGAAATAATCAATGTCTTTCACACCATAACTCACTACAAGTAAATCATCCATGGTGACACACAGCTTCTTTTTTTGACTAAAAGCATTATTTGAAATCAAGAAGAGCATACCGCAAATCAGAAATATTGATTTCATGTAGTTCATTGGTTTGGCGAGCTGGATCATCGGACTAAAGTAGTAATTTTCATTTAGATTGAAAAATGTATGATTATTAATGCATACAGCCCATATATACCATGGTCGATTTGACGTAAGCATCTGGAGCCACTTTTTTAACCTTGGTTGTAAAAGCCTTTAAGTCAGTACTGTTTTCTGTGTCGCTGGCTAAAATGACAATGTAATAACCCTTGCTAAATCCTTGATATCTGTTAGACCACTCAATACTTACGTACTGAGCATCCGCTTCTCGTCCACGTGCTACATAGCAAGGAGCGTTCCATCCATTTCCAATGCATTCTTCCTGACTCCAAGTTAATCCTTCTTCCGTATGTGGAATAAGTCCTCGAAGCTCCAATTTTAAATCTAGTTGCTGAGATAATTTACTTGCTTTCAATAAAGCTTGCTCATAGTTTTGATCTGATGCTCCAATTAAAAAGTACTTTTTCACTTCATTGATTGGGACATCACCTTGTGCAAAGGAAACACCTAGGTTTGTAAAGCACATAGCAAGAACAAAGAGTGCAAAAGCAATTTTTTTCATAATCATTAGTTACATATTAAAATTAGGCACTTAATTTGTTAGTACATTAATTGTACCAGCTTCTAAATTATTGATTCTATGAAACAATTCCTATTCATCGCTTTGCTACTATGCATAGCTCCGTTACAATTTGTACTGGCTCAAACGCCAAATGTGAGAGTAACAATTACAGATATTCGTTCATCCGATGGGGAGATTTCCATTGGTGCTTTTAAAGACGACAAGAGCTTTGATGAAGAGGAAGCGTATAAATCATTTCATTTTTCAAAAAGTAAAATGAGCAATGGAAAAATGGTTGTAGACCTCTACTTACCTCCTGGAACGTATGGATTGACCTTGCTAGATGATGAAAACAAAAATCAAGAGATGGAGTATAATTGGCTAGGGATTCCGAAAGAAGGATTTGGGTTTTCTGACTATTGGCATACCGGAATGACCAAGCCAGATGTAGAAGAATTTGACATTAAAGTCGTAGATGGAAAGGTCGTGAGCACAACGATCAAAATTAAGTACATGATTGATAGAGATTGATCAAATAAACATATTTGAGCTAAGAATCGATTTTGTTTAAAATCCATTTTTCACACCAACGCATTCTCTTATTTAGAAGTTCAGATCAAAAAAGAACGGGGATGAAATTGTAATTTTTCATTAGCTTCGCTTTGAAATAAATTTGAACCATTACCATGCTTCGTACACTATCTTATCTGTTTTTCGGAACACTTATTATTACGCTTAGTTCATGCACTGATTCTTCGGAACAGAGCGCTACAAAAGTAATCCAGACGGATCAGGATTCCAGCACCTTGAATCAGCATTCTGACACCAATTCACTTGTATCCAATTTAGAAGAAAGTGAGCGAAAATTGGAGGAAGCATCGGCTGAAGTAGAAGAATGGAAGTCAAATGGATACCGAAATATAAAAGGAACCCGCATATTTATTCAACCACCAGCAGGTTTTATTTATCCAAATGCCTCTATGGAATGGGAAAGTGTGCGTCTTTCAAGGATTACGGCATTTGATACAATTCTTAACAATGGTTCAAGGGAAACCAAGGATTTTGAAGCCATGGTGGAGAACATGAAACAGTTTCTTTTAGATGAAACCAAAAATATAGCTGTTGGTAAATACAAAGGGCAATCCTTTACTACGATTAATTACTTAAACCGTGGATTTCATTTGACTTTTGAAGTGGATTCCTTTCGGGTAATGGTTTCTGGATATACGATGAAAGACAGTTTAGCGCAATTTGAAAAGCTGAAAAAATCGATTTTAGCGGTCAAGTATGATGCTAATTTCGAGGTGCATCCACTAAGAGATGTGGCATTATTCGAATTGAATACCAGAGAAAGCGCATATAGATTTAGTGAAATGATTGCACCACCCTCTTCCACTTTTTTCTATTCTAAAAATGGCAAAAAAAGCAGTAAAATTGGGAATGCACCTCGTTTTGTAATTGCGCAGACCTTGATGGATACAAGCATCACTCCTATGTTGATTATGCAAGAAATGTTGTCAGGACTGATAAGTACCGGTTACGTATATGAAGATTTTGGCAATAACACCGAAGGTAAAATAAACGGATACGAAAGTTGTGAGTACCGAATGAAGGCGAAACTTGGGAATGAACAAATTGAGCAGTATTTATTAATTTTGAAAAAAGGATTTACCGTCATTTCATTTACGGGTCAAGTGTCTGCTGGTCAAAAAAAGGAATTGCAGGAGTTTGAGCGATTAGCACATTCCCTGAAAATCAGAGAAGGAAAGGATTTTGATGAAGCAACTAGCCACCCAATACTTACTATAACCCCTTAATGTCATTTAAGTATGATCAATGACCATTACTTTACCGATTTTCTAGACCTAGAAACGGCTCGATTGAGCTTACGAAAGCAAACTCCGGAAGATGCGGCGCATATTTTTTCAATCCGTTCTGATGAACGAGTAATGAAATACATGGATTCGAAGATGCATCAGACGGAAGAAGATTCAAAGGTGTTTGTATCTGAAAATACTTCGATGTATAATGAACGAAAAGGGTTGTTTTGGGTGTTGGTGGAAAAAGAAAGTGGAAATTCCATTGGAGACTTTTCTTTTTGGGACATTGATCGAAAAAATTCAAGAGCGGAGATTGGATATACGCTAAAACCGGAATATTGGGGTAAAGGCTATATGAAAGAAGCAATGGGTGTATTGTTCAGGTTTGGTTTTGAACAACTTAATTTACACAGTTTTGAGGCCAATATCAATACTGCAAATGAAGGTTCTAGAAAGGTGTTAAAAGCAATGGGTTTTCAAAAGGAAGCGTACTTCCGTGAGAATTATTTTTTCAATGGCGAATACTTGGATAGCGAGATTTATTGTTTGCTGGAAGGAGATTTGAAGAATATTTAATGCACATCGAATGATTAAGTTAACCCTTATCTTGCTGGTACTATTTATGCTGACCTATATGATCATGGCTAATATCATGGTGTCAACAAAGCGGAAGCCGGTCATTAATGTAATTGGAATTGTATGTGCGGTCCTTGTGCTCATTATCATGGGTTCCGTGTTGTTGATTGAGAAGCATACGGAAGTAGATCCACTTGCCTCCAAAGTATACATGTTAATGGGAGTTAGTGCGTTGAGCTTGGTGCATTTGATTTATCGGTTGTTTGCCAATCGAAATTTATATTGATTGGAATAAATACGTTTGCTACTTAGTCTGCGTTTCAACCCCCATAATATTATCAAATGCCATGCGCATTGTCCAGGCCCGATCAGTATCTGTTTTGTCATAAATTTTGGCTTTGGCCAGCGCGGCACCAAACATAAGCGTCACATTCGGACATTTTGAGCCGTGGAGTTTAAGGATCTTCTTAGCAGTTTTTTGATAGATTTTAAAACACCCTTTATGATTTCCATCATTGTAGACTGGAGCTCCTTTTTCAATCGCATCTCCAATCATCCTGCCTATTTGATAGATCTCAAAGCAAACAGTACTTCCTGAATTTAAATTTTCTTGCTGTGCTGAACAGACAAAAGGAATAAGAATAAATGCTACTAAAAACGCGGTTATTTGAAGTGATCTCATGTCATAAAACGTTTAGTGTGACCAATTAATTTGGCTTCTTTTTAACGATTATACTAAATGCAGTGCTATGCAATCTAGGAATTAATTTCGAATTTAGCTTATTTTGTTAAAGCGGATCAGCGCGCAATGGAGGTGGTAAGATTCTTAGCGCAGCATGATTGAATCCTGTACAGAACAAATTAAATTATAGTCGATAGTATTATCTATATATATATATTATGTTTTCTAAGTCATACAATCCAGATGAAGGCGCATCCTTCCATTCAGAATCTTTTGAAATCAAATCGTTGGAGCAAAAACCAATAGATTTTAATGATTTTAAGGGCAAAAAAATGTTGTTAGTCAACGTAGCTTCTAAATGTGGATTTACGCCACAGTATAAAGAGCTTCAGGAGTTGCATGAAGAAAACAAAGGCAATTTGGTTATTGTAGGTTTTCCATGTAATCAATTTGGAAGTCAAGAAGCAGGTTCTGCTGGAGAAATTGCCACGTTTTGTGAGCGCAATTATGGTGTAGAATTTCTAATCACGGAAAAAATAGATGTGAAAGGAGATAATCAGCACCCGATCTTTTCTTGGTTAACAAAGAAGGATGAAAACGGATTGAAGAATGGTGGGGTAAAATGGAATTTCCAGAAATATTTGTTAGATGAAGATGGAAAATTGATTGATTATTTTTTGTCTACAACGACACCAAAAAGCAGTAAAATCATGAAATGGATTGAGTAGATGGATATAACAAATGAACAAATATTGGAATGGGATCCTGTGTATCAGCAGCATTTTGTTCAATCATTATCAGGATATCATGGAATGCATTTGGTTGGGAGTAGATCCACGAATGATGTATTTCACTTGAATCGGGTTGATTCGGTGGTTCATGTGAATTCCTATCCTCCACAGCTAGGATTCATTGTTTCAGGAGAGGAAAATGAGAAGCTGATAAAGAATTTGGAATCCAATCGAAGTTACACCATTAATCATGTACATAAATCGTTTGTACGCAATGCACATTACGTATCCGTTCAATTTGATGAGTCTATATCCGAATTTGATGCATGCGGATTAACAGCTGAAACGATTCATCATTTTAGGGCTCCTTTTGTAGCTGAAAGCAAGATCCAAATTGGACTTTCATTGGTTGAAGTACAGAAACTCAAGACTTCCAATGCCTATTTTGTAGTAGGTGAAGTGGCACAAATTCAAATGGATGAGGGTTGCATTCAAAAGGATGGTTATTTGGATTTGGAAAAGGTGAAAAATGTATGTGTGACAGGCGCCAATTTGTATTCTAGTGTCAATAAACTTCGTTCATATCCAACTGCATCTCCTGAAGATGTACCTGCATTTGGCACAAAAGAACGACCGGATCAAATCGTGTATGATGAAGCAACGGATACCTATGGTGCTGCCCTGTTGCCATACGGAACAAATATAGGTGCTCCTTCAATTATTCCGGACGATGTTTCCACATGGAAGAACCAAGGGATTAACAAGTTCAATCATGGATTCAATAACAAGGTCGATGAGATCAAGAACCGATATGCGCAATTGATTGATGAGTTTAAGATGAATGAATTGATTTATTCATGTAAAATGAATTTTGAACCAATCATTGGACAATCGTATCACTTATATCATGATGAAACGAAAGGAAATTTTCTCTCATTAATTCCACCCCACGCTTGGGATAAAGAGTTTGTAGGAACATTTAAACTGAACTATGATGGCAGTTGGGAACAAGAAGAAAAAGCAACTTAGTTCGTCTAGTACAAACCGAATATCTTAGGAACCCAAAACCAAGCACTCTCTATATATAACCCTGCTATTTTTCTTGTTATTCGTCCAAGTTCCGATGTTCATTCGATTCGGAATCGGGCTTATCTTCTTTTCTAAACGGATACAAAATAGAGCCAGACACGAGAAAAAACACCATCCAATTACTAGAAAACCCAGCTGTCATGTTAATACCCTCTGAACTGATACTGAAAAAGATAAAGTTGAAAAAAGTATAAACAAATAAAATACCACACAAGATCTTGAGCAAAAGAGGCACTCTCTCAAACATGATTCGTATAATTTTAATCACCATTTCGGGTTCAAAATGAAACATGTTCTTCCTCCTTTTTTCGTTATAAGCTATAATTTCAGGATGCTGATGTGTCGAAATTATTGCTGGACAAAAAGCAACAAAGGTCAAAACATGCAATATTAAGATAAATGGAAATTCCTCTGTCATATTATGCCCTAAATGGCCGAATATATGGACGATCAACGATGAGATGAAGCCAAAAACAGCAACAAAGAAGAAAATTTTCTTCCACAGGGGCGATATAGTTATTTTACTAAGCAGCGAGGAGTTTATTCTAATATTCCATTAATTCTTCTACGGTTTCCACCATTCGTTTTTTAGGTAGGAATTGTTCTTCCAAAGAAGGTGCAAAAGGAACCGCTGTATCCAAACTTCCAACACGTTTTACAGGAGCATCTAGGCTTTCGAAACAATGTTCACTGATCCAAGCGGCAATTTCTCCACCAATTCCACCGGTCAAACAATCTTCGTGCAATACCAATGCTTTTCCTGTTTTTTCAACAGATGCTTTAACTGCTTCTTTGTCCCACGGAAGCAATGTTCTTAGGTCAATTACTTCTGCATCTACGTCATTTGCTTCACAATATTCCACTGCCCAACGCACACCCATTCCATAGGTAATAATGGATAAATCTTCCCCTTCCCGCGCCGTAGCTGCTTTTCCAATTTCAACGGTGTAATAATCATCCGGCACATTTTCAGATACCGATCGATACATGACCTTGTGTTCAAAAAACATCACCGGATTCGGATCTTCAATTGCTGCACACAACAATCCTTTTGCATCGGTTGGATTTGATGGATACACAATCTTTAAACCAGGAGTATGGAAAAACCATGCTTCATTGGATTGAGAGTGAAACGGACCTGCCGCTACTCCTGCTCCTGTAGGCATTCGAACTACTACATCCGCATTTTGTCCCCAACGATAATGTGATTTCGCCAAGTTATTTACAATTTGATTAAAACCACACGTTACGAAATCCGCAAATTGCATTTCAATCATTGTTTTCTTACCTTTTATCGACATTCCTAATCCAATACCAATGATGGCGGACTCGCAAAGAGGTGTGTTTCGCACACGATCTCTACCGAATGCTTCAAGGAAACCTTCTGTTACTTTAAAAACACCTCCATAATCGGCAATATCTTGACCCATAAGAACTAATTCCGGATGTCGTTCCATGCTTTGACGTAAACCATCCGAAATGGCATCCACCATTCGCTTATCAGATGCAGATCCGGAAGGAGCAATCACTTTTTGATCGTACGGAGCATACATATCCGCTAATTCTTCCTCTACATTAGGTGTAGGCAATACTTCTGCCTGTGCTTTCTTTAAGCCTGCTTCAATATCTGCTTTAATTTCTGCTCGAATTTCCTCAACTTTTTTCTTAGTAAGAACTTTCTCAGTCAGAAGGTATTGTTCATAATTTTCAATTGGATCTTTCTCAGCCCACTTCTCCATTAATTCTTTAGGAACGTATTTCGTACCAGAAGCCTCTTCATGTCCACGCATTCGGAAAGTCATTGCCTCAATTAAAATAGGCTTTGGATTCGCTCGAATACTTTTGGCTGCTTGTTTAAGAGTAGTGTAAACCTCCAAAATATTATTTCCATCTACTTGAAGTGCATCCATGCCATACGCAGGGCCCTTGTCGATGAAATGTTTGAATTTGAATTGTTGATCACTTGGAGTAGACAGGCCATATCCATTGTTTTCAACAACGAAAATAACCGGTAAATTCCATACGGAAGCCACATTAAGAGCTTCATGGAAGTCTCCTTCACTTGCACCACCATCTCCAGAAAAAACCAAAACAGCCTTTTCTTTTTTATCAATCAAATCAGCTAAACCGATTCCACCGGCTAAAGCCAATTGAGGACCGAGATGTGAAATCATTCCAACAATATGATGGTCATTTGTTCCAAAGTGAAAAGAGCGATCCCTTCCTTTGGTAAATCCCGCAGTTTTACCTTGAAATTGAGCAAACAACTGATCCCAACCTATATTTCTGGTGCTAAACACTCCCAAATTACGGTGCATTGGAAGGATGTATTCATCTTTTTCCAGTGCCAATGCGGAACCAACGGAGATCGCTTCCTGACCTATGCCGGAGAACCATTTGCTTATTTTGCCTTGTCGAAGATAGATGAGCATCTTTTCTTCAAACATGCGAGGTTTTAACAGCGCTTTATAAATATCTGTTAACTCCTTGTTGGTATAGTCTTTTCGATTGAAATTCATGTGTGTTACACTATATTGATCCTGTAAAATTAAGGAAAACCCATTACTGCTAAAATGTTATGTTTGTTTTTTTAATTTTACACGAGAAGAAATAAGTACTGATTTGCGGAAAGACAACGAAAAAATTCCGTCCGTCGAATAAAAAAGACTGTGTATGAAGATTAAAGTAGGATTTGGATACGATATTCACCAATTGGTAGAAGGACGTGATTTTTGGCTCGGAGGAATAAAATTAGACTTTCATTTGGGAGCAAAAGGACATTCGGACGCAGATGTATTGATTCATGCGATATGTGATGCCATACTAGGAGCAGCAAATTTAAGAGATATTGGCTATCACTTTCCGGATACGGACCCAAAATATAAAGGAGCAGATAGTAAAATTTTGCTGAAAGAAGTGCACCAACTTTTACTAAACAAGGGGTATACGTTAGGCAATATTGATGCAACGGTAGTTTTGGAGCGTCCAAAAGTAAATCCACATATCGATGCGATGAAAGAAGTCCTTTGTGGAATCCTAGGATTGGATGAGGATGATTTATCCATTAAAGCAACAACTTCAGAAAAAATGAGTTTTGTAGGAGAAGAACGAGGAGTAAAGGCATATGCAACGGTGTTGATTCAAAAGGGAGTTTCTTAGTTACTCAGTTACTCAGTTGATCAGTTAACCAGTTATCCAGTTATTCAGTTTACCAGTTGATCAGTTAGTACCTTTATAACTATAGAACAATCCGAAAAACTGAGAAACGGAAGAACCGAAGAACCGAGAAACCGAAGAACCGAAAAACTGAAGAACTGAGGAACTGAAGAACCGAGAAACTGAAAAACTCGTTAACCGAAAATCCGAATAACTGAAAAATAAAATGTACCAAAGACGGTTTAAAAATACTAAAAGACACATCAAAGGGATGGTTATCATCGTTATGCTTTGTGTGTTAATTCGACCTGTGGTCGCTCAAGACAATGTGTTGATGTCAGATTCGATTGATTTACCTAGCAAGAAGGTGATCAATGTAGAATTTGATTCTACAGCATATACTTATGCTCAAACAATTACGGAAAAAGATCTATCCATGCATTTGCATATTTTGGCTTCGGATGATTTTGAAGGTCGTGAAATGGGAGAGAAAGGACAGAAATTGGCAGCTACTTACATGTCTAAATATTTTCAAAGGTGGGAATTAAAGCCAGTAGGGGATGAAAAAACTTATTTTCAGAAGTTCAAAATGCTTCAGAAAAAGATCAAAAATATCGAGATTAATGTTGCAGTAAAAGGAGAAAGCATTGCATTTGAAGAGTGGGTTGATTTTGCAATGTTGAAGCGAGATTTCGTTAAAATGGATCAACAATTACCACTGAAAGTTTTGGATATCTCAGAGGTTGCAAGTATTAAACAGAATCAAGTTCAGGGTTTCGCTATTTTGTTATTGGAACAAGCAGACCCGGATTTAGATGGCCCAACAAAGAAAGTAGCCATTCAAAGATTATATGATTTAGGGGCGGCAATGCTTTTTAATATTTATACCCAACAAACGGAGATGACGGTTGGATCAAGTTACCGACACTATTTAAATAAAGGACAACTGTTTTTCATCAATGAGAAAATAGAATTGGATTATCCGATTATATCTATTACAGAACGAATGGCAGCAAGACTTTTCTCTATAAAAGAGGATAAGATGGAGAAGGTTATGTCTAAAATATCGTTAGAAGACGATAAATGGAAAAAAGCCTTTAAAGAGGCAGAAGTGACGATTAAAATCAAAGTGGAGGAAAGATTACTACATACTGAAAATGTTTGTGGTTTAATTGAAGGAGGAAGTAAGAAAGATGAAATAATTGTTTTATCGGCACATTACGATCATTTAGGGATTAAAGGAGATTCAACCGTATTTAATGGCGCAGATGATGATGGCAGTGGAACCGTAGCGATCATGGAAATGGCTCAAGCATTTGCACAAGCAAAGAAAGAAGGGAAGGGGCCCGACCGTAGTATTCTAATTATTGGTATGACCGGAGAGGAAAAAGGATTGAAGGGATCTGAGTACTATTCGAATCATCCGATTTTCCCATTGGAAAGTACGGTGGCAAATTTAAATACAGATATGATTGGCCGTATTGATCCAAAACATGAGGGAGATTCTAATTACATATATTTAATTGGAACAGACATGTTATCAACGGATTTACATAAGATTAGCGAACAAGTAAATAAGACTTATTCCAAATTAGATTTTGATTACAAGTACAATTCCATTGATGACCCTGAACAGTTTTATTATCGTTCGGATCATTACAATTTTGCCAAGCATAACATCCCAGTAATATTTTATTTCAATGGCACCCATGCGGATTATCACAAATCAACGGATACGGTTGACAAAATTATTTTTCCAAAAGTGGAAAAGATAACGCGTTTAATCTTTTATACAGCATGGGAATTGGCCAATCGTAAAGACCGAATCGAGGTAGATGTGATTGATCCCGCGGGCTCAAATGAGCGATAAGGGATTTGATTAACTTCCTTATTCGAAGCTATTCTACTACAGAGAAAGCGAGAATCTCTTTTATAAAGAGGAGCATTTCTTGAGAACCACTGCGAAAAGTTTCCCAGTTTATTTCATAAATGGATTCAGTCTTGATTGATTTACGAGTAATCAAATCACCATCGAGCAATGCCTGTAAATGTTGTGAAATGGTAGATTGAGCAAAATCTAATCGAGTTACGAGTGAACCACAATTTTGAGCTCCATCTTTGGCTAAAATTCGAATAATTTCCAACCTTGTAGGGTGGCTTAATGCCTTGTAAATGGATGGATTCGAATTCATATCGTAAAAGTACGATAAAAAGATATAAATCCAAACAAGGCATTTGAAGCCTAGTTGTAATCGCATTCATTGTATGAAAAATGAAAGGATGGTAAGTAAGAGATATGGTTATCTAGAGATAGTGAACCAACTTCGGTAGGTCTGTTCACAGGTTTCGTCTTGAAGGGTATAATAATAAGTTTGATCTGGAATGTTAATGTCAAACCATGCTCCTTTGAAATCATTATTAGAATATATTCGAGCACCCCAACGATTATAAACATCTAGTTTCCAGGTGCCTGATCCTAAATTTTCCACCGTGAAGTTATCATTTACGCCATCTCCATTAGGGGTGATGATGTTTGGAATGATATGCTCTCTAAATTCAATATGAATCGAATCTCGACGAATCCCACATTCATTTTCTGCAACCACGACAAGGTTAGTACTATTGTTTAGAGCATATGAATCTCCAGTACCTAATAAATCTCCATTGGTATCATACCATTTTGCGTTTTCTATGGTATCGTTTACAACCAATACCAATTTGTCCGTACAGGCAATAGTATCTGAAGGGATCCCAATTGGAGGAAAAGGAATTGGCGAAATCTTTACAGTATCGGCTTCTGAACAATCATACTCGTTGGTTGCTATTACCCAATAAATACCACTTTCCTTCACCTCTAAACTAATCGTGGTGTCCCCTGTATTCCATAAATAGCTAAGTGTATCGTGAATTGCCGATAAAGTTAAACTGTCGCTATTACACATCATTGTATCCGATCGAAGTTCTACCTCTACACCAGGATTAACGGTGATCTCTACCGTATCCTCTGCTTCACATCCATTATCTGTAATCTTAGCCCAATAGGTGCCACTTGAATCAATGGTTATAGATTGCGACGTTTCTCCGGTACTCCACAAATAGGAATCTCGATTGAATCCAGCATCGAGTGTAATTTCATCACACACATTTAATTCGATTCCAAATTCCAATGAACTGTAGGAAGCAAAATAACCGAATCGACCAGAGTTGGGGTAATTGTCAACATTCACTGCAACATGAAATTTACCGCTAGAGTTAGAGAGTCTTAATATTTGTCCAATAGGAACCTGAGTTAAGTTTGCTTCAATATATTGATATACCCATATATTGGAATTTGGTACAGAAGTAAATCCATTTGGGTTAATGAAGTTACCAGTGACGTTATCTGTGAAACTATTTTCATTCCCTGTTTTAGTTAAAACGAAAAGTTTCATGTGCTCGGCGGAAGTTCGAATAATAGACATTTGATCTTCTCCCGTACATTCCAAATGTGGAATTTGACCACCAGCAAGTTCTACGTAATCTCCCCCAATATGGAAAACATAAATGGGTTTGGAACTCGATATATAGTTCGCCTCTGCAAAATTGTTGACTTTGAATTGTTCACCGGCATCAAGCGTGGCTATCACCACATTAAGCATCGTAATTTGTGTATTGTCATATGCTGCGAGTAAATAATTATCACCCTCAATAACCACATGTTCTGTTCCCAATTCGCGAACCGGTGTAATTTGATCACCTATCAAATCAAAACCTTTCTCATCTCCTGCTGCATCGTCTTTAACAGTTACTCCAATAGGTTTGTCAGAAGTAATATGCGTACCAGATAAATGCTCGGAACCTTCATTACCACTAGCTCGAACTGAATAAGTTTGTCCTCTGTTTAAAGTAACGGAAAAAGGAGTTAGACCATGTCCAAAAACCTGTTGGGTAGGTGTTACATTGACAATTGTTTGATTTTCGGTTGCTACAATGTCAATTGATGAGTAGGCATCTGATATACCAAACCAGTGAGCATTTGACCAAGTATCTTGGAAAGGAGTGTAAAACTCTAACCCAAGTGCATGCCTTCCTTTTAAAACAAAAATATCTGAATTAACAATTAAATTTTGATCATCGATTCCTATCAATTCGTAATAGATTTTTATGGGATTATCTGATTCGATATATAGCCCTTTGTTCCCTGCTACATTTGGAATAATGTTTTCTAAGGAATCTAAATAGCCCGTAAGCGCAATATTTCCCATGTCATTTGCTGCAACCGATATTTGAATTGGAGGCAGATATGGATTGGCCGGAACAGATACGCGCACAATGGCATCTTGGCCATCCGCAAAAACACGCAAATAACCAGGCCTATCTGCATAGGTGCTACTAACTTCTGGAACGGCAAACCAAAAAGCATTGTCCAGCTGCCCAAAACTGCTTGAAGCAGCACAGAGGAGTACAAATAAAATATGCAACAATTTGGTTCTCATAAAGTAAAGATACAAAACAGATGTAAATTAATGCAACGAACTAAAATAGAATTTGGTATAATAATCCAATTCTATGTCAGAAAAATTCCAGTTAATTGAACATTGTAAGGTTGATTTAACCTTTAAGCCCGATGTGATTTAACTAGGCATGGTAATTATTACTTTATTATCAATTTGAAATTAAGACGTAGTTATTAAAAATTTTAGTATCTTAGTTCACTTAAATCTGAATTTGGTCTGTGCCTTAAGTTTAACTTCAACTCAACAAAATTAACAAACAGACTGAAGCATTTAATTCTTTTAGCAACGTTTCGATCACAATGTATAGAAAAATTGTCATCATTTGTGTAGCACTTTTTTGTAGTGTTTATTCCGTTTTTGCAGATCATTATGCAGGAGCCGAGTTAACCTATGAATGTATCGGAACGAATGCTGGAGGCGATTCGTCCTTATATAATATTAAATTGTTTGTGTACCGTGATTGTGGTGGAGTTGATTATTCCCCTGTGTACGACATATTATATCAATCTGTTTCTTGTGGAGTCCCTCAAACACCGTTGAGATTGATCGGTGAAACCGTAGAAGAAATAACGAACTTGTGTCCAGGCGATGAAAGTCAATGTACTGACTTTAATAGTACGATTCATGGATTGGAACGACGAGTTTACTCGAGACAAATCATGCTTCCGAGATGCACCGATTGGTATTTCTTCTGGAAAAATCAGAATCGAAATTCGGCTGGTTTATCCAATATCTCTGCGGTGGGTCCCCTTTTATTTCAGCCCATATTTGTTTATATGAAGTTTAATAACATCGTGGCCCCTTGCGAGAACTTTTTTGGTTTTGAACCAGGTAATTTAATGGATCAAAATATATGCGTAGGAGATACATTTGAGTATGATTTTTATGGAGCAATGAGCAATTCTGATGGTGATTCTGCTTATTTCACATTGGTGCCACCACTTACAAATACAACTGGAACTTCCGTGATATACGAAACAGGCTTTGATTACTTGAATCCGATCGCATCTACAAATGGATTCGTTTTAAATGGAGCTTCAGGAGTTTTGACCTTTGCGCCAACTTATTTAGCCTCTTCTATTTTTGCCGTGAAAGTGGAGGAATTTAAAAATGGCGTTAAAGTGGGTGAATCGGTTCGGGATATGCAATTAATAACGGAAAATTGCGATAACGAACGACCAGAATTTACTCAAAATAGTGACACCTTTAATTTTTGTATTAACACATATTCTTGTCGCAATATATCTAGCTATGACGTAGACAATCCAAGTGATTTCACTTTTGAGATTGTGAATAATGGGCTTCCTGCTGGAGCGACGATTACACCTCATAATGATGGAAAAGGAATCGAAATTTGTTGGAAACCGGATACATCTCAAAAAGGCCAAACATTTCCACTAACGATAAATATTAACGATCATAATTGTCCGATTTCACTTGAACAAACGAAAACTTATTATTTTACAGTTCCTACCGATACGATATTTCAATGCGTTTGTTCAGGAATTGATTTGGATTATGATCACGCCTGTATAGGAGATACAACTGAGTTTATTGGTTTAGCAGAATTGACATCAGGTGATTCGGTTGTGTCTTGGCAATGGGATTTTGGAGATGGTTTTATGGGAACTGGAATGACTGTGGATCATGCATATCCAGGACCCGGAAGTTATTATGCAGAACTTACCTATATTGATAACACAGGTTGTGAAAAAACGCATGGAAAAACGGTTCTTGTATGTGATACACCTACGTTAGATTTTACGTGGACGGATTCATGTGAGTACCCTAAACGAATTGAATTTAATGACGAATTGGTTGGTCCTTGTCCGGGCGGAAAAAGAAAATGGCTCTATGGAGATGGGTCTGGAATCACTGCATCGGATTGGCATAGATACAAAGACACAGGTGTGTTTACCGTTACATTGATTGTCGAATATGGAGATCCGACCACGGCTACTCAATGTATCCATACATATAAGAAAGATCTATATGTGAACCCTAAACCTGACTTTGAGATATATCCGGATTCACATTATCAAAGTTGTGACCCCTCCTATGATACGCTTTTTTATGTAGAACTTGGTGATACGAGCTTTCGACTGCAGTGGGGTTTTACGGAAGACAACTTTTTTTACTCCCTACCGACTTCGTTCCCTGAAATACCGGATAGCCTTGGTGGCAAGGATGATACGCTATTTATAAATTCATTGGATTTGACCGATCACTGGTATCTGCCTCGACATGGATTGTATTCAGCAACAGTGACGGATAGCATTGGATGTCAAAACATTGAGATGCGGGCCATTTTAGACCCAATTATTCCCCAGTTTTATAGGACACCCTATTGCAACCCTGGAGACACCATTTGTTTTGTAGATCTTACACAATTGGATACCAATAATTTGCATTATGATTATGTGCGACGACTTTGGAATTTTAGAGATGCGGGAAGCACTCAAAATTTCTCATCCGATTCTATTGGTAAGCATGTTTTTACTTCAGAAGGAGATTTTGAGTCATCACTTACCATTTTCGATTCCGATAGTTGTTTTGATGAATTGAGTTATCCAATCACTAAAATACAACGTCCAGATGATTATTTCTCAATTGAATCTGAATTGGGGGAAAGTGACTCCATTTGTTTTTACGGGCATATACTGACATTTGAAGGGCCGAATCAGGTGAGTTCTACTATTGATCGGTACACGTGGTATATTGATGATGATGGTATTGATTCCATTGTGATTATAAACAATAATCTAGTGGATCCGACGGAGCCTTGGCTCTATTTTGTAAACGGAACGGAGGTAGAATATAATGAGCTGGACTCCACGGTGTTTAATGGTTTTAAGACATTTACACACCAATATGATCACAATAACGCAGGAAACCTTTACATAAAACTCAAGTTAACCTATAACACGGAGCGAGACTATGATGGAAATTTGATTGATTCGTTGTCGTGTGAACGTTGGTACTATGATACGATTTATTTGAGACCATCTCAGGCATTAGATATTGAACCACTCCGTGAATGTCTAGATGATACCATAATTTTAATTGGTACACATGATCCTTTGTCCGATCGGATTGTAAGTTGGAAATGGGATTATGGCGATGATTATACTTCCTTAACCTTGGATACGGTATATAATGCGGGAGATTCAATTATAGAATTCAGTTCATTGGATTCAAATGTTCAACGATATGAGTATTTTCAATATGAATATCCTGATATTGGGAAGCGTAGGGTTTTATTAGTTGTGGCTGATAATAAAGGCTGTGAAACTCGATATGCGGAATGGATAAATGTGATCCGTATGGATACCATGTCCATTCGACCAGCTGGTTTTTGTAATAATGACATTACATTGTTTCCGCCCGCATCATTGGACCGATGGCAAAATATTGATTTGTATCGGTGGAATTTTGGAGATTCCTCCACGGTGAGTGACACGGCCTACATTGTGGTAAATGATGATTCAACCCTTACCTATAGCTATTTGGAAGAAGGATGGCATACTGTTTGGTTGGAAATAAGTGGAAACAATCATTCTTGCATTGATACCCTTAGTGATTCACTCTTCATTCATGCAGCACCAACAGCTTATTTTACACCTCAGGATTCCACCTGCGTAGGGGATACAACCATATTGATTGATGAGTCTCATACCAATTCAATCTTAAACGACTCGATTAGAAATTGGTTCATGGTAATTAAAAGCGATACCTATCAATATCAAATGCCTAATTTGCCTCCCGATATTATATACTTTTTTCAGGAAGCCGGCGCACATGACAGCATTCTTTGGTATGTGCAAAGTACCAATCAATGCAACGATCTCTATTTTGGAGATGTATGGGTTTCTCATTATCCAGACGCAGATTTCACCTTTGATCCTTCCTTACCTGTAGCGGGTGATAATATCAATTTTACCGATATAACGGATTGGCACAACGAAACCCTTCATGCGGATTCCAGTCATATTTGGACAGTATGGGATTCGACATTCTCTATGTTGAATACAGATCGTGGTGGAAGTATGTACAATTACAATTACCTCTTTCCAGATGAATCGGTATACTATGTTGATTTGATTGCAACGAATGCGCATTATTGCAGGGATACAGTACGTAAGGAAATGGATACCTATGCCTTCTTGGATTTCCCAACAGCTTTTTCACCGGATCAATATGGAGACGAAGAAAACAATACATTTAAGTTATATAGCAAAGGATTTAAAAGTGTAGAAGAGTTTAAGATTTATAATCGATATGGAGAAATGGTCTTTGACGGCAATGGAGATTTGTATGCCGAATGGGATGGGAGATGGCGAAACCGACCACAGGAAACAGGAAGTTATATAGTAGTTGTGCATGCAACGGATTTTCTGAATCGTGAAGTTCGATTAAAGAAAAATTTATTACTTATTCGATAAAACAGAATCTGAATTATTGAATTGAAAAGTGGAATGAATAAAGGCTAAAGTGAACCGAAAGTTAAATACGAACATAGAGCTTTGTAAGATTATTAGCACCTTGATTCCTAAGGTATTGGCATTCTTATGTCTATGCCTAGTTTATAGTGGTGTTTACAGTCAGGATCATCATTTTTCACAATTTTATATATCTCAATTTAGTAACAACGCAGCATTTGCCGGAAATATGCTCGAAGATGTACGTTTTACAGGTATTCACAGAAGCCAATGGGCGAAGACAGGTTCTGCATATGCTACTTCCGGAGGTGCATTTGATATGAATTTTGAAGGTGGAAAGCTAGGCGCTACTAAGATTGGAGTTGGAATTCACATGGTGAATGATGCGTTGATTAGCGGTTTTTTGGATCGAAAAGAAATAGGTTTAACTACTGCTTGGCATTTGCCAATGGATGGCATCAACCGAAGTAAATTTTCAATCGGAGCACAAGGTGTTTTGAATCAATTGTCCGTAATGGGCCCTGAAAACTATCTATGGGGAAATGAATTTGATCATTTTAATCGTCCACAGCAACTTACGAATGTACAAGTTGGAGAAGACTTTACAGCTACATCCATACTTCGTCTTAAAATAAATGCAGGTCTATCGTGGTCATATCACTTATCGGAAAAATGGGATTTCACTACTTCCATCTCTGCTTTTGGACTCAATACGCCTTCACAATCAATTTACAACGGAGTAAACCCAAGCAATGTAAATCTAGTTAAGAATCGGTATGTGGGACAAGTATTGGCAAAAGCACAAATGTCTGACCGATGGGATTTGGAACCGATGCTGCTGATCACGGACCATGCTGGAGCTAGAAACGTTATTACCGGTTCATTTTTTACATTTAAACCTAATGATAATGAGGATGAAGTTCGATTAGCTGCAGGTCCTTTTTATCGCTTTGGTACCTGGAGAACGCAACGATTGGAAAACGCCGTAATATTAGCTTCGAAATTGAAAATAAAGCAAATTACATTGGGTTTTAGTTATGATCTATCAATTTCAAAATTGAATGATGTGACCGATTTTCCTGGTGTGGATGCCAATTCAGTTGGAACCTGGGAGGTAAGTGTTGTTTACCTTGGTTTATTAAAACGTCCAGCTCCCAATGATTATACCGTTCCATGTAAATTTTTTTAGAGGTTGTTCCAATTGAAACAGTATAATAGCATCCATCATACCCCTTTTGTGATCCGAATCGGAAAACCGTTTATAATGATATTCTTGGTTTTGTTGACGTTCGCTAGTCATGCCCAATGGGACATAAATTTACATGAACTGGACAACTTGCATAAGGAAAAACTAGGAGATAAATTGATGAAAGAAGGCAGTTATTATAATGCCATCGACTATTATAAAGAAATAATAAAAACGGATACCTCTCGTCATGATATTGAATGGAAAATAGCCGAATCGTATTTTTGGTCTCGAGATTATAAGGATGCAGAACCTCATTACGCCGCTTATTTCAATGACAATGAATCGGCAAAAACGCAGGTCAGATTCAATTATGCCGAAACGCTTCGTCATAATAAGAACTATCAGGAAGCGCGAAAGCAGTATACATTGTTTCGCCGAGGTAAGTATTTGGGAGCCGATGAAAAAATTCAAAAGAAGATTGCTGCCAAACATCTCCGTTCATGTGTTTGGGCCATGGCACAAGAGGATAAGCCTAATTTTGTCTATCAAGTAAATCTGGGAGATTCGATCAATTCGGGCTATACGGATTTTTCTCCAATGGTTTTGAATGATACAGCGTTGATATTTGCCTCGCTTCGTTCGGATACTATTTTACATGTACATCCTGGAACCCCTGAGTTTTTCCCGGTACATCTTTATCAAGCAGCCATTTTGGATGAGGAGGATTGGGGTGATCCTCAATTAGTGGAAACTGTAATAAATAAGGATTTTGAACATACCGCGAATCCCACAGTTACGGAGGATAAACAAATAATGATTTTTACGTACTGTCAACCCCATCACAGTGAAGTACGATGTCATTTGTATCGTAGAGATTGGCTTGAAACGGATGATACATGGTCAAGGGCGTACAAGCTGCATCATCAAATTAATAGACCTCATTTTACTTCTACCATGCCGACGACCGGGTTTTATTTTAAAGGTCGTGGAAAAAGAAGACGCAAAGTGCCAGTGTTGTATTTTGTATCCAATCGAAAGGGAGGAAGAGGCGGATTAGATATTTGGTATAGTGAACAAAACAAACGAGATAAATATATACGACCGCGCAATGCAGGAAAACGGATTAATACGCTTGGAGATGAAATAACACCCTTTTATAATCAAGAAGAACATTTCTTGTATTTCAGCTCTAACTTTCACGCAAATATGGGAGGTTTTGATATGTTTAAAACGAAGGGGCATACCAAAAAATGGCAGTCAATTCAAAATTTGGGATATGGATTAAATACAAGTATGGACGATACGTATTATACCACAAATGCAGATGGAACAAAGGGCTATTATGTTTCAAATCGACCTGGAGGACATGTGTTGATGAGCGAAACCTGTTGCGATGATATTTATTATTATAATAAACTCAAACAACCAGAAATTCAGTTGTATGGTTTCGTCTTGAATAAGTTTGATAAAGAAAAGAAACCTTTGAATCATGAAGAGGTGGATTTATGGGTGAAACGACCGAAATTGTCAGACACATTGCTACATACAGCCTCTATTCAGGATTCCCTTGACCTAGATTATAATTGGATCATTTCGCCTAATAACGAATATTACATTGTTGCACGAAAGGAGGGCTTTGAATCGGATACCAGCGTTTTTTCAACCTACCAATTGCAACTAATCGATACAATCCATATGGACGTTCTGGTACAAGAACCCGGAGATTCGATTGCACCGCCGGACACAACAGAATTAATTGCTCAATTAACTTCGGAGGATGAAAAGGAAGTGGTGGAAGTATTCACGAAAATGAGTTCGGAAAGTTCAAAAGAGATTATTGATACCATTGTGGAGGCTCCTCTTAAAGTTGAGAAACAGCCAGAAGAAGAAATGAAAATCACCTACTTGAAGTCGGAGAGTAGTAAGGAAATTGTGGAGATCAAATACATAACCGATGATTTTGCCAATTTGGTTAAAGGCTTAGTGGTGGATGAGGAGGAAACGATTGACATTGCTGTTGCACTGGCAGATAGTACGGATAAGTTTCCGTACAAACGGGGAGAGATCATCCAAATTGTGTATCACGGATTTGATAAAGATCCACATACCAATAAGGAAGGAGCAACGATTGATTTTGTACTTGCCCTAATGCGCAAGTTCAAGACAACCCAATTAACGATTGAGTCCCATACGGATAGTAAAGGTAAGCTAGCCTATAACGATGCACTATCTGCTCGAAGAGCAAAAAGCGTTAAAGCTTACATGGTGAAAAAAGGAATTGCTTCTTCTCGAATATTCACGAAGTCGTTTGGCGAGCGGAAACCAGCGGCCCCCAATACGCTTTCGAATGGAAAGGATAATCCAAAAGGACGAGCGCTTAATCGAAGAACGGAATTTAGAGTAAAGGATTTTTAATTTATAAAGATTAGGAAGGCAGAATATTTCGAACCAAATACCGTTAACTCCGTATCTTAGAGTAGCGTATAATATAACATGGAGATCTAAGTCAACAAATTTAAAGGTACTACTTTCGTTATCATATCAGAAGTATATCACTACCTCCATACACCAATTTATATTAACCATTCACAAAGTTGATCAGAGTCTATATTGGATTCAATCGTATTTTGAGGAAGTAATAATTGGATGTACACGTACAAACAAGTTTCTATGAAATACTGGTTTTTATATATTGGATTCGCTTTGGCTTTTGTAAATCATTCAGGGGCTCAGCATGTAGTTAATGGATCAATTAATGGTGGACCAACAGGAGTAGGTAAAATTGCGAATGCCGTGGGTTGGGATAGATGTGCTATAACCCCCGATTTATGTGCCATCAACTGGGCTTCCTATAATGGAGCAACAAAGGTCACCGCCATCCCATCGCCCGATGGCGGAACTTGGTTGGGTCTTTTTAGTTACGTTCCCATTGGATTAAGAGAGTGTGCTTACACAACAATGGAAGGATTAACCGTGGGAGATACGTTTTCATTAAGGTTTTACGGAGCTTGCTTTGGCGTTATAGATACTATAAGTTCATCGAATCCTGCCAATGTAAAAATTTCAGTTGGTACGGCATCCGATACATTCTCCATTCCCATGCTCGCCAATACCTGGGATGTCTATTCGATGACTTTTGAAGCAACAAGCCCTATTATGACGCTTGAGGTGGAGAATATAAGTGGCGATAATTATGCCTCTCTGGATGGTTTCACATTAAAATGCCACAGTGATGAAAGACTTAATATTGGGAGCGATACAAGCTTGTGTGTTGGAGACACCTTAATATTGGATGCAACTCTGGATGGAACTACTTATGAGTGGAGTGGAGGTTTTACCGGACCAATCCTTACGGTAACTAAATATGGAAACTACTGGGTGCAAAGAACGGATAATTGCGATACACAAACAGATATCATCGAGGTTGCATTTTATTCCCCTCCTCCGATTGAATTTGGAACAGATCAAATCCTATGTCCTTGGGATACATTAGTGTTAACACCAGATATTCCAATGGGAACATTTTTATGGCAAGATGGTTCTGGAAATGCAACGTATAACGTCACTCAATCAGGAACGTATTGGGTAAATCAAATGTCCCTTCAAGGATGTAGTAATTCAGATACAATCCATGTAGAAGTAGAAGATTGTACTCATTCATTTGAAATCCCCAACTTTTTTAGTCCGAATGGAGATGGAAAAAATGATTTGATGATTCCCATAAACATAAGAAACGTTCAAAGTGCTGAAACAACTATTTTTAATCGTTGGGGGCGGGAAGTATATCATACCACTGACAGAAACATCTCTTGGAATGGTATGGGTGAGAATGACGAAAAAGTATCAGATGGCGTATATCATTGGATAATTATGTACGTTGATAATTGGCAGAACAGCTATCAAATTCATGGAGTGATTCAGGTCGTGCGATAATGATATGAGTAAACAGAATCAAAACTCGTTCACAGATTAAAAAAAATGATCATTTCAACGGTAAGAGAAATATATGGTCCTACGTGCGAATGAAGCAACCAATGAATTTCTCAATTGACTTTATTTGACTTCACTATTTATTTGTTCAGAGCGTAAAACTGAAACGATCTGTATCATGCTTATTAAAACACAATACAGATCGCTTTCTGTCTGTCTATTTACTATTTTATAATAAAGGAAGTATTCCTTACTTAGGAGTAGAAGGGGTTTCGTTCTTCAACTTAGCCAATCTCCCACTTACGCGAGTATCAGTAACACTGAAAAAGATTAATATGCGAAATTTTTTCTCTTCAAAGCGTGGATACATTACCACATCATAATCTGGATTTTCTTTTAACAGTTTGTACAATGCTTTGTTTTGGTCGTACCCTGCCAATTTGTAATATGGATCACCAATTACTGGCGCATATCCACTTCCAATGGCAGCTCCATTGTTGTTAAAAAGTCGAGACCAATCAATACCTAAGATTCGAGTAGTTTTGGCTTCGGCAGTCATTCGCTGAGAAACTTCCAGGTCAGCTGCTTTTAATTCCAGATACGAACTCTGATGACGGATTCCAAGACTGGCAGTTTTACAACTTTGCATAAGAAGTCCGGCTGCCGCAATAATAAGGATCAAATGTATTTTTTTCATGGTATTAGCTTGAGTTGAAATGAGTAGTTGTTGTTATTAATAGATTTCTTTTTTGTTTCGATAGCGAAGCACACCAACTGGCACAATGTCCAGCTTGCTTTCTTTGATTTTATTGAGTTCCAGTTCGATCTGCGTTTTGCGTTCAAATGGCCCTATAAAGTAGACAACCTCTTTTCCGTTTATTGCCGTTTGCAAGTTTGGGAAAGTTTTAAATACAGGGTGGTCTGTGTCCAATGGCTCCTGTTCGACCATTAATTTCAGGAAATACCGTTTGTCATTACTTTTTAGTGTCTTTTCTGGATGAAACTCTTCATAAGTAAGTTGATCAATAATCTTAAACTGACTTCTTCTGTTTAGTTCATGTTCTTCATCGGTTTTAGCATCTTTGATTACCAATTGACTTTCTCCATATCCAACGGATTTCATTCGAGCCTTGTTTATTCCCGCTGTTACCAAATACTTCTTAATTTCATCGGCACGTTTTTGCGAAAGTTCCATGTTCAATGCATCATTTCCTCGTGCATCCGTATGCGCATTGATTTGGATCAGTTCCTTGGGGTTTTGACGCATGAAACGGATCAAATTCTCTAGTGTGTGTTTTGATTTCACATTCAATAAATAAGAATTGAAATCGAAGTAAATGTCATCCAAATTAATATCTACATTTTTCTGGATTTTTTTCAGTACAAAATCATTGGTGTCTTGACTTGTTTTAGCCACAAATTGGCTGTCAAGCTGAAAATAGCCGGGTTTACTGATTACCAATCGGTAGGAAGCACCATCAAATAGTGTCGCTCTAAACATCCCATCAGTCGAAGATTGAAGTTCATCTATCACTTCTTCGTTTGCTAATACACGGATTTCAGCATTACTAATTAAGGTCAAGGATTCTGCATTTTCCCGACTGATCACACGTCCGATGTATTGAAAATCTTTTCGTTTTTCAAGATAGAATACATATTCATAGATTATTCGTACTACAGAGTCGGATGCCAAATCAAATAATGTATCAATTTTGAAATATCCTTTATGGTTTATAAGCACCCCAACTCGATCCTTATTTTTTGCCGTAAATGAAATTTTTCCGGCGTTGTCCGTACTGAAATTTTTATGTTTTTGATCGTTTAATATGGTTTCTAAAAGCACATCAGAAAGAGGAGTACTATCGCTCATCGCTAAGACGGTAATGTCTACTTCAACAAAGTCTTTTTGTTTAAATTGTTGCTCTCCCAATCGCGTATGAGCAATTAATTCATAATCTTCATTGGCCGGAATTACATAACTATAATCTCCTTCATGATTGGTAACGATGGTGTCTAACGGAATTCCGTTTTTTAGCACTAAAATATCATGATCCGCAACGGGAAATCCTCCTCTTTTTAGCGTTCCGATAATATTAATTGGTTTTGCTCCAGTAATTACTTCATCTCGAAAAATCTCTGTTTTGGTATTACGAAGTGTGTTTTTAACCACAACCTCGTTTTGCTTAAAGGATTTTAGATTGTAAGAAACCCGGTAGTCTTTTTGCTTTTCGGGTGTAAATATGAAGCGATTTTTTATTTGAGTAAGTGGAATGGGCTCGTCGTCCAATTTGATTTCAAATGAAATGTGGTCAAAAAACCGATTGGACTCAAATTCCATATCTTGCCCTATAAGATAGATCGTTTCAATATTGTTTCGACTTCCGACATATAATTCATCGTTGTAACTGTCTTTTGATCGATTTGTAGAAAAGAACACATTACTCGGATTAGACCAAGTAGAAAAGCCAAAGTCATCAAATGCGGTATTTACAGGAGGTTGTAAATTAGTAACTAGATCCCATGTGCCATTTCCGATATCGGTGGCTTCAAATATGTCTAGTCTTCCCATTCCTGGATGTCCATCCGAAGAAAAGTAGAGTTTGTTCCCATCTACATAAGGGAAAAGTTCGTTTCCGGCTGTATTAATGGAAGGACCTAGGTTAACCGGCTTTTGCCATAATCCGTTAATAAACTCAGTATAGTAGATATCCGTTCCACCGTATCCTTTTGGATTGTCGCTTATGAAATACAATTTGTTTGGCTCTTCTCCAATGGCCGGATGAGCTGTAGAATACAAATCTTCATTGACAGGATAAAAATCTTCTGGGGTCGTCCATTTTCCATCAATTAGTTCTGAACTAAAGATATGTAATACATTTAATTTTTCTCGTTCATACAGCATTCCATTGGAGATCGTACGAGTAAAGAAAACACGTTCTGTAGAATCTGTTCGAATAATGGCAGCAGGTCCTTCGTGTCTTTCAGAACTAAATACGGTCCATGGATGCAACTGACTTTTATCTAATGTGTCCTTATTGATGTCCAAAGGAATTTGATACAAGTTGAGATTATGTAATCCGCCAGTAGTAGTTTTTTTTGATAATGAGTTGAAACTTACTTTCTGTGAAATCTTTTGTTTCATGGTAAGCTGACTCTGATTTAGTGGTCGATCAGAGCAAAATACCAACGTATCATTTATATGTACAGGAGAGAAATCACGATCCGCGGAGTTGATCTCATCTAATGGACGAATGTTGTACAGTGGATGTGGTCGTTTGTACCATACTAATGCAGAATCGCAAGATTCTACATATAATTTGAGCAGTTTACTTTCCGGAAAATCCAATAACCATTTTCCCCCAAGCTCTTTTGCTTTTTCATATTTTTCGTTGCTCATCATTGTGCTTACATAAAATGCACGAGCGTATTCTGTTTTTTTGGCATTGGATAAAATTCGTGCCCATCGTTCAGCCTGATAATTATTGTTCTTTGCCCGATAGGCTTGAGCCAATAAATCAATGGTTTCGTATTTAAACTCCTTATTACGTCTAGATTTTTTGATAATGGCTTCTCCAATCTTAATAGCCTCTTCAAAATGATTTGCGTAAAAGTACTTTTGACATTGACCATACATCTGCTCTTTCTTGGTAATGGTTTGAGCAAAGAATTGGCTTGTACATCCCAATACGATTAGCATACAGACAACTAGGCGACTTGTTTTACGAATAGTGATATGGAATTGGGATTGATTCATTTTAAATTTAAAGACGTAGGTATTTTAGATTAATAAAAACGTGGGTCTTTGCGTTTCTTAATAATTGGCTTAGGCATGTCGTATAACAAGCGCATAAGGATTTCATTGTTTCCATTAAAATGTTGTCCAAACGTACTTAGTTGGATATCATGAGAATAACTAAAAGTTAAAAATCCCCATTTTGTATAGCTAATGATTGGAGTTAATGCTCCTTCACTTCGATAGCCCATTCCAAACTGATACTTTTTGTATTTCGCCAGTAAAGAAATATCAAACTGCAAATCAGATCGGTTTCCTGTGAATTTGATAAGGGTAGAAGGTTCAAAAGACCAGTCGTTATTGAGTTTATACTGATAACCCGCGAGTATAAAGTAATGGCGTTTTAATGAATTATAACTGTCTCGTTCATAGTTGATTTTTCCAAATTTCGTCGGAACCAAATGCCGTACTGAAACCCCAGCGTAGAAGTTGTCAAGTGTATAATACAAACCAAGACCTACATCTGGAACCATGCTAAAACCATAGTTAATGTTATTATCCGCTTCAAATAAAAGATCGTTTTCGTCGGTTAGAATGAGTTTGTTATAGTTAATTCCTCGGTTCATCAAACCAAGTTCTGCTCCTACAGCGAGCATTCCGGCAGGGAGCCATATTTTGTAAGAACCTGTTGCCCATGCTCCACTATAATACAAATAGCTTATTTTGTCTGAAACGATTCGTCCACCTACTGAAAAATTATGATTTCGAATCGGAGCGTGAAAACCTAAGTAGCTGGTCATGGGTCCATTTTCTCTCCAATATTGCTTTCGATTGTTGAGAACGAACTCATACTTTTTATAGTAGTTTCCTGTATAAGCCGGATTATATAGGAATTTCTCCATCATATAATGACTCATTTGTGGAACCTGCTGCGCAACCGTAGTTACTTGCGAACAAATTGTCAATGTTAAGACACACAACGATATGTAAAACCCTTTTTTCAATTGTCTATCTTTCAATGATTATACTTCCTTTGAGAATTGGATACGGAACTAAATTACATTTCCATTCATAATACTTCGTGTCCGTAACCACACCGGCCACATCAAACGTTACTTCTTCAAAATGATGATGTTCAGGTAAGCGCTCATGGATTACGACTTCATTCGTTAATCCGTCTGCTTGAATGATGTAATAGTAAGCTCCTTCCGGTAACTTTTTACCATTTTGATTTACTCCTGCCCAATCATTTTGATAATCAGATTGCTCAAAAACTAGATCTCCCCAGCGATTATAGATTCCGATATGTACTTTGGAATCAAAATTGGCTAATTCCCAAGTCTCATTTTTATCATCTCCATTAGGACTGATGGCATTAGGGATAAACCAATCACTGCAATCCATGATGCAGTATGCAATGCTTTGGTCCGTGCAGCAAACCCCACTATCTCCAATACATTGATAGAAATTAAATTGGTACTCTCCTTCCTCTGATGGATCAAAGGTAAATATTGGGTTTGAAGTATCTGAAATAAGCGAATCATTGTCCCATTCAAAATAACCATTGATGAATTCCGATTCAACCGAAATTTCTATGGAAAAAGGAAGGTTGGTATATGGGTCAAACATGCAATGGCTGGTGTCGTATCCATTACTAAATTTAGGAATGACAATGGAATCAGGTATTGGTAAGTACTTTTTGCATCCTAAGCTATCGGTGTGCGTAAGTGTACTGTAGGTTCTAATGAAATCCGTATTCATCAAGACCAGTGGATCTGTTGGAAAAATAACCGTTTGAAACAGGATAGAATCTGGAACAAGGGAATCTGGATGCGGGAAATCAGGTGTAAATGAGAAGCTTCCACCAAACATTTGAAGGTATTCGCTTGGCGTAAATCCATCAAACAGGGTTACTGTATGTCTGGTTGTTTCGCATCCGAAATTTGAGATGTCATAAGTCCCACCTACCGAGTCAGGTACAATTGGTGGTTCAATAAATGAAATCGAATCCGTCGTTTGACAACCAAAGAAGCTTTCAACAGTTACGATAATGGTTACCAATGAATCAACGTGTCCATCCAGATGATTGGAAACAGAATCAAAAGAGGATCCATTCACGGTGTAATGATAAATGTCAAATGTATCTGGGAGCACCGATAAATCGTAGAACATGCTGTCGCATTTTCGATCTTGAATGGTGAATGTGTCCAAAATTAGAACAGGTTTAGGAATGACCGTGTATATAATGGTATCAGAGGCCAAACTAGCACAACCATTTGCATCTATTCCGATTACATAAAATTCATAATTGGAGAGATTCCCGATAGAGTCCGCATAGATGTTTAGCATTGAATCTTGAACCAATACACCGTTTTCATAAAACATATAAGATCCAAGTCCTCCTGGTAGAGCAGTTAACGTTACAAATGCACCTTCACAAACAGTATCTACCGCTGGATCTGCTACTAACGTAACAATTGGAAGTGGATCAATGGTTAATGTTGTGTCAAATGGATCCAATGGACATTTTGCGTCGGTTGCAATAATCCGAATCGTGTATGTGCCGCTTACATTCATTACGGTGTAAAATTCACTTGTGGAAGATTGTTCCAGATTCCCATCGATGTAGAAATCATAATTGATAAATGAATTTGGTGTTGCTTCGATTGTGATATCGGTGTATTCACAAATTGAGTCTGGGAACAAAGCAGATAATTCCGTAGTGCTGATTGGATCAATGGAGACGTTTTGCGTAAAATCCGGGCAACCCGCAGCGCTTAGAACTGAATCTGTCATGATTACCGGGAAGTTGACCATATTTGGTCCTAGAGAACTAATGGAGTATATCGTGTCTGAACCGAATGGCGATCCGTCCCAACTAATCCCAATCGAATCCGATTGACGCACGAAATTGGTGGCGACGATTGAAAGACTATCGCCTTCACACCAAGAAGTGTCATTGTAGATAAGGTCAAAACTGATTGTTGGACATATTAAAGTGTAACAAGTCAATGTATCGGAGAATGTAACATCACTACATGGTGAATTTGCTTGTGCTCGAACTACAATAAATGCAGAGTCTGCCGGTGAAAGACCCGTTACTGTATGAGTTGTTCCTGTTGATCCTGAACTTGGCGTTCCGAATGCACCTCCATCAATACTGACTTGATAATTGTCTATATTAGGAATCGAATTCCAATTGAACGTAACACTGGTTAAGGTAGAAGTTCCGCATGAGACAACAGGTCTAGGAATGGAGTCGACCAAAATAATTTGAATGGTATCTGATTCAGTATCACATATTCCATCTAGACCCAACACAAACACATCTGATTCAATAGTTACAGAGTCTAGAATCAATTGATTGGAAGCAGATGATTGTACGGATATATTATCTCTAAAAAATTCGTAATTGGTTAACCCTCCTGGATTCGCTTGGATTGTTATGCCTCCATTATAACAAGTAGAATCAGGAATTGCCTGTAATGAAATTGACGTTGGAGGATTGAACGTTAAAGTAGTATTAAATGGATTCAACGGACATAGTGCATCAACGGCTTCAATTCGGAGCGTATATGATCCATTTACCGAATCAATTGTATATGATGGAGAGGCAGAGTTTTGCATTGAAATACCACCTAGAAAAAATTCATAGCTTGTGAAAAATCCAGGAGTAGCAATGACTTCTACATCGTCATATAAGCAGAAGGGATCAAGTGGGGCAATAGCAATTGAATTAAGGCTAATTGGAGTAATCGTTGCTGTTTTGGTAACAGGCGGACATCCTCCTGCATCAGCAATTGAATCAACTAAAATGACCGAAATGGTTAAGTTACTTCCGGGTACAGGTTCCACAAAAAAACTTGAATCGATGCTGTATGGACCACCATCCCAACTGAATCCGATTGAATCCGAACCACTTACAATATTGATGGCATCTAAAAATAAGGTGTCGCCCTCGCACGGTGTTGCGTCGTAAACTAAGTCGAAATCAACCAATGGACAGTTGATTGCATAACATACAATCGTGTCGGAGATAGTAATGTCATTACAAGGTGCCATTCCAATGGCCTGCACTACAAAGGAGAACGAATCACCCGGAGTCAACCCGCTTAATGAATGGATAAAAGAACCGTTTGCTGGTCCAAATGCTCCTCCATCAATACTCACTAAATATCCTCCAGCTCCAGGAACCGTATCCCATAGGAAATCAATGGTATTCAATGTAGTTGCACCGCAATTTGCATCAGGAATGTTGATGGAATCGGACAACGAGATTTGAATAGTATCTGAATTTTTAAAACAAAGACCGTCTGATACAATTACATGGTACACGGATTCTGTCGTTGCCGAATCAACGGCCAAAGTATTTGTTGCTCCAGATTGAACTGAGACGAAATCTTCGAAAAATTCATAATCAACCAATCCAGCAGGGGAAGTTGTAATGATAAAATCTGCAGCCACACAGAACGAATCCATGACGGAGCCAGTGGACAGTGTGATATTAGGTATTTGAAGAACGGTGATGGTTTCCAAAGGGCCTACTACTTCACAGCCGTTAAAATCCAATCCATTGACTTGAAATGAAGTGTCATTTTGCATATTGAAAAACTGATATCCATTACTTGCAGAATGTTGGAGTGTATCGCCATTTCCATTTAAAAAGGTGTAACTATCAAATCCTACTGGTGTAACGCCAATTAAGACATCCTCTCCTGGACATACGACATTGGAATCTGTATAAAAGTAGGTCATGTTATACACCGGGTTCACATATACATAAGTGGTGTCATAGGAATCACATCCAGTTAAAACAGCGCTGCTAATGATTCGTTTTAATCCGCCAGAAGTCCATTGAACATTCACGGAAGATCCTAAGTTTCCAGATTGAAAAACGCCATCTTCAACAAACCATTGAGTATAAGATACCGGTTGACTGGAAGTAGAGCTCAAGTTGTAATATACATTGGGACAAACGGTGTCTGGAGCTGTAATTGTAACTACGACTTCTGGTCCAACAAGCACAGGTTTGATGGTGGTGTTGACGCATCCTGTTTGATTTGTAGCTGTTAAGCTTACAAAGAATGTATCTACTACATTATAAGTTAGTGGATCTGGTGTTTGAAGGTAGCTGGTATCTCCATTTCCTAGATCCCAGACCCAATCTGTAATAGGACTCGTCCCCGTGCCCGTGGTATTAAAAAAGGTCACATCAATCGGAACACATCCGGCAAATGGAAGTACTGCAAAATCGGGATTTGGGGTCTCCTTTACGATTACTTGATCAGAATGACGACTTTCACAACCATATTGATTTACCACAATTAATTCGATATCAAAAGTATCGTTGGCAAAATAGGTGAAGCAAGTGTCTTTTGCGCTGATAATTGGGGGAGTACCAAAATCCCAAAAATATTGATTTGCGGCAGTATCAATGGTCAAGTTGGTTGTGCATAAACTATCTGTTATGGCACAAAGTTCAGTTTTACTAAGTGAAAAGTCAGCGGTTGTACTTGGATTAACGGTTATTGGAACGACGGTCGTGTCCTTGGTCCCATCTGTTAAACAGGTAATGACCAATGTAGAATTATAGATTACAGGTAACCCGGTTCCATTGACATAAGTATAAGATGGATTGGTTGCTCCACTTGAATCTCCATCGCCGAAATACCACGTGTAATTATAAATTCCGGTTGATTCATTGGTGAAGATGACAGAATTGCCTGAGCAAATAGAACTACTAGCAGGATTAATGGAGAATCCTGAGGTACATTGTGCTTGACTTTTCCACAAAGGGATAAGACTAAATAGTAGTATTAAAAGATTTTTTTTCACCCAACCAATTTTGAAAACACGAAATAACAAACTTATACAAGACTATGACGACTTAGAGTTGTTTATTTTGTAAGTGGTAGACTTTCATCTACCAATGGGCGAATTCATACAATAAACGGTATGAAGGAACCCTCAAATCTATACTAAAAACTGACGTAACTAAAATAACCCTACCAAAGATTCAAATTTTATATAAGTGGACTGAAGGATGGGAAGCTGGGCATAATGCGTTGCTAATAAAATTGGCCGTAATAATTTGATTAATAAATGAATGTTTGAGTCTGCATTTTTCCGTACAATACGAAATTCTATTCTTTTTTTCGAATTAGGACAACATAAGATAAGACGAGACCAAAAAGTTTAAAAAGAGCGATAAGAGTAACGATTCCAAATAAATCCATTGAAAAATGTGGGAAATAAATAAAAACTGCCAAAGTGTCCGAAAGTAATCTTTGGTTAAATATTTGTTATTTAATAACTTTGTAAGTACAAGTAGTATTTAAAAATTATGGGTACACTTTTAAAGTTTCTATTAATAGCAGTGCTAGGCTATTGGTTGTTGAAAGCAATCAAGAGAATGTTTAGGCCTGGAATTCAAGGTCAACCGGGTCAACAAGGTCGACAAGGAAGAGCACAAGATCGTTTTTATTCAAATAATCAACGAACTAACTCCAATTATCAACAGCAACAAAGACCAGAAGGTCATGTTCGAATCATGAAAAAACGTTCGGATGATGATGAAAATCATGTTTCCGGGGGAGAATATGTTGATTTTGAAGAAGTAGATTAAGTTAAATTGACTTAAATTAAATTGTCTTAGCATAGGACAGAATAGATAGTAAGGCCGAATGAAGTGGTATCGCATCGTTGGGCTAAGTCGCTATTTATTTTTATTTTACTATAAATAAATTAGACATCGTCCTCTATGGATCTTTTCGCATCCGGAAATCGGAATAATCATCATAATATTCCATTGGCAGAACGAATGCGTCCCATGTCGTTGGATGAATTTGTAGGCCAAAAGCATCTGGTAGGAAAAGGAACGGTGTTGCGAAACATCATTGAATCAGGTGTAGTACCTTCTATGATTTTCTGGGGACCTCCTGGAGTGGGGAAAACCACACTGGCTAATATTATTTCTCAACAACTCAAACTTCCCTTTTACAGTTTAAGCGCAGTTAGTTCTGGTGTAAAAGATTTACGAGAAGTAATTCATAAGGCCAAATACGAAAACAACGCAATCCTATTTATCGATGAAATTCATCGTTTCAGCAAATCGCAGCAAGATGCATTGCTAGGTGCAGTAGAAACGGGTGACATCACATTAATTGGTGCTACTACCGAAAACCCTTCGTTTGAGGTCAACTCTGCCCTTATTTCGAGATGTCAAGTATATACATTGAAATCGATCCCTGAAGAAGAGCTTTATGGATTGATGGATAATGCTTTAGAAAAAGATGAGAAGTTTGGTGCGAAAAACATCAACTTAAAGGATCGAACGGCGTTGTTTCAGTTGTCTGGAGGCGATGCACGAAAGTTATTAAACTTGTTGGAGTTGGTTGTGGACAATACCGAAGAAGGCGAAGAGATTACGGATGAGCGGGTAATCGAATTGGCTCAACAAAACACGGTATTGTACGATAAAACGGGTGAAATGCATTATGACATTATCTCCGCATTTATCAAATCGATTCGAGGCAGCGACCCCAATGCAGCGGTATATTATTTGGCCCGAATGATTGAAGGAGGGGAAGACCCTAAATTTATTGCCCGCAGACTATTGATTCTGGCAAGTGAAGACGTTGGAAATGCAAACCCTACGGCATTGATTATGGCAAATAACTGTTTTCAAGCGGTGAATGTAATTGGATGGCCTGAGTCTCGTATTATTTTATCACAATGTGTAATTTATTTGGCAAGTTCGGCCAAAAGTAATGCCTCTTATATGGCAATTAATGATGCCCAAAGGTTGGTAAAGGAAACCGGAAACTTATCGGTTCCATTCCCGATTCGAAATGCACCAACCAAGTTCATGAAGGAAGAAGGATATGGAAAAGGGTATCAATACGCCCATGACTTTCCAGGAAACTTCGTAAATCAGGAATTTATGCCGGAGGAGATCAAAGGGCATGTTTTATATGATCCAGGTAAAAACCCACGTGAAGAGGAGTTTCGAAAACGACTTCAAGCGATGTGGAAGAAGAAATATGGGTATTGATGGTGGTTGTTTATCCAATTGATAATGATCTATTGCATTCAAACCTTTCGAACATTTGATTCGTCATTTAATTGTACCTTGAAGTTTCATTCAAAAAGTAGACTTAGTCATCCATAAGCTTAATAAAATATTATCTCCTCTGGTTTTAGGCATGTTTCTCATGCTCGGCACAATATCAAAAGCCCAAACCGTAGGTCTTGGAGCGTCTGGAATTTACAACTTACAAACATCAAGTGTAGGTTTTGGTGTACGGATACCGATTTACGGGCAAGGTCGATTAAATTATGTTCCTCAAGTGGCTTATTATCCAGGTTTCAATCAAGTTCATGAGTTTTATCTTGGGTTTGGTTTGGAATATAATGTGGGCTTAACTCGAAATATTCGAGCGTATGCTTTAGGAAATGCAGCCATCAATGGATGGATAAATTATGCAAATTCTCCGTTGCAAAATGCAGGCTTTGCCAATTGGGGATTAGAAGCGGGAGCAGGGATTGCCGGGAAGGGATGTATTCAGCCATTTGCGGAGTGGAGATACAATGTGCGATGGCAAGAAGCGAACCTTCGAGTTGGGATTTCGTATATATTTGGTTGTGGAGGTGGATTTACCTGTCCTTCCTATATGTAACTATATTTATTGACTACGATCGAATTACAGGCATAGAATAGAATTTTAGCTTATGAAAAAGAAGAATTGGACTTCGTCCAGAATACTTGTTCTAGTTTCCGTTTTGACGGGATTACTATTTGTAAATTGTTCCAAGGATCGCGTTGACCCGGAAGATTTGATTGCCTATGAATCAATAAATGATTATTTTGATCTCAAGAAGCAGCCAGAGCAAGAGTACTTAATCTATGATACCGGAACTTGTCCACTGACTTGTCAACAAGGAACGGAGATTTGCATTGGACGTGGACTTATTGAATTGTCAAATGGAGATACAATCAGTGCACCTTTTACGTTAAAAGTAGTGGAATTGTACAGCGCAAAAGATATGATTTACTATCAATTGCCTTCCGTTTCCAATGGAGAAATTATGGAAACCCATGGTGAACTTCGAGTGAAAGCATGTAAAGATGGTACGCCATTGCAATTGAAATCAGGTGCAACCGTTCAGTTGGATTTCCCAAATAACAATCCGCAACCAGGTAAAACTACTTTTTATGGTGTTGAAAATGCAACGTTTGTAGATTGGACTACAACGCCAACTACCGCTTGTGATACCACTTCATCGGGTTATCAAACTAATATTCAGGAACTAGGTTGGGTAAATTGTGGTGCTTTGGCTGGAGGAACGCCAAACTTTAAGTTAACGTTTAGTTCGCTAGTAGACAATCTAGAAAACGTGGGAATATTCGTTTATATTCCAGCAACCAACACCGTGATTCAAGCGTATGACCAAGAAACCGGATCGATTCCATCCGGAACAAGTTTGAAAGTAATCGCCATTGCCATTGATGCATCAGGTCAACTTTATTCCTATGCACAAGCGCTTACACTTTCTGCAGATACGGACATTGATGTAACCTTAGTTTCAATTTCGGAAACGGCACTTGATGCACAATTGGATGCATTGTAGTTTAGTTAATTGATTAGAGGAGATAAATAGAATTAGGATTCGGTCCCTTCTTTTTTATTGGCAGCAAACATCATTTTAAATGAGTAAAAAACGATAAATCCGACACCGCCTAAGACTAGGATGAGTGGAGTTGCTGCATATTTGGTCGGTAAGAAGAATACTGCAACCAAACCAATCAAACCAGACCAGAAAAAGATTTTTCCGCCGAGCATATTGGTTTTTTTCCAAATACTATCGTCTTCCAATGTGGCAGGGGTACGGATTCCAACAAGGTGATTTGATCGGAATTTCGGCATGAAATTTCCAATGATTACGAACAGTCCCATAACGGAAATCATGGCAATCTTAAAAGAGTTGATTTCAAATCCAGCGCATACCAGAATAATAGATGTGGTAATGATGGCGATAAATAGTCCTATTGCAAGTCGAACGGTATCATATGTGTTTTTTTGACTTTCACTAGCGTTTTTCCAACGAGGATCAACTTTTGTAATGTATTTAAGGAGTACATACATGAAAGGCCCTAGAAGTATGTTAATCCAGATCAGTGAACTTTTCGGTCCGTACCGATCTATTTCACCACTTCCATTCCAATGCATTGGGACCGTATCTGGAATTTGATTCCAAAAATAAGCCAAGGTGATTGCAGGTATAATGAGTAAAGTAATTAGTACGATTTCTTTTATGTTTCTTTTCATAACTCTAATCTTTAGTTTATGTTATTTTTTAAGTTTCATGACCCAATCAAGGAGGTCGTCCATTACAGAGGTGTTTATCGAGTAATGCACAAACTGTCCTTTCTTTTCGCTTATCACCAAATCGGCTTGACGAAGCAAATCAAGATGATGGGAAATACTTGGTTTTGAGATGTGGAAATGGTCTGCAATTTCACCTGCAGTCCGATCCTTTTCCCGAAGTAGTTCGAGAATCTCACGTCTTGTACCATCGTTGAGCGCTTTGAAAAGGCTATTCATAATTAGATCATTGTATATTTAGACAAATATCTAAATAATAAGTGAATTATCAAATTTTGTTTAATACTTTTGATAATTGAACATCCAAATCAGTCATGAAAACCCTTAAAACAATTTTTTCAATTCTCCTTCTTAGTTTTGTATTTAATAGTTCATATGCACAAATTGAAGAAGAGGTAGACTTTTCAACATTTGGATTGATATTGCATGGGACCCTAACGTATCCAGATTCGATTCATAAGTTTCCACTGGTCATTTTGGTTCATGGATCAGGACCTAATGAACGAGATCAAGCAATTACGTTGACAGGTGGAAATTCGCTGTGCTTATATCCAGACATTTATAATTGGACAATTCGAAACTTTAAAGATTTGTCAGATCAATTGGTAGCTCGCAACTACGCCGTGCTTCGATATGATAAAAGAACGAATACCTATCCAAATTTAAACCCTGCGACGGTTACGGTCAACCATTTTGTAGACGATATCAATTCTGCTGTGGAGACCTTGCGAGTTCATGAACGAGTGGATTCAAATTGTGTGGCTTTATTGGGTCATAGTCAAGGATCGGCATTAATCCCATTGGCGGCCATCAATAATCAAAATGTAACCCATTTGATTTCGTTGGCAGGCCCTGTTACACCCATTGATACCATATACACAGAACAAATTCGCGAATTGTATTACCGATGTGTGCCAGATTCGTTGGCAGGAGACAGTGTAGCGAATTCATATTACGCAGTATTTGATTCGATTCGAAATGATTTGTATCCTTCCAATAAGGCCTTTCAAGGTGCATTTCCATTGTTTTGGAAAAGTTGGTTGGATCGCACGGATTCTGTACTTTCAAATTATGCCAAGGCTGGATTACCTTCGCTTTTTTTACAGGGGACCAATGATTTTAATGTTCCTTTTCAGGAATTAAGCCGTTTTGAAGATGGGCTTTCCAATCCTGAAAATGATTATATCTTGTTTGATTCTGTCAATCACTTCGGGACGTATTATGGAGAAACGAGAGTAGATACGGCGATAACATTTAGTATTGCGAATTGGCTTGGGAAAGCACCAACATTGGCTGTTGGAGATCAATGGGGATTTGAATCAATTCAGGTTTTTATGGATCGAAATGCCATTCGAATCAGGAGTCAAAAACAGATGTTAAGAGTGGAATTGTACGATATTCAAGGGCGACGTTTGTACTCTCAAGAAATAGAAGGACATACAAGTTCTATTTCAACGAACGCATTGCTAAAAAGTACACAAATGGTATTTTGTAAAGTCTATCTTGCTCATGGTCAAGTAGTGCGTACGTTTCGATTGGCTTTGATTCATTCATAAGGGAATTCGCTTTTTCTTGGTGTCAACTCTCAAGACCTATTTTAAAGTAACGATAGATTTTGGAATCTTTATTTTGCCTGAATCTTTTCCAACCATAAAACGGTATTCCATAGTGCAAACATGGTATCAGTATCCTGCAACCATATGACTTTCTGATTGGATGTTTTAATAAATTCAAACTTTCCTCCTTTCCCCTTAATTAGGCCATTTAGATGTAATTCATGCGAAAAGATCTCGATTGGCATCTGACCATTTGTATCGGCATCCGTCGAAAAATACACGAATTGTTCACCAAGAATAGTATAAATTTCATTGGCTTTTTGGATGCCAACCAATGCTTTTTTTCCTTCCTCATTCAACGCCGTAACAATGGGTGATTTTTCATCTCTAAAATGAACTCCTGCAGACTCTATTAGCATGTTTCGTTTAATTCGGGCCTTTAAGATGTTCAATTTCATTGTATGTTTTTGAGGTTAAACCTTCTTCAGCTAATCAAAAGCCTGTTAATTCCTGAATTATTTTGCCTAGTTATAATCGTAATTACTTAAAATTCGAAATTCCACTCGTCGATTCATCGAATGTTGGAATGCTGAACATTTTGAGTCCACAGTGCAGCCATTGAGCAATTTTTCCGATCGATAGGAATGAAGTATTATTCGCTCTGATTTAATACCGGCTCCTATCAAATAAGTTCTTACTGCTTTTGCTCTTAACTTTGAATAATTAATTCCCCCATTTCTGTGCCGACTTTCATTGGCATCTTCATGTGCGTTTATTTCTACTTTAGATTTCGGGCTGTCACGTAACATTCCAACGATTTGTAGAAGGAAATCAGTGTTTCCTTTACATTTTTCCGGGTTTGTATCTAAAAAGTCAAATTGTAAATGGCTTACAGGGGAATTTGCGGGTGCAGAAATAAATATTCCAACTAGAATAAGCGCAAATGATAATCTGTAATAAAGGGCACGGAAATTTCGCATGTTACTTTACTTACCTATTTGTCCATTATAAAAGCCCATTCCACAAAACGAAACTTCTTGGTGTTGGTTCGACGATGTTTTTCATCGTACACTTTATCATGTTTTAAGATGGCAACCACCGGATGCTTATCATCATACATGGTAGGTTTGGTCGTTTTGGGGCGAAGTAAGATGTATGCAAATTTCGAATTAGCATCATCTTTAAATAGTTTAGCCTTGTAATAGGCTTTATCTCCTTTCAAAAATACTTTGTCGACTATATAAACCAATTTTCTTACTTTAATTTTTGAGGTAGATGGATTGGTTGGATTTAGATAAAAATACTCGTTGAAATACGGACTGATGTAAGCTTCATTAAACGATTCCCCCTTAATTTTTAGATAGTATGAGCCAAGAGGGATGAATCCCTCCGAATATTCATCCCGACGAATAAAAGAGAACGGAAACTCTATTTTAAATGGGTCCCAGCGATCCTTAATAAGCTTAAATCTACTTAATCGTACACAAGCGATTAAGACAATGAATCCTGTGGTTAAAAACGAAAAAATCAAGGATCCAATAGCCTCGAAGTTGCCTTCAGCAACGGCAACTAAGACGAACTGGATACCAAAAACGATGCCGTAGTAAATTAATAATCGCTTGGAAACAGCACCTGAATTAATGACCTTTTTGTAGGTAAAATTATTGGAGTTATTGATGGCATTATTTAAAATGGTAGCGAACCAGGAAATGGTAATCATGAAGAAGGCAATGGTAGCCAAGAAACCAATTCCTCCCAATCCTTTAACGCTTAATCCAAAATCATAAAACCCATGAGATAATGAAGCCAAAAGGAAGAATAATAAGATGGTTTTAAATGAATGCTTCTCCCTTCGATATTTGTAAAGAATCACTCCATAAGCAATCAAAGCAGTGTCGAACATATGCCCAACCGTGGATAGAATGGCGCGCCCATTTATAATGCCGGGCCCATGATTGTAGAAATATAAAACATTTTCTGCGGCTGAAAAACCCAATGCGGAAACGCAGATGAAAGATAAATAGTCAATCGGACTCCCATATTTTTTCGGAAAGATGACCAATCCAATCAAAAAGGGGATCATTTTAGCAAATTCTTCCACCATTCCAACCCGAAACGTGTAAAAGAGAAAGTCATTTAGTAAATTCCCATTGGCCTCAAAATTGGTGTAAACCAGTGCGTAATTGTTTAAGCCAAAAACAATAAAGACGGAGGCACTTCCCATTAAAAACGTAGCAGCAAAGTAAGGTAAGTTGCTTTTGCCATAGATGTCGATCAGGCGGTAATAATCCACCCAAATCCAGGCAATGAAAATGGCAGTGATAATGTAAAGTACGATCATGAATAAAGGAAGTTGAACGATGTAGACTTCAATGCTAAAGATATATGAATTTTATTGGAGTATAATAGGGGAACATATGAAATTAACAGCGTTGGGTTGTCAAATGGATAGCCATTGTTTAACCTTTCTCATGATATAGACATCTTATTTTCCATTCAATTGGTTCTTTTATTAGGCCTTTTTAGTGTATTTTTCATATTTGTAGAAACAGAGTGGTCATTAAAGAAGCTGATTTTATAAGGAATTGTATCTTTGCCTTAGTTGCCAATAATGTAATTATTTCTTGAGCATTTGGGTCTAAGAAATAGGGCAGAGGAATAAAAGAATGTAAAAAGTGAAGGTGTTAAGCTAAATGATTGAATCAGGTCTTTGTGTAGTATTGTTTGAATAAATTTAAAACAATTTCGTAGCTCAGCCAACCTTTTACATAAGCGCACCGTCTTAGTTTTACAACATCACACATCAGAGATGTGAAGACTCTGATGAAATGAAAAAATATTGGGTATGTATCAGTTTCTTAAGCATAGGACAAAAGTTTGTCTACTGCTACTATTATTTTTCTTGGGGGGGTCATTGAAATCGAAAGCCCAAATTGTGGTTGCCGATACATTGAGTATTATGGAGTTGGCAGAATCTCTCGTAGGGGTAGGGGTTCAGATTTCCAATATTACATCTACAGGAAATATTGTGCAGTTTGCAGAATTTGATGGGACCAATACCAATATGGGGATCGATCATGGTATAATCTTGGGAACTGGAAATGCGCTCAATGCAGCAGATGCAACACGCGCAGCAAACAATCAAAATTTTCCGGGAAGTGCGGATTCACAAGACATTGGACCTGTTTTTGGCGACGGAGATCCAGCCGGCGATTTAGATGCAATTGCCAATCAACCCTCTCTTGATGCCGCAATTATTGAGTTTGACCTTCGCCCAGCGGGAGATACATTGCGTTTTAATTATTTGTTTGCTTCTGAAGAATACGCCGAATTTGTTTGCGCCGGGTTTAATGATGTATTTGCTTTTTTTGTAAGTGGTCCAGGCATTACGGGACCTTATTCAAGTCCAGCGGGATTTCCTAATGGTTCTGTGAATATTGCCTTGCTCCCAGACGGAATTACTCCAGTGGCTATTGATAATGTAAATAACGGAAATGCAGGTGGTGTTCCATGTGGTCCAACGAATCCATCTCTATATCAAGATAATGGAGACGGAATAAATTTCGCTTTCAATTACAATCAAACCTTCCACACCTTCAATGGAAGTACCGTTCGATTGGAAGCTTCTATTCCGGTACAGCGCTGTGCACTTTATCATTTTAAATTAGCTGTGGCAGATGTGGGAGATGGGAGTTTAAATTCCTCTGTTTTTCTGGAATCTGGGAGTTTTGAAAGTAAGGAAGTAAGCTTGTCAACCGCTTTTGCCAATGTCTATGAAGGATGCAAAGAAGGTAAAATTGAATTTGCTCGATTAGATAGTTTGGATCAGGATACAATTAATATATACTTAGAGTATGGTGGAAGTGCGGTGGAAGGCGTAGATTATCCAGATATGCCGGATAGCTTAATTCTTCCACCTGGAGATTCGATTCATATCTTAAATATTCCGTCATTCTCCGATGCGACTGCAGAACCTGGTGAAAACATCTTAATTTACGTTGTTCAGAATGATTGTTTTTCTGGTCGATTTGTGGTAGACAGCATCGAAATTATCCTGTATGATGAAATTCAGCTTAATGTGGGCGAAGATACAACCATTTATTATGGGGATTCGATTCAGTTAAATGCTTTCCATGAAGATGCTATTTCCTATGCTTGGACCCCGGATTATCGCATCAATGATACTTCGGTGTTTGATCCTTTGGTTTATCCATGCACCAATACCCAATACAAAGTAGTTGGAGCAGATACCTTGGGTTGTTTTGGATATGATTCAATGTGGGTGAATTTAAAGCAACGAACTGTTGATCATACGACCACAGATGCATATGAAGATTGTCAGGACGGTTCAATGACCTTTACTCGAAATGATGCGTTGGAAATCAATAAAGAATTAGTTTTCTACTTGTCTTATGGAGGAGCTGCTTTTACAGGCGGAGATGTAGGAATCTTACCCGACTCTGTACTTTTACCTAAAGGGCAGAATTCCGTCACATTTGATATTGTAGCTTTAACCGATGGAATAGATGAAAATGCGGAGGATTTGAAAGTGTATATTTCGGAATTGAATGATTGTTTTCCTTCCAACAACATTATTGATTCGTTTACAGTCCAAATCTTTGATTTACGTATGGAAGCTTCCAATGATACGCTGATGTGTCTAGGAGATTCAATTCAAATAAGTGCTGTAGGAGGAGGGAGTTATCTATGGAGTCCAGCGACTTTTGTAGACAATGAATTTGCTAGTAATCCAATCATTTTTCCAAATACAAACATGCAGTTTATTGTGCAATCCAACACCAATGATTGCTATAAGCCAGATACGGTGAATATTATCGTACACGATTTTAAAACTAATTTTGAAGATTCAATTACGCAATGCATGCGCGTTTCCGGATTAATTGGACAACCAACAGAGCCAGGCTTTTCCTATGCATGGACGACCATGACTGGGCTTGATAATTCTACAAATTCACAACCAACATTGACTTTAACCACAGCTGGTAATTTTGAATATGAAGTAGTTGTGACAGATACGAATAACTGTGTAGATGCAGATACGGTGAGCGTAGAGATTTTACAAGCACCGGATTCTGTAGAAATTATCGGAGGAAACTCGGTGTGCCCAGATGTAACAGGTGTGGATTACTTTGTAAATGATACTAATTTGATTTCGTATGCATGGTCTGTGAACGGTGGAACCTTAATTTCGGGCCAGGGATCAGATTCCATTATAGTAAATTGGGGGAGTGCGGATCCTGCGGCAAATGTGCAGCTCATTCCAACCAATCAATTAGGATGTGTAGGAATTACAGCGCAGTTGGATGTAGTAATTAACACATTATTGATTACCCAAACACCTCAAGGACCGGATACGCTTTGTTTTGCGGATAAAGATCTAGTAGATTATAGCATTACAAATGTGAATGGATCCACCTATACTTGGAATTGGGATCATGGCGTGTTAAATTCTGGTCAAGATTCGAATGCAATTAACATATCATGGAACGGAGATTCGACGGGATATTTGTTTATTGAAGAACAAGTAAATACATCTACATCCCTCTGTTTTGGTAAATCCGATACGTTATTTGTGGTGATCAATCCCACACCAGATTCGTCATTGGCGATCTTGGGTGATTCCTCTGTCTGTAGTGATTCTGATAGTATTTTGTATCGATTAAATGGGTATACGGGATCCAGTTATAATTGGGTATCCACTGGTGGAACCATTATTTCAGGTCAAACGACCGATTCTATTTTAATCAATTGGTCCATTGCAGGAAATTATATTATATCCGTTCAAGAAACGACAAATGAAGGATGTGCGGGAGATACCATAGATCAAAATATTCAAATCAATCCATTGCCGAATACTGGATTTTTATCCGGTGAAACGGATATCTGTCCACCGCAGTTAGAAGGATTTCAATATGCATTAACTGGTTTTGCAGGATCGAATTATACTTGGACGATAACAGGTGGTACAGTGGTAGGAAGCGATTCTACAAATATTGTTTCCGTCACATGGGATTCTATTTCAGATGTAAAGCAAATTGAAGTTTTGGAGACCACTCAGTTTGGTTGTACAGATCAAATATTGACTATTCCAATTAAATGGGATCCATCTAGGATCGAAATTGATTTTGTTTCTGATGAATTTACCGATACCCGTTTAGTGAATTTAGAATGGTCTGGGTTGACATTTGATACAGCATATAATAATGCAATGGTATTGTATCGAAGAGTTTGGCGGCCTGCAACAGATTCATGGACTGAAGTGGATACAGTTCAACGTGAGGACAGTAGTTACGTAGATGGACCATTGGATACAGACACCAATTCGTATCAATATTATCTTTCCTCTCCAAACTTATGTAATGAGCAAATTACTAGTTCCGAACACAACACGATTTTGTTGAATGCAGTAGCATCAGAGTTGGATGAATCCATTACGCTGACTTGGAATCACTATAATGATTGGACTCCGGATGGCGTTAGTGAATATGAGATTTGGCGTAAAGTAGACGATGGAACGTATGAATTACACGATGTAGTTTCAGCAGATTCCAGTGCAATCTTTTTTGACGCAGACGATGGTTTTGTACATTGTTATCGAGTAAAAGCCGTTCGAGCGTTGTCAGGAGATGTGATTTCATGGTCCAATATTGCATGTGTGCAATTTGAGCATGAGTTGATGGTGTTTAATGCTTTTTCACCAAATGGGGATGATAAAAACGAGACGTTCTTTGTCGATAACTTACATTTGTATCCGAGTAATGAGGTTCAAATTCTTAATCGATGGGGGAATCAGGTATACCAAACGGAGAACTATCTAAATGATTGGAGGGGCGGTGATTTACCGGATGGCACCTATTTTTATGTCCTGAAAGTAACGATTGGTGGCCAAGAAGAATTGTTTAAAGGGACAGTGTTGTTGCATAGATAAGCGAGATGCTTATCTTATAATCGATACGGTCCCCTTGATGCTACCGCTCATGTTGTATTTATTCACGTAATTTACGATCCAATAATACGTTCCATCAGGAACATCATGTCCGTCCCATTCCATCATGAGTAGATCGGTTGCGAAAACTTCTTTGCCCCATCTATTATAAATCACCGTATTCATAGAAGTGATTCCTTGGCTAATGATTGGAATGAACAAATCATTTTTGCCATCCGCGTTAGGCGAGAATATGTTCGGAATTTCCAATTTTATCGAGTCTTCAATAACTATGATTGTAGTATCTATAGGATTAACGACAATAGAATCAACGGGATCAACTAAAGTATCTACTTTGCATCCAAGATTAAAATTGATGCATAAATCATCTGTGGAACCTGTCAAAGCTCGCGGAAACATTCCACGAACTACGGTCGCATGTTGAATGGTATTTAATCCATTGATCGTAGCGGGTACATTCAAATATTCAATTGGTGACCCGGTGAGATGCAATGTTCTAGCAGCGTCCATAAACACACTTAATTCTAGTCCAGAGGTGGTTTTTTCTAATCGAAGGAACAAACGTGTTCCCAATGAACTTATATTAATTTGATCCTGAGACGAATATTCACTGGAGCCATCTTTTAATTTAATTTTAAGCCATAATTCGCCAGTTGGAGGATTATTTGATGCAAACAGCACAATGATGCCGTCTTGAACACCGATAGGGTATCCTGTGCAAGCTAAATTGGGACAATCATTAAATGGTTCTTGAATTCCTGCAGTCAATGCAAACGGAATATGTCCCGTCATAGGTTGGCCTTGAAATGTTCCTACACTCTGTGGTAAAAAAGTAAATTCAGCGATCCAGCAATCATCTTGATTCAGTGTTGTACCAAGATCTTTATAAATTCTTTTTTGACCTGAAGAGCCATTGGAACCATTTAAAAATTCTACTTGGTTATTCGAAACCTGTACATCGGTTCCGACTTGAGTCCATCCAGTATTGGAAGAATATTGATCATTGAAATCACATTGAGCACGGAGTGTACATATGTTAATTAGAATGAATACAGCGATTACGGAAGGCGTTATGTGCATTGTGAAGGAAGTTCCCATAAGGTAATGATGAACCCAAGTCAGGCTTCACTAAGGGAATAATTTTATTTTAATGTAGTTGAATTTATTTGCTCAAATTTAACGTAGTTAAGTGGCAAAAGTTACTCCATTCACTATTTTATTTGCGGGCCTGTTTCTTAAATTAACTTGCACCAAACTTCCTCATGCAATTTTACGCCCTTTTCACACATTCGTTTATCTTTGTTCAAGCTCACATTATGTATTAATTTAATCATGTCATGGGATACAAACTAAAATTCAACGCACCTGTCGTACTCATTATAACTGTAATATGTGCCGGACTTTTTTTCTTTGATTTGGCTCTGGTTGGGAGTTTAAAGAAGATGCTGGCCTTACCGCCGACCTTTCATCCTGCGATGATACATAAAATGTTATCCTATGCGTTTATGCACGGATCATATGACCATTTGATTGGAAATATCGGCCTTTTCCTATTGGTATCACCCATATTGGAAGAGAAATATGGAAGTGTGACATACATCGTAATAACGCTGGTAACCATTATTCTTACTGCCATATTTAACATTCTTTTCTTCGATGTGTATTTGATCGGCTTGAGTGGCGTAGTATTTATGAACATCATTTTGGTGTCCTTTACCAATGTAGATCGAGGCGAAATTCCTGTTACTTTTATTCTTGTCCTATTGCTTTTTGTAGGGAAAGAAGTCTATAGTTCTTTTAAGGATGATTCTATTTCACAATTTGCGCATATTGCAGGTGGGTTACTAGGGAGCTTTTTCGGGTTCTTTCTGGCTCGTCAAAAAGGTTAAAAATGCCTTAACACATATTTAATAGTCGAAATTATGTGTATTTCAAAAAATAGCATAAGTTTGTACAGGTGAAGAAGTTCAACAAAACCATTGCCTTTAATCTTAATTATTAGAAAACAGGCGATTAGGTCATGTTTGATGTCGCCGAGAATTGTAAAAATTGAAACCTATTTAAACACAAGATCATATGTCCGATAGTTTTAGCTGGAAAGGATTATTTGTCAACAATGAAGATGACAATAAAAATCAGAATCAGGAGTCTGAAAATACCAATCAAGAACCAGTAAAATCTGCTCCTACCAATTCAGGAAATGCATTTCCAAGCCCATCACAGCAAACCCCAAGTGTTCAAAGTACTCCGGTTGCCAATACTGGAAATGTAAATCAAAATGTATTGGAATCCGTTTTGGAAATGTATGAACGTGGTTTTGATTCACTAAATCAGCCAGGATATGATTTCTATGAGTTTTTCAAGGCTATTATGGCAATTAATCCAGATAATGACCAAGCGTATACGATGGCATATACAATGGCATCCAGTATGGATAAATCCTTAAATAAAGCTGGACTTCTTACCAAAGCGCAGTTTTATGTAGAAGAAATTCAGAAAGTACATAGCAAGTATGAAGCACAAGGAAGTGGTAAAAAATCTGATATTCTAAGTTCCCAAGAAAAAGAGAAGGAAAGCTTAACAATTCAAGTGGCGAATCTTGAAAAGCAATTGGCTAATTTACAAAAGGAATTAGATACAAAATCACAGCAGCTAGGACAAGTAGACTCTAAATTTGCCAATAAGGTAATTGAGATCGACCAAAAGTTAATGGCTAATAATGTCGCAAAAGACACGATTTTAAGTACAATAAATAAGGTTGTGAAGGGGATTGAAAAGAATATTCAATAATATATCCCTTGGAAAGTAACCTTTTGTGAAAATTCCACGTAAGAAAAAATAGTGGACTTGTTAATTAATATATAGTAAAACATTAAGATAAATCAAATGGCGGAAAAAACGGCTTCAGCAGAATTAATGGACTTGCCCATTTTAAAACACTTTAGTGAGGGTGAGATTTCGTTTGATCCTAAGAAATGGAGACCAGGTCAAAAACCACTGGCATGGGCTATAGGATTGGGAGCATTGGCAACCATTGGGTATTTCAGTTGGATTTACGTCTTGCCTGTATTGTTCACATGGTTGGGGCAAGTAATCGCAATTGCCGGGACAGGTATATTTATTGTCGGATTAATATTTATGTTGCCCGTAATTATTAAAGGTCTGAAGCGTTTGACGAGAAGCATGCATAAGTTATTGATTCGAAGCGATCCATTTGGAGAATTGCATGATCAAAAACAAAAGATGATCAAGAACCGGGAGGTGTTTAAAAAGGCAAAAGTTAAAATCAAGTCTTTGAAAAGCAACATGGAGATGGAAGCCTCTAAATCTGAAAAAGAGGCGCGCGATTATCAAGACTTGGTGATTTCATTGCAACGTCAGTGCGAGAAAATAAAAACGGACATGCAAGGAATTGTAGCGGCCAAAGGTCAAGGAGGAAAGGACACCGATGAATATGTGGCTCACCATGCAAAATTGGCTAAAAAATTGTCGGAATCTCAACGAGTAGCGAATCAATTGGAACAGAGTAAAAACTTTGTGAAGAAATACGGAACACGTGCAAGTGTAATGGGAAAATTGGATCGTAAGTTGGTATTGGCTGGTACTGCGATCGATATTAAGATATCAGATTTCGAAGCAACCATTAAGATGTTGAAGAAAGAGCATGAATTTGCAAAAACAGCAAAAGCAGCTACAGAAGGAGCAAAGTCCGCCATGTTATTCACGAAGGACTGGGAGTTGGAATATGCCTTAGATGTAGTGACTTCAACCATCGCAATGGATATCGCACAAACGCAAGAGAACTTGTTGGACATCGATTCCTTGACAGCGAAGTACTCAGTAGATAGCGATGAACTATATTCACAGTTAGATACACTAGCAGATCGAATTACAACAGGTGACGACATGGTGCCAGAGGCACAGAAATATAATAATCCAAATTACAAACTTACCTCTGATGACAATTTACATAGCGGTGGTTTTGGAGACATGTTTTAAGCCAGAATTAACAAGAAGAACAATGTTTTTAATAAGATAATAAGGAATCAATAAATAGATAAGTACTTAATTACGCTTCGCGTGGTAATGAAGCGTTCAATAACCAAATAATGTAGTGCAATACATTATACCAAAGAATAGGAATACGAATACAAGACAAATACATTTTAACACAATAAAACATACTAACTATACAGAGAGCTTTCTGAACCATTAGATTAAGGTAGTCTAATGAATTCTGTAAACAAAAATTAAAAGATAGAACGAAATGGGTAAAATTCTAAGAACAAAAAAGCTAACCACATTTTCAGAATTACTGATTGTGCTGGTCATATTATCGGGCGTTGGCGTTGCCTTATGGTATTTCGCACCTGGTATTAAGACGGAAGAGTCTAAGACCTTGAGTGGGATGGAAATTGATAAGGAAGATGTAAACAATGTAAATAAATCTGCAAAGTTGCCTTTGCCAGAGAGCACATTGTCAAACAAGATATCGGACAAGCCATTGGTGAAAATCGCAGCATATGCATGGAATGCACAATCTGGGATTATTGTAGCAAATGGAGGACCAAGAACAACCAAAGGATCTCAAATGGAGGCCAATGGAGTGAACTTGGAAATCATTCGTCAGGATTGGTTGTCTGAATTGAGAAATATGCAAATGAAATTTATTGAGGAGTTTGATAAAGGAAAGGAATTTCCATCTGCTGATAAAAGTGCTTTTGCTATTATGATGATGGGAGATGGAGCACCATTTTACATTAGTACTGCTCAAAAAGCATTGGATGATAAATATGGAAAAGACAAATACCATTTACAAGTGGTAGGATGTGTTGGACTAAGCTACGGTGAGGACAAATTGATTGGGCCACCAAGTTGGAAAACAAATCCAAAAAGCATGAAAGGAGCTGTGATTTCAACAGTACTTGGCGATGGTGATTGGGTAACTACATTGAATTATGCGTTTGCAAATGGTTTGAAAGTAAATCCAGATGTGACTACATATGATGCAGAAGCAGTAAACTTCTACCCTTCTCAAGACGATGATTATATTAAATCAGCGGAAGAATTGATCAAATCTCAGAAATCTGGATGGACGATTCCATTGAAAGAGGTGAAAAACGGAAAATTGACAGGTAAAACAGTAAACCGTCCAATTGATGGATGCGCAACGTGGACTCCGGGTGATAAAATGGTATTCGATAAATTGAATGGATATACGGATATCGCTTCAACCAAAGAATTTAACAATCAAATGGCTACTACTGTAATTGCAGTAAAAGAATGGTCTGATAAGCATCCTGATATTGTAAGTAACATTTTGAAGTCTTCTTTTACGGCTTCGAATCAAATGAAGCAGTTTGATGATTGGAGAGTGCGTGCTTCTGAAGCAGTTCAGAAAACATATCAAATAGAAACACCTGAATACTGGTACAATATGTTCCAAGGTATGAAAGGAGAGAAAGCTGGAATTTCGTATAGCATGGGTGGATCAAGAGTATTCAACCACGCAGATGTAAAGCAGTATTACGGGATGACGGATGGAACAAACCGTTATGAAGCTGTATACAGTCAGGTTTCTAATTACTTAACAGAATTGAATCCATTTGGTTTCAACGAAAATGTAAAAGGAGTAGGAGTTGTACCTTACGAGCAAGCAGTAAACTTATCATTTGTGGAAAACATTCAAATGAGTGAAGAAGAATCTGGAGATGCATATACATCGGATTATTCGGAAGAGAAAACGGAAGTAATGGCATCTGGTGAGTGGAATATAACATTTGATGTAGGAAGTGCGAACATATCTTCTTCTTCAGAGCAAGTATTGGCGTCGATTTACAACTTATTAGTACAAGCAGAGGATACGAAGTTGAAGTTAGATGGACACACGGATAACACAGGAAACTCTGAATCGAACCATAAGCTGTCTAAAGATCGTGCTCAAGCGGTTGTAAACTTCTTACGAGGAAAAGGAATTCCACAAGGAAGATTCCAAAGTGTAGAAGGAAAAGGAGAGGACGAGCCAATTGCCACCAACGATACCAAAGCGGGTCAGGCAAAAAACAGACGAGTAGTAATTACCTTGTTGAAATAAGTACTTACTTGAAATATATAAAATAAGTAAAGCCAGAAATTAACATAGGAAACAATACAAATGTAAAGGGAGGGCGAAAGTCTTCCCTTTTTTGTTTTTAAAGGTCATCACCTCACAAAGCAACACAGCACTACACAATACAATAAAACTTAATTTAACTATTATATCATATGTCAGTAAATGAATTTATCAAACAATTGGAAGGGTATAACCTATGGATTGCCATTGGTTTGTGCGCTATTCCGTTCTTAATCTGGCTTTATGGAAAGGTAGTTAAAAGGGAAAAGCGTAACGATTCGCCACATAAATATGTGTATTCATTCTTCACCTATCTTGTATCGGCACCAGGGATTCTTTCTATTGTACTTTTGTTGTACAGTTTGTTTATTGCCAATTTGAATTTATTAAATGTTAATCTGGTGATCTTTGTCCTTCCGGCAATCATCATGTTGACGAGTATATTTTTGATTAAAAGAGACGTTGACATCATCAAGTTGCCTGGTTTTAACCGATTACTGGGACTCTATATTACGTTAGGTGCGACATTTATATTAACCTTGATCATTGTCAAGCTTAGACTGTTCGTATTCTTTTCAAGTTCGGTTGGAGCACTAATTGGTTTAGCATTGGTATTATTCCTTGCGATAAAATTTGGTGGTCGACTAATTTTTCGAAAAAAGGAAAAGGATGATTGATGCCCACTGCAAATGGACATTGGAACGCTAATTTGATTATTTTGGCAAATAAAGTTCCCTTGTTATTGCAAGATGGATATTTTAGTAAAATGTTACTTCACGCAAACTCAGTTTTAAAATAAAAGGCATAACTTATGCCATCAAATAGGAATATCAGAAGGCTTTGCTTTAAAACCCTTCGATGATCCATAAAATAGCCTAAAGATGAAAGAACTTTTTAGTCCCTTTGAGGACATTAGTAAAAACAAGCAACGCCTGATTGGTTTGGGATGGTTTGTATTAATTATAGCTTTTTGGACCTTATCTAGTTTGGGAGATAAAAATTTGTTTCCGACGCCGATGCAAGTAGGAACAGGATTCTCTGAATTATTTGCAGAGGGTTTGATTGTGCACGTTTTTAGTTCGCTTTGGCTTTGCTTGCAGGCCGTTGCGATTGCGGTAGTAGTTTCTTTGGTATTGGCATATTTAGCGCCTGTGCCGTTATTGAAACCTGTTGCAAAACTGATTAGTCAGTTACGTTATTTGCCACTTACAGGAATAACCTTCTACCTTGCTATTGCCATTAATGATGCGCGAACCATGCAAGTTTGGGTTTTGGTAACATTTATGAGCACCTATTTGACAACTTCTTTGCTGAGCGTTATTAAAGACATTCCACAAGAAGAATTTGATCACGCACGATCATTGAAATGCAGTCGTTGGGAAGTATTGTTGGAAGTAGTAATAAAGGGGCGGATCGATTATGTAATCGAGGTAATTCGTCAGAATTTGGCGATCGTATGGATGATGTTAGTGACGGTAGAATCGATATTGGTAGCAGCAGGTGGATTAGGGTTTCTTATTAAGAACTCTGATAAATTCATGAATCACGGTCGAATTGTAGCATTGCAGATTGTAATTCTGTTTTTAGGTTTAGGAATTGATATTGGATTGAATGGGATTCGAAAAGTATTTTTCAGGTATTCCAAAATTTAATCAATCCTTAACAATTCAGAACAATACAATTAGCCGAAATTAATTATGCAAAATTATTCAATAGAAGATACACTCCTATACGTAGATAACTTAAGTGTTGTGTATGGAGATAAAATAGTGATAAAAGACATCAATTTTGTAGAAAAGGATGTTGTGCGCGAAGGACATGTAACAGGTCAGGTGATCGCTTTTGTCGGGCGTTCTGGTACTGGAAAATCTACATTGTTCCGAGCATTGACCGGAATGGTGAAACCGACCACAGGAAGAATCTTAATTGCAGACACGGAAACCAATGATAAAAACGATGCGAAAGAGGTAGTGGAAGGGGATATTGGTTTTGTAAATCAGAGATATACGTTGTTTCGAAATAAGACCGTATATAAAGCATTGTTGTTTGCACTTCGTCAGAAGAAGGAAATGACCAAGGAACAAAAGCATGAGATGATCATGCAGTATTTGAAAGATTGGGGCCTTGAAAAAGCGAAAGATCAATATCCAAATGAATTATCTGGAGGTCAACGTCAACGAACAGCGATCATTGAACAGATCTTTTGCTCGGGACATTATATGGTGTTGGATGAGCCGTTTTCTGGTTTAGATGTAGGGAACATTGAGGACGTAAAACGCTCCTTTGAATTGATTACTAAATCCAATGAATTGAATACCATTATTTATTCTACACACGACATTGAATTGGCTGTAGAATTAGCCGATAGCATTTATGTAGTGGGTTATCCTGAGGTTGATGGAGTGCAACAGCCCTATGGTACGATTGTGAAGCATTTCGATATGAAAAAATTAGGATTGGCTTGGATGGACTTTGGGCAAGAGCATTTGAAAATTGTGAAAGAGGTGAAGGCGGTAATGCTGCAATCTTAACTTCACATGTCATTAAAGTAAATTATTCGCTCTTTTCAGCCATCACGTTATGAATCCTGAAACACCTAAAGTCGTATTGGACACAGCCTATTTAAAAACGTTGTATACCGAATCAGCACGCTTGATGCAACTAGCTGCTGAATTGAATCGGGACAATGATTTTAAACAGGAAATTTATAAAATTACTAGCCAGAGCAGTAAATATGCGATGGTTGATATTTCAGCAGAACATTTAATTTGTCAGGATTTAATATACCTATACAATACATGTATCGGAGCCAAGCCGGAAAATAAAAATTCGAAAGGTGAGTTTACATTAATTTATTATTTTGAACGGTTGCAGGGTAAACCAATTGCAAGAGGCATGTCTCCCCAAAAAGCACAAGGAATCCTTGATCAGCCAGATTTCAAAACGACGGTTGCAAATATCACGGCAGCAGAATCAAAGAACAATAAGCACATCGTTTCATCTATTTTGCAGAAGTTGAATAATCCATTGCTTTCTCAAGTTACGATAGGAATGGTGCGTTTTGCAAATTTAATTATGAAATCAGATGGGACGATTTCGAAGGAGGAGGAGAAAGTGTTGGAGTCACTTTTAGCCAATTTGAATAACCCAACTGAGATTCAAATTACGTCACCAGAGGTGGATGTACCGGAGGCCATGGAAGTGCCCGAAGATGAGACTTTGGAAGATGTGATGGCGGAGTTGAATCAGCTGATTGGTATGGATAATATCAAGTCTGCGATTGAAGAGTTTATTAATTTTCTGAAAGTCCAAAAATTACGGAAGGATCAGGGATTAAAAACGAGTAATAACGCCTTGCATTCGGTATTTATGGGCCCTCCGGGAACGGGAAAAACGACTGTTGCTCGATTGTTGGGTAGAATTTTTAAACATCTAGGTTATTTAGAGAAAGGGCATGTGATTGAAACAGATCGTGCTGGATTGGTCGCTGGATATGTAGGCCAAACTGCGACTAAAGTAGATGAAGTGGTTAAATCTGCAATGGGAGGTGTCTTGTTTATTGATGAAGCTTATTCGTTGGTCAATGAAGGAATGCAAAAGGACTATGGTTCCGAGGCGATTGAGATTTTATTGAAACGGATGGAAGACCATCGGGATGATTTTGTGGTAGTAGTAGCGGGATATCCAGATGAAATGAAGGATTTTATTCGGACGAATCCAGGACTACAGTCTCGATTTAACAGGTATTACGAATTTGATCATTATGCACCGCCGCAGCTTATCAAAATATTTAAGTTGTTTGCAGGAAATGCAGATTTTAATCTGAATGAAGATGCCGAAGATAAGTTACTTGATATAACGGAGCGAATTTATGAGAAGCGTCACTCAGGTTTTGGCAATGCCCGGGTAATGCGAAATCTATTTGAACGTATTATTGAACGGCAAGCCAATAGAATTGTCTCCATTACACCCATCACCGATGAATTGTTGATGACTTTGACGGAACCCGATGTACCGCCAATTTTAAAGACGGTAGAGTCTGTTTTGATGATGGATGATGTGGAAGCGGATGAGAGCGAAAATTAAGTCAAGAAAATGCATCAAATTAAGTCCTTTTTTATTCGATTATTAATTATTGGATGTTTTAACGCATTTTCTTTGGTTGTATTTGCCCAGCAAAAAGAAGCAGAAAAAATGGTGGAGCAAATGTGTGATGAAATCATTCGAGTCATGAATGACGAGGAATTTGAAGAAACGGATTGGGGGATGAGGTCCATTGACTTTGGACGTAAATATGGAAAAAAGGATGACTTTTATCCGGATCAATATTTACAACATTTGATATCTCAGGATTGTCCAATGTATGAAAAGTTTTCAAGGCAATATGACACACATTTGAAACGTAAACCGGAGCAAAGAAAATTATATTTTGTCACCAAGAAACTTATTTTGGCGTTAGAAACGGAGATTGATCTTGAAAAAACCAAGCTCCTTTTTTCAGAAAAAGCTAAATCGGAGGATTGGAGTCAAGCGGTGTTGGTAAGCATTGCGAAACTTCAAACGATCAAACGTACCACATGGGTTAGCAATGTATTAGTTTTTGAGAACGGGTACACTTTTAGGATTCGTTTTGTTGACTTTATCACCAATGAAGCCCAATTTCAGATAGATGTACATTTCAATGATGTTTCAGATGAGTTGATTGATGCTTTTTCGTATAAAAATGGGGGGTTGTTGCGGAAGGAAGAGGAAGCAAGAAAAGAATTCAATAAAAAAGTTGAATCAGGTGAATTCAAAGTGCCTCCTCCTCCTCCTGGTTTTTGAATTGAAGCAGAGCTTGGAAAGATCCTCGAACAAGTCAGGAAGCTGTTGTTCGTATTTTAAGTATTATTGGTGTTTTGCTAAAAATTGCATTTGATAAATAAAGAACTCCATCGATTAACAACTTAATATTTAATGATAAAATAGTCAATTGCATTTGTTAACTCAAATATATGGAATAGATAAAGACCAAATTTACTGGCGGAATACGAGCAGCTACTTTCTGGTGATGACATTCATGAGCATTATGGCTTATCTTGTCTTATTTATTAATTCAAACGTAAGTTATTATATCCCGTGGACTTTATGGATGATTGCCTACGACTTAGCTACAAACATTCTAGTTTGGTTGGGACTTCTATTGATCATACGAGGATTAAAGACAACAAATGCAATGCTTTGCGCAATTATTGGCAGTGCGGTTGTGGTGTTGCTCTATGCATCTATATTGATGGTTCGTAATTTCGATCAACCTGGGGTAGAATTAGTTTCGAAAGCAATTCGAACTACGCAAGTCTTACACATGATTGTGAATTATAGCATTACATTCCTAGCTTATGGATTGTTGAATAATTTCAAACTAAATAAATATCTCAGCATTGGAATTGCTTCATTTGTAGTCTCTTGTACAACAGATGTCACTAAATTTTTGATTGATAAATATGTATATCCTGATCCATATGGGGTTTTAATACATCAATTTGGGACAGAAAAAACTAGTTATTCATTAAGTTGGGGTGTTTGGCTTGGGGTTTTACTTGTAGTACTGTTGTCTGTTTTATTCTTTTGGTTGTTTGACAAACTATTGAAGGTAAGAAATCAATAGTAGGAGTAGGCAATAGAAAGATCCTCGAACAAGTCATGGAACCGGCTTTAATGTTTTAACTATTATTTGTGTTAGTATCAATTATCGTCAATTCGAATTGAGGATGTTACACGCTGTTTTAAGCGCTTTTTTTGCCATGACAATACCATTTTTTGTCATGTTTAACTTTTTTAAGTTAACTTTGTCATGAGTTATTATCCGTTTTTCAACCATAAAGTTTAGCATATGAGACGAAATATACTTGTAAGATTGCGAATAGTTCTTCTTTCTATTTTAGCATCATTATTCTTCTTCTTCTTTTCGTTTAGCCCTTTACAAGCGCAAATAAAATCCCAAAAGAACATCGATAAAGCGATGGCTACATGGGATTTCCTTTCCAACAATGTGCAATTAGGTGCTTTGGTAGAAAAAGATGCTGGAGGGAAGAAGATCGTAACTGGAACAGCGACCTCATTTAATCAAACATCAAGCATTGAATTTACGGTAGGAAGGAAGGTTGAAAAGATTGCGATTATTTTTCCAGAGGCTGTAAAATTGGATCTTCAAACGCTTCGGTCTATGTCAGGTCAGGACTTTAAGAATAAGATCCCGGCAGAATTAGGTGCAGCCATTAAGTTCAAGCAAATTGCGGTGAATTTTTCCGGGAAAAAGATTAGCGCAGCCAGTATCACAATGGAGGCAGGAACCTGGGCTCCATTTAAAGGAGAAAGTGCAGGAATATCTGATATTCACTTCATGTTGCAGGTAAATAACCCGGTTGCAAAGCGAGGAAAATCTGTTTCGATGGCAATGGATGGCAATTTAACCATTCCTGAAAGCCTAAGATCTTATACAGGATTGGGAGAAACGAATTTGAATGTAAAAGGTGAGTTTGACGGTAATAATGGCAACATGTCTCTTATTGCTAGATTAAAAACAGATCAAATCCCACTTCATCCAAAGAAGATTGTGGTATTGAAAGAGGCTAAAATGGAATTGTTTATACAAGGAGGGGTTCCTGGATTAGCAATGGGAGGAAAAATTGAGTTACGTCCCCCAAATAAACAATCAATGACTTTAGATGGAGAAATTTCCATTGATCTTACCGGTGAAATCTTTGCACAAGGATATATGTCTCCGGGCCAAAAATGGCATAATCCACTGGGCTTATCAGACAAAATAGATTTAACGCAAGCTGGATTTGGTTTAGGTGTAGCGTTTAAGACTACTCCGGTTCCAATGCCAATTATAGCTGTGGAAGGAGGATTTAAAGTACGTGCAAGTTCAAATAGTAAAGGTTTTGAAGGGAAAATGACCGTAGGATTTCACGGTTCAGACCCAACTCAAAACATGATTGATGCTGAAATTAAACAAGCAAACTTAAACGACATTATTAGTGCTTTTTATCCAAAGGGAACTCCACCTTCAATTTCGGAAGCATTGAAAAAAATTAATCTTAGAAACGCAAAACTAACCATTGTACCTCCCGGTCCTGGAATAGATTTATTTGGTAAAAAGTTTGATCCAGGAGTGCATGTTCAAGGAAATTTTGATGTGGATAAATTTACTGGTTCGCTATTGATTGCGGTTAGTGAAACAGAAGCATTGGCCTATGGGTCGCTTACGCCGATTAAACATAAAGGATTTAAAATGACCTCTGCTACCAATCCTGCGTTAGGACCAGAAGCATATGTAAAAGTAGGAAGTAATGGTCCAGCGGATTCTTATTTTGGATTGGATGGAGCTGTTGAAGTAATTGGTGTTAAAGTGAATTCGAATATTTATATGAGTAGTGCGGGGTTCAATTTGGAAGCTAAAGGAAATGTATTCAATGCCTTCAAAGCGGAATTGGATATCGCAGGAACAAATATTTTTAAAGGAGGAACAATCTATGCAAAGGCATCCTTTAAGATGAAGGAGAATTTAGCAAAAAAGATCAGTGAAGAGGCCTCGGCAGAAATAGATCGATATTCAAAGAAAGTGAGTGCGGACCTTTCTGGTCATCAAGCCAAATTGCGAGAATTAACTCCCAAGTTGGAAGCAAAAAAAGCGGAACTCAAAAAGAAGCAAGAGATAGTAAGAAAAGATTACGAAAGACTTTGCGGGTTAATGAATCAAAAAATCGAAAATGATAAAGAAATAGCGACGCGTCAAGCAAAAATTGATGATTTGAGCAGACAAATAAAAAACTTAAATAATCAAATAGCGAATGGAACAAAACCAGCTAGGTTCATTAAGAAAAAAGGATGTGCACCGAACTCTCTTTTCTTTCCATTGGTTCAAGGTGGAACTTGTTGGTCATGTCCTGGAGGATATGATCGGGCCGCGGTGACTAATTTAATAGATGGACCCAAAGCATGCTGGAAAAAACCTTATCAGAAATTTGCTCCAGCAACCTATGTAAAAAACTATAATATGATCACCAGTCCTTGTGCGAGTGGTGATTTTGCGGATGTGGCTCTTGGAAAATGTTATACATGTCCTTCAGGTTACAAACAAGTGATCGCGAATCCAACGCTCGGTTCGAAAAAATGTGTGAAGAATGTTTCTGCCAAATATACTACAGCAACCAAAACAGCAGATCCGGGATGCGCAGCAGGCCAGGTAGATGATATTCCCAGAGGAGAGTGCTGGCAATGTCCGTCCGGTTATATAAGACCGGCGGTGACTGTAAATGGTATTCAAACAGAGAAAGCATGTGCACTTCCCAATTTAGATGCCTTGAAAAGAAAACGAGATGGAAAAGTATTGGAACGAACAACGCTCCAGGGAGATTTGGAAGTTCGAATGAAAGGGTTTACGGCCATAGCAAATCAACTTACCCAGACGTCCAGTGATATTTGTAATAAGGTGAAAGATACAGATGCGATTAATGCTGATCCAAGAGTAGCACCAACTTATGCGCAATTTACAGACTTAAATTTTAAGGTTAAAACGGTAACTAAATTGATCGAAGCGCTTAAATCCACCTCTTCCGGAGCACTTGGGGCCGCTTCTTGGATTGTGAAAAATGGAGGAAGCGCATTGGGAATTGTACACATAACTGAAGCTTCTTTTGAAGGGTGTTTAAGTACTGTTAGTAGTGGGAGTGTTCGATTGAAAATAAAGGGAATGTATGCTGGTACTCAACCAATCAATGGTTCATTTGATATTAACTTTGATAACCCAAGTATTGGAATAAAGAAATTAGGTAATTTGTTGCTAACTACTAAAAAACCAGCTGGAACAATCAATAATGGTACTTGTAAAAAACCAATTGTTCCGAAACCGAATTTATCAGATAGTGGAATAGCAGCGTTTAAGGCCAAAGCAAAGCAAAATCCAAATCTTAGTTCAAAACCAAGAGTTCATAAGAAAGACAGACCCGGTTGGGCAGGAAATCCTCGCTTTAAACAATGAGATGGTTTACTTTCGTGTTGAAATTTAATTAGACTTTAAGTCAAGGAGGATAACATAATAGGATAAAGAATTGGTTAGAAAAGTACTTAGAGATTTATTTTATAAGTGGAAGCGAAGAACATTTGCCAGCACGCTTGTAGCGCTGATTGTCGCTTTTATACTTACTGTTTTTTTGGATTTTCCGGAACTAACTGGCATGTTCTGGATTATAATTATTGGAGCAATAAGTGTGGCCCTCATTATTTGGCCCTTATCCTTGCTAGTTTTAATAATAGGTCAATCTCAAAAATACCAGGAGTATACATCCAATCTAGGAATCGTATTTGTTGCGTTTGGATTTCTGCTTCAACTTGGCTACTACTATGTTTTAACATCTGGCCTAATTATAGGTTGGTGTTATATATTGGAGTAGTTTGGAAGCTAAAGGAACTATGAATTCTTAATCTCCAACTTATAGCCTTTGCCATGAATATTCACAATAGCTACATTTGGATCACCTTCTAGTTTTTTTCGTAGTTTGGAAATAAACATATCCAGACTTCTGCCAACAATCACCCCCTCATCTTCCCAGATTTTTTGAAGTTGATTTCGGTCAATAATTTTATTGATGCTGGTAGCGAGCATGGTTAATAACTGAGTTTCCTTGACTGTTAATGTTATCGTTTGACCTTCTAACGAAAGCTCTTGCTCTGAAGCATCAAATTGGTAAATGCCGATCGAAATAAACTGATTAGACTCAGTAGTATCATCTTTTTGGGCACCTTTTTTTCGGGTAAACCGACGAATTCCAAATACCAGAATCAGACCTAAACCAAACGTTCCAATTCCTGCGATGTAGATGTTTTTTTCGATTGACTGTTGGTTTTTAAGCTCTTTAAATCTGATGTTGATGCAGTATTGTAACATGGGCTGCATTCGACCTTGGCAAGGAGTAAGACTTTCCTTAGCAGATTCTTGAAATACATATCCATAAATCACGTCGTCACTTCCACATTCCAATACACTTACTATATAATTGGAGCTAATATTGTTTTCAGCAATTACGTGATCAATGATTCTAATCAAGGAATCAGGGCTGTAAGTAAAACGGCTAGGAAACGGAATTTGAAAATAGTCGCTTCCAATTTGAGTTACAGGAAGTACTTGAGAAGTACTGTCACCTGTATAACGTAAAATACGATGCGCAATGTTGCGCATAGCAATCTCTTTCTTACCTAATTCATATTCATCTTCCTCTGAATCAGCATAGGACATATGATCCAGTGAGGAAAGTATAAAGACAAGTATAAAGAGTGATAGGAACTTCCAATTCATATTCAAAAATATGAAATTCTAAATTGAATAAAGCATCTTGATAAATGTTTTACGGCCGTTTACAATCAATTTACATTGTGTTTACATAGTTCGTTGATCCGTGTGGTAAATTTAACTTGAAGAGGTATGAATAGTAAGTTCATGCTGTATTGCATTCCATCAAATATTCCATGACAGAATAAAAAGAAGTCTGATGGCAGTAAAATGACAATATCGCTGGAATGATGATCAGAGATTTATTTGTATCTTGTTAGCCTAAAATCATTTTAACTAAAGTTCAACTATAAATTATGTCTTATCGAAAGCTTAAAGGCATCGTGTTAAGTATTCTAACACTTTGTGCGTCGATCATTTTGATCAATTCTTGTCAGTTTACCGAAACAAACGATACCAGGGCAATTGCTAAAGCCTTCATGTTTAACAACACTTATACCGCCGATAATATAGGAAGTCAGTTTTTTGATGTCCCACATGATAAGGACACCATGATTACTGGGGCAAAAGGAACCAAAGTTCGGATTTATGCCAATACGTTTGAGAGTTTGGATTCCAATGAAATCAATGGAAGGGTAAAGGTGGAATTGAAAGAAGCGGTAGACAAAGTGGATTTCGTGATGGGAAATTTAACTACTACCAGTCCGGAAGGAATATTGGAAAGTGATGGTATGATCTATTTGAATGCCACAGCCAATGGAAATGAGGTAAAAATAGCAGAGGATAAAGAGTTAGGGATAATTTTACCTGCGAAGTGGCGAGATCGAGGAATGAAGGTGTATGAAGGAGAAAAAACAGAAGATGGAATGTCTTGGGTTAACCCTACGAAACCGATCAATGCAAAAGCGAAGCAATTGGAACGCACGTTTCGAACGATATGGTATTACACTTATGATAAAAAAGGAAGACCGATAGATCCAAATGGTAATCCGCGATATGCAAAAGAAATCGAGGCGAAAACGGATTGGTTTTGGGCTACCGAGCACAAAAAAGGAGATACCATGCGGCTGTCAGATTTTTATGTGGAGGTGAATCGGTACCAAACCGATAAAGTAAAACTTTCCAAGTCTGGAAATGGGATATTTATGCAAGATGTGATTTCCAAAAAAGGAAGAAACGGTTGGGTTCGAGATTATAATACCAACTATATTTTTTCAATGAAAAAATTGGGATGGGCCAACATTGATAAACTTTATAAAGATAAAAAGGCGCAAGAAGTACAATTTGCGTTATCGGTTCCAAATCATGCCGAGTTTGATTACATCTACACTACGATGGTGTTTAAGAAGCGGGATATTTACATTCCAGGATACCAAAAAGCGGACAATACATTTAGTTTCGCAGTAGATGACCAGTCAAAAACGGTATTGCCAGTTGGAGAAGAAGTAACAGTAATGGCGACGGCATACAAAGGTGATCAACCGTTTCTTTCGATTCAGCATTTGAAAATTGAAGAGACGCAAAACATTGTCTGTACATTGGATTCTTTGTCGGTCGATGATTTCAGGGCTCGAATGGAAGCGGAATTATAAAAGAACCCATTAGGTAAATCTTATATTAATCATTCAATATCAGAATATGGTTCTATTTGGAAAGATCAACAAACGTCTTTTAACGCTTATCATCTTCATTTTTATTGGTTTATATTGGTCTAGTAATGCACGGGCTAAAAAACTAGAAGGAAAGATCTTTTATAAAGAGGAAACGATCAATGTGGAGATGAAGATTCCGTTTGAAATGGGAGAGGTTGATTATGCCGCGTTGCAAAGGGGTGTAACGTACTATGGACATAATAATAAAAAAGTAAGGGCCATTCCGAGCGACATGATGGGATTTTCATTTGAATATGATGGTGAAACGGTCATCATGCTTACCCGAAGTAAAGGACAAGTGTATGGTGACAACGCATATAAGCCCAATATATGTTTACATTTACTACTAGATGGAAGGAGTAAATTGTTTGAATATTATGAAGTTCAACGGGTAAACAATACCATGGGTAGTGGAGGTATGATGGTATCGACAGGAGGCGGTGTAAAGTATTATTTAATCATTCAACCTCCTGGGAGTCCTCTAATGTTAATAAAGGCATCTCGATTTAGATCAGATATGGAAAATGTGTTTTTAGATTGTCCTGAATTGGATCATAAGATCCAGAACAAGGAATATCGATATGATGACTTAATTCAGATTGTGCAATACTACAATAAACACTGTAGTAAGAAGTAACACATAATACATCACGAAATAAAAAGGGGAAGCGGTATTAAAATAGGATCTTTTATAGTCATTTCGGTCTACAGAATCAATATTTTGTTTTAGGTTTTTAAATCACAATGTGCTTCTATTTTAGTTGAAATCGCTGCTTTTTTGATTTTTGGTGATTTTTTTGTATATTGTATACGTTGCAAAAACTACAGTACCTACGTTCAACAAACTTGTACTAAATGAAGCAAATTTTAAAATCTAGAGGAGGACTATTAATGGTACTTCTTTTTATTCCCATCTATTTTTTTATGTCCGTTTTTGTGCATGCAAAAAAATTAGAAGGACAGATTTATTATAAGGACGATACCCTTGATGTAATGATTGCTATACCTCATTCATTGTTTGGTGGAATAAATTATGAAGCCATGCAGCGTAAGATAAAGTTTTACGATCAAAACAATCGGAAGATTAAGATGAAACCAAATATGATTGTGGGGTTTTCATTTAATGCAAATGGAACGAAGGAATTTATGCTTTCTAGGCGATTTGGATATTCAATTTTTGGTCCACAAAAAGGACCCAATGTGTTTTTACACCTTTTGGTAGACGGTCAATGTAAATTGTTTGAATTTCATCAGACTACGGAATCTGGAGGAGGACCCAATACGCCCGGATCTTCTACAAGCGTAACCCTAAACTTAATTCAGACAAAGAACGGAACATTAATGTACCCCAGAAGTTTATGGTTTCGTTCAGACATGGCTGGATTATTTAGAGATTGTTTGGAACTTGAAAATAAGATTCAAAACAAAGAGTATCGGTGGAGAGACATTTTTGAAATCGTTCGTTTTTACAATAGAACTTGTGGTTCTGAATAAGGAAAAAGGGGCTGCATTTGATTCAACAAATATATGGAATAGACCAAGACCGGATTTACTGGAGGAATGTGCTGAGCTTATTTTTGGCGGAGGCTACGATTTCTGTATTGGCGTTTATCGGAACTCATATAAATCAGTCTTTTTCTGAGGGAAATTATACTTTGATCGAACTATTTCTGCCTTCAATTATTCTTTACATCTTAATATGGGGGAGTTTTTTTATTTGCATAAGGTTATTGAAAACTCAGAATCTATTGATTTACCTATTGTTTATAGCCCCTTTTTCGTTTGTAATAGTTCTAATTTCCCGACAATTAGGAGGGAGTGAAAATCTCGTGTTAAGCAATTTAGACACGTGGCTCCCATTTGTCCTTCGATATATGGCAATGGTCGTATTTTACTGGCTGTCCGGAAAGGTAGGAATGCGTAGATATTCGGCGGTATTATGGGTGACAGTCATTAGTACGGTGATAGGAAGTTTAAGTTTTATTTTGCTTCACAATTTTGCAAATCGCGACATTTTCCATAGGAAACTAGCGTATCAAATGGAAATAAATTATTTTCCTTTTTTGATAGATGAGTTACTTGGATTTGCAGTAGGTCCGTTATTCTTTGTATTGCTTTTATGGATTTTTGATTTACTCCTTCAGGTTAAAAAACGTGGATTATGGAAAACAGAATAATATTTAAAGATAACCCTTGGCCAAAGGGACACGCATTGAAGACCTATTCCATTCACGCCCGACTTGCTTTGGACGAAGGGCTAATGGTATTAATAAATTTGAAAATAGATAATTATTATGCCGAAGATGAGGATTTAGAAGATGAATCGGAGGAATTGGGAGAATCGGACTGGACTTCTAAAATCGTGTGGAATAATTATCACAGGTGTACAATGGAATCAAGTGGAGGAATTGTGGTCGCCGTTCCTAATAATAAATTGGATTTGACCGAAATTCAAAATCGATGCTCAATGGGTTCGAAAGAATTTGACATGTACTTACTAGGACACGATACTGGCCAAGATAAATCATTGGTAATTAATGCGACGACCGCTGGAAACCCACAATTTTTGGACTTGGAATGGAAAGGAAAAATCGCATTAACCTATAGTGGAGACTATGAATATGCGTATGAATTTAAAGCGAATTTTTATAACGAACCTTTTCCATTGATTTATTGCTCATCTCCATTGAATGAAGAGGAAGCACGTAAATTATTAAAACAGCATGTGGTACAAGATGATTGGTTTCGTTATGAAGAAAACCCTACTGGTATTATGATTAATGGAGAGGAGCATATTGAAAAGCTATTTGTCCTGAAATGAAATTGAATATAGCCATGAACCATATAATACGTATTGTGATAACGATGTAAAGAGCTGAGATTATGACTTCAAATCACAACAATCGATCTACTCTAACTGGATTGAATACGGTCAACGAAATGGCCATATTTTGTTACGAAAACGTCTTTCGCAGTACGTTATCCCAACCCGGCTATGTAGTATTAGACTTTGGACCTGAATTCGACTCCCGTCAGTTGAGAAAAAGAATGGTCGCCTTAAAAAAGGCACTGGAATTGAAGATTGAGAAGATTTTGGGAGGACATTTATCATATCAATGGCTGGGCCGTTTTGATCAACAAGGAAATACTAAGTTTCACATTGACAATGCACAAGATTATTCATTTTTGATGTTAGGATATGAACCAAGTGAAGTAAGAAGCGAGTTATACTTTTTGGACTATCCACAATACGCTTCAGATCACGGAATGAGCTTAGATACATTTTTTGATCGGTTTGATCCCCTGGATCCATCGAATCAAACTAAGATTGAATCTTATAAAAAGCAAGTTTCACCTTGGATCGAAGGACATTACAAGATTGTGCTCGTAAACAATTGCAACGGTAAACAAGATCAGGATCTAAATATACCTGGTTTGGGGGTGTTTCATAAAGCAGTCGTACCTGATCAAGATGCGACAAAGACACGAGTAGTAAATTCGATGATGCTTGAATTAAAATCGGGAAAGAAAGAGATATCGATGCAAGAAACAGAGAAAGGGATGGAAACTGAATTTGAAACCACAACGAATATTAGTACATGAAGCGGAAAAGCAATTTAAGTTTACTGATGTTTGTAGCAATCTTGTTCTTTTTTGGCATGATTTCTTTACAAACTGAAGCGAGGAAAGTAGAGGGTAAAATCTATTTAGAGGAAGACACATTGAATGTAACGGTCCGGATGCGAACAGATTTATTTGGGGAGATCCAATATCCACGAATGCAGCATAAAATAGTTTACTTTGATTCGACTGGGGTTAAACACAAAGCAAAACCGAAACACATTCGAGGGTTTGGTTTTCCTACAAAAAATGGATATCAGGAAATGTTATCAAAGAAATTTGGAAGCAAAATGGGCGTGAAAAAAGGGAAATGTACAGTGTTCCTTCACGTTCTTGAAAATGGGAAATGTAAGTTGTTTGATTATTATGTCAATGCAAGAATTAATATAGCGAATGAAGTTTCAGGCCTACAAAGAGTTCCATATAAAATCTATTTATTTCAACGGGAAGATGGCCGGGTGTGGTGGCCTCATAAAATTCCTTTTCGAAAGCAAATGAAAGGCCAATTTCCGGATTGCCCAGAATTAACAAGGAAAATAATAGAACGAGAATTTAGGCATCGCGACCTTCGAAGAATTGTGCGATATTATAATTCGGAATGTAGAAAATAGACGAGCGCAATATTGAATAATTATTACGACGATAATGCAGATATTAAGTGGAAACACAATGATTTGAGTTCATTTGGTCTCTATCGAGGGTATTTTTTCGACGTAACTCATTCAGGAACTCCCTATAATGAATTCGAGTCCAAAAAGTTGGTCGTGATTCGAGGTCTAAATTTGTCAAAGGTGCATGTTTTTCATATTAACAGAGCATTGCGTGCAGAATTCAAATCATTAAACGTTTACAAGTATGAAATTTGGAGGTATGGGATTTTGCTAATCTTTGGTGAGGGTTGGCGTTCGATTTCGATTCAACTTGTAAATCGTGTGATGAATTATATGGTAGAGTTACTGGAAAGCCAAATGATATCTGCACTTGAGATGTGTTGTGAAAACTGTAAATCTCACGATTCAGATGATTTAGTGCCAATTGTAATAGAAGAAGGTTGTGCGTTATTATGTTCGGACTGTTTGGCAAAAGATTCGGACAAAGAGCAGGAAAGAAATTCAGATTAGAAGTTGAACGGATGTGTAACTTTATAATATTGGTAACCATAGCAATCCTGATTACGATTGTAATTTTAGGGATTCGAAGCGTGTTAGTAAGAAGATTTAATAGGCAAAAGGTAAACTATTTAAGTATAGCGCTGATTGGCTTATCGTTAATTACAATCGGCACGTGGTGTTTTTATTGGAGAGTACATTCAGATCAAGCAGATCTTTGTGGTGAGGCGGAACTAAAGGTATTGGCACTAGAAGAAAAATGGGTCACTATCGATGGGAAGTCGCATTATCTACTGATAATTCAGAATTCGACATGTCAAATCGTGGCTAGCCATAAATTCATTGGTTATAATGGAACGTGCTTTGATGTAAAAATTCTACAACCTAATGTGGTAACGATTTCAAGGTGTGGTGAAGTCCGAATTGAACCAATAATTTTAAAACTTGAACATGACTTGTTTGATTGCGACTTATACTTTAAAATAAACGAGAATTATCAATTGATCGAGCAAACAATTTAAAAAAATGGTACTCTTAGTTTTGGTCATACTGATGTATGGAATCCCAATTTCCATAGGAATCTTACTACTAAGATGGCTGTTATTGAAGTACTATGACCGTCAAAGAATAAACTTCATAAGTCTGTCTATGTTTGTTGGTTTGGTGCACTTGATTTTAGGCTTTTTTAGTTGGTATATGATTTCGAGCCGTCATTTCACGAAAGTAGCTATTTGCCAATCTGCTCAGTTAAGTATTTATGCAGTGGAAATTGAAAGTTTTTTAGAATATCCTGTTGATTTTGAATTGGAAATCCGAAATTCATCCAACGAAATTGTATGCGTGTATGACTTCTTTATGCCGGAAGGTCCAGACATAGAAGTGAAAATCGAACAGCCAAATTTGATAGTTATAACTGGATATAATTCGAATATCAACTTTACTGAAACGATAAGATTACAGAACATTGAATTTGATTGTGATCAACGGTGGAGAATGGATAGCAAATTTAATTTAATCGAACAATAAATGACCACAAGCAACTTAAACGATGCTTTTTATTTATCACAAGAAGAACCAAACCGAGGTTGTTATTTAGCCTTGCGATCGATTATTCTTAAATTTGATAAACGCTTAACGGAAACCAAGAAATACGGAATGCCTTGTTTTTGCTACGAAGAAAAAGCGTTTTGTTATTTGTGGAAGGATAAAAAGAACAACGAACCCTATATTTTGATGGTAGATGGTAATTTATTGAAACATGCTATGTTGGAAAAAGGAGATCGGGCAAGAATGAAAGTTTTGCCTATTGATCCTAACCAAGATTTGAACCTGGATACAATCGGAGAGGTATTGAAAGAAGGGATAAATTTACGTCTTGTATGAGGAGAAAATAGCTGTCGTTTTGCTCAATTTAGAGAACGTTGGTTTATATGTAATATAAGGTTTTGAATTTACCTTAATATTTTTTAATTTAGGGGTAACAAATGTGAGGTTGGCATGCAGATTATTATATGTGAACGGAACCTTTTTGTGGAAAATACGTATATATTAGGTTGATAGCCTGTTTTTTAATTTCGGACGGTCGTGCTTATTTAATACGATTAGAAGTTTTAGCAAACCATCCTAGATAGACCAAAAAACAATAATGCCGGAAGAACGACCATATAGAAAATCTAAGGAAATCTCTTCAGAAAACAGAGCGGAAAGAAGAAGTAAGAGTAGAACGAATGCAACAAGTTCTGGTTCAAGCTCTGTCCATGAAGGAAATATGGAGTATGGACGGATAATTGATGTAAATACACCTATAGAAAGTGGCGAAACAGGTATTAGAGCTGGTTCGGATTTACCTAAGGACAAAGACACGAAAATTGGTAATAAAGCGTTATTACAGGGTAAACGGAATAGGAGAAGTGACATTGTAAGGAGGGATGTTGCGGATGTAAAAGTTGGACAAAGTTTGTCAGGTGGAGGGCGAAGGATGAGAAGAGAGGAAATGATGGCAAATGTTAGAAAAGGAATTATAAGCAAAATTCAATTGTTCATTTCACTAATGGATCGATGGGATGGCTATTCAGCTATTCCGGTTCAAGTTGATGCATCTACGAATGCAATTATGTTCGTTTATCAAATGCCTTATCTAGTTGCTTCAAGATTGCAAGATGTATATCCAACACAGAATGGCACCGTTGGTTTTATGTGGAAAAACGATAAAGAGGAGCGTGTATCACTTGAAATAGGAGATGATTCATACTCTTACTATGCAAAATACACCGATAAATCACCGATTTTTGGAAAAGGGAACAAATTGAAAAAGTCCGTTTCACGACTTCGTTTGTTTCAACAAATAGCCAAGTTATATTAAGAATAATAAGTAAAGGAATTATGACTGAAGCCCAAGAAGTTATTGATATTCCTGATGAAATTGCGGATGATGAACGTATTGTTCGAGTGCTATTTTTCCCAGCACATTTTACAAAATCGGAAACATTTAAGTGGATTGCATACCGCACCCCGGCGGGAATCGATGAAGTTTCTGTCATTCGGCTAGACTATTGTAATGAGACATTTTGTAAAAAGGAAGGGAAACGAATTGAACGGCCTAATTTTAAAGCAAATTACTACGGTTTGGGAGTACATGATGCCAAGGAAATAAGAAGTGTAGAAGCAAATGTGATTTATTCGCCTGAACCACATCCATATCATGCTGATATTGTGATCGGATTCATACCTACAAAGGGGGAGGCGTTACCGCCGGATGTTAAGTTTAAAGTAGAGGAACTGGCAAGAATAGCACGAGTCTACAAAGATACGAATGTACAAAAGGAAGAATGGACAGATGGAAGAATCGCTTAATTGTGATTAAAATAAATCCAATATCACTGCGTTTATCTCTTTAAAGTACCTAATCTGTCGTGTCATTTATTAGGAGAAATTCTTACAAAAACTAATCATGAAAAAGTATCTCTTACTACTTTCTGGAATTGCCACTTTGTTTACGATTGCCGCTTGTAAAAAAGAACAAGTTGAGATTGATCCAGGAGATGATCCAAATTTCACGATTATAACCCATTCAGATCAAGGATATACCAAAACCAACCGAAAGGTAGTGGTTTTCGATATCCCAATTTATGCGTATGAGGAAGTAGAAGACGCGAAGTTATTGCATGCGGCAAATATCTTAGCACAATACTTGGACAATGATGAAGATGGAATAGTAGACAATGCAACGTTGCATTCTACATTAATAGATGAATCGGCGGCATTGTTTATGTGGAAGAAATCATCACAAATTAATTTAAACGCACAAGATTTAGGAGCAGATGAAACGAATCCTGATTGGCATACCAATGGACATACAGGGAATTTTGATGCTTGCTTGGAAGAAGTATGGCATGTGATTACCCATTCTGGGTATTCAAAAGCATATCCCAATGTGTTTGGAGAGCAGGAAGGAAGTGCGCTTTGCAACGCGATGGATTTAGCAAGAGGAGGCACATTTACATCGATTCCAAAACCATATCCTGCGGGAGCTTGGTATACGTACGATGATCGTACATGCGACTATTCCTGTATGGCAACTGAGTATATTTATTGGTCCATGACCTCCATTTTAGGGGCACAAGAAAACCGATTGGATGAAATTTCACATGAATGGGACTTAAACACCCAAGCGAAAATGCAAGCGCAAGATTCTACAGTCTATAACTTATTAACGGATCCTCAATATCAGTTCCCTACGGTATTGCCCGATGGAACCTACAAGCATTAATTCAGCAATGAATTTTGAAGGGAGTTACTAGATTTGATCTATTAGTTCCTTTACTTTGTCCAGTGTTGCATTGTGTTGTTCATTGACATAATATCCACAAGAGAGTACAACTTCGCAAGTAAACTGAACTTGTTCTAATAGCATTCCAGATTCGTTGTAGAATTTCCATTGACCGACGCGGCCTTCCTGGCCCTGTAATTTTGATTTGCTTCCAAAAGTACCTCGCGCAAGGGTTTTACCGTTTGGGTAGTAAAAATTCCATTTTCCTCTTTTGCCACAATCTTCTTTTCCCTCTGCAACAAGTCTCCCTTCCGAGTTAAATATTTTTTGATAACTGGAGGTTTTGATCCCATTAGCAAATGTATATCGCGTATGTTCCTGACCATTTTCGTGGTAATGAATGGTAGCTCCGTCAATTTTCCCATTTTTATAAGGACTTTTTTGAAGTAAGTACCGGTGATCCGTTTTGAAATAGCGTAGTGCCAATCCATGGCGTATCCCATTTAAGTAAGCTTCTTCTAGTTCAATATCCTCTTCTGAGTATTTTTGATAAACAGTGGAGTTTTCATCTTGAATTTGTTTAATGGACCAAGGGTCTTTCATTTTAAAGGTAGTATAAACGGCACCCACAACCCTCTTATCCTTAATGGTGTAAAGCATTTTTTCAATGGCATATCTTTGATTATACTCAGGACTGCCTTCAAGCATAGTTGTAGACCATTGCCAAGTGAAAAAATAATTCCCGTCTCTCAGGTCAATATTGGTTTTGTTAGGCCATACTTTATGATCAGCAACGATTACTTGGTATTCTTTGCCCTGGAACTGCACAATGGCTTTAGCCTGTGTTCGGTACGTATTGAAAAAGGCAATAACTATAATACTAATAAATAGCGAAACGTTAGACATATTGAAATAGGGTATTGGTCTAGTTTATTTAAACAAATGTTATGCCGAAAGGGTTTAATTCATGTTTTTTGGCCGTGTGTCCTTCAATACCTTCCACTTATCTCCTACTTTGATAGCCATCAATTTGACATCTTTTCGATTTATATAATGGGCAAGTTGCCGTTCATTGACCTTAACACGTTTGGGACGTAGAAACCCCGTGGACTTTTCAAATTTAAACCGCAAATCAATATTCTTTTTTAAACGGGGTTTCTTTTTGAATGGAGTCGCCTTTTTCGGAATTAAATATTCCTCTTCAGGGTCATGAAATTCCGAGCCATGTCGAAATAGTTCACTAGTCTTTACGCGCAATAATCGATTACAATCCGTTTGAAATTCTTTACCAAGTTTCCCCCATTCTCCTCTTCGGAAAGATGTCTTTGATAATATTTTGGAGGGCAAATTCATGAATAAATTATTAATAATTCTTTAGGGCTAATTAATGCTAGTAAGCTAAATATTGTAACCGAATTTAACATTAAATTTTAAACTTCTTAAGATTGTCGTAATTTGAACAATAGAACATTTTTTATAAAAAGAACAGCAATGGTTAGATTTAAACACGTACTGACATTTTTAGCATTTCCTCTTCTTTTAACGGCTTGTGGAATGTTTGGCGAAGAAGTAGGTAGACTTCCAGTCAATGAAGCAAGTACATCTGAAAACGGAGATCGAAAGGAGATAACGTTAAATCTCAAAAAAGGGGATGAAATAACCATTTGGTCTGACATGGATCTAGAATTTGACGGAAATGTATCGTTAATGTTTAAAGTCGAAGTACTGAAAGATGATAAGGCACATTTGTTTATTGATTTCGATCCGACGGATGTGAATGTAACCCTAGGAGAATATGAATCTATTGTAGGCAATCATACGAATTGGAGTTACGAAGGGAAGAACACAACCTTTCCGATAGAAGAAGATGGAGCCTATACTTTTAAAGCAATTTTGTTGAATACGGCGACTCCAAGTTTAAAACTTAAAAAAGCAGAATTGATTTTTAAGAAGTAATCAAATTCAATCATATCCCATTCTATTCTATTCTATTCCACCGAATCCGATCACTTTCAATCACTTGATGTTAATGCTTATCATCAAAGGTGCCTTCGAATGCAATCTTTGAACTGCGTACGTCAATAAACTCATTTAATTCATATACATTTTTATATCCATACCCATACAGATTAATGTACGTTGGAATGTTTAATGCCAATGTTTTTTGCTGATTGTAATTGGTTTTCGAAGCAGTTGGTTTAATGTTAACGGGAGCAGCGGATTTACTGGCAAATGCCGGATCTTGAAACCTTAATGACTCCAATAACGAATCATAAAAGTTGTTGTTGCAATAGATGAAAATATGGGTGTTTTTCGCGGCATATCGTGCGAATAATTTGTCTAATTCAGCTTGTGTAAAATCTGAAAAATTAAGATGGATAGCTCCTTTAACATGTTTCAAATCATACATTGCTTTGGATCGCGTATCAAGAATTACACTTCCCGATTTTTTTGATTCTTTTAAGAATGTTTCCAATGAAACAAGACGTTTAGCTCGGTGATTTTTCACTTCCGACACGAGTTCTTCAAAGAAGTCATAATTTACCAAAGGCGCTTTTTTGTCTTTATTGGAAGATTGTGCGTTTCCTTGTCCTGCTAAAAACATAGTTGCTGTAATTAAGGTGATAAGAAGGAATGTGTTTTTCATGAGATTCGTTTTATATTATTAGATGTTTAATATGAAGGCAATTTGGATTAATATATAGGATTGCACAACCTATAATAAGAGAGTGGTTGGGTTGAATGAGGGAAGTAGTTGAATGGATTAGTTTGAATCCTTGTTGGTGCGATCACCAACAAGCGACCAACAAGCAATAAACCAACAATAGCCAGCAAGCGATTATAACCGCAAGCATTTTGATTTTAAATGAGATTAAAATTTGATTGTTTACTGGCTAGGTTAAGCACAAAACACTAGTTTTAAGGATAATAATGAATAGATGAATAATTGTTTATCCAAATGATTTACATTCAGAAAATCCAGACGAATTGGACAAAAAAGAGTCGAAGCCATCCGCTAGCATCAAGAAGGAATGCGGTACCAGAACGTATTCCAATAACAAAACTTGTTGCTTTGGAAGGCGTTTGGATTCAGGAAAACCAGTTTTCAGAAGTAGATGAATTCCAATTTTCTCAAAAAAAAGAAAACAATCTAATTAATCAAAATCAGATACGTCAAGAGCAACTTTCCTTTGAGATAAATGATCAAAAAAAGCAAGTATCTATCGGTATTTGGAATGAAGAGGGACATCATAAAAACGCAGGTGTTTTGACTGAAAATACTTGGGGTCAAATCTTAAAAAACAGAAGATACGCACTTGAACATACATGGGGATATACCAAGGTTGTTTATAACCTGTTTTATGGGGAGACATCTAAATTGAAGGATTCGATGAACAAGGAAAAAGCGCTATTTGTAAAGGACTTTAAAACACTTTTGATTTAAAACAACACTTTGAACCTAGTTGGTGTTGTCACCAACTGGCAATAGTTCAATAGGCAATAGCCCAAACAAGTATTCTTAACACAGATCTAATTCCCAATCGTAATTTGAGGCAGCCACTTGGTGCTGCTTCCATCCAAAGGTCGACCGTAGTCTAAGCCAAGTGTTCCGCCCAGCATAGGAAGGAAAAGTCGTAGTCCAACTCCAGCACTAGCGCGCCATTTGAGTGGATCAATTTCATTATAAGAATGGAAGTTATTTCCAGCTTCGAAAAACGCTAATCCGTACATAGAACCGACCTGAGAATTAAAGAAAAGTCGCCGTACTTCGGAGGAGTATTTCATAAACGCAATTCCTCCTATTGGACTTTGAGTTGGATCGTTGCCCGGGAACTGATTCAGCAACAAACTATTGTTTTCATAACCTCGTAGGGCCACGTATTCTTGGCCAAGTAAAACGGCGGCATTGTTCAAACCAAAATTATTAGTTCCACCCATAATAAATCGTTCAAATGGGCCAGGACTTCGACTTTTATTGTAGTTGCCAATAAAACCTGTACCCACCTTGTTGTACCAAATCCATTTATCCTGTTTGATCTTCCCAGCGGCAAGTAATTTAGCAGAGGATGATTGCCCGGACTTCGTTTTTCCTTTGAACAAACTCCTAAAAGAAATAGGATGATAAGTTTCAAAGTCTAAGCGCCACTTATGGTATTCCAACCAACGGTATTTATCTTTTAAATCAGTAGGAGTCGAATTGGAAAACAGTGAGTAAGGAGGTGTAACGGCCATTTCCAGATTTAAAATGCTTCCTTTTCTTGGGAAAACAGGCTGATCAGTGCTGTTTCGTGTCAATGCGGAGCTAAATCGTAAATTGTTGAATGTGGTATTATCAAGTTCATATTCTGTTCCGTTTTCTATAATCGGAATGGTCGAACTGCCATTTAATACATAGCGGTTAAAAGATAATTTATTGATCCATTGCAGTCCTGAATGGTATCTTGTAAGTCGCTGTGCAAGCTGTACATTGGCTCCAAATATGCGTAAATTTCCAGGAATGGAATCCGAAATGTTTTGTCTTAAAACGGACTGGTTAATCCCAACGGAGAGTTCATTTGGTTTGTGACCACCTAACCAAGGTTCCACAAAACTAAATCCGAAATTTTGATAATTTGGACCTGTAGCCTGTGCTTGTAAGGACAATCGTTGTCCATCACCAGAAGGAAGTGGGCGGTACTCGCGCAATTTGAACAAGTTGCGTAGTGCGAAATTATTGTATTCCAAACCAATCGTACCAATGACCCCTTGATTCGCACTCCAAGCACCTGCGAGTGTAAACTTCTGACTTAACTTTTCTTCTAATTTATAAACAATGTCTACAACGCCCTCTTCGGGATGAGGTATTGGCGTCGCCTCCATCGTTTCCACTTTGAAATAACCCAGTCGTGCCAACGCTTGTTGAGATCGAATGAGTGCTGCCCGACTAAATGTTTGACCGGGTATGGTATACAATTCTCGTCTAATTACGGCATCTCTAGTAGTGGTATTTCCTTGAATGATGATTTTGCCAAACGTGGCGGTAGATCCTTCAAAAATTTGAATTTGCAAATCGACGGTGTCACCTCGCAAATCCGTTTCCTTTGGATTTACTTGCGCAAATAAATACCCACGATCTAGATAAAGCGATGAAATGTCGTTGCCGGAAGGATCAAAATTGAGTTTTTGAGACAGTAATGAGGCGTTGTAAATGTCTCCTCTTTTAATGTTTAGAATAGCAACGAGCGTGTCTGAGGAGAATAGGTCGTTTCCGTACCATTCGATGTTTCCAAAATAATAAGGTTCTCCTTCATTGATCTCCAATTCGATTTTTAAGCGGGTAGGCTTGCTTCCATCTACTATTTGATGTTTGATTTCTACGTCTCGATAACCTAAAGAATGATAGGATGTTTTTACTGCCTCTAAATCGTTAAGCAATTTTGGTTTCAATAAAATGGAAGGAGTGAAGGCGTTGTACCATTTGACGGATTTTGTTTCAAACAGCATTCGACGGATTTTGCCTTCGGTAAGTTGTTTATTTCCTTTCACAATTACCTCCTCAATTTTAACCCGTTCGCCAGAATGAATTTCTAGAATAGCTATGCAACCATTCTCTACTACTTTATCTTTCTCCTGCCTGATTTCGATCGTAGCATTTGGGTAGCCTAAATCATAAAAAAACTGTTTCGAAGAAGCCTTGATCTTCTCTATACGTCCACTGGTTAAGGCTTTTCCAACCATCGGTTGAAGTTCATCTGCCAGATCAAGCCGGTCTCGTTTCCGCACCTCAGAATTTGCTTCATCAAATTTTAATCGAGCAATTCGAGGCTGCTCTTGGATAATAATATCAAGAAAGACATAATCTTCAATTCGTTTCGAAATGATGACACGTGCATTGTCCAAGACATCCAATGCCCATAATTTTCGAATGGCTTGTTGTAATTTGTTTCCGGGAATATGAAGTTGATCTCCTACTTTCAATTCAAAAACTGAAAGAATGGCTTTTTCATCCAGATAGGTGTTTCCAACTACCCTCAGTCCTGCTAATCGATAGAGCGTATCGTTAGTGATTTGACTATTCCATGGCGGCAATTCATCACTGGTAGGAATGTAAGGGCTAATTTGACTATACATAGATCCAGATGAAAGGCATCCCAAGAGGAAAAACACCAATGTAATATTCTTCCATTCTTTCCGAATTAAGAATCTTCTAAAATGTGTTTGTATGTGTGAGATTAAATTAATGAATTGAGTTTATATGAAATGAAATGAAAAGCGATCAATGGTCGGTGGATGCAAATCTAAGCACACCTGCTTAATTAACGGGACGGACAACGTCTTATTTTGTTACAATGGAATATTGTAAAATGTGAATACTAAGAAGTAAACCTGAATCGTAGTTAAAAACAAAGCAATCTGTATAATGATTCTGGAAACATTATACAGATTGCTTCGCGTAGCTCACAAAAGTGTTCTATTTAAATTTAGAAAATCGTTCTTCGAACCAAAATCAACATGGAATGATCCTCTCTTAAAATACTTGCAATTTGTACATTTGACGTTGCGAAGGATCTTTTTGATTAGTGACTTCAATAAAGTATAATCCTCTATTAAACGTAGAAACATCAACCTGATTGGTAGGCTGATCCAAAGTTACCTCTTTGACCAATGCACCTGTAACGGAAGTAATTCGCAAGGCATATGTACTTGATTTATCCTTCAAATCCACATTGAAAAAATCACTGGCTGGATTCGGATAAATCGAAATCAAATCATTTTTCAACTCAGTTGAAATCCCTTGAATTTCAAAATACGTTACTTCACCAATCGTATGATAGGTAGTGTTGGTTCGAACTGGAGGATTGTAATCGAAGAAAATATCAGCGTTGTTGTTGATTACGGTACCATCAACATTGCCTGATTTCTGGCTTATTTTAAATCGAATTAATCCGTTGCTGGCCACTTGATCACGACCACTATCCGGTAACAGTATATTTTCAAAGGTCCATTGAATGACATTGCCTTCTAGGAAGTCCGTTGTATGCGAATGAGTAGAAAAGGAGTAATCATAACTCTGTAAATCTAAATCTGAGTCAATTGTATCTCTTACAATTACTTTAAATGCCGTATCCGTTCCAGTATTTTGGAATCGAACTGTGTATTCAAGAATCGTTAACGAATCGATGTAATGATACTCATCGGTTACACCGGTAGGTCGCGCAAGTTTATCATTTGGGTCATAAGAAGTGGTTATTTCATGACAATCAATATCTACAAAGCCATCCAAATCATCTTCTGGTGTGCTGGTGATAAGCCCGATTTCATAGTCAGGATCAGGTTGACCACACGCTTCAATACTTTCTCTTGGTCGACTGAATCCAGGGTGACCAAATCGTTGATCTGCCTCTAATCGAATGGTGTTGTTTCTTGCAGGGTGACATATTTCAATGGTTTCTTGACCTGTTAATTGGAATGTTCCAATAATCACAAGTGTATCGTTTTCATAAATTCGATATTCAGATGGACCGTCCATATCTCCATTTCCAAAATCTCCCGTGTTGGTAATCGTAAAACAAGCTAAACTATCTTGAGAGCACGCTCCTTCTACACTTACACTTGACTTGTCCCAAGTGGAATCCACATCAACCGTATAGCTACATGAGTTGTCTGGAATAACACTGGCTTTTACACATTTAGTTAAACCTACCTGGGTTAGATCACATTCCTGATAAATGTACATGAAAAAATACCCGGAGGCGTTGGGGTCTACATCTCCTACATTAAATATATAAACCGAACTGTCCGCATTGATAGAAGTAATAGTTCCATTGGTACTAGCTATGCTTAACCCCTCTTGTAACTCAATCGTAATAGCGGTATTTGCGGAGGTGGCTGTTCCTATATTCCAATATTGAACACAGTAGTAATTGGTGGTACAAGGACGCAGTGCCCAAGTTCCAATATTAAGTTCTATTTCAGAACAATTTTGCAATGGTTGCAAGGCAAAATCTACTACTAAACTATCCGATGTTCCTACATGGATGGAGTCAATATTATTTGCAGGACAAATAATCGATCGATCTTCGTCATTATCTACCAGACTTATAGCATAAGTTCCATCTTCCAGATAAATTGCGTAATTACCGTCCGCATTTGCATAGGCATATCGGTTTCCGGGTTGAATTTGAATCAAACGACTATTATTCAACGCATAATCTCCACTATCACGTACACAGTTTCCATTCACATCGTTGTATATGTGACCAGTAACGTAGTTAGGGTTGCAATCATAGGTAATACTAAAATCACCTTCCGCTGAGCCATATCCATGAACGAAAACATAATATTCCGTTCCACTATCTGATGGAAATGAAACTTGTGATGTGTAATCAATACACGCGGTGTAATCATCATTTCCGGCTACACAAGACATACCGGAACAATTACCCACATAAATATCAATTTTTGTATCAAAATCAGCCATGCTACAAGTACTTAGTGTAACATATCCTCCTGTACCAGTTACGGTATACCAAACCCCTTGTCTGTGTCCCCAGCCAAAGGTGCATGTGTAGAACGGATCTGTGGTAGCACCAATTGTTGATCCCATGAGTGTATCTCCACAGCTTAAAAGAATGGCATCACTACAATTGTCATTAGGCAAACAAACCGAATCAAGTGAAATGTTATAGGTAGTAATGATACTATCGCACGACGAACTCATGTGTGGAATGGTATCAATAATCGTATCGGAAGTAAAATAATAGGAACCACCAACGAATGCGCTGTCTCCGTTACATAGTGTAATGTTGTTTGTCAGATAGGATGGATTACAGGAAGGACTTCCGACGCCCGCGGAAATACAAATGTCGAAACCACCTGCATTTAAAGAAGGTGTAGCAATTCCCAAATAATAGGTAAGAGAATCAACGGCATTAAAGCTAAAAGTGTCTGTATTGAATCCACATTGTGTTTGTACGGTCGTTGGAATACATGTTCCACCACTTTCATACAACATTAGATTGACAATTGACCCAAATGTGGTGTTCGTAAAAGAAATATTCGTCTGATTGGTTCCAGATGGTTGAACGAATTCATACCAAACGACCCGATCCGTTGCACCAACGCACCCAGTTGCAAGTACGGATGGATTAGCACATGTATTTGTTTGGCCCGATAAGCAAACGGAATTTGCGATAAAAGTAGCTTGTTGAGCATTGCAAAGAGAGTCATTAGCAGGATAAGAAACACAACATGCAAAGCATGGTCCTCCACAATCCACTCCCGTTTCACCTCCGTCTTGAATGCCATTGCTGCATTTCTCAGCACACGTTTGGCAGACTCCTCCACAATCAATGGCGGTTTCATCCTGATTTAAGATGCCGTCAAAACAAGTTGGACCAGGAGCACAAGTATATGGAAGCATTCGGGAAGGGCCACATGCATTGGCAGTGAAACTTCCCCCTGAATTGTGTCCAATGTGATTTACTTCTGCATCCCAATTTAGATCACCAGGACCGGTGCCATTTCGATCCATTACAAATAATCCGGCAATAGATGAATTCGCATCAACAACACGATTCGTTGCACCATTGGATATGGACCAATACATGACATCTGAACTTAGGGAGAAATGTCCCAATTGAGCACCGTGTCCTAATTCATGCAATGCGATACTCATAAAGTCATATTGAGGTCCCCCAATTCCACTTGGGTTAGATCCAAAATACCAATTGGTTGCCCCCGTATTGCTAAATTTAATATCCATTTCACTTACATACCAGTAAAACCCACCACTGTTGCATGCCGAGTAATACGAATAACAAGTAGCGAAAACTCCACTTGGAAGGTTACAAGCATCATCAAACGTTACAACGTTCACTCCGTCGTTTCCTTCACAGGCAATAGAGGTAGTATTTTGCATTGTGGTATCCCAATGGACTCCGGTGGCTGAAGTCCAAGCACACAATGCTTCGTCAAATCGACTTAATGCATCTGAATTGGAAACGAAGTTATTGTTAAATGTCCATGTGTATCCTCCAGCTGCATTATGATTGATCATGTCTGATACATAATAGGTGGAACTGGCTTTAAGATTATTTACATTGTAAGGAATGATCACTGTACCTGTTGTAGTTAACCCACTAGTATCTTCTACTTGCAGGCTACCCGTAGCTGAACCTGAAGGAACGAGCACGTTTATTTTTGTATCTGTCCATGAAAGAATCAAATCCGAGTGACAATCAAATGAGGTTGCACCACCGTCATCTGCATTTGGAAAACGAAGAATACCTTCTGCATTTAGGAAGCCTGTTCCTGAAATTTCTATTTCCGTATATGTTCCGGCTGTAGCCACGTTATTATTTGTAGCAATATTTGTAATAGACGTGATGATTGGCGTTAGTCGCTTTCCGCCCGTTAACGAGACATTGGTTGGGTGAAGATATCCATTCACATCGAACGTTTTAACATTTGAATGCCCTTGTCCGGTAATGGAACTAATTGCGGTGTACAAATAGCTGGAGACGCTTTGGTATTCGTTAAAAACCCCTATTGCTTTTTTACTCACGGCATCATACTTGATGAATCCCTGTGCACTGGCCACAGGAGCCATGAAATTCCCTTGTACTGTATTTAAGTTGATCTTGTTGTTGTGTTGCGCATTGTTTTGCAAAACAATGGCCTTGTTTTTAAGTGTAAAGATTCCGATTTCGCCAATGGCTAATTCTAAGGACGGATGCACTTCTAATCTTTCTAATCCTACGGTACCTCCTTCTGTCAAAATATAGGTGTTCGAACCGGAATATCCTTTGAATACTTTATAGACCTCTACTTGATTCAAGGTGTAAATTTTACGTTTTGATTGATCCCAATACGATTCTTGATGGATCACCTTTCCTTCGATTACTAAATCGGAATTATTAATCCGTTGGGCAAGGCTTATGGGTTTCATCAATCCAGCTTCCGCATGTACTTGATTAAATGAAAGCACGGAAAGGGAAAGGAACAACAACGCAGATAATATCGAAAATAGTCGACTGGGAGAATTCTTGTGATTTGAGGTAAATGGAATCATAGGGCTGGAATAAATAGTATGTTGAATTTTAGCACAATAAATATACTAAAAAATAACTGACATTATTATAAACAATTGATATCCTACTACGTAATCCTTTTTTCTACGAGATTTATTGGCGTTATTGCTTTGGAACTTTATGCCTATGAACCCCATTCGATTTATCAATGCTTGCCTGGATAAAATGAGTTTTAAAAGTCTGCTTTGGCTTGTGTTGTTTGGTAGCATTTTGATTTCGTGCACCCCAACAGACTACGATTCACCCATCGAATTTGAAGCAAAAGATTCTAATATAGCGGAAGGAGTAGAGAATACAGCTATTTTAATTGATACCGTTTGGAAAGATGGAGTGCCTTGCTTAAATCTAAAACTGAAGCCAATCCTACCTTTTGTAGAACCGGAGGTATCAATCAAATCAGATTCTCTGGAGGGAGTTCCTAATTTTGGCACCTATAGTCGTTCCATGCAAATCCGGTTTTTTGAAGAATCTAGCCAAGTGATTGAAGGAGATAAGAATTTACTAGGCTCCATTCCATCCTTTTATTCCGACAGTACACTGGATTTCGTAGCACCTTTTTTCGGCCGCACGAAAAAGGGCTTTTTTGGAAAGAAAAAGTTAGATCCAGAGATTGATGCGTACTTGCCGCTTACTATGTTTCATAATCTAAGTGCTGGGATGCATAAAATAACTATGGAAGTATCATTTGTCCAGAAGGGACATATTTTAAAAATGGATTCAACAACAAATCGAAAAAAATCGGTTGCAAAAATATTCCCTATGAATCAATTTAGCCGTACGATTCAGTTTTCCATTAATGTGCCAAAATGTTATAAGACAAGGATATACATGCAAGAAATAACTATTGCAGAAGAGGCTTTTACCAGCGATTGGGACGTTCGTTTTTTAGGACCTGGAACACCAGATATTATGTGGAGCTTGTTGTATCCTAGTCAAGGGCAATGGCCTTATTACTTTAATTCAGGCTTTGTGAAGAATTCCCGAACCGGACTTTTTGAAGATAACGTAAATTTGTACCATGTAGGTGAATTTGATGAATTTAGAATTGACTTTTATGATCACGATCAAGGTAGTGCTCATGATTTTATTGATAGTTGGAGTGGAACTTGTCAAGGGTTAAATGCTCCAGCCGATACCGTTGCGATTCCGTCGAGTAATGGTAAAATTGAGGCGTTCACCACGTCATTCAAAACAGAAATAGCGAATTGATTGAATTCAATAGTTCGTTTATTTTAAATAAAGGCTCCATAAATAAATCCAATCCAATCCAATCCATGGATTGGATTTTAAATTGTAATTGTCAAATCAGCGTATTTTGAACTAACTTCTATAAGATAGAAATTTACATCTGATTAAAGTTACTTTGAATTGTTCATTAAGATTATCTTTGATTCAGCTCAGGTTTTTATAAGTTTGGGTAAGGAAAAGATTGGTTGATTATTAGTTAATTAGGTGAGTTATGGGAGCAAATTTTGAATACGCATCGGGTTATTATACGTTTAGATCAAAAGAGCATTATCAAGAAGCAAATAAGAGCGTTTCCCAGGAATTAAGCGATTCGAATTTGGACTACATGGTTAATTTACTTTCGATAAATGACAACCATTATTTTAATGATTTGAGTGGAAATGTGCCCTATAGCCAATGTGAAGATGTAGGTTTGGTTTTCAGTTTATATCATGACCATGCAGCTGATGCGTATTTTATGTATGAAAGCGCAGAATTGGAAAAGGGAGATGAGCGGATCGTAAAGAATATACCTTTTCAATTTCTTCCTCCTCATAATGAGTTAAAAATTGCGCGATCTCCACACCCATTTATTGTTTCAGAAGAACTTAAAGAATGCATGCGGTTCGTTTCGGGAATTAAGCAATTTAAGAGCGGAACAGGTGAGGAAGTAGAAATGTTAACTACAATTCGATCAGATTCTGCATACAATTACGCTGCCCAAGTTGTTCCTATGTGGGAGAATTCTAGAATTTTCTTTTTGAAAAACTTTCAATCCTGGTTGTTTGCTCAACAGAATAAGAACGATTCTGACTATCCACTTCGATTTAATTTAACCTACGTTACTCAACTTGCCGAAACGTATCAGTTTTCACAGAAGAATTTAGAAATCAAGGATGTAGAGCCTTATTTAGCATCCTATTATCCCGTTTTTGAATCACTAATTTCAGATAATACAGACTTAAATAAAGGGGTTTCTGTGTTCCGAGATGAAGAATTTAGTTATTGGAAAAACATTTGTACAGGCTTCAAAAAAGAAATTACCGTTGCTGGAGTTTCGCTTACGGAAGTAGTGGAAGTCAAGCATGTCTTATTGTCGAGAAGCTTAGCTATTGGTGTTGAACTTGAAAAATTGGAAATAGATGCAGATACTAAAATGCCTGTATTCAAGGATATTGCGGGTTTTTCGTACTGGAAAAGAGGTGAAGGATTAGTTGGTGTTATCGGCATAGACGGAAAAGAGAAGGAGGAGTTTGTGTTTACCGGAATAGAAAAAGATTGGAAGCCGGTAGATACTCTTCAAAAAGCACCGATCAAAAAGAAACTGAAAGAGATTACAAACAGAGTTAAAACCAAAAAACCTGATGAGAATTTTGAAGACGCAGCAGCGTCACCGGCGGTTTCTGGTCCGTTAGATTCTAAAGAAGTGGAGAAACGGAATGATGTTGATTCCACCTTTCGGCAAAAAATGGATGGAGAAGAAGTATCCGTTTTTGCTGCACCGGAATGGCATTCTTACATCTATTTGATTCACGCCTTGGGATTACTTATGGTAGGATTTTGGAGTATTATGTTTCTACGTGATATAAGAGGTATCTTTTTGATCTTGGGAGCCATACCATTATTCATAAAAACAGGAAATCCACCTTATATTTTTGTAGGAGAAACCTATATAAGATATGCTAGAATCCCTTTTGTAAAAAAAGAAATTCGATTTGAAGAGATCGCTTCGTTTGAGGACGAAGGATCAAAAGTTCGAATTGTTCTAAAAAGCGGTGATACCTTCAACATCTCGTTGAATATGATTGGTAAGAAGCAGCGACCAATCTTAACGCGTTTATTACAGCGAATTAAATTGTAAAAAAAATAAGTTATTCAGTTGATCAGTTATTCAGTTGCTAGTTAAGGAAGAAAAACCGAAGAACTGAGAAACCGAAGAATTGTAAAAAAAATAAGTTATTCAGTTGATCAGTTATTCAGTTGCTAGTTAAGGAAGAAAAACCGAAGAACTGAGAAACCGAATAACCGAATAACTGAATAACTGAACAACCGAGAAACCGAGAAACCGAGAAACCGAAGAACCGAAGAACTGAAGAACTGAGAAACCGAATAACTGAATAACTGAATAACCGAGAAACTGAATAACCGAAAAATTGTAAAAAACACAGAAACCTTCACTTGCGCCCACTGCACGTTGAAAAATTCCTGCGTTTAAAATTGATACGTCCCATGAAAAGGAAGGCTTCATGAGACGATCAATGTTTTGAACTTTATGTTAATCGAACGATCTAGTTAATTATTTACGCACCGTAATTCGATCAATTGCATTCCAACTTTTGAATTCATTGGTATAATATAAGTAGGCTGATGAAGCCGGAGCATCAAATTCTCCTGGCACTTCAGCTTTCAAATCAAGGTTGATTTCCTTTACTTCATTTGGAGCCAATCCTCTATAATAAGCTACAATGTTGTTTCCTCTTACTTCATAGTAGGCAAAAACCTTCTTCTCCTGCAATTCTTTTAACTGCCATGGTTGAGCAGACAAACCTGCAGGAATCCCGATGATTGCAATGGTACTTGGTATTCCTTCGTTGGTCATGTTCTTGATTTTTGTCTTCAAGCGAACCGTTTCACCCACCTTTACATTTGTAGAAGAAATAGAATTTTTAAGCAACACTTTGCATTTTGCATTCGATTTAGGCAAGCTAGTACTGTAGGATACCGCCAGTGAATGAGGTAAAGCTTCTTTTACACCCACGAACTTCACTTTTAAAACATGTTTTCCTGAAGAGAGAAACTTACCTAAACTATCTAATTTGATTGCTTCTTGTCCGCCTGCAGTATAATTTTGCTCCGCTACTTTCTTACCATCTACAAAAAATTGGATTGTTCCATTTTCTTTGGGTACTTTAGAAGCTTTTGCAAATGCTGTCAATGCTTTCAATGCTAGGACGGTTCCTTGTGTATTTCCAAAAGATCCATATCCACTTCTACTTTTCACCAAGTATTGAACCGCTTTACCCATTGCTAGTCGATTTGGATTAGGAGCTTCCAGCATGGCTAATATAGCCAGAGATGTAGTTTCTATAATTAATGAATTGCCAGTAGAATAGGTAATTGAATGCGTCGTTCCAGCGATGCTTCCGTCGGCTTTTTGTACCGCTAATAATTTACTCAACATCGCATCGCCTCTTTTTGCATCTCCATACTGATACGCAGCAGTAGCCATCAATGCCATTAAGTATGGATCTTTGTTTTCCAATGCTTTTTTATAGGAATACTCCAGCTCTTTGTCCAATCCTTTGTATCCAGCATCTATTAATGCAGCGGTGATGTATGCGTTCATTACGTCTTCACTGATTCGTCCGAAGTTATGCAATTGGCGATTGGTTTTACGGTGGAATTTACCGGTTCCATCTCTTTTAGAAAGGATCCATCTCGCGGTACGGTCAATCATTTTTTCGTCCACATTACCATACACTTTTTTCATGTCTGAAAATTGCATTAATCCATAAGCCGTAAGACCTTCATGTGCCGGAGATTGTCCGAACCATTCGTACCCCTTGGTTTTTGTTTCAAATGTAGTAAGTCGTTTATATCCACGATCAATCATGCCCTCTGCAGAAGCCATTACCTTTTCATTTTTTTGTCCCATAGTTTGCATGTAGTCCACTACCATAATGTTTGGATAACTGCTCATGGAAGTTTGCTCAAAACAACCGCCCGGTTCTCTAAGAATTCCTTCCACTCCTGTAATCAAATCACTTACAACCGATGGAAACGCAACCAATTGGGCAGAGATGGATCCCTCCACGACATCATGCAAGTTGATTTGATATTCGTTTTTGGTTTCATCTCCCGAAAAGGAATAAGTAGTAGGAAATCCGGTTGCTACCGTTTCAATGTTTTGGCTAAAGGCATCCGACATTCCGGCGGCAACAAACGATGCTTCAAAAGTTCCTGCACCTACAATATTCATTACATTATATTTTACATAAACGACCCGTGTTTCACCTGGTTGTAGTATTTGTTCCTTTGTGAATTTAGATACTTGCTTAAAAGCAAACGGTGCGATCACCTTCAAAATTCCTGACAATGTCTTCCCTGTATTGTTTTTCAATGTGATTGGAATCGTAATTTTATCTTTCGTGGCCACTGAAACAGGCGTTTTTGCAGCCATCATAAATGGAAGTTGACTATAAAACTTTTTCTCTGCACGTCCAATCATTCCATCAGAACTGATTCCTTCCACCGTCGTTTGAAAAGAAGTAATTTCATCAGATGTAAAAAATTCCATTGTAGTTTTTCCAGTTCGACCAACAACTACATTTCCATTCCAGTAAATGGTAGATCGAAAATCAGTTCGTTGTGCTTTCCCTCCCGATTTCGTTTTTGCAGGAGCAGCAGGAAATTGACGGGCTCTATAGTAGTGAGTTAATGAAACCGATTGTTTGTTATTATGAATTCGCCCGTTTACTTCTAGGTCTTTATCGAAATTTTGCTTGAAATCTCCGGCAATAGCAATATCGGCAAATATGCCACCTTGTACAAGTAGCTCTTCATCGGCGTCTTCCACATTATCAAATTCCATCCGCATTTCTTCCTCTTCTACCTTCATTTCGGCCTCCTTGTTGTCATGAGAATTGACGGCGATCAATTGATCAATTTTAGCATCTTCCCGAATCAGTTCATTTTTCACTTGTTGAGGAGCTTCTTCAGGAGCTTTCATCATTTGCTCCACTAGCTCTACTTCCTCGTTATCCTCCATGATTATTGGTTTAGCAGCTTTAGCTTTTAAAGCCATTTTAGCTGATTTTTTGCGGGAAAAAGGTGCTCTGATCAATGGTTCTTTATGGGACACAACCTCAATTGCGCTCAAATTCTGAGCAGCTGGAACCATTTGTATCTCCACATTCCTCAATGCAGATCCATTCGCATTTACAATAACGGAATTACTGGAGTTTGTTGGTACACTAAAGTTGGAACGGACGCCCGTGGAGGTAGTTAGATTGGTGTTGTTATTATTCTGTTTAGGGTATAGATAGAAAATGTAGTTGCTTCCATAGGTATATATAGCTTTGTTTTGGGTGTAATATCCCGGAGCAATTGAACTTAGATTAGTTCGACTTGTTAACTCAAGGCTTCGAAAGTTGAAAACTCCATTTTGATCCACTTCCGCTCTCATATTCTTGTTCTGTGGAACTTGAACATATGCCCCTTCAATTGGCTTATGTGTGTAGGCATCCAGAACTTTTCCTCCTACATCGATACGTTGTGCAGCAAATTTCTGAACTGGAACTTCATTATTCCGGACCATATCCCACGTATATCTTCTCCAACCAGCGGTCATCATTAGAAAATCCATCGCTTTATCTGATTTAGGCTCTTTTTTGTCGAAATAAAATGCAGGCTCTTCAATTTTCTCTGTGATATCATAGGAAAGAAGCATGCTGGAAAGGATGTTTCCTGATTTGTCATCTGCAAATGAAAGTAGCTGATCATTTACTACGGACATGGAAAGATTGGCTGGCATAGGAACTCCTCTTTCATCCGTAACTTTTACGGTCATTTGAACCTTTTCACGAGGTTGGTATTTTTCTTTGTCTGTCGTAACAGCAATGTTTAATTCTCGGTGCTTATTAACAAAAACCAATCGCTCTGCGCGTTCAATCTCTTTCGCATCAAATAAAGTAAACTGAGCAACACCTGTTGGGAATTCCGTGGTAGGAACTTTAATTCGGTTGGTTCCTTTATCTAATTGAATCGCGTTGGTATAATATATTTCTCCTCTAAGCTGACCAATCAATGAAACTTCTTCAGCTTGTGTTGACCGAATCGTTATTTCAAGTTCTTCTGCCTTGGTTTGTTCCGTATTCAAAATGAATCCTTTTGGTAATGGTTCTGGCATTACATATTCCTGATCAACTCCAACCGGTTTGGTAATATGAGCAGTATAAGTTTCTCCATTTTCTGGTTCAAAATCAAATGCGCCCATTCCATTGTGGAAGCTTTTAAACCAAGCCACTTTTTCTCCTTTGGAATTTCGAACCTCTCCTTCAATATCTGCAGGTTTGCCAAATTCATTTAATGCTTTAAAGGCCACTTTACTTTTAAGATCTTCTACTAAATCTCCGCCCTCTGGGAAAAATGACATAGAGATATTGTTTAATGAAATAGGAATGGATCTTGAAATGGATTCATTTCTACCTTCAAATTGAATCATTACATTTAGCAAGCCGTCTGAAGTGGTTAAATCAGATGGAAGTGTGAAAGCGATGGTATGCTTTCCGTTTTCATCTGTAGTTGCTTTTTGATTGGTAAAAGCAACTCCTTTTAAGCTTGCTACAAAGTTGATGTTATGATTCGCTAGTGCTTTATTGGAATTCGTATGAAGATCTAATTTGGCAGTAACTTCATCTCCAGGTCCATACGCTTTGCGTTTAAAGTCCAACTTCATTTTTAAGTTAGGAAGCACTACTTTTTGTACCTGAATTTCCTTTTCAAATAAATGTGTTTCACCTTCGTTCTTTTGCCATTGCGTGTAAGCTTTGATTTTATATAATCCTCCTGGTATTTCTGCACCCAAATCAAAATCACCGTTGGCCAATCCTTTTTTGGCAATCAATTGCAATTTTTTCATCACCGCACCTTTGGGATTGATCAATTCGGCATGTACAATGTCGCTTTGTTTGGAAGCATGCATGGTTTTACCATCTCGTACATGTGCGCTGAACCAGATTGTTTCTCCCGGTTTATAAAAAGGTTTGTCTAATTGAACGTAGACCCGATCTTCCGGAACCATATGATTAAACGCTGTAAACTTATCGTACATCGTTTTTACAAATTTGTTTTTTAATGTAACTGAAGTTCCTTTTTCTGGAACCGTTGCAAGAATTGCAAACGTTGCGGCAAGTACAAGAAGGGAATAGATAGCCGCCTTTTTAATCTTAATATTAAAATGAGGTTTTTTTGACGTTTTCATGGCTTAATAAATTAGTTAGTATTCGAAATGAAATGAATGTATTGAGTGATTACGCTTATTTTCGGTTGCGGTTAATTTGTAAAGAGTATCAATTTAGACAGGTTCATTGGAACCTTTTTAATGTCCGTTTGGGTAATAGATGTGGACTTCACATAAATTCCATAAATTCATTTAAAAAAAATAGTTTGATAGATGTAAAGTCCCTATGATTTTAAAGAGGAATTTGACGTGCCCAAGTCCTCATTTAAATTGATTTGAATCTACTAAGGTTTGAGCGTTAGTCAATTGTAGAAAAGTGATTGTGATTTGCCAAATGCCGTTCTTGTGCGATAAGTGCAGAATTTGAATCTCATGGTTTTGTTTGTCATTCAAATGAAGTTTGAGGAGTGCTTATTTTTTTACGGGATCGATTAACCTAAAATAGGAGGCGTGTTGCCCCCTATTTTAACTCATGAGTAAGCCGAACAACAAGAATGTAGTGTTAATTGAATGTTTTTTTATAATTTTGTAAAATCACCCTATTTTATTTTTAATTATTGATTAAAAATCGCTAGATTACACAAAAATTATTACTTAACTAATCAATATTTCAACATGGGAGAAACTCCATTATTAGGTTCGATCGGTCTATTTGCCGGGGACTTTGCACCAAGAACTTGGGCATTTTGTCAAGGACAGCTTTTGCCAATTAGCCAGAACACGGCTTTATTTTCAATTTTAGGGACTACGTACGGAGGAGATGGTCGTACAACGTTTGCATTGCCAGATTTAAGAGGTAGAGCAGCGATTCAACAAGGACATGGACCAGGTTTATCTGTGTATACTTTAGGAGGGAGAAAAGGACAGGAACTCAATACGATGACTGTTAATAACATGCCGCTTCACACGCATAGCGTAAATTCAGGAGTGATTCCTGTAAGCCTTACAGGATTGACTGGAACTATTGGAGGAACAGCAGCAGCCAAATTGGGAGTAGACAGTACTCAGAGTACAGATGATCCAAATGGAGGTTATCCTGCTACGAATCCAAATGGAGAAAGTACTTTTTCAGGAAGTACCGATGGTAATGCAATGGCACCAGCGGTTGTAGATACATCAAATCTTACGGTAAGTGTGTCAGGAACGGCAGCTTTTGATCCGTCACCAATTCAAGTTTTGAATAATGGAGGAGGACAACCATTTTCAAATATTCAGCCTACATTAGGATTGAACTATTGTATCTGTTTGAACGGAATATTTCCTTCAAGAAGCTAAGCTAGTTTAGCTTGATATCAATTCATAATATATCTTGAATTGTAACTCAACGGATACTAACAAAATAGTCAACGTTGCATTATGATGTGTTTTATGCGCATGGTAAAGATGAAATGTTGCACTTGAAATTTATTAATTTAATTTAAAGAAATCACAAAATGGAAACAGAACCATTAATAGGTTCCATCGGTTTGTTCGGTGGGAACTTTGCACCAAGGTCTTGGGCGCTCTGCCAAGGACAATTATTAGCTATTAGTTCGAACTCTGCCTTATTTTCAATCTTAGGGACCATATATGGCGGAGATGGCCGAACAACGTTTGGTTTACCGGATTTAAGAGGTCGAATTCCGATACAGCAAGGAACCGGTCCAGGCCTTTCTAATTATCGTTTAGGTAATTGGTATGGAATAGAACAGAATACATTAAGCTTACTTAATTTAGCAAACCATACACATGGTATAAATCCTGGGTCCGTGCCCGTAGCTTTATCAGGATTGACAGGGACAATTGGAGGATCGGCTACCGCTGCATTTGGGGTTAACAGTACTCAAGGTACAGATGATCCAAATGGAGGTTATTTTGCTACGAATCCTAATGGAGAAAGTACTTATTCGGGTTCAACGGACGGTAACTTTATGGCAGAGGCTCCAGTTTCAGCGCTTGGACTTTCAGTAAGCGTTTCTGGTACAGCCAGTTTCGATCCAAGTTCGATTCAATTAGGAATGCAAGGAAAACAACAAGCTGTTACAAATCTTGCCCCTTCATTAGGACTGAATTATTGTATTGCCTTGTACGGAATTTACCCTTCTAGAAGTTAGAGTATGATATTCGGTCTGCGGATCACATAATATGTCATTAGTTAATTGCTAAATCTTAGTTCGCTTTTGTGCATACAGTTTATGCATGTGATGATCAGGCTTGATAAGATAAAGTGATTCACTTTCTTGAAAGGTGTCTTGATCTATAAGATCAGGACACTTTTTTATTTAAAAAAAATCAGTGCTATAATGAAGGGGGTCAGAATGGTTGTCTTCTCAATAAAAAAATGAATTGAAGAGTTGAAGAAAGTCCCAAACTTTTACAATTTTTGTTCACTTATCTTTTTAGGTAGGTAGAAAAATGAAGAGTTAGATTTTGTTTTTACTAAAATAATTAAGATTGCGTTTATGAAAATAGGTGTGTTACTTCCACAATCTAAAATGTACCCACTTTTAGCCAAAGATTTTTTGGATGGATTGCGTTTTGGTCTGCAACAAAAAAACTTGGATTCCTCTGTTGAGATTATCTTTTACGATACGATGGATGGTTCCAAATTGGCGCATATTCAATCGGGTTTGCAAAAGTTATTTTTGCAGGACGGAGTGCATTTAACGATTGCGTTTTTAGGTTGGGATATTGTAGATCAACTCAAAGAGGTGATTGGAGCGTATAAAAAACCGTGCTTAGTATTTAATATGGGTGCAAAAATTGCTTCGCTATCCAATGAATTGGAAACAGCTAATTTTTTTAATCGATCATCAGATCTGTGGAAATCGCTTTACAAATCAGGAAAATGGTCTGCTGAAAACTTAGGTAAAAAGCTGGCTGTAGGAGCATATTTTTACGAAGCGGGCTTTGATATAAACAACGCTTTTATTTCTGGTTTTGAAGCAGCAGGAGGCACTGTAGAAGTGTTTCATATAGCACCATCAAATCCATTGCCGAACGACTATGAAATATTGATGGAAAAGGCAAAGGAAGTGAATGCGGAGGTGATATTTGCGGCTTATTCGGAACGAGATGCGGTTCAGTTTTTTAATAAATATAACGCACTTGGCAGTGAGTTGCCCGTAATGTGCGTTTCAACGATGTTGATGGAATCGATTTTGGATAAATTGGAATCGCGACCAGATCGCATTTTTTCATGTGGTTCTTGGTTTGAATCTGATCCATCTGAAATAGGGTCAAAGTATGAAAACGAAACCGGCGAAAAGTTTACTATTTTGAATAAAATGGGCTGTGAAGCAGCGGAAGATCTCAGTTGGGTTTTGCAAAATGAAGAATTGAAGATTGGAAATGGGCCTGCAATCTCAAATCATTTAACGAAACGAAAACGAGCGGTAGAAAATGATCGGATCGTTTGTACTAGATGGTCTCAAGAGCAGGGCAATTGGGAATTGATATTGGCAGAAAACTTGGATGGATCGGACGCGGAAGAATTGAAAGACTTTAGTGAAAAAAGTGCTTTAACGGGGGTATCGGGCTGGAAACAAACCTATTTGGTTTCTTAGTTTATATAGACTTAATTATATTATGTACTCACGACTAAAATTAGGCATGCTTATGCCCAATTGCAACTAATCCAAAAATTAATCCTACCTTTGCGTCGTCCTACTGTACATAATGTACTTGTTTGGATTGGAAATGGCATTTTCTTCGATGTAAATAAACGGATGATCATTTCAACACATCACGTTTATTTACTTACTATATAATTAATTCTATTAATGTCATTTAACCAATTAGGGTTATCGGAACCTTTATTAAAGGCCGTAGCCAAACAAGGATATGAAACTCCCTCTGCAATTCAACAAAAAGCAATTCCTGAAATTTTAAATGGACGGGATGTAATGGGTTCTGCTCAAACCGGAACCGGAAAAACAGCAGGATTTACACTGCCTTTACTTCATATATTATCTCAAAAGAAACCACAGGGAAAACGACCCGTTCGGGCGTTGGTATTAACTCCAACAAGAGAATTGGCGGCACAAGTATTTGAAAATGTACAGCAATACAGTACGTTTTTGGACATGCGATCCACCGTGATTTTTGGGGGAGTAAATCAAAACCCACAAGTCAAGGCGCTGAGAAATGGGGTAGATATTTTGGTAGCTACACCAGGAAGATTGCTCGATTTGCACAACCAAAAATTGTTGTCTTTAAGAGAAGTAGAAATGCTTGTTTTGGACGAAGCAGATCGAATGTTGGATATGGGGTTTTTGCGAGATATTCGCAGGATTTTAGCCATAATGCCATCGAAAAGACAGAATTTGTTGTTCTCAGCAACGTTTTCGAAGGAAATTAAAAAACTAGCAGGTGAGTTTTTGAGTGATCCGATATTAGTGGAGGCAACACCTCAAAACAGTACAGCGGAAAAAGTAATCCACAAAGTGCATCGAGTGGCACAAGCCAAAAAAACCGAATTAATTGTTAAGTTAATTGGCGATACATACACGGAGCAAGTACTGGTTTTTACCAGAACGAAGCATAGAGCAAATCGTTTGGCAGACAAAATTATCAAAAGTGGTGTTTCTGCAGCAGCCATTCACGGAAATAAGACCCAGGCGGCACGTACGAAAGCATTGAAAGGATTTAAGGATCACTCGATTCGAGTGTTGGTTGCTACCGACATTGCGGCTAGGGGATTGGATATTCCATTATTACCCTATGTAATTAACTTTGAATTACCGAATGTACCAGAGGATTATGTACATCGAATTGGAAGAACAGGAAGAGCGGGAGCAAGTGGAGAAGCGATTTCTTTAGTTGCGCATGATGAAGAGGAATACGTAAGAGGAATTGAAAAGTTACTGAGAACTAAACTTCCGGAAGAGGTAATTGAAGGATTTGAGCGAACCGTTTTAAACGAACGAAACAAAGAGAAAGAGGCAGCTGGTGAGGGAACGAATCAGAAAAAGAAACAATCCTGGAAAAACCCAGGTAGAGGTTCGCGTCGAAGCAGCAATTCGAGATCTGGTTCAGGTTCTAACTCTTCGCAAGGCGGTAATTCGAGTGGTGGTAGAAGATCAGATTCTGGATCAGGACCAAGCAAAAACACAGGCAATAAAAAATCTTCTGGAAATTTCAGAAAAAAGAGCGGGAATAGTAGCAATTCAAATTCGAAATCTAGTTCCAACAGATCCCGAAGTGATCAAGGAAGAGACAGTTTTAGCTACTAAATAAATTATAACGATAGATAAAATGATAAAAGAGGAGGGTTTTAAACAGTGAACTACTGCTTGTATACCCGTACTTTTGTTATTTATTGACCATATTGATGAAAATCGTTTTAATTCGGGAAAAAATCAATTAAATTTGAAAATTAAATTGTCCAGCGCTCTCTAAAAATAGTTTGAGTTGGAAAGTACTTCGCCCATGTTTACGCTTAAGCCTACATACATTTTAGACTTGACTGCTTTGTTGCTTGCAGTTGCAAAGCAATACAATGCGATGTCATTTGGACAGGGCTTAGATTTCAATACGATCATTTCAATTCCAATGCATATCAGAGATTTCAAATCTTTGAATGCGTTGATAAATATAACTCAGAAAGGGGGTTCAACACATTTACAAACTATTTAAGGAAATATGAAAAGAATATTTACGCTATTTTTAGTCTTGATCTTATCTAGCCATCTGGCAAAGGCACAGACGCAATATGGAACGGATGATTTGTTAATTTCTGATTTGGGAATTGGAAGTCTGTCTCTAGATGCATATGAAGGGGATATTAAATATGGGGGTGGCGTATACTTAGTGGCTTACCATGGAGACGTTGTTACAGGTGGACAAGCAGATGGGGAATTTGAAATTTTCGGTCAATTGGTTAATGCACAAACGCATGCAAAACAAGGGACGCAATTTACAATATCCAACAATGCTACTTTGGGAGATATTGCTTTGGATCAAATAAGACCAGATATTGCATATAATAGTGTGGATGACGAATTTTTAGTGGTTTGGAAAGGAGAGATAAATACAGGTGGGTTCCTTGATAATGAGTTTGAGATTTGGGGTCAGCGTATTGATGCAAGTACGGGGACTTTGTTGGGAGCCAATTTTCAAATTAGTTTACAAGGGGGAGTTGGTGATGCGCTGTTTGACGCACAAGAGCCATCCGTTGCATATAATGCAACGGATAACGAGTATTTAGTGGCTTGGAGTGGAGATCGTTTGGTTGCAGAAGATGAAGCTTATGGACAATTGGTAAGTAATACGGGAGCGCTTGTTGGAGTAAACTTCCAAATTAGTAACGTAGGTGCTACAAGTGATGCATTTGATATTGAACTTGCTTGGAACTCCACTCAAAACGAATATATGGTTATTTGGCGAGCAGCATTAGGGGGGATCTTTAATGTTGCTGGACAAAGAGTTTCGAATACAGGTGGATTATTGGGGGCAAACTTTCCTATTTCAAATTATGTTGGAGCCACAGAAGATGCGAACCCTCCTAATATTGCATACAATGCAACGGATGATGAATATTTAGTTATTTGGAACGGAGAAGGCTCTAATGCAGATGGGGAGGCATTAATGGGGCAAAGAATAAGTAATGTAGGAGCGCAAGTAGGCGTTGATGATTTTATTATTTACGATCCATACACAATTAATATCTTGTATGATGTAGTCACGTTCTATCATCCAGGAATCGTATGGGATTCAAACAACAATAAATATTTGACGACAGTTAGTGCCGACAATACTGCAAATGGAGATCAAGGTATTTTTGCAATTGAAGTAAGTGCTACAGGAACGGCAAGTGCTGCAGTACTTGTAGGAGATGCCAGCGGTGGGCTTAATTTTGATTTCGAAAGAAGTCAAGTTGCATTCAATCCAGAATGTACCCAGTATGTAGTGTCGTTTATGGGAGGAGAAGCACCTCTTGCTGCCAATGATGATCAGATGTACGTACAGTTTTTGGGGACGGAAGTATTTACTTCTGCAGGAACGCCAACTGTTTTAGCTACACCAAATTCTGTATGTGGAGCAAATACAACATCCTTGACAGTAACCGCAGGCTCTTTGAATGAAGCCTACGAATGGGTTTGGTACGATGGAGATCCGACTGGAGCAGGAGTTGAAATAGGAACTGGTTCACCATTGGTAGTGGCTCCTGGAGCTACTAAAACGTATTATGCACGTGGAGAAAGCACCTGTTTAACACCAGGAACAGCAGCGAACGTTGGGGTGACTCATACAGCAGTGTGTTGTGTGAATTCATCCATAGGATCGGCAACAGCAAGTACGAACAACGTTTGTCCTTCGACTGCTGTAAATGTAACAGCGAACAGTGTAGTCGTAGGAACAGGCGCAACCTTAACTTGGTATACAGGAACGGGTGGAACAGGATCAAATCTTGGAACATCGAATCCATTAGCAGTTTCACCGGCAACGACAACAACGTATTTTGCTCGATTAGCAGGAACATGTAATACGGTGGAACAATCCATTACGGTTACAGTAGATAAAACTGCTTCGTCCATTGCCTCAGCCACATTAAGTGCCAACAATGTTTGTCCTTCAACGGCGGTAAATGTAACGGCCAATAGCGTGGTTTCAGGATCCGGTGCAACGTTAACATGGTTTACTGGAGCAGGAGGAACAGGTTCTAATTTAGGTGGAGGTAATCCATTAGCAGTTTCACCAGCGACGACAACAACGTATTTTGCGCGATTGGCAGGAACTTGTAATACGGTAGAACAATCCGTTACTTTAACAGTAGGTGATGCTGTTAACCCTACAATGGCTTGTCAACCAGTTACCATTTATTTGAATGGAGCAGGAAGTGCAACTATAGTAGGAGGAGATATTGATAATGGGAGTTCAGATAATTGCGGAACTCCAGTCTTAAGTTTGAGCCAATCGGCATTTGTTTGCGCAGATCTGGGAGCCAATACAGTTACGCTTTATGGTACAGATGGAGCAGGGAATGTAGACAGTTGTAGCACGACCGTTACCGTCGCAGATTCGACTTCACCCGTAGCAAATTGTCAAAATATAACGGTCTTTTTGAATGGAGCGGGAACAGCCTCGATTGTAGCGGGAGATATCGATAATGGATCCACGGACAATTGCGGGGCGGTTAGTTTAGGGGCATCTCAAACGGCGTTTACTTGTGCAAACCTAGGAGCAAATGCAGTCGTGCTGACTGCCACCGATGGAAGTGGAAATACAGGAATTTGTAATGCAACAGTTACGGTAGTGGATACAACCTCTCCAACGGCGAGTTGTCAAAATATAACGGTCTTTTTGAATGGAGCGGGAACAGCCTCGATTGTAGGAGGAGATATCGATAATGGAAGTACTGACAATTGCGGAGCGGTTAGTTTAGGGGCATCTCAAACGTCCTTTACTTGTGCAAATCTTGGCGCAAATGCAGTCGTGCTGACTGCCACCGATGGAAGTGGAAATACAGGAACTTGTAATGCAACAGTTACGGTAGCGGATACAACTTCCCCAACAGCGAGTTGTCAGAACATAACGGTGTTTTTGGATGGCGCTGGAAGTGCGACGATCGTAGCAGGTGATATCGATAATGGAAGTACAGACAATTGCGGAGCGGTTAGTTTAGGGGCATCCCAAACGGCATTTACCTGTGCAAATCTTGGCGCAAATAATGTTACGTTAACCGTGACCGATGGAAGTGGAAATACAGATATCTGTACTGCAACGGTAACGGTGTCAGACACGACTTCTCCATCAGTTACGTGTCCTGTGAATCAAACGCAAGCAGTAGATGCAAGTTGCGGATATACCTTGGCGAATTATACAGGAATGCTTGTAACATCGGATAATTGTGGAGCACCGGTTGTGACCCAAAGTCCATTGGCAGCAAGTGCACAAAGTGGAACAACTGTTGTGACCTTATATTCTACGGATGCGAGTGGCAACGTAGATAGTTGTTCCTTTAGTGTGTTACCAAACGATATGGTAAATCCAACCATGAGTTGTCAGACGGCAACGATATTTTTGAATGGAGCCGGCAATGCCACATTAACCACTGGAGATATTGACAATGGAAGTTCAGATAACTGTGGAATTCCCGTATTGAGTTTAAGTCAAGCAGCCTTTACTTGTGCAAATATAGGAGGGAATGCAGTAACATTATATGGAGTGGATGGATCTGGAAATACGGACAGTTGCACTACAACAGTTACCGTGTCAGATACGACTTCTCCAACAGCAAGTTGTCAAAATGTAACAGTCTTTTTGAATGGAGCAGGAACAGCTTCGATTGTAGCAGGAGATATTGATAATGGAAGTTCAGATAATTGTGGAGCGGTTAGTTTAGGGGCATCGATAACCGCTTTTAGCTGTGCGGACCTAGGAACAAATAATGTAACCTTAACGGTAACAGATGGAAGTGGTAACGTAGATAGTTGTGTAGCAGTAGTTACCGTAGTAGATACTATCTCCCCGACGGCAAGTTGTCAGAATATTACGGTATTCCTTAACGGAGCGGGTAATGCTACAATAGTTGCCGGAGACGTAGACAATGGAAGTGCCGACAATTGTGGAGCGATTTCTTTAGGACTTTCCCAAACGTCCTTTACTTGTGCAGATCTTGGTGCCAATGCAGTAGTTTTAACTGCCACAGATGGAAGTGCCAATACCGGAACTTGCAATGCAACGGTGACTGTGGTAGATACGATTTCCCCGACGGCGAGTTGTCAGAATATTACGGTATTCCTTAACGGAGCGGGTAATGCTACAATAGTTGCCGGAGATGTAGACAATGGAAGTGCCGACAATTGTGGAGCGATTTCTTTAGGACTTTCCCAAACGTCCTTTACTTGTGCAGATCTTGGCGCCAATGCAGTAGTTTTAACTGCCACAGATGGAAGTGCCAATACCGGAACTTGCAATGCAACGGTGACTGTGGTAGATACGATTTCCCCGACGGCGAGTTGTCAGAATATTACGGTATTTCTTAACGGAGCGGGTAATGCTACAATAGTTGCCGGAGACGTAGACAATGGAAGTGCCGACAATTGTGGAGCGATTTCTTTAGGACTTTCCCAAACGTCCTTTACTTGTGCAGATCTTGGCGCCAATGCAGTAGTTTTAACTGCCACAGATGGAAGTGCCAATACCGGAACTTGCAATGCAACCGTGACGGTAGTGGATACAACCTCTCCAACGGCGAGTTGTCAAAATATAACGGTCTTTTTGAATGGAGCGGGAACAGCCTCGATTGTAGGAGGAGATATCGATAATGGAAGTACTGACAATTGCGGAGCGGTTAGTTTAGGGGCATCTCAAACGTCCTTTACTTGTGCAGATCTTGGCGCCAATGCAGTAGTTTTAACTGCCACAGATGGAAGTGCCAATACCGGAACTTGCAATGCAACGGTAACGGTTTCAGATACGATTTCCCCAACGGCGAGTTGTCAGAATATATCCGTTTTCCTCAATGGAGCAGGAACGGCCTCGATTGTAGCGGGAGATATTGATAATGGAAGTTCAGATAATTGTGGAGCGGTTAGTTTAGGAGCATCGATAACCGCTTTTAGCTGTGCGGACTTAGGAACAAATAATGTAACCTTAACGGTAACAGATGGAAGTGGTAACGTAGATAGTTGTGTAGCGGTAGTTACTATTATAGATACGATTTCTCCGACGGCAAGTTGTCAAAATGTATCCATTTTCCTTAATGGAGCAGGAACAGCAAGTGTAACAGCTGGAGATATCGATAATGGAAGTACCGACAATTGTGGAGCGATTTCTTTAGGACTTTCCCAAACGTCCTTTACTTGTGCAGATCTTGGCGCCAATGCAGTAGTTTTAACTGCCACAGATGGAAGTGCCAATACCGGAACTTGCAATGCAACGGTGACTGTGGTGGATACGATTTCCCCGACGGCGAGTTGTCAGAATATTACGGTATTCCTTAACGGAGCGGGTAATGCTACAATAGTTGGCGGGGACGTAGACAATGGAAGTACCGACAATTGTGGAGCGATTTCTTTGGGACTTTCCCATACGTCCTTTACTTGTGCCAATATTGGCGGAAATGCGGTTACCCTTTATGCAACGGATGCGACTGGCAATGTAGACAGTTGTACCGCAACGGTAACGGTTTCAGATACGATTTCTCCAACGGCGAGTTGTCAGAATATATCCGTTTTCCTCAATGGAGCAGGAACGGCTTCGATTGTAGCGGGAGATATTGATAATGGTTCCTCAGATAATTGTGGAGCTGTTAGTTTAGGAGCATCGATAACCGCTTTTAGCTGTGCTGACCTAGGAACAAATAATGTAACCTTAACGGTAACAGATGGAAGTGGTAACGTAGATAGTTGTGTAGCGGTAGTTACTATTATAGATACGATTTCCCCAACAGCGAGTTGTCAAAATGTAACGATCTTTTTGGATGGATCAGGAAACGCGAGTACTACTGCAGCAGCTGTAGATAATGGAAGTGCCGACAATTGTGGAGCGATTTCTTTGGGACTTTCCCAAACGTCCTTTACTTGTGCAGATCTTGGCGCCAATGCAGTAGTTTTAACTGCCACAGATGGAAGTGCCAATACCGGAACTTGCAATGCAACGGTAACGGTTTCAGATACGATTTCTCCAACAGCGAGTTGTCAGAATATATCCGTTTTCCTCAATGGAGCAGGAACGGCCTCGATTGTAGCGGGAGATATTGATAATGGTTCCTCAGATAATTGTGGAGCTGTTAGTTTAGGAGCATCGATAACCGCTTTTAGCTGTGCTGACCTAGGAACAAATAATGTAACCTTAACGGTAACAGATGGAAGTGGTAACGTAGATAGTTGTGTAGCGGTAGTTACTATTATAGATACGATTTCCCCGACGGCAAGTTGTCAAAATGTATCCATTTTCCTTAATGGAGCAGGAACAGCAAGTGTAACAGCCGGAGCTATCGATAATGGAAGTACCGACAATTGTGGAGCGATTTCTTTAGGACTTTCCCAAACGTCCTTTACTTGTGCAGATCTTGGCGCCAATGCAGTAGTTTTAACTGCCACAGATGGAAGTGCCAATACCGGAACTTGCAATGCAACAGTGACGGTAGTAGATACAATCTCCCCAACCGCAAGTTGTCAGAATATTACGGTATTCCTTAACGGAGCGGGTAATGCTACAATAGTTGCCGGAGATGTAGATAATGGAAGTGCCGACAATTGTGGAGCGATTTCTTTAGGACTTTCCCAAACGGCCTTTACTTGTGCCAATATTGGCGGAAATGCGGTTACCCTTTATGCAACGGATGCGACTGGCAATGTAGACAGTTGTACCGCAACGGTAACGGTTTCAGATACGATTTCTCCAACGGCGAGTTGTCAGAATATATCCGTTTTCCTCAATGGAGCAGGAACGGCTTCGATTGTAGCGGGAGATATTGATAATGGTTCCTCAGATAATTGTGGAGCTGTTAGTTTAGGAGCATCGATAACCGCTTTTAGCTGTGCGGACCTAGGAACAAATAATGTAACCTTAACGGTAACAGATGGAAGTGGTAACGTAGATAGTTGTGTAGCGGTAGTTACTATTATAGATACGATTTCTCCGACGGCAAGTTGTCAAAATGTATCCATTTTCCTTAATGGAGCAGGAACAGCAAGTGTAACAGCCGGAGATATAGATAATGGAAGTACTGACAATTGTGGAGCGATTTCTTTAGGACTTTCCCAAACGTCCTTTACTTGTGCAGATCTTGGCGCCAATGCAGTAGTTTTAACTGCCACAGATGGAAGTGCCAATACCGGAACTTGCAATGCAACGGTGACTGTGGTAGATACGATTTCTCCAACGGCATCATGCCAAAATGTAACACTCTATCTAAATGCTGGAGGAACAGCGACATTAACCACTACGGATGTAGATAATGGAAGCGCCGATAATTGTGGCACTCCTGTATTGAGCTTAGGTCAAACGGCCTTTACTTGTACTAATTTGGGTACGAATTCAATTACATTCTATGCAACGGATGCAAGTGGTAATGTAGATAGTTGTACTACAACGGTTACGATTGAAGATACAATAGCACCATCTGTTACCTGTCCAGGGAATCAAAATCAAGCAGTGGATGCAAGTTGCGGATATTCGTTAGCGGATTATACAGGTTTGATGGTTACATCTGATAATTGTACTGGAAGTCCAATAGTGAGTCAGAGTCCTGCATCAGGAACGGCACAAAGTGGAACCATCACCGTTACTCTATATGCAACGGATGGAAGTGGCAATGTCGATAGTTGTACATTTGATGTAATTCCAAATGATACGATTGCTCCGGTGATCACATGTCTGGCAGATCAAATGATTGCGGCAGATGCGAATTGCATGGTTGCAATTCCAGATTATGCGTCGATGGCAAGTGGAACAGACAATTGTGGAACACCTACGATTTCTCAAAACGTAATGGTTGGTACATTGATTTCAAGTACGACCGTTGTTACATTGTATGCAATGGATGCAACTGGAAACATAGATAGTTGTTCGTTTAATGTAAGTATTGCAGATAGTACAGCACCAGTTGTAACTTGTCCAGCGGATCAAACAGAGATAATAGATACCAATTGTGAATATATGTTGAGCGATTATACAGGATTAGCTTCGGTGGTAGATAATTGTGATGGAGCTCCAGTTGTAACGCAATCGCCTGCTTCAGGTACTACGGCATCTGGTGTGACCATTGTAACTATTTATGGTACGGATGCCTCTGGAAATGTAGATAGTTGCATGTTCAATGTGAATCCATCGGATACGGTTGATCCAGTAATTATATGTCCATCTAATATTGCAAGTTGTGATGATGTGATCACTTATGCTGATCCAACATTCAGTGATAATTGCAGTGCGACGTTAACCCAAACAGATGCATCTGGTTTGGTTTCCGGAGATCAATTCCCAGAAGGGATTACAATGATTACCTATGAAGCAGCAGATGCGGCTGGAAATGTGGCAACATGTTCGATTGAGGTTTCTGTGTTGATTAAACCTGTGATTGATGCAGGTCAGGATGAAGAAATTGATCGAGGAGAGTCTATATTTATAGATGCAATGTCTGATTCTACTTATTCATTTGATTGGAGTCCAGCGACCGGCTTAGATAATCCGACCACGTTGAGTCCAAGTGCAACGCCAGATCAAACAACGACTTATGTTTTAACAGCGACTAGTAGTGATAGTTGCGCAGTAAGTGATTCCATGATGATCACTGTACATGATGGTACCATTGTGATTAACAACACATTTACACCAAACAACGATGGAAAGAATGATTTATGGATCATTGAAGGATTACCGTCTATGGGAGGATGTAGCGTACAAGTATTTAACCGATGGGGAACAATGGTGTTTGAAGACGCCAATTATCAAAACAATTGGGACGGAAGATTCAATGGGAATCCGTTGCCAGAAGGAGCCTATTATTACGTCATACTCTGTGCAGGCGAAACAGAAGAAAGGACCGGATCGGTCACCATTTTAACCTTGAACAGATAAATTGACAATTACCATGAAAAAAATCACATTTATAGTATCGATCGTGACGTTTCTGGGAAGCGTTAGTGTATTATTTGGACAACAGATTCCGTTAAGTAATCTGTATACGACCAATCATTATATCTTAAATCCAGCTTATGCTGGTCAATCCGACTTTACGCAGGCCTATGCTACGCATCGTAGACAATGGGTTGGAATTACCAATGCACCAGTTACATCCTATCTTACAGGGAATACCTATTTAGGAAAAAACATGGGGGTTGGATTGAAGCTGTATAGCGATAAAACCAGTATTCTTTCGCAAACTTATGGAATGGTTTCGTTTGCCTATCATCTTCCGATAAGTGAGACGGCTAAACTATCATTTGGTCTTTCTGCCGGAATGTTTAGCAATTCGATTGATGTTGGAGCGATCACAGCAAATGATATGACGGATGACTTGTTTACAGGGGGTGCTTATAAGCCTACTTTTGAAACGGATTTTGGAATGGCATATAGAAGCGAGCGATTGAATGCGAGTGTTTCGATTCCTAGGTTTATTGAAACAGGTTCCCGATTTAACGGACCAATTGATCAAGGTGTTTATACGTTGCGACGTCACGCGATGACGTATGTGGGCTACGACTTTCCAGTAGGTGAGGGGAATACTTTTACGCCTTCGATTATGACACGTATGGTTCCAGGTGTGGATTTCCAATATGACATTAATGCGGATTTCAACGTGAACGACAAATATTCTGCAGGATTGGGATATCGTGAGTCAGAAGGAATTATTGCAAGATTAGGTATGACAATTTCAGAGAAAGTGGTTGTAAATTATGCTTATGAATTCTTCACTTCTGGAATTACATCTCGATCAGGAGGGTCGCATGAAATTCGAGTAGGGATCAAAATACGCAAAAGAGAAGTAATTATCCGTCCTTCATTCTCCGAGGCAGAGCCATTGAAATTAATGATTCAAAATGATGGAGGTTCAAAGAAATTTGAATTCAAAACTTTGAAGGAAATGAATGAGTACATAGCTAATTTAGAAGCAAATGATCCAATTTTGGCTGCACGTATTAAGGCAACATTAGACAAAAATCCTGAAATGACGAATTACGAGGTGGATAATCGCTCTATCATTATTAATGTACGGAAGGATGAAGGACAAAAGCAGTTTAAGTTTCGTCAATTAGAGGAAATGAATGACTTCGTCTTGAAAATGGAGAAAGAAGATCCGGTTTTGGCAGCACGAATTAAAAAGCAAATAGAGGGAGCGGATCCTTCACTGAAGAATTTTAACGTGGATGATCGATCTATTAAAGTGAAAGTGAAAAAGGAGACTGGTGAAAAGGAGTATAGCTTCCGAACGCTAGACGACATGAATAAATTCATTGAAAAGATTGAAATTGATGATCCTCGCTTGGCGGCATTACTTCGTAAGCAGGTAGATCGTAATCCAGATTTGAAGACGTATAAAGTTGTAGATTATTTGGAAGGGGAAACGGAAGCGAGTGTAGTCAACTTAACCAGTGGAGAGCCTCTTTCTTCAACAGAAGTAAAAACCTTATCTAAAACAATTCAATTTGATTTGAATAACGATGATGCATTGAGAGCTTCAAGACCAACGTTGGACCAAGCGGTCGAAATTATGAAACGACATCCTGAATTGAAATTAGAGTTGGACGGATATACTTGTGATATTGGAAACTCTAGTGCAAATACAAAGCTTTCTTTGCAACGAGCGGAATATGTAGCGACCTACTTCGTCAATAAAGGAGTTGCGCGTAATCGCATCTCAACAAAAGGTTTTGGAGAGCGTAATCCAAAGGTATTGAACAATTCGGCTGCAAATCAAGCTATCAACAGAAGAGTAGAGTTTAAGGTGATTAAATAAATAATCCAATAAATTACTACTTAGCTACTTACTTCTATAATCTCCTTACTGGGGATCCTCTTTTCTGCCTTTGTTATCCCCGCCAATTTTTTTAAATTGGTATTTATTCTAAAATGGAAACAAAAGGCCATCATATTTCTCGGATTGCATCCAAGCGTTTTTCTAAGTACATAGATTGTATCAAGTATTACCAATTTGATTCAATAGATCCAATTCTTCTTCATCCTGAAGGACATTTTGAGATTATCTTTCAGTCCGAGCATGAATTTCAAAACGATACAATTACAACTAATGGTTGGGAGAAAAGGCCAAGTAGTTTTGTAGGTGGACTTCATAATCAATCTTACCAAATTCAAGCGAAGACAACTAATGCGAGTTTGATGAGCATCCAATTTAAGCCGGAAGCAGCTCGATATTTCATTCCTGAAAAGCTTTCTTTATTGAAAAACCAAATTGTGGATTTGCACGATTTGTATGTTAAAGATTGGTTAGAACCTATTCAAAGAATTTCATCAGACCAATCGCTCGCTCATAAAATGAATTATATCGATGCGTTTTTAACAAACGTTTTTCAGAAGAAAGAGCGATCTCCTATAGAAATAGGCTTGAAGATGATTATTGAACGTAATGGATTGGTTTCTATCGATCAAATTGCGAAATCAGTTGGATTCAGTTGTGCACAATTTCGAAAACGATTCAATGCAGAAGTGGGGATGAGCCCGAAAGAATATGCGAAAATTACTCGAGTCAATCATGCTCTTCAGATACTGGCTGCTGATCCAAATTTAATGTTGACCAAATTGGCATATCAATTGGGTTATTTTGATCAATCTCATTTTATCAAAGAGGTTAGATCGGTTACAGGTTTCTCACCGAAACAATTTAACATTAATCAAACGGCCTAAATGAATCATCGGTAAGCGATTTTTACAATTTTAGTTTAATGCTGGATTTTATCTTTGTGCATTCCTCTTTTGGAAACATTTGAGGAGATATGACAAGATATTCTATGATTGTATTTAAATTAAAATAATGATGAGATTTCTAATTGCCCCGCTACTGTTACTGCTATTAACCTTTTCCTTTTCGTATGCTCAGGAAGAATGCGGCTGTTGTAGCCCAAAATATAAGCAGTTTGACTTTTGGATTGGCGATTGGAATGTGTATGATAAAAGTGGACAGCAGGTGGGTGAAAACTTAATACAAAAATTAGAAGATGATTGTATTTTGAATGAGCGTTGGAAAGGAGCGAAAGGTGGTACGGGAAGGAGTTACAACTATTATGATGCCACAGATGATACTTGGAATCAACTTTGGCTGGACAACAAAGGATCAAACTTAAAGTTAAAAGGGAAGAGAGAAGGCAATAAAATGATATTAACAAGTGAATGGTTAAAGGGGACTAAAGTGGCTTTGTATGCCAATCGGATAACCTGGATCAAACATAAGGACGGATCTATTACGCAACTTTGGGAAATAATTGGAAAGGACGGAAACGTCCTTTCCATTGCGTTCGAAGGGATTTATAAACGTAAATAAGTAAATAATCGAGTTTATCATATTCTTCCGCCCGTTTCAAAACCATTTCCTCCTATTCCTGAATCATCAAATCCATATCATAGGATTGACTTGTATTTTCTGCATTATTGGAAGATTGATCGAATTGGTTGTCGGATTGAATTGTGTCATTTGGAATCTTGGATGTATGAACTGTAGGATCTGAAGTGGGTAGCGAAGTGGATGCGACCAGTTCATGATGTGGGAATGAATCAAATGAATTTGTGGATTAACTATAGTGTTCGTTCACTTTCGTCAATTTTCAAATCGTTAATGCTTGCAAAGCGCTGTTGCATTAAACCATTTTCATCAAATTTCCAATTTTCGTTTCCATAGGCACGAAACCATTGACCGGAAGCATTTCGGTATTCATATTCAAATCGAACGGCAATGCGATTGTCCGTGTGTGCCCAATAAGACTTCTTGAGTTTATAATCTAGTTCGTTTTTCCATTTGTCTTGTAAGAATGCCTGAATCTGATCCCTTCCTTTAATGAAAACGTTTCTATTGCGCCATTCACTGTCAATTGAATATGCTTTACTAACTTTTACGGGATCTTTACCGTTCCAGCCATCTTCCGCCATTTGAATCTTCTGTTTTGCCGTTTCTTCTGTGAATGGAGGCAGTGGATGTTTTTGTTCAATTTCCATTAGGTAACTGGTTTTATTCGTTTCGTGTGCATTTGTAAACGAAGAACAATACAGGGTTGGAATTAATTCATTTTTTAGTCGCAAATGAATCTGTTAGGATGAATTTCGAGCGATTTATTGAATACAAAAAAGCATCTGAATCACAAAGTTACCAGTGGATTCAGATGCTTCTTGTCAATTTCTGTTTGTGATCTATCTTAGCGAGGATCGACAGAAATGTTAATGCACAATTAAATCGATTAATTGATATTAAGCAGGCCAGATGATTTCGTCATCTTCGCTAAAGTCTGGTCCCCATTGAACCTCTCTAACGTTACCTCCATCTACGAAGAAATTCATGCTTACTTCGTCTGCTGCAACCAATTCTTGTTTAGTTTCATCTGTTTCAGACCAATCTTCAACTTCAATATCCGATAGGTTCATAGATTCAAATTTTGAAAAAAGATCTTCTCTTGATATTCCAACAATTGAAGTACCTTCCATTTTGTACTCATCACTTGTTACAGAAATGGTAGTCAATTTCCAAGCTTCCATTTCATCAAATGCAATGGACATGTTTAATTTATCGTAATGCCATGATTCAGATACTTCTTCTTCATATGCAAACTTTTCTTTATCAGCTGGTTCTCCCAATAGATCGGTAATTTGATCTCTGGTCATTCCAAATTTGATAGAACCAAGTCCAATTCCTGGCTTGATATCTATAAGTTCTTGTGAAATAGTGCTTTGCGCTTCCATCTTGAGTATTTTTGTGTTTGAGGGCGCAAAGGTAATTGAATCTTGTTAATATTTGGATAATATATCCAATAGAAATTTTGAGGGCTGTGGGATTAGTGGTTTGGGAGGTTGATTTAGGAGGTTTTTATTCAATGTTATATATATAATATTGCGAATCAAGGAATGGAGAAACTACGAACTTGAATAACTTGGCTACGGCATAGGTCTTGAGTTTGTTACATACCGGACTCTAAGTAATATCCATCTTTGTTTAATGGATTTATGTCGCCAGGACTTAGCTTTTCACCAAAATAAGATGGGTCGTGCATGACTTTTTTCTTTTTGATTTTCCTACCTGAACGGACATATGTTTTTGTGATTACTATGACTTTTTTTTCTTCATGAATATGTTGAGGCAAACAACAGTCCTGATACGCAATTCGGGAGTTGCAAATGCAATTATGGGAAATAGCCAATCGTCTTTTAGAAATAGTATGATACGGATAAAAACGATGAATAAACCAGAAAAAGGGATATAGTAGGAAATCAAATGTGAAGACAAATCCCTTATCGGTCCAGTGAATGTGCTTTTGTTTTTTATGAATTGGTTTTGAGCTCAATAGGTATCGTTGAATATTCTTTATATTGAATACGCAATTTTAGCTGGTTTTGTTTCACATATGATCTTCTCTCCCCGCTCGAAGGCTTTTTTAAGCGGTGAGTGTTGGATTGAAGAATATGAATGCAGAATTTAGATTCTTTTTGTATCACTTTTAATTAAAACGAGACAAATACGTCTTTCGATTGAATACGATCTGAGCTGGATCTAATCGGCGATAATTTGGTAGGTAACTTGCTTTTTCAATGCCTAACTCAGCTTGTTTTTCCAATAGTTTATTAAACAGTCGCTCATGGATTTTATACTTTTTTATAAATTGAAATTCCTCAGGCGATAAATCTGGATTGTCTTTTAATATGTTATTGGTGAAACGGATTTTAGGGTGGTCTTTACTTAGTTTCGATAGAAATAATTCCAGTGCGGATAACGAATCTGCTTCTTGTCGAACCTGATCTCTAATAAATGCAATTGTAGAATCAAAAAGCAGAGCCCGTTGAGCATTGGCCATACTTTCAAAAGATGATTCCAAGGCATCCGCGCAATCACACGGTTTGGTGGTTATTAAATCTAATTCAAAGTTGAAGATGTTCGAATTCTTAACTCCATTTGTTAATTCAATTTTACGATCTATTAGATAGAGCGAGTCTACTTGTAGATTGTCGAAGTGTTGAGTTAATAAGTTGTCAAAATGAATATCTAATAGGCGTGTAAACTGTGCTTCTCCGCTTAGATTGTCATTTGGTTGAGGAAGTAGAATCGTTATTTTGGCTTTGCAATGGTAGTTACGTAGTATGATGCCCATATCGCAAGAAGTGCACCACAAGAGTAGTAGCATAGCGGGGATAATAAGTGTACGTAGCTTTTTCAATTGTTTTTGTTTAATAAGATTGATGTTGGCGGATTTCTTTATTCTAATTCCTTTAACTTCTTTATTCTGACTTCTGACTTTCTTCCCTCGCTTAAATCTACAAAATCCACCAATAAAAAGAATGCTCCGTTTTTTACTTTTTCGCTCAGGTCCAACAAAATTTTGGAGCTTGGCCCCCTCTCGCTTGACTTTGGAATGTAGAATCTTGTTCTACTCTATTTATGGTGATTTTTTAATTGTCATTTCCAAGACGAGTCAAATGCGTCTTTTGGTTTGAGATAATACTAGCGTGATCAATCAGTTTATATAATGGTTTATTACTAATTTTCACAAGATTGAGTTCTGCTTGCTTCTCAAGTAACGCTTTGTAAAACCTTTCATACAATTGAACTTCTTTTAATAGCTTACTATCTATGGATGATGCAACTTTATCTGAAACCGGAGTTTCATAGCTCATAGCCTGGAGGCGTGCGGAATTTTTCCGTTCCTCAATGATATTTTCTAACTTTGATATTGAATCAGCGGCCGCATTGATTTGTTCCTTAACGTGATTTAGTTTGGCTTGGGATGTCAAATTTTGTTGGGCATCAGCCAAATTTTCAAAAGATGATTCAAGGATAGAGGCACAATCACATTTTCTGTTGGTTATTAATTCTAGTTCAATTTGGATTATCATAGCATTAGAATCTGCCTTAATAAGTTCAAATTTGCGATCAAGAACTTGGAGTGAATCTTTCTCTTCGTTATCGATATAATTACGTATGCGGTAGTCAATTTGAAGATTCATTAAATGTGTAAACTTCGCTTCTCCACTTTCGTTGTTCATTAGTTGTGGAAGTAGAATAGCCATTCTAGATTTGCAATAATGATGTCGTTTAATTTCAGGAATCTTGCATGAATAGAAAGACAAAAGGAAGATTGTTGCAATGATTAAAGTTAGTATTCGTTTCATGCACTTCTGTTTTGGGTATTTGATTTCTTATGTTCGAGTGAAGGTGTTCACTTCTTCATTCTAACTGTTTAAATTTTTTTTAGCGCTCAAACATACAAATTCCACCAACAAAAAGAATGTTCCACTTTTTACATTCCCACTCAGGTCCAACAAGATTTTGGAGGTTGTCCTCCCCCCCTCGCTTGACTTTGGAATCTAGAGTCTTAATGTACTTTTTAACAGTTTTCCTAACCCGATTACGCCTTTTCTTCTCGTATAAAATACTTTTTGTACCAGTTTTGGAATACAATCAATCCCCAGATTCGGGCATGCACGTCTCCGGGATTGGAAGAGAATAACTGTTTCTTCAATTTCCGGATTTCGTCTACATCAAAAATATTTTGCTCTTCAATAAATTCGTCTTTTAACCATTCGTTTTCTATGGTAGATCTCAACTCAGTTTGGAACCACTTTAATAGGGGCACTTCAAAACCATGTTTTGGTCGATTATAAATTTCTGCTGGGAGTAAATCCCGAAACGCATCTTGCACAATGCGCTTTTTCATTTTTCCGTCAATTTTTGAATTTTCAGGAATACTGAATGCAAAATTCACCACATTATGATCTAAAAATGGAACTCGTACTTCCAAACCATGTGCCATTGACATGGAATCTACTTTGGTGAGCATGTCGCTTTGCAACACTAAACCAATATCGGCTCTTAGTACGTCATTTAATGAACCTCCAGATGGATGTATGAAGCGGGTAATTTCTTGTTTCCGGTTATTGAATGCTTCCTTCGATACTTGTCCTTTACCTAATTCGGAAAGTAAGTTGAACGAATCTTTTTCATCTGTAAAAGAACACCAACGATAATATCGATTCTTATTGCCCAACTTTTTCCCGGTTGCAAAGCGATCTAATTGTCGAAATTTGTTCAGAATGCCACTGTTTCTGGATTTAGGCATCATATTCCAAACCGGATGCAATGCGGTAACCATACTGGATGCGAAACCTCCTTTTCGAGCTTTCCACTCAGCCATGTATTTATTGTATCCGCCAAATAACTCATCTGCGCCGTCGCCACTAAGTGCAACGGTTACATGTTTTTTGGTTCGTTCAGCAAGTATATTAACTGCTAATGCAGAAGAGTCCGCAAATGGTTCATCAATATAGTCAAGTACCTTATGTAAGTTTTGATATAAGTCGTGATTGCTCAGACTAAAAACGGTGTGTTCTGTATTGTATTTTTTAGCAACAGCCTGTGCATAACTTGTTTCGTCAAAGTAGGGTTCGTCTTTATATCCAATGGAAAAGGTATGCAATTTATCAGTGTGTCGAGAAGCGAGTGCAGTAATAATAGAACTATCAATACCCCCACTTAAAAAAGAGCCTAGTGGGACGTCCGCTACTAATCTGGATTGAACCGAATTTTCCATTAATTTCACCAATTCCGCTTTTTGTTCTTCGTAATTTAGGGTACAAGCTTCTGCTTTTTTAGTGTCATAGGGCAAAGTGTAGTATGGTTTCTCAGTTATTTCTCTGCCAGAAATTTTCATAAAATGTCCCGGTTGAAGTTTTCGGACATTTTTTAAAATGGAATTTGGTGCGGGGATATAGTTTAGTTGTAAATATTGATACAACGAAGTATAATCAATGTTTCGTGGAATGTTATAAGTTAATAAGGACTTCATTTCTGATGCAAAAATCAACTTGTCCTCATCTTGATAGATCAATAGAGGTTTAATACCATATCGATCTCGCGCAATAAACAGATCGCCTGTTTCTTTATTTAAGATCGCAAACGAAAAGAATCCGTTTAGTTTTTCTAAACAACGTTCGCCTTCATTAATGAATAATTCAAGAAGTACTTCTGTATCGCCAGTGGATTTGAACTCAACTCCCTTTTCTTCAAGGCCTGCTTTTAACTCTTTGAAGTTGTAGATTTCACCATTGAATGCGATTAGGTACTTACCATCTGAAGAGGACATCGGTTGTTTGCTGTCCATACTTACATCTAAAATGGATAATCTCCGATGACCCAATGCCACTCCTTTTTCAATAACGGTTCCTTGCTGATCCGGACCTCTGGAAGATAATGCGTGGGTAGCTGGAACGAGATTCATATGAAAGAATCTTCCGATTTCATTAAACGCATATATTCCCGTTATTCCACACATGTATATAATATTCTGTTCTGTTCCTTGTAGTTTAAATAGAGGTTTGGCCTTCCATTCTTCGAATGCAAGTTACGAATCGTTTTCAGAAATTTCTTAACTGGAAATGAAAGATTGCTTATTTATTTCATCTTCTTGTAATATCGTTTTTTAGCCTCGCGATTTCTAAAATAAGCTACAAACAAAAGTGACATAGGAAAGAATAGGATTATCAAAATCCACTTGACGATGGTTCCAACGGTTTTCATCTTGTTAATATACTTAATTCTCTGAACTTTTGAGTTGGTGGAATTGTAATTGTGAATAACAGAATAATCTGTGTAGATTGAATTTCCATTCTGTTTAATCAAGTATTTATTACCCTTCGAAGAGATGAATAACCTGTTGCAAGAAATAAAAGCCTGTAAAGTATGTGATGAAAGTCTGCCCATGGGTGCTAATCCAGTGATGGAGGCAAGTCCAAAAAGTAAGATTATGATCATAGGGCAGGCTCCCGGAATTCGCGTACATAACAGTGGTATTCCTTGGAACGACCCAAGTGGCGACAACTTGCGAAAATGGCTAGGTGTGGATCGCGAGCAGTTCTATGATACAAGTCTTTTTGCAATCGTACCGATGGGATTTTGCTATCCCGGAACGGGGAAAAGTGGGGATCTTCCGCCGAAAAAAGAATGCGCTACTTTATGGCATCAAAAGGTGTGGGATCATTTACCAAATATAGAACTCACTTTGCTTATTGGTACGTATGCTCAGAACTATTATTTAGGTAAAAGGAAGCAAAAGAATCTTACAGATACGGTTCGAAACTATAAAGATTATTTACCAGATAACTTCTTTGTTTTACCTCATCCATCGCCAAGAAATAATATTTGGCAAAAGAAGAATCCGTGGTTTAAAAAGGAAGTTTTGAGTGAGTTGGAAGTGATTGTGTCTAGTTTGATCTAGGTTGAAGAGAATTGAAGAAGATTCATTGACCGTTTAAGATTTAGAGTGTCTAGGTTATTCTATTTTTGGATCAAAGTTAATTTCCAGGATGCCCTTATGGTCGAGGTGTTCCAATAAACAGTTTACTTCAATTCCTCGCAATAGGTTTTAAAAAATAGTAATTGAAATGGGGTGCCGTAATTTGTTATGCTTATCAGAAAGTATAAATAGATCCCTTCGGTGCCTCGCGAATATTTGTTATGGATGAGATTGGGTTTTCACTAAAAATCCTTCCAGACATGTTCGCAGTTTTTACATTGAAATTGTCTGTTTTTGTTTGGGAACAAACCTATAATTATTGCTGCGACTATGGTTCCCCATTTCACGTATGATTGTTCGATCGTATCTGGAGAATTACAATTAGGACACTCTTTTATAAGTTCGTTTTTAATTTCAAGGATTTTTCGAGCTTCTTCGGAATTGGACTCTAGTACGCGTAATTTTATTCCACCTAATGCATTGTTTAAGTGCGACATCATGGTAGCACTATGTTCATCTGCTAGATAGGACTCTATGCCATGTGCCTCTAACTTTGACTTTGCCATATGAGCATCAATGGCATTATCATAATACGCGATATTTACAAAATCATTCATTCAGGGATCTTTTCTAATTGGTACATAAGGTACGAAAAAGAATGAAAGGATACCAATGAAATGAAACAAGAGGTTTTGAAAACAAAACAATGAAGCCTAAAACCTTCAACAGATTCTGGCACGAGGCCGGAATGTAGTTAAAAATTTTAGGCTTTGAAATATGGTTGTTTTAGTTGACTCAATCAAGTTAACTAAATTTATATTGTCTATTTTACTTCGTCAATGCAACCAATAAATCGTGTTCTGTAATAATGTTCAACTCAGATGTTTTCTGGTTATGAACCAAAACAGCTTTATGATCGCGAATCATAGACGAAAGTGTATCGGTGGTATTATCTGGAGCAACGATAGGAAATGATTTACCCATTACTTCTCTTACCGATAAATTCTTTGCTTCTGGTCGTTCCACCAATGCACTCAATAACATGTCATCCGTAAGACTTCCTACTATATCTTGTCCTTCCTTGACTACCAATTGGGAAATTCCATTGGTGTTCATGATTTCAACTGCTTGAGCAACGGTTGTTCTATCTGTGGTAGCCATCAGGTTAGCAGCTTCTCTACTATCCAAAATGTCCTGTGCAGTTTTGAATTCTTGGTTGTCCATATATCCCATAGAATGCATCCATTCGTCGTTATATACTTTTCCAAGATAACGTGTTCCGTGATCGTGCATTACAATCACCATTACATCGTCTTCTTTCATGTTTTCTTTGGCATATTCCAAAGCACCTACTACGGCAGATCCACAAGACCAACCTACGAATAAACCTTCTTCTTTGGCTAATCTACGGGTCATTAACGCACCGTCCTTATCCGTTACTTTTATAAATTCATCGATTACATCAAAATCAACGTTTTTAGGTAATATATCTTCTCCAATTCCTTCAGTTGCATAGGAGTAGATTTCATTTTTATCAAATTCACCTGTCTCCTTGTATTTTTTGAAAACGGATCCGTATGAATCAATTCCAATGGTGTATACATTTGGATTTTGCTCTTTCAAATATTTACTTACACCACTTACCGTTCCACCGGTACCAACTCCTACGGCATAATGTGTTATTTCTCCTTCTGTTTGATCCCAAATTTCAGGACCAGTTGATTCGTAATGTGCAATCGCGTTTCCAGGATTGTCGTATTGGTTGATGAATACGGAATTTTCAATTTCGGAATGACGCTTTCTTGCTTGTGAATAATACGAACGTGGATCTTCTGGTTCTACGTTTGTTGGGCAAACGATTACTTCTGCTCCAAGTGCTTTCAAAGCATCAATTTTTTCTTTGGATTGTTTGTCGGCTAAGGTAAAAATGGTTTTGTACCCTTTTACGATTGCTGCAAGTGCCAATCCCATTCCAGTATTTCCTGATGTACATTCAATAATGGTTCCACCTGGTTTTAAAGTTCCTTGTGCTTCAGCCATTTCAACCATTTTCAAAGCCATCCGATCTTTGATCGAGTGTCCCGGGTTGAAATATTCTACTTTTGCTAGAATTGTTCCTGGAATTCCTTCCGTAACTTTGTTTAATTTGATAAGAGGAGTGTTTCCAATTGCCTCAATGATGTTGTTGCAGTATTTCATGGAATGTATGTATCGTTCGTTTTAATTAGTGGTTTACCGTTAACCAACCAATCATTAATAATTAAAAGTATGTGTGTATTGGATCGATTTTATGCAATGCATAGCTTCGATTTTAGGCTGCAAATGTAATAAGATTATGAGAAATTTCCATCAATCCGGATTTATAGTTGGATGAAAGGAATAGTTGGAACTAAAAATGATCGAATGCGTTGTTTAACCGAAATAATTCCTAGTGACTAATTTGGGTTTAATGGTCGAATATGGTTAATTTCAAAAATCAATTCAAATTCAATTCCATCAATACAATTTGTTTTAACCTTCGAACGCATTACATAGATTAAATGACTCGTGGTACTTTTTTAAAACTCCTTTCTACAGCGGCAATTTATCCACTAGCTTCTCAGTTAAGTTGGGCGAAGTCATATGTGGGGGATTCAAAACAAAAAGTAATTGTAATCGGTGCAGGAATTGCCGGGTTGACAGCAGCTAAATACTTGCAGGAACGTGGTTGCGATGTGGAGGTTTTGGAGGCTCGAAGTCGAATAGGTGGACGGATTTGGACAGACGAATCTATGGGAGATCCAATTGATTTTGGTGCAAGTTGGATACATGGATTTAGACATAATCCGATTACAAAAATTGCCAAGGAAGCAAAAATTTCGTTAAAGCATTCGGAATACGACAATATTGGATTGTATGATGAAAAAGGATTGCGTTTGACTCAAGAAAAGTTGCAAGCGGTTGTGAAAAATGGTCGTCAATTATTGAGACGTGCTCAACATTATGCGAATCGGCAATCGACCGATATTTCCACGGGTCAAGCAATTCGAGAAGTACTTAAGTACGCAAATCTAAATGCAAAGGAAAAGGAACTCTTTTATTGGCATGTCTCAACCATGGAATTGGATCCGGCAATGGAATTTGAAGGATTGTCTGCATGGAGTGATCGAGAACGAAAATTTGGTGGAGACGATGTGTTATTCCCCAATGGGTATGGACAAGTTCCAAATGCCATGGCAAAGGGACTTGAAATTCGATTAAACCAACAAGTGGAATTAATAGAATGGGTTCAATCTGGAAAGGGAGCGCGGGTAAAAACGGCAACAAATTCTTTTGAAGCAGATCACGTTTTAGTCACGGTTCCATTAGGTGTTTTGAAGAAAGGCAACATTCGTTTTAGTCCTTCACTTCCTGCTCAAAAGCAAAATGCAATAGATCGGTTGCAAATGGGGAATTTGAACAAGGTGGTCTTGAAATTTGATGAGGCAAAATGGCCAATGGATATCGAGTGGTTCAGTCACGCAAGTAGTGAAAGAGGATATTTCCCCGAGTTTATGAATTGGGCAAAATTGACAGGAAAGCCTTATTTAATGGGCTTTGTAGGCAATGCACAGTCGTTAAAGTTAGATTTGTTAACTGAAAATGATCAAAAACGAGAAGCATTAAGTGTTTTGAGCAAACTTTTCCCAGCAATGGAAAGGAGTAAATTGGAAGAATTTCGATATTCTGCATGGGCAAAGGATGAATTTGCTTATGGTTCTTACTCTTGTCTGCCGGTCGGAGTAAGTGGAAAAGAATACGACGTAATGGCCGAATCTATAGGTACTTTGGGTTTTGCCGGTGAAGGAACGATGCGTCGATATCCAGGAACCGTTCATGGAGCCTATTTATCTGGGATTCGAGAAGCAAAACGAATATTGAAATGGAAAGAATAAATGAAATAAAACTAGATTTCATTTCAATATATTTCGAAATGTGGAATATATTGGTTTACTAGCGTCCATGTTCAAAAAGGTAGGATTCTATATCATTTTTGGAGTCATTTTTTGCGGTTCTATCTCAGTAAGTTCGGCTCAAAATTGGACTCCGCACGATTATCTGGTCGAACTAGATTCTATAGTGGAACCAAAAGAACGACACGATACGCATTTGGAGCCTGAAGAACGTCATCCAATATTTGCATGGAATGGACCGCATCACTTAGAGGAAGGACTTACGCCAAAAGAGACTCGAGTTCGTTTGAATGAAGCATTGCAATATGCCAGTGAAAAGCAGCGTCATTTAGTTTTAGAACATGGAATTTATTATATCGATAGCACGATTGTAATACCTTCTGGTAGTTTTGTAGATTTTGATGGGTCTGAATTTATTCGTACAGATCGAGTGTTTGATATGTTTGCGAATCAACACCCAATAGGTGGGGACTCCAATATTGTGCTGCGAAATTTAGTAATTAACGGTAATGCTTGGGAGGATGGATTGAGAGCGGCGATTGACAGTCATCGATTTAGTGGATTGATTTTTACGAAGGTAACGAATAGTTTTATTCAAAACGTTACAGTAGAAAACACCATCAATGGCGAAAATCGAAAACCACCACAAAAATCTGCTGCTGGAATGTTTTTCACTTCGGGTTGTTCAGATATTACGTGCTCCAATGTGAATGCATATAACAATGATCGAAGTGGAATTTTCATCTATCATTCGGATTCAATACGGATTCTTGGCTCGGAAAGTTATGGGAATGCTGGAAGTGGAATAACTTCAGTTAATGCGGCTAATTGTATGTATTATAACATTGTTTCGCATCATAATGCATATTCAAATGTATCTATAAATGGACATCACTCATATGTGGAAAATGTAGCTACTAGTTTTTCTAAATATACGGGCTTAAACGTAGGCCATTCTGGGTTCAATACGCGGTCAGATTCCTCTGTTGTAATAGATGTTGAGGCATTTGGGAATCATTATGAGGGAGTTACCATTACAAATTCAAAGGATGTAATAATCGAACGTTTGGATCTTTATGGAAATGCTCGAAATAATATGCGTGTGGAGAAGGGGTGTGATGGATCAAGTATTCAACATGTACGTATGCACGGTTTTTTACCAGATTCGAGTGGGGAATGGAAGTTGTCAACAAATGGTTTTGGCCTTCGAATAAAAGGAGGAGGAAACTACTATTTGGATCACATTCGGTCGTATGAAAATTGGCTTTCAGGTATTGGTTTATTTGATTTAACGGGAGAACTAAATTATTTAGGGCCTGATATTGAGTGTTATAATAATGGAATGACGAATGTATGGGGTTCAAAAAATCGATTTACAAGTGCTATTCATATACGAGATTGTGAAAATGTATGGGTAGATCGATGCAAAGCTTACAGTAATAAGGAAAGTGGCAAGATTACGCAGAAATTTGGTTTGATCTTGATGGATACGAAGAATGTACATGTGACGGAATTGAAGAGTGAAGGGAATGGGACGCAGAATGCGGTTAAGAAGCTTGGGAAGAATGAGGGGGTTTGGGAGGAGGAGTAGAATTTAGAATTTAGAATTAGAATACAGAAGTCAGAATTTAGAATACAGAATTTAGAAGGGAGTTAGAGGAGTTATCGCTTGCCTTCGGCTTGCTTGGAGTTATAGGAGTTAGAGTTTGGGTATGCTTCAAAATCTTGTTGGTATTGTGTTGGGAGGTGAAAAATGTTGGATGTATTTTGTTGTGGATTTTGAAGGTTTGTGGGTTGGGGAGAAGTTGTGTTTAGGGTGAGAATATAGGAGTCAGAATACAGAAGTCAGAATTCAGAAGGGAGTTAAAGGAGTTATCGCTTGCCTTTGGCTTGCTTGGAGTTATAGGAGTTAGAGTTTGGGTATGCTTCAAAATCTTGTTGGTATTGTGTTGGGAGGTGAAAAATGTAGGGTGTATTTTGTTTTGGATTTTGAAGGTTTGTGGGTTGGGGAGAAGTTGTGTTTAGGGTTAGGATATAGGAGTCAGAATTAAGAATACAGAATTAAGAATACAAAATTTAGAAGGGAGTTAGAGGAGTTATCGCTTGCCTTCGGCTTGCTTGGAGTTATAGGAGTTAGAGTTTGGGTATGCTTCAAAATCTTGTTGGTATTGTGTTGGGAGGTGAAAAATGTAGGGTGTATTTTGTTGTGGAATTTGAAGGTTTGTGGGTTGGGAGAAGTTGTGTTTAGGGTGAGAATATAGGAGTCAGAATACAGAATACAGAAGTCAGAATTTAGAATACAGAATTTAGAAGGGAGTTAGAGGAGTTATCGCTTGCCTTCGGCTTGCTGGGAGTTATAGGAGTTAGAGTTTGGGTATGCTTCAAAATCTTGTTGGTATTGTGTTGGGAGGTGAAAAATGTAGGGTGTATTTTGTTGTGGATTTTGAAGGTTTGTGGGTTGGGGAGAAGTTGTGTTTAGGGTTAGGATATAGGAGTCAGAATTAAGAATACAGAATTAAGAATACAAAATTTAGAAGGGAGTTAGAGGAGTTATCGCTTGCTATTGGCTTGCTGGGAGTTAGAGTGGGTTTTGAATGTGTTTTATGCTATTTTATTTTTAGTATTTTATTTCGAATTGAGCTTGGTAGCATTTGAACCATTATAGAATTTTGAGGAGCATCGGGGCAACAAATTAAATATTCTTCATCCCGAAAAGTTTCATGATATAAAGCTATACAGGTGTTTCTGTAAGATTTTTTATTTATTGAATAATTGTACCTTAAAGAATGTAAATATTTCAAGCCGACGCGAATAGTTAGTTTCGATTTCTTTTCGAATGTAGCTTTTAGTTTGGTGAAATTTCGAAGAAGCGTCAGTGTTTTCTTAACTTCATAAAGCTCATAAATGAATAAAGTTGGTCCAGGAATTATCAGGAAGAGTAAAAAGAAGGGACTCCAATCATTTGTAGAAATGGTAGTTCCTTTAATTCGTGAGAGAAGCACATCACCCTTGATATATTCTATGGTAGCCTTTTCTCCTATTATAAATGTTGAATTCATCGAATAGGAAACACCAGTATGCTTTATACCATCAATAATTGTACTGTATCGAATTTTTTTTTGATAATTGCCGCGAGAATTAGGATGGTTTAAATCAACGGCCTCAATAATTCCAGTGGTTTGGTGAATTTCAGAGAACATAAAGGAAATGAAACGCATGTCGAAATGAGGAACCATTTTTGGACCTACCCAAGACGCAATAAGCGTAAGGCAAATTCCAACGCTGAATAGGGGTTTATAAAATAAAAGGGCCAGTTTATTGCCTAAATTTAATTTGATTGATGACATGCGAAAAATAGATTTTTAGTCTTGATTAAGATTTTGTTTCTAATTCAATAAACTCTAACATCCACACCCTGCGAAAATGGTGTCACCGTTTCCTCCTTCGTAAAACCTAGGATATTCTATTTCGATAAAGGAATCTGGGTCGTCTCTTGTTTCTTCCCAATAAAGAATGTCCATATCTCCGTCTCTATCCAGATCGAATATGGTGACGGGCAAATCAGGTAGCTCTCGAATAAATAAAAGTTGGTCTTCTTTTATTGAATATAACTTGAAATTATAATATTGTAACTCACCACATTCTGATTCTCCTGAATAGGATACGAGATACGAATCTGAGCCATTTATAAATACCGTTGCTTCATATGAATTAAGATTGATATCCGGGGCAATGGATTTTAATAAAGTCCATTCTTCACTTGATGCTTCTCTTTTGGTATATACGATTGGTTCTTGTTTCGCAACAAAAGCCCATTGAGTTCCGGTATAGTTCTCAGTACTGTCTTTCATACATTCAAGGACGGTGTGATGACCATTTCCTGTCCAATAATAAGATTGCTCAAAAATACTTCCTTCTACGGAAATTCCAGCGAGTGAATCTGATTCGCGGACCTCTTCATTTAATACTTTGAATTGCTTGACAGTTGCATCCGATAATATGGAATCTTCTATGTTGCCAAAGAAGACATGTTGTCCCAATAAGTCTTGATCATCAATATCTAATAAATACGAATCTACCAAGTACTCATGCACATCTACACAAATTTCAGTTCCATCATATAGATTGCAACTTTGTGTTGTCTTATTTAGTTTATTAGGAGTGAAATCACGTTTAACCAATAAGTTTTCCTGTGATCGAAGAAAAAATTTGGGATGGTTTAATGCATTATTTGCATCTTTTTTTGCTGCAATTAAATTCGAATTGAGCATTTCTTCGCTTATGATACGCAAGGTGCCATCAATGCTGTCGAACAACAAGACTTTCATTCCAACGTCACTGAAGGTTCCGTTGGACCATGTTTGTTCAAATTTGATTTTGTAGGGTCGTTTGGTATGTATGATTTTGATGTCATTGGCTTCTACGGTCATTGGTTTTCGAAACATACGTTTTCGATCTACTAACCAATCGTCTAGATTGTATCTAGTCGTTTTCGTTCCAGCACGTTTTATACCATTAAAAGGGCTTGCATATCCCTTTTTATAACGTTGGAAATCTCCATTATTCTGTCCTGCAATCCACTCTGAAAACACTTCATATAGTCCTTCTTCTAATGAAGTAGCTTTTTTATCTTGTTTGTTTTCAATTTGACTGTCCTCTTTTGAAGTGGAAATTTCAACAGATTGCGAATCCTTCTTTTTTTCTGTGCATGACGGAAAAAATAAGAAGGTACATGTCGCGAAAGAAAAAGCAACAAGAAACGACAGTTTTGAGAATTTTCGGGGCATGATATTATTAATTGTTTGAACTTTAAATGTAAAGTACAAAAATTCACAGAATTTCAATAAAAAAACCTCTTGCAGAAGGCTTTCCGCAAGAGGTTAATCCCGTTTAGTTGGTAATAAAGTTATTGTTTAGATTGAATTAAGCCGCTACTTCTTTCTTTTTAATGGCTGCGTTTCCAAATACAATTCCGTCAAATATGTACGAAACAATCAAAAGGACCATGGCCATTATTGCGCCTATTGCTTCCCCATCTCCAGCATTAAGGTGACCTCCTGCTGCTAATAAAAAGTCGAAAAAGAACCCAGCGTAAGCCCATTCTTTAAGGAAGGCCGACTTTTTCGTAAGGATGGCAGTTACTCCTAATAATTTGGCGACGCCAAGTGGATAAATAATAAAGGCCGGAAAACCTAAGCTTTCAAAAACAGGTTTCGCTTCGTCATAAGCAAAGAAATATCCGGCAGGGGCGATTAACATCATGGCAGAGAAAAGTCCGGTTGCAATCCAGTAAATAATTTTGTGTGATTTTTTCATAATAGTGTGATTTGGTTAGTTGTGAAATGTGTTTTATTATTTTTCTTTATATTTAAAACGTATATACAATTATTGTATATACAAATGTTTAATTAAATTTTTTTAGTTACTATCCTCGCAATTTTTCAAGAAGATCTGATAGTTGACCCGCTTCCTTCTCTGTTAAGTTTTTAAAATGGTTATTTTCATCTGATTCTGTAATCGGATCAGCCATTATTAAGAAATCCAATCCTTTTTGCGTGATCGTAATTTCTACTTTCCTTCTGTTGGTAGGACAAGGGACCCTATCCACATAGCCTTTTAATCGAAGTTTTTCTACCAGCCGTGTAGCATTACTCATTTTATGTAGCATTCTACTTTGCACATCAAGTAGATTGATTGGATTTCCTTTTTGTCCCTTCAATATTCGAAGCACATTATATTGTTGCTCTGAAACTCCAAGCGGCTTTAGCATTTTTGCCACTTTCTCTTGCATCCAATGATGGGTGAATACAACGTTAAGACCAGCACGCATATATTCGTCTGCGAACTTTTTCATCTTTAACCCTTTTATAATATCCTCACCCATTTCTAATGTCTATACCACAAATGTATATACAACAGTTGTGTCGTCCAAATGTTTTTTGTTTTTTTTCAAAAATTTAAGATAGTGGTGCGTTCTTTATTCGGCTGCTGCTCCTAAAAATAATTTGGAGACTTTGCGTTCTTCGAACGTAAAAATTAGGCCACCGTAGACGGTACCTGCTACCAGCGTTATTGGGTTTGAATTAGCTTGAGAATCTGAAATAGCTTTTTTATAGGCGATTCGTACGTCCTCTATAGAAGACCCAATGGAGATTCCTCTTTTTGTTGAGTAAGTACTTGGTGCCTGAACAGTAATTCGATCAATTTGCTTGGCTTGTATAGATTCTTTAGGATGTGCCGGAGCGCGATTCATTCCAATGCTTAATCCAAGTTTATCATAGGTCCATGTACTATGAAAGCCCCCGTCTGCTCCCCAAAATTGTTCTTCAGATGTTTCATCCGGAGCACCAATCAATTTCACAATACTTGCTGAATCCAATCCGATTTTAATTCCATTGAAATCTTCTTTCTCCATTATCTCCCAACCAATTTGATCTACTTCTGTACTTTCATATTCTTCTTCAGGAAGTACGGTGTTGGAAGTCTGATCGATAATTGTAGAATCCGTTTTCATATCATTCTTTGAATCAGCCTCTTCCATAGAATCTGTTTTGATCACTTCTGGGATTGAGTCAATCGGAGATTGGGTTTCATTCTCTGAATTTTGAATTGAATTTGTGCAGGAATTGAAACCTAGAATAGAAACGAATAATAGCGTTGGAATAAGTTTTCGCATGAAAGTCTAATTTTAGTAGTACGAATTAACGCTATCTTTTTGGTATAACCTCAATTTTATACTTGGAATTGTTGAGGACCAAATTGGATATAGAGTGCCACATTATTTGTTATCTTTGGGTTCGATTATTCGAATTAATGAAAAAAACGCTTTACGTATTCTCCCCCCTTTTTCTTGCTTTCCTCCTGTTTGTTAATTCAAATGTGATTGCTCAAAATGTTAGTCGTACGTTGATTGATAGTTTAAATCGACAAATTCGGACCATGGAGTCAGCAAATAGCGAAAAGGCAGATATGCTATGTAAGATTGCTGCGGTTTATAGTCAGCAGGAGAATTACTATGAAGCGAAAAAGGCCAACTTTGAGGCTTTGGAAATTTATAAAAATGTACAGGAACAAGGCAAGGTATGCAAGGTGTTGCTAGATATCGGCATGCTGTATGATAAGGATAATCAATATGATCAGGCGTTCAAATATTCTTTTGAAGCCCTTGAAATGCTTGAATTACTTGAAAAAGAATTACCTACCGCAGATTATAATTTCAGAAGAGGAATGATTCTAATGAACATTGGAGTTATTTATGGTCAGCTTGAAAACAGTGAGATGTCGCTTGAAATGTTAACAAAGGCGAATATGCTTTTAGAAAAGTCGGAACCGTTCTATCAGGCCATTTGCCATGAAAATCTTGGCAACGTTTACATCGTAACGCAGCAATATGAATTGGCCTTGATTTATTTTGATAAGGCCTTAACCTATTATAAAAACAATGATGTTCAGGTAACCCTGATTGCGAATACATATAATAATATTGGCAACATTTATAAGGAGACTAAACGGTATCAAGAAGCGTTGGTTCAATATCAAAAGGCCATGTCTTATTTTGAAGGGGAAGAGATTTATTTGAGCGAACGAATCGGGATTTTGAACCGAATGGGTGATTTATATATTGATTTGAATAATTTTAATGAAGCACAACGATACTTGGATAGTGCGGTACATTTAACCACAGGTGAAGGGGGGAAACGGTATATTATTAACAATTATAAAAGTTTAGTAAAACTCTATTCAAAACAAGGAAAACATCAGGAGGCATTTGAAAATTTAAGAATGCTAAAGAGTATAGAAGATAGTTTGTATGAACCTGAAGTATTGGAAAACATCGCAAGGATTCAAAAGGATTATGATTTTAAAGCTACGGAGCGCGAAAATGCCTTGAAAATTGAGTTGCTTGAGAATCAACAAAAAACAGAAAGATATCAATGGTATGGGCTTGCTGCTGTGGCAATCATTGTCTTTTTGGTTGGATTGTTGTGGTTCTTTAAGCAGCAACAAAGGGCCGCGGTAAATGAAGTGGCACTTAAAAATATACAATTAGAAAAACAACAGCTGTCGGATCAAGTGAAGTTCAATAATAATCAGCTCACGAACTACGCCGTAAGTATTGTACAGAAAAATGAGTTTTTGGAAATGATCAAAATGGAGATTGATAATTTGTCCAAGAATTCACAGGATAACAAGGATGTGAAAAGCCTTTCTTCGATTGTGAATCAACACTTGCTTTCATCCGGGGACCGAAAGGATTTTGAAATCCGAATTGAGCAGGAAAACCAAGACTTCTATTATAAGTTGGACAAAAACTTCCCGGATTTATCAGACAAGAATAAAAAGCTATGTTCCCTTCTTTTACTAGATCTTTCTTCAAAGGAAATAGCCACTTTAATGAATATATCGGTTGGAAGTGTGGAAAAAAGTAGGCATCGTCTTCGAAAGAAATTGAATCTTGAAAGTGATGTTAATATTTCTGAGTTTCTAAATAACTTGTAATTTTCCCGGCTTTTTTGCTCCCTTAAAGCCTTTTGTAGGTCATTTAATCCACTTTTATCATCTTGTTTGTCCTGTTGCTGTCCGGGTGTTAAAAATCATTTGGAAGTTGGTGTCCGGGTAGATTATTTGAGTACTTCCAGTTGAATGTATAGGTTTGTATTCATTACGCTTTGGTAATGGTTAAAATTTAATTCATTTGGAAGGAAGAAAGAGGTCGTTTAAAAGTAAGTCGGCGTTTCAATAATGTTTTTACCGGGTAACCATGCCAGGTCCTCGGTAAATAATTGAAATGAAACGTTCATTTTATAGTGTGTGTAGAACGACCTTGTTCTTTCCGAATGGATTAATTATTAATGTATCCATTCATTCATTTATAGCTTCTCTTCGCTTCAACCTTTTCACTGTATCTATTTTTGTTTAAAATTATATAACGGTGGATTGTTGGTGATAACACCAACAATGGTTTCGCATCAGCAATGGTTTCACATCGGCAATGGTTTCACATCAGCGATGGTTTCGCATCAGCAATGGTTTCACGCCAATAATGGTTTCGCATTAGCAATGGTTTCACCCCAACAATGGTTTCACCCCAACAATGGTTTCGCATCAACATTGGTTTCACATCAACAATGGTTTGAATCTTGAGCAAGTTACTTTCCCATCAAATTCAAAGAATAGACGTAGAAATTCGGATCTACCTGTACATTTTTGATTTCACTACTTAATTCCAAGGTGGAAAAAGGTCTTCCGGATTGAAAGTATAATTGATGAACCTGCCCATCGATTTTGATCTTAAGTGGCATGTTAAAGCCATCGATACAGTTGGACCAGCGATAGATCAATGTGTGGTCGTCTTTGATTCTGTATTCGAATACTGGGATTCGTTTATCACGTAGGTATTGATCAAAAAACAAATTTAAATTTATGCCTAAAGAAGTTGCCATGTACTCTTCAATTTGTCTTGTATTGACAGTTTGATGATAAAACGTTTCATTTAATCCTCTCAGCATGGTTCTCCATTTTTTATCATCGTTGGCCAATTGTCGAATAGTATGGAGCATGTTACTTCCTTTGTTGTAAATATCTCCGGGTGCATTTGAGTTCACACCGTATGGAGAAATCATAGGTTCTTTGTTTTGAATGGCCATTCTCAATCCACGAATGTATTCCCAAGCTGCTTCTTTCCCATAATGGTATTCTAGGAAAAGGGATTCGGAATAGTTGGTAAAGGATTCATGAATCCACATGTCCGCCTGGTCTTTATAGGTAATGTTATTGGCAAACCACTCATGCCCCGATTCATGAATAATGATGAAATCAAATTTCAATCCCCAACCGGTCTGGCTTCGATCTGTTCCTAAATATCCATTTTTATATCCATTTCCGTAAGTAGTGGAACTTTGATGCTCCATTCCTAAATAAGGTACTTCCACTAGTTTATATCCATCTTCATAAAACGGATAAGGTCCAAACCAATGTTCGAATGCCTTAATCATTCTCGGAGCATCTTGGAATTGTAATTTTGCTTTTTTAAGATTATCCTTCAACACCCAATAATCCATATCTAACTTCCCTTTTTCTCCATCGATTTTTTCGGAAAAGTGGGTGTAATCTCCGATGTTAATATTTACACCATAGTTGTTGATTGGATTTTGCACATTCCAAGTATAGGTTTTAAGGTTTTTGGATGTTTTAGATTTAGATGCGTTGATTAGGCGTCCGTTGGATACAGCAATTAAGTCTTTAGGCACCGTAGCATGAATCGTAATTCCTTTTTCCGGTTCGTCGTACATATGATCTTTGCAAGGCCACCAGATACTTGCTCCTAATCCCTGACAAGAAGTTGCTATGAATGGTTTTCCGTTTGCGTCTATAGACCATGAAAATCCTCCATCCCATGGAGCACGAGCTGCGGGTCGAGGCGTTCCTTTGTATTCAATTTTTATTTTGTACGTATCTCCAATTTTGAGCGAATTTGGAACTTGAATGAAGTACGCATTTCCGTCCTTTTTGTAGGTAAGAGGAGTGTTGTTTTGTGTGATGTTTGTTATTTTCAATGGCGCTTGTAGATCAATTTGCATTCTTTGATTGGGAAATGTACTGAGCACTTTATATTCAATTTCATTGGAACCGGCGATGGTTTTTGTAGTTGGATCTACTGTAATGGATAGTTCATAATGCCTTAAATCCCACCATGCTCGTTCGGCAGTGATCGATCCACGGAGTGTGTCTTGATGATTGAATTGATGAGCGTGATTTTGGGCGTTGGATTCCTGTGTAGTTAGGAAGCTGAATAGGGTCGAAAGGAAAACTACAAATAAAATCTTTTTCATAAAGTCAATCAGTCGAAATAGAATGAATGGAATGTTTTGAATCTAAATGTACGTAAAATATCGTGTTTGATAAAAAATGATTGGGGAACTCGTATCCTTTTAATATTTTAAATTTAGAATGAGGTTTAACTAGATGAAAAGTAATTTGATGTCATCTAAATATGCATTTAAATGATCATACTTTTCAAAAGAATTCGAGTTCCATTGATCATTCGTTTCATCATAAGATTGTTCGAATGACTCTTCATGATCAAAATAATAAACATGTTGATCGGAAGAATCTTGGAGGTTAATTAAATAGAAGTCTCCTCCGCCAGTTTCGCCAATAATCAACCGATGCTTAATTGATTTTTCCTCTCCGTAGAATCCAATAAGTTTATTGATTGCTATTAAATATTCTACATCTGCAAAGACGAACCCATCGAGAAGTTGATAGTCATTTTTATTATTTGTTATGAACGCAACGTAATGGTTTGGAAGTTGAATGTTCAGTTCATTTTCGACTTGCTTAATGTCCATTGGGCCATGTCAATTGTTTAATTCCAAATGCGCTTGAATTCTATACGGACTTTTGCTCCGTATTTTCGTGTTAGATGTTCAAAAACCTTCTCATTGTACCCGTGCGTATCTTCATTTTTAGTATCCCATAGACGTATGCATCCTAAATATTCAAGTTGAACGTTGTAGTTTGTCTCAAATTGTTTACTTCTGTTGTAATCAATATCGCCGAACCCTTGAAAACCTCCATGAATTACTATTTTCATTGAATCTTGTTTGATGTCATTCAACGCATTTTCAATGGTAAAAGGAGATTCAAACATAAATTCCTTAGAAGATTCCAATGTTACATTTTGCCATGAAATCGCTTCAATGGGGTAAAATATGGTGTCCGATAATTTTGGCTGAGACGTAATCGAATCTTTATTTTGAGCTACACTTTGATTCCAACTGAACATCAATCCAAACATGCTTATGATAAGAATGAGATTTTTTGAATTCATTTATAAAGTTGGTGAGATAATGATTGTATTGGCTTGTATTGTATTGTATTAAGGACACGAATACAAAGAATCCGATTTGGCTTCGTCCAATTCTTGACCACAGAGTTTGGTAGTTCCTAATTCGGTTCCGTTACTATCCTTAATTATACATTCTTCGCATTTTTGACAAAAGCTGAATGTATAGAGCATGCCTAACGCGATAAAATATAAAGTGCATTTACTTTTCATGTTCTAAGCAATTATTTAATAGCGTTTTCAGCTTTACTTTTTTCTATGTTCTCCTTCGCTGCTCCGTGGATATAACTGAGCTTGGAGCGTACCATAAAACTAAAAACCAACACGATTCGCTTTCGTCCTTCCTTTTGAGGTAGTCCTCGGTGAATACCATTTTGATTGGACATGAATAAATCTCCTTTTTTACCTATTGCATGAACGATTTTGCTTGTATTATAGATAGGCATATCAGTACTAGGTCTGTCACTTGAAAACATGTTCAAGAATAGATTCCAATAAGTATGAAAACTAAAGCGCTGCGATCCTTTTACAAAAGAATATGGTCCATAACTAGTGTCAGGAACATCGGAAAGATAGATGAACGCTTTGTAAATTACAGGTTGAGCGTTATCTATGTGGTAAATACGGGTATTCTTTATGCTGTTGTTTAAGTAAGCATTCGCACGAAGTGGAATGATTTCTTGACCGGTAACGTTTTGGACAATTTCAACCAATTTGTTCTGGTCAATTTCAGAGATTTCCGGGATTAATTTTTCTACATAGGAGATATCTAACATGCCTGCATCTGGACCGTCCGGATTGTCTTGGGATCGGTAGTTAAATTTAGCTCCGTTTTCTAACTCAATTGTTCTAGGATTCTGAACAGATAATGCTTCTACTTTATCTCTTAATTGATCGGCAAATGAAGTAGGGATAAAATCAGGGATCCGCATTAATCCCTCTTTTTGTAATTCCTTGGAATATTTGATCACGTCGTCTCCTCCTTTTTTTGAAGGTGAAAAATGGATTAGATTTATTAAATCTTGCCAATAAAGCGATACGAGATTCTTAATTCCTTCCATGGTCTGTTAGTTTGATTTGTTAAATTAAATTATTGAACAATCTTACTTTTTTTAACAAACAGCATTTCTAGAGAATAGTATTTTGCTTCTTGTCGAGGCAATAGAAATTCTTCGTATTCGGCATCTTTTAATTTTGTTCTCAAATCAGAAAGCTCCTCAAAAAATGCCTTTACTTTGGCCATGTCATTTTTCGGCCGTTCAAATTCTACTACAATTTGATCCGGGTAGATATTGTTATTTACCATTTGAATCAAGACAGGGAGCGCTGCTCCTTCAATATCTGCCTTAAATACGGATATTTCCTTATGGTTGTTGTTTTCCATAATGGATTCCATGGTTAAGCACTTCGCTTCAAAGTACTTACCTGAATTGTCGTTTTCAATAACTGATGAAGAACCTCCTAATTTAGGTTCGTAGAACTTCAAGGTTGTATTTTCAATCCAAACGCCAACTGGGTTAAACTTGAAGTTGGTATTTGATTTATGCCCTTCCATAAACTCGATTGCTTTTGGAGTTGGGTCATACATGAATATGTCGCAACCAAACTTCTCTTGCACAAATGTATCAAATGCGACATCAGTAAGTATTCCTAGCGAGTACACAATGCTTTTTTCATTCAAAGGAACGCGCGTATCAAGGTAATAATTGGCGGCCTGAATGTAGTTGGATGTAAGTGGTTTTATGTCGGTTTGATAGTTCTTGGTAAGCTTTCGCTCTTCGTCCAAAAAGTAGATTAGGTTTGACATTTTAACTCGTTTAACCAATCTATTTCGTACGGCAACAGGTACATTTTTGAAAAAAGTACCATTTTTCAGGTTTCGTATGAGTTTTTGTCCTGCTGATTCCATTTATTTTGATTTCTTCCAGCCCAAGAGGGCTGAAAAGTGTGTTTTAAGGCTGTAAATATACGCTTTTTAGCGTGTTAAGGAAATGATTTGTGTTAGTTAAATTTTTAGTGAAGTTCTGATTTAGTTTGTGGTTGATAGATTGACTTTGTCAATTAGATTATGATCCGCTAATGACAATTTAGTTTGGTATAAAAGCTCATTGCCTATTTGACGTGTTCTTAGTGTTATATTAATTGAACAATTGCTCTTTTATCAACTACGTTACGTGTCAATAAAGGAAATGGTTTGGTTGGTGTTCTTGTTGATCGGATTTTAAATCCTTATTTTATGGGTTTTCGGATTGCAAATCCGAAAAAGCGTAGTTATATTAATTGAACAATTGCTTTTGGATAAACGTACGTTACGTGTCAATAAAGGAAATGGTTTGGCAGGTGTTCTTGTTGATCGGATTTTAAATCCTTAATTATGGGTTTTCGGATTGCAAATCCGAAAAAGCGTAGTTTTAATGTTTTAATATCAACAATTCAATCTTTTTTAACGCGTTGATGGCCGAATTGTTTTTAGGATTTAGGGCCAGTGACCTTTTGTAGAGTTTTTCAGCTTCGTTGTAATTACGTTGTCTTAACTGCAATTCGCCCATGCTGTCGTATACATTCCAAGATTCCGGGTATCGCTTCATGTTAAAGTTAAATAATATTGATGCTTCAGAATGTCTACTTGCCTTCATTAAATGATAGCCCACCTTGTTGATGTCAAACTCGTCGAATGTAAATCGGTTTTCAAATGTTTTTAGGTTGTTTGAAATGGAATCTAACATGAAATCTAGCCTTTTTTCGGAACAAGCAGTAAAAAGCAAACTTGAGAGGGTCGGCTTAATCGGTTTGATTTCGTATTCCTCTAGTGCAGACCAAATTCGATTTTTAATGGTCTGTATTTCCTGACTGTAGAAATTATCTAATAGAATGATCACTTGTTTTTGAGGGACTCGATTCAAAATAAAGGAGTGATATCCTTGAATCATTCCTCCGTGAAAATGACGCTCAAATTCATTTCCGTTTTCATCGACTCCTCGTTTCACATAGAATCCACATGCATAGTCGTTTTGGACTGGTTGAAAAAGGATTTCCCTGGATGTATCCGAGAGTATTTTGTTCCCATGCAAAGCTTGAGTCCAAATGAATAAGTCTTCCGCTGTAGAATAGATTCCTCCTGTGGAGAGTAGAGAAACCGCTGAATAAATAGGCATGGGTTTCGTTCCGTTGATGGATTTGATGTGCCCTTTTGCGAAGTCTTCTTTGAGCCAGTCAACACTAAAGGAGGAGTTCTTCATTTGCAAAGGCTCAAAGATATGTTGTTTTAGTAGGGCTCCATAGTCTTTACCTGTTGCGCGTTCTGCTATTTTCCCCAATAAAAAATAGCCTGAATTGCTATAAGTCCAACTTGAACCCGGTTTGAATAGTAACGGATGTTTTATGAATTCAAACATTTGCTGATCAGTATAGGGAAGGGATTTATCAAAATCCTCGTGAAATGTATAACTTCCAAAACCAGAAGTATGTGTAAGCAGTTGATGAACGGTTATTTCAGACCAATTGGTGTCGTTAAATTCTTCTAAGTATAGAGATAAAGGTTTATGAATGTCAATGAATCCTTCTTCTTGAAGTTGAAGAATTAAAACGCTCGTAAATTGTTTGGTGAGTGAGCCTATGTAAAATCGATCGGATCGTTTTAAAGGGGATTGGGTTTTGAGATCGGAGATACCGTAACTTTTATGTACGATGATCTTGCCTTCGTCTGCGACAAGTGCTACGCCATTAAAAAATCCTTGTTCATGACATTGGTTTAACAAGCGTTCGATGACGTCTGTTTTTGAGGATTGTGCATTTATATATCCGAATGAGCAAGAAAGTAAGAAGATGGTGAGAAAGGTTGTTTTCATTTATTTACCTAATTTGAGCCATGGTTATTGCGAACTAATTCACCAATCTTGCGTTCAAACCAATCTGAATTTGCATTGAATCGATTTTCCACTGACAAGTCTGTATCTAAAGTGGTTTTGCCTATTTGATATGCTAGACTTTTATCCAAGCCTAATATTTCTCCCATTTCGGCAATTATGTTTAGAGCAACTTCTGGTTGTTCAAAATGAATATCATCCATTAATTCGTAATAATTGATAAGAAGATGTGCGCTAAATAACTTAAAATTCATTCCAAAGTTTAGATAAATTTCGTCTTGTTCGATCTCTGAATAAATGATTTTTTGTTCCAAATTGTTGGAAAGCAAAGTGAAAAAGGAGTCTCCCTGGCTTACATCTCCAATCGGAATTACTTCATACCCCTCAAAAATGGCGTATTCAGATATAGTAGGTAGATAATAATAGGCACCTTCCGGAAAAGTTATTACGGATTGCAGATTGAAATCGATTTGAGAAGAATGATCAATTGTTTCTAAAAATGTAGGATCAAATCCAGCTTCTAGTAACTTTTCAATTCTTTTTTCTGAAGGAACTAATTTCATTTTTCAATTTGTCTTATTTTCAAAAATGTAAGAAGGATTAATAAATATGGAATTACATTGATTGTGCGATGTTATGGTATCTAAGATTTTAGTGGTGGTTTATTCTTGATCGGATTTTAAATCCTTGTATTATGGGTTTTCGGATTGCAAATCCGAAAAAGCGCTTTGGTATTAAATTCATGCTATTTTAATTTTCCAATATCGGATTTTAGGGTACTCATATTGTTTTTAATATGTGTTTCAAGATCCTTGTATTCCTTCAAATCGTGGGCGCTTATAGAATTTATTTGCTGTAGCGTTTTTGTGTTTACAATTTTTAATTCGTAACCCCAGCTATCTTCTTTTTCATCTAATTTACCATATGGATGGTCGAACCGTGTCAAAATTAAGAAATCAACTTGTACTTTTGCTATTATAGGTGGACAGTATTTTTTATCGAAGACTCCTTGGTAAGCTGTTCCCATTAGCGTTTTTAATGGGAATGGTTTTACATTAATGTATTTAAATCTGTTTAGTTCAGTTTCAATTAAAGGATTAAAATCGTAATTGTGTAGCGCGTATCCATAGCCATTTGCACATTGTACAACAATTATATCAATCGTGTCATGTTGGTTTGTGATAGCAACAGAATCCACATTTGTGTTATCATCCGCCATCATATTTATTAAACCATTTTTCTGAGGAAGACTTATTTCTGGATTTGTCCTGAAATCTGTTTCGGTCGAACTACAACCAAGTAGTACAATTGAGAAAAAAATGGATAAAAAACTAAAAGTTAGAGCCCTATTGAATAGCATATTTATCTTTCGTGATTTTGGCATGTTCTATAATAGAATATCTACTAAAGTAATATTCTCTTGGGAACGATTTTTTTTCTGTATAAGAAATTAATTGGACGATATTAGTTTGAATCGGATTTTAAATCCTTACTTATGGGTTTTCGGATTGCAAATCCGAAAAAGCGATTTGGTGGCTCTTAATCGCATTTTTTTTGCTTTATTTTAATTGGTCTCACTGGTTAATTTGATTACGTTACCACTTCCAAATCCATCATGGCCATAGACGTTCATCGGTATTTTAAAATCCCATCCTCCAGCTTTCCACCAACATTCGGCAAACCATTGTTGTATTAAATCAACGACCAGATCGGGAATACTTTCTTCTTCCTCCTCGCGATAATATTCCACGTCGACTAATGGTAAATCTTTCACCTCATCCACAAAAGCAACGTGCGTTGTTTGTTCGCCTTTAAGATATAACCCAATGGATATATATCCATCTCCGTCTTCATCTGGAAAAATTTCAACACTTGATGTGGTTATATCTTCTGCCAATGGCTGTTGTAAAAATGTTTTGATTTCTTTGATCAATTGATTCGAATATCGAGCAAGTTCTTTAATGTAGACACGTTCGATGGCATCCATAGGCATTCCATTTGGGAGGTTTTTTTGTCTACTCATTGCTAGTTCAGATGAAAGTGGTACTATTTATATTTATATATATTTATTCCTCCTTGATATGGTCTTTTAATTCCTCTTTTAGATCATAGTAGGTCTTGAGCCTACTTTCTAGTGAGGCTTTTTGGTGATCAATGTCCATTTTTTCAAAAGGCGGATCGAAATTTCCAGAAGTAATTTCAATTTGGATCTTGTCTCCAACCTTTAAATCTTGATCTACCCATTTGGACCAGACTGCGTTTTTAAGCCCTCCCACAGAAATGGTTAATTCATTTATTTCCTGTCGCTCCCCGCATATAATATTGCAAACAACCACACCGCTTTCTTCAAAACCGGCATTACCTAGGAAATCATCATTTATGGAAATAGAGAGTCCTTTGTTCATGTTAAATGTTTAGTATTTGATCAATGGAGAGGTTTAAAGGTAAGTCATCTGAACGATATAACGCAACAACATATGCTTCATTTTCATGATAGAAAAGCTTTATTTCTACCGTATAAGTTTTATCGTCAAAATAGATTCTGGCAAATTCATCTGATTCATTCGAGATAATAAATCCTTTTGTTTTTCCTTTAAAATGTTGCTCACTTGAATTCAGAAGCAGCCCAGAGGTATTAGGGCCCTCATCGAGATGAATTTGAAGTTCATTTCCTGTAAAGTGACTATTTAATTTCATGGAATAAGAAGAGCCTCGAACTCCCCATGAATGAACAAGTTTAAAATGGTAGTTCTCAACATCACATTTATCACCAATTCGTAAGGTAGAATTGGTTTCGGTAAAATTACCAAAAGACCAAATAAGTAATTTTACCGAATCCGCTAAAGCAAGTGTACAAACAGTGTCGGTTTGATTGTAACTTCGGTTAGGTACGATGTCCGGATCTCTTGTTATTTTTAACATTCGATGTTCGAATTCTGGATCGAAGCGGGAGGTGTATAAATGTTTAATTACCCTGGAAAGATAGATCGTAAACCAGACAAGGATTACTCCTAATGTTACCAGAGAAACACGGTTTCTTATTTTGTTAATGTCCCATTCTTTAAATGAATCCATTTTTATTGATTAGCAAACTGGAATTAATCCAGGTGAATCTTTAAAATTCTTACTGCACCTTATACACTAACTTCATGGTAATAGAAGCTGTTTTTTCTCTGGAACTGGTATTGAATGTTCCTCCCCAAGAATAACTTTCCTTTGAGTTTTGACCCGTTATTTGAAATACGCCCATTTTTGCGGATTCTAATTCACCCAATTTTCCACCAGAGAATTCGGAGATTTTTTCTGCACGGATTCTAGCATCTTCTGTTGCTTTTGAAATCATTTCAATTTTTAAATCCGCTAATTTTGTGTAATAATAACGAGGTGATTCGGAATAAAACTGCACTCCTTGATTTAATAGTTCTGTAATTTCTCTCGATACTTTTTCAATCTTATCCACCTCGTTGGATTCGATTTGTACCGATTGCATTAATTCATATCCTGAAAATTCTTCGCCTATGTAATCACCGTTAGAGGAATAGATGCGTTTGTTTTTTTCATGTGTTTGTACCGCACTATAAATCAGTTCTTCCGTTTTAATTCCTTTTTCTGATAAGTATTTATTGATGACGGTTTTGTTTTCCTCTAGGGTTAAATACGCTTGTTTTAAGTCCAAGTTTTGCGCCCCAAATCGACCTTCCCAGACAATTAAGTCCGAAGAAAAATCGGCTTTACCTAAACCAGTAATTTGAATTTCACCATCCTGACTATTGCGATCTTTATACGCGTTTCCAAGAAAAATGGATGCGACCATGATGGCTGTTCCAAAGATGATTGCGTTGATATACTGTTTCATGTGTTGTTTTTTGTAAGAGTTGGAATGGATTAATTGTTAGCCAAAATACTTAAAAAGGGTTGATTACGCAATAATTTTAACGGTAATATAGTCTGATGTCTTGCGCATGATTTTTCGATTTTAATATTTTATTTACTATTCTCGTTTGTAATACTTTTTATCAAATAATCTATGATTTGTTACTTGTACTAAAGAGTCTTGAGTATACCTGAATTCTGTTGTATCGATTTTCAATGATTGATCTTGCTGGGTGTAAAGAAATAAAATGTCGTTGTAATACATATATTTTCCATGTACACTATAATGAGGTGTGGTTGTACAAGTGGACATTCCTTCACCATACAAATTAAACCGGCTTGAGTCACGAAATGTAATGGATTGGGGAAGTAAGTTTTTCCTGAAGAAATGCCCCTTCAAATCATTTGGTGACTTGATTTGTAAGGTGTCGATGGGTCGAATGTATGGGGTTTCCCTCTCAAATCGCTCCGTTTTACTGGATAGTTCGATATACGTTTTTTGCGTTTTGTCGTATTTCTGATAGATATGTTCTTTTCGATCTAATACGGAATCCGGATAATAGTATGTGTAAATTACATGTGCACGCTGCGTAAAAAATGAGGTCCTTTTTTCTTCAAAACCATTGTTGTATACTGTTGTGCATCCACTTAAGAAGAGGAGAAGTAATGTGATTGTAACAATATGTAGTTGTGGCGCTTTCATGAACTGAACTGAACCGAACTCTAAGTTAGTTAATATTCATCGGATTGGAGCGAGGTAATTAGTATGTGGTGTAAATAATTACTGAGATGCAGATGCTTGTGGATGGCTGTGTTGATACACGATTATGTATCTGTCTTGATTTGGTGATGTAGATCATCTTCAAATTCAATTGGGTAAATTACGGTGGTTGTTAAACTACAGTACATATTGTAGTTATTTCATTTTATCAATAAGTGCATTGCAATGTGCTAATGTTTTTTCCGATTTATCTGGTATCATGTTAATTAAACTTACGATTTCTTTTTTCTGAACCAGTAAAAGTTCTGTAGGGAAGAAATGAAGAAGTACTATTACATTGTAAGTTCCGTTCTCACAGTCGATTAAATCGTCTCTATGTCCTAAACAGTGAGTTGCCATTTGGATCATTTCATTCATCATATTAGGTTCTGATGACCAATTAGAAATGATTTCGTTTGCCGCAATAAGTCGGTCATGTTTCGTATGGGAAAATAGATTATAAAGTAAGTCGTTTCTTTTGTTTACCAGTGCATTGTTTGCAAATTCTCTTGCTTGGTCATTTGCAGAATTGGCAATAATATCAATGATGTCTTTTCCAGGAGCTGGAGCTGCGTAAAGTATCGCTATCATAGCAATATTTCGTTCCGAAGTATCTTTGCTGTTAAGGTGAGGAATAAAGTCTTTTATAAGCGAAGATTGTCCGACGGTTGAATTAATTAAAGCTATTTGCTGTTGATTTTCAATGTTCTTTTGTTGCAATAGCAATTGGTTTTCATTGTTTTGATTTGTGTAATACCAACCAACAAAAGCGATGGCAAGAGGTATTAAGGCAGGTGTTAGGAATTCAATTTTCCCCCAGGAATTCTTTCTTTTATCTGAAATTTGCTTTTCAATTTTTTCTAATCGCTCATGAATATCCTTCTCCATATTTTTTCAGATTATGATCTTTTATAAGTTGTAATTGTTTCAGCAAAAGAGAGCGAGTTGGATTACCCTTTTTTAAGTTTACTCTTTAATACTATATATGTTTTTCCTCTAATGTGAAGAGTGTTTAGTATTTCCTATGTTGGCACTATAGCTATTTTATTAATTCAAAAATAACTCCCATAATTCCAATCCCAAAGCATAACGGAGAAAAGAATTTGGTATCTAACTTTCCGAAATTCGTTAGTTTAATCCGCTTAAAAAATCCAACATATTTGAATTCTCCAATTGAGCGCAATATGAAAATTGCAGGAATGATCCAACCTCCATATTTTAGAGCCCATTCTGGTAAATTGTATTCAATTAATCCCCACTGTAAAACGTAAAATAGTCCGAATGCGGTAAATCCAATTCCCACGATTGCACTGTCAACTTTTTTCGGGTTCAGAACTCGTTCTCCATTTTCTTTGGTAGGCAAAGATGCCTCAAACCCAAATTCTCCTCCGACTACCCAGTAGAAGTGGAAGAGGCCAATACCAATTAGAATTAGGCTTAATAAAATTAGTAGGATCATATGTTGAGGTAAGATTAAATTAATTTGACCGTAAAACTAGTTGTTTTGCCCTAGCTGCGCACCGAAAATATTAATAAGCCGAACCATGCAATGGAAAGCAATCGCAACCGGCTCTAATTCCCATATTTCCTTTTATAGGTTTGTAATTTCCGTTTTCAACTTCTTCTGCTTCAAACAATAATTTGATGCTTAGCTTGCCCTCCACTTTTACCTTGCTTGTATCGGACCACTCATAAGTCATGTGGTACCAGCTAGCATTAGAAGCTTTATGTTTAGCTAGTTTTTTTGAGGCTATGGAGGAATCCGTTGGATTGCCCCAAACTTTCACAATATCATAGTAGTCGTGTCCCCATAAATTGCTTTCTGCCTGGGAGCTGGTGCCATAGTATGTTTTTAAAGGTTTGTTTCTGGTTTAAGAAAGGAGCATCCAGTGATACAGCTTATGAAAATGACTAAAATCAATAAGAAGTTGTGTTTCATAATTTAATTTTTACAATGATTGATTCGTTATGGTAAAACGTATTTTTGTCCGATAAAATGGATGCTCTCTAAATAATTCAGTTGTTTAATTAAGTTGCCAATAATGACCTCAGAAATGTATGCTCTCAATTCTGAGTAGCAGTAGGGCTCTCAACCTTTTGGTACTAAACTACACCCTTGCATTTTTGTGATCACTTCGATTTCTGATGACAGCCACTAAATATAATAAAAAAAAGCGACTTGAGAAGAACCCAAGCCGCTTTTGCTAACTTAACAACCTATGTATTACATAGTATTTTATTTACTTTTATTTACTTTAATTCTTTCAATAAGGTATTGGCAGCAAGTTTACCTAATTCATTGGAAGCTAATGGGCTTGCTCCAGTAATTAATTTCCGATCCACCACAACGGTTTTGTCCGACTCAGTATTCACAATCTTCGCTCCTAAACTTTTTAATTTTTCGCTTAGACCAGTTGGCATATCACCTGGTAAATACCCGATCATTGGAGTTTGCTTATCAACGGCGTCTGGGAAAACGGCCATATTATATCCTTCATAAAGAAACTTCTGATTATCCAAAGTCGTTGTTAAAAATGACCCTGGACCGTGACAAAGGCTAATGGTAAATAAATCATTTTGATGTGCCCAATTAAGTACTTTACCCACATTTCTATCTTCAGGAATACCGATCATCGCGCCGTGTCCACCAGGAACAAAAACGGCGGCATAAGATTCCGTATCATTGAATGACGTATTAATGAAATCAGCTAATTTTTTAGGCTTTTCAAAGTTCGATTTGTACTCATCAAAAATAGCTTTCACATGTTCGTCTTTCCCAGGAAATGCCCACATTTCAAATACTACTGGCTTTCCTGTTGGAGTAGCGATTTCAAAATCAAAACCAGCATTCTTTAAATGCAACATAGGTAAAAGAGATTCGATAGGATGATTTCCGGTAGAAAACATTTTACCATTCTGCATTTTTAAGTTTTTTTGCTCTGTGAAAATCACCAATATCTTTGATTTTTTGCCTTGGTATTTTTGATATTCAATGTTCTCAAAATCCGTTTTATCTACGGTACCTAACATTAACGCAAGTGAAGATGGGGTGTAAGACCCGTCTGCTTCTTGTTTCGGTCTGGTGGTAATGTATATTGTAACGAAGGCAAGAATTAATACACTTGCTACTCCAATTAATATTTTTTTCATCATGATTTTTAGTTCTTTTAATTTTTAATAAAATGGAATAACTCCTAGCTAATATTGATTACGATTTTTCCTTTTGCTCTTCCAGATGCAAGGTGTACATAGGCGTCTACGCTTTCCGAAAATGGATATACTTTATCAATAATTGGTTTGATCATATCTTCTTCAATCAATGATTTTATTTCGGCTAAATGTGCTCCATTCGGGTGCATGAAAATGAATTTGTATTCAATTTCTTTTTCTTTGCTTAGCGTAGCCAATTCTTCTGGTAATTTGTAATCCGCCATACCAAACATTTTGGCGCTAGCTTCGTCCAAAGGACCTACTACACTTACCACTTTACCTCCTTTCTTGGTAACTTCAAATGACTCTGCCGTATAGTCTTTACCTAATGTGTCGAAGACAATGTCTGCGTCTTTTACAATGGTTTTGTAATCTTCGGTTTTGTAGTCGATTACGCGATCTGCTCCTAGCTCTTTAACCCATCCTACATTTGTAGTACTTGTTGTAGTGTACACATATGCTCCTTTTGCTTTTGCATATTGAATTGCGAACGAACCAACGCCTCCAGAACCTGCGTGAATTAGTACTTTGTCATTTTCTTTGATACCAGCGTATTCTAAAGATTGTAAGGCTGTTAACGCAGCTAATGGTAAACTAGCAGCTTCTTCGAAAGAAATATTACCTGGTTTTTTGGAAACAGCTTCATTGGTTACAGCTACAAATTCCGCAATGGTACCCATTTGTTCTTGAGGTACTCTGGAATATACTAAGTCTCCAATTTCGAAATTAGTTACATCAGCTCCTTTTTCGACCACCACTCCACTGACATCATATGCAACGGTACTTGGCAACGGAATAGGTAGTAAGCTTTGCAAGTTTCCTAGAACAATGCTTTTATCGATTGGGTTTATTGCAGCCGCTTTTACTTCGATCAGTACATCATTGGCTTGAACAGTGGGTTTTTCCACTTCATTGAAGGCTAAACTATCTTTAATCTCGCCGTATTTTGTTAATTGTAGTGCTTTCATTTTGTATCTATTAAATTACTGTGTTGTTCGTAATGAGATACAAAAGTAGGGCGCCGGTTGACGGTAAAAATTGACCTATGGTAAGAAAACTATTTTTGTGCTTTTTCGACGCGAATTCGGCTTAAACTTTCTTGTGTGATTCCTAAATAAGACGCGATGTGATAATTGCGAGTATATTGTTCTATGTCTGGATAATCTTCTGTAAACAGATCATACCTTTCGGAGGCAGTCAATTGTAACTGATTCAAAATCCGTTTATGTAAACTTACCACATGCCGTTCTAACAAATGCCGCTGAAAGGGTTCATATTCTGGAAAACGGATGAACATTTCCTCAAAACTTTTCGTTTGAAATTCAATAACCGAAGATTCTTTAAGACATTCTACGGTCAGCGATGCTGGTTCATTGTTATGAATGGCGATATAATCGCTGATCCACCAATTTTTAATCGCAAATTGCAACGTATGTTCCTTTCCGTTTTTATCGAGGCAATAGGACCTTAAGCATCCGTCGTTTACGAAATATACTTTGTTTACAGCCTGCCCTTCTCGGATTAGTGTTGACCCTTTGGAAAGTATCTTTTCATTAAAAATGGAATCGAGGTATTCTTCTGCTTCCAGACTTAGGTTGATTGTTCCTTTTATTTTTTTGACTAGTTCTTCCAAATCATTTCTTTGTAAACGTGTGATTAGATTAGTTCAAGATGGTGTTTTGGTTGTTGACCGTTGTTTTGATTTCATGGAGGAGATCTGCATATTCTTCCACTTCACCTGGAATTTTCATTACTTGACTTAATACATTACTTAATTGTAAGCTATTATTCCGTTCTTTAATTATGATGCTGTCTCGGCATAAATGAATCGATGAGGTTACTCCGTTGGAGAATTTGTGGTATAACTTTTCATTCTCTATCCAGAAAATAGAATCTGCCCACCCATCGTATAATCTTTTGGATTGACGATACGAAAAATAACTCCAGGCTAGTCCAAGCGCAAGCGAACCTCCAATACCCATCAGATTAATTTCTTGATCAAAGAGCCATCTGCTTCCAAATTCAAGAATGATCCCGAAAAGCAGAGATGAACCAATTATCTTGATTGGAGATAAGTGGCCATGCATTTTTTGAGCTGCTTCAGAAGAAACTTTATAGTACTTCATAAGATTGTTCCGCTAGCAAAAATAGGTAAAAAGCGTTGACTAAGGAAAGCTTTTGTTTTTACTTCGTTTGGTAAAGTGTGCATGAATAAGAGCATTTTGTGTAGAGGGATTCCTTGTCGGTGATAACACCGACAAGGGTTTTAATATCTTTTTTATAAGTTTATTAACTGTGTATATGAGTCAGGAAGCTTTAATTTCTCGCGGAGACTTTCATGAAGTTTTGCAGCTCTTTTCCAATTATCTTTTCCTTCAAAGTCTTTTTTATGATCTTCTAATGCTCCAAGTAATATGGAATGATCCCCTAGTTTGAAGATTGGGTCACTGGATTCAGTCTCTTTTATTCCTCCATTTAATTGAATGTATTCCTCCCATGTTTTGATGTCATTTTGAAATTTCTTGCTGCATCCATTGCATGATCGGGGAACGTCCTGTACCTCGCAAATTTCATCTTTGCAATATAGGATAGCATGTTTTAATTGTTCTGTTGTAACTTCGAAATCGCCTTGATAGGACTCGATGCCTCCATTGTCATATTCAGTAATGCCGAAAATAACGTGATTGACATCCAGTCTTCTGCCATTCAATCTAGGAGAGCCACCTAGAGTGTGTTCGGTTGATATGATTACTTGATTTTTTATGTTTGTGAAATTGATGACGAGCAAAAAGGATATTTCTTGTCGGTGATCACACCGACAAGGGTTCGGAGACTCACTTGGAATGTTTGTTTCTACTATTCAATCAAATCAAAATACGAATCTATATAGACAATCAGTTCTTCACTTGATTTATAATGGAGAAGCAGGTTCAAGCCAAACATTAAGCCTACCAACATCTCTACGTATTCGGGAATCTTATTCACATCTTTAATCCCTCCATTTTTGTATGTACGATGAAGTGCCACACTGTAGGATCTTCTCATGTCTTTGAGAAACTGGTCATAAACAGGCAGTAGACTTGGTAATTCCTGCTTCAGTTCTAAGGCAATATTCATAAGCATACATGTACATGGCTCTTCATTATAATTTGATTTCGCCACTTGATGATACACTTCTTTTATTGCTTCTACACCTAGATCTTCATGTTCAAGTGAATGAAAAAAGGGATCAATTTCGCGGGTTAAATAACTGTCTATGCTATCTAAGAGTAGTTGTTCTTTCCCCCATTGATTGTACAAAAAAGACTTACTTATTCCCATTCCTACCGCGAGATCTTGATAGGAAACAGCCCGGTACCCATTCGCCCAAAAAATAGGAACAGCCTTTTTTATCAGTAGATTTTGATTTATTTGTCTAGACATTTGGTGATGATTTTTAAGTTATCCTGAAGATATTTTTCTGATTCTTCTTGAGTAAATAGGACATACATACCCATACTGGTACAATAGTACGTGACGAGCTGTTGTGAAATGGTATCTAATTCCGCTTCGCTCAATGTTGACTTTTCTTTTAATAATTGACCAATTCGTTCTTTTAGCAGATCTAAGTATGAATTAAAAAACAACTGCATTTCGCTCGTTTCTCTGAGTTCCATTGCCATAGTGGAGATATAGCAGCCTATTGGGAGGTTATTGATCTTGGCAGGATTAAAAAAACTTGCGTAAAATTGAAATAATAGATCTTGAACGGAGGTAGATCCTGTCAATAGATCCCAAGGGAGATATTGCTCTTTATAAAGTTCTAAGGATGCTAATAATATCCCATCTTTGTTTCCGTATTCATCGTATAATGAATATCGGTTCACATCTGTTTGATCCACTAATCGTTGAATGCCTGTGCTATTATATCCTTCTTCCCAAAAGAGGAGCATGCATTTTTCTAATACCTTGTTTCTGTTGAATTCTTTCGGTCTCATGTTTTAATATTAACTTAACTAAGCTAAACTAAGCCAAACGTTGTTTACTATACTGTTTGTTTGCGGTTTTAGTTCCTTTTTGTTGCATTTTCTCATTTTGTTTTAATTCAGGATACAAATAAGATCTCATTGGTAATTCACGTATTTGCCTTTGACCAGATTCTCATTTTTTCTTTAACTGAGTTTGATTTTCATCCTTTGTATACTCCAAATGTGATTCTACGGCTCTTCGTATTAAGCCACTTTTTCTTCTGATTTGATATATTCTGAACGTTTCGAATGGATTATAGGCGTATTCGGGATTCATATTGTCTATCGTTCCAATTTCAGGAAAGCCATAGGAAACGTCTTTTGGATTCTCGCAAAAAGTCCATGTGCCTCCCATTCTTTTTCTTAATGTTTCTCCAAGATAGCGCGCAATTTTAGTTCTGAATAGATCAATGGAATATTCTTTCAATATTTCCCCATCAAAGTATAAATTACAAATGGATTCAATGCGATTTAATGATTCCCAGGAGTAGTCTAATGGAAGCAATTCTGTGTGATTTGATTTTTCAATTTCCGCTATGAACAATTCCAACGCATCGTCCATTTCAAAAACGAATAATTCGTATTGTGCTCTTAATTCTTCCGTTGACTCTTTCTTGTTCATGAATTAGTTTTTTCTCGTAGATGTTAATTCGAAATTAGTGATGATTATCTTCTTCGAATTGCGTAAATATTTTATCAAAGTCATCTATTTTTCCTGCTCTATAATCTTCTTCATCCGTAATTGCAGGAACCTTGAAGTGGACAAGTAAAATAGAGTCGGTTAACTTAAATGTTGCCCCGGTTGTTAGAAAATCTAATCTACTTTTCTCTATAGAGTCGGCTTCTTGTACGTAAAATAATTTTTCATCAATGACTTTATAAAAGTGCCTTTGTGAATTATTGAAAGATAAAGACAAAATACCATTTTTGCTATCGTATTGTCCTTCTCTTACAAATTTAAATGATGCATGAAAATCGACGCATGAAAGTGTGAATGAATGGTTTGGACATAATTCAATTTCAGTGATTGTGCCATAAACCGAAGAACGATTATCGTTGCTATAATAGTTGCTTGCTTTTGGTGATTGACAGCATACAAAAATTATTGAACACAATATGTAATAAATACTTTTCAAGTCAATTAAGGTTGATCGGATTACAAATCCTTGGCTTATGTATTTTCGGATTACAAATCCGAAAAAGCTTTTGTTTGTTGTAATCTACTCAATTTTCACACTTGATCTTTCTTTTAAAAAAGATATTATGTCATCAAAACGTTTGGCTTCTTTCAAATCCTTTGTAGCATACTTGTACTTTTTATTGGATGCCTTGAACTCGATGATTTGTTCATTTTTAAATGATCTCCAAATTACAAATGACCCAATACAGGACAGCATCACCATTCCAACGATCTCCTCGATATGGATCGTATGTCTGCTGTCATTGATGAAAACATTAAGTGCTAAAAAGGCTGCTGCGCATAGGAGAATGACGCCAAAGGTTAAAAGTAAAAACCAGTTGTTGATGGATTTTCCTTTTTTAATGTTTACGGATTCGATGTGTTCAAAACCAATTGTTTCAAAATTGAAACCACTGCGCATAAGATGAAGACCAGCTTCACTTAATCCGAAGTATTCATTGCTAAAAAAGTAGTCCTTTTGCATTGTTGCTTGTTTTTTTAACTAGAAAGGTTGTTGTTGATCGGATTGCAAATTAGAAAAAGCGGGTCCGAAAAAGTAGGATAGCGTTTGCATACTTTGGATATTAAAGCATTGTTAGGTTTCACTTAATTTTATTAATTCTTTCCACCTTTCAGATTCAGCACAGTCTTTAATCGTGCGATTTCGTTGGATTAATAATTTGGTCATGTATTTTTTCAGAAACAAATGATCCGCAATTTGGCCGAGAATCCCTAAGGGCGGTGTGTAGTCAAAATAATCAACCATTAGTGTGCCATTCTGAGTGTCAGAAAAATGATGTTCGTGCTTAAACTTCTTAAATGCTCCGTGTACCATTTCATCTGCGAAGTAACGAGGCGTGTCATATTCCGTAATTTTGGTGGTGAGTGTTTGTGTAATTCCGAAATGTTTGGCTCTCCATGTAACGCTTTCATTCAATTCGATCAACCCACTTGTTATGCCACTTATTGCTTCTTCGTTCGTGTGTTCCGTCGAAATCTTGTGTAAATCAATACTTCTCGATAAGTCGAATACGATCTGTATGCGCGCACTAATTTCTGTGCGAAGTTCAATTCTTGGCATTTTGCACTTAGTATTCCTTTTAGCTAAGATACATAAAATGATTGGAAGGATACTGAATTGGGTGTCCTATCAAAACTGTATAAGTTGGTTAGGCTAAGCAGCAATGCTATTTACTTGTCATGGTGTAGTTATAACGCTCCTAGATTCAATTAACTTAACGTTTGAAATATGAAATATGACCGCAAGGAATGAGTATGGAGCCCCAAGTAGTTCCATATAAAAAACCATTTTCTCGTGCAAACAGCATGGTTGGGAATACGCCACAAGTTGGAGGATCGGGAGTTAATGTTCCAATGGTGATTACGTGTTGTTCGCCAGGTTCAAGGATTTTATTTATGCTAGAAGGGTTGTTTAAACAGGTGTCTAAAAAGGGATGTAATCCCTCAAATATGTTGTTATACAATGTGATTGTATCTGGAGTTAATTCTTTGGGTAATAGGAATAGTTTATACGTGCTAGCACCTTCGCATGAAGCAGGAAAATCGTATTCATTTGATACTGCTATGTGAATTTGAATAGGAAGGGTCGTATCATTGGTAATTACAAATGTATTATATCGATAATTGTATTCGTCTCCTAGCGTATCTATATGAGCTATTCCTTGGTTGCCGCCAGTTTCGATTAGGACTCCACTTTTTAAATCTTCCTGAGCACTCAACGCCCAGGAAGTAAGAAAAATGAGTAGGAGTATTCCATATCTGATCATAGTATTTGATTCTTTTTTGGCAGTATAATAGAATAGATGGGCCAAGGGTTATTTTGTTTTGAATCAAAACTATCGGTTAGAAATCAGATTGTACGTTTTCAACTGTAAAAGAAGTGTAAATAGATGTAAAGGTCTTGACTTTGACTAGCATGAATTAATTAGGAGGAGTGTGCTCTAAAATATAATTGGTAATCAAATTATAAAGGTGTCTCCGTGTATTTTCACCTTCACTAATTCCATGTGATCGGTTTGGATAAGACATCATGTCAAATTGCTTATTTTCTTTAATTAGTTCATTAATAAGTAGTTCTGCACTTTGGTAATGCACATTGTCATCCGCTGTGCCGTGGATAATAAGCAGGTTCCCTTCTAGATTTTTTGCATAGGTTAGAGGTGAGCCATTGACAAAATCCTCCATGTGCTCTTGAGGTAAGCCCATATAGCGTTCTTGGTAGATATTATCGTAAATCAATTGGTTGGATACGGCAGCAACGGCAATTCCGGTATTGTAAATTTTAGGGTATTTAAACATTAGATTAAGGGTCATGGATCCTCCGCCACTCCAACCCCAAACAGCAGTTCTTTTCTCATCAAGATAGGGTAGTTTTAACAATTCCTTTGCAGCTAATGCTTGGTCTGTGGCATTGATCAATCCCACTTTTCGATAGATGCTTTTTCTCCACACACTGCCTTTTAAACAGGGTGTGCCTCGATTGTCCATATCGATAATTACATATCCTTTTTGAGCCATAAAAATATTGAAAAGACCAACTTGTCCGTCTCTCGCTTCTTGACCCCATGGTTCACCATAAACATGGAAGAGCACTGGGTACTTTTTGCTCGCATCGAAATTCAAAGGCAAAATCATTCGCACGTCCAATGTGATTCCCTCTTCAGTCGTCACTTGGGAAAATTTCACTTCAGGAAGTTTTAGCGAATTCAGTTTAGTGTTATACGCGGCATTATCCACTAATACCTTAATGACCTTATGATCGGGAAGGCTGATCAATCGAACTGTTTTCACCTTGGTGCTGCTCTCATGTGTATGGATCGCAAATTGCGCGTTGGGAGCAATGTCGTACTGATTGATTCCGCTAAAATTGCTTGGTGTAATGCGATCATCTTTTCCTTTTCCTTTAAGGTCAGCGAGGTATAAATATCGCTGGGTGCTATTGGTGGGAGAGGCGCTATAGTACACGCTCTTTTGGGTAATGGAATGCGTAGAAGCAACGTCATAATCAAATGGGGTAACTAGTGTTTTTTTGCCTGTGCCAATGTGCACTTTATAAATATGACGCCAATTATCATTTTCAGTCATTCGAAGAAAAGCGGAACCTCCATCTACTATTTTCAAGTCATTGTTGCCCCAGTTATTGGCAGAGATATCCGGATAGCCTATGTCAACCCAAGTATCTTCTTTTTCAGTATAGACCTTTTTGACGGATTTAGAACTAGGTTTATAGGACCAAATGGTGAGATGATTTTGATGTCTGTTTAATTGCTGAATGAGTAGCAAGTCGTCATTCACCCATTGCATTCCTGGAATATAATTTTCTTTTTGACCACCCTCAATCGGAACCCAAATGATCTCCTTGGAACGAAGGTCTATGACTCCAATTTTAGCTGCCGATGGTTCATCACCTACTTTAGGGTATTGAATTGGAATGGGTTGTGAATAAATTGAATCGGTATTGTTGATCATATAAAATGTTCCGGTAGTTGAAGCGTCTAGCTGCCAAAAAGCTATGTGCTGGTCCGATGGACTAATGCTAAACCCATCTCGTTTGCCAAACTCTTCTTCATATACCCAGTCGAAGGTTCCGTTGATTATATCGCCGTTGCCGTCTTTTGTTAGTTGGGTAGTATTATTTGTAGTGAAATCCTCTTTGTAGATGTTGAATTTGTGGACATAAAACACAAAACGATTGTCACTTGAAAATTTGGCAAACATCAAAGAGGAGGGTTCAAAGGAGGTTCCAAGTTGTTTTAAGGATTTGGCAGTTAAATCAACCACCCAATAGTCGCCTTTTGTATTCGATCGCCATACACGACTTGAATTGGTGAAAATTAAGACTTTAGTTCCATCCGGTGAAAGGGTAAAACTTTCTATGTTCAATGAGCGATCCTTGACTTGCAACATCTTTGCCTCAACAAAGAGCGTCCGTTCTTGATTTGCACAGGAATAATGCACCAATTCATCTGCGCCTTTGATGGTCTTTGATTTTTCTATGGTGATGTAACCTTGTCCATTTTGGTCCCATTGAATATCGCGCGCCCAATCTTGAGTGAATTCGCTAGAATGAATCCGGTCGAGCGTGAGTATACCGGCGTCTTGGGGAGTTTGAGCGAAACAACTATAAGAAGAAGTAAGTAGTAGACTTATTAGAACGAATATTTTGACCTTTGTATGCATAGAGTCAAATGTAAATATTTTGTTTAAACTCTGTCATGACTCTAAGCCAATTTTTAAATTTAGCTGTGTTTTTAGATGGCAACGTTGCTGGGATTGCAAATCCTTGAGGTATGTGTTTTCGGATTTGAAATCCGAAAAAGCTTTAAAAAATATTTTGTTTAAACTATGTCATGGCTCCAAGTCAATTTTTAAATTTAACTGTGTTTTTAGATGGTAACGTTGCTGGGATTGCAAATCCTTGAGGTATGTGTTTTCGGATTTGAAATCCGAAAAAGCTTTAAAAAATATTTTGTTTAAACTATGTCATGGCTTCAAGTCAATTTTTAAATTTAGCTGTGTTTTTAGATGGCAACGTTGCTGGGATTGCAAATCCTTGAGGTATGTGTTTTCGGATTTGAAATCGGAAAAAGCGGTTGGTTCTTATCTTATTTCCTCATTGAACCTAGTCGTTCGCCCGTAAGTTGATGTTTGTACGAAGCATTATTTTCTTTCTTCGGGGCTTCCAAAACGAATTGTGCTTTGTCTTGGAAAATCGTTATAAAATCAGAACCACCAAATAGAAAATAACCCAGCATATCGCCTTTGTTAACTTGATCACCTTCTTTGAACGTCTTCTCAAAGTTAACCGAAGATACGGGCCACATACCGATTGGAAGAAGGGCAACTAAGCCAAACTCTTCCGTCTCTAAAATAACGCATCCACGTGTTTCAATTGCTTGCCAAGCAACAGATGAAGCATCGAATTTATACCTTTTATTCTTTGGGTCCCATGTCGTATAACCTCCTGAAACACTTTCACCGGATATGATTCGGATTTCTTTTACAACGCCACTCAAAGGAAAATGATATCTATGGTAATCACCTACGTCTAAAAATGAATGAGTAAATGTTCCGTTGGCAAATGAATTGGCATACTCACTATCCTTTCCTATGAGGCTTTTCACATCATATAATGTTCCTGATTTAACTACAATACCTTCTTTTTCAACAATCATGGAGTTGTTGTCAATAGCCCAAACCCCTTGAGGCTGAGCATCTGCAGGAGATACAACAATCTTATTGTCTTCCGGGTCAGCGATTGGTCTTTCGTTTGGAGATTTAAGATTCCTTGCAAAAAATTGATTAAATGTGTTCCAATTGGAAGGGGCTTCGTACCAGTCATTTTGAAGACCGAAAATCCCATCTGAAAGCGCAATTTGGTAATACTCTTCATTCCATGAGGCCTCCGAATCCATATATTCACCATAGGTTTTATTAAAGCTTGTTAGCCAGGATTTGTAGGGTTCGTGGTACTGGAGCGAATTGTTAAAATATCCTTTTCCTTCAAGAGCTTCAAGGGGTTGATCATTTATAAAGAAAAAGTAACACAAACTTTGGTCGATTCTATCGTAAAGGGAATTGGCATAATCAACTTCCAAAAATTGCCAAGGCATTACATTTTCTGTCCAAGAGACAAATTCGTAATATTCTTCTAAAGTTTGAGCTGGGTTTGTCTTCTTATCGGGGTTGACTTTTTTTGCTTGTTCGATGGAGGCTATCAGCAGAGATTTAATTTCTGAATTTTGGTTTACAATCTGAATTAACTCGAGTGTTTTTGGACCATAATTTTTGTTTTGGTCTTCCAGCTTAATTAATTCTGAATTGGTAATTTTAGAATCACTTTTTCCTTCTTCAGTGCTATTTACACATGAAAATAATAGTAGGCACGAAAGTGAGGATATAAGCATAGAATGCTTTCCCATTATTTGCATAAATAAATTAGTTTAAAATGACTTGTTGATAGTTTCGATTCGAAACTACGATATTTCAGGTTACAAATTGGCTGATTGTTCGATTCGCTTTTGTCATACACTTTTTAATTGTTCACGGGTGACAATTACTTTTGTAGTATCACAGAGGAAAGCGTTAATTGCGTTGTCCCATGTGTCTAATTTTGTAGTTACACTTTTAAAAGGGAGATCTATTTTTTCTAAAAGTTTAAGAATGTTTTCAGCATCTGTTCTTGCATTGGCTAATCCTATTTTAAACGTTATTCCCTTGCCATAAAGGTGAACTAATGAGACAGGTGTTTTTCTTATATAAATTCCGGAACTGGTTACGGTCCCATAATTTCTGGTAGAACGAAAGGCTGTATTTAGGCCTTTTGATGTGGAACTGGCATCAATTACCAGATCATATTTTTTGGTTATCTGAGCGAATGATTCAAATGTATTATTTGCTCCTATTAGACGTGCAATTTCTAGTCGTTCATTATTGTTATCTACATAATCAATTTCTGAAACGCCTATTGCTTTGGCTAATAGGACTGAATACAACCCAACGCTTTTTGCTTTCCCTGAAATGATAAGAATTTTTTGGTTGGGATTTGTTTCCAAATCCTTTACATGCCGATAGGCATCCGGAATATTATCTGACAAACTTGCAAGATGAATAGGATCTAAATGAGAAGGGATTTTCAGAAGCATATTGTCAGCATAGGGTACTTTTACAAAATCGGACATTGCTCCACCAAATTCTAAATGTTTGCCAAATCCATAGGTAGAGACAGGGTTTACACTTTCACAACCGCTTGTGATACCCATTTTACAAGTGGTACAGGTTCCACAGGAAATTTGAAAAGGTACAGATACAATGTCCCCTATTTTTATGTGAGTTACCTTGTCCCCAACTTCCGTGACTTGAGCCACACATTCGTGACCAAAGGGGAAAGGGCCTTTCATTAAATCTCCAAATATTTTGGAGTAATGAGGATCAATCATTCCAAAAAGCTTCCCTATTTTTAATTTTAGGTTGACGTTGTTAAATAAAAAAGCATCATCCAAATCACACTTGGCCACTGCAAACGGTCTTACTATTGCGTCTGTTCCACTAGTGATTTTAGGCTTAGAAACTTCGCGCCATTCTAGTATGTCTTTTTTTATGAAAAATAGTTGTTGCATTGTGTTAGACATGATAGTTTGAATATGAATAGAATGGTTGGTAGTACAAAGCGATGAACGTTCAAGTTTGTATTGAGGCCAAGCATTGTGTTGTTTGTATATAAGTTAGTCTCTTTTTTGCATGGTAAATGTACCACTTCCTAAATCATACCACCAAGGTAGAATACCAATCCATAAAAACTTCAATTTTTTGAACTTCCAAGTACCAGAAATCATTGTTGTATCATTGGTTATGGTGCCTGTGTAAATAAGTGTAGGATGCTTGTTGTTTTTAACCTTTGATTCTCCATTTTGTAAAAGCATTACTTCCACAGGCATATTCTTTTCGAACATAATTGTATTATCATTTACGACACCTGTAATTTGACCAACGCCAGGAGTACCTCCCATTTCTATATTATCCTCAACCGTACCTTTAAATGAATTATACTCTTTGGATACAATTTCTATATCAAATTCTACACGTTTTAGATTTGGATTTTTAAACCCGTTCCTCATGTCGTATTCGTAAGCACCGTTCCATTTTCCAATCATGCTTGTTGTAATTGATGATTAATGCAATATAAATTATGTGGTAGTATTTTTTAATTTTTCACTTAATGCCTCTCTTAATTTAGGATACGCATCTGGCTCGATGCATTTAGATGGAATTAAGAAATTTTCGTGACATGTGAATGAAATATATTCATTCGTGATCTCCGCTTTTAGAATACTGGACCAATTGATGATTTTCTCTACATCATTCTGAACTATTGTTAGAGAGGAGTCAGTAATAATAATCTTATAAATAGTGGTGGATGTTAGCGTTTTAAGGAATTCTGCTACCTGTTTTTTCCACTTTTTAAGTTCTAATGCCTTTTGTACAAATCCTAAAAGGAAAATGATGGTCATTATTTGACCAATACAAAACAAGAGCATTAAAAATAGAAGCAGGATAGTAGGTGAACTGTTGAAATTCGAACTACCAATAAATAGTGAAATACCTACACTAAGTAACGTAACAAGCAAGGCAACAATGGATTTAACAAAGAAACCTTTTGTCTCAGGGCTTTTTAAATAATGGCCGTGATTATTGGCAAAGTAGATCTCTTCATATGCTTCTGTTATTGGTGATATTTTGAATTCCAAATGCATAAATAATTAATTTATGTGTCCATTGTCAATGGTTAGCTAAGATAGGTATAATGATTTAATCTGGTTCAGTGGGCAGTTAATGTTCTATTTAGATAGTTATAATTATATATATATATAGGGTTGTTGTTCGGATTACAAATCCTTGGAGTATCTAATTTCGGATTGTAAATCCGAAAAAGCGGTGGTTGGTGTTTTTTTATTCTAAAAATGTGTTCTATAAGTATTTAAAATATCTTCGATTGAATTCATTAAACTCATTTTGACTTTCAAATCATTAATGTCTTCTTTGATTCTAATCTTATTGTGATCAATTACAAAAATCATAATTTCCTTTATTTCGTCAAGACTCATAGTTCTTTCAACTTCTCCTGGAAATACACCAGATTGAAACTCAGTAGGCAGGATTGAGAACCAATATCTATATCCAGTTGTCCGCTCAAATTTAGGAATAAAAACCTTTCCAGTGCTGTCCACAATTCTATCTGTCTTAAATCCTTCCCATCCCCAAAAATCGATGTCTCCTACTACTTCTTTAATACTCCGTTTTACCACGAGTTCATTTGGAATGCAAGGGTCATGGCTAAAAATTGGATATTTCAATTTAACGCTATGTTCAGTTATGTTCCAAGCATCTTGTGGTTTTCGATATGGATTAGATTTCACCATTTAATTTAATTGAAGAGAACATGCATTATGCCTGCGTATGTAAACAAGGGTTTGACTAAACGGATTAATTTAACGTTTGTAGTACGTAGTTGTTATTTGGTTAAAATAAGATAATATAGCTTATTAGGGGATGTTAGAAATACGTTTTTCGTGTCTATAAATACATAACAACCTTTTAATCTGGCAGCCTTTCTTCTAAATTTGTGAATCTGTGCATTGTTCATACCAGACAATGAAGTTATATTCTTACGGTTGATGATAAATTCGGCAAACGGAATAGTGTCAGGGATTGAGTCGTTTATGGAATTAAATTCTTGGACCGAAATTTCTTTTTTTTCACAACCGTTTCTTTCAGATCGTTTGTATTGCCCCATTACATCCAAATTTATCCAAATAAATAAGATTAAGGTTATTAGAAAGCTTTTCATAATTACACAACGTCAGAATAAATAAATTATGGTTTAATAGCTCTATAATAAACGAAATGTTGTTGGAAAAGGTTAGCCCATTTTCCCAATGTGATTCTTCATTTTCTAAACGGCATGATTTAGTCGTATTTATACGGTTGCTGTTCGGATTACAAATCCTTGATGTATTTATTTTCGGATTGCAAATCCGAAAAAGCGGAGTAATCTCATTTTAGTTCATTCAAAAATAGAGGTGTATCTTCTAGTAGCATTTCTCTTGTACATTTAATTTCATCGTTTAAGTAATAAATTAGAGCGTCACAATTATCAATTAAGACAATTGAAATTAATCCTATACTTGCGCCTGCAGCAAAATCTGCTCCCCAAACAAATGAAATAGCGAGGTCTTCATCGGATAAGTCTGATTTAATAAATTCAAATTCATTGATTATTTTTGATGGTTTATCAATGTAGATTTCGAAGAATGTTTCACGCCCATTCACTTTACAAGTTAATCCGTTTTCATCAAAAGTATTCTCCTTTTTATTACCAATAATTTTGAAGTCGTATTCAAGTATTTGGATATCTCTTTCAATCTTTGATAAGATTGGTAAGTCCGATTTTTTTAGGATTGCTACTTGGGTCATTGACATATTTCAGCTGTCTTTTTGAGTTTGCTTTTTTTAAGAATTATTTCGTTGATTGGTTTGACGCAAATCGTTTTGTTATTGTTTTTCAAATACTGAAGTAATCAATATGTTTTGTTTTCCACTTTCAGTTAGTCCTCGATCCTGGATGTTATAAATGTGCAGTTTGCAATCAACAATTTCATATGTATGCTTTTGTTCCATTCCGCTCACAATAAAAAGCAATTGATTTTCATCAATAACGTAATTCATTGAGGATCTTTTATTGATACAATTTGTTCTTTTATTTTTGGAAATGCGTTCCGCTTTTCCATTTTTCAAAAAATGAAAAACAACCTCTGAACATTCATCCTCTTTTAGAATATCTGTGTTATAAATCCCATCCTTATTTTTATCAATGGTTTTATTAGAAATGAACGAAGTGGATTTCCATTTCCCAATTAATTGGCAATTCTTTTTTGTGTCAGAACAAGCAGTAATAATTATTAAATTTAAGATTAAAACCAGTAATTTAATTTTATAATGCTTGCTCATTGTAGTGTTTTTTTTACGTGTTTGTAAATCGCATTGAACTTTCATGAACCTTTGATTCCCTAATATACGACTTAGCGTTAAATGCTTCTCAATCTTCCCAATATTCATTTCCATTTGCATCTACGTATCCCCATTTTGCTGAGTCAGGTATATAGTACTCCAATCCCCATCTGGAATGAACCCGAGGGTCTCCCTTGATAGTGTCGGTGACTACCTTTGCAATGCCATTCGAAAATCCATGGCAGAAATAGTATGACTTATCAAAAAGTGGATTTCCATTTTCATTGATAAAATAAAACGCTTTTGCTTTTTTTGCTACAACAGCAATTCCTTCATTGAATTCAAATGCGTGGAAATACTTGGCTGGAATTTCGACTTTGTTACTGTTCGTTTTATAGCCTAAGCATCGATTTTCATCGGAATAGAGGTTTAGCTTGCCTTTTGGTTTCTTTATCATATTTGTGTCAGAGTTATAAGGACTTCCAATGCTCTTCCAAACTTCATGGTAGTCCTTACTTCTGAAAGGTTTGATCAACTTCCCGGTGTAATCAATAACTGCATAGGATTTATCTTTATCCATTACAATGCAAAAGCCATTTTGAAAATGACTTGACGTTAGAAAATTATTTTCGAAAAGTAATTCACCTTGAGAATTTACAAAAAGGCAATTAGGGAAAGATGAAACACGATCAATTTCCTTATTGAGAATAATTACAGAGACCTCTTTTTCTGTAAAAAAATGAGTATGGTCTGCAAGTGGCGTTATTTTTTTTCCTTCTATATCTATCCAACAAGTTTTTTTTCCTTTTTTAACAAGAGCTAATCCAAAGTTTGCTTCTGAATAAGTAGAAATAACATCATCATACTCGCAATCAATTACGATGTTTTTGGAGGAGTCAGAGAATCCCCATTTGTCTTTTCTACGATATGGAATTAAGGTTGATTTCAATTGTTATATGTCCAACTAAAAAACGTTGTTATCTCTAAGAACAGCGATTAAATATAGGTCTAAAAGCAAACAGAAGTATTTGATTGTTTCTCATTTCTTTAATCGGATATAGTCCCATAATTTCAAATAGTCGAGTTTCAGTTAACGATTCGGCTAAACTGAGTTTGTACCTATCAATGCCTTGTTGTAGGTTGGTAAATGAGCTTCCATCATTCATTTATTCATTCATAATGAGCTGGTTTTCACAATGGTTTCTGTCCGGAATTTGTTATTGGAGTAATTAATTAAGACCATGTAAACACCCTTTTTCCAATCGGCTGTGTGAATCAAATTTGAGAATCCAATATTTTTTTGATTGAGCACCTCTTGTCCTGTTGCATTAAAGATTCTCAAATTTTCTATGAAAAGGGCACTTTCTATGGTCATTTCAGACTGCACAGGATTAGGAAAAATCAATGCCTTTTCTTTTGTTTCAACGTTTTTCACATTACCTATCAGAGGAACATTACCACAGGCATTAATGAAAATAGTTCCGGAATCGTATCGGTCATAGGCAGGTATGAAACCAGAGCCCATGTTGTTTGGAGTGCCAATTCCAGCCCATTGGCCAATTGGAATAAAATCAGGCCTCTCGGCGTAGGCATAGCTTGAATCAACTAATGAATCTGTTCCTGCAGGATGAATTGTGCCTTTATTATTGTTGCCATGTATAAAATGATCGCTTCCTAGTATTGTATAATTAATTAGGCTTAATGGAAAGCTCGTGTTTGAGATATCATTACCTAGTAAATTTTGATTTGGGGAATTACTCCCACTAAAGAATATACCCGAGTATTCAGCCCTGTTCCTAAAAAAGGTATTATAAGGGCCATTGGGTCCGTGTGAATTGTCAATGACAATATTCTGACAGACGTTTTGCTCAAATAAGTTCGAATAGGGATAATTGCCGTGTAAAACCATATCCCCTGCCGTATTATTTGGAGATGAATCCCAATAAGGGTCGAAGGAATAATTATAGGCAAAGACATTGCCATTTGCACCTGACTGCAGAATCATTGAGTGCCTTAAATGTTCAAATAGGTTGTTTTCAACCAAGCATTCATTAGAGGTCGCTTCAAGCATGACACCATATGCACGTCCTCCACCGCCATAACCAAACGCATGGTGGAAATAAGATTTTGAAATATAAAGATTGGAAGCGTGTGTTGCTTGGATATGACTAAAAGTGCAATTTTCAGATTCTATACCGTTTACCCAACAATTAACAGCATAGGTGAAGTAAACATTACTGGATTGCTCCGGGGAAGTATCATCAACGCGTTGGATTTTAAGGCATTCTATGCCTACGTTTTCTAAGGGGATAATTTTCACGATGTATGGTGAACGGGAAGTGTCAAAATCCATGCGTAAAGGAGATTCTAGGTCAATTTTATTATTGGAGATGTTATTGATTTTAACAATTTGGCCGACACTATTTTCTGCCCATGAAGAAGTTACTAAGTCGCTATCATGTTGTACGATTTGCACCCAATCTCCAATTGAAAAATGTGCAGTGTTAGATACTTGAATAGCACTACTGTCCTTTGCTGCAGATTCGATTAGGGAAGAAGAATCTGATGGGATTAATGAGCCTTTAATGCTAAACGCATGCCTTGTACCGCCTAAATTCATGGTAAACGTAGTGTTGTCAACTCCTTGCCCCCTAATAATTACATTACTTGGGATATCTATCGTGTTATTAAATAGATAGTTTCCAACAGGGAATTTCAGAATTGCTCCAGATGCCGTCATAGAAGAGAGCACATTGGTAATGATAGAATCATTAGGTACAATACCGTTACCAACAGCACCTTGAGTTTGCATGTCTATTTCTATAAAACCAGTTGTTGTTGTATCTCTCAAGCCTGCGAGAGTCCAATTAACACTGCGTGAAGGAACTAACGTTTGTGCAAATGTATTTGAGCAGAATAAGAGAAATAATAAAGAATATATCCAATTCATTTTTTTGATAAGGTTAGTAGTACAGCGTTCCTTTAAACATTTGTAGTATGGAAATGAGAGCTTTCAAATTTAAAGTTAATCATTTTGTGGACTTTTTACGGGATGAGGTTTTAGAGACTGTAATGGTCTATTTATATTTTTGTCCAGTATGCTCTTTGTGATCCAGTATTTGCTGTTTCCAATCTTTAAAACAATATCGCACGCGTTTGAAACGCGCGTGATATTTGGATTTTTTAATTTTCATTTATGATACATAGATGACGTATTAAAAAGATCCATTTTTAATGATGCATGTTCATTTTTGGTTGTAAACAGTTTTACTCTTCTCCTGCAAACCATCCTAATACAGCATTCACTTTATATTGGTCCTCTCCCTCAGCCACAAATAGTACACCTCCATTTACACCCACTTTTTTAACCCCATTAATAATGGGAAAGTTGGCTTCTGCGATGATCAAGGCATCTTGTTGATTTTTGCAAAAAATGATGATTACAGAAATATTTGATGATTTTGTTCGAAAATTATATCCTTTTTGAATAAGACCCTGATGTTCTAAGACGTTCCAATCTTCTTTAGATTCGATAAACTCTTCTTCATAACTATTCAGAAACCATTCCATAGCTTCTTTATTAGGATGAGCGTCGCTTAATCCATTTAATTGGATTTTTACTTTTTCAACTTTTCTAGCTGATTTGATGGATTGGGCTTTACAAGAAAAGGAAATAAACCCTATCAAAATGAGTATTAAAATGGATTTTTTCATCTGTTTCTTCATTTGTATACAGACATCCGACTAAAAAACTCATATTGGCGACTTTTTCGTTTTTTTCGGCAGTAACGATCATCTTTATTTTATTTGATTGGTTCTAATGTTTGGTTATATATACAACGTAGCTTTGTGCAAGATAGTGAAAGTGTATAGGAATAACCAATCCTCGGATTGGATTGGTATGCTAGGCAAGGTTATGTTTGCGAGTGATTAGTTTATTCATTGGAAATAAAGCAATATCGCACGCGTTTGAAACGCGCGCGATACTGCAGGGTATACAGACTTCCGACTAAAAAACGCTGTGATCTCGAGGAACGATTATGTTTTTTAGCCGGATGTCGGCAATAGTTATTTTTTGCTCCAGTTGCTTTCAATTTTGCAGCCACTTGTACGTAGCAAAGCTAAAATTGGACAACGAGCATCCACTTTTTCTCCCATACTTTTCACTTGTGCATCCGTTGCTTCTCCATGCACTATAGCATCAAGTCGCACCGCTTTGTAACTACCATCTGAATTATCTGATGTTCCCATAAAACCTCCAAGATCAAGGTCAATTTCAATCTTTATATTGATTTGCTCAATATTCAAAGAGAGTTCATCAGCCACTACTTGTGCTTGTTCATTTTGACATCCCGCCAAGGAAGCAGTAAAATATTGCATAGGGTTAGCGCCCGAATTTGATCCACCGTCTTCCACAGGTTCGTCTAATTGAAGCGTCCATTCGGTGTCTGTAATGTCTACTTTAGTTGGCCATCCATTCCCTTGTGCTTCTGCTTTGAAGGTTTCTAAATGTGAATTTTCCATTTTTAATATTTTTTTTGGCCTACACTAATCAGTTTTCGGCTTACCCTGTTATTGAAGTTATTGTTAATGATTATCTAATTTTCATTGATTTTCCATTCATTATTCTCAAAAACAAAGGGAGCTTTACCGTCTTTTATTTTAGCTATATATCTTTCAAATTTAGCATCGTCAAATGTCCAAGGCGAACTCCAAACTTGAAGCATCTGTGGATATTCTTGAAGGGCTAAAACGTCTATTTGATACTTGGTTGAGAATAAATTATTTGCATTTTCATATTCTTTTTTGTCCATGTATTCTCTAAGCCTCTCCGCAGTATGAAGTTGTCCAGAGATAGGGTCTTTTTCTGAATAAACATAGTTTTCAGAATTACCATTTAGGTTGATGCAACTAAATAGTAATAGGGTACAGATGGAGATAAATAATATGTTTTTCATAGTTGCTTTCTTTTTCATATAAATACATGAGTTAAAGTTTATCTAAATATCGTTCTTCCAGAATACGACGGTGATGAATTTCGTGGCCAGCATTGATAAAGCCTAAACTTAAAAGGTCCACTTTTCGACCAACTACCACTCCTTGCTTTTCTACGGTTGAAGGACTGATGCTTTCGAAAATATGAGCACAATCCGTTCTGGCTTGATTAAAATGATCCAAAATTTCGTTCAACGACAATTCGTTCGCCTTTGGAAAAATCTTCTCTGAGCTTGCTAATAATTTCATGTTTTCCAAATCTCCAATGCGGATAATTTCATGATTAAAATACTTCTCAGAATCGACTAAATGGGCCAATACTTCTTTTATTGTCCATTTTTCTGGCTGGTATCGAAAGAATTGCTTGGATTCAGGAATGGAATGGATAAAAGCCTCATTTACTACGCGAAAACTTAATGCATCATGGATATTATCTGCTTCCACAGCATCTATGAATGGATGAAAATTAGAATCACAATTGGTTTTATTAGGCCTCATAAAATGAACTAGCTTACTGGTGGATATTATATTGATCAGCAATATAATAAATAGTTAGCGGTGTCATAATTTTGAATTTGATTCGTTATAATTTCCACTTCCATCGTAAAAGTATTCAATTCATTTTTGTAATATCATGTTATGATCAAACTCTATGCTTCTGCAATATTCGGACTTATTGCATTTTCGCTTTGCACAGCGCCATCTCCTAAGAACAAGTCGCTAAAAGCATTTGATTTGAATGGTAAGGTGAAGTCAGTAAAGATTAATGAGTATGATTCGAAAGATTTAATAGGTAAACCGGACCGTGCAACCAGCTTCGAATGCATGCTTTTTAATGAAAATGGCAACATTATTGAGAAGTTTGTGATTGAAAAAGAGGATAGTACGAAATATAGAAGGCATGAATATGAGTATAATTCAGATGGACTTTGTATCAAGGAAAAAAAGCTTACGAGTGCGGGAGAACTTAAATTTGAAACTGTGTTTTCTTATGATTCAGAAGGAAATTGCATTGAACAAATCATTTATAAATTTCGTAAAGGCGAAAAGGGAGCATATCGTACGCTCCGAAAGAAATATGATGCAAATGGTAGATTAACTAAAGATGAACTATTTCATTGGGATAAGAAGGAGCCGAATACACGTAGCTTGTATGAATATGATGCCAATGGAAATCAAACAAAACGTACCCGGATTAAAACTAGAACCAATAGAATGACCATCTGGGAAAAGGAATACGATGATAAAAATAGAGAGATTAAGGAGATTCGTTATTCAAAAGGCGACTCAACGAAATCTATTTCAGAAGATATTCGAGATGAATTGGGAAGAGTAAAAGAACATCGAGTATATCGTGAAAATGGAAGTTTATGGATTACTCGAAACTATCAATACGATGTGCATAATAATGTAGTTCAACAAGATTTTGCCTTTGTAAAAAACGACTCGGCGAACGTAGAAAAAATATGGCATAAGGAAATTTATACGTATGAATTTGACGGAATAAGTAACTGGATTAGAAAGACACGTACCCATACCTTTGAAGACATTGAGAACTTTTATTGCATCGAACGCAAAATCGAATATTATTAAAATAGGTATGTAGGAAGCGTAAATTGTCTTTTAAATGAATGCTTCTAAGGGAGTTTAATATAATTTTGCTGTATATTGTCTTCTGGTTAATTAATTCATTATTTCACTACATTCGTTTTGATAAAAAACATCCGCCTTGGAATCCGATTTGTAGCAATAGCATCGTTGTGTGGATCCTTTTTTCTTTATAGTTGTGGTCCAAAAGAAGCCCTTCCGGAAGCCACCCAATGCACCATCGGAGCAGTGACCGTGAATCACTTTCCATTAACCGACAATGGAAGTCAATGGGATTTCAGTATAATTAATAGCGATAAGTTAGCTGATTTGTATTTTCAAATAGAAGTGGATACCGGTGTAGTGTATGTTTCTGATGATGAAAGTAGCAATGTAGGAGAAGAGGATTTGCCGCTGTTGTTATTGGCGGATGACTATGTATTTCCAGATTTGGATCAGTGGTATTATATTTCCTTGTATGATAAAGATGGTACTTCTAATGACGATTTAGTTGGAACTCTTGAATTCAGACCATCCGATTACAAATTTTCGCATCCCCGTTTTTTGGAGTTGGGAGATTCAACTTTCGGGCTTGAACTCAATTTGACTTGGGAGTAGGAGATAACTAAAATGTTACCAATAGTCTATATTCTGGGCTAAATTCGTTCTAACTCTAGCGCGCTGTTTTAGATTAAACTTCATTATTAATGTACTTGTCGATCGGATTACAAATCCTTGTTGTATGTCTTTTCGGATTGCAAATCCGAAAAAGCATTCTGGTTCCGTGAAACGGAAGAAATGAGCATACAAAAAGCCTTTATTGCCTATTAATGCTTGGCAGTTTTTGAGCGTGGGTTGGAAATCCTTCAAAATCTTGCTTATTAAGCATTGTACGGAATAAAACGAGTTCGGATTTTATTAGCAAATTTTGAAGGTTTGTGTGACGGGGAGGTAAAATGAAGAACGTTCTTCCTTTTCTCGGTTATCGATTTTTCGATTTCTAGGGGCTTCGCTTGATGCATGTACTTGTCGATCGGATTACAAATCCTTGTTGTATATCTTTTCGGATTGCAAATCCGAAAAAGCATTCTGGTTCCGTGAAACGGAAGAAATGAGCATACAAAAAGCCTCTATTGCCTATTAATGCTTAGCAGTTTTTGAGCGTGGGTTGGAAATCCTTCAAAATCTTGCTTATTAAGCATTGTACGGAATAAAACGAGTTCGGATTTTATTAGCAAATTTTGAAGGTTTGTGTGACGGGGAGGTAAAATGAAGAACGTTCTTCCTTTTCTCGGTTATCGATTTTTCGATTTCTAGGGGCTTCGCTTGATGCATGTACTTGTCGATCGGATTACAAATCCTTGTTGTATATCTTTTCGGATTGCAAATCCGAAAAAGCATTCTGGTTCCGTGAAACGGAAGAAATGAGCATACAAAAAGCCTCTATTGCCTATTAATGCTTAGCAGTTTTTGAGCGTGGGTTGGAAATCCTTCAAAATCTTGCTTATTAAGCATTGTACGGAATAAAAAGAGTTCGGATTTTATTAGCAAATTTTGAAGGTTTGTGTGACGGGTAGGTAAAAATGAAGAACGTTCTTCCTTTTCTCGGTTATCGATTTTTCGATTTCTAGGGGCTTCGCTTGATGCATGTACTTGTTGATCGGATTACAAATCCTTGTTGTATATCTTTTCGGGTTGCAAATCCGAAAAAGCATTCTGGTTCCGTGAAACGGAAGAAATGAGCATACAAAAAGCCTTTACAGTACCAACAATGTCGAGGGGTTTAATGATTTAAACCTGTTATTCAGCCTTTTAAGGCTAGGATTTAACCATCACTTTTTATTTATATTGAATCTTATTGTTAATAATATTCGTTATTTAATTATATTTTAAATTATATATAAGTGTATTTAAATATAAATTTACTATAATTGGAGCCTTAAATATTTTTAGATTTTGTATAAAAGTTAAATAAAGATGTTCAACAAACTTTCAAATCGTAAAATTCAAATTGCCATCGTACTTCCAATACTGATGAGCGTTTTCTATTCTTGTACAACAACGGACCCCACTCCTGAAGCAACTTCATGTACAGTTGAGTCCATTCAAGTGAAGACATTTCCAACCTTGGATGATGGAAGTCAATGGGATTTCAGCATAGGGGATGATCAATTTGCAGACTTGTTTTTTCAAATTGAAACAGACACACTGGTATTGCACGAATCCACATTTGTAAAAGATAATGTAGGAGCAGATGATTTGCCGGTGACCATTAGTACCTCTTCCTATTTACTAGCAAGCATGGATGAAACCTATTATATCACTTTATACGATAATGATGGGACTTCTGCGGACGATTTTATTAGTTTAGTTTCTTTTGTTGCCAGCGATTACGCTACTGATCAACCGGAATTTATTTCATTGAGCAATACCGTTATGAGTATTGATGTGTATGTAACCTGGGGGGATTAATTTCTTTTTCTTCTGAATATTCTGAATAGGATTCTATTCCGTTTGCTAATCTAATTTAATCTTAAATTTTCTATGTGGTATTTATTGGGCTTTTCTGGCACTTCTGCATTTGTGCTATGGATTTTTCACGAAGTAGTGAAGGATCAAATTTCAAAAATATGGAAGAATGCCACACCTAAGCAGGTTCGGATAGCCTTTTTTGGAGTCATGGGGGTTGTATTAATATTCCCAAATTTGGTTGGCTTCATGTTTGATACTAAAAAACCCCAACCTGATGCAGCAAATATAGAAGTACCTACTAGTACCAATAAATCCGATCTTGAAACGTATAAAGAAATCGGGGAAGGAGCAGTGGATTTAATTCAACAAGCAGCAGCGGAAAAACGAAGAAAAGACAGTATTCGGATTGCAAATAGACCAAAGAATTGGGTGGTTCAAATTGGAGAACCTTATAATAAATTAAAAGGCGTAAAACAGGCATTAGCCCAATTGAAAGATCGTAATAACGTGTTCGTTTTTAAGGAAGGAGGGAAGTATCGAATTTGTTGGCAAGATGGGAATCAGGATAAAGAAGAATTAGAAGGGGAATATGATGAAATTAGAGAGGAACTTGAACTCGGTTCATCGAAATTAAGCGTTAAAGACATAAATAAAATATGTCCTTCAAAGAAATCGGCAGTATCTATTAAAGACATTAATAATAGAAAAGAAGGTTTTACGACTCCTTGTAAGACTTGCGGATAACAAGCGAAATTATTCGTTTCTTACCACCACTATGCAATAATTAACTACGGGTCTATTCACTAACCGTAGAGATTGTTCCGACGAATGAATTGAACAATTATAGACTTTGACAAAGTGATTTTGAACTTTTTTAAAGCGAATTTTGTAGTTTGGGTGATTTGAAAATGAGATTCGTAGTTATATTTTTTCTGATATTTATAGGTGGTAGCAGTATGTCCTTGCTTCATGCTAAAAACATTGAATCTATTCAATTCAAAGGACTAAAGCGGACTAAAACCGAAATTATTAAGCGGTTTTTGGATAGTGAAATAGGAACACCTTTTGATTCTATTACCGCTGCTCGCGATGCTCAGGCATTATTAAATCTCCGAATCTTTTCAAATGTGACGTATCGTTTTGAATCAATGGATTCGATTGCTACATTGGTTTTTCAATGCGATGAGCTGATCACGTTACTTCCCACATTTAGTTTTGGAACCCTTGGTAACAACACATTTGTCAAGTTTGGAGGGTTTAACGCGAATTTGTTTGGTAAGGTAGGGATGCTTAAAATGTACTATCAATACTATGACGGTCATTCTGTATTCGTAGAAAATGAAATTCCCTATATCAATAATAGTCCATTTGGGCTACGTTTTGACATTCGAAGGATTGCAAGGTTGGAGCCAATTCGTATTGAAGATGTCTATTTGGATTATAAATATCGAAGCAACGTCTTTGGATTAGATGGTTTTTATGAGTTCAAGCAAAACCATAGATTATACGTTGGAGGGACGTACTTTACTGAGTATTTTGATCGAAAACAAAACCCTGAATCAGATTCAACCCGTTTTGTAGAGGGAATGAAGATTCGCGTAAACGTAGAGCACAAAATTCAAAAGATGAACTTCATTGGCTGTTTGGAAAATGGTGTGAGCAATGAAACGAAAGTGTCCTACACATATGTGAATGGTGAACAGCCCTTTTTTCAAATAACAAACGATCTCAAATATGTACAACAGATTGGTACGAATGGAAATTTTGGTACCCGCTTGAAATTTGGTTCTTGTACGGATAATATGAGTGCTTTTGCTCCATTTGCATTAGATAGTTATTTAAGTATTCGCGGAATTGGTAATAGGGTAGATCGTGGGATTACGCAATTGGTACTAAACACGGAATATCGTCATCGAATTATAAACAATCGACATGGAAGTATTCAATTGGTTGGTTTTATTGACTCCGGTACTTGGAGAAGTTCAGGTGAGCGTTATGGAGATCTAGCAGATCAAATGAATATCAAAGTTTATGGGGGTGTGGGTGGACGCTTGTTTTTAACTCGATTTTATAAGTTGATCGTAAGAGTGGATATGGGATTCAATTTGGAACATCCAACTCATAGAGGCATTGTTGTAGGCTTGGGACAGTATTTTTAGTCTAATTTGGTTATAATTGATTGATCCCATCATCGTTCAATTTGAATCCAGCCTTTGAAATCTCCATCTAGAAACATGTCATTTAGATAATGGTAAAAATAGGTTCCATCTGGTAGTCCTTCGGCGGTCCATTGATGATCATAATCATTTTGTCTAAAAACCAGTTTTCCCCACCGGTTATACACTTCTAAATCCCAATTTCCATCCATGGTTTCATAGCCACTTAAGTTTAGAAAGTCATTTTGACCATCTCCGTTTGGTGTAAAGATATTAGGTATTGGCTGTGGACATCTTGCTACGAAAAATGAATCGACGCTGGTACAAGGTCCTATCCTTGTTTTTACCCAATACGTTCCTTCATCCTCCAGAAAAAAGTCGGTGGAAGTTGACCCGTCTATCCATTCATAAGTTGCTCTTGAATTGGCTAAATCTGCATCTAAAGACAATCCTTGATAGGTAGTACAAGTATCTGGTTGTGGATTATCACAACACACGACTTTGATTTCGATTTCACTAGAGGTGAAACAAAAAGGAGAGCCTGCTCTTTCAATGTTTACGGTAAAAGTTGTAGTGGAATCGGGAGAGGCAATGGGAGTGGCTGAATATGGATCATCTAAGAATTCTGCTGGGGACCAGGAAAATAGGAAATCCTCTGCGATGTTATTTAATATGTCAGAAGCAATTGGGATCTGACCACCACATGCAATTTCATTGTCGTCTGCTGCCACATCTAGTTGTGCCTCTACGCTCGATTCAAATCCGCTAAAATACCCCAAATAACCAGAATTTCCGTTAAACCCTAAAAACGAAACTGCCGCATTGGTACTTGAATGGATGGAAATGTTTCCGGTCAAACCCTCAATGCGATATACTTCATATGGTGCTCCGGTCACTGCAATTGGAGGAACAGGAGGTGTTTGGCCATTGATGGTTACATCACTCCCTAATTTAGTAGTTATCGTAACGATGGAAGCAAACAACCGATTTCCAATTTTATCAATTTCTGGGATATGGTCTACAAAAGTGGAATTGTTGCAAGCCATAGGTGGAATAATACCCATTCCTTGACTGTTGTTATTCAAACTGACACTCCCTAGTGCAAATTGAGTACAAGAAGCAGGTTGTGAAGTTCGGATGAACATTGTGTAATTGATGTAGTTCGTCCCTTCAATTCGATAAAATTCTCCTTTGTTGATGGTATCAACGGCAATGCTGTCATCATTTACATAAATAGCTGTACTATCGAGATAGGCAGTAATCAATCCAATCTCATTTTGTTCATGGAAAGGATTCCCAATGATTCCTCGACCTCGAACCAATACAAACTCGTTTCCAAGTGTATTTCCACCAACCAATTGATCCAACATCACATCGCGACTTCCATTGGTTTGGATATTGTGCAGATAACCAGTATATGCTCCACTGGTAACTGTTATTGGTTTGTCTGAAGTGATTTGTTTACCAAGAAAAGTGGATAGATTGGTATTGTTTACTGCTATACCTGCTGCAAGTACGTAGGTTTCGCCGCGATTTAATTCAATGGAAAAAGGAACATTGGCCAAGTGGTTGCTGAGATGTAAATTCAACGGACTTCCGGTAAGGTCAAAATGAATTGTCGTACTATCTTCTGTCGCCATTACCCCCACCGAAGCGTATAAATGGGTACTGGTGTTTGGCGCGTTTAAGACGGGAGGAGCTATAATTCTAAATGTGGTATCAAATGCAATCCGACCTTTGGATGTAATTGAAGATGCTTGAGCTGTATGTTCGAGTCGTACATTTACATAAATGCTATCAGAGGCATGGACGATTAATCCTCGATCAGGGTAAATGCTATCCAACGTAATGGTTTCTGTGATAATAAAGACACTGTCTGCCAATGCATACATTTCGGAATATCCAGAAGTGACTATGCCTGATTTTAATACGGTTCCAGCTCCATTTTCGACGGTGTAATCTACAGAATCTAGACTAGGAGTAGAGATGTACACAAATACTTCTGGTGGATTGGTGTTTCGAAAGGCAGGAGCGATGTAGTGAATTGTATCTAGCTGCGCAAAAACGGGGAATTGAGTTACGATAAGAATAATAAGGCATAAGATTGATTTCCATATAAAGCAGAACACATTTGATTTTGGAAATCGAATCTTATAGACCTGAATGAACTTATTCAACATAAATTAAATTAAAATAAAATAGGAGGGTTTGGGCAAGAGTTTTTATTGTCGTTCGTGGTTAAAAACACTTATAACTTACAGTACCCTACAAAAAAAATGAGATCAATTCAGAAGTGCCATTTGTTCATTCGTATTGCGTTTTCAACCAGTCGGTAACTTGAATGGATTTTCAGCAAACCAAACGCGCATGTTTTCGTTAAATCGAAGCGAATAAGGATCTAATTCAAAGGATTCAATTCAATTTAATTCAATTAAGCTCAATTTAGTTTAACAAACCAAAACATTCAATTTACGACGTTATGAAAAAACAGATTCTATCCTTCTTCCTAGTACTGATTGCTGTTCAAATCCAAACACAAGTGCACGCTCAAATCAAAAAACCGGTAAAATGGAAAACGCCCTATTTATCTGAGAAAAATCCAGCAGTTGGCAGTACAGTTGAATTGATTTTTAAAGCGAACGTAGATTCAAATTGGTATTTATATTCATCCGATTTTGAAGAAGGAGGTCCGAATGTAACCAAGTTTGATTTTGAAGGCAGCAGTGGTATAAAAGTTTTAGGAGACGTTGTTGCAGTAAATTCCAAAAAGGAATATGATGATGTCTATAATATGGACTACAGGTATTTTGAACCGCATGCAGAATTTCGGCAAAAGGTTTTAATCACCGCAGCGAATCCATTGGTGAATGTACGTGTAGATTTTCAAACATGTTATCATTCTGGTAGTTGTATTTTTGATAAGGAAAAATTTGCAATGGATATTAAAACAAGTACGCCAAAGCCCAAGATCGTGTCAAGACCTACCCCTGTAATTAAAAAGGTGTCAAAACCATCGTATAAAGAGGTTGCAAAGAGGGAAGTTTCGGTGGAGAAGCCTGGAGTAAATCAAAATAAGCGTAGTTTTTATAATACCAAGGATGATAAGCTAAACGAGGAACTATTTAATTCAGGATCGAGTGAAGACATAGTGAATTACAATAAGCATAATGCCTACAAAAGTATGGACCACAAGCTGATCTCAAAAGAAGGAAATATGGGAAAGGGAAAAGACGGATTGATGTATGTCTTTGTTAATAATAAATGGCACAAGGTACCAAAAGGAAATAGTCCCGAATTTCATAAGAAATACCTTCTGATGTTGAAGAAATAAAGTAAGAAAACGCCATTAAACTTGAGAAGTTTTCCACAATTGAATCCGTTCAGAGTCATTCGAAAGAGGACGTTGATGAATTCGGAAAGGTTAAATATATGGAGACATAATTTCGGCAAGAATTTTGCTGGATCCTATTTTATGAAGTTGAGTGGAGTGATTTTATTGTTTTTTATTTCTACTATCCTGGTGAAAGGTCAGGTTGTAGATAGTTCCCTTGCGGAGAATCGTATAGAAGAGCGTTTGGAGTACAATGTTCGTTTTGATACTATTTCTGTTAACAGAACTAAATCTACCCATCTTAGCAATGGAAAATCCAAGTATGCACTAAAAATAATCGAAGTCTTAGAAGATTCCAGGTGTCCCGAAAGCAAAGGAGGAAAGACGTATAATTGCGTTTGGGCAGGGAATGCAAAAATTCAATTGGGATTGTTTTATGATGGAGAGTTAAAACAAAAATTCACTCTCAATACGTATGATCGGTTTGAGAATGAAGTTACTGTTGAAAACCACGCCTTTAAGTTAGAAAGTCTAAGTAGGAGATATAAGGCAATAATTTCTGTGAAAATTATAGAGCCAGAAGTGGAGTTGGTTTTGGGAAATGGTAGGTCAATTTCAAATGATTCCACATCTACCAAGGTTCCAACGAGAGAATCTAAAACGGTTGGAAAAAACTTATGGACTGGTTATTTTGGCGGGAACTATAAACTTCGTCTAATGAAAGTAGCCGGTGATTCTCGATGTCCGCAAAATGCTCAATGTAAATGGGCTGGTAATGCAGAAATGCATTTCGCTTTAAAAAGTGATGAAAAAATTGTTCATAAATTTATCCTTAATTCAAATGACCGAATGGAAACGGAGGTTAAGTATAAAGACATGTTGATAAGATTAGATACCGTTTCACCGGAAAAAGGCAACAAACCAATCCTTAACTATAAAGCACAAGTAACAATGACCAAGCTGTGAAGGTGAAATATGATAGATTTTCTCAGAGTTGCCTGAAACAGGACTAACAGAGATTCGAATTCTAAAAGGATGCGTTACACACTGGATTATTAAACGAACAAAAACCTTAATCTTCATTAGATTTTTTAAGTTTGTAGCGAAGTTGTGTCCAAAAGGTTCACATATTTGGATTTATAAATTAGCTTTTAAACCGAGGATAACCAATGAAAAAACTAGGAATAAGCTTGATTGTAATCTTTACAGTTCAAGCGGTGTTATTGATTGTTTTTTCAAGCGATATTCCAGAGGTGCTTGTGACTGTCTTCGCTTTTTTTCCACCTGTACTAATTCCATTAGGAGCTACACTGATTTCGATCAATGCAAAGGAGGAGACTAGAAATAAAGTAAAACGAATCTACTTTTTTATTTCGCTAGGACTTGTTATTGCAGGATTGATTTCAAAATATTTCCATCTCCCTGCAGCGGGTATGGAACTTTTAACCGGGACAGTTTGGTATTGCTTTGCGTATGCGCCATTACAACTAAAATTCAAATATTTAAAATGGGAGCCTTTTTCTGGTTCTAAATTAGAGACTATCGGGTTAAGTTTCCTGGATTTTCTGGCCGTAAATTTAGTGTTGATTGGGATTTTGTTCAAAATATTCCTGTGGCCAGGTGCGAATGCCTTAATGATTAGTGGAGGTGTAATTCTTGCAATGGGGATTTTATTCTGGAATTTCAGATTCAAAAAAGAGGTAGTAAGAAGAAAAGAATCGGAAGATTTACTTTCAAAGCAACATAAAGATATAACAGATAGCATCAACTATGCAAAGCGATTGCAAGAGGCGATTTTACCTTCTTTTGAAGAAGTAAATAAGCACCTTCCAAACAACTTCATTTACTTTCAACCAAAGGATGTGGTGAGTGGAGATTTTTATTGGTTTGAGCATGTTAATGGTGTTTCATACATCGCAGCAGCTGATAGTACAGGGCATGGAGTCCCGGGAGCGTTGGTAAGTATTGTGTGTTCCAATGCACTTACACGTTCCGTAAAAGAATTTGGTATCACAGATCCTGCTAAGATTTTGGATAAAACCAGAGAACTAGTAATAGAAACATTTTCAAAAAGCGGAGGACAGGTGAAAGACGGAATGGATGTAGTTTTATGTGCTTTTCACAAGAATAAGGTTGTTTTTTGCGGAGCCAATAACCCATTATGGATCGTTCGAAAAACCGAACTAATAACCGAAAAACAAAAAGAAACGCGTGGCACTATTATTCAAGATGATATGGCCCTGATCGAGTTCAAAGGAAACAGGCAACCCATAGGGCTGTTTGATGGTATGAAACCGTTTGCCCAAAAAGAAATCGAACTTCATCCTGACGACAGTTGTTACTTTTTTACAGATGGTTTTGCGGATCAATTTGGTGGAGAGAAAGAGAAAAAGTTTATGTATAAACCCTTCAAGAAATGCATACTTGAAATGCAGTCCAAGCCAATTAAAGAGCATTCGGACCTACTTCGTCAAACCTTCGAAGATTGGAGAGGAGACTTTGAACAAATTGACGATGTGTGCATCGTAGGGGTCAGACTATGATATGATGTACGAACAATCGTCGATACACAGTATTTTGTTGAACTCAGATAAAGTCACTCCCCTTTTTCGTATGTTATTTTGGTTGTCCGTCTCCTCTCAACATTTCAAAACTTGATAACAAAATTCCATATCATTTTATGTCGGGTAAGATTTTGAAGGATCTCTCTCCTACCTGAAAAAGCAAAATGTACATAAGAAAGAATGATACTGTTCAATAAAATGTTAAATAAGTACAATTATATTAAGTGATAGATGTCGTTTATGAACAAAACATGTCGTTCATAAGAAAACATTATTAAATCTCTCATTTTTAACTTATTATTGCCGGTTATATTGAAAAATTGATCGCCTATGATACATTTGTTTAGAATCTTTAAAACTATAACTCTTGTTATTGTTCTAATCTTTTTGTCAAGTTTGCCACAACAAGCGAGCGCAACACACCTATTAGGAGGTGAACTTGAATATGAATGTGTTGGGCCAAACGAGTATTTGGTTACTGCAAATTTGTATCGAGATTGTGGCGGTGTTGCTCCTGAGAGTACCATAAATGTTCAATATAGTTCAGTTTCTTGCGGAGTTTCGGCAAGTTTAATACTCGCTAGTCAATCTGTTAGTGATATTACACCGACGTGTCCATCCAGTTTAAGCGCATGTGCAGGAGGGGGTAGTTTTGGAGTAGAAAAACATATTTATCAAGGTACACTTTCGTTGCCTTCCGGGTGTAATGATTGGATTATTAGCTTTGAAAGTTGTTGTAGGTCGAATGTTATTACAAATATTGATGCTCCGGAAAATACAGGATTTTTAATTTCCACTGCATTAGATAACAGCGTTTCTCCTTGCAATAGTTCTCCCGTATTTAGCGCGTTGCCTCAGATAAATACATGTGTAGGTCAAACGGTAAATTATCAATTATTGGCATCCGACCCAGATGGTGATTCACTGGTGTATTCATTGCAGAATTGCTTGGATGAAGGCGGGATAGATGTACCATATGTAAGTGGGTTTAGTGGAAATAATCCATTTACAAGTCCGATCACTATTGATTCACAGACGGGTAAACTAACATTAACAGCAGTTTCGGCACAAGTTGCGGCAGTATGTGTACAAGTAGAAGAATATCGAAATGGTGTTAAAATTGGCGATGTATCTAGCGGACTCTCATTTGCAGTTACCAATTGCGGAGCGGCAAGTAATATCCCTCAAATTTCAGGAATTAATAATAGCGCCATCAATTTTGATACAACGGTATGCCAAAATACTATTCTAAATTTTGATGTAATCGCAACCGATTTAGATGCAGGACAAACTATTTCATTGGATTGGTCAAATAATATATCCGACGCTGTTTTTACGCAAGTTTCAACAGGAGATTCGGTAAAAGGAACGTTTACTTGGAATACAAAATTAACACCAGTCGGAACTTATTTCTTTGCTGTTTCAGCTCGGGATGATGGCTGTCCCTTAAATAGTCAAAACTCGCAGATTTTTAGAGTTCAAATTACGGACAATTCTAATTTACCCATCATTACAGGTTCAGACATCGCGATTTGTAGTGGTGATACGGCTTCGCTTGTTGCTACAACTGGGACGGCAGCCGCGCAAATTCAATCATTTGAGTGGTCTTCGCCCAATAGTGTAGTGGACCCAACTAATCAATCCACAAAGGCCTTTCCTAGTGTAACGAGTATATATACTGCAAACTTAACCTATGTAGATGGCTGTGTTTCACAAGATTATTTAAAAATAACCGTAAATGATAGCCCTACTGCTGAAGTATGGCCAAAGACATCAAATGCTTGTGCTGGATCTAGTTTTAACTTGACTGGCTCAACAAATGCAACTGGAATGAACATGGAGTGGTTTGGTCCGTTTATGTCTTCACTTGGTTCAGGTGTGGTTTCGGGTGCCAGCTCAACCATGACAGTTTCTTTACCTGGAGCTGCTGGTACTTATACATATGTCTTTCAGGTGACCAATCCATCATCTGGATGTGTAACGACTGATACTACTTTTTTAACAGTAGGGAGTCCATCAACAGGGGCAAGTTGCATAAATATTTTTGTGTCTCCAAGTGGAGGAAGTGGGAGTGCGGGAACTCATGTAGACCCAACCAATTTAGAAACGGCTATTTCACGTGCGGTATGTAATAATACTGTGATTAAAATGGCCACAGGTGTTTATTTGATCGACAATTCACTGTATTTAGGAAGTTATGTGACATTAGAAGGAGGCTTTATGCAGGCTAGTGCCTGGAGAAAAACAAGTTTGGCAGGTGCAACGACCATATTTAGAACAACTGCAAACCCAGAGGGACCGACTGACAATAAACGAATTGTCGCAATGTATGGAAACGGCAGTGTAGGTTTTCGTTTGCAGGATTTAACAATTGAAACGGACAGTGGCAATACATCCGGAATGTCTACTTATGGTCTTTATTTGACTTCGTGTTCGAATTATGATATTGTTCGATGCCAAATTATGGCCGGTAAAGCTGCTGATGGGGATGCAGGAACTGGCTTTGGAGCTGGAGTTGATGGACAACAGGGCGTTGTCGGCATGGATGGGCTAAAAGATGTGGTTAATCCAGCCATCACGGGAGGAGCAGGAGGAATTTTAGGCAATGCGGATGGAAGTGCTACCTTTTTTACATCTGGAGGAGCTGGAGGTAATGGAGGGGCAGCTCTTGCTGGGGGTGTAGGATCGGTTGCACCAACACCACTAAATGGGATAGCGACTCCTGGTACGGCGGGAACTGCAGGATGTTTATCAGCTGTGAATAACGGGACTCCAACTCCTGTTTGTGCGGATGGAGGAGTTGGTGGTCCAGGAGGAGATGGAACGGATGGAACAGCGGGGCTTGCCGGGACAGGATCAATTGTATCTGGTTTCTGGCAAACAAGTAATGGTGGAAATGGAACGGACGGAACGGATGGCGCTGGCGGCGGCGGCGGCGGTGGCGGCGGCGGTCAATCATTCCTTTCCTTTTTGACCGGTACTGGTGCGAGTGGTGGCGGCGGCGGCGGCGGAAGCGAAGGTGGAAAAGCGGGTACAGGAGGAAAAGGTGGCGGTAGCTCATTTGGCATCATGCTTCGAAATAATGGTGCTTCAGGAAATATTATAGATTGTTTTATCCCAGCAGGAACAGCTGGTTTAGGAGGAAAAGGCGGTGCTGGAGGTACTTCTGGTGCTGGAGGACTTGGGGGTGCAGGCGGTGCTGGTGGCGGTTTAGAAGTTGGAAGTGGCGGAGATGGTGGTCCCGGAGGAAAAGGAGGAAACGGTGGAAACGGTGGGGATGGCGCTGACGGTTTGTCAAGTGGTATTCAATTTGATACAGGCTTACCAGGTTCGGCCCTGGTTACCGCGGAAACAGCTTTTGATTTAGGAACTCTTCCTACCATTACTTCTCGTAGCCTAAATTGTACAGATATTAATTTTGATTTTTCTGGTCCGATTGCGGCCGCTTGGGCATTTGGTTCAAATGCTACTCCATCAGCACCAAGTGGAGCATCTGTAACTACTCAATTTGATGCTGTTGATCGATTTTCGGTTACCTATGATGGCAATGTGTATACGGGATTTCAAAATATTTCTTTAATCAATACTACACCTATCATAACCTCATCAGCTATTTCTAATGCTACGGCAGATACATTTCAAATTTGCGAGGGGGAATATGCTACCTTTCAAATGGAAGAAACCTATAGTTTATACAGTTGGGATTTAGATGGGGCAGTTACTAATCCTGGGTCCGTTCAGAGATTTACGAGTCAATTTAATACACCCGGTTTTTATAGTATTAGAGCTAGTGCGATAAGTGATTGCTGTGGATTGTCACCTGAAGATTCGATTTACCTATATGTAATACCCACGCCAAACGCCACGGGTTCTGGTGATGTAACGATTTGTGAAGGGGATACGGCTAAATTGGAATTATCTGGAGTGTCAGCATTTTACTCGATAAGTTGGGGACCATTGGTCGATACGGTTTCTAGTACCAGTTCCTCCTTAAGCGTGGCTCCTACAACTTCAAGTACGTATGCAGCAGTTGTTTTCGATAAATTTGGTTCATTTTCAAATGAAGCATCATGTGGGCAAAGTGTCCCGTTTAATGTGACCGTGAATCCGCGGCCTGTGTATACATTAAGTTCGACACCACAACTTTGTAATAATGATGGAACTGTGATGGCTACCCCAACAGCAGGAATTTATAATTTTAATTGGTCAAATGGCACAAATGATTTCAGTGTAGCAACGTCCACTATAGTTGGATTAAATAAAGGAACCTATAGTGTCACAATCACAAATGCAGCAACTTCCTGTTCTATATCTGATAGTACCCATGTGGTGGCGGATCCGAGCGGACCAACAACATATTTACAAAATTCTACCCAAGCTACTTGTGGGTTGATCAATGGTACAGCAACGGTAAATACAATCTCAGGGAATGCTCCTTATAATTATACTTGGTCAAATGATGGGTTTACAGAAACGAGTGGAGGAACTAGTGCAAGAACAGGATTGGCTAGTGGAACGTATACCGTTTCAATTGTAGATGGTTTTGGTTGTGGTTCAAGTGCCACATTTGAAATCACGGAGCATTTGCCTCCGACAGCAACAGTACTAGCGGCGATCGATACCATTTGTTATGAACAAGATGCCGTATTTACGATTGTTGGAAATGAAAATGCCAACATAACTTATAATACAGGTGGTGCCAATAGCATCGTAAACATGAATGTAGATTCATTGCATATTACATTAAGCAATGTGACCTCAGATACTACTTTGACCCTTGTGTCTATAGAAGATGGAATTTGTACGGTTGCACTGGCTAGTGCTAAAACGATTGTAGTATTACCACGAGGTAGTATCAATACCTCTCCTGTTTCTCAAACGATTTGCCAAGATAATTCAGTTGATTTCACTGTAGATACAACAGGCCCATTAGATTCTTTGCATTGGCAATTGTCTACAGATGGCGGTTTGAATTGGAATACCCTAATGTTGCCAAGTTCTAATTATTCAGGAACAGGAGACAGTTTACACCTTGATTCAGCATTGGCAGCCTTTAATAATAGCCAATATCGAAACATTGGATATGATTGTGGCGTGCTTGTAGACTCCTCTAACGCTGCTTTATTGACGATTAAATTTCCAAGTTCTTCCATGCAAAGTTTAACAGAATGTGACAGTGTGGACATTAATGGAACGATGTATTATTCAAGTCAAACAGTAATCGATACCTTATCAGGAGCAAGTTCAAATGGATGCGACAGTATTGTTACAACCAATCTTACGATCAATTTTACGCAGAATTTCACTCAACCGATGATTGCTTGTGATAGTGCATTGATTAATGGAACGATGTATTATTCTACACAAACAGTAAGAGATACGTTATCGGCAGCAAGTGCGAATGGATGTGATAGTATTGTTACGACTAATCTTACGATCAACTTTACGCAAAGTTTTACCCAGCCGATGGTTGCTTGTGATAGTGCAATGATCAATGGATCCATGTATTATTCCACTCAAACGGTGATGGATACGTTGTCTGGAGCAAGTTCGAATGGATGTGACAGTATCGTTACGACTAATCTAACGATCAATTTTCCTCAAAGTTTCACGCAACCAATGATCGCTTGTGACAGTGCAATGATTAATGGGACGATGTATTACTCGACTCAAACGGTAATGGATACGTTGTCTGGGGCAAGTTCGAACGGCTGTGATAGTATTGTTACGACCAATCTTACGATTAACTTAACTCAGCATTTCACCCAACCGATGATTGCTTGTGACAGTGCAATGATTAACGGAACGATGTATTATTCCACTCAAACAGTAATGGATACGTTGTCAGGAGCAAGTTCGAATGGATGTGACAGTATTGTAACAACCAATCTTACAATCAATTTTACGCAGAGTTTCACCCAACCAATGATCGCCTGTGATAGTGCAATGATTAACGGGGATACGTATTATTCTACCCAAACGGTAATTGATACGTTGTCAGGAGCAAGTTCGAATGGCTGTGATAGTATTGTTACGACTAATCTTACGATCAACTTTACGCAAAGTTTTACCCAACCGATGGTTGCTTGTGATAGTGCAATGATCAATGGAACCATGTATTATTCCACCCAAACGGTGATGGATACGTTGTCAGGAGCAAGTTCGAATGGCTGTGACAGCATTGTTACGACTAATCTTACCATCAATTTCACTCAGAGTTTCACTCAACCAATGATCGCTTGTGACAGTGCAATGATTAACGGAACGATGTATTACTCAACTCAAACGGTAATGGATACGTTGTCTGGGGCAAGTTCGAACGGCTGTGACAGTATTGTTACGACCAATCTAACGATTAACTTAACTCAGCATTTCACCCAACCGATGATTGCTTGTGACAGTGCAATGATTAACGGAAGGATGTATTATTCTACTCAAACGGTAATAGATACGTTGTCTGGGGCAAGTTCGAACGGCTGTGACAGTATTGTAACAACGAATCTAACAATCAACTTTGCGCAAAGTTTTGCTCAAAACGTAACAGATTGTGACAGCGCAATGATTAACGGGAATACGTATTACACCACACAAATCGTAATTGATACCTTATTCGGAGCGACTTCTAGTGGATGTGATAGTGTCGTTACAACTACATTAACAATCAACAATAGTGTGATTATGACCAGAGCAGATTCAATTTGCTTTGGAGATAGTATTTTACTGGGAGGTGGCATGCAAATGATTGGTGGAATTTATCAAGATGTAATTACGAACGGAGCAGCTAATGGCTGTGACAGCATTATAAATACGACACTTGTGATAGAAACATTACCAGTAGTTCAAGCAAATGCCAGTATGGATACCCTTTGCGTAGGAGACTCTATTATAGTATTTGCCACAGGAGATGCGATGAACTATACATGGAATAATGGAATTACAGATAGCTCGTCTTTCGCACCTTCCTTAGGAGGAATTACGTACACCGTAACCGGAACGGCAGTGAATGGGTGTGTTGATGCGGATTCAATTTATGTAGAAGCCTTTTCGTCTCCAACTATGCCAACAATTAGTAGTGAAGCAACCAGTTATTGTGAAAATGAGGTGATTGAATCTTTAAATGGTACCGCAGGTATGGGAATCATCAATTGGTATGCGGATCAAGCCTTAAGTTCTGTTATTGCAACCGGATCATCACTTGATCCAAATATTTCTTTAGGCGCAAACACCTATTATGCAACAGAGTTGGTTGGTAGTTGTGAAAGTACAGCTGATTCAATTGTACTTTATTTGAATCCAAATCCAACGGTAAACGCAGGTACTTACATTACAAATGCCACAGGTAATATTCAATTGCAAGCGACACAAACGGGAGCCGTTGCATTTAATTGGGAACCTTCAAACGCTGTTTCAGATCCTCAAATTTTGGATCCAACAGTGGATATTGAAAATCCAACACAGTTTGTCATTACAGCAACATCTGATTCAGGATGTGTAGCATCGGATTCTATTTTTATTGATGTAGAACAAATGATTGCAAACTTCCTTTCACCCAATAATGATGGTGTGAATGATACTTGGGAGATTATTCCATCGAGTACAGTTGCAGGATGCCTGATTCAAATATTTGATGGATTAGGGAATGTGGTGTATGAAACGAGTGATTATGTAAATGAGTGGGGCGGAACGAATGAAGGAAAGTTGATGCCGGAAGGAGTTTATTATTATGTGATAAGTTGTGGAGCAGATCGAATCTCCGGTTCAATAACATTAATCAGATAAGTTAGGTTAAGTTAAATTAAGTTAGGCTAAAGCAAGACTGGTTAAGACAAGATTAGATAAGATTAAAATGAGCAGATATATAAAACAAGTGGTTAAAATAGTCCTGGTAGCATTACTAAGTTTTGGTGCATTTCTATCGTATGGTCAGCAAACATTTTCGTTGACCAGCATGTACAATCATAGTTTGTATAATATTAATCCAGCGGCTGTAGGTTCCTCAGGATGTTTTGAAGCGAATATCCAGCATAAAACGCAATGGTCTAAGCTAGCAGGGAAGCCAACTAATTACTTACTACAAGCGCAATGGGGATTGGGAGAGCAGTCTGGACTAGGAATAAATCTTAATTCTTGGCAAGCAGGATTACTTCAAAACACTAATTTCGGATTAAGTTATGCCTATCATATTCCGGTAACCGACAAGGCGAGATTGAGTATAGGACTTACAGCTAATGTATCCAATCAAAAAGTTGCTGCAACATCGGCGATTGTTTCAAACAATGGAGATAATCTGTTAAGTGGTGGGAATTTATCTACAACCGGAGTAATTTTTGATGGAGGAATCTTGTTCTCAACGAGTAAATTGAATATTGGTATTGCATCTCCTCAATTGGTTAGTTCCAATTTATCTTATACTGCTCTTGTGGGAAACAATGGTTTCAATAATGAACGGATGTACAATGCCCATTTGAGTTACCAGTTTACCATATCTGAGAAAGTAAGTTACGCCCCTACTGTGTTGTTCCGTACTATTCCTAAATCCAGTAGTTTAATAGATTTGAATAACCGGATACTATTTAATGAAACGGTAGGATTAGGGATTGGATACAGAAGTAATAATACCCTATTCGGTTCATTGGATTTATTGCTTAATGATCAATTGAAAGTGGCCTATGTATTTGATGCATTTAGTGGAAGCAATCGAATCGGAGGTTTATCGCATGAATTATTGTTAGGCGTAAAGCTTTGCAAGAAGGAGAAACCTTATTCTGTCAACATTCAACAAGCAGATAGTTCGTATGCGTCCAATGCTTTTAGCGACATGGTGGAGGTTGGATCTTTTGTAAAAGAAACAAAAGATAAAGACGAAGCATTGGCAAATCGAATTCAAAATGAGTTAGACCAGAATCCAGGTGCTATGGAGTATAATGTTCCTTTGCCTAAACCAACCTATGTAACCTTGGAAGGTGAAAAGTTTAAATTCAAGACATTAAAAGAAATGGATGAGTTTTTAGAATTCAGCAAAGACGAGGACCCTGATTTGTATGTTCGATTGAAGGATCAAATTGATAAAAGCGGGATTCGTTCATCTCAATTGGAAGAAGGAAAGTCGTTCGAAATTAATATTGAGGATGACAAGATGCAGTTTTCAGAATTGAAAAAGGTAGATGAATACGCGCTGTCTTTAGATCAAACTAATCCAGCCTTAAAAGATAAAATAATAAAAGCACGAGAAGCAGATCCAACAAAGAAGAACTTAGAAATAGGTTTATCCAGTCAAGCTGAAATCAGCGCAATGATGCTTGCGAGCAAACCAAAACCAGAACCTAAAAAGGAGGTGGTAGAACCTAAAGAAGAAGAAAAAGTAGAAGAGGTGAAAGAAGAGTCCTTCGATTTAGGCAGCGCCATTGTATATTTTGAATTTAATAAAAGTACGATGCGTAAACCGTATAAATCGGGCGTAGACCAATTGATTCAAGAGTTGAAAGAGAATCCTGAATTGAAAGTAGTTATTGTTGGCCATTCTTGTGACTTAGGATCGAATAATGTGATTCAAAACATATCCAGGAAAAGGGCTAATATTGTGCGTGCATACATAATGAAAAATGGAATCTCTGCAGATCGATTGTCTGTTGAATTTAAAGGAGATAAGTTGCCATTAGTACCTAATAATTCTTCAACGAATCGAGAGAAAAACAGAAGAGTAGATTACCGTTGGGGGAAATAGGGCAACGCTTTTTCGGATTTGCAATCCGAAATTGTATAAAATAAGGATTTACAATCCGATGAATAATGTGCGTTCTTTCAGCCGATTCCAGCGCTCAAACCTTCAAAGTTTGCTAATAAAAATCCAACTAATTTCAAGCTGCACAACGCTTAATAAGCAAAATTTTGAAGGTTATCCACCCAAGAACCAAGAATCAAGAACCAAGAACCAAGAACCAAGAACCAAAAATCAAGAACCAAGAATCAGAAATCAGAAATCAAGAATCAGAAATCAAAAATCAAAACCAAAAATCAAAAAAATTAACATCCCCGAGAATAAAACCCCAACGTCAAATAACTTTTATAATCTTCATCCGTAATATACATCGGAATCCAACCCTCTACTGAAGCTTTGGGCGCACGTTTTTCACTTGTACACGGTACTTCCGTATGATAATCAAGTCGAACGTGCAACCAACCATTTTTAAAATCCAATACGCGGATGAATCCATCTTCATCATCCTTTACAATTACCAATGTGCTAGACGTTTCATTCGGTTCTTTCTTTATTTCCAGTTGGGCTAGAACTCGTTTGTCATTCTTAAATTTCGAGGAGGGAAAATAACCCAGAACCTTCCCACTATGTTCTTTTAACCAATATCCATCCCCTTCCAAATGATACCCAAAGCTTTTTAATTCTTCAATCGAAACATAAATAGACTCTATACCAATTCCATTTAAGCAAGCATATTTCTCATCTGGCAAACTAGAATATTCAACCGCTTCTATTTCATATCCAATCTCTCGACTTTCTACTTCATAGTTTTCAATAGGTTTATTGTTAAAAGTCAATACAAAAGTCCCTTGTGCGTCCACTTTACCTGCTTTTTCCAATGAAAAACCATCCCCTCCATCATGTTGGAAGAGTGTTAAACCTTCCGGTAGTCTGGGGGATGGTCCATCTTCACCATATGTTTTATCGCAAACAATTAATCCTTGTGTTCGAAAAGCACTGGTTCGATCGAAAAAGTGATGATCCGAGTAGAATGTATCCGCGGCAGATTTTGAATCGAAACACATATGTGTATTCGGATCAATGAACATGCCACTTTCTTCTTTTACTAAGGTGATTTCATAGGTGGTTTTCCCATCAGTGGATTCAAAAGAGCCTTTATATGCCCCTTCATGATTTTCGCGCATGTATTTCCACAAACCGGTGATATTTCCTTTATCGTCGTATTCTTCAATCGTATAAATACCTCCGCCATACCAATCCGTTTGTTTTCCTTTTAGTCGGAGACGATTTTCTTTCTTTTCTTCACCGTAGTTGTAATAACCGCTTACCCACATTTGATCATAGAAAAAATCAATGTCGGCAGCAACTTTATATTTTCCTATGTAACCAACATATGAAGTGGGTTTTGAAGGCGAAGAAAAATCTTTTTCGTTTGTAATGGAAGTATACTTGTTCGTCGAGTTGGCCTCCTCCTTAACCGGTTCAAGATCCTCCTTTTCGGTCTCTGGATCAATGGGATTGTTTACCGTGTCTTCGACTACAGCCTCCTCCGCTTGACTTGAACTGGTAGATTGAGTTTCGCAAGACCAAAATAAGAAGGTTACGAGAGCTAAAGTTATGGTGATGAAGTTGGAATGTTTCATATAGATATCTAGATATGTGGACAAATATATCTAAATATTTAATGACGATTCACATTCTGTTGTTGAGTGAAAAATCGATATCCAAATTCAATGTTGCTAGAATGGGCTTTGAGTAAGGATGAATAAATCGAAAATCCACTAATCAGTATTGTTAGAGGACGCCCTTATTTAATTCGTTTAGATTCATCTTCAATACCTGTTTTTCGCTTTCTTGATTTTACATTTTTGTTTCCAAAACTGTAGTTCAGACTCAAGCTTACGAATTGGGCATCCCAGCGACCAAATCCGCTATTTTCAAGTCCGTTGAAATAAGAAGCACCTCTCCAGCCAACCCTGTTAAACACATTGTTCATGCTTAATCGAGCTTTCAACTTTTCCTTCAATAACTTCTTTTGTAATCCGACATCCAGTGACCAATTTGATTGATATTTGAACACTCCTCCCCAAACTCCTGGACCAGAATAGTAGCCTGATATTTCCGCACTGTACCCTTTTTTCAACTTAAATGTATGCTGTTGAAACATGGAATAACTAAACGTTTGTACATCTACAATTGCGCCATTTCCATAGTCCGCTTGATTATCAAGATAGGAAACGCCTAAGTTTATGTACGAATTCCACCAATCTGTAATTTTTATAGGTAGGCTCGCATTAAGTCCAAGTACCGATTGCGTTGCTAAATTATCCCAAGAAATAAAACTAGCTCTCAGATCTGATTCATCTGGACCAATAAGACGGGTGATCTTATTAGTTGTAAGACTGTAGGCAAGTTTAAACGTGTACTTATAGTTTAAAGTGTAGCCAACTTCGAGGTTGTTTACGATTTCTGGACGTAGTGCAGGATTTCCTTTCTCAATGGAAAGAACACTTAACTGATTTCTAAAAGGATTCAAAACATTGTAATCCGGACGATTTATTCTTCTTCCATAATTAAATGAATATACTTTCGAAGGTTTGTAGCTCCATGTGATGCCCGCATTTGGGAAAAGATTTAAGTAGTTTAATTCAACGGTAGGCTCTTGTAATTCAGGAAGGTAGGCAGTCAGATTTCCAGTAGCCAATGTTTGTTCCGCTCTCAGTCCCGCAGTAAATGCCAACTTCTTATTTATGGGACGAGAATAACTCACGTAACCAGCATATACATTTTCATCATAATTAAACAAGTTTGATTGAGTTTCATTGAAGACAGGAATATCATTTGAAACATTGAAAACACTAAAGGTATTGGACGTTATAACTTTACCATACTTTGAGCCGAGCCCCAATTTCCCTTTCCCTAAATTTTGTTCATAGTCAACCCGTGCGGTATAGATTTGAATATTATTTGGAGTTTCAAATTGATTAATAATTTGAGATAATACGCTGTCTTCCGTGGGATTGTAATACAGGTTCGGTTGGATTCGATCCGTTTGATTGGCATATCTACCATGGTCCAAATCGATGTTAAGCGTTTGACTTTTTTTATTGGAAAAACGGTAATTGACATTGAATGTACTTTGAAGTCGATCCTGGTTTCCTGTGCTATTTGCAATTAATATACTATCCAATACCGAAGTCTGTGTTTGGTCGGCAATGGAAATTTTGTTGTTACCAATTACATCCCCATTCACGTATCGACCACCTACCAGTACGCCAATGGTGTGATTTTTATGAAGAAAAAAGTCCGTCCCTAGACGAATATTGGAGATGTTTCGATTGTTCTGCGTATTGTTCACCCCAAACATATAAATTCCATTTTGGTAGCTTTCCGAGTTAATGTTGTGAAAATTATCGTTGACACTATTCCCAATATTTCCAAAGACGTTTATTCTTTTATTTCTGTAATTCCCTGTTCCGTTGAGGCTATAGCGAGTCAAAACACCTTGCGTATAGGTTGCACTTAACGATCCGTTTGTACCAAGACTTTTATCTTTTTTGAGGCGAATATCAATGATTCCTGCATTTCCTTCCGCTTCATATTTAGCACCGGGAGAGGTAATGATGTCAATTTTGTCAATTTGATCTGAGGTGAGGTTTTTTAGATAGTTGCTTAAGTCATCACCGCTCAAAGGAATCCTTTTTCCATCCACATATACGTTGACCCCAGACCTTCCCAGAACACTGATATTATTGTTGTTATCCACATTAACCGAGGGCGCTTTTCTTAATAAACTAATCGCATCCGTTCCTGTACTGTTAATGGTTTTGTCTACATTAAAAACGATTCGATCCGGAAGCACTTCAAGCATATCCCGTTCCACGGTTACTACGACTTCATCTATGTTTTGGAGGCCAAATGAAAGTGTATTGAGATTGGTTGTTTCACCTGTTTTGACGGTGAAATTTGGAGTTCTCAGTGGCGCAAAACCTACGAAGGTGGCTTTCAGAAAGTACGAGCCCTCATTCACATTGTTGAATTCGAAGGAACCAGATTCATTGGTAACCACTACTTTGGCAAGCGTGGTGTCGGATGAATAATAGAGCGCTACGTTTGCAAATGGAACAGCTTCGTTTTCGCTATCAACTATTTTTCCTTTAACGTTGGATTGGGCATTTATGCCTAAGCAAATGCATGCAAGCAAAAAGGTGATGGTAAATTTCATGTAATACTTGTTTAGCACAAAGGTAACTAGATGAGTAGTAAAAAATAGTTTTTACGACGAAGAGGGGATAAAATACGACATGTATTATCATTTGTGGGTTGTAAAGGTATTCCTTCAACCCTGTGTAAAGCGAAACGGTCACATAACGATCCGGTTTGGATGTTCTTGGTATACCACAAATTCACTAGGTTCCTTTAAAATTATAAAAAAACAAGTCTATTCTTATTTGAATACTTGAGTTTATTGTTCCAAAAGATGAAATGAGGTTGATTTCAGGTGGAAAAAAATGTATGTTTTATTTATAATAATTCTTTGAATAACTCAATTAATTAAGATGAAACATGTCGTTCAAAAGAAAAATGTGTCGTTCATAGAGTTTTTTTGATCGATTGAATTTAAGAAGGTTTGTTTGTGGATTCAATAATAAAGTTTCTACACATGAAATTGAACGTTTTATTTTATTTAACCTTTATACTAACGACAACCCTGTCATCAGTTGTCTTTGCACAAACCAGTTCGAAAGGATTTAGTTTTCAAGGGTATGCTATAGACACCGACGGAAAAGCCATTGCTTCTCAATCGGTTCAAGTTCGATTTAGTCTTACATCCATCAATGAAACGTTTACAGAAACACACAATCCTGTAACGACAGATATTTTTGGTGTATTTCATGCGGTGATTGGTAATTCATCGTTGCAAAAGAACAACGAGTTTAAACAGTTATCATTTTCTATGCAATCTGATGATGATTATATTCTAAAAGTAGAAATTTCTCAGGACGGAAATACTTGGGTTACTACAAATAATCATTCGATGAATGCGGTTGGTTATGCACGACATGCGCACAACGGAGCAGCTGTGGGAACCGTTTTACCTTTCGCTGGAAATGCATCGAACATACCGGATGGATGGTTCTTATGTGATGGAGCCTTAGTTGACACTTCAGATTACCGCCAGCTATATACTGCAATAGGAAATGCTTGGGGAGGATCAGGAACTCAATTCAATTTACCGGATATGCGAGGACGATTTATACGAGGGATAGATGATGGAGCAGGCAGAGATCCAAATGCTGCTACTCGTCTTACAAGTGCTACAGGAGGTAATTCAGGAGTCAATGTTGGTTCAGTGCAAAGCGATGAAATTAAATCACATACGCATACAGGACGAACTGGGCCCGGGGGAACGAATGATGGAGCTCATACGCATGAATATCGCAGAGTGTATGATAGATTAATTCGACCTTATTCTGATTGCACTTTCTGTACTAGTGCTCTAGTGCCTAAAAATTATGACAGCAGTACCTCAACAGGTATTACTGGAGCACATACGCATACCATAGAAATTCATGATAGGGGCGAAACAGATTCTAGACCTATTAATGCTGCCGTTAACTATATTATCAAGTATTAACGGAATTGAGAATGATTACTACAAAACGCATTTTTCAACAAAATATTAAGTATACCATTAAATATATGAACACTCGAAATTTACCAATTATTGTGCTACTTATTCTTTCCTCATTTTTGATAAAAAGTGCAAATGCGCAAACTGCAGGAAAAGGATTTAGTTTTCAAGGATTTGCCATAGACAATGAAAGCAAGGCGCTGGCCTCTCAAAATATTCAAATCCGATTTAGTTTAACTTCTTCCAATCAATCTTTTACAGAAATTCATAACCCTGTGGCGACGGATGCAATGGGTGTGTTCCATGCTATTATTGGAAATTCAACGGTAGCCAATAATGCTAATTTTCAGAAGCTTAATTTTTCTCAAAAACAAGCCGATGATTACATCTTAAAAGTGGAGGTTTCGGTAGATGGGATCACTTGGGTTACGATTAGTAATAGTCCAATGAATGCAGTACCCTATGCTCGATTTGCTCATAATGGAGTTCCAGTGGGGACCATTGTTGCTTTTGCCGGAGATCTAGCGAACCTTCCAGAAGGATGGCTTTATTGTGACGGCGCTTCTGTAGATCAAACAACATATGGAGTTTTGTACGCCGCAATAGGCTCTAGTTGGGGTTCATCAGGTGGGAATTTTAATTTACCTGATTTACGAGGGCGATTTTTACGTGGAGTAGATGGTACTGCAAATAGAGATCAGGATGTAGGTAGCCGAACGCCCAGTGCTACTAATGGTAATGCAGGAAACAATGTAGGTTCTATACAAAGTGATGGATTTAAAAGTCATGACCATTCGGCAAACACAGGAACTGGAGGAGCGGCTGACGGTGCTCATGCGCATTCATATAGAAGGGTTACTGATAGAGTTAGTTTAGATTGGGATTTTTCTGGGGGAACAGGATGGATTATTGAAAATTATAATAGCTCTGCATTAACGGATGGTAGTGGAGAACATTCTCATACAGTTGAAATCGATGCTACAGGAGGAGCTGAAACTCGCCCAATGAATGCTGCAGTACATTACATTATTAAATATTAATGTTCAAGGTGCGGTCAATAAAATGGATAATTAAGCACTGAAACAACCCACTTTACCTCCTTAATTGGACTTTAATCTTCGCGTTATGCTGAAAAAAATATACGTCATTCTTGCCTTTTTCTTACTTTCTGTTGTGGGTTATGCACAACAATATTATCCCTATGTAATCGGCTTTGTGGCAGGTGAACAACAACTGCATCAAACTGCCGCAGATACATTTCAAGTCTCTTTTTCGGGTAATGCACCAGTAGATTCTCAATGGACTAATGTGAACGTGCTTGGAGCAGGGAGTCAGGTATTATTAGGTTTCAGGCATGATTTGGTATACGCAGAAAATACGTTTGGGCAAGATTTATTTGTTTCGAAAGGGTTCTTTTCGGATTACATTGAACTTCGCTGGGATGTTATAAATTATGAGTCTCAAATAAGTAATTTTCGGATTTTAAGAAGAGAACTAGGTGGAACGGATGATTATGCACAGATAGCCAATATAGCAGCGGATTCCAGAAGCTGGCAAGATGCGTATGCGGAATCTGGTATTTTGTATGAATATAAATTAATTGCTAACGGCATCGTTCCATTTGAAAAGGTATATGTGAATTTTCTAGAAGGTGTGGGTTTTCGAATTCCATATGGTCGAGTTTCTGGGAGAGTGACCTATGCGGGTGGAGCAGCCGTGCCAGATGTGAGCATAATTGCAGAGTCGGATGATGATTTTAGTGGGAGTAGTATTCAATTAAACGGAACAGACGGATATTTGGCTATATCTCCTGTAGCAGGCAATCCATTATTCAAATTGGATACGGCTTTTACTTTTCAAGGTTGGTTTAAGCCAACTTCTTTGTCCGCAACGACGAGTCACTTATTTAAAAAAGGAACTCAATACGAATTAACACATACCCAAGATCAACTGACTTTTAGTATTAATGGTCAAAGTTTGGTATTGAATTTCACCGAAAAGACAGATACATTTTTTCATGTAACCGCCATGCGGACTTCAGATTCATTGAAGTTGTTTGTACAATACGACGGGGAAACTGTTTACAAATCGTCTGAATTGCTAACGGGAACGACCCCATCAAATGATGATGTTTTTAGCATTGGATCAAGTGGAACGGCGGACTATTTTGATGGAAAGGTAGATGAAGTACGAATTTGGCATCGTTCTTTTTCAGATGCAAACATATTGGTCGAAACCAGCATGTACATTGAAGGAACGGAAGATAACCTAACAGCGTATTATCGTTTTAATGAAGGAGTAGGAGATCATTTTTATGATCTTTCCAGAAAAGGATTTACGTTCAATGAAAATCATGGTGTCAAAGCTACAAGTGCACTTTGGAGTACTGAAGTTCCGAATCAAAATCAACTGGCAGTAAAAGGAATTACAGATGCGAATGGAAACTATGTGATTTCAGGTATTCCATATTCAACGGATGGAAATGCGTATCATTTTATTCCGGTGTATGGAATTCATTCGTTTGATCCAACTGAGCAACTACGTTTTATTGGTCCTGGATCAACGACCCACAACGGAGTTGATTTTACGGATGTAGCCTCTTTTCCAGTAACCGGAGAAGTGTACTATAAAAACACCAACTTTCCTGTGGAGGGAGTAAACTTGAAAATAGATGGAGTAACAGCCGTAAATTCAGATGGAATTCCGATAACAACGGATAACACCGGAGGATTTACAATTGATGTCCCGATCGGAAACCACTTTATTGAATTAAGTAAATTTGGACATGGTTTTGAAAATGAAGGACGTTTTCCGGCAGGAGAAGGAAATTTCTTCGATTTCCAGCAGCCATACACCTTTCAAACCCGTTTTGTAGATACAACGTTGGTAAAGGTGATTGGAAAAATAGTAGGAGGTCCAATTCAAGCCTCGAAACCTAAAGCACTTGGAAAAACGACCAATAATCTGGGACAAGGAAATGTTCTACTCGGAACCCAGAAAAATTACGAACTAATAAACATGGCTTTGGTAACGGATAGTACCACGACGATAAGTCAGGATGTTTTTCAGGATTTCACTGTTACAAGCGTAGGTGTTACAAAACAAATTATTCGATCGGGAGCCCTTCGACAAATTGAAATTGAATCCGATCCAGCAACAGGTGAATTTGTAGCATACTTATTACCTGAAAAGTATCTAATTTCTTCCGTTACCGCAGGAACTTATACCTATCCGGATGAATTTCACACCACACTAGATTTGACCAATGCCTATATGATGATGACCGAGAAAGATTCCATTGTGGTCGGCGAAATCATAACTGGTACCGGAGATACGATTAATGATTATCAAATCGACAGTATTCAATATCATAAGAATTTGGACTTGATTTACAGAGAAACACCGTCGTTGAGCGTGACGCATAAATCAGGAATCGATCGTTTTTGGGAAGAAGAAGTAGTAGCTAAAGATGGGAACACACTTACCGTAGTAGATGGTGCAGGGAACCCTTTGACGCCTTTCCCGATCTTTTCGCAAAGGAAAAAATACGATATGAAGATTAGTGTTTTTGAGAGTTATATCAATAATAGCACGGGTGTAACCGACAAAGTACCAGTTACGGATGGAGTAGTAGAAATTCAGAATAACATCGCGATTAATAACCTAACGCAGAATTATCAAATTACAGAATTAGGAAGTGTGAATTACCAGTTTACAGCAGGACTTCCAAATTTGATTGGAGATCAAACGCAATCGATGACTGTAATCGCATATACTGGGAATAGCGGAAGTATTCAAACCGCTTGGCCTGGAAATAGCGGAGGAACGTTCAAAGGGTATATTTTTGGAGGATTACCTACAGGCAACAATTTTGTAAGTAGCGGTCCCAATAAGGTGGATATGATCATTCGGGATCCGTATGGGTCTGGCAGCTACGCTTTCTATGAAATAGGAAATGAAGTTTCAACAACAACTTCCTTTGATGCGTCGCATCAGATCGCAGGAGAAGGGCAGTTTACCATGCAATTTGGAGCAGAAACCAAAACATTTGCAGGGGTTGGAGCAGGAGTAATTGTTGAAACGGAATATTCAAATGATGTATCCGTAGGTTTATCCTCAGAAAGAACTTGGTTGGAAAACAATTCTACTTCAACTACGATAACCACAACCAAACAATGGCAAACCAGTGCAGAGGAAGATTTCGTTGGAGCACGAGGAGATGTTTTTATTGGTCATTCAACCAACATTGTATATGGGATCTCGAATATATTCACGATTATCCCAACGGCGAACTGTTTGGGTTGTACTAGCTCCAACATTGGGGGATATGATATCGGGATTCACAAGGCACTTCGAATGAATCCAAAATTCGCAACGGGTTTTCAGTATTCGTTAAACCACATCCAAAACTATCTGATTCCAAACCTTCAACTATTAAGAGACTTGTACTTGCAAAGTAGTCCTTTTCATACTTCCTTAATTCCGCTAGGAGATCCAGAATATGGTGCTTCAAATACAACAAGAATAGAATACGCAGATACAACGGCAACGGATACTACGCAAGGATTTACGGGAGATAGCTATTCGTTGGAATTGCGTGTGGGCGTTACGAATTCAAACTGGACTGCTACACAAGATCATTTTATAGATAGTGTACAATTTTTTAATACTCAGATTGAGGGGTGGCAAAATGCATTGGCTCGAAATGAGCGTGAAAAGTTGACGGCGGAATACGAGGAAAATTTATCCTTTGATGCCGGAACCATTTATTCCAGTTCCATTACCCATGATAGTACAGAATCCCGTACGGAAACAAGCGAAGTAATGATTGCCCCAAGTGTTGGGCTTTCCTTGGGCCAAGATATTATGGGGTTTGGGTTTCAAATGGAATTTAAAGAAACCTATACCAACACCAAAACGGAAGAAGATGGAACAGAAACCACCAACTCGGTCACCTTTGGATTTGAACTAGCCGATACGGATGAAGGAGATTATTTCAGTATGGATGTAAAAAAACCAACTTCGCATACGGGACCTGTTTTTGCGTTGAGAGGTGGTCAGAGTTCCTGCCCATATGAAGATGAAGAAACAACGGTATATCATAGCCCTGGTACAATTATTAGTGTAGCGACTATGCAACGGGAAGTTCCTCAAATTTCTTGTGCAAACCCTATTCAGATTAACGTACCGGAAGATAATCCGGCTATTTTCCAAGTTGGAATGGGGAATGTAAGTCAGACTGATGACGATGCGTGGTTTATGATTACGGTAGATCAGCAATCCAATCAGGATGGAGCATTGGTGAAAGTAGATGGAGCCAACATTGCAAATGGCCGCGTATTGTTTATTCCGGCTTCTACATTAGTGAACAAGGTTATTACCATTGAAAAAACGGTTCCGGCAGTGAATGACTATGAAAACATTGGAATCATTTTACATTCGATTTGTCAATTTGATCCAGGTAATGGATGGGATGACATTGCAGATACTGTGCGTTTAACGGCTAGATTTAAGCCTGTATGTACCAATGTAGATGTAACAAGCCCTGCCGATTTATGGTTGCGAAATACCAATACAGGTACGGATCTGAATGTCGTTATTGATAACTATAATTTAGCACATGGAGGATTTGAAAAAATTCAATTTCAGTATAAGGCATCTTCTTCGTCGGCCTGGATCACGGATATGAATTTCTATGTGGATGAGGTAGCTTATATTGCTGATTCTACCGCTGGAATTGTGGGTGTACGAGTGAATGCACAACCTACCATCAATTATATCTTTGATCAAAGCAGTTTGCAAGATCGAAATTATGACATTCGCGCAATTTCAACTTGTGCAGACGGAACCACAAATAGTTCTGAGATTCTAACAGGTATTAAAGATATCAAGCGGCCAAAAGTATTTGGAACACCACAGCCCGGAGATGGAATTTTATCTCCCGGAGAAGATGTCATGATTACGTTTGATGAATCCATTGAAGCTGGATTACTACTTAGTTCTAACTTTAGCGTTAGAGGTGTATTGAATGGAGCAGAGTTGAGCCATAACAGCGCACTGTATTTTGATGGAGTAGACGATTACGCAAGTGCGTTGGCAGGAGTCGATTTAGAAAACAAATCATTTTCGGTAGAACTTTGGACCAAGCGAGGAGCGCTTACCGAAGGGGTATTATTTGATCAAGCGGGAATCCAGTTAGGATTCGATGCAACGGATCATTTTTATGCAACCTTAGGAGCAAATACCTACACTACAGCAAACACCTACACATTTACAGATAAATGGATCCACTTTACCTTTACCTATGACTTCGATAATGCATTAATCAATACCTATGTGGTATACGATGGATATGATGGAATAGATTTAAGCAATGTGTCCACTACTGGAAGTTTTGTTGGGAGTGGAAGAATGTATATAGGGAATAGTGGAGATGGAAGTTTGCCATACGATGGATTAATGCATGACTTCCGAATCTGGGAAAAAGTAATTGGTTATGGAGAATCCAATGCCAACAAATTTATCTCCATGAGTGGAGATGAAATAGGCTTAAGTGGATTTTGGCCAATGAATGAGTTGAACGGAGAATTTGCTTCGGATTTGGCTCGATCACACAGTGCGATGTTATTTGGTCCTACTTGGCAAGTATTTCCAACCGGAAATGCCCGCGATTTTGATGGGATATCTTCGTACCTGGATCTACCAACGGCTTCATCTGTGATTGTAACGGATGAAATGGATTTCACATTGGAATTTTGGTTCAAAGGAGCCGCACAGTCAAATACAGTTTTATTTTCCAATGGAAAAGCAGATGGCACGGAACCACCAGCAGCAATGGAACAAATTTGGATTGTAGGGACGAACGCAGCAGGATTATTATATGCTAAAAACAATAACGTAGTCCTTTCAGACCCAAGTCTGAATGTGATGGACGACGAATGGCATCACTTCGCGTTGGTATTGAACCGTAGAGCAAATACCTCCCTTTATATCGATGGAGAACTGAAAACGTATTTGCCAAGTTCCAATTTTGGAGGATTATTTTCAAGTGGAATGACCTTGGGAGCAAGTCGACATTACACCAATGGAACTCCTTACAGTAATTTCTTTGATGGATCATTGGATGAACTTAGAATCTGGAATTTGGCTCGTACAAGAGAACTGTTGAACATCGACTTGAATTCTAAATTGAAAGGAGAAGAGAAAGGATTGCTCGCCTATTATCCATTTGAAAAATACGATATAAGTCTGATCCTTCAACCAACATTAGAAGATTGTGATATCGATGACAACACAGGGATATTAACAGGATTGATCGCTACCGCAACAGGTGGAGGATTTAATAGTAACAATGTACCGAGTATTACCGATGCGCGACCAGCTCAAAATCTAGCCTACAATTGGGTCGTAAACGACGATAAAATCATTATCAACCTAGAAGAACCTGCGGAATTAATGGAAAATAGGGTGATCGAATTCACAGTGGAACGTGTAGAAGATTTGAATCAAAACGCACAAGCTTCACCAGAAACATGGACCGCATATATTAAACAAAACACAGTGACTTGGGGAGCTACAGATTTGAATTTCTCTAAAAATTACGGAGATCCATTGAGTTTTACGGTGGACGTATTCAATTCGGGAGGTGTAGATCAAAACTATACTATTTCCAATTTACCAGGTTGGTTGACCGCGTCATCTCTTACGGGAACACTTACTCCGGCAAGTCAAATCACGGTGACGTTTACGGTAGATCCTTTGACCAACATTGGAAACTACGATTTCTCTCTTTACCTGACCTCCGATTTTGGATACAGTGAAAAGTTAAACATCAATGTAGATGTAATTGAAACACCGCCAAATTGGGAGGTTGATCCAACCCAATTTCAATATTCAATGAGTGTGATTGGGCAAGTACGAATTGACGGAGTGTTCTTGTCAAACGAAAATGACATGGTAGCCGCATTTGTAAACGGCCAATGTCGTGGAGTAGCGAATATAGAGTACATCGCAGCCTATGATATGTTTGAAGTATTCTTGAATATTTATAGCAATGTACTAACGGGTGAACAGGTAGAATTTAGAATCTGGAATGCAAGCGAAGGGGTAATTCATGGAAATGTAACTCCGGTGGTTTCATTTAACAATAATACATTCCTTGGAACACCCGCAGCTCCAATCATCATTGAATCAAACAATAGTTATACCCGAAATATTATCCTGATTGACGGTTGGAAATGGATTTCAATCAATTTGGATAACACTTATTTATCAGATGTAGATAGTGTGTTCGCGAATGTCACTTCAGTTAGTACGGATCAAATAAAAGGAGATTCGATGTTTGATAATTATGGAACATCTACTGGATGGACAGGTTCGTTGACTGCAACGGGTGGATTTAAGTTTGATCAAACGTACAAAGTGAAGCACAGTCAAATCGATACGCTTGAAATTTCAGGAAGTAAGATAGATCCATTGAACACCCCGATTACATTGCGATCTGGTTGGTCTTGGATTGGCTACACGCCGCAAACGAATATTCCGTTGAAAGGAGCATTTAGTAATCACAATCCAACCGGAGGTGATATTATCAAAAGTCAATATGCATTTTCAATGTACGATCCGATTATTGGATGGATTGGAAGTTTGGACTATATGGTTCCAGGAGAAGGATATATGTACAACAGTCTAGCAGCAACGCAGCAAACATTTGTATTTCCACCAACAGATCCGGACAAGGCGCCTTATCAATTTAGTACAGAAAAAATCAAAGTTCCAGGATGGAATTTAGATGAGTCTAAGTATGCCTATAACATGTCAATGATTGCGGAAGTAAAAGATCCATCAATCTTAATCGATGAGCATAAGATCCTCGGTGCTTTTGTAAATGGCGAATGCAGAGGAATTTGCAAGCCCGTTTTGGTCGATGAGCAGTGGTTATATTTTATCACGCTATTTGCGAATTTACCAGGAGAAGAAATAAACTTTCAATTGGGTCAGGCCAACAACTTGGATCGATTGCATTTTGTGGAAACTACGACGTTTGATAACAATAAGGTTGCTGGAAACTTGAGTAATCCAGTTCCATTGACCCTTGATCATGCGCAAACCGGATTTTCAAAGTTCAATTCTAATAATCGCCCATTTTCTATATATCCGAATCCTTCGAAAGGAGGGTTGGTTTATATAGAAGTGCCGGGTGCTTCATTTAGTCAATACAAAGGGGCTTCGGTTGAAATTTTGGATGTGACTGGAAAACAAATTGGAGTTGCAACTTGGGAAGAAAAAATACAGGCATTGGATTTATCCTCGTTTGGATCAGGAGTATATTTTATCAAAGTGGTTTCTCAGAATGGGAACTTTGTGGAGAAGATTACTACTTTTTAATAGGAAACAGGCGATTATAATTTATTCGAATTCATAAAATGAAAAGAACAATAAAATATTTGATTCTAACCATTGGCATTTTGCTTTCTGTGAAGGAAGGAACCAAGGCTCAACCCGGTTGGAGTGTCAATGTGGGGAACTACAATTATTCCATGTCTGTCACAGGAGTAGTCAATTTAAATTACGTTGAAAGTCGAGATACAAATGATATAGTCGGTGCTTTTGTAGGTACGGAATGTCGTGGAATGGCAAAATTAATTTATCAGCCAGCGGTAGATCGATACATCGCATATTTATTAGTATACAGTAACGCAAATGCGGAAACAATGACATTTAAAGTCTATGATGCTAGTGAAAATGCCATCGATAGTATTCCAAAACCGATGGATTACGTCATTGACGGAATTCAAGGCACAACGGAAAATCCCTATGTATGGTCCAATCCAACATTGAGTAGTGAGTCGGAGATTTTAACATATACTTTGGCTGGACAAACGTTGCCTACCGTCATTCATAATAATATTATTGCGGTGGAAATGTCAACTGGAACCGATGCAGGAAGTTTGATAGCTGAATTTACAACTTCTACAGATGCTCAGGTTACAGTTGGTTCTGTAATGCAAACCTCAGGAACCACTTCGATTAACTTCAACAACGCGGATATAATTTATGATGTGAAATCAGCCGATGAAAGTTCCTCAAATGCATATCAAATTCAATATTCTGAACAAACGGATACGAGTTATTACATCAATGAATTTTTGCAGATTGGGACGGAAATCGCCACAGTATATCCGGCTAGATTGCAGACCAATCTTACCTATTCACTTTTGGACGGAGATGGCTTTTTTGACATCACGGAAGACGGTGTGTTATATACCACAGATGATCTAAATTATGAGACCAATGATTTTCACAATCTAACTGTTAAAATAGAAGATGGGGTGTTTGCTGAAAGCGTATTGGTTCGGGTTAATGTCTTGAATCAGGAAGAGCAAAAAATTAAGTCAGTGAATTTAATCACACCGAATGGAGATGGCTACAATGATTATTGGGAAGTAGAAGACTTGCACTTGTATACAGATTGTGATTTCACGATTCTAAACAACATTGGCGAAACGGTGTACAGTTCAACCGGATATAGCAATGATTGGCGGGCAATTCATATGTCTACCGGTAAGAACTTGCCTTCCGGAACGTATTACTATTTTGTAAAATGTCCGGCGTGTAATGATTGCAATTACACAGGTTTTATATCTGTAATTAGATAATATACAACATAACAAACGAGCAATAAAAATGAAAAACACGTTAAAAAACACGTTGAAACGTTCGGTTGGTGCTTTGGTATTGACGGGTGTAATGTTGTATTCAAATGGATCCGATGCCCAGCAATTACAACAGAACAATTTCTATACGCAGAATCAGTTCAGTTTGAATCCAGCAATGGCTGGAGCACAGGGAAATATTGAAGTGGTATTGAATTATCAGGATCAATGGTCTGGATTAAAAGGAGCGCCTGAAACATCAAGAATTGGTGTGAACGGATTGGTTTCAGATGCAATTGGTGTGGGAGTGAATGTGGAGCAAAATACGTCTGGTGTAATTAAGTACAATCGAACTGATTTGAATTTTTCCTATCGAATTAAGTTGGACGATGCACAATCGTTGGGGTTTGGAATGAAAATGGGATTTACCCGAAATTCTCTGAACTATGACAATGTACAAGTAGGTAATGAAAGTGATCCGTTGCTATATTCATCTTCCATTGTAGATGAGATTCTAATTTACACTGGAGCTGGATTGCATTACAACAACAAGGCGTTGAATGTACATTTGGTGGCTCCAATAATTTATAATGCGCAAGGAAATCGGACATTTCAGACAAGTTATATGTTTGCCAGCTACGATCTGTTTTCAAAGGAAAAGATCTGGAAGTTTCAACCTTCTGCCATGTATCGAATAGATGCTCGAACAGGAAATCAATTGGACTTGAATTTGATGGCACAATGGAATAAAAGAGCCTGGGGAATGGTATCGTATCGGACCAGCGGAAGCGTATTGTTTAATCTTGGCCTAGTATTGAAAAATGTAGGTATTGGATATTCATTCGCTGTGAATGGACAACGATTTTATACTCGATCATCTGTTTCAAATGAATTGATGATTCGATTTGAACCAAAGTTTTCCTTAACGAAAAAAGCACCAAGGTATCAAAATTCGAATCGAGTGGAGGCGGAATATTAAGCTGACAGGGGGCACACTAATTCAGTAAAATTCAAGAGCGCTATAGTATGATCAAAAGAATCTGGACATTTATGTTTGCAGTGGCTGGTATTACAGTCGCTTGTGCTCAGGGAGATATTGCCTTTACCAAAGGCAATTTTCCAGATGATATTCAGGAGTTGAATAAGATCAAACGCACACTTTCCAATGGAAACATTCATTTCGATAACGGTTCGTATGAGCAAGCGTTAATCAATTTTGAAAAAGCACGATCGTTCAATCCTAAAAATGCAGAAGTCAACTATAAATTGGGCATGTGTTATTTTAAAACGAAAGCAGATTCGTTAGCTAATATTCATTTTCAAAATGCCTACGTCCTGAACAACAAGGTGTCAGACAAAATTCTGTACTACGTAGCTTCATCATTTCAATTGACAAATCAATTTGAAAAAGCGACTAAATATTTTGAATTGGAGAAACAGCGTTGTGTGGATCTAAATCGCACAAAGGGGGTAGACGTAATGAACAAACGATTACAAGAATGTAAAAGTGGAAAGGCATTATTGCGAGATAGTTTAGTTACGGTGGAGAACTTAGGCGCATCCTTTAACAGTCCATTCAATGAAAGTTCTTTGTTCTTTAGCAAGGATGAGAGTACGTTGTTTTTAAACGCTCAAAACCGAACCGATGCCTACGGAAACATCAACGAAGACATTTATGTCGCATTCAAAAGTGATGCAGATTGGACTCAAATGAAAAATGTAGGGAAACCCGTTAATACTACTGATAATGACGCCGTAATTGGCATAGGAAATAACGGAAGTCGAATGTATTTGTATTCAAACTTGAACAATGGCGACATCTATTTTTCTGATTATTCTAAAGAAACCGATGATTGGAGTGATCCGTTATCAATTTCAATAGCTATAAATAGCTCATTTAAAGAATCTTCCATTTGTTTTTCGGAGTCGGGATTGGAACTATATTTCATAAGTGATCGAGCAGGTTCTATGGGAGGAACAGATATTTACGTAAGTAAAAAAACGGATGAAAAAGAAGAATGGTCGACTCCTCAGAGTCTAGGTTCAATGGTTAATTCGACCTACGACGAAGAAGGCATTTTTATAGATCAAGATACGCTCTATTTTTCCTCACGCGGACACAATTCGATAGGAGGATATGATGTGTTCAAATCTGTTCGTTCCAAAGACAATGTGTGGAGTAAACCAGAGAATTTGGGATTCCCGATTAATAGCACCTATGATGACCTCTTTTATGCACAAGCAGGAGCACATGCCTATTTTTCATCCAATAGGAATGAGGGATTTGGAGGGATGGATATTTATCGGATTACCAAAAGACAGCCCGTAATTGTAAAAAAGGAGAAGGAAGTAATCACGATTTCTAACTTGCTGTTTGAGTCCAATCAATTTGAATTAACCGATTCTATGAAACAAACATTGACTCCGCTGATTATGTATCTTTCATACAATGCTTCAGCTAAAATTCAGATTACCGGACATACCGATGCCAAAGGGAATGAAGAGGATAATCTAAAGCTATCAAAAAAACGTGCACAGGCCGTAAAAGCTTATTTGTTAGAGCAAAAATGTGCCGATAGAAGTATCCTAATTAAAGGTGCTGGGGAGAAAAATCAAATTGCCAAAAACACTATGGAAGATGGGTCTTATTTAGAAGAAGGAATGCGCTACAATCGCCGAGTAGAAATCGCTCTATTTGAACCAGGTGAAAACAGCGTGCTGATGGTTAAGCCTGTGAACGTGCCTTTCAAGTTTCGGTTTTAGGATGTAATCAGAAATCAGAATTCAGAAATCAAGAATCAAAAATCAAAAATCAAGAATCAAAATTCAGATTATCGTCGATTAAAATGTTAAGGTCTGGAATGTGCTGGATAACCTTCAAAATCTTGCTCATTGGCCGTTGTAAATAAAAAAAAGCGTTTGGATTTTTGTCAGCAAATTTTGAAGGTTTGAGCGCAGGATGTGTGAAAGAATCTACGTTTTTTAATTTCTCCTCTTGTGTTATTGTTGATCGGATTAAAAATCCTTATTGTATCCAATTTCGGATTACAAATCCGAAAAAGCACACGGTGAACGGCCTGTTCAATTTCGATTTTAGTATGTAATCAAAAATCAGAAACCAAGAATCAGAAATCAAGAATCAGAAATCAAATTATCGTCGGTTAAAATGTTAAGGTCTGGAATGTGCTGGATAACCTTCAAAATCTTGCTCATTAGTCGTTGTAAATAAAAAAAAGCGTTTGGATTTTTGTGAGCAAATTTTGAAGGTTTGAGCGATGGATGTGAGAAAGAATCTACGTTTTTCAATTTCTCCTCTTGTGTTATTGTTGATCGGATTAAAAATCCTTATTGTATCCAATTTCGGATTACAAATCCGAAAAAGCACACGGTGAACGGCCTATTCAATTTCGGTTTTAGTATGTAATCAAAAATCAGAAATCAGAAATCAAGAATCAGAAATCAAGAATCAAAATTCAGATTATCGTCGGTTAAAATGTTAAGGTCTGGAATGTGCTGGATAACCTTCAAAATCTTGCTCATTGGCCGTTGTAAATAAAAAAAAGCGTTTGGATTTTTGTCAGCAAATTTTGAAGGTTTGAGCGCAGGATGTGTGAAAGAATCTACGTTTTTCAATTTCTCCTCTTGTGTTATTGTTGATCGGATTGAAAATCCTTATTGTATCCAATTTCGGATTACAAATCCGAAAAAGCGCACGGTGAACGGCCTGTTCAATTTCGATTTTAGTATGTAATCAGAAATCAGAATTCAAAAATCAGAAACCAGAATTCAGAAACCAGAAATCAGAAACCAAGAATCAAGAATCAAAAATCAGAATTCAAAAATCAAACATAGGAAATCAGTAACCTAGAATACGATGCAGTGGCAGCACAGAAACGAATCCAAAACATGTCGTTCATAAGAAAAACGTGTCGTTCATAAAATTTAAATGTACTTCGCTTTATTATATTTTATGTTTGCATTCAATTTTAGCACCAGTGTTTTTTGGCGGGAAAAACAGGATGCATCTAACATAAAAAAAGCTTTTAATGAATCTTTTAAATAAAAATTCTAAAGGGATAATTATCCCAATCATCATTTTCTTTTTCATCAGTTCGGTGAGTTTTGCTCAGGGAGATTTGGTTAATATTTCGGTAAGAGTAGTGGAAGTAAATCACAGTTTTCAGTGTTGCAATGATGTGAATGCAAATTGTGCTATCAGTCCAAATTTACCAGAACCTAGATACCGGGTACGAGCACGAACAGTGAACAATGGGAGTGCAACATCAGGTTATTTCGCCGTAAAATTCATTGATCTTGGAGATAATGTGGCTTGCGGTTCATATGTACGCAATGATCTTGTTTTGAGCTCTACAGGAGTATGTGCAGATGAAATTGCCCTTGAAGTGGATATGTGGGAAGAAGATGGTTGCGGTTTAGATGCAACCTTTAATACGGGGTGTGCCTCTAGTGATCAGAATAGAACTTTTACTACCCCAAGTATTCCTTTCACAACACCAGGAATCACGTTAGATACCATTGGTGGTAGCAATGGATATTTTGTAGTCGTACAAATTACGGCTTCGATGGTGGCAGCACCGATACTATCAGGAAGTAGTGCAACCGACTTATGTTTAGATGGTGAGAAAGCGGATCTTTTTGTTAATACTTCTCAATCTGTATCTAGCAGTTCGTTTAGATGGTATACGCAAGAAACGGGAGGGTCTTTGATTTTCGTTGGAAGCAATTATGAACCTACTATTAATCGTGATTCTACCGTTTGGGTGCAGTATGGCCCTGGATTTTGTGCCACGAATCGGACTCGAGTAGACATAACTCAAACAATGAATGAGCACGAAGTAAATGGTGATACGACATTGCTTTGTACTGGAACGGTAAATATAGATCTTAGTTCCTCTGATAATGACGTTAATTATTACCTTAGAAATGATCTCAATGATAGTGTTGTAGCAGGACCTGTTGTAGGAAATGGAGGAGCTATAAGTTTTAATGGATTTGAAACAAGTAGTACTGAGACCTATAATGTAATGGCAAAAACTCCTACTAGCGCTTTAAATTTTGACGGATTGAATGATTTTGTGGATTGTGGGAATGATGCTTCTTTAGTTGTAGATACAGCGATTACCATGGCAGCGTGGGTATATCCTACTGGAACATCAACCTATTCAACCATTTTTAACAAAGAAGGAGAATATGAAATTGGATTGCTAAATGGTGAATTGGCACTAGCGATAGATAATACTACTCCAGGTTGGAATTGGGTTTATTCTGGTTACGATGTACCTTTAAATGAGTGGACACATGTTGCCACTACTTACGACGCAGGAACAGGTCTTATTATTTTCTATGTAAACGGAGAAGAGGTGCAGAGAACAGCGGGATCGGGATTTATAACAGATTCCTATCCCGCACAAAATGATTTTTGGATTGGTTGGCGTGAATCCGCAGGAAGTACTACTCGATTTACAGGATCCATTGATGAAGTAAGTGCATGGAATGTGGCTCGGGATAGTAGTCAAATTTTGGATGAAATGAATAACTGCTTAGTAGGAAATGAAGTTGGACTAATGGTCTACTTTACTTTTGAAACAGGTAATTATACTACTGTATATGATCGCAGTTCAAATGCAAATGATGGAATCCTTACCAACATGGATCAAGCAACGGATTGGGTAAATGGAGTAGATAATTGTACCACATGCTTTTTGGAAATGAGCGAAAAAGTAACCATAACCGTGGATCCAATAAATACGCAGACGTTAATTTCCAGCGCTGATTCAGTAATTTGTGCAGGCGATAGTGTTTCCTTATCACTAAGTAGTTCCCAAGTGAACTTAAATTATTATTTATATGCCTCTGATTCTACTTTATTGGAAGGACCCATAGCTGGAACCGATGGGCTGCTACCTCTAAAAACGCTTGTTATACATGATAGTTCAAGTTACTTTGTGGAAGCGAATACAACCTACGATACGACCTATCGTTCGGGATACTTACAGTTTGATGGAATTGATGACCGAGTACAAAGCAGTATGACGACCTTAACCGACGAATTTACAATTGAGGCTTTGGTTAAATTTAATGCGTTAGGAAAACAGCAAGGTATAATAACCAGAACTGTAGCTCTTGCTAGCCAAAATTTCGGTTGGCATCTTAACCTAGAAAGTAACAATAAGCTGAAATTTCATATAGGAATGTCCGGGAGCGAACGTTATACCACTTCTTCTATTACACTTGATCAAGATGTTTGGTATCATGTTGCAGCTCAATACGATGGAACTAATTGTGTTATTTATGTGGATGGTGTTGATGTAAGTGAAGCCAACGCTGGCAGTGCTTCGGGTGATGTTATTAATATAGGAAATTTGAATGTTGGCTTTTTTGATGGCGTTTCTTCAGACGCTTATTTAGATGGTAGCATCGACGAAGTACGAATTTGGCAGACGGTTAGAACTGCCTCAGAAATTAACGATAATATAATGCAATGTCTTGATGGAACGGAATCGGGACTCGTTTCTTATTACCAATGCGAAGACGGAACAGGCTCTACTTTATTATCAGATTTAACAGGCTCGAACATTGGCATCTTAGTTTCTTTTAATGTGGCCACTGCATGGATCGATGGGACCGAAACCTGTGGTTTTCCAACATATTCATCTGAATGTGAAGGATCTATTGCTCAAAAGACCATCTATGTGAAACCTGTAGGAAGTTATAGCCAACAGCCTACGGATGTAAATGCGTGTTTAAATAATGAGGTATTCGTTACTTGTGCTAAAACAGGAGTCTTAGACAACCTAATTTGGCAATTATCGACAGACAATGGTGCAAGTTGGAATGATTTAACCCTGCCGTCTTCTAATTACTCTGGGACAGAAGATAGTTTACACATAAGTAGCATTACAAACCTTCAAGATGGATATCTTTTTAGAAACAGAGCAATTAAATGTGGGGTAGCGATTGACACAACATCCGCTGCAACACTCACAATTCTTCAACCAATATCCTATTCTCAAAACATCTCAGAATGTTATGGAGAAACGATCAATGGAAACTACTACGATTCTTCACAAGTAATTGTTGATACATTAGTTGGGTTAGCGAGTAATGGTTGTGACAGTATAGTTACTACGACGTTTACTGTTTTACAGTTTGTATCTGCCTCTCAAAATCTAATGGAATGCGAAGGAATTACGATTAATGGAACGTATTACGACTCAACTCAAACAGTCGTAGATACACTGTTTGGTATGGCTGGAAATGGATGTGATAGCATCTTGACTACGAACTTAACCATACTCCCTCATGCGGTTTTTGCTCAAAACATTTCAGCATGTGATACGGCTACAATTAATGGCAATGTATACACTACAAGTCAAGTGGTGATCGATACCTTAACAGGTATAGCGGCCAATACCTGTGATAGTATTGTAACCACTACCTTAACTATTTTGGAACCAACATTGACTGCACAGAACATGCAAGAATGCGACAGTGCCGTAATAAACGGAACATCCTACTATGTTTCTCAAACGGTAACAGACGTATTTAGTGGAATGGCAGGCAATGGATGCGATAGTATTGTAACCACAGAATTGACCATTAACCAATCCTATTCCATTCAAGATACCCAACAAATTGCGATGGGAGACAGTATATTTGTTGGAGGAGCATTTCAAACGTCTGCGGGATTGTACTCTGATTTATTAACATCTTCTGAGAATTGCGATAGTGTGATAGTCACCATAGTAGAATTAATTAACGGTATTTCTAACGACTTGAACACTTCGATTAAAGTATATCCAAATCCTGTTCAGGACTTGTTAACGATTGAAAGTAGCTACAATGAAATTGGAAGAATAACCTTGCGTGATGCCATGGGTAGAATTGTTTATTCAGAAAATAAGATCCTTAAAGGAAGACACGTGCTTGACTTTTCCAGCTTACCGAATGGACTGTATATACTGCGTGTACAGTCGCGTGATCAAGCGCAAATCTTTAAGAAAATCACCAAATAATATTGGCTTTTTTTGTAAAATGACCGTATCAGGAAATTTGACTTCTTAAACATTAGTAGAACCACATTAAGTTGAAACATCTATATTTGATTGTGCAACGGAAATTTCTAATTGTCCTATTTGGTTTGTTTATTGGTTTCAATGCCATTGCAGATCCTGTTTTATATAAGTTTTCATCTTATTTAGACACTGCATTTGTTCTCAAAACAATTGAGCAACTAAATGAGGAAGATCATTTATTTACTCCGGAATCTGATGCAAAGCAAATTGGATTTGGATTCACCAACTATCCGTTGTGGTTAAAAATCAAACAAAATGGCTCCTCGACGGAAAAACAAATTTTATCCATAGATTATCCGTTACTAGATTCCGTTCAATGTTTTTATCAGAACAACGAAGGACAATGGAATTCGATTTTAATTGGCGATAAAGTGAAAGGTTGGGATCGAAAGTATCAAGCAACGAATCTCTTTATGGATTTACCGATAGCACGATCAGGTCTTTATTATTTAAGAATTAAGTCTGAAAGCAGTTTGACCGTTCCTTTAAGAATTCAAACGTTGGAAAATTTCTATTTTAACAATTCTACGGATCAAATATTCTATTTTCTGTATTATGGATTTTTGCTGGTCATGTTGATCTATAATTTCTTTTTATACTATTCATTAAAGTCTAAAACCTACCTCATTTATTGTTTTAGTATTCTATTTACATTGGCCTATCAGACGGTCAATAATGGACATGCTCAATTTTACTTATGGGGTGATAATATCGTTTGGTCCAATTTATCAATGCCTTTTTTCATGGGGTTAACGACGTTATTTGCGGCAGAATTTACGGTTGCATTTTTAAATTTTGAGACGAAATCAATTAGAAGTTACTTGGCCCGATTTATATCGTTATTGGGATTGATCACGGTGATGTTGGCCGTTTTTTCAAACTATGGTATTGCGATTAAGTTGGCTTCGATATCAGCAATGTTTGGCGTAGTGGTCCTATTGTCCTTGGGAATCTTTTCTTGGGTAAGAAAGGAGAAAGTCGCTTCTTATTATACAATCGCATATCTGGTCTATTTTGCATTTTTATTTGTGGGCGTTTTAAGGGCTTTTGGTGTAATACCATCCAATTTTTTCACCTACAAATGTGCCCACTTTGGGTCGGCTTTGGAGTTGCTAATATTAGCTTTTGCATTGGCTTATAAATACAAGCAGATTAATAAGGAAAAATTAGAAATGCAGGAACAATTGTATTCCATTGAGCATGAATTAAACATGCAGTTGGAAGAGCGTGTGCAACAACGAACCAATGAATTGGAAGTTGCCTTGAAGGACAAAGGGATTATGATGAGCGAGATTCATCATCGGGTAAAAAACAATCTTCAATTGGTAACAAGCATGCTCAATTTGCACATACGTAAATTGGAAGATCAAAACAGTAAAGAGGCTCTGAGGGATAGTAAGCGAAGGATTGAAGTAATGGCGGAGCTACATGAGCAACTCTATTCGGAAGATAGTGATTTGGTTAATTTAGAATTTAATCAATATTTATCTCGATTTATAAATTTAATCAAGGCAGGGTATACAGATAAAAAAATTGACATTAATTTCTCCAACGAATTAGAATTGAGCCTCTCTTTTGACAAGATGATCTTGCTGGCACTGGTTTTAAATGAAATTATCAATAATAGTATTAAACACGGGTACAAAAACAAGAAAGAAGGAGTGATCCATGTGAGTTTAACCAAAGAAGAAAATCAATTAGTGGTGGAAATTGGGGATAATGGAGCAGGGCTTCCGGAACAATTTTCGGTTGAGAAATCAGGTTCTCTGGGGCTGCGTATTATTACCACCTTGACCAAGCAGCTTAAAGGAGATTATCAAATAGCCAATAATAAAATAGCGCAAGGAGTAAACAACATTGTACGAATAGGTATTTAAAATTAGTTTAGAATAGATCAGTGAAGGTATTAGTAGTAGAGGATGAAATGTTGGTCGCAGAAGATTTAAAAGATATTCTGGAAGAATTGGACCACGAAGTAGTAGGTATGGCAACCAATTCGGATGAGGCGGAAATAATCCTTGAAACGAAGAAAGTAGATGTAGCCCTCTTGGATATTCGAATTGAGGGAACGAAGACAGGTATAGATTTAGCAACGATAATTAATGAAAAATATAGTATCCCATTCATGTTTTTGTCCGCCCACAGTGATAAAAATACGTTGACGGAAGCATCTCATACCAATCCAGCAAATTATCTAGTAAAACCGATTCGAAAAGAAAGTTTATTTGCCGCGTTGATGGTGTTGCAAACGGATTCAGAATCGATTTCGAAACCGAACAATTATACCTTTAAGGAGAAAGATTATTCTATTGATATTGAGGTTGGTACGATTGGATGCATTAAAGCAGAGGGGAGTTATGTGAAACTGTATACAGAGCAAGGGGAATATGTTCTTTCAAAAGGACTTAAAAATATTTTGGAAGAAGAGGCGTTTTCTGATTTTATCAGAGTGCATAAATCCTACGCGGTTAATCCAATATATGTAGCAGGTGAAAATTCCAAAGAAGTAATTCTATCGAACGGAAAACGAATCCCTCTGGGGAGAGGGTATAAGTAGTTTAAGGGAATTCAGAATGAAGGCTTTTTCGGACAGTGTCGATTTGCAATCCAATCACAATCAGTAAAAAAACTACCAAGCCGCAATCGAACTTGTAAAACACGCTCCATTATCTATTCGAAGGGAATCACTTCCGTCTTTTGTATAAACAAAACAGCTAAATTCTGCTCTAGTTTTGTAGTAAACATTCCCATCCTGTTCATATTCGTTAGTAATGATTTCAAAGGTACTTTGTTCATTTCCATTTCCATACGAAGATATCCAATGGACATAATTGCGATCTACGTAAATAACTTCTGCGCCATCTGAGTCTTCATCGGTGGTTTTATATGTGCGTGTTCCAGGCGATAAGATTCCATCGCCTCTTGTGATCACATCTGTTATGCTATCACCATATGTTTTATAAACAATAAAATGACCACCACGTAAACCATTTACTTCCAGTACTCCACCACCTTCAAAATGTTGATATCCATCATCTACAAGGTTATATTCGCTACCAATCGCTACGGCAACATTGTCATCCTGGTCATGCTCGTAGTAATACGTGATTTCGTCAATTTCCGCACTAAAATGATATAAGTTTGGGTCCGGGTCTTTCTTTTTACAAGAGAAGAGGAATGTGGTGAACCCAATCAGCGCACCAATAAATACAAGTTGAAACCAAAAACGCATAGGGCAATTTATCAAAAAAATAGGAATGAATTAAGAATAACAAGGAATGATTTGTTGTGCCCTATGAATTTTAACTGAAGTTTTAACGATAAAAAACCCAAAATGATTTGAGGTTTGTCGGTTCAATTGGATGAAATCAAAGAAGCCCACTGAGTCTAAAAATAGTAGACCGAGCAGGCTTCCTGAGGTTGCAAATTTTAATGACTAAACGAGACGACAGATTAGGCTGTCTGTTTAGAAATGAAATCGTTTGTTATTGTTTTATGAACTTTCTAATCACGGTTTGATTCGCATCAGTCAGTTTTACAATGTAAATCCCATTGGTTAGTTCAGATAGATCAAAAGAACCATTTGTTGAATTCATAACGGAAATAGTTTTTCCCGTGAAATCCATCAATTCGATTAAAAGATTATTGCTGGAATACCCCTGTATCTCTACATTCAATAAATTAGTAGCTGGATTTGGATAAATGTGCACATTGGTGCTCGACAAACCATCTTTAATCCCAACACCTAAAATCGCATGACAACTGGATGTAGAAACACAAGCATCTTCCGTTACCTCTACGGCATAATTCCCATTGACAGTAGCCGTAAATGACGAATTGGTTTCTCCACTAATTGGTGCGTTGCTGTTATCACAATCCACCCATTGGAAACTTGCTGTGGTATCGGCATTAGCAGTTAAAGTCAGTCCATTTTGCGTTACAGAAGTATCGACGTTGCAAGTGGAATTTTTACATTCAGATGTGTCCGTACAAATTCCATAGTTGATCAAAACGGAATAATCACCATCAGTAGTAGGTGTATAAGAACGACTAGTAGCTCCGGAAACGGGTGTGTTGGCATTGTTACAATCCAACCATTGGTAAGTTGCTTGAGCTCCTCCTTGTGCAGCGGTCAATGTATTTCCAAATTGAGTAACTCCGTTACTTAAGGAACATTCAAATTTCATTACGCTGGTTTTATCATCATTTTCTCGATCTTGATAAGCTACATAAGGAACTCCATTTAAGACCGCAATATTTTGATAAATAGCTTCCCCAGCAGAAAACGAACTGTCTCCTACGGTTTCCCATTGAGAGCCGTTATATCGTTTCACGGTTGAACCATCATTCCCATCTTGGTATGCAACATATAGCATGTCGTTATCCACGGTCAAACTAGTATACCCCCCATAAGTAGAGGAAATTTCTTCGGAAGGTCCTACACTAACCCAGTTGGTCCCATCAAATTTTAAGACATTGGCTTTGGCTAAGTTTCCACCTCTGAATGCCAGATAAAGGGTGTCATTGTTCATTACTAAACTTTGACGACTGGTACTGCTCACAGAAAAGGCTTGTCCACCTACATATTCCCAACTTGTCCCGTTGAATTTCATACAAGAAGTTCTATAACCAAATACTCCTTGGTTTTCTAAATAAGCTACATAAGGAGTGTCATTTTTAACAACCAAACTTGGATAGCGGGAAGCACCAATTGAAAAAGCTCTTGACCCCACGTATTGCCAACTTCCTCCTGAATATTTCATAACAGATACTTTGCTGCTGTCGGTGAAATCTTTAAACGCGATGTAAGGTGTTCCTGAATTTTGGTCAATCGCAAAATCGATGTCATCTGCGCGACCGGTAGTGAAATAAGGGCTTCCGACAGCGGTCCAGCTTGAACCAGTATATCGATATACAGAAGCTTTGTAAGTTGCACCCGGACTTCCATTGTCTCGAATCGCGACATAAGGCTGATTATTATAAAATGCAATTCTAGAATAACCAGAACCGCTATAGGTAACTCCAGTTCCTACAGAATCCCAGCTGGTCCCGTTAAATTTCTTAACTCGGGGCATATCTTGATTGGAACTGTATACAACGTATAACGTGTCGTTGTCATCAAACGCCATATCATGATCAAAAGCGGCTTCATCGGAAAATCCAACCGTACCAACTTGTTGCCATGATTGAGCAAACAGATAGGCGGTAGAAGTTAATAATACAGTTAATAAGAGTAGTGTTTTCTTCATGGGAGATGTTGTGTTTGTTTAATTTTATTTCAAAATTAAATACAACGAAGGGTTCAATCCCATTTTACTTCATGAACGGACAATTTTCTTTATGAATGGAAGGTAGGAATAAAGGAACTGAATTATAGAGTTAATCCTAATCCTTGTTGGTGTTATCACCAACAAGTCGTAAGTCACTAACAAGTTGTAATAATCACCAACAAGTTGTAATAATCATCAACAAGTTGTATTTAACACCATATCATGTGATATAATAATGAATGAAGTTCATTACAATTATTCCTTCAAGGTAGTTGATTCCGCAAAATTCGAAATCAAAAACTCCGCATATTCTGGATTGTTGTAACTAAACTGATGTCCATTGCCTTTCAATACAAACAATGAATCGTTTTCATCGAACAACTTTTTCAATTTATAAGAACAATCAATCGGGATGTTTTTGTCCTGATCTCCATGGATGATTTGAATAGGCAGTTTATTATTAGCAATAAATTGATCCACTGGAAATTGATACTTCAAACAAAAGGCTGGAATCCAGGCAAAATGAATCTGTCGTAAGTCTTCCAAGTTGTTATAAGGCGCTTGTAAATACAATTTCTTTGGATGAAACTTTTGTGAAAGATAAGCCGCAGGTCCGGTTCCTATTGAATACCCATAAACCGTAATGTCGGACTCGTCGTAGTTGTATTGATTACGTACTTTATTATAAACGTATTCTACATCTGAATACATGCTGGCTTCATCTGAAATTGAACCTTGACTTTTTCCAAAACCCCGGTAGTCTAGGATGAAACAATCGTATCCCATTTTATTAAAGAAGGAGGATGAATTTCGCCAAGTATTCAGATTGCCCGTGTTTCCATGAAGATAAAAGATGAGCCCTTTTTTCGTAGATTCTTTGGTCTTAAATAAGGCTCCACTCAGTGCGACTTCAGGACTAACCTGAAAAGTGAGTTCTTCTACATTGTCATTGAAATTAAAGGCGAAATCGGGCTTTAATTTCATGGGACGAAATAGTATTCTTTCCTGATTAAAGTAGTACAATGCAATTACACCAACGTATAGAAGGAAGGCAATCGAAACCAACCAGATTACAATTTTTTTGAGTCTTTTCATTTATTATTAATTCGTTGTTTTTTAACGTTGGATTGATTCAAGTTCGTCCCTTATTACAAGAATACCCGATAAACCAAATTAGGAAGAAAGGGTATTTGCTTTCCAAACTCAGTTGTTTGCAACGCTTTATTATAGTATTGTTTGATGCCCGCGTCATTGTTTAGGGCGTTTAAAATTTCGAATTTCACTGTGTGCGTTGTTTTAGGACGATTCACTTTATAGCGGATAGAAATGTTCCATGAACTCACATTCGCACCCCGTACCGAGTATGCACTGGTTTCATCTTGTATTTCTTTGTTTTGAAGCAACGAGGCCTCCAAATCAATGGGAGTAAACCAACCACCTCCACGGTGACTCAAACTTGTATGTAGACCAAGTGTTTTGTGCTTTGCGGATTTACCTACTTTATATTGTTTTCCAAGAGCAATGCTTAGTCTGTGTCCGGCGTTAAATTCCGTATTTCTCCATACGCCTTCCAGCGATTGATATTTTGATTGATAAAGCGAAGCAGAACTAATGAAATAAAAACCTTTTGTAAGGAATTGTCGGTAGGAGATTTCCATTCCGTAGTTCAATCCCGTTCCTTGATTTACGAGCATTCGATTTTTCCGTATTTCCCACCATGCATTGGACAAAGAGTATGTGCTGTTTGAATCATTTTCAACAGGAACGTTGTAAATGTGCTGGTAGAACAAATCAACTTCCAATACGCTGGTTTTAGATAGTTTTAAGTCATATTCCAATATTAAATGACGCGCTTTGGTAAAACCTAAATTTACATTTGGCTGCGATGCAATTCCTAAAGAATCGAAGGTTCGGGAAAAATAGGTGGAGAACGATTCCATTCGGCTGTGTTGTCCCACTCCAAAAGAGAGTTTTTGTTTTGAACTGACCTTCCATTGAAGACTGAATCTTGGTTCGATGGAATTGCTGTTATTGAGGAGTAAATGCATGTAATGTGCTCCAGCGACACCTATTATTCGGGGCGAAAATTGATGCTTCCAACTTACATAACCTTGGGCATATCCGGTTGCACCGGCATCGTTCAGGTAGCTTCGCTCTTCTTGGTCCGTAGAATGCAGTTGATATCCAATTTGAGAGTAGATTAAGCCCGCTTCTAAACGGTTTTGAGCATTGAATCGATGGTTTAAAACAAAATTGCCTTTTAAAATGTTTTTGTATTTGTCATACGTTTCAAAAGGTACAAAGGAGTCGCTTGTGTCTTGTTCGGCCGTAACTAAATTACTTCCATTGTGGGTAAATAATAGGGTAGAAGTAAGGGAAGTGTAGGTGCCAAGTTTTCGATAATCTTGAATACCTAAGACACCAAACTGAGAACCGAAATCCCGTTCGCGAAACAATTGATCGCTGGAATCTTTTTGCGACTCGACGATCTGATTAATTCCCCCAAGACCAAATACAGAAATATGTTGTTGATTTTTGCCCGGAAACTGCAACTTAAAAGCGAGGTCCTGGTATTTTGGATTCCCGCCGATTTCCGTAAAGCCTAAATTTTCTACCAAACCAAGGGTAGAATATCGGTAATTCATGATATACGAAGATCCTTTCTTTTTATTGATTGGACCTTCTGTGCCAAAGGCAGTTCCCAACAAACCTATGCTGGCACTATGCTCTTTCTTTTCATTGTTGCCTTGCCGCATTCGAAGGTCAAAGATTCCTGATAGTGCGTTCCCATATTCAGGGGCAAAAGCTCCAGTCATAAAATCAGCATTGGATAAGATCGTATTGCTAAGAGCGCTAACAGGTCCTCCGGTAGACCCTTCATCGGCAAAGTGATTTGGATTAGGGATTTCAACTCCGTCGATTCGCCATAGAATTCCTTTTGGACTATTTCCCCGAACGATAATAGAATTGGTTCCTTGCGCATCGGAGACGACTCCCGGAAAATTGGCAACCGCTCTGGCTGGATCATCCAATGTACCAGCGTAGCGTTTCGTTTCGCTAACAGAAAATTTACGGGCACCTACAAGGGACATTTCGTTATTTGCGATAGAAGGATCATCGCTCACAGAAACTACTAATAATTCAAGATCCTGCGAAGTCGGAGTCATTTCGATCTGTAGCACCTTTTGCTTTCCAGAGATAAGCTCGGTTCGAATATGAATAGATTCAAAACGATTTTTATGTACAGTTAAATTTATGGCTTCTGGGGATACATTCGCAAAGCTAAATTGGCCATATTCATCTGTGAGGGTAGAATCCTTGGAGTCTGAAAGCGTCAGGAATATCCTTGCTCCGAGAATTGGAATTTTTGTGTCAGATTCTATTATTTGCCCACGTAACTCGGGAGCGGTTTCCTGAGCAAAAATTGGGGCGGAATTAAGAATTAGAACGAACGAAAAGAAGTTGAACCAAAGCGTTAATTTCATTGAGTGCGAAAATAGTGAAACTCAAGGATAAAGAACGTATAGAAGATCTATTTTAATGAAATATTGTATTTAATTAAGATTATAATCATTCTAATTTTCGAGGGCACAAGAAGTGTGACCAACGAAAGTGAATAAAGGGATTAAATTCAACATAGCGACTTTAGAAAAACAGGTATTACGTATCTTTTTATTCTATTTTAGGGCCATCCAAATCTAACAGAATGGAATTACAAACGATCTATCTGATTTTGGAGAATAGAAAGAGTGTGCCTAAGTATTAAATAGTTTGTATTCCTCTACCTTTTCATTTTTATCTGGAGGGTAAAGAGCATCGTCCGATAAGTTATCTCGAAATCGATTTACTACTTTTTCAAATTCATCTCGTTCAAAGCACATAGAGGAAATGTCATCAAACCATTTCACAGATTTCCCAATTTCATCGGGGGCTTCCGCAGCTGAATTTTCAAGTCCAAACCGCTTCCAAATTACGTATTGATCATTGCATTCAACCTCAACCATGATCAACGTACACCAAAAATCAACGTCCTCCGAGCACATTAATATTGGTAAACGCGTGGTAGAACCATTTGGAGGAAGTACTCGCTTCCACACTACTTTTCGTTCCTCAGGATCATCCAGCCAATTAAGTAATGTGGGAACCAAACCTTTTAAGATAGTTTCTTGAGATTCAAGAATAATATCTTCCAGCGATTTCCCATCAATTTCAATCAGATAAAGATTCCGATTAGTGAATGGATTCAAATACGTTTTGGTAGAGATTCGATTTGTTTCCATAAATAATTTAGACGTATGTTAAATTAGAACCCGTGCAAATTTAAGTCCTTACTATCCTTTATCTCGACTTGCTTTTTCATCTTCTTTTGAATCACGCTAAAGTGATGTTCTTCCTCCTCAGAAACCAAAGAGATAGCCTCTCCGGGATTTTCTGCTCGACCTGTTCGACCAATTCTATGAATGTAATCTTTAGGAGAACGTGGAAGCTCATAGTTAATCACGCATGGTAGAAACTCAATATCCAGTCCACGGGAAAGTAAATCTGTACCTACTAATACACGGAGCGATCCAGCTTTGAATTTACTTAATGCATCTTGCCGCGCACCTTGGCTTTTCCGGCTATGCATGGCCGCAGCATCAATGCCATTCTTACGTAATTTATCTGCAACATTATCTGCTTTGTATACAGATGATGTAAACACCAGTACCTGTTTAAGTTCGCCACTTTTAATCAAGTATCTCAGTAAAGGTCCTTTTCGTTCCTCTTCAACCTGATAGGCCAATTGATTAATTAAATCAAGTTCTTCTGCATTTTCCTCCTTGGTTTTTTGCTTTCCGATTTTAATTACAACCGGATTGTGCAAAAGTAGGGATTGAATCTTACTTACTTCTTCACTTAATGTAGCCGAAAACAATAAGTTTTGTCTTCTTCTAGGAAGGAGTTTCATAATTTGATCCATCTCCTTTTGGAATCCCATATTCAATATCTTGTCCGCCTCGTCCAAAACAAGCGTATCAATTTCGGTTAAACGAACAGCTTTGGATTCGACGAGTTCAATCAATCGTCCTGGTGTAGCTACCAGAATGTTGACATGCTGCATTGCGATCATTTGCGGATTGATTGAGACACCACCAAACACAGCTAATGTTTTGATTCGCTGAGGCAAGTCCTGGCTAAATGATTTAAATACCTCCGCTACTTGTTGTGCTAATTCCCGTGTAGGAACAAGAACCAAAGCGTCAACATGTCGATTATTAAACACATGTTTTCGTTGAAGCTGCATTAAAATAGGCAGTACATAACTGGCCGTCTTTCCAGAACCTGTTTTGGCAATCCCAAGTACGTCTTTATGTCGTAAGATTTCGGGAATGGCCTGTTCTTGAATAGGATAAGGTTTTTTGTAATCCATTCGTTCCAAAGCATTAAGCAACGGATAAGGAAGGTGGAGTGATTTAAAAGACATAATCTAAAATGTACTGAATGTGATCTGTAAATGCAAAGCTACGTTACTATTTACAATCTGCTATGATTCAGCTTGAATTTCCGCACCAGATCGCTCGATTTTGCCAATTATTTTAATAAATCAGTCAATAAAATATGACTTTGATCAATTTTGGTAAAGAAAATTGTATTTACTTTCGTAATTCATTCCACCGAATTTTACTGTTTCTTGATGATACGCCCTATTTTAATACTCCTCCTGTTTCTAATCACCGGATTTCAATCCATGGTGTTTGGGAAGGTCTACAAAGATAGTTTACGAAATCTCCTTTCGAACGAGCAACTACACGATAGCATTCGAATGGATGTGTATGGGAAGTTAGCGGCTGAAGTTTATTTATATAGTGATTTGGATAGCGCAAGTTATTTCACAGATTTACTATTGACCTTAGCAACTGATCAGAAGAATATAAAAGAGGAAGGCTCAGCGCATTATATGATGGGACAAATTGCTTACCTAAAAGGAGATTTCCCAGGTGCCTTGAAAAGTGCCTTAGAGGCTAGAAAACGCACGGCACAAATAAATTATAGCCAAGGAGAATCTGCTTGCCTTGGAATGATTGGGAATGTATTCGTACAAATGAGGAATCTTGATAAAGCTATGGAGTATTATCAACTTGAACTTGAACTTGAAAGAAAGATTGATGATCGATATGGAGTAGGGGCATGTTATGGGAATATTAGCACGATTTATGAATATCAACATAAACCGGAAATGGCCTTAACATACAGGCTAAAAGCAATTTCTGTAGCAAAGGAGATAAAAGATTCCTTGTTGCTCACCAATGAATTGAGCAATTTAGCCTTGCTGTATATGGACAGAGAAAGGTTTGATACATCAATGATAATTTTTGAAGAGGCATTGCTCATTTCAAAACGGATAGAAGATCATTTAGGCGTATATTATAGTGAACATGGAATAGGTCGAATTTATGAATTGACGAATCAACTGAATAAAGCATTAATCCACTTTGAAAAGGCAGTGAAGATTGCAAAAGAAAGAGAATATATGGAGGAATTAAGTTCGGAATATGAAGTGTTAGGTCGAATTAACAAAAAGTTGAAAAACTATCGAGCGGCATTGGAATATTTTGAACTTCATAGGGCCATACAAGATAGTATAATCAATGAGAAAGAATACCGTGACATCGCAGATCAGGAAGCGAATGATCGATATGAAAAAAAGGCCTTGATTGACAGCCTTCATTTTGCTGGTCAACAAGATGTTTTACAAGTCGAGAATCAAAAACAAAAGGTGCAATTATATGGTTTGATTGGATTAATCGTGCTTTCTGTTTTGTTTACGTTGTTTATTATCAATAGATTACGTGTCTCTTCCCGACAACGTAAGATGATTCAGGCAAAAGATGAAGAGAAGGAATTATTACTCAAAGAAATCCATCATCGTGTAAAAAACAATCTTCAAATCGTCTCCAGTTTGCTGAGTTTGCAAACCAGAAACATAGAGGATCCATCCGCCCTTTCTGTAATGGAAGACGGGCAAAGCAGGGTGCAAGCAATGGCTTTAATTCATGAAAGTTTGTATCAAAGTGAGGACCTTGCCTACGTGGATTTTGAGGTGTATTTAAATAAATTACTGAATCAAATTGCGATGGTGTATGTAGATCAAGTACAACCAATTTACAAAATTGAAACAGATTTAGTGAAGTTGGACATCGATACGGCAGTTCCTCTTAGTTTGATATTAAACGAGTTGATCTCCAATTCCTTTAAATATGGGATGTCCAGTGAACATCCAGAACTTCATATCACATTGAAGAGGTTGGATCAACATTACAGTTTGGAAGTCGCGGATGGAGGTCCCGGTTTGCCAGTAGATTTTAAAATTGAGAAAGCTAAGAGTTTGGGATTGAGGTTAGTTGGAAGATTGTGTAAACAGTTGTTTGGAACGCTGGAGTATAATTATGAAAATGGAGCTAAATTCAACGTGAAGTTTCAGGATACGGCAACGAGAATGCTTCAGGGGTAGATTTTAGAATACAGAATTTAGAATACAGAAGGGAGTTAAGTAGTTATCGCTTGCCTTCGGCTTGCTGGGAGTTAAAGGAGTTAGAGTTGGGGTATCCTTCAAAATCTTGTTGGTATTGTGTTGGGAGGTAAAAAATGGATGATGTGTTTTGTTGAGGATTTTGAAGGTATGCGGGCTGGGCGAGCAGTTGTGTTTACGGTAAGAATACAGAATACAGGAATCAGAATATAGAATATAGAATATAGAATACAGAAGGGAGTTAAGTAGTTATCGCTTGCCTTCGGCTTGCTGGGAGTTAAAGGAGTTAGAGTTGGGGTATCCTTCAAAATCTTGTTGGTATTGTGTTGGGAGGTAAAAAATGGATGATGTATTTTGTTGTGGATTTTGAAGGTATGTGGGCTGGGCGTGCAGTTGTGTTTCCGGTAAGAATACAGAATACAGGAATCAGAATATAGAATATAGAAGGGAGTTAAGTAGTTATCGCTTGCCTTCGGCTTGCTGGGAGTTAAAGGAGTTGGAGTTGGGGTATCCTTCAAAATCTTGTTGGTATTGTGTTGGGAGGTAAAAAATGGATTATGTATTTTTTTGTTGATTTTGAAGGTTTGTGGGCGGGGAGAAGTTGATTGGAATAGAAGAATTTGTTATTCACTGGCGTTCGGTAAAACTTTAAGATTGTGATCTATTGAGGAAAAATGAGCTTTATCACTATAAAAACATTTTATCCGGTTAAAGTAGCAGTCAGAAACCAAAAATCATAAAAAAACCTGCCTTGACTCGTCCACTAAAGCGTGATTGAATCAAAGCAGGTTTTTACTTACCTTAGAATTATTTAAATATGAATCTCTTTCTAACGATTCAATGTGAACTTCTTTTTGATGATCTGTCCGTTTTGTTGAATGGCTAAAAGATATACTCCATTTGCTTGACCTTCATCCAAGATAATTTGCGCTTCCGAAGTGAAGAATTCTTGCTGGAAAATAGCTTTACCTAATAGATCGTAAATCGTTACTTGGCCCAATTTATTTCCATTTTCAGAAGAGACTACAAATTGACCTCGTGATGGATTAGGGTAAACAATGTAGTTTGCATTTAACATGTTTTGATTCAATCCTAACCCAATCACATCGTAGCAAGTGGAAGTATCTATACAATTGTTTTCAGAAATCATTACCGCGTAACTTCCATTTTCCGAAGCAGTAAAATCAGCATTTTCTTCTCCTGTGATCGCTGCAAATCCATTGTTGCAATCCAACCAGGAATAAGAACCTGTGGAGGAAACAGCACTTAACATTGCTCCATTTTCATTCACAGATACGTCTATGGTATCAAAGTTTAAACTAATGGTAACCGTACTGTCACAATTGTTTGCACCTATGTTAGTGTAAACTTCAACTCCATTTGGATTACTTGCATCGTAAACAGTACCATTTACTGTTAAACTTTCTCCTGCACATAAGGTTTGATTAATGGAACTACTAAGCAGAGAATGGAAAGATAAATTAATCGTAACGGTACTATCACAGCTATTTGGTCCAATACCAGTGAATATTTCTGTACCGGTCGGATTGGCAGCGTTGTAAACAGTTCCATTCACAATCAAGCTTTCACCGCCACATAGTGTTTGGTTGATTGCACTTGTTAGTGGAGCAAGGAACGAAAGACTAATGGTCACCGTACTATCACAACTACTTGGTCCCACACCAGAAAACACTTCTGTACCATTTGGATTAGCTGCATCATAGGTTGTGCCGTTAACGGAGATACTTTCTCCATCACATAAGGTTTGATTAATTGAACTAGCCAGAGGAGCAAGGAATGAAAGACTAATGGTCACCGTACTATCACAACTACTTGATCCTACACCAGAAAATACTTCTGAACCGGTCGGATTGGCCGCATCATAGGTTGTCCCGTTAACGGAGATACTTTCTCCCTCACATAAAGTTTGGTTGATAGAACTAGCTAGAGGGGCGAGGAATGAAAGACTAATGGTCACTGTGCTATCACAACTATTTGGTCCAATACCAGAGAATACTTCTGAACCGGTCGGATTAGCCGCATCGTAAGTTGTCCCGTTTACGGAGATACTTTCCCCATCACACAAAGTTTGGTTGATAGAACTAGCCAGAGGGGCGAGGAATGAAAGACTAATTGTTACAGTACTATCACAACTATTTGGTCCAATACCAGAGAATACTTCTGAGCCACTTGGATTAGCGGCATTGTATGTGGTTCCATTTACGGAGATGCTATCCCCGTTACATAAGGTTTGATTAATTGAACTAGCCAAAGGAGCCAAAAATGAAAGACTAATGTTCACCGTACTATCGCAACTGCTCGGTCCCACGCCAGAGAATACTTCTGATCCAGTTGGATTAGAGGCATCGTATGTTGTCCCATTAACGGAGATGCTTTCTCCGTTGCATAAGGTTTGATTGATGGAACTAGCCAAAGGAGCTAAAAATGAAAGACTAATAGTCACCGTGCTATCACAGCTATTTGGTCCCACACCAGAAAACACTTCCGATCCAGTTGGATTCGCCGAGTTGTATGTTGTTCCATTTACAGAGATGCTTTCTCCATCGCACAAAGTTTGGTTGATAGAACTAGCTAGAGGGGCGAGGAATGAAAGACTAATGGTCACCGTGCTATCACAGCCATTTGGTCCCACACCAGAAAACACTTCTGTACCGGTTGGATTCGCCGAGTTGTATGTTGTCCCATTAACGGAGATGCTATCCCCCGTCACATAATGTTTGATTGATGGAACTAGCCAAAGGAGCCAAAAATGAAAGACTAATAGTCACCGTGCTATCACAACTACTTGGTCCTACGCCGGAAAATACTTCTGTGCCAGTCGGATTAGCGGCATTATAAGTTGTCCCATTAACGGAGATGCTATCCCCGTCACATAATGTTTGATTGATGGAACTAGCCAAAGGAGCCAAAAATGAAAGACTAATAGTCACCGTGCTATCGCAACTGCTTGATCCCACGCCAGAGAATACTTCTGTGCCAGTCGGATTAGCGGCATTATAAGTTGTCCCATTAACGGAGATGCTATCCCCGTCACATAATGTTTGATTGATAGAACTTGTTAAAGGAGCAAGGAATGAAAGACTTATCGTAACGGTACTATCACAGCTATTTGGTCCCACACCAGAAAACACTTCTGAACCAGTTGGATTAGCGGCATCATAAGTTGTCCCATTTACCGAGATACTATCCCCATCGCACAAAGTTTGATTAATCGAGCTTCCAAGAGGTCCGACAATAGTTAAATCTACGGTAATAATACTATCACATCCACCTGCATTTCCATTTACTAACGTATCAAGGTACATTCCTGTGGTGTTCCAAGTAGAATTGCCACTTGGAGAAGTATAACTTAAACATTCTGTAGGAGAAATGGCACCAAACGTAGGTGTACAAGCAGGCGTACAGCCTGTCTTTTCAATCACTTCCCATTCGTCAGTAATTTTGAAATAATCTCTATGAAGTTTTAAATAATAAGTGTCGACTACAGAGGAAGTAATCAAAAGAGAGTCCAACGTGGAGATCACAGTAGAGGATTGTTCCCAGGATTTTTGAAAATGACCTGCTCCGTTGAATGCCGTAATTAATTCCAGATTATCGGTTTGTTGCATACTGGCAGAAGAAGCCACTCCATCGTTCCCATTTCCACTGTAATCTGTAATAGTTAAGTTGTCAGACCCACAAGAACCAATCATAGGATAATAGGTTTGAAGATTCGCATATTTAGGATGACTACTTTGAATAGCAGAACTCATGCTTAAAGCAATTTCAGCTGGACTTAACACTTCATTCCAAATGGAGACCTCGGTCATTTGTCCATCGAAAAAGTTACCTTTTGAATTTCCGCTATCAAATTCCTGTCCAATGGAAAGTTGATTCGTTGCAGCAACAGATTGTGCATTTACATACGAGGTGCCTAACACACCGTCAACATATACTTTAGTGGAATCATTGGATTCATCATAGGTATAGCCTACATAGTGCCATTGTCCATCGGTAACTGTAATTCCAGTACTTCGGGATGTACCACCATCATAGATTTGAAGTGTTTCATTGGTCGCAATTTGTAAGTTACAGACATTTCCTCCAGTAGACGAATTGATTGCAATTAACATCTGAGAAGAACCTGCCACAGTAGAACTTTGTTTCATCCAAGTAAAAACAGATCGATTGGTGCCTGTGATAGAAGCAATCGTGGAATTCGCTTCAATCCATTCTGCATCCGTTTTAACAAAATTGGAATAAGCAACATAGTTGGTATAAGCGTCTTTTGATAAAGTGTCCGTTGAACATAGACTATCATTTCCTAAAAAATCCTGGGTATAAGATTGATGGTTGATGGTCAGGTTGCTATAAATAAGGCTGTCAAAACCAGCTGCCGATGCCCCAATTAACGTGTCTACGAATGATCCAGATGTGGTGTATGTGGCTCCTGTGGCGCTGATGAATTCTTCTTCACAAACAACAGGAGACTCATAGGCACATACAGATCCTGCAGGACAATCCGGGAAAAAGTCAAAGGTGATATCAATCCCTGTATTCCCATTGGAAGTTTGAGTATTGTACCCAAACACAAATACATAAAACGTATCTCCAATAGAAACGTTGCTAATTTGTAAGCTATCTCGAAAACCACAGAAGTTACCCGAACTTGGAGAATAAGTAAGATCCGCATTGGTAGTTGGGTTCGCAGTGTTGGGAGCATAAGCCAACATAGAACCTGCCAAAGGAGTAAATGGACTTATGTCTCCTCGCAACGTTCCGTTGGCAGGAGCAATACACATGTATACGGCTGAGGAGCAACAAACGGCAATACAGCCACCCAAAGTCCCCGTGCCAGTACTTCCACTTAATGAAGTGTTGACACCAGAATCCGTATATGGATAACTAGTGATTTTAATTGCGGTACTTACCGTTTGATTAGGAGGAACCTGACCATACAGTGTTTGACTGCCTAAAAGCAAGATGAATAGAGTCGATAAAAAAAGAGTTAAAGAAGTAGCTTTAAAGTTCATAGACGTCGTTTTTTGAGATCAAATAAAATGAGTTATCTGATTCGAAATAGGACAATCAAAAGTTATGAAGAAAACTTATGTTCTGGATGGCAATAGGAATGTTATGAAACTGTGTGTAGTGTATATTCTATTTTTTTATAAACGATTCACTGGCTTATAAATCCTAACCCTTGTTGGTGTTATCACCAACAAGCAATGTTATCACCAACAAGCAAGGTTAACCAACAAGCTAGGTTATGACGAACAACATACGATTGATTTTAATCAGTCAGTTGCGTTATCAACAATCTAGTGTTGATTTTAACTAGTTCGAGATGTTTTTTCTTTTCTTTAACCCTTGTTGGTGTTATCACCAACAAGAAATATTATCCCCAACAAGCAAGGTTAACCAACAAGCTAAGGTTGTTACCATCATTATTCAGTCCGCACCTTTTCCATCAACTCACTCTTGTAATTTTTAGCCAGTGGAATTTCCGATTTTCCAACAATTACATTCAATGGATTGATCGTTTCTAAAAAGTGAAGATTAATCAGGTAACTTCGATGTACCCGAAAAAAATGAGCGGGTAATTTTTGTTCAAAACTTGTCAAAGAGCCCCGGATTACATGTTTTTCGCCATTTGTAGTATACAATTCAATGTAAACGTGATCGGATTTTATAAATTCTATTTCTTCCAGCCGTACCTTTTGAAAGGTATATTTGTTTTTGACGAAAATCGCATCTTTTATTAATAATTCATCCTCTGTGCTACCATTTGACGCGGAATCAGTATCTTGATTCTGATTGGAAAAATTGCTCAGTGCCATTTCAATGGAAGTGAACAGATTATCCTTTTTAAATGGTTTTACAAGGTATGCAGGAGGGTTTACTTTCTTGGCTCGTTCTACGGTAAGATTGTCCGCATTTGCAGTTAAAAAAATAAAGGGAATTTTGTAATGTTTATTGATGGTTTCTGCCAAATCGATTCCATCTTTTTGACCGATTAAATTTACATCTAAAATGGCCATGTCGGGTTGGTCTTCCTCGATGCTTTGGATTGCTTGAGTATAACTCATTACGGGTTCTAAAGGTTCATAGCCCAGCGTTTCAAGCATATAACAAATGTCATCTGCTACCAAAATCTCATCTTCAACTACTAATATCCGTACCTTTTTCATGCAATCTGCCGATTCTACCTGATCATTAACTTTAAAGATACGGTATAATTTAAAAACGAAGGGGAATCACAGGTTAATATAATTCTAAAAGCATTGATTTTGTATTGTTCATACGCGTTTTAAACGTTCTTTAATTTCAGGAATTGACGCGTATTGAGATCCTTAGTTGATTTGATCTTGATGCATTCACCTTCCATTTGTAAACTGACTAAAAAGTCGAATTTTAAATGAATGATGTGGAACGTGTGCGTCCATGTTTGACCTATTGTTATTAATTCAATAAGTGGTTGCAGTTTCGATTTATAAATCAAAATACCATCTGGAAATTCAGCTGCGATCCAAAACCATTCACCAGCGTCGAGGTGATTCGTCAAGAAAGCAGGTATGGATTCGTTTTGATCTAGTGTAAAATTCAATCCAGAGGTGAAGTGCATCCACCAATTACAGAATCGATCATTAAATGGATTAGATGAATGATAGTTTTCCGGCCGATCAATGAACTTAGACTCAATCTTACGGAGAATCTGTTTTCGATCCCGAACTGGAACAGAAAATTGTGTTGTGTCGAAACGCTGTTTAAGTAATTCTATTTTTTCATTCCAATGCATAAACTACGGATTTAGCATGATTTACAACTTGTGGAATTTTATTTATATAATGTAAATCAAGAAGTGCAAAAGAAAAAGAGGTGTCAAAAGATGACTATAAAAGTCATTTAGACGAAGGAGAAATCTATTGTATTAACATTTCAAATCACAATAAATTTCTCCCGTAAGGTCAAAAATGACCGTTCTTTTATTTTCAATATTAAATCCTTGCTTGATACGTATACAAGTCAAAATAACGTCCTTCACTCGCAATCAATTCATCATGAGTACCTTGTTCCTCGATTTTACCTTGTTCAATTACCAAAATTTGATCCGCTTTGCGAATAGTACTCAATCTGTGCGCAATTACAAATGTAGTTCTCCCTTTCATTAATTCAGCCAAACTCTTTTGAATCAATGTTTCACTTTCAGTATCTAAATTGGAAGTAGCTTCATCTAAAATAAGGATTTTTGGATCTGCGAGAATAGCACGCGCGATCGCAATTCGTTGTCGTTGACCACCGGAAAGTTTCACCCCTCGTTCACCAATAACCGTTTCAAGTCCTTCTTCAAATCGATCCGTAAATTCATTGACGTAACCTGCTTTTACAGCTTGTTCAAGTTGTTCTTCTGTAGCATCAGGTCTTGGAAAAAGAATATTTTCTCGGATGGTTCCTTCGAACAAAAAGTCGTCCTGTAAAACAACCCCTAAGTATTGACGATAGCTATTAAGTGTAATCTTGGATAAATTTTTTCCGTCAATCGTGATGGTTCCACTATCCGGTTTCATAAATGTAGAAGCCAATCCAGCAATGGTTGATTTACCTGAACCGGATGAACCAACTAATGCAGTAACGGATCCTGCGGGAGCTTCAAAGCTAATGTTATGAATTACTTCCTTATCTTCTTCATAAGCAAAGGACACATTGTTAAATTGAATGTCACCGTGGGCTTGATCAAGTATGATGTCACGTTCAATTCCATCATCCTCAATCTTCATTTCCATGATTTCTTCTGTCCGATCCAACCCGGCTAATGCTTCCGTCAGTTGAGTTCCGATATTGCTGATTTGAACAATTGGTGCGACCATTAGTGCCAGTAAAAACAAAAACTGGGTCAATTGTCCCGGTTCCAAGGTGCCTTCCATCATTTTAATCGCTCCAAAATACAATATGATTGCAGACGCAACTCCCAATAAGAATATAGAAGATGAAACAATCAAAGCATTTGATGTTAACGTCTTTTTAACGTTCCCGTATAAGCGGTAAACACCCTTTCTGAAACTTTCAATTTCTTGTTTTTCGGCATTAAATCCTTTGATTACCCGTACTCCATTCAATGTTTCAGTTAACCTTCCTGTAACCTCCGCATTAATTTTACCACGCTCTCTAAAGATTGGTCTGATATACGCAAAAGCTTTCATTGCAATCATTGCAAAAATGACAATTGGAACCAGTGTATATAATGTCATACTTGGACTGATTCGAACCAACATTACTATCGCAACAACCGAAGTCAAGGTGCCTCCAACGAGCTGAACAAGTCCGGTTCCAACCAAATTTCGAACACCTTCCACATCTGTCATTACTCGGGAAACCAATTCGCCCGATTTATGATTGTCAAAGAAGTTTATTGGCAACTGTAGAACCTTTTCCTGTACTTTTACCCGCAGGTCTGCAATTAATTTCTGCGCCTGAATACTTAAAAGTTTAGTCAATAAAAAGGAAGCAACTCCACGTACAGCCAAAGAGCCAATCACAGCAGCGATGATCATATATAGTCGGTCATAATCCTTTGTTTTACGTACATTATCAATTAAATCAGTCATAGCCAATGGAATGACAAAACTGGATAATGTACTAATTCCAATCAGGATAAGGCCCACGGCAAGCATCCCTTTTCGGGGCCAGATGAAGTCCTTAAAGGCCTTTTTAAAATTGACTTTCTTTTTGCTTGTATCTTTTTTGCCGGATCCGGAACCTGATTCTTTGGATTTGATTTGGTGGCTTGGTTTTTCTGGTTTCATATAGTTAGTTGTTGTAACGAATATCGTGCTAATCTTACGAAGTAGTCATTTTGTCATGTTCGTATTTGATGTAGACGGATGAAACGATTGAATATTGTGATATTCCTTTTTATACTTGTATTAGTATCTAAATTTTAGAAGTCTTTTAGGGATGTTGTTCGAGGTAACAGGCTCGGCCAGATACAAATATTTGAACCAACTTACATTCCCTCCTTGAATGTTTAAGGAAAGCACGCGATTTTGGTATTGGTAAATAATACAGTTATCGTGTTGGATGAAATCCTTTCCAAATTGTTTTTCAATTAGAGTGATGTGCTTGCCAACCAGATTAGCTTGACCCAAGGCAGGATCTCTAATTCTACATTTTATCCCTACTAGTAATTCATTGGAATCATAAAAATCACCAACTTCCGTTCCAAATCGATATACGAAAAATTGAAGTTCGGTCATCCCAAAGCTATCTGGTAACTTTAATTTTTTAATTCGGGCTCGATTTCCTTGAAATAGCATAAACCTTAGATACATTCCTGCTTGATTGGGTTTGTAGAGCCCTGTTTTATTAGCGGTACCACTATTGGAGGGCCCATTATCCTCTTTAAATTGTTGAAAGTCTATTGGGTTAATTAAAAAGTCCTGAATAGTAGTGTCATTTGATATCTCAATTACCTTGTTTGAATCAATTTCAATAGGTTTATATCCGGGTTCAAGGTTTATTGAATCAACCTTAACCGAGTTGACTTCTGAGGTATCTTTTTTGACTTGGCTAAAGTTTGTGTCTTCTACTTTGGAAGGTTTTTGAGATGGAGATGCGCATGAAAAAAGACCAATACAACTGATTGAAATGAGTATTGAAATAGAGTAAAACGTTCGCATGGCTGGTTTCATTTAGATTTCTTGACTAATATAGCAATTAATGCTAATCGAATCCTACTTATAAAAAGACGTAAGCAAAAAGCATCCAACTTCGCACAAAATTAAGTAAAGAATTATCAATTTGCATCGGAGTGTGCCATATCCCGGTTTTATAACCTCCGCTTTTTTCATATATTTGTTAGATGTTGCGCCAACTTAATTTTAAGATTACCAGTTTATTACTGATTATGTTTTGCTGCTTTTCCAATGTATTTGGACAAGTAACTTGGAGTGAACAGGCCGGAGAGGTTTTTTTTAAGCGATGTGTTCAATGTCATTATGATGGAGGCGCAGCGCACTTTCCATTAACAGATTATTTGTCGGCCTTTGCACATAAGGAAGAAATCAAAACAGCTTTAGAGAATGGAGTTATGCCGCCTTTTTATGCGGACACTAATTATCAACAATACTATTCTACTCGAAATATTACAGCATCTGAAAAACAGTTGTTGTTGGATTGGATTGATCAAGGAGGACTTCCGGGCAATTTGGATTTTGCTCCAGAGCCTCCAATACATCAATCGGGTCAATTGATCAAAGACGAACCAGATTTATCCCTTCAAATTCCTGTTTTTGAAAGCAGTGCAGACAGTGTTGATCAAATTACCCGTTTTATTATTCCAACGAATTTGACCTGTGACCGGATGATCAAAGCGATAGAGGTGGTTCCGGGAAATTATTCGCTCGTCCATCATGTGACCGTATTTAGTATGGATACCTTGTTTACGGAAGTGGCGATTGATACCAATGCGAATCCAAATTCGTTTGATATGATTGATCAGTTCATGTCGGTTTATACTCCAGGTGGATCACCCTATATTTTTCCAGATGTGGAAGGCGTTTTGCAATGCGGAGTAGTACTTGAATCCGATGTGAGTATTTTAATGGAAATTCATTTTCCGCCAGGAAGTATTGGTCAAAAGGACAGTACTAGAGTGAATTTTTATTTTTATGATACCATTCCAAACGGAGGCGGGAATTGCCAAAATATGGATACGAATGTACGTGCAATGGAGATTGGTCAGCTTGTTTCAAACTGGCTCTTTTGCATTGATTCTGGATCGGTAGATACGGTGAAAACAGAGTATCCTTTTTATCCTGCTTGGGGTTATAATTTCACCCAAAAGGATGTGACACTATTCAGTACCTTTCCACACATGCATTACTTGGGGCAAAGTATTGAAGCGCATTCGGTCGGTCCAACACCATCTTCTATTGTAAATCCATTGATCAACGTGCCGAACTGGAATTTTGAATGGCAAGGGTTTTATTTCTTTGAGAAGCTGCAAAAGTTATCGCAAGGATCGAAAATTTATGCAGAAGCAGTTTACAATAATACCAGTACGAATTTAGATAATCCACAATCTCCACCGATTGATGTTTGTGCGGGTAATAGTTCGTTGGACGAAATGTGCATCATTTATTTTCATTATTTCGATTATCAACATGGAGATGAGTTGATTAATTTAGACAGTATTCGACGTTTAAGCGAATATAAATTTGATTACGTTGGTCCAACAGATGGGGTAAATAAAAGTAATTTGAGGCCCACTCAAGTTCAAGTTTATCCCAATCCTGTAGAAGATCTGATGTACTTGGATTTAGGAAGATTGAAAAATGTGCGATCCTTAGAATTGATTGATTTACAAGGGAAAATAGTGGAATCTAAAGTGATTAATGGAACTGCTCTGTCTCATTCTCAATTAAGCTGGTCACCACAATATTTTAAGCGAAACCCTCAATTAAGTGGGGTGTTTATTTTGAAATGTACGTCTGTCACGGGTGAAATTGTGACCAAGAAAATTATTAAAACCGCTAAAAATCACTAGTTTTGATAAGCTGAAATTTCTTATGATCAGACTAAGGTTCAACGCTTTGCCTGTCTTTGTGATTTCTTTTTAATACAATATAGTATAGTTTAGCAGAATGAAATGCTTGGTATTTTTATTTATTGACTGAATCCATATATGCCATTTTCAATTAAGAAATACGTTTTTATTATAGTACAAAGCTTCTGTGTAATCTGTCTTACTAGTTGCAAGAGTTGTGATGATTGGTATGAGCCAGAATCGTGTACGGTAGATTGTTTAATTGTGGAAGGTGAAGTAAAGGATTTTGGTCGTATTAGTGGAATCGAAAACGTAAAACTGACTATTTACAATGATCGGGATGGGTATATTAAAGCGGATACACTTTCTGAAACGTTTACGGATGAAAACGGATTGTACCGATTTAGCATCCCGATAGATGAGTTTAGAAATGGAGACGATTGTCATGTGTTTTTATCAGAGGTGGATGAGGAAGAATACCTGTCAGAAGGTTGGTTTGCTTATGAAAAGGCTCGATTTATTGATTCTAGTTTTAAAGATATTCCGGTCGAAATGAATTTTGGATTTGTCCCTAAAGGACAGTTGGTATTTCAGGTGATAAGTCCAATGTCACCAAATCTTGTTACCCGAAGATTCAAGTTTTCGTATGAGTACGAATATGAGAATGAAGTTCGAAGTTTGCCGATAGAAGAGGTTTCTTACGCGCCAGGGCAAACCGTTTGGCTTGAAGTGGACGTTCCAACAGGAATTCAATTTAGCGGGACATACTCTTATAGTAGAGAACAACTAAGTGATATAGTTGTGGAGGATTTGATGTACTTAAAAATTGGTTCTACGGATACCATTCGAGTCGAGATACAGCCGTAGTTTACTACTATTTTTGACGATGAAAAGGGAATAAATTAATTAACTTATCTTCCCAAAATCTCTATCTTTTGCATAATAAAGGTTGAAATAGTCTAAGATAGGTTTATTTTCCTTCGACTCTAAATTTGGATCTTTTTCAACCAATTCTTGTGCAGCAGCTCGGGTTTCTTTGATCAAAGGTCCGTCAGTAGTAAGATTTACCAATTTTAGGTCCGCAACGCCGCTTTGCCTCCTTCCCAACATATCTCCCGGCCCACGTAACTTCAAATCGATCTCTGCAATTTCAAAACCATCCGTTGTTCGAACCATCGTTTCCAATCGAGTTCGACCGTCCGCGCTCAACTTATAGCCACTCATCAAAATACAATAGGACTGATCCGCCCCACGACCAACTCGCCCTCGCAACTGATGCAATTGCGACAATCCAAAGCGCTCCGAATTTTCAATCACCATTACCGAGGCATTCGGAACATTAATCCCCACTTCAATAACCGTCGTAGCAACCATAATGCGCGTTTCCTTTTTTACAAAACGCGTCATTTCAAATTCCTTATCGGCAGGTTTCATTTTTCCATGCACAATACTAATCTGGTTTTTATACTCCGGAAATGCACGTTTAATGGACTGATACCCTTCTTCTAAATTGTTCAGATCCATTTTTTCTGACTCTTCGATCAATGGATAAACAATATAAACCTGTCTACCTTGTTCCAATTCCTGCATTAAAAATCCAAATACAGCAAGTCGTTTATTTTCAAATCGATGTACTGTTCGAACAGGCTTTCGACCTTTAGGTAATTCATTGATCATAGACACATCCAAATCTCCATACAGCGTCATGGCCAATGTTCTTGGAATAGGAGTCGCCGTCATCACCAACACATGTGGATATATTTTGGCATTTTTATTCCACATTTTACTTCGTTGTTCCACTCCAAATCGATGCTGTTCATCAATGATACTAAGTGCCAATTCTTTGAACTGAACCCTAGGCTCAAGGAGCGCATGGGTACCGACAATAAAATCCAATTCACCTGCTTTGAGCGCAGCCAACATTGGTTTTCGGTCTCGTTCTTTAGTTGAACCAGTGAGCAAAGCGATTCGAAGTCCCATCGCATCACAAAACGGCTTTAATCCTGTTAAATGCTGTTCCGCTAAGATTTCTGTAGGAGCCATGATCGAAGCTTGACTCCCGTTTCCAGCGGCCATCAACATACACACAAATGCCACAATGGTTTTTCCACTTCCTACATCTCCTTGCAATAAACGATTCATTTGTTCACCAGTACAGAGGTCATGATAGATCTCTTTGACCACTCGTTTTTGAGCGTCGGTCAATTCAAATGGAAGATGATCTTTATAAAACGTGTTGACTATATCAAGATTATGTAAAACCTTTCCCGCAAAATTGGTTTTAACCAACGAACGATGCCGTAGCATTTTCACTTGTTGGAAAAACAACTCTTCAAACGATAAGCGAGCGCGCGCTTTGTCAATGTCTTTTGCATTTTCCGGTTGATGAATCAACTTCAGAGCTTCTGAATGCGAAATTAAACCTACGCGTTCTTTAACATGCGTACTAAGATTTTCAGAAACTTTTCGATAAATTAATTCTTGTAGGTTTTTCTGTAGGGTAAACAGGCCTTTACTATCCAAACGAAACCTAGTTAAGCTTTCAGAAGTATGATAAACAGGTTGTAAGAATTGATTTTGATTGGTTGCTTCCGTCGCCAATTCCATTTCAGGATGAGGAACATTTATTTTTCCATTGAACAAAGCGGGCTTGCCAAAGGCAATAAATTCTTGACCAACTACCAGTAATTTATCCATCCATTTCACACCTCGAAACCAAATCAATTCCATGATTCCCGTTTCATCCGAAATTTGCACAATGAGTCGTTTTCTTCTTGGAGGACCCAATAGGTTTTTGGAGGTTATATTCCCTTTAATTTGAATGTGAGGTTCCATTCCAGTGACCTCATCAATGTCGTAAATTTTAGTTCGATCGATGTATCGAAATGGAAAATGATACAACAAATCCCGGTAGGTAAAAATCCGCAATTCTTTTTTGAGCAGTTCAGATTTTTGAGGTCCGACTCCTTTTAAATATTCAATGGATGTGAGTAGAATATCTGACAATTGAATGGTATTAAAATGGAATGGAGGCGCTTTAGGTTATTGTATCAGTTTTATAGGGAACAAATTCAGGGCTAAATATATGGAATTGTACTAAATTTCAATAATTTTAACAACTGTTCGATAACATTCGTCCATTCAATTATTAATGTAAGTTTAGCTGACTACATAATCTCAATTATAAAATGAAAGCCCATTCGTTCAATAAAATTCAGATTCATTCAACCTATTTGCGTGACTTACTCCTATGTACGCTGATGCTTTTTGCAACCTATTCACAGGTGTTTAGTCAGGATTCACTGGTAATAAGGTCGAAAGAAAACAAGGTGTATAAGACGGTAGAAGCTTGGAATGATCGAATGAAGTTGAAGGAAGATGATAGCCAAAGTTTTATTCTTCAGGAGGGTAAAATCACGGTTTGGGAAGGAGGAAGATCCGTTTATAAAGGTTCTTTTTCAAATGGGGAAGCGTACGCCGGATTTCCGGTTAAAAAGGATAAAATATACAAAGTTGTCATTGAAGGAAAAGGATGTGCACCTCCGATTACCTATGAAATAAATACAGAAGGATACAATCGGGAAGGAACAAAAGTGCTTGGATTTGGAAAACGTTATGGAAGGAAAACGGGCGTAGATTGGAATATGTATAATCCAGGATACACTTTGTTGAAAGGAGCTTTGAAAGGAAATAACAGCGTGAAACCATTTCGTAGACCGTTTAAGTATGGCGTTTTAGCTAAGCGTTTTCGTCCCGATTCCATCCGTCAGTTGGTGAAGTCACATATAGAACAGGCAGGTGATTTCCATAAAGATCAAGTAGAAGAACGCAAAGAAGAGCGACTTGAACGGAGAGAAGAACGGCAATCAAATCATAGTACGAAAAGACAAAAAGCGGATTCAACCAAACAAAGAATGGATAGCCTTCGGGAATCGATGGATAAGCGTTTTGTTAGTATGACAACCAATATGTTTGGTAAAAAACGAACAAAGGATTTAGATACAGAGGAAGGCGAAGGAGATAAGAAAAAGAAAAAAAGAGGACGTTCAAGAAGGAAGGAGCGCTTGATGGAAGAGATGATTATGGAAGATGAGGCCTTGGCAGATTTAATTAAGTTTAAAGTTACTAAGGAGACTATGGGCTCAATTAATTCTAAGGAAATCAACTACGAACGAGATAAGATTGCTGCATCGAGAAATAATTTATTTGATCAGTTTAGCTCGGCAGAAACAAGCGAAGATTCGCTCCAATTGTATTTGTTAATTCAACAATTGGATGCGGCGGAAAAGAATTTGGATCGAATTCAAGGGGAGTTAGACAGCCATGTAAAAGAAGCGGAGTTGCAAAAGGAATTGGCGGACAAACAAAAGGAGCATTTAAAAGCAGAGAAAAGTCGAACACAGATTCTAATTTATGGTTTGGGAATAGTGACATTGGTAATGATTGCAGCCTTGTATTTCCTCTTGTTATCGAGAAGATTGAATAAGAAAGTGAACGAGCAAGTAGCGGAGTTACAGGAATCCAATGAAGAAATACTTTCTCAGCATGATCAAATTGAAACGCAGAAGAAGCTGGTAGAAAAAAAGAACGAACACATCACGTCTAGCATTAATTATGCTGAACGAATTCAAACAGCTATTCTAAATCGAGATGAGCGATTTCATGACCTGATGCCCGCTCATTTTGTGATGTTTCAACCTAAGGACATAGTGTCTGGAGATTTTTATTGGACGTATCAAAAGGATGATTATTTCTACATGGCTGTTGCGGATTGTACTGGCCACGGAGTGCCAGGAGCCTTACTTACGATGTTGGGAACAAGTCATTTGAATGAAATAAATGCAGCCAGCGATGAAGCATTGAAGCCGGACGTAATATTGAATGAGTTACGTGATAAAATTGTTGCGGAATTTGCTCAAACAGGAAAGAAAGAAGAAGGTTCAAATTCAAAATCAAAGTCTACCATTGAGGTGAAAGATGGAATGGATATTTCGTTAATTCGTTGGCATGGAGAAACAAAAACGATTGAATGGGCGGGAGCGAATAATCCATTGTATTTAACAAGAAAGGCAAACGAAGAAGAAATGAAAGCGGATCCTGACACAAGTAAAATTAAAGTGGAGAATGGGTATGTGATGGAAGTGTATAAAGGAGACAAGGAGCCTATAGGTTTAACGCGAAATCCAACCCCATTTAAGAACCATTCAATTCAGCTGAATTCGGGCGATTCTATTTATTTGTTTTCGGATGGATTTCCAGATCAATTTGGAGGGCCAAATAATAAGAAATACGGTTACAAACGTTTTCGAAATAATTTATTGGAGTTACATCAGCGCGGGATGGAAGAACAGCATGATATACTCACAAAGAAATTCGAGGATTGGATCACGGAGGGCAAAGACAAGCAGATTGATGATGTTTGTGTGATGGGAATCAAGGTAGGATAGTTCGCCTTTTAAGAATTGGAGTGAGGGTTTAAGATCACGTATATAAAAGTCAAAAACAAATCCCAAACCAATTCTTCTTTTAAAGAAAACACCCTTAAAATCAGCCTCCTTTCAAAGCCCGAAGTTTTCGCAAACTATAGTACATGGCCCGATCAAAAGGATTATAACCTGCCTTACCACTTTCTTTAAATGCCAATTCATAAGAATAATCAGCTGATTTAAATTCGAAAGTGGTTCCAAGACGGATATCAAAATTCAATGTATCAATGGTGTTATCATCATTTTCAATACAGATATTGCCGTAAGCAGAGGTCTCATTGAGCTTATTTAGCAAAATTCGAATTTCTTCATGATCGCGGTAAAAGTTCGGCTTTACCCAACTAATCGTGTCACTTAATTCCCTTGTTTTCTTACTTTTTAAAATTCGATCGTCCAATAAATCACCATAGTTTTTTTCCTTTTGAACAGCGAGCGTTTTGTTCATTTCAACCAATTTTAGCTCTTCTGACACATTTAAATCGATTTGTTCTACCGCCTTGGTTATTTCCGGATTACCACTTAACGCCAAAATTTTTGTTTTTTCTTCCGGAAGTAATTCATCCAAATCCTGTTTTTCTTTTAATTCATAAAACTCCCGAATCTCAGCTCCTTGTCCGTCTTCTCCGTCATCGACCAAGGCGAGCATGGTGTTTTCAATGTCTTTTTCCTCCTCTTCACTAACCTCATCAAGTTCAATAGCTTCCTTCATTGCTATATATGCGTCTTCATCATCCGGAAAACAATCGATCAATTGATCAATCATTTCTGGGTTTACATTCTCTCGACCCGTTTCATATACCCGTTGTCGAATAGAAAAACAGTCTTTTAGACTTTCTAGTTTTACTTCACGAGAAGAATTAAATACTGCCAGATAAATATTCACAGCTAAACTAAGCAGTGCAATTAGGATGGTGCCAAGCAAAAATTTACGGTAACTGTATTTTTCCTTGATTCGCTCTGTTAAATGCTGCTCCTTCAGACCCTCGATTTCTGCTTCAAGCTTTTTGGCTTCGAGGTTTTTGATGTCTTGATCGCTGTAATTCTGGCTTGAGTCTGCAGGCTCTATTTTTTCAGACATATGTGTAATGTGCTAGGCTGTTAATTATTCTGTTGATTGAACTTGGGTATTATAATACTCATCTAAGTAAGTATGTCTGGTATTGGTCACACAAGATACGTAAAATCGTTGAAAACAAGAGCGACTTTCCACCGTGAGGGAAATAAAAAAAGGAAAAAGTCTTTGGCTGTTCGAATTACTTCCTTTACTTTGTGTTTCAAAGTACTCTGGTATGGAAGAAAAATTAGAAGCTTTAAAGGACTTAAAAGACATCAAAGGAATGATGGAGCAGTCCTCCAAATTCATTTCCTTAAGTGGATTATCCGGCGTTTTGTCTGGATTATATGCCCTGGTGGGTGGATTTTTTATATTGGGTAAAATCCAATTGGCGTTGGAAAGTCCATCGAAAGATTTCCTTTGGATCTATTTAGCGTCCTATGGATTAGGTATTTTAGGACTGGCGTTAATATCGGGTGTGATATTAACCGTAATGAAAGTTCGAAAAGAAGGACAACGTATTCTTACGTCAACGAGCATTCGTCTTGCAGTGAATTTGTTTCTGCCGTTAGTAGCGGGAGGGGTTTTTATTCTGGCTCTATTTTACAATAGAGTAAATTTAGGAATGGTGGAAAACGTAGTAGCAGGAAACTATTTACTTTATGCGCCGGTTACCTTGATCTTTTATGGTTTGGCATTAATTAATGCAAGTAAATACGCTTTGCACGATATTCGTACTTTAGGAGCAATAGAAGTATTGTTAGGACTAATTTCGCTTTTTGTTCCTGATTTGGAAATTCAACTTTACATTTGGATGTTCGGATTTGGAATCATGCACATATTGTATGGATCAATAATGTACTTTAAATACGAACGTAAATAATAAATAAGAAGAAGATAAAATTGAATTGACCAGTAGCGAAGTGAAATAAAATGAACTTGGCTTTCAATCAATCAAATCAGTAGTGAAAGATATACTAAAAAATATCAACAAAGCGTTCGAAAGTAAAGTGCGTCTGGGAATCATGGCCATGTTGGCGGTCAATGATGCCGTGGATTTCACTACACTCAAGGAAAACTTGGATGTTTCTGATGGAAACTTAGCAAGCCACCTGAAAACACTGGAAAAAATGGAATTTGTGCGAATTGAAAAAACATTTATCGGAAGAAAGCCTAACACTTCTTACTTAGCAACAAGTAAAGGAAAAATGGCTTTCAAAGAACACTTGGAAGCATTGGAAAGAATTATTAAAGGAGAATAAACAACAGATTATAAGGGTGTTATATTTTTTTACCCCTATACTTTGAAATACAAAGTACTTTTAAAATGGAGATATTAAAACTAACTTGGAATAGAACAGAATCAATTAGAGACAAGGTGATTTGGACCATTGTGGAATCGTTAATGCCGATCTATATTTTTTTGAGACGCAATCGACCGTCATGGAGCGTTACCAAACAAGATCTACAGTCCATGCCCTCCGGAAGTTTGGGAAGAGAGATAGGAGAATTTTATCGCGAATACAACTTGGACATTATGCCCAAATTGGAGTTTCACGATGCCTATCACATCCTTTTTAATATGGTTTCTAACAATATGTACGATGAAATGCGCATGCAATTTGTCGTAATCGGAAACGGTAAATTTTCTCTTCCCTACTTCGGAGCGCTATTGCTATCTATTGTTATGTATCCTGAATATTGGGGAGACTTTCGGGAAGCCTACCTAAAGGGAAAAAATGCAACCCGATTTTATGACTTAGACTTAGAACAATTACTGACAATGCAAACATCCGATCTGAGACATATTTTATTTTTAAACAATTAGAAGGCAGATCCATTTTATCGAAACAATGAAATCAAGCAGCAACCATATTACTAGAAATCTTCGAATGAATCGATACAACATCAGTTCAAACACAGATGCCATTCGATTCTGTATATCACCTCTAGGAGGATTTACATTCCGAAAAAGACGATTGGTTTCTTCGCTCCTAGGATGGTTTTTCAATGTGGTCTGGTCCGTTTTGATGTGGCGAGAAAAATCAAAACATGCCTAGTAATATTCTGACCAATAAACAATCGAACTAAACGAAACAAATAATATGCATTTTCTAAATCTAATAAATAAGGCGCAACGAATTCTAGATCCATTTAACGTTCGATTAAGAACATTTCAATCTGGAGCAGAATGGATGCGATGGCAGCTAATCCAAATTCGGAAAGTACGCCCGGATTCCTTATTTAGTTCTCATAATTATAGTGCTTATGGGATTCTTAAGTACGGATTTTGTTTCCTCATCTTTGGATTGACTGCATGGCTTTTAACAAGGATCAATATTTGGTATGGGCCATTATCTATCCTTGGTTTCTTGCTGGCTCAAATACCCTTTTTGTTTTTGTTTCCCTTGCTTATTGATAATAAGCGTAAGCCACTAAACGAAAGTGTGAATATGTTGTTTCGTACTGGTTTAGTACGCGTTTTATTTAACAGTATTCCTATCGGAATATATATGCTGATTGGATTTCTTAATCTTAGTAACCCACTACTAAACTGGTACCGGGGTCGTTTGGCAATTTTACTATGGTATGAAGAAGAATTGGCATTGGCAAAAACTACAGCTAAGGCGTAATTAATCATAAAACCGAAAACTCGTTTGAATTGAATAGCACAGAAGGAATTGAATTGGAATTAATTTAAGAATGGAAAAATGAAATTACAGATAGGACATAATATGACGATTGAATGCAGAGAGGAGAATCTGGAACATGAGGTAGTTAAAGTGCCATTAAAGATTGTTTTCATCTCTGATTTGCACATTACGCGTTGGAGTGAGCCTTCAATGGAACAAATACAACTACACATTCAACAAGTACAACCCGATTTGATCTTATTGGGAGGAGATTACGCCGAATCACTTCGAGGCTTAGAATTAATGGAACCATTCTTGAAATCTCTAACGAAAGAATGTCCCGTTTTAGCCATTGCAGGAAAGCAAGACTATTTTTTCGGAATTGAACGTGTACGTAAAGTCTTGGTAAACGCAGGAATTCAATGGATTCATAACGATTCAGTAAAAGTAACAATTGCGGGTCAGGAAATTCGAATTGATGGGAATCAAACCTTACATTCTTCCACTTCAACCGCCCGTTCTGATTTCAGGATTTTACTTCTGCACCATCCTATTCACCCAACACGCGTGGAAGGAAGGTATGATTTGATTTTCGGAGGTCATTTGCATGGAGGTCAAGTTGTTTGGAAGGAAAAAGACAATGCGCTATATCCTGGGAAATGGATTAACGACTTGAATTATCGAAAAGTAGAGGTTGAAAACGCTTTGTATCTAATTAGTACAGGAGCCGGAGACTCCATTCCAATTCGGTATAACTGCCCTAGAGAAATATTATTTGTTTCAGTCGTACCACAATCTATTTCCAATTCTGGCTCCAAAGAGACCAATTCAAAACAAAAGATAGTCCCAATATCGATTAATCAATCAGCCTAACCTTACTTAATCTAAACGAAATCCATCATTAGTATGAATCTGAATTTTACGAACACAATTACTCAACTATTTCAATTTGATACATTCAGAAAACGAACAAAACCGAATTCATTGATCGAATCAAGTTAGAAATGAATCAATCATTTTAATTAAAAAAACAAACAATACGAATACTATGGACATGACTATGGAAGAAATAAAAAGGAATCGAATTCAGATGTTTTTGGTTTTATTTGGGGCGGTGTTTTTCAACATTGCATTTTGGCACGAGAAATTAGCGTTGAACCTATTTGTATTCAACCTTTTCACAGCAACCGTATTACTTATCTTTAATCCAAAGGCACTAAAATCGAAATCAGCGATGATCAGTGTAGCAGGTACGATTGTAGCTTCAGGAGCAGTATTAATGCACAATTCTGCGATTAGTAAAATAGCAGCAATTGCATCCGTTATTGCCATGATTGGTTTGGTTCAATTTCCTACTTTGAGATCGGTGTGGCATGGAGCGAAAACGGCAATAATCAATTTTTTCAGAGCCCCTGAAATCTTAATAACCTTGTTTCGAAAGACACCTAAAAGACCCACCCGCCGGTTCGGAAAAACATTAAAACTGTCCTTAATTCCAATCGCTATTCTGCTGGTTTTCTTTTTCATTTTTAAAATAGCCAATCCTGTTTTTAGTGAACTTTCCAACGAATTATTTAGCTCCATTGGCGACTTTTTTAGTAATTTTTTCGATTATTTTTCGTTTTGGAGAGTGTATTTTTTTATTATTGGATTAGGCATTGTGAATTGGATTGTATACAAAGGATTTAGAACTTTCTTTGTCAAAAAGGAGGCTTCCAAAGACGTAAATTTGGTTCGAAAGCGAAATCGAGTTCGAAACGTACTTAACACGACTCCTAGCAAGGAAAAACATGTCTATCGATTTAAACATATTCCTACGTTGGGACTAAAGAATGAAAACCTAATGGCTGCGATTACCATGGGATTGGTGTGTTTACTTTTAATCATAGTCAACACGATCGATATTATATATGTATGGTTTGGATTCGAATATGCACCAAATGAAGATTTGTCTGCACGGGTGCATGAAGGGACTTATTTATTGATTTTGAGTATTGTTTTATCTATGGTGGTAATGCTTATTTTCTTCCGAAAGAACTTGAATTTTTACAAGAAAAATAAAACCATCAGAGCACTTTCTTTTTTCTGGTTGGCTCAAAATGTAGTGTTAGTGACTTCCGTTATCATTCGAAATATTTATTACATCAATCATCAAGGAATTACCCATAAGCGTATTGGAGTATTTATTTTTCTAATATTAACGATTGTAGGTTTGATAACCCTGTTTTTCAAAATTTCAAATCGAAAATCAACGTTCTTTTTATTACTGCAGAATGGATGGGCCGTGTACACTATGCTTATTGTGATGGCGTTGGTTAATTGGGATGTGATGATTGTAAGATACAATGTGTCCCACCCCAATCAAGATCAGATAGATTACGTGTATTTATTAGGTTTATCAGACGAAGCAGTGACAATTTTGAACGAAAGTAAGGTGTTGCAAAACGCCGTGGAAGGAAAGAACGCTAGTGGCGGAAATTATCAAGTGCAAATGCTTAGTAAACTGAAATATCGACTTTCCAATATGGAAAGCAGAAGATGCAGATATCGCGATTGCACATTTCTCTCATGGAATTACAGAGATCAAAAAGTAACTTATTACGTGGAAAATCATAAGAAAAAGTAATAATTGGAGGTATGAATCGTCTAAACAGCAATTTATATCTCTACTCTATACCTAAATTCAATTCAACTTACCAAAAGAACTAAAGAAATTAATCCCATGGAATCAACTACAAAGGATCAACTGGAGTTACCAGAAACGCAAAAAAACAGAGAAGGGGTCTACAAGAAAGTATACTGGGTAGGAATAGGACTTCTAGCAATATCCTTGACATTACTCCTTATTAATATTCAGTTTGGAGAACGTTGGAGTCGATCGGATTTGGAAGGACTCTTCGTAGTCAATTATTGCATCGCCGTTATTTATTCTATTACTATAGTGGTGGCCAACTATTCAGAACAAAAATTACGATTTTGGAACGTTCGAATAGAGCATTATAATGTAGGACTAGCCCTGTATACAATAAGTTGTTTTGCATTGAATGAGGAAATTCGAATTTTTGCCAATATGATTTGGTGGGCAGGGGTTTACCTCTTTATTATGTTTATCCCATTGGTTATTGAGCCTTTTTATAAATCATTGCCCAATTGGGTTAAGCTTGTTTTTCATTTTATTATGGGACTTGGAACAGTAATGTCATTGTATTTTACACTGTATCTTGGGCCTGCGATGTTTATTGGAGTGGTTGCATTCTTTATTTTGGGTTTATCGCTTCATTTACTTACGCCATTGGCAATGGTAATCACTTATATGGTACAATTTGCCCGAAAGAAAAAGGGAGCACCAAAGGCATTTTTATGGTCGTACCTAGCTGGATTATTTGTGCCAATTTTGCTAACTATAATGTATGTGGTGCAATGGTCAAATACACAAAAGTTGATCCATGAAACCCATGCAACAATGGTTACGAGACCAACGAATGAATTACCTGATTGGATGATTCTTAGTCAACGGCTTCCGAATGATGTGATTACGCGAGATATTATTCGAGGGAACCTGTATTATCAACAAGTTCTAGGTTGGGACATGTTTGGTGGCATGGGGAATTCATTTGGAGAAAATAAAACGCATAATCCGCTTATATCAACTTCAGATGCACTTATGGGAACGATTGATCTATCCACACAAGATCGAATAAAGATTCTCAAATCGCGCTATGATGCCCGACATCAAGCGCATCGAAAGTTATGGAGTGGAAAACATTTACAAACCGCCGAAGTATTATCAGATGTTGAAGTGTTTAGCGATTATGGAATTGCCTATATGGAAAAGATTATTACCATAAAAAACGCCAATGAAAGAGGCTGGCCAAGGGAGGAAGAAGCATTGTATTCCTTTAATATGCCGGAAGGTTCTATCGTAACTTCGCTCTCGCTTTGGGTCAATGGAGTAGAACAGAAAGCCCGATTGACTACAAGACAAAAAGCAGACAGCGCATATTCCAATATTGTGAAAGTGCAACGCAGAGATCCCGCTTTACTCCATTGGCAAGAAGGAAATCGCATTACCGTCACAGTTTTTCCATGTACGAAAAAGGAAGATCGTAAGTTTAAAGTAGGATTTACCGTGCCCCTGATCAAAGAAGAAGGACGATATACCTTACAAAACGTATATTTTGATGGACCTGAACGAAAAAACACTCGTGAAACCACCGTTGTCACATTTGCAAACGAGCAGCTCCCGATAGATCTTGATTTACCTTCCGGATTCAACGAAATGGAAAAAGGACGTTATCAGAAAACAGGCGACTATAAAAATTATTGGGAGATGAGTTTTGATGCAGCTCAACGCGCCAATGGGAGCTTTTCGTTTGGCGGAAATACATATGAATTAGTTGATCTTAAAACAAAATCGATCCCGTTAGATCCGGAAGAAATTTATCTAGATATTAATAGCGCTTGGACGAAACAGCAAGTAGGGGATTTGCTCCAGGTGTTCAAAGGGAAAAAAGTGTATGCCTATTACGACAAGATGTTTGAAATAGAAAACACGAACAGCTATCAGGTTAATAAGTTATTGGAACAAAAATTTAGTCTTTTCCCATTTTACCAAGTAAAAGATCGATCCAAAGCATTGGTCATTTCAGCTTCCACTCCAATTTCACCTAATATAGACGATTTAAAAGGCACGACATTATTGTCCAGTTTAAAAAGTGACTTAAGAGCAAATGGAAAAATAAAACTGTTTCATATAGGGATGGAGCCATCACCTTACATCAAGTCGCTTAAAGAATTTGAAGCGTTTGATTATACATTCGGAACAATGCAGACGCTTCAACGAGCATTGAAGGAGAAGAGCTTGCCAATTGCGGTTCAAGATGAATCCATCGTTCCCTATGAAGTAGGAGGATTCAGTATCAAACGCACAGGACAAAATAAGTCCGCACTGGACTCGACTGATTTTGTCAAAGAAAGCACCAAAGGAGCGCCAGATCACTTGATGAGATTATTTGCCTACAAACAAGTTATGGCTTCAATCGGACTGGATTATTTTGATTTATCCAGTGTGGATGCCAGATGCAGCGATCTAAATGGATGGGCAAATGAAGCCTTTATTGTAACGCCAATTTCAACCTTGATCGTATTGGAAACACAACAAGATTATGACCGATTTGGCATAGATAAGAATAAAAATAGCCTGAAAAATGCCTCGAACGGATCATCTGGAGCTGTACCAGAACCTGAAGAATGGTTGTTGATTATTTTGGTTGCAGGAATCATGCTCTACTTCTTTAGAAAAAGATTAATGCAATTGTGGGCACTTCGAGTTCGACATTAATAAAGAATTAGAAAGGTTTTATCAATCAATGAATCAATCATATCTGAAAACTTGAATTGTTAGGTTTGAAATGAAATCGCTGTTAAATAATATATCTTCTCGGATCAATCTTCCATTTGCGATTTGGATGATTGTAATGGTAAGCGCAGGAGTAGTTGTTCTTGCGGATTATTTAGGGCATCGATCTTTGAATTTATGGCTAGGCCTACTGTTGTTTCCGTTTATAGCAAGACCAATTAAAACAGAGAAATCGAAAAGATATGTTTGGCCAGCGTTATTATGTGTCGGATTATATCTGTTGATGCCGGCCAAGACCGTGTTGTATGTAGGCTGGGTCTTTGCTCTATTATTTTTGATAGAATCCTTTTTGGGTAAAACGAGCTTGTCAGCGTTTTTTACGGTGTTGTTAGCCGGAGCCCTTGCCAACTATGTTTTTAAGCTTTTTGGCTTTGAAATAAGATTGGTACTAACCGAACTTTCGGCACAATTATTAAACCTAATCTATTCTGGATCTTACGCAGCGGGGAATACAATTCATATGAATAACGAAGTGTTTTCTGTTGATCCAGCCTGTATGGGACTTAATATGGTGATTTCGAGTTTCTACGTAATGTTGTTCTTTATTTCTTGGTTTGAATACAAGCAGCAAAAACAATTAGGGTGGGTTGCATTTGGTTCTTTAATGTTTGGAACGCTCTTTTTAATTGTTCTAGCCAATTTTATTCGCATTATTGGGTTGGTATTATTACACTCTGAACCTGATTCTTTTTCACATCAATTTATAGGTTTGGCATGTTTGGTACTTTATGTATTGATTCCAGCCTATTTTTTGGTAAAATGGTTGGTCAAAAAACGTTTCACACATGGAGAAAACAAACCATATTTGTCGGCTTCAATAGGGTTTGGGTTGAAGGGATATCTTTTCTCGCACTTGATGTCGTTGTTCTTAGTAATTGGAATTGCTATTGGATATTTTGTCAATCCGGAAATTATGTGGAGCGAAACATATTTAGAACCTTCTGATATAAGCAAGTACAATTTTGAAAAGAAGAAATACAACGTGCATCAATGGACTCGACGGGACGACCAGGTTTTAATATATATAAAACCTCCAGTACCGTTTTTTAGTGCAGATCACAATCCAACCATGTGTTGGGTAGGAAGTGGGTACAAACTAAAGAATTCACGTAAAATGAAGCGAAATGATAAAAAGTTCTATTACGCAGAACTAGATCGCGTCACGAAAACTGATTCGGCTGATATTGAACCAAAGAAGGAAACATTATATACAGCTTGGTGGTACGACAATAGTGTAACTCAAAATATTGGTCAATTAGAATGGCGAATCGAAACAATCAAAGGCAATGGAAATTTCCATTTAGTGAATGTAACGATGGAAGATAGAGAAGCTCTTTTTGAATGGTTGGACCTACACCAATCCGATTTTACATTGAATCCAGATTCACTTGCGAAAATAACCATAGGAAAAACGAGAAGAGGGTTAATTAAATTTTAAAAAATAAAAGTTGACTTAATCTTAACCATCCCCCTCAATAAAAAGATCGTGAACTAGGCTTGTTTCGGTAACTTTTGAATAAAGAAGGGGTACTTCATGTACTAAAAAAAGCAGAAGACATGGACTATACCCGTAGTTCATTAAGATCGATATTACCACCTTTCCTATTCACTAAAGAGGATAATGCACATCAGTTTTAGCAAATTTTCTAATAAAAAATTAAGGCTAAATCCACCATTTTCAAATTCTTACTATTATGTTTACATCAAGAATCATAAAATCTAAAGTAATATGAGTAGTTCGGAGGCAGGAATAATGATTGTATTTTGGGTAGTGTACACGCTGTTTTTATTTGCACTAGTTGGAGTACTTATGGTTTCCAAATGGAAATTACACGAAAAGGCAGGTAAACCAGGATGGTCTGCGATTGTGCCAATTTACAATACCATTGTCACATTAGAAATGGTGGGTAAGCCTATTACTTGGTTGTTTCTGATGATGATTCCGTTTGCTGGAATTATATGGCAAATAAAAACACTCGATTTATTGGCGAAAAGCTTTGGCAAGGACACGATGTGGACTTTAGGTTTACTTTTTGTTCCACTTCTTACGTACCCAATGATGGCCTTTTCAAAGAATATCAAATATGTTGGTCCTGCTGGAGCAGAAGGTTTTGATCCTAATGCAAGACCAATCGAAACGGAAGATGATTTTTTAAAACCAGGTGATATAAGATAGTAAGAAAAGTAAACGATCTGCACTTGTAGAATCAACGTTAAACTTTCATAGAACAGACAATTAGTAATTAATTGTCTGTTTTTTTTACGGTACTAAATAGCAGAAACACATGTGATTACGGAACAGATTGTACTCGATTTCAATATGGATGAAAAAAAAATCACATCTTACCCCAACCCTTTTTAAAAATCATTCGTGTTGAATGTTGGAAAGGCATGAATCTTTAGTTGTTTTATCAAAAAAGAGAAAATACATAGTTAAGAAGCCCATTATTAAACTAAACAATTATTTAAATGAAAAAATTTACTTTAACCCTTCTCACCGCCCTGTTTACGACGGCACTGTCTTTTGGACAGGTCCAAGTATACCCGGTGAATTCCACAACCGATGTAAGTTGTGATGGAATGGCATATATCGATTCGACGACAATCGGTGGTGCATTTACATGGACTTGGTACGATTCACTTGGAACGATCCAAAATGGAGGATTCTATTTGGATAGTCTTTGCCCTGGTACGTATTTCGTTGATTTTGTAGATTCTGCAGGTAACAGTACCGTAAGCTTTACTATTTTGTCAGATACATCTGCGGGTCCATGTGCAAGTTTTAATGTGAACGCTTGGACAACAATGGATGCAGATTCAGGAATGTGTAATGGTTCCGTTTCAACATCTGTAACAGGAGGAAGTGGATCTTACTTTTATAGTTGGTCTCCATCTGGTGGATTTGGATCAACTGCTTCAAATCTTTGTGGAGGTCAAACTTATACTTTGACCGTTTATGATTCAATCAACAACTGTAATGCATCAGCATCCGCATTTGTAGATGAGATTTTGGATACAACAAATCAAAATCCATGTGCAGGATTCTACGTTAATGGAGTTACTACAATGGATTCAGATTCAGGAATGTGCAACGGTTCAGCAACGGTAAACGTAACTGGAGGAAGTGGAGCATATAGTTACACCTGGTCAAATGGAGGAAATACGATGTCTATATCTGGTCTTTGTGGAAATGCGTTGTATGGAGTTTATGTAACAGACACGTCGTTAGGATGTACCGGTGGAGATTCTATATATATATATGACGTGATTGATACGACTAATCAGAACCCATGTGCAAATTTCTATGTTTCAGGAATTGTAACAATGGACGCTGATTCAGGAATGTGTAATGGAACAGCTACGGTGAATGCATATGGAGGAACTGGGTCATATAGCTACAACTGGTCAAATGGGTCTACAGCAATGAGTGCAACAGGTCTTTGTGGAAATACAGATTATGGAATTTACGTAACAGATGCTGGAACAGGATGTGTAGCAGGAGATACTATTTATGTAAATGAAGTAATTGATACAACGAATCAGAATCCATGTGCCGGTTTCATAGTAAACATATCAAGTGTTGCAGACGCTGATTCAGGAATGTGCAACGGTTCAATAGCAACATCTGTATCAGGAGGAAGTGGATCATATTACTATAACTGGTCTCCATCAGGTGGATTTGGTGCGACAGCAACAAATTTATGTGGAAATCAAAATTACACTGTTACGGTATACGATTCAATCAATAACTGTACGGCTACAGCAACTGCTTACGTTTATGAAATTATTGATTCGTCAAATATCTGGAATAACCTTTATGCAGATGTATGGGTTTGGGATGCAACAAGTAGTGCTCAATGCGATGGAAGTGCAGATGTAGATGTATATGGAGGTGTAGCACCTTTTACATATGTATTCACTCCAACTGGAACAACTTCAGGATCAACAGCGACAAACCTTTGTCCTGGACTTTATGATGTTACAGTTACAGATGCAGCAAACAACACATATACTACTACGTTTATGGTTGCGAGCTTAGATTCAATCTATAACAACAATGATTCTACATTTGTTGATTCAACGATTATTGATACTACGAATTACGCGGATCCATTTGTTGATTGCGATATTGATTACAATGATGTAGTTTCAGTAAGCATTACAGGATATGATTTCTCTGATAGTACTGGAATCGATAGTACATCATTTGATACGATCTCTTACTTCACTGTAGAGTGGACAATTGTTACTGGAAATGGAAGTTCATTGACATTCACAGAATACTACCAATTCTCTAGCTATGGAGTATACTGGTGTATCTTGAACATCTACTGTGATGAAAAATCAGGTTTCTACGAGCACTTGAAAGCAACAGATTTCGTAAATATTCAGGAGAAAACATTAGGTATTTCTGCAGCAAACAAAATTAACAACGTAGAAGTATATCCTAATCCTGCAAGCAACAATCTAAACATTGATTTGAAAGGAAACTTTACGTATCAATTATTTAATATGGAAGGTCAAATGGTTCAATCTGGATCAGAAAACAATCGTGCGGTACTTGAAGTAGGTAACTTACCTTCTGGAATGTACATGGTTCGATTGATGGATGCAGACATGCGATCTACTGTTAAGAAAATCATGGTTGACTAAATCGGGAATTAGTTCCTTCCGGTTTATTTAATCAGAATTCAATCACCGATTAATTAAGAGAAAAAAGGGGTCCATTTGGTCCCCTTTTTTTGTGCGTAATTTTTTGAAAAAAATTAGAAATGGACCTTTTTATAAGTGTAATCACCTGTTTTGAGCAATAACGGCTACTTAACACTAAGTGTCGTCGACTTTGAATCTACTTTTTGGCTGAAATGTTGAAAAAAATAGTAATATTGACCCAACCCTTTTATTTCATTATTCGTGTTGAATATTGAAAGGCATAACTATTACTTGCCTTCCAGAAAATGGAAAAAGAATTTAGAATAATAATTCGTTAAGAAAGCCCATTATAAAACCAATTATTTAAAGATGAGAAAACTAACATTAACATTAATTGCTGCGCTGTTTACAGTAGCCCTGTCTTTTGGACAGACTATTTATCCAACCAATTCTTCGACAAACGTCAGCTGTGATGGTTGGGCTTTTGTAGATTCTACTGCATTAGATAGTGCTGTAGGATGGCTTTGGTATGATACAAGTGGAACCACCATTCAAAATGGAGGGTATTATGTATTTAACCTTTGTCCAGGAACGTATTATATTGACGTTGTAGATTCTTCAGGACTTTATACGTTGAATTTTGATATTTTGGCAGATTCGACGGTCATATCCTGTGCTGGTTTTTATGCAGCTGCTTCGCCATGGATAAGTGCCGATTCGGGAGTTTGTAATGGACAAGCATTAGCTTATGGTGTTGGCGGAAGTGGTTCTTATTCTCATATTTGGTCAAACGGAGATACAACCGTACTTGCATCAAATCTTTGTGGGAACACTTCTTATTACGTAACGATCACGGATGATGTATCAGGATGCGTTGTTTCAGACTCCGTATTTGTAATGGATTCGGTTGTTGCTGGACCATGTGATAATTTTAGTGTAAATGCTTGGACGACATCGGATGCTGATACGGGGATGTGTAATGGATCTGTTACCGCAAATGTTTCAGGAGCAATGGCTGCTTATACTCTTTGGTGGACACCAATTGGTTCAAGTTCGACTACGATTAGTAATGCATGTGGTGGACAGCATTATTCGGTAGCCGCATATGATTCTTTAAACGGTTGTTACGCATTTGATTCTACGTATGTAGATATTATTCCAGATACAACTGGTGATCCATGTGTAGGTTTCTCAGCGAATCCTTATGTTACAGCGGATGCGGATTCTGGAATGTGTAATGGAAGCGCAAGCGCAATCAATGTAAGTGGTGGTACAGGTCTTTATTCTTATTACTGGTCTCATAATGGAGCTAATTCCATGAATGTGACGGGTCTTTGTGCAAATCAAACATATACGGTAACTGTGACCGATATCTTATCTGGATGCATTGATTCCAGCAGCGTATTTGTGAATGAAATTGTAGATACTACGGTGATTTCCTGCGATGGATTTTATGCAATTGCGTTTTCTCGAAGAAGCGCCGATTCTGGTGTGTGCAATGGACAAATTTGGTCCTATGGAATCGGAGGAAGTGGTTCGTATAGTTTTAATTGGTCTCATGGAGATACCGTACAGTTTCCAAGTGGGCTTTGTGGAGGAGGAACTGTGTATAACTTAACGGTGACAGATCTTGTAACCGGATGCGTAGCCTACGATTCTGCTATAATTTTGGATTCCGTGGTAACCGGTCCATGTGCTGGATTTAACGCATATCCAGTTTATGCGCAACGTCCATATTCAGGATTATGCAATGGTAAAGCTTTAACCCAGACTTGGGGTGGTAGTGGATCAACGACTACAACTTGGTCCGCAGCCTCAAGTGGAGGTGCAATAACGCCTTGGAATATGATATGCGCGAGTACAGTTTATGTGGCTACAGTAACGGACACAGTAACAGGTTGCGTAGCTACAACACAAATATTTATGTATGATTCAATTCCGCCGGATCCGTGTTTGAGTTTCGCCGTGAGTGCTTCTACCACAATGGATTCAGATTTTGGAATGTGTAATGGGACGGTCACTGCAATGGTTACTGGGGCAACAGCGTCTTATACACTTTCGTGGACACCGGGCGGTTCAAGTGCTACATCAATTACCAATGCATGTGATGGACAGTATTATTCCGTATCAGCCTATGATTCAATAAATGGTTGTTATTCGTTTGATTCTACGTATGTAGATGTGATCCCAGATCCATGTGCTAGTTTTTATACGAATGCATGGTTGTCCCAAAAATCAGATTCAGGCATGTGTAATGGTTGGGGTTCATTATATGCAGGTGGAGGAAGTGGCTCTTATAGCTATAGCTGGTCGACGGGAGATTCAACACAGCATGCATCAGGTTTATGTGGAGGGATGGCATATCTTGGAACGGTAACTGATAATGTAACAGGATGTGTAGCGATGGATACCTTGTTTATGCTAGATTCAGTAGCCGCTAATCCATGCGATAATTTTTATGTATATGCTACGACGACAGCGGACGCCGATTCGGGAATGTGCAATGGCTCGGTTACGGCAAATGTTTCGGGAGCAACAGGACCATATGCGATTTGGTGGACACCAGGAGGATCAGTCTCTTCAACAATCACGAATGCATGTGGAGGTCAATATTATACGGTAGAAGTGTATGACTCAATTAACAATTGCTATGCTTTTGATTCAACATATGTAGGTGAAATCATTGATACGACGAATCCAAATCCATGTGTCGGTTTTTATGCTTCAACGTGGCTGGGACAAAAATCAGTTGTCGGGATGTGTAATGGATTTGGCTCGGTTTACGCAATAGGAGGTAGTGGATCATATTCGTATAGTTGGTCTAACGGTGACTTAATTCAACATACAACGCTTAGTTTATGTGGAAACACAGCTTATGTAGGTACGGTAACGGATCTTGTAACAGGATGTGTAGCTACTGATACCTTATTCATGGAGGATTCTACAGATATTTGTGCGACCTTTTATACCAATGCATATAAGCTTCAGGCAGCATACGATGGATATTGTAATGGAATGGCCTATGCATACGCAAATGGAAGTGGTTCGTATACAACTACCTGGAGTTCTGGAGGAATGCAAGTTGAAGGCGATAGTTTGTGTGGAAATACGACCTATACTGTAACTGTTTTTGACAACAGTACTGGATGTACAGCTACAAGCTCAATATTTATCAATGATTCAATTGGATCGAATCCATGTGCAAACTTCTCTGTAAATGCATACGCTCTAACAGATGCCGATTCAGGAATGTGTAATGGAAGTGCAACAGTGAATGTAAGTGGAGGAAGCGGATCTTATTATTATAACTGGTCACCAGCAGGAGGATATACTGCTACCGCTACAGGTCTTTGTGGAAATCAAACGTATACAGTAACGGTATACGATTCAATCAACAACTGTACAGCGACTTCTGACGCTTACGTCTATGAAGTGATCGACTCATCCAATGTTTGGAACAACTTATATGCAGATGTATGGGTGACCGACGCAACAAATAGTTTAATCTGCGATGGAACGGCAGATGTATCAGTGTATGGAGGTGTAGCACCATTTAGCTTTGCCTTTAGCCCGACGGTAACTTCATCAGGAGCTATGGCATCAAATCTTTGCCCTGGAATTTATGATGTGACTGTCACGGATGCATTTAATCATACATATACAACCACGTTTATGGTAGCGAGTATGGATTCCGTGATCAACAACAATGACTCTACCTATGTAGACTCTACGATTATTGATACCACAAACTACAATGATCCAGTGGTGGATTGTGATATTGATTTCAACGATGTTGTTTCTGTACTAATTACAGGGTACGATTTCACAGATAGTACAGGAATAGACAGTACTACTTTTGATTCCATCACTTACTTCACAGTTGAGTGGACAATGACTTTCGGAAATGGAAACACAGTAACATACATTGAGTATTATCAATTCAATGATTATGGAATCTACTGGTGTATCTTAAATATCTTCTGTGATGAAAAGTCCGGTTTTTATAATCACTTGAAAGTGACTGATTTCATAGACATTCGTCAGAAAAGCACAGGTATTTCTGGAAGCAATCAAATCACGGATGTGGATATCTATCCTAATCCTGCAAGCGATCATCTAAATATTGATCTGGAAGGAAACTTTAATTATCAATTATTTAATATGGAAGGTCAACTAATTCAATCTGGATCAGACAACAACCGCACAGTATTAGAAGTAGGAAATTTACCTGCAGGAATGTACATGGTGCGATTGATGGATGCGGATCTACGATCTACCGTTAAAAAGTTTATGGTTGAGTAAATCGGAAATTAGTTCCTTCCGGTTTATTTAATCAAAATTCAATCACCGATTAATAAGAAAGGGGTCCATTTGGTCCCCTTTTTTGTTTTTGTGCCCAGAGCTATCTTCAAACCAAAACCATTGTTGATGTTATTCAAAACCATTGTTGGTGTTATCACCAACAATGAGCTTATCAACAGCAATGTGGGAACACCACCACCCTTCATACATTGATCGATACAAGATCGACTAATTTGCTTCCTTACCATATTTGATATAATAGGATTCAATAGCGCATAAACATTATCTATGTCCAACTTATCGTATTGATCAGGAAGATTTCAGTCTATTGATTGGTACCTTGTCTAAAGATATAAAGTTGGGGATGAAAATAATTTCAAAAAATATTAAATTGAACCCAACGGTTTATCTAATTTCAACGTGTTTTAAAGTAAGGAGAAAGGAAACCAATTTTATTGAACAACAGGACTATAGAACTATATTAGCTAAATGCAAATAAGTCCCTCTATCATAGAAGGTTGCATCAATCAAGAGCGATTAGCCCAACGGAAGCTGTACGAAGAATGTTACAGTTATATGATGGCTGTATGTTATCGCTATGCTAAGTCGGAAGATGAGGCATTGGAGTTTATGAACATGGGATTTCTAAAAGTACTAACCAAACTAGAAAAAAAACCTGTTGATGTTCCATTCAAATTCTGGATTCGAAAAATATTGATTAATTCAATGATTGATGAGTTTAGAAAAAGTAAGAAATACAAGGAAAGTATTGTTTTAGGGAGAAGTGAAGGGGAAAATGAATATGAGGGTGAAAAATATTCATTGAATGAGGCGGAAAGCAGATTAAACGTAGACGACATCTATCGTTTAATCAAAATACTTCCACCAATGAGCCGAAAAGTATTTAATCTATATGTGGTTGATGGTTATAATCATCGCGAGATAGGAGAGATGCTTGGGATCACAGATGGCACTTCAAAATGGCATTTGGCTACAGCGAAAAAGAAATTAAGAGAATTGATTATTCAATTCGATGTGAAATTAAAAGCAGTTTAGCTTAACTGAAAAAACTGTATTGTTATGAAAAACGAAGAAAAAGATTTATTCGATTCCATGCGAAATAAACTCGAAAATAAGAATTTCGACTTTAAAGAAGCGCATTGGAATCAATTCGAAAAATTACTCGACGGAGCTCAACCTAAACCAGGGATTCCTTGGTTAAGATTGTCGTTTCTTGCGGGAGCAGTGTTATTGATGTTGTCTAGTGCCGTATACTTTTTTACTGGGAAAGGTGATTCTGAGAAAATCAATCCAAACGGAGATAATAACATTGCATTGTCTGAAACCCAAACAGAAAGAAACAACTCCAATTCGAATGAGAACGGAAATACAAATTCTGATGCTTCTCAAAACCATGACCAAAATAAAAATCAAAGTGAAGGGGGTGAAGAAGCGAATGCGGCCAATCAAAATTCAGAACCAATTAATGCTGATCCAACAAGCAATGAAGGGGGAAGTGTTGTAGATGATGAAAAATCAACAAACAACAATCTTAATAACAATAATAATAACAACAGTAATACAGGGAATCCAACGATAGCTGCACCAGTAGCAGATGAAGATATAAATATAAATATAAATGAAGGTGAGGTTCCTTCTATGTTAGCACAATCGGTTGAACCAGGTGTTGGTTTTGGAAATGATGCTGTTAGCGGAAATAAAGAGAACAATTCTAAGTCAGAATCTGATCAAAACGCGGATAATCAAAGCAGCGAAGTAAAAGAAGTTACGAGCAGCACTAATGATTCAAATCTGAACAATTCAAATTCAAATTCAAATTCAAAACCAAATTCAGATTCTGGGAATAATGGAGAAGGTAATAGCAGCAAGGAGGACAACACCAATAATGACAACAGCTTAAATCCAGTTTTGGCAGTAGTAGACGATACGAATCAAAACGATGATGCGAACTCAAATGATGTTGATGATAAAAACGGAAATACGGACTCAAATGGAAACGGTAATGTAAGGAGTCCAGCAAATTCAAATCCATTGGTATCCTCGTTAGCACATGGGGAAGCAATGGATGGAGCAACTATTGATAAGTCAAATACTAGTTCAGCAGATGAGGATGAAGCAGTGAATTCCACTGAAACGAAATCATCGTCCAATGCGGAAGAAAAAGATCCTTCCGGTCAGTCAAATTTAAATTCAAACCCAGATAATAACGCCGGAGATGAATCAGGAAAAGCCAATGACGGAGCAATTGTAAATGCGGAAGAGGTAATTCCAGCAGATACAATGGATTCAGATGTCAAAGAAACGGTACCACCTGTTCCGGAAGAGGATAAGGCGGACGATAAGCAACAAGATTCCATTGCATTGAACCGTTCCTTTTTTGTAATCGGAGGAACTAACTTGTATCAATCTTATACAAATCTGGGATTAGATTCTTCAGCGTCGATGTCACTGGATCCTTCATTTGGAATTGGTTATCAGCATGATTTGACATCAAAAATGGGATTTAGCGTTGGATTAAATTATTTCCAAAAGACCAAACTGAATTCGATGCAACAATTTGAAAGTGTGTTTTATGGTTTTGATGTACGAAGAGAAGTGACTACAATTCAATCGGAAAAACTTCATTTTGCAGGGTTGCGTGCAGGAATGTATGTTCGCTTATTTAAAGGAACGAAGTTAACTGCGGAAGGAGAATATAATAGATTGATTACCTCCATGAGTCAAATAGACAATTCGGTTCAAGCCGGAACGAGTACTCCGCAGTCTACAACTTCAAGTAGAGATGTAGGATATGTAAATGGATTTGCAAAGAATTCACTTATGCTGCATTTAGGATTTCAAAAAGACATAACGTCCAGATTAAAAGTATTTGGACAACAATCAATAGGTATCTCGGATATTACGGTAAATACATATTACGGTAATAATGTAAAAGACCGAAATATTGGTATTCGATTTGGATTGCAATATGCGCTGATCGATCGGAAAAAATTTAAAATGGTGAAGTAACGTTGAATATGATTTATATCAATAAATATGTAAATAAACGATACCTCTTATCCAGCCTAATGTTGGGCATTGTATTGTGGTGTACGTCTTGTAAAGAAAAGCCAGATCCTATTCCGGTGGTGGAGTCGCCTAAATTGACGGCTTCCGTAGAATTGGATGGAGAGTCTTGGGATATCCAGGCTGGAGTAGCAGGATATAAGTACGTGACTGACTTTGAACTGGCTTCTGATGGTTATTATTATTTCACAGGAGCATATGAAAATGCTTCTGGCGGACCTTCTTTACGATTTGGAGTGAAGGATCATACGTTGCGTACTCCAGGTGAGTCGATTGATTTTGAAAATGTGTTGGCAGTTGGTACATCTGAATTCATAGGTAAGGGGACAACTACAGGTCAAGCCCAATTTAAGATGAACTTTTCTACAAAATCACAAGGGACTGGATTAACCTATTTCTGGACTTTTGGAGATGGAATTGGAGAAGTAAGCAATGCAAAAAATATATCTCATACTTATGCAACTGCAGGTCCTCATCAAGTTACCTTAACCGTAGACAACGGTGCAGGTTGTACCAATTCGATTCAAAAAAATGTATATACGGAAATACAAGATTCAACGTGTAATGCAGAATTTTTTATCTGGCCACAATTTGATACATCCGGGGTAAATGTGTTGTTTATTGCCGATACGACAGGGGTAAGTCCGGTAAGTTATGTTTGGAATTTTGGAAACGGATCTACCGCAATTAATCAGGTTACCCCAACCACCTATTATACCCAACAGGATATTTATACCGTTTGCTTAACCAAAGTGGACGCAACTGGTTGTGAAGCCGAAAATTGTCGAAATGTAGCGTTTACACAAACGACACCAACTTGCATGGCTAATTTTGATGCAGAGTTTATAGGCTCAGAAATTGTGAATGAGACAATAGACGTAGGGAACTTGTTTGTGGAATACTACACCGCCACAGGGCAATTATACAGTACTCGATTAGGTGATCAATCCAGTCAAAATATAACGGTAACAGGAATTACTCAGTTTTTGGCAGATGAAAATGGAAATCCTACGAAGAAATTGGGCTTTGAATTTGATTGTGTATTATATAATGCAGCAGGTCAAAAGATTATCCTAACCAATGGTAACGCGGAAGCAGCAGTCGCGTATTTTTAGGAAAGAAGAATAAGTAAGTATTCTCAATTTGGAATTTCAATTGAAATCGTGAAGTTATTTCTAGATTTCAATTTTTGAAAAGAATGATCAATGATCTCATAAATAGCGTTTCGTTCTTCTTCTTCCATAGTGATGCACCCAAGCAACATTAAAGAATGGGTAACTTGAACTAAAATAGCATATAGCGATTTATCAAAAACGATTACATAATCATTGTTAGCAGTATAGTTTCCGTAGGAATTAATATCGTTTTTAGGACTAACCGAAAAACAATAGTTTGTTTTTAAAGGTTCGACGGTATGTCTTATTCGTGCAAATGCGTCAATGTAAAATTCATCTACTCCATTGACGTGCGCGTGCAAATCGGTGGGAGGTTCAATGCCATGTTGTCCAATGTACTTCCAAACAACTTCAAGCCAGCTCAAACCAGTTTAACTCATTTTATTTACTAGGAAGTTTAAACAACTGCAACCCAATATTGGCTTTAAGGAAAAACCCACTATAAGGTCGTACACCAGACTCCACACCAAACATAAATTTGTTATACCACTTTGGTCCATCCAGATACATCATGGTTCCAACACGAACACCGATTAACTTGTTTTTATATGAACTTGGACCAGACGGAATTCCAGCACCAGAAACAGCAAGAGGAGTTAAGATCAAGTCAACATATGTCTTTTGGAAACCACGTGGATTGTAAATCTTTCCACCAATATCTTTACTTCCTCCATTATCGGTCAGTTCGATTTTTAAATTAGTTTTTCGGTTAAACATAAACCCGCCATATACTCCTCCCAAAGTCATAGGGATAATGCGTTTATCATAAGTTCGTCGATTGAAATATATCCCTCCTCGAAGAGCGGTTGTTCTCAACTGCGTTGCTGGAACCATGATGAATAAATCACTTTGGGTATTGACGGTATTTCCGTCAGAATTCACATCGGTACCATGTTTTACACCCAATCGAACCTTGATTTCCTTTGTCTTAGTCTTGCTAGAAGTGCTTTTGAATCCGCCAAAATCTACACTAAAAACAAATGGGGCTGCTTTTTCTTTGACTAAATCCAAACGGATGTTACCGTCAATTCCAATTTTTTCGTCCAATGCATAAATGAAATTTCCACCTACACCAAGCGTATTCAAATTTCTCCTTGAAGAGGAACCAAATTCAAAATTGAGAAATTCAATGGCAGCATAGCTATCACGTACCTTTCCAGGATCATCTTCCAATATTTTATAAGATACATTTTGAGCAAGTGCAGAGGACAGCGTCAAACCAAATAGGCAGATCCCAATGATGTATTTTAAGTTGTAGGGTGAATTTTTCATAATAAATATATATTTATCCGTGTTCCTTGATGTTTTGATACTGTAAAATTAGGTTCAAAGACAAGAGCAGACAATACGCAGGGTTGCGTATATGCATTAAAATCCAGTACGAGATTAGTATGAAAAAAGGGAAGTTGTATGGTTGTTTTAAAACGAAGCTCGTTATAGTGTGTAGTGCATTACATTATACAACGATATTTTAACATGGGGAAACAAAATGAGCGTCATTTCCGGCCTTGTAGCCTAATCTGCCTTTGACCTTTTCATCTTAATAAAGGTTTCAAACACGTTAGTTAAACTTAAGAACTGGTGGTTTTTTAAGAGGGATAACCAGTGTGAAATTGCGAGTTGCCTAAAGTTCTATATAATTCGCTCTTTCCGAGCTTTATCAACCGCCTCCATTTTGTTATGTACTTGCAATTTTCGATAGGTATTCTCTACATGTTTCCGAACGGTGCCACTACTAATATGAAGGTTTTCGGCAATTTCTTTATAATTCAATCCTTTGCTTAAATGTTCAAGCGTTTCGGTCTCCCGTGCCGTTAAATTGTAGTTGTTACCAGTCGATTCATCCTCTTCCGCTTGAGATAAAGGATTTCGAAGTAACTTAAGTGCTTTTAAAGCAATAGAAGGCGACATGGGCGCTCCACCTTCCAGTATTTCTAAAATTCCTGAATGGATCAATGCAGCATTTTCATCTTTTAATAAGTATCCATCTGCTCCCGCTCGAATCGCATCAAAGATGTGTTTTTCATCATCAAAAACAGTTAACATGATAATCTTAATATGCGGATACTTTGATTTCACCAATTCGGTTGTTTCAATTCCGTCCATTTCCGGCATTTGAATATCCATTAAGATCACATCAATATTGTGATCCTCACTCAACTTCTTAAGAAGTTCAGCACCGTTAATGCCTCGAAATTTATATTTCAAGTCATCAAAAAAAGATAGTTTTTCCTCAATGGTTTGAGCAAGAAAATGATTGTCTTCGGCAAGGGCTATTTTGATCATGTCTTAAATAAATAAATAACGTACTAAATAATGCAATCCTGTATTATGGAATCGATTCGATTCGATTATTAATTATAATGAACGGAAATAAGCGAACTACTTTTCCGATTCAGAAAACAAATATACTTCGGGTCGGTATTTCATCCTATACGCAATTGATCGTACTTTGGTTTACAACTCCTTAAAAAGAGGTAATCAGACCTTAAATGCCGGATTTAATTTTTTATTTGTTGAATCGAATGGAGACCGTGGTGCCATTTTTTTCGGATGAACTTAAATCAAACGTATGACCAAGTTCAGTGATCCGATGTTTCATATTGATTAATCCATTTCCCTTTTGTACCGTGTTCAAATCAAATCCAACGCCATTATCAACGATTTGAATCACGTCTTTTGTGAATTTCAATACGACTTGAGTCGAATTTGCATACTTGACAGCATTATTAAGAGCCTCCTGAATGGTTCGAAATACGTGAATGGCTTCGTTTGAATTGAAAGATCGAACCTCAGAGTTACTTTCCATGAGAAAGTCGATGTCAGGACAAGCAAGTTTGGCCTTATCTACAAATTCGGCCACTTTACTGATCATCTGATCCAATTCAATTTCCTCGGATTTCATTGCCCAAATGGTTTCCCTGAGCTGACGCATCGTATCTTGAGCAAAAGATTGAAGGAGGTTCATTTTTTCCAGTTTTGCAGCGTCTTCTTTGATATAGGTAAGGTTGTCTAGCGTAGAAATCATAAAGGTTAACTGAGAACCGATATTGTCGTGAAGATCACGGGAAATTCGAAGTTTTTCCTCCCGAATTCTCAAATCAGCTTCTACCTTTTCCAATGCAATTTGCTGTTGTAGTTTCTCCTGTTTGATTCGTTGTCTATAGTACAAAGCAATTCCAAATGCCAAAAGGAAAACAACGACCGCAATAATCAATAAAAGTTGCGCCTTTCTACGTTCAGCCTCCGTTTCTTGCTTCGCTAATTGTACGTTTTGCTCCGCCAATTGCTTTTCTTTCTTTTCCGTGTCGTAGCTAATTTCTAATTCAGCTACTTTTTCTTTTACTGAATTACCACTTATTCGACGGTCTATTTCCATTTGTTTTCGGAAATAAAATAAAGCCGAATCTGCCTTGTTTAGATGCTCAAATGCGATGGACATTCTTTGATAAAGGAGCATTTCCTTATGGTATGATTCTTTATTGGTTAACAATGGAATGGCTTTTCGTAACCAGAGAATGCTTTTAACGTCTTTATGATTGGATTGATATGCTTCACCTTTACCAACATAGGCAACCCCAAGCTCCAATTCGTTGTTTAGTTCTTTATGAATTTTGATGGATTTATCATAATACTCCAGCGCCTTTTCTAAATCAGATTGATGATACAATACCGCAATATTCACATAGGCAAGAGCCAATGGAATTACTTGTTGCGTAGCTTCTAACAATGGAATTGATTTTTCAAAAGCCTCCTCGGCCTGTTTAATTTCGCCTCGATCCCGATAAATAACTCCCAAATTCGCATAAATGGCTGCCGTAAAAACTTCCCCTCCCAACGCTTCGTATAAAACGATCGATTTTAGATATAATTCTTCCGCTTTATCGAATGAACCCAGATTGAAATAGTCATTACCCATTCCTCCATAGCTATGTGCGATACCCACGGAGTCTCCCTTCTTTTCAAAAATTTCAAGTACCGCATAAAAGTTATCTAAGGATAGCTGATAATTGCCTTGCATCTGGTGATTAATTGCCAGATTCATGGTGGACTTCAATAGATTTTGTTCCAAATTATTGGCTTTACTGAACACAACCGAAGAATCATAGTAGTAAAAAGAACTGTCCATATTTCCCGAAAACGCAAAAAGTACTCCCCTGAAATTAAGTGACCAACCATAAGAGGTAGTGTCCCGATTTGCATGGGACATATTAGATACTTTTTTTGCCAATCTTAAACATAACTTGGGTTGTGCGCGCCAATTCTTGCTTGCGAAAACGATCATAGAATCAACATTGGTTGAATCGACAGAAGGTTCAAGTTGTTCGCTTGTCTGCGCTTTTGCAGACGTGGTTATACCGAAGAAGGCGAAAAACAGTAGAAAAATGTATAGATGAGTAAGTCTATAGTTCATGGGTTTGAATAAGATAATTTACACAGGCAATTTATCTATTCTCAAATAGAACACACGTCCAAATTAGAATTTATTGTAAAATTTAAATTAGGGTTAAGCCTAGATCAAAAATCAAATTTGTAATAAAACACAGGTAACAATCCCAATTGTGGTTGACGGATTAATGGGTCACCACCTGGATTGGTGAGCGCCAAATCAGGATCGTAAGTAATGGATAGGATGTTTTGACGGTTCAAAATGTTGAGGATGTCAAATGCAATTTCGTGCCCAACTTTTTTTCCATTGAATTTCCATCCAAGTTTAGTGTCTATTCTGAAATAATTTTCAAAACGTAATGTATTACGAGTCGCATCGGCATACACAGCTTGCTCTATAATTCGAGAAGCTGCCGTGTCAACTGGACCATATAATCGACCGCCGGCCCAGGTGATTTTTACGCCTGCGTTAAATGAGTTTTTCTTCTTTTTCCCCATTTTTCCTTCGTAACCAAATAAAGCGTTGGTAGCAAAACGACCATTAAAATCAGTATCTCTGGTCACGCCATCTTTACCCGTGTATTTTGAATCAAAAAATGATCCCGTAAGCATGAAGAAATAGTTTTTTGAAAAGAATTTTTCCAAAGTCAATTCAACGCCCATATTTTGTCCAGTTCCCGTGTTTTCCAAACTGTCTGGGAAGAATCGATCGAAACCTGAACCTTGATTAATAACGGCATAGGAAGACGAATAGGTAGTAACCGGAATTTGATATAAATATTGATAATATGTTTCAGCCTTAAATCGTAAATTTTGATTAATCAACTTGTCATATCCTAAAACGGCATGCAAACTCCGTGTCAAACCAAGATCTTTGTTATGACGATTATACACCTTGTTAACAACATTTCCTCTTTGATGCGCATACAAATAGGAAACCTGTCGTTGACTATGCAATCCAGTTCCAAAACTAAGAGATTGATTCTTTTTCATTTTGTATTTGAATCCAACACGTGGTTCGAGCGCTTTACTATTTGCATTTATGGTATAAAGCGAACCATGTAGGCCAGTAACCATCGTTAATTTCTCGGTAAGCCGTGTTTTTAGAACCGCGTAAGGTTGAATCAAATAAGAACCTGCTTTGTAATCCAAACGTTTGTTCCAGATTTGAAGACCGGTGTCAACCACAATGCTGTCTTGCATATCGAGGACTAAGTATTCCGACATCACTCCGATCTTTAAGGTGTTTTTAGGACTTAGTTTTTTGTTTAAATAGAAATGGGCGGTTGTTTTATATTCATACATTACGTTTTCTTGAAAGCGGTATTTGTCGAGAAAAACAAATTGGTTATTTAAAGCTGCAGCCGAATCACGAATGATTTTTTCATGCAACGAACTTACCTTGGACCCAGATTGAGCAATCACTAATTTGGTAAACGTAGATTTGTTGATTGGATAGGCATGTTTAAATCCAACAACACCCATATCTGTTCGGAAATACTGATCCCTATTTTTAAGCCCATACAATTCATCAGTTGGTTCCGTAAATAAGCTTGGTTCAATATCAATGGAACTTTTTCCACCGATTCCCCATACAGAAAATACGCCACTTTTCTTCGTTGGAAAGTTCAATTTAAACGCGCCATCCTGATATTTAGGAACTGCTGTTGTACCCAATTTGAAATTAATTGCTTCAAATAATTGTAAGGTGGAATATCGATATGAAACCATGTAAGATGAACCTGATTTTCGAGAAAGCGGACCTTCTGCTAACATCTCCGTTCCAAATATTCCAAACTGACCCGTAAATTCGCGTTTTTCATTGTTCCCATTCCGAAGTTTTAAAATCAAATACGCCCGATAAAGCATTTCCATAATCGGCAGAAAATGCTCCTGTAAGGAAATCAGATGTTGCGATGGTTTTATTATTTAGAACGGATATAGGACTTCCTGTAGAACCCGCAACAGAGAAATGACTAGGACTAGGGATATCTACATCTTCCAATCTCCATAGCAGTCCTAGTGGTGAATTTCCACGAATTACAATGTCATTTCTGGAGTCATCGGTTCCTTGAACTCCAGCAAAATTGGATGCCATTCGAGCGGGATCTTGACGACTTCCGGCGTATTTCTCTGTTCCTTTGCTTGAAAAGTACGGTTGCTAATCAAAGCCATTTCATTCACAACGCCCTCTTTCGCATATGCGGTGACTTCTACGGCATCGATGTTCGTAGAATTTTCTTCCAACTTCACATCAAATACGAGTTGATGACCTGAACTTAAGATAAGGTTATTGAATGATTGAGGATCATATCCCAACATTTTTATCACTAATTTATATCTCCCAATTGGAATTTTATCCAAGCGATAATTCCCCTCTACATCAGTACTTGCCGCTATGATTAACGTCGAATCTTTGTATAGCGCAATGGTCACTCCGGGCAATGGAAATCTAGATTCCGTATCAACCACTTTTCCTTGATTGTTTGCGTATAATCTTCTTGTCCATAAGACGAATTATAACAGATGAAAATGATCAGTAAGGAGAGCCCAAAAACAAGGGAGGAACGAATTAAGGAAGTATTATATATAGCCATAGTACAACGAAACAAAAACAGAATACACGATTTTAAATGTCGAAATTAATTAATTCCCTTTAGATCATCGTCAATATAGACGAATGGATTTTTCTTAAAAAAGAAGTCCGATGAAAAAAGGTGTAGGCTGAGATGCAACTTCTTAAAAGATTGTGGTCATTCTTAGAAAGAAATGGCTCATACAATGGTATGTATCATCGAGGAGCAAAGATTTTTTTATTCGCAGTAGGGGTAAGTTATAATAGGGTTGTCTACTATTTGAACGGCTGAAACAAGGATT
>CBDICC010000047.1:0-5321 GCA_965277185.1 Cytophagales bacterium | reverse complement strand
CAAGGAAAACGCGCCCGCTAATAAACTGCCTACTTTTAATCGAACCACTTTGGAATTGAAACGATATAAGGATTAATGCTTATATGGAATTAGCGGAGACTTTTAATCGAACCACTTTGGAATTGAAACGTCACTTCTATAACATTACCCGCCGCATCAACCGCTCTTTTAATCGAACCACTTTGGAATTGAAACATTATTTCATAGTTGAACGAAATCGAATCCCATTTCCTTTTAATCGAACCACTTTGGAATTGAAACGATCCTTTTGCAGCTCTTTTGCCTTTATTCAGCTTCCTTTTAATCGAACCACTTTGGAATTGAAACAAGAAATGTATGACGCTTGGCAAGGTAAATCTTTTCCTTTTAATCGAACCACTTTGGAATTGAAACTGTAATGTCAATTTTTTCGTCATCTGCTAGATTATACTTTTAATCGAACCACTTTGGAATTGAAACAAAACGTTTCATCTCTAATAACACTCTTCGCTGATCTTTTAATCGAACCACTTTGGAATTGAAACTTTGAAACATCCCTAAGAACATAAGACAATTCTTGTCTTTTAATCGAACCACTTTGGAATTGAAACAAGTCAAACAAAGATAAAATAAAATAAGAATTGTGCTTTTAATCGAACCACTTGGGAATCGAAACAGGATATGCGTACGAGTGAAGCGGAGAATAATTTGAAAATTGAAATCAATGATACAGGTAAGGGCATTCCCGCAGAGGACTTGGAAAAGATATTTGATCGTTTTTATCAAGCAGAAGGAGAAGGTGAGCCTTTGCAAAGAGGAACTGGAATTGGTTTGGCATATGTCCGAGAGATTGCTCAATTTCTTGAAGGAAACCGAGGTCCTTTCACATGAAGATCGTTTTCTTAAATCTGCCAAAGCTTTAGTTTGTGGAGCACCTCTCTGACGGAATTTATAAAGTCACTGATTTTGCAAGGGATTTAAATTATAGCCCTCGCCAGCTGGAACGTTTATTGAAAAAACCTAGCGGCCTTTCTCCTGTCGAATTTATCCGAGATATTCGCTTGAGATGAGCTTATCAGTATCTAGAGGAACGTCGATATGCGATGATTGCAGAAGTTCCCTATAAAGTAGGAATGGAAAATGCATCTCATTTCAATAAGAAATTTCAAGAGCGGTTTGGAAAAAAAACAAAAGAACTTAGGGACACGGAATAAATGATCAAATTTTCTGAAGCCTGCTCAATTAAGCCCTCACAAGCGAAGCGATCACAAGACCGAAGGTCGATCACAAGCGAAGCGATCACAAGAAGACCGAAGGTCAATCCCAAGCAAAGCAATACCAAATCACTCAATAAAAATAGCCCCCTTTCCCAAGATACCTTCTCCCTCTAAAGTTAAAAAATATAAACCACGAGGAAGTGCCCAATTAGGTTTATAAGTATGAGGCCCTTCAGATAAATTTGCCCATTCTTTATGATAAACCAATCTTCCTAACTGATCGACTAATCTGAGATTCAAATTGGTCGATTTAGCCAATTGAAAGGCAATGGCATCGCCATCTCCAAATGGATTGGAGTAAGTAATTTCAAGTGGTTGTGTTTCGACTATTGTTGTACTCACAGACAAAGAATCGTTCAATCCGAGAAATAAAACAAAGCCATCATGATCAGAAGCGCGATAAGGTACAAAAGTATTATTCACTTCATCGTTAGGATTGTCTGCATTGCCGCGTGCATATTGCAATTGATTAATACTCAAGTCTTCTAATGGAGTAGAAATGCAATGATCTAAAATCTGTGCATTTCCTGCAAAAACAAATGAGTATTGCTCTTCGGGCGCTACAGAAAGACTATGATTGGTCAGTAAAGGCGGCTCAATGATTTCTATCACTGGAAATTCAGCGCCGAGAGAAGGTTCGCCAGTTAACTGAGCTAAGACGTCTACATAGCCATCAGAAAACTGGAAAGCATTATAATCTCCAACCACTACCAGATTTTGGAATTGTAGATCACGAATAATATTGGCTACAGAGATAGATTGTTCCCATCGCTTTGTTCTTACAAAATTAGAGTTTCCACCTTCTATTCCGCCTAAAGAGCGAAGGTGTAGGTTGAGTACTTTGATCGGGGTTGGAGTACTCGTCGCAAATGTACCTTCTAATAATAATGGTGGTCGATCATGCAATAAACCACCAAGGCTTAAAACTTCATCCTTAGCCCATTGGCTAATTTGAATGTCTTGAACGGTCGCTTGAACGAGGAAACCATTATTGATTTGAAAACTTCCGCTTTGATTGCCCAATTCTAAATAAGCAGTATAATGAATATCGGGTCGAATTTCACTGATTTTATCTGCAAGTGCTTGAAGTGTAGTTAAATCTCTGACTTCTTGTACCGCAAGAATGTCTGGCGTTTTTAATTGGTCAATTACATAATTAGCAATTTTAAAAAGCCTAGCTTGAAAATCAGGAGCAGTATGCGTAAAGACAAAACAATTTAAAGATCCTATAGTCGCTTCCATAGCCTGTTTGTCCCTTACTGGCTGTAATACGCGTTCACCTGTTATGGACAGATCACTTGGAATGATTTGATAGATTCCATTGGAAAATGTAAGTACACCAGTTCCTGATACATTTGCCCCTGTGGAATGGGAAGCCCCTCCGGAATACCAATTAAGATTCAATTGGATGACCTCCGGATTTCCATCCCAAACAGGTAGACCACTAATACCGGGGTATTTTATTCCTGGCTCTCGAAATGGTCTTTGCGATGCAAAAGAAATAGACAGGAGGTCATTATTTTCGGGTGCTGTAGAAGTAGCATTATTAAATATCACACGCATCCCTTCGACTTTTTCCAAATCAGGAAGCAGTTGAATTTCACTGGAAGGAATGCTTGCATCAAGGGTGAAAGGAGTAGGCAGTTCAATACCTGTAGAATCCAAAGAGAAACTGAGACCGTCAGGTCCGAATTCTGTTAAGTCAAAATATTCTTGAATCTGGCCATTTACGGTCACTAAGTCACCAACTTGAAAAGGAGGATTATCACCAACATAGACCATGATACCATCAGAGGTCAAAGGATCATTGTCTGAACGTTCAGGAGGTGTCTGAATAAAAAAACGATCGTCCGTTACTAAAGTGACTATATTTCGAGAACTTGTAATTAAAGAATCCTGAAAATCACTGGAGACTCCATCTCCTTGAATTTCCCAAATTTCTAATTCAGTATTTTGAGATATACAAATGGAAGTGAAGATCAAAAGGTAAAAAATAGATAAAATGTATTTTGAAAGACGCATATGGAGATATTATCAAGAAATTATACTTAATTTAAGCGTAAAATTAAACATTCTCAAGACTAAATTACTTTAACATTTAAGGATATGACGAACAGCGACAATTCGATTTTTTATAAAAAAGTTAATCCGCTATTTCAAGCGGCAATTGTTTTAGGATTAGGTCTAGTTATTATGATAGGAGGGAAGCTATTAGGAATGACCAATGTGCTAAAAGTGAGTGAATTGTTTCCTTGGATGACAACTGCGGCATTTTTATTGTTCTTTGCCATGTTCAATAGTATTTTTAGTTTATCAGCTAAGGATTTAAATAAATATTGGACGACATCTATTTTATCTTATGCAGGTTTAGCTGTTGGTTTGGGCTTGTCCGCCTATTTGATTTCTTCGATTTCAGTTAATGATGCGGGCTCTTATCGATGGATCATTACTATTTTGACATTTGGGTATTTGGTCTTTTTATCAATGGTGGGGTTTATAAAACGAATAGTCGAATTTGCAGAAAAAGAAGAATGGAATAGCCCAAAACAAAGAAAGAGAAAGTAAAATCGTCCCTTATGATTGGGACTCAAAGTCTTGAAATAAAGTTATTTTTCGATCAACCATAAATTTTTATTAAATATGAGTCGTTTATTTTTTTTGATGTTAGTATCAATTTTTGCTTGTAATCAAGCACAACAGCAAGCCGTTAAAGATGAAACAAGTAAGGCTTACTCTAATGTAAAGGTTGCCACTTCAATAGAAAATGATAGTATTCCGAAAACTATCAAGACAGAGGCAGAATGGAAAGCGGAGCTAAATAAGCAGGAGTATTATGTACTAAGAGAAAAAGGAACAGAACGTTCTTTTACTGGCGATTTATGGGATCATAAAGAGGAAGGTGTTTACATCTGTAGAGCTTGCCAGTTGCCGCTTTTCGAATCAGGTACTAAATTTAAATCGGGTACAGGTTGGCCTTCATTTTGGAAACCGATCAAAGATGGGCATGTAGTAGAGGAATCAGATACCAAATATGGGATGGTTCGAACGGAGGTACTTTGTGCTTCTTGTGATGGACACCTTGGACATGTCTTTGATGATGGCCCTCAGCCCACAGGATTGCGATACTGTATCAATAGTGTTTGTTTGGATTTTGTTAAAAAGAAATAATATGTTCTTAGAGGATATCCTCTAAAATACAAGTTCTAAAGGTCTTATTTCCTAATTCAATGGGGGATAAGACTTTTTTATTTAAGACCTTTTAGGTAGGCCATGAATGCATAGAAAATCCTGTTTATCCTGTCAGGAAAAAACTATTTACTGTATCTCTGTTTATGCGAGAGAGTAAAACCTTGACAAACATATTGATAAAAACATAATATATTTTTAAGTTTTTGTAACAATAAAAAAGAAGCTTCCGTAAATTAATTCCATGTTATAGATTTTTTTTTAATATTTATTATGAGTTTTTGAATTCTTTTTATTAGATTTGCTGATGTTAGTGAAGAGAGAGATAATCTAACAAACATATCCCAGATACATTCCCAAAACCTTGAAGTATAAAGGCTTATAGATTGAAAGATTTTTTAATATGCAAAAGGATGCTTCATTCTTTTCAAGAGGTATTAAAATTTCGATTCTTCAAGATATTCATTAGCCATCCCATAGTACATAACAACGTTATTTTTCGGTCTCAACTAATTGGACTATTTATAGTCCAAACACAGCATGTTTAATTCTACAAATTACAATCCCATGTAATATTATTGTCCACTGGAATTCTAGTGGAGAGATTTAATATATTACACAGAACCCTATTAGTAACTTGTTGTATAATGAAGATTAGTTTTTTACTTGTTATAGTTTCGTTATTTACTTTTCAGTCCTATTCTCAACAAATGGAAGTGCTTGCAGACCAGATAGATTTTGGGTATGATGTTGCTCAATTTTCTGAAGGCCTCTTACGCGTTAAGCAAGCTGATAAATGGGGATTTATTAATGAAAGTGGAAATTGGGTAATTGAACCTAGGTTTAATGATGCCAATGACTTTTCTGAAGGATTGGCTG
>CBDICC010000046.1:0-32891 GCA_965277185.1 Cytophagales bacterium | reverse complement strand
GTATCAAAAAGGTAAAAATGCTAGCAATCAAAAAGCGTTAACAAGATGGCTTTTCCATATTCAACAAAATATCCAAACGGAACATCTAAGCTATCTAATCCATTTGAAATACTAGAAGGTCAGTACAATCGTCTTCCTGAAAATTGGAAAGATGACGTGAAAAATTATATAATAGAACCATTTAATAAGCAATCTTTGGATGCACTAAGTGGAGAATTCACATTAAGCATCTCACAATATTATAACTCGCTGTTTTCTTCTATAAATGATGAATCTGCAAAGCAAATAGAAATTAAGGGAATTAGTGTCCTTTCTCATGAATTTTGGGAACATGATCCTTTTCAACGTCAATACATAAATTATAATATAGAAGTAGCTAAAAGAGGACATTCCATCCAAAGAATTTTTGTAATGAATCGCGGAATTGATTCCGGAATTTGGAAAATTATACAAAAACAGTTGGATAATGGAATTGAAATTAAAGTTGTTGATTCTAAAGTATTTTCTCAATTTCCTAATTTAGATGACATGGTAATAGTTAGTAAGGATGGAGAGCTTAGAAGTTATACATCGAAACAATTTTTTAACAATTCTAATTCTATAAAGAGTGCCAATCTAAATCTTAATATTACCTATTGCAAAGAACAATTATTTTCATTTCAAACATTATGGAAACTAGGTGAGCCTCCAAAACCGAGTCATATAATTAAGGAACAAAAAAGTACTCCACCACCTGGTCTCCTAATGCAGGTAAATGACCAAGGCGTTGAAGTAATTTCATGTGAAGAAGCAGCAATGGCACGAAACGTACCACTGGCAAATGAATTAAAGTCTATGGTTATTAATTCTTCAGCAGGTTTTGTCGTGGTACATTTACCTGGCGATGGACAAATCTCTTTACGAGCGGTCAAAAATGCTTTGGAAATTAAAAATGCCAGGATTGCATCAAAGGAAGATTTGTATGAATTACATTTATCACCAGGAACTGTTTCAGCAATACTTGAACCTGTTTGGAGTATGCCTCACTTAATTTCCAAAAGATTATTAACTCAGGATTATGTTACTACTAACAACGGTACAAGAAGTCAATATTTTAAATTTGATCCCGTAAAACTACTAGGTGCAGAACAGTTTTTGCTTGGACAGTTTGAAAAATGATCTAGAATATTGATTAAATAAACTTTCATTGTTTTGTGGAATAACTATTTTAATTAAAACCAGCTTGGTTCAAGTTTCAACATTCGTTCACAATAGAAATAAAATGAACACAGATCAAATAAAAACAATAAAAAACTATCTAAAAGTAGAAACCAACTATGCCGTGATTCTAAATGGTAAATATGGAATAGGTAAAACGCACTTCTTTAAGGAGGTCTTAACTCCCGAAATTAGAAAAATTCCTACATCAGAAAATGAGCAAAAGAATTACATACCTATTCATATTTCATTGTTTGGATATAAAAGTTTGGAGGACATACAATCTGCAATTTTTTTGGAGATTCACTCTTGGCTAAAGACAAAGGGTGGCAGGCTTGCTTCAGGAATTACAAAAACGATAGCAAGAGGTATTGTTAGACTCAATGGACTAGGAAATATTGATAATTACATAGAAGACATAAACCCAAAATCTCAAGATCTAATTGACTATAATCAGCTGATAATATGTTTCGACGATCTGGATCGCAAACACCCAAGCTTGGAATTAAGTGAGGTTTTCGGTTTTATAAATTCTTTGGTTGAAAACCAAGAGGCTAAAATCATCATTATTACAAACAGTGATTTTCTGGAAAAAGAGTCTAATTATGCTGAAATAAAAGAAAAAGTTGTTGGCGCATCTATCGAATATATTCCTAACCCAGATAAAGTATTTGATCAAATAATAGAAACACGATATAAAGGTGAAAAGGAGTATCTATCTTTTCTAATCAAACACAAAGAACTAATACTTCAATCTATTGCTTTGAATGAGAATAATTTTAGAAACCTAATATATTTCCTTTCCCACTTTCGTTCTATTTTCTCTGAATTGGATTTGAGTTTTCAAAATAATAAAAACCTTTCCTCTTCAAAAAATCAAAAATTCGAAGCTGTGTTAATCTTCGCCTTGGCTGTTTCAATAGAATTCAAATTGAGAACTTAATTCTAAAAATTTAAAAGAGTTACTTGATCTTACTCCAGAAAAGGCTAATCAAGTAATTGCAAGAAACATTCTCGATCATATTCCTAAACATAAACGACAAGATGATAAAAAATCATTTATTGAGAAATTTGGTAAAAAATATTACGAAAATAGAAGTCGTTTCTATGCATTTGGTTCAATTTTAACCTATTTATGTGGATATACCCTTTTAATATTGAAACATTAAAACAGGAACTGATTATTCACTTTGGGAATAATAATACTCAACCAGATTCGCATAAAATTTTGGAAGAATTAAACTATTCAAATTGTTTCGATTTAACTAACAAACAGTACAGGCAATTAACTAAGAAAATGCTACAGTATGTAGATCAAGGTGCTTATCAGCTTAGAGATTATCAGACCGCATTTGTTTGGGCTACCCGGTTTCAAAATTTCCTTGGATATGATTTCGATAAATTACTAAAAAGGTTTAAGCGAGGAATCAAGAAGGGACGCTCAAATTACCAATATGTGGATGGGTTAGATTTTTACATGTCAATTGGACAAGAGGTAGAACGTCAAAAAGAAGTTCAAGAATTGACGCGATTCTGTATTGATATCAACGATCAATTATTGAATCAAACGATAAATTCCGAAATTGAAACATTGTTTGAGTTGTTCAAAAGTGACTTCCAATCATTCATAACTAAATTTGCAGAAAAAGATTTTCATTACAAATTTGAACCTTTTTGGTCAAAAATTAAATTTTCACAATTAATTACGGCTATAATGAAACTCAAAAACTCACAAATTAGGGATTTGTCCTTTTACTTTGGAAGGCGCTATCGACAAGATGTTTTTAAAGGATTGTATCCAGAAAAAGGTTTTGTTATGGAGTTACGCCAGACTTTACAAAACGAAATATCAAAACGTGAAAGAAGAACTTTAAAAACCATTGCTCTTGAAATGTTAATTGAGTCGTTGAAGGATGGTGAGAATAATTTTCCTAGCTAATGTGCTCTATCTCGTTAAATCGTTAACTAAATTTTATCTAGATTTATAATCAATTATTTAGAATTAGAATATAAGCAAACATCTCAGCTTAAGTAGGTCAAATCATTATAAATTGTAAATGCAAGGAAGAGGTTTCTAGTCCCAAAGATTCAAGAGGTAAGTAACTTGCTGAATATCAATAGTAAATAGAATTTTCTATTGAAGAAGTACAAAATAAGTTCAATTGAAAAAGCCCCAATACTTATCGTAATGAGGGTTTAAAGTGACTTCGCGAGGATTATTACATGATCCTTTTTTCGATCCAAATTCCGATTCAAAACCCTCCACAAAGTGGAGAGTTTTTGACTCTTGGTGACCTCGCCAGAATTCAAACTTAACCAAAAAACCACTCAATCAAGTGATTTTTTATATCCCTAAATTGCCAAGTACTTAAATTAGCCTTAATTGTACTATATTTGGGTGTGAGGTGTACCATTCAAAAGATTCTATTTTTTGTCAGTATTATATTAGGTGGTTTTTTAGGCGTTTTTGCTCAAGAATCCGATCCAACATTTGCAGATGAAAAATACTACTTGATCGACTCATTGGATTTATCCAAAGTTGGAGCGAATGATATCTACTTGCTGGATTCCATCCTGAAAATTTATCATGAACCTGTATCGGGAGATAGCATCCAATTGGAATGTGTCTTGTTTTTGGCTGAGGAATTGGCGGATGCGAATATTTGGCCGAGGTATAATCAATATTTACACGACCATGTCAAGGAAAAACTAAAGGATTACCCAGACAATGAACACTTTTTAGGTTGCTATGGAGTAAGTTTAAATTACATCGCATTTGCAAAAGCAGAGAATTATGAAGTAGAGGAAGCGATCTCCCTTTATAAACAAGCACAAGACATTGCCTTTCGGATTAACGATACCATATCTATCGCAATGAGTCATGTGAATTTAGGCTTCGTTTATTTGCGGCAAAGCTATTCTGCCGGAGCTCTGGATGAATACTTAAAAGCACTGGACATAATGGAGAATCGAGGGGATGATCAGGCGTTAGTCTCTATCTTTACTGGTATTGCACAGGCGTATTCTTCGCAAAATGATAATTATAAGGCATTGGAATACCTCAATAAATCATTGAATGTAAACAACGGAGACTATCCAATATATCAGAAAGCACGGACCTTAAGTGAGATCGCTATGTTGGAAAGCCAATTAGGTCTGGGGAAAAGAGGAGTAGATTTTTGGAATTTAACACTCTCGGCATGCTATGAATCAGGAGATCAACTGCAAATAGCCAATGCGCATCGTTTTATGGGGGAGTTTTTGCAAGATAGCGTACCTAATGAAGCATTGGAACACTTTTATAAGTCATTGGATTTTAGCAAAAAGTCAAGATATCAAGCCGGTGTTGTCGTAGCAAAACTTAGAATAGGGCAGGTGGAGTTTAAAGTTGGGAATAGAAAAAAAGGTCTGGAAACGGCGCTGGAGGGCTTTGAAATGGCAAAGGGTCATAAAAGTATGCAACATAAGCGTTTTGCAGCCGATATATTGAAAGAGATGTATGAGAATGCGGGAGAATGGAAAAAAGCATATGAATATCAGAAATATTATTATTTAATTAATGACAGTATTTTTTCAAAAGAGAGTAAATCGGAATTAATTCATCAAGGGGAAAAGTTTGCCTATGAAAAGCAAAAATTAAACGATGATAAGGAAAATGAAAAACGCTTAGCACTTGAAGTTCAGGAAAAGGATCAAAAGCAAGTGCAGTTGTATTACACAATTGGAGGGATTGTGTTTCTTCTGTTTGGTTTAGTGATGTTGTTTCTTAGACTTAAAACCACTCGGGAGCAAAAACGTATTATCGAGCAGCAGGCAGGAAAGCTAAAGGAATTGGATCGTGCAAAAACGACGTTTTTTAATAATGTTGCCCATGAGTTGAGAACACCGCTTACATTGATGACCGGTCACATGGAGTCCATGCTTTCAGAGCGATTTGGTGGATTGAATGATAATCAACGCAAAAGTGTACAAGTGGCTAAAAGCAATAGTACGAAGCTGAATGAGATGATTTCGGAAATTTTGGACCTCGGAAAGCTGGAATCTAGCAAGCTAGAATTGACTAAGAAAGAAGTAGCAATTAAGCCATTTTTGGATCGAATTTTTTATACGTTCGAATCGCTTGCCTTTCAATTTGAAATCGATTTGGTATTTGATTATTCAGTCGAGGATAATCTTCGATTTTTATGGGATGAAAAGAAGATTGAAAAGGCATTGAATAACTTGATTTATAATGCCATTAAATTTACGCCAAGAGGAGGAAAAGTTTCTTTGAATATACGACATGATGCTAATTCAAATGAATTATGGCTGGATGTAAAAGATACAGGGCCAGGAATTGCAGCTTCAAATAAAGAGCAAATCTTCGAACGATATTATCAAGTTTCGGACGAAAAGATGATCGCTTCTGGAGGAACAGGCATTGGATTGACGATCGCACGTGAATTTGTCCAACTGCATAATGGAGCGTTAAGTGAAATTAGTAAAGAGGGGGAAGGGGCTACGTTCAGAATTAAGTTGCCATTTGAACCGATCACTGCTGAACCTGAAGTGAATACGAAGCTGGAAGAAGGTATGGATGAACTTGTTTTTCCTGTTTATCCAATATTAGAGACTTCTAAGTTCACAATTTTAGTAGTAGAAGATCACAAACAAATGCAGCAATATTTGAAAGATATACTTTCAGACTTTGCGAATGTTTTAGTCGCAAGTGACGGATTGGAAGCACTTAAGATGTTGGATAAGAACAAGGTAGATTTACTCACTATTGATGTGATGATGCCAAATATGGATGGATTTAAGTTTTTAAAAGAAGTTAAATCTAAATCAGAATATGCTTTGATCCCGACGATAATGCTCACAGCACGTGCTGCTGAAATGGATAAATTGGATGCGCTTTCGATTGGGGTGAATGATTACATTACCAAACCATTTAGTGAACAAGAATTAATTGCCCGAATAGCCAACTTACTAGAAAATAGTCAAGAACGTTTAAAAGCACTTTTAGAAGATAAAACAGAGCCAACAAAACCAGCTTCTATTCAGTCCGATGAGAAAAAATCGAGTTTGGAAGAACGCACAGCGGACGGAACATTCTTACAATCCTTAAAAGAATTAGTAGAAAAAAATCTATCCGATTCTGAATATAAATTAGCAAACTTAAGCAAAGATTTAGGAATGAGTGAGCGCCAAATGATTCGGAATGTAAAACGGATCAGTGGACTAACGCCAACCAAGTACATTCGGGAAATAAAATTGCTTACGGCCTTGGATTTACTTAAATCAAAAAGGCATTCATCCGTAGCAGAGGTAAGCTATGCCGTTGGATTTGAGAAGCCTAGTTATTTTGCGCAACTCTTCCTCAGTCGATTTGGCAAAAAACCATCCGATTATTTTTCTTAATTCCGGAAAAAGCATTCCTTTTTCATGATTTCAGCATGAAATGATACGTTGTAAGTAACTTATAATTAATAAGTTATTGTAGTGTCATTTATGTGGTGCTATTTGTCATTTTTGGGGTCACCCAAACGAAGTATCCCGTCTAAATTTGTACTCATACAATGCGAATAAACAATGAACAATCCGGATCAACTTGGTCGTTCATGTAAAAGGGAAAGCATTGGTTAGGTGTAAATTTTATTAATAAATAGTATTAAAAAAAGATGGAAAACAAGTACAAACTTCAATTGACGAGAATGTTGAAACAAGGAGCGTTAGCCTTAGGGTTTATATGTTCAACAAGTGTCCTTTTTGGACAAATTACATTTACCGTTTCAAATTCCGATGACAGTGGAGTAGGATCGTTACGACAACATATCACAAGTGCCGAAGCAGTACCGGGAATAGATACGATAGATGTAACAGGAATATCAGATACCATTACATTGCAAAGCGCATTACCACACATTACGGAAGATTTAGTAATTATTGGAGCAGGAGCTGGGAATACAGTAATAAACTGTGATTCATTGTATCGAGGCTTTTTTGTAGAATCAGGAATCGTATCGATTAGTGATTTAACTATTTATAACGGATTGGCAGCAGGAGAATCTACGAGTTCAGGAGGAGGAGGAGCCGGAATGGGCGGTGCAATCTATATAGATAGTGGAATCGTTACTTTACAAAATATAGTTTTTCAAAAAAATACCGCAATAGGAGGTGATGCAGGAGTTATAGGTGGACCAGTAGGTGGAGCAGGACCTTTTGCTACTGGTGGTGCTGAAGGGCCATTTTCAGGAACCCTTGGGGGGACCGGGGGTGCAGGAGGTTATGGTTCAGGTGGAGGAAAAGGTGGCTTTGGTAATGTTCAAGGAGGTGCTGGTGGACCAGGAGGTTTTGGCGCAGGAGGAGGTTCTGGAAGTGTGGGAACATTTGCAGGTGGTAATGGTGGATCCGGAGGAATGTTTGGTGGAAACGGAAAGAGCGAAGGGACAGGAGCCAACAATCCTATTGGAGGCGGTGGAGCTGGATTAGGCGGAGCCGTTTTTATACGAGGAGGATCATTGACCATGCGAGCTTGTGCATTTACAGATAATCACGCTATTTTAGGTACGACACAAGTAGGAGCGGGAGCAGGAAACGGTCAAGGTAAAGGCGGAGCTATCTTTAATGATGCTGGAACGGTAAATGTTTCCACACTTACTTTTTCAAACAATGATGCAACCGATGCAGATACAACCACTTCTGACAATGATAGCATCTATGGTATTCTTCAATATATTACAATAGTTAATACAACACTTGACACAACCCTTTGTTTTGGTGATAGTATCATAATAAACGGAAATGTATATTCAAGTACTGTGTCTGGAGCAACAGAAATCTACGTGAGCCCTTCTCAAGATTCTATATTAACCATCAATCTAACCGTGTTAAACGAAAAGACGGGAATGATGAATGACAGCATCGATGTGGGGGAATCAATTGATATAAATGGAACAACCTATGACGAGAATAACCTTACAGGAACTGAAACATTTACAAATGTAGGCCCTTATGGATGTGATTCTGTTGTATCGGTTAACATTGCCGTTAGACCGGAAGTTGTGATAGACGGTATTCAGGATTTAACAAGCACAGAAGTAACTATATTTCCTAATCCAACAACAGGTCAATTTGAGATTCGTTCGAACAAAACAAAACAGAATCTGACCTTCAAAATGGTAGATGTGATGGGAAGAATTGTGCTTACCGAAAATATAACTTCAACTTCCACTTTTATTGATGTTTCACACTTTATAAAGGGAGTGTACATTGTTCAAATTGCAGGTGAAACAACCAGATTAATTCTAAAGTAGAAAAGAACGAGTTCTCTAGACATTGCAACCATCCTAATAAATGAAACCGCTGGAAATAATTCAGCTTATTTCCGCGGTTTTATCTTTGTTTTAATGCATTAAAACTCTGTTAATCAGCTGGTTGATTTGAAGTCAGTTTTGAGGTGGTATTTGTCAATTTTGGGGTCACTCAAAAGAGTTACATGTGCTAGATTTGTAAGGTAATCTATTAACGAAATCAAAGAACTCTATTCTAAATCCAATTAAATAAGAGTAATAAAATAACATGGAATTAAGCAGAAGAAAAAACGAGATTCTAAAAGAATTGGCCCAAGGAAAAACGGATATGGAAATAGCTGAAACCTTAAGCATTTCTGTGAATACTGTTAAAACACATTTAAAACAAGTTTACAAAATATTAGAGGTTAAAAACAGAGTACAGGCATCTATGAAATACAATGAATTATTGGATAAATCAATGCATTCCTAATTCTATATGAAAGTCTAGTTCTTTATTAATCAATATAATACAATACAAAATAAAAATAATCAAAATGAAAAAAACTGTACAAAAGTCAATCATACTCCTTACCCTGTTGATCATAGGTATAAGTGTAACAGCCCAAAACAGAACCCATCTGGATTGGGCCAAAAGCGTGGGAAATGAAGGGAAAGATGCAATCATAATATCTAACGCGATGGATCTGAACGGAAATATTATAGTGTTAGGGCTTTTTCAAGATACCATATCTGTGGATTCTGGTGGAATACAGGTGGAGTTTATTTCCAAAGGTCTAAATGACATGATCATTCAGAGCATTAATCCAGACGGAAGTAATAATTGGTCAAAAGTAATTGGAGGTGCTGACAATGAATTCGCTTCAAAGGTTGTTTCTGATGATTTGGGGAATATTTATCTAACAGGAACGTATACGGATACGGTAGATTTTGATCCAGGAATAGGAGAAACTAAAATGTACTCTGCTGCGGGAAGATTTTTTCTTAAACTGGATAACAATGGCACTTTTTTATGGGTGAAATCTATTAGTAGTTCTGCACAAGTGTTCAATATAGAAGTCGATGGAAAAGGAAATTTTTATGCAATTGGTAATTTCTATTTTAACACTGATTTTGATCCAGGAACTGGAAATGTAACCTTAAGTCCAGCGGTAGCTTTTCAGACGGATGTTTTCATATTGAAATTGGATAATAACGGAGATTTTGCATGGGCAAGAGCATTAGGATCGATTGGCAATGGCTCTTTCGGGGGCGCCCTTCGTGTAGTAAACGATAATGAAATACTTTGTTTAGGTGGGTTTACGGGAACTACGAATTTTGATTTAAATGGAGGAACTTTTAATATGACTAGTGCAGGCCAATCAGATATATTTTTAATGAGTATTGATTCCAACAGCAATTTGAATTGGGCCAAACAATACGGAGGAGCAGGTGTAGATGTCGGAAGAGATTTGGATTTAGATGTTGCTGGAAATATCTATATAACCGGAACATATACCACCTCATTTGATATTGATCTATCTGGACCCGGAAATGTGTTGTCTAATGCAGGATCGTTAGATTATTTGGTAATGAAAACCGATAATGCAGGGAATTATCAGTGGGCGCATGGCTTTGGGAGTCCCGGATTTGATATCGCATTAGTACTGTACGTAAGCCCTAATCAAGGTATATATGTAACCGGTAATTTTAAGCAAACGATTGATTTTGATCCAGGTGTTGGAACTGATTCTTTAACAAGTGCGGGTGATGGAGAGGCCTACTTTCAACGATTTGATACAGCAGGTAATTTTATTTTAGCTAGAAGCTTTGGCTCTATAAATTATGATCAAGGGCATGGAATAGTAGTGGACAATATGGATAATATCTATGTTTCAGGTCAATTAAGAGATACGGTAGATGTGTCTTTAGATCCAACTACTCAACACTATATTTATTCTGCTGAAACGATATCTAAAGGATTTACCATCAAATACAATCAATGCAATGATGATGATCTCAGCGTACAATTTAATGTGATTGACGGGAATTACAATAGTTTCAATTGTCTTGGAGAGCAAGCAACCTTTGTAGCAACCGGTGCAGAAAGTTATGTATGGAATAATGCAAGTACGAACGACACGAATGTATTTATGTACGATACGACCTATGGAACAACAGTAGAAGTAATTGGTACGTCAGAGTATGGTTGTATGGATACCGTTACAGATATGTATGCAGGAAATTATTCAGCCGCTGTAATTATACCAAATCTTACAGTCGATACTATTTGTACAGGAGATTCCATTATGTTAAGTATTTCAGGTGCCAATACATATACTTGGAATGGCATTACGGGACCAGCTGATCAGACATTGACATTGACTTCTGATACTTCGTTTGTTGTAGTTGGAACAGATGCGAATGGTTGTGTAGGCTCTACAATGATAGATTTAACCGCATTAATGCATGCTTCCGTATCACTGGATACGTCCATAAATGATGGAGAATCATTCTCCTATGCGGGAATGACGTTTGATTCAACGGGAACGTATACCTCAACCTTGGTAGCAGATAATGGTTGCGACAGTATTGTAACCTTGAATTTAACAGTATTGCTTTCAACCGAAGAAGAGTGGAGAGGTAAGTTGATTACCTATCCAAATCCATCCAATGGAGTTGTCAATATAGCTTTTGAAAATCAAAATAATTTCACAGGAGATTTTAGTTTAAATGTATTCGATTCAAAAGGTGCATTGATATACAATGAATCTGGTTTTTTGAATGCTGGTAATTCTAATTTTAACACAAAGTTGAATGAGTTGAATAATGGGATCTATTCCGTTCGATTGGTGGTTGGAAATCAATTAATTAATCAAAAATTAACAATCCTCAAATAGGTTTAAAATGAGGTTAAAAATCACCCTAAAGGGTGATTTTTAACCTTTTTCCAAAGATTAAAGTAGTTCTTTTTTTTCATCTTAGGATGAAGAATCTAAATTCGCGGATTCTTTAAACGTTGATGCAATAATCCAATTAGATTAATTCCAAAAAATGGATGTCATAAATACGAAGATTAGCCCCATGAAAAAGTTTATTTTAAAATTTTTAGTTTTAGCATTTCTATTATTTCTTTCAAAATTTAGCGAAGCACAATCTGGATCTGGCTTTGCCTTGGATTTTGACGGCACCAACGACTATGTGAATATTCCCAGTTCCACAGAATTAACAAACCTAACCAGCTATACGATTTCGGGATGGGTGTTTTTTGATGTAAATCAAAACTTCAATCCTATTTTTATGAAGCAAAGTGGAACTTCCTCTGATATAGAATTATATGGAAGAGCATCCGATTTTGTAGTCGTACATAATCGTAATAATGGAGGAACAGTGGATAGCAGAGTGATGGCAGCAATGCCAACCAATGAGTGGTTTCATCTCGCCGTAACTTTTGAAAGCAACGAACTCCGTATTTACAGAAACGGTGTACTCGTCGATTCGGAAGTTGGATTTGCAACACCTGTGGCACACGGTTACCCGGTTGATTTGGGAAGGGCCACATCCTACGGGACGTACTATATGAATTCGAAATTGGATGAAATACGCATTTGGAATGGAGCACTTACCCAATCTCAAATAAGAGATTGGATGTGTAAAAAAGTGAACGCTTCGCATCCACAATACAACGATATGGTCGCTTATTATCGATTTGATGAAAATTCGGGTTCTACATTAACAGATTTAAAAGGGAGTAATGATGGTACATTAACGAATGCACCAACATGGATTACTTCTGGAGCAGCTTTAGGAGACGAAAGCAGTCATGATTACGGAAATGGAAATGCTACATCCGTTACGCAAGCCCATGCCGATGGCAGCAATTTAGTAATTGATAATTTTAGCGGAACGCCGGATGGAGCACATGTTTATCTGGTGAACGAAGTTCCAAATTCGACGACTAACTCATTAAGCGGTAATTTAGACACTACCCGATATTATGGTACGTTTATCGTAAACGGTTCATCACCAACCCATACGACAAGCTACAATTATGGATCGAATGTATCTATTAACGGTCATTCTGACGAGCATGAAGCTGTTTTAGGAAATCGAACAGATAACACCGGAACCAGTTGGACACCAGTTACTTCGCTCATGCATTTGAATGATGGATCAAATGTGATAACAAAATGCAATGAGAGCGGACGAAACGAATATATAGGTGGACTTGATAATAGTGCGGCCCCGGATCAACGACCAGGAAGTGGATATGCAATGGATTTTGACGGAATCAACGACTATATTGTGATTCCACACTCTGCAGAACAAACATTGACAAACTTTACGCTTACAACCTGGATAAAAACAACGCAATCAGCATCTTATTCCCGAATAATTACTAAGCCCGTTGGAGGAGGACAGAACTACTCACTATGTGTTCATAATGGACGGGCACATGTACGATTTGATGGTAGTGGCGGACAGGCGGAAAGTACTACACTTGTAAATGATGGCCAATGGCATCATCTGGCAGGTGTATTTGACGATGTAAACAATACATTACAAATCTATGTAGATGGAATCTTGGAACAAACTTCAGCCATTTCGGGTCCACCTATCACTGGCACGGACGCGTTATTTATAGGGAGATTTAGTACGGCCTTTGCAAGTACTTTTTTTGACGGCCAGATGGACGAAATAGAGATTTTCAACACTCCTCTGAGTCAGTCGGAAATTCGGGATTGGATGTGTAAGAAAATCAATTCGCAGCATCCAAAATATTGTAATTTGGTTGCCTATTATCGATTTGATGAAAATACCGGTTCGACATTAAAGGACTATATTGGAAGCAACAATGGAACATTAATTAACGGACCAGTGTATGCACTTTCAGGCGCAGCAATTGGAGATGAAAGCAGTCATGATTATGGAAATGGAAATGCGACAACTGTAACACAAGCACATGCGGACGGAAGTAACTTCACGCTGGATAACTTTACTGGAACTCCAGATGGAGCGCATGTTTATTTGGTAAATGAAACGCCAAATACATTGACAAACAGCTTATCCGGAGATTTAGACACTTCTCGTTATTATGGAACTTTTATCGTAAATGGCACATCACCAACGTATACATCTACGTATGACTATGGATCAAATACGAATATTAACGGCCAGTCAAATGAATCGGAAGCTGTTTTTGGATCTAGAACAGACAATTCAGGAACCATATGGGGAGTAGGGAGTTCAATCATGAATTTGGATGCTGGAACTAATACCATAACTAAATGTGGAGAATCTGGACGAAACGAGTATGCAGGAGGGTTTGATAATAGTTCTACATTTGTTCAGCGACCTGGAAGTGGTTATTCGTTGCAGTTTAACGGGAGTAGCAACTATGTTGTGAGCAATGCTCCATCAGTTCCGGATTTAACCAGTTTTACCATTGAAGCATGGGTTCAACCCACATCAAATGTTTCTTGGCAGTCTGTAATGTCTTTTAGAAACACAGCCGAAACCTTTGATGTTTTTGACGGATTCGCTTTTCATATTAAGAATAGTGGTGCAAATGGAGTTATCGGGTTCGAATCGCACGATTTATTTCCGGAGAATACATTTCAAGGTACAACCAATATTGTAGATGGTAATTGGCATCATGTAGCGGCGGTTATTTATCAAGGAGATCGAGTTGAATTATACGTAGATGGTGTATTGGATAATACCAGAAATACAATTGCAAGTTACACTTACACGGGGCAAGACGAATTAGACCTTGGAGTACGCTATTTTTCTTCCTCATTGAACGGATATTATAATGGTGGAATCGATGAAGTTAAAATTTGGACAAAGGCGTTAACCCAAACAGAGATCCGTGATTGGATGTGTAAAAAGATCACCTCTGATCATCCAGACTATTGCAGCTTAGTATCTTACTATCGATTTGATGAAAACACAGGAACCATATTAACAGATTACGTAGGAACCAACAGCGGAACCTTAACCAACGGACCCGTTTATGCACTTTCAGGAGCAGCAATCGGAGATGAAAGCAGTCATGATTATGGAAATGGGAATGCTACTTCTGTAACACAGGCCCATGCCGACGGTAGCAACTTCACCATTAATAATTTCACCGGAACTCCGGATGGAGCGCATGTATATTTGGTAAATGAAACGCCAAATACGTTCACAAATACCTTGTCAGGAGATTTAGATACCACTCGATATTATGGAACATTTATCGTAAATGGAACGAGTCCAACGTATTCATCGACTTATGATTATACCAATAATGCCAACTTAGATGGGCAATCGAATGAGTCTAAAGCGGTTTTTGCAATCAGAACGGATAATACAGGAACAAGTTGGGGAGTAGGTTCTTCCTTTGTGAACCTCGATGAGACTGCAAATACGATTGTGAAATGTAATGAGAGTGGTCGAAAGGAATACTCAGGAGGATTTGATAATGGATCATCTTTAGTACAGCGACCGGGAAGTGGATATGCGTTGAATTTTGACGGAAGCAATGATTACGTCAATATTCCCAACTCCAGTGAAATAACGAACATAACTGAATATACTGTATCGGGATGGCTAAATTTGGATGTCGGAGGAAATTATGATCCTATTTTCTTTAAACAAAGTGGTTCTGCCTCAGATATTGAGATCTATGGAGGAAATGGAGGAATTACCGTCGTTCATAACAGAAATAATGGTTCGACTATAGCCTTACATCAACCTGGTGCTGGATTTCCTCTTCCGGTTGGAGAATGGTTTCATTTGGCAGTTACTTTTTCGTCCAATACAATTACTGTTTATGTAAATGGCGAAATTCATACCAGTGCAGGAGGAAAAGCCAATCCTGCCAATCATTCGTATCCAGTAAATCTAGGTCGGGTAACTTCTTTTTTCGTTGCTGGACGAAGACATTATTTTAATGGTCAAATGGATGAAATGCGTGTGTGGGATATGGCCTTAACTCAGACGGAAATAAGGGATTGGATGTGTAAGAAGGTTACTGCAACACATCCTCAATATTGCAACTTAGTATCCTATTATCGTTTTGACGAAAATACGGGAACCACATTAACAGATTACGCAGGTTCAAATAACGGAACTTTAACAAATGGACCGGTTTACGCATTATCAGGAGCAGCAATCGGAGATGAGAGTACACATGATTATGGAAATGGAAATGCTACTTCTGTAACACAAGCCCATGCGGATGGAAGTAATTTTACGATTGATAATTTTACTGGAACCCCAGATGGAGCACATGTTTATATGGTAAATGAGACACCAAATATATTAACTAATACCTTGTCGGGAGATTTAGATACTACCAGATATTATGGAACATTTATCGTAAACGGGACGACGCCAACTTACTCGTCCACATATGATTACACTAATAATACATCTATAAATGGGCAGTCAAATGAATCCGAAGCTGTTTTTGGTACTAGAATAGATAATTCAGGAGCGTCGTGGGGCGTTGGGAGTTCATCCATGAATTTGGATATTGCTTCAAACACCATTACAAAATGTGGAGAATCAGGCCGAAAAGAGTATGCAGGAGGATTTGATAATGGTTCAGCTTTCGTGCAACGACCAGGAAGTGGTTATGCATTGGATTTTGATGGTTCTACGAATTATGCTGTAAATACAGCACCAAACGTGGGAACATTAACCAGTTTTACTGTAGAAGCGTGGATTCAGCCAACTTCCACTACATCTTGGAAATCTATTGTATCGCTACGAAATTCGGCTGAAACCAATGGTGTGTTTGATGGTTTTGCATTTCATATTAAAAATAGTGGAGCGAATGGAGTTATTGGCTTTGAATCGCAAGATTTATACCCTGAAAACACCTTTCAAGGAACAACAAATGTGGTTGATGGTAATTGGCATCATGTAGCAGCCGTGATTTACCAAGGAGATCGAGTAGAATTATATGTGGATGGAGTACTCGAAGCGACACGTAATTCAATAGCTAGTTACACTTACAATACTCAAGATATTTTGGAAGTTGGCGTACGGTACTTTTCATCTGTTTTAAACGGTTATTTTCAAGGAAGTATTGATGAGGTTAAGCTTTGGAACACAACTAGAACACAAACAGAAATCCAAGATTGGATGTGTAAGAAGGTTACCTCGGACCATCCACAATATTGCAACTTAGTTTCCTATTATCGTTTTGACGAAAACATGGGAACAACGTTAACGGATTATGCAGGGTCCAACAATGGAACCTTAACGAACGGACCGGTTTACGCATTATCAGGAGCAGCAATCGGAGACGAAAGTAGCCATGACTATGGCAATGGAAATGCTACTTCTGTAACTCAAGCACATGCCGACGGCAGCAACTTCACCATTGATAATTTCACCGGAACTCCAGATGGAGCGCATGTGTATTTGGTAAATGAAACGCCAAATTCCAGCACGACAACGTTATCAGGAAGTTTGGAAACCACTCGATATTACGGGACTTTTATTGTCAATGGATCGGCACCCACGTATAGCACGACCTATGATTATACAAACAACGTCAATCTAAACGGACACGCCAATGAGGCCGAAGCTATTTTTGGAATCCGAACGGATAATTTTGTGCCTACATGGGGAATAGGGAGTTCCGCTGCTAATTTAGATGCAGGAGGAAATACGATTGCAAAATGTGGTTGGTCTGGAAGAAAGGAATATATTGCCGGATTTGACAATTCCACCACGTTGGTACAACGTCCTGGAAGCGGATATGATTTGACCTTTGACGGTGTGAATGACTTTGTAGCATTTAGCAAGGTGAATTTATTTTCTGGCTTAAGCTATGCAGCTTGGATTAAAACGACAAGTACTGACGCCGCTGCTGGATATGCAGGTAATTCTGCTTTGACCATAGTTGGGGATCATACCAATAACGTTTGGAATTCGTTTGGTGTACATGGAGGTAAAGCACGATACACACATTTTACAGGAAGTTGGCAAAATGTGACAGGGTCCAGCGATGTTAATGACGGTGAATGGCATCACATAGCCGTTACACACGATCAATCCACAGGAGTCGTAACGATTTACGTAGATGGGATTTCGGACGCAACGGGTAACTTAAGTTATGGAGCCGGTGGTGGAGCCACAAAGGTTGGTTTTGATCGAATTGGAGGAAGCTTCCTGAATGCTGTTGGCACCTCTGACTTCTTCAATGGTGAAATCGATGAAGTAACCGTATTTAATACACCTGTTTCACAAACAACCATCCGGGATTGGATGTGTAAGAAAGTGACGAATGCGCATCCTGATTACTGTAATATTGTAGGGTACTATCGCTTTGATGAAAATGCAGGTTCTACGCTGACGGATTACATAAATACGAATCCAGGAACACTTACTAACGGACCAGTATATGGATTATCAGGAGCACCAATAGGAGATGAAAGTAGTTATGCCTATGCTTCAAATCCAATAGTTTCTCATATACATGCTGATGGAGATGAATTAACGGTGTTTAATTTTACAGGAGTTCCAACGGGAGCACATGTTTATTTAGTAAATGAAGTTCCTAATACAACCACAGGGGTAACCGGATTAGGAACCAATGATCGATACTTTGGTGTGTTTAAAGTAGGAGACACCAGAGCGACCTACAAAGCCGAATACGATTACAATGGAAATCCATTTGTGGGAGATGATTCAGAACCAGGTTTGACATTGTACAAACGAAGCGACAATGCAGCAACTTCATGGGCAGATGCAGGAGCGTCACTTAATACGGGTACAAATACATTACTGGTTTCTGGTGAAAGCACTGAATACATCCTTGGATCTACAACTGCACCGCTTCCAATAAATCAATTGGAATTTGAGGCGAATTTGCAGGAGGATCAAGTGTCTTTAACTTGGACTTATATCGGGGAGACACAGGTAGATCAATATGAAGTGCAACGTTCCCAAAACGGGGAAGATTGGGAATCAATAGGATTCCGAAAAGAGCAGCGCAGCGAGTATCAGTTTATCGATTCGAATCCGTTGAAAAGAGCATCTTATTATCGAATTAAAGTAATTAACAAAGAAGGAGCAGAGACTTACTCGCATACAGAGAAAGTCTATTTTGATCAATTGAGTACAGATTTGGACGTATATCCTAATCCTGTAAGTGATGTAGTTAAGATTGCAAGTCATGGAAATCAAATTGTGCGGACTCAATTAACCGATCTAAGTGGAAGATTGATTTGGATGGATCAGAATACATTTATTTCAAAGGTGTATGATCTTACAAATTTGGAAGCAGGGGTGTATTTGATGTCGGTTTATTTTGAAACGGGGGAACGAAAGGTTGTTCGATTGATACGGAACTAGTAGTTCCTCAGTTTTTCGGTTTTTCGGTTTCTCAGTTCTTCGGTTCCTCAGTTGTTCAGTTCCTCAGTTCTTCGGTTCCTCGGTTCTTCTTCCTGAACTATCAACTGAATAACTGGTCAACTGAATAACTCTTTTTTTTACAGTTCTTCGGTTCCTTAGTTCTTCGGTTTTTCGGTTCCTCAGTTCTTCAGTTCCTCGGTTCTTCTTCCTGAACTATCAACTGAATAACTGATCAACTGAATAACTCTTTTTTTTACAGTTCCTCGGTTCCTTAGTTTCTCGGTTCTTCAGTTTCCTACTATTTATCCTGAACTATCAACTGAATAACTAGTCAACTGAATAACTCTTTTTTTTCGGTTACTCAGTTTAATGACTGACGGGATGAGAAGCGCTTGGAATATCCTTCAAAATCTTGCTAAAAACGAGTTAATTGGTTGAAAATAGTAGGGGTTTAGTTAGCATATTTTGAAGGTATGCGCTAGGGATTTAGTTGCAATGTTAACGTGGAAAACATCGGTGCCGAAGAAGTTAGTCCTTGATATGTTACATTTTTCATCTTTAATGTCTGATAAACTTTGTTTTGACTAAAACCAAAGACGTATTTACATGATTAGGTTGTCTATGTGCTTACGTGTTTATGCTTCTTTACAGTGCAACACTATTTTACATAACTCGGCTTTTGATCTAGGCTTCTCTGTATCATAAAATAAAAACGTTGATCCAGAATCGATAATAAAGGAATATTCTTTCTCAATATAGGATAAGTCGGTTTCATCCAACTTGTTTTTTACAGAATCAAGGCTCAATTCGTCATTAATCCAATCATGATTAAACAAGATGTTAAAATCGTTTTGTTGAATGCGCCATGCTTGAATGATAACTTCATTTAGTCCCGAAAAATCTTCGTTTTCAAAGTAAAACTCAACCCCATCAATACTAAGGAAAGGATATTTACGTGAAATGAGTTCTTGGTTTATTACTTTAGTCTTGCTGCATAGTTTTTCGATATCTCTAATCGAACAGCCCCATTGGAGATGCTCCAACTCATTTTTTATAATTGATCGGATCGTGTTGATTTTTATGCTTTTATCTTTCATTTAGTATTGCCAATAAGGAATGAAAAAGGGCAACAGTTAGCAGTATCAGTTTTCAATGAAGATTTCAAATTTTCCTTATCCCAATCAATGTTCGCATACATGCGTCTTTTATAAAGTAAATTATACGCTGAACTATGCAAACCTATGGATTTCAGGTAATTGAAATTATTTAATGCTTGGGTGTTTGTAACTGAATCCGTAAAATCTCTGATTTCTAACAAGCGATAAAGTGTGTCATTTGCCAAGCCAGAATCGAATGAAATAGGCGTGTTTTGATACATGATTTGCGAAACTTCATTTACTATTTGGTATACAATGGAATCATTATGTTCTTCTTTTCGTCTATTCCAAAAATCTCTGTAATACTTAGATTGGATCGTGTCTAGTGGGTATGTTTGAATCAAACTATCAATTAACACATCACAAGGCTTGTTTACATCGTGGATAAAGCCACAATTTTCTGAATAGTTGTGGAATTCAAATAATCTTTGGTACCCGATTTTTTTGAAGGTCTCATGAATCATCCTTAAATTTTGAGGTGTTCGAATCCAATGGTTGTAGGTGTTCCCAGTAAATCTGAAGTTCTCATAAATCACTTCATTTGGATCAAAGAAACTCAACTTGCCTTCGACATAGTAAATGTTATCATTTAACTTGTTTTCATGAAGTCCTTGAATACTTTCATATTGACAAGCCCCTAAAAATGAGATCGAAATGAGAAGAAGAGATTGGATTATTTTCATTTGGTTAAGGCTAGGTTGATATTTTTTTTAAAAGTAACGGAAAGGGAGCAGAGACTCTTATATTTATTACCTTAGGAAGCTCTAAAATAGAGAACTCGAAGTTCAATTGTGTGCGTTTTATTCTACATAATATTGACGAATCCAATTGTTAAAATCAACTTGAGTTTCTTTTTGTGCTTTTAGCATGATTTCGTTTGCATTATCGGTGTGGGCAATGGAATGATTTTTGGCCAACCAATTTCGATACGAATCAATGTATTTACTTGGTTCATAATCATCTTCATCCTTAAAATAGGAGACCGAATCCCAATCAATCATAGGTTCTACATCGTATGTCAAAATGGTCAGAAGATCTTGGATGTTTTGGGCGATAATATGATATCCTCCTTGCCCTCCAAATGCAACAATTGGTGCCCGATTAAGGTCCTGAAGTTGATTAGTGATCCAGAATGCATAAAGAGAACCTGTTCCATCCGCTTGTGCAAAGACAATAAAAGAATTCAAAAAATCATCCTCATTGGAGTATGTTTTTAGCATGGAGTTTTCTTCGTCTGTGTAAAATTCAAACCCTTGAGAGAATGCTTTGTTTGGTGAAAGAGCATGATCAAATTGTAGTAAATCTGTAAGTGTTTCTGGAATGTCGTTCAGCCCAAAAGCGGTCTTTAATTCGTTATATACCATGATATGTTGTTAATAAGTTAGTCTACTTTCACTTATTGAATAAACGTTTTTGTTTTCAATCCATGCAAAATTTGGTCTCGTGAAAGTTTATCCTTTCCAAAATACATATGTACCTCACTTGCTCCCAGAAATTCACACGTATCTCGAAAACCTCGCAATTCTGTATTTGTATATTCATCGATATTATCGTGAATTGGCTGAAATAGGAAAATTTTAGAACTTGGAATTAGCTCCTTTCGCGCTACTAATTCAATTATAGGAGCAATTAATTTTTCAGCAGGATCATGATATGCGATGATTAATCGTTCATTGGAATATGCTATTTGATGATTTAGTATTTCTTCTTTTCCATTGGATAGATTTGATAATTCTATTTTTTCTCTGAAAAGTCGTAAGTATAATATGTCTTTTTTACCTAACAAAATTGTTCTTATTGTTAATATAGAGTGTTTTGCCGAATTTAAATCATCTGCACACGTCAAAAATACTTCCAATTTACCTCAAAAGAATTTATTGAGATTGATTTCATTAACGATCCCATTATTCTTTAAATCTTCTATTGTAGCAATTTTACAAATCTCAATTTCTATTTGATTTCCAAAATCTCTTATTGTTCCAAAATCACTTTCACAAAAAAGTTGATTCGTTGTTCCATCTTTATAATAGTAAAATTGACCTTGCATTTCACATAAGTCATCTTCTTCCCAGTAGGTAAGAAGGTTTTCAAGTGTGCTGAGAAGCGGCAATGATGTTTTTCCTTGAGTAAGATATAAATTCTCCCATCTATTTTTTTCTGCGTCCACCGCATGCTTGGTAGTTGGTATTTCCTCCCAACTAATCTCCTCCAATTGATTTACCCAAAAGTCGTAACTGTTGGTTTTTAACAATCCGGCTGTTCTTTTCATTACGGCAGCAATTCCATGAGTCAATTCTTTTTTGTCTTCTGAAACGCATCTGATGATTTCTTTTCGTATTTCTTTAAGGTGAGAACGATAATTCAACTGTTTGTGGATTAAGTAGGTGTTCTTAGTTATTTATCAAATGGAGTTTCTAATGTATGTAATAATGTTGGATTATTTTATTAACCCTCCAATCATCATTAGGAAGTCATTTCGACCAAAGGGAGAAATATTGTGTAGAATACGAAAACAATATATTTCTCCAAAGCGTCGAAATGACTACTGAATTTAGTTTTGTCTCAGTTTAGACTTTTCATTAAAGCTTTAGCGTATGCAAACGCCTACAACACACACATTCCTTCCTTACGTAAGGACTGGCGACTCTGATTGTATTATAGCTTCACACCTACAACACAAACATCATCTATCTGATCACCATCTCCTGATTGAACCCACTCTTCAAACTCCGAGTTAAGTTGCTCATGCTGCTCATGGGCAGGCTGCGAACTAATTTCTAACAAAAGCTTCTTCATTCGTTTAATCATGTACTTTTTACCCTGAGCACCACCAAATTGATCCTGAAATCCATCTGTAAAAGTGTATAAAACATCTCCTTTTTGTAAGGAGATTTCTGTAGTTTGAAATGGATCATCAATTAAGAACTTACCAATAGGCATTCGGTCTGCTTTGTATTCATATAAAGTATTGGTATTGCCAAGCAATTTCTTTTCAAAACCGATAGGGGCTTCTTGTGTACTCTCACGAATGATAAAAAGAGGATTGTATGCTCCAGCATATTGCAATTGATTTGTCTTTTTGTTCAACACACATAAGGCAATGTCCATTCCATCTTTACGCTGTTCTTCACCCTCTTGCTCTAATGTTTTAATTACTTTAGCACGAAGCTTAGTGAGTATATTTCCGGCATTGGTTTCTCTTCCTTCAGCCACAATCTCATTGAGAAAACTTACCCCTAGCATGGACATAAAAGCACCAGGTACACCATGTCCCGTACAATCTGCCGCTACCCAATACACTAGGTCTTGATCCGAATAGGCCCAATAAAAATCACCACTTACCACATCTCTTGGTTTGAATAGAATGAAATGTTCGGGGCTTACATTTTGCCAATGATCTTGAGTAGAAAGCAAGGCGTTCTGGATCCTCTCCGCATAGTTAATCGAAGATTGTACTTCATGATGTGCTTCTTCCACGATCTCCTTCTGACGTTCAATTTGGTCTCTTTGAGTGGCTATTTCCTCGTTGGTTTGATTGAGTTCTTCGTTTGCTTCCGAAAGTTCTTCACTTTGCTCTTCGATCGTTAATTTTTGTTTTTTAGTAATTTGTAATCTTCTATAAATTACAATCAGTAAGATTAAGACTAAAAAGGAGGCGATAAGCACGATAACCAACACGATAAATTGTTGTTTTTGTTTCGCCTTTTCCAACGCTACCTTTTTCTTGTTTTCAGCATCTTTCACTTCATGCATTTTGGCATTATTGAGGCTGTCGGCGAAGGATTCCATTAAATATTTTTGTTTTAATACACTTTTAATGTTGTCCTCGCTCTTTAAACTATCAATCATATTTACGTTAAGTTCAAACATTTTCAATGCTTTACCCGGTTTCTTAAGGACTTTGTAGATTTCATATAATCCTTTTGAAGCATCTCTTCTTTCAATGATAGAATTCGTTTGATCCGATATTTTCAATGACTTCAAATACAGTTTTTCAGCTTTTACATATTTGTTTTCTTGAAAATAAAGGAAGGCCAGTGAGTTGTAAGCATAGCTTACTTGTTGCAAGTCTCCAATTTTTTCTAAATCCGAAATGCTTTGCTCGTAATGGGAAATGGCTTTGGCATTCTCACCCATCTTTTGATACACATTTGCTAAATTTGAAATGTTATTTGCGTAAAAAAAAGAGTTAAATCGTTCTCTTGGAATACTTTTGATTTTGAGTAGATGTTTCAGCGCCTTTTCGTATTGTGCCGTTTCCATATAAATTACACCGATATTTGCCTCCGAATAAATTGACCCAATTGTATCCTTTAGGCTTTTCTGAATTTCTAATGCTTTATTTGTATAGATTAAAGCATCCTCGTACTCTTCTAAACGCATGAAGACCGCACCAATATTACTTAAAGTATGAGATTGCGCGATCGTATCTTTCATCTCTTGTTGCATTTCAAGTCCTTGACGCCAATACTCAATTGCTTTCTCTAGATCACCTTTGTAATAGTAGTTTCTACCCATATTACCTATGGCTTGCTCTTTGCCATCTAAGTTATCCAAGTCTATATATAAATCATGTGCTTTGAGCATATGCGTGTTTGAAGAGTCGTAAAGACCTTTTATAGACAATGCAGAACCCACCGCTAAGTGGGCTTTAGCTTGAAATAGATCATTGTTTTTTAACGTTAACATTTTAGAGGCATACCACAACGCACTATCTACATCCTCAAAAAAATACATTTTTGATAACTTTTGTAAGGCATTGGATTTAATCGTGTCCGCTATATTTGGGTCTTCCCATTGAGAAATATAGAGTTGTTTATTTGTGTCTTTTTGAGCCCAAGTGATTTGTGCCAAGCCAAAAAACAAGACGAGATAGATATATTTCCTCATACTTAAATATTTACACCTACTATACATACATCATCTATTTGTTCTGTTTTTCCAATTCTTACCCACTCTTCAAATTCCGTATTAAGAATTTCATGCTGCTCATGGGAAGGCTGCGCACTAACCTCTAACAAAAGCTTTTTCATGCGTTTTATCATATATTTTTTACCTTCAGTGCCTCCAAATTGATCCTGATACCCATCCGTAAACGTGTATAAACAATCACCTTTATGAAGTTGAATTTCCTGAGTGTTAAACGGATCATCGGTCACAAACTTGCCAATCGGCATTCGATCTGCCCGAAATTCGAATAGAGTAGAGGTTTCGCCCGCTAATTTCTTCTCAAAACTTACTGGTTCCTCAATCGAGTTAGCTCGAATAATAAACAATGGATTATATGCGCCAGAAAATTGCAATAGATTGGTTTTCTTATTCAATACACATAGTGCGATATCCATTCCATCTTTACGTTGTTCTTCACCCTCTTGTTCAAGTGTTTTTATGACCTTCGCTCGAAGCTTTGTTAGGATCATTCCCGCATTTGTTTCTCCTCCTTCAGCAACAATTTCATTAAGAAAACTTACCCCTAACATAGACATAAATGCACCTGGTACACCATGTCCCGTACAATCTGCTGCAACCCAATACACTAGGTCTTGATCCGAATAGGCCCAATAAAAATCGCCACTTACCACATCTCTTGGTTTGAATAGAATGAAATGTTCTGAACTTACATTTTGCCAATGTTCATCTGTAGATAACAGCGCATTTTGAATGCGCTCCGCGTAGTTAATTGAAGATTGCACTTCGTTATGTGCCTCTTCAACACTCTCTTTTTGGCGTTCAATTTGATCTCGTTGAGCGGCTATTTCCTCATTGGTTTGATTGAGTTCTTCGTTGGCTTCCGCCAAATTTTCACTTTGCTCTTCAATCGTTAATTTTTGCTGTTTTGTTACTTGTAACCTTCTGTAAATTAGGAAGGAAAATGCAATAATTAGAATCAATCCACTAGCGATGGCATATATGATGATTTGTTGTTTTTCTTTTTCTTCACGTGCAATTTCATTTTGCTTTTCCAACTCCTTTTGATGCGCAACTTTATCGATCGCCTTATGTTTTTCATACTCATATTTTGCTTTTTGATTCGCGGTCGCTTTAATATTGGCTTTGCTTTGTAAACTGTCCTTCATAAGAATTTCCAAATTTCGCATTTCAAAAGCCTTTTTATAGTCACCTCGTTTTGTGTACATTTTTGAAAGTAAAGCAGAGGAGATTTTAATATTATATGGATTCCCAATTTCTCGAGCAACCGTTAAACTTTTAACCGCTAATTTATAGGCATCAGCTGAGGAAGAGAATACTTTCTTTTCGTCGTTCTTATGAGATACATTAGCCAAATTTAAATAAGACATAGCGATGCCTCGTTTGTATCCCAGTTCCGTATGTAGGTTTAACGCTTTATTATAATATTCATAAGCAATTTTCCAATTACCTTGTCCCTCTTTAACTACCCCAATTTTATTATAAAGCGATGCAATTTGACCTTTATTCCTTAATTCTTCCTGAATCTTCAAGCTGTTGGAAAGGTTGGTTAGAGCCAAATCAACACTGTCCAGATTTGAATAAGTTGCACCAATATTCATATAAGAAATGGCAGTACCGTGCTGATCGTTCAACTCTTTATGTAATTCCAGACTTTTTAAGAAATATTCCAATGCCAAGGTGGTATTACCTTGGGCTTCATGTATGGCTCCAATATTGACATAAGATGCTGCCAATCCCTCTTTATTGTTAATTTCTTCGTGCAGTAGGATGCATTCTGCATAATAGTCTAATGCTAAATTACTTTGTCCTTGATTATCCAGCATGTACCCGATGTTGTTAGTTGCTCCGGCAAGTGCTTTTTTTAGGAAAAATAATTTTTTAGAAGTGGATTCGGAGATTTCATTATTTTGGATGCTATCTAGTTTGGCTTTGACTATTGTATATACCCATTGATTATATTTAGGCCAAATCGCCTCATCCCAGCACTCTTCTACAATTATATTTATTACATTGATGCGACTGGTGTCATCCACAGCAGAACGATAGTTGGCTAGATTGGTATCTAAAAGTATCTGATCTCCTTTTTTAATTAGGTCCAGATCAAGACTGTCAATAAGGTAGGTGGCTTTGTTTGCGTAATGTTGAGCATACGTTGTATTACAGATTGTTAGATACAAAAATATGGCAAGGAGCGTGATCCTAATTGAAGTAGGAGTGTAAGTAGTTCTAGACATTACGAATTCATTTTAATAGCGCCGGTTTTTAAATTTAATTGTTCTCCCACTCTGGTCCAAACCGTTCCAATGTTCTCGTTTGATTTTGAATGATCGTTCGTAAAGACACCAACAAACTTATAGTTAGTTAGCCCCAGAATATCTTTATAATGAAAGAATACGGCTCTGGTAATGGTCTTGTTTGAATAACTAAGGTAGTGCTCAAGTTTCTTTTCTTTATCGGAATGTGTTTCAGTGATCGTAGCATCGATCTCATCGTAATTATTTTGCCAGCCACTTCTGGGACGTTCCGACGGCCACCATAAGTAGATTTCGGGGAATGCAGGATGTTGAAGGCCGCCTTTTCTTAAAAATCCACGCTTTGTTTTCTTAGCATCCGCACCAAACAACAAACAAATATCTTCAATCGTATGAAAGGAAACTTCATTGGAAAGCGTAATTGCTCCTTTTTTCTTCCAAAAGAGGGGATTGTGCTCGTTTTCTGGGCGCCAGGGTTTAAAAAAACCTTCTTTTTTTTGATCGTTAAGTGCGGCATTAATGGCTTCAATGACTTTGTCTATTTGTGCATGAATTCCTTCTAAGTCTTCTCTACAGTCAATTACAAATAATTTGTGTCCTGTATTTATTTCGATTTCCTTTTGACGCTTTAAATCTCGTTGGATATGTTCAAGACTATCATAATGTGCAGGTTCATTCACTTCAATGTGAAAACCAAATTGAGGAAAGAAAACATCCGTTAAAGCATATTTTGATGAATGTCGGGAAACATATTGCTGTGGCATCATTTTAATATCATAATCGTTTAGCAAATGCCAAATACGGGAGATTACATAATGCTCAATGCGTTTACCACTGGTTTTTTGAAATAGTCTTGAGATGTAATCCAGCTTGTAATTCATTGGTTTTTGAAGTATCTTGAACAAAGATGTACAATTAGACTAAATCAAGAATCAAATCAAAGAAAATTATCATAATATAGCCAACACGAAACTAAGAAGGTTCAAATTATACAACCCCATTTCGTAGTTCTTTTTATTAGTACATATAATGATGTGAGATTAAGACGTAATTTATTGATTAAGAATAAGTTTTTTAAACGAATACTGTTGTTAATGTAATTATAATTATAAGTTTAATCTGTTAATTGATGCGTTTTGGGTTCGTTTATCAGGTTTTATAAAATATTTCATCCTATAGTTTTTTGGATGGAGTAGTTGCAATTATTACTTTGCTTATCCATGAAGAAAGTTGTTGTATTTTTATTTGCCAGTGCGTTATTGTTTGTTTGTAGGGCACAGGAATTTGCGAATTCAGAGAGATATTTAGTGGATTCTTTATTGATTAAAGAATTACCAGAAAGCGATCAGATTCTTTTGGATTCTATTTTAGATCAGTATCATTCTTCGGAAGAAGATACGGCTAAAATGAAATTGATAAGCTATTTAAATTCTGAATTTAAAAGTCTTAAAGCACCGATCTTATATACGAACTGGTTGGTTGGTTTTATTGAGGAAAAACTCGAAGAAAAACCATCAATAGAGGTGGAGAAAGTTTTTCTAAGAGGACTAGCCTATACGCACAAAACAACGGCATTAAGCGCTATATATTCAGGAGAACTGGATAAGGCAGGTGTTTATTTTAGAAAAGCATTGGAGATGCATTTGAAAGCAAAGAACCTTATAGGGATTTCGTCAAGTTATAGTAATATGGCATCGTATTTTTTATACAGGAATAAGACGGACTCGGGAATTAATTATTTGGAAAAAGCAATTGTAGCATATGAACAAGTAGGTAATAAGCGAGGCGTTGCCAGTTGCTTATCAAATTTTGGAGTGGTTTATAAAGATGTAGGAGATTTAGAGAAAAGCTTAGCGTATCAACTTCAGTCCTTGGAAATGTATGAAGAACTTGATTTACCCGGAGATATTGCGATTGCCAATTCCGGAATCGGTGCGATATATTACAATTTAAAAGATTATGAAACGGCGTTAGAATATTACCTAAGAGCTCAGGAAGGAATAGAAAAGGCGGATATGTATAATGATCTTGTCATCGTGAAACTTCGTCTTAAAATGGTATATTCTGATTTGGAGCAAGTGGATAAAGCCTTATTAATGTTAGATGAAGCATTGAAAATTAGTGAGAAACATGATTTGAAATTACATCTAGGCAAAATCAATACGGAATATGCGCATATCTATACTTGGAAGAAAGATTATCCAAAAGCCTTGGAGTATCTTCAGAAAAGCATTGAATTAAATAAAAAGATGGGACACGAATCAGATGTGTGTTACTCTTTAATCTCATTTGGCGAAATAGCCTTGATTCAAAAAGATATAAATAAGGCCAAAAAATTAGGGGTTGAGGCACATGCAATTTCTACAAGATTAGAACTTCCTTTTGACATAAAAGCGACCTCAGATTTTCTAGTAAATGTCTATAAAAAAGAAGGTAATTGGGAAAAGGCATTTGAGATGCAAGAAATAAATAATCAAATGCGTGATAGCATTCAAAAAGAAGACGGTCGACGAAATACCTTAAAAATGACCATGGAGCATTCTTATTCGAAACAAAAGGTGCTGGATGAAAAAGAACGAGACGCTCAAATAGCACTTGCGAATAAAGACAAAGAGAATCAGCGTAATATAGCCATTGCTTCGGTGATAGGAGCGTTGTTGACACTCGCATTTTTAATCATTATTTTTTATCGCTTGAGGAAGACAAGAAAACAGAAGCAAGTGATCGAAGAACAATCAAATAAATTATTAGAACTAGATAAAACGAAAACCAAGTTCTTTAATAATGTTGCGCATGAACTGAGAACACCGTTAACATTAATGTCTGGACACATGGAATCGATGCTGGGGGAACGTTTTGGAGGATTGAATGAGTCTCAGCGAAAAAGCGTATTGATTGCGAAACAGAATAGCAATCGACTCATGGATTTAGTTTCTGAAATTTTAGATTTAGGAAAATTAGAATCCGGGAAGTTAGAATTGAAATCCAAACCCATCTTATTCAAGCCTTTTTTAGATCGAATCTTCTTCACGTTTGAATCACTAGCGTTTCAATTTGACATCGCATTGAGTTTTGATTACAAGATCAGTGAAGGTTTAGTATTAAAAATAGACGATAAGAAAATCGAAAAAGCATTGAATAACTTGATTTTCAATGCAATAAAATTCACACCAAGAGGAGGGAAGGTTGTTTTGGAAGTGAAGCAAAGTGCGGAATCTGTAATACTTAATGTGAGCGATTCAGGAAGAGGAATCGAGGCCAATGAACTGAAAAAAGTATTTGAACGGTATTATCAGTCCACCAATGAAAATGCTCCCGCTCAAGGAGGAACTGGTATTGGATTAACGATCGTAAAAGAATTCGTTGAATTGCACGCTGGAACGGTTACTGTACAAAGTAAACCCAACGAAAAAACCACATTTACAGTAAACCTGCCTTCTTCCATTATTACGGATGAGAAAATAGATACGGTATCTGTGAAGGAAGAAATGGAAAACCTAAATCCTTCATTTCCTGTATTAAAAGGAAGGAAGTTTTCTATTATGGTAATAGATGATCATAAGGAAATGCAGCGTTACATCTCAGATTTACTTTCTCCGTATGCCAAGGTGATTATTGCAAATGACGGTAAAGAGGCTTTGGAACTTTTAGAGAAGAATAGAGTCGATTTAATTACAGTAGATGTAATGATGCCCAATATGGATGGATTTGATTTCATGAAAACCATCAAAAATGATCCTGAATTGCGCTTTATTCCAACGATCATGCTTACGGCTCGTGCCGCTGAGGAAGATAAATTAGAAGCATTATCAATTGGGGTGAATGATTATATCACCAAACCTTTTAGCCAACCCGAGTTGTTGGCTCGAGTAGCCAATTTAATTGAAAACAAATTGGAACGTGAAGAAGAAATTAAGGAAAATGACTCAGAGAAATTATTAGAAGCAGATGAGCACCTGATTGAAAATTTACGTTCTATTATTCTTGAAAATATTGCTGAATCCAATTTTAATGTAAGTGTATTGGCAGAAAAAATTGGGATGAGTGAACGCCAGTTAAGTCGTACCTTAAAACCGATCACTGGACTGTCTCCTTTGAAGTTTATTCGGGAGATAAAATTGCAAAAAGCGTTGGAGTTATTGAAGTCGAATCAATATGCTACGATTGCTGAAGTCTGTTATGCCGTTGGTTTCGAGAAACCAGGTTATTTTACACAAATTTTCACTACCCGATTCGGGAAAAATCCTTCCAATTATCTTTCATAACAATCAGTAAATTAGCTAGTTAATTCTGTTGTCTGAAATGGGCTAGTATTTGTCCGATTCAGGGTATTTGCTTGCTATTCAACTCCCTAGTTTTGTCCTTATCAATTGGGTACGATCCCTCATTCGTTTGAATTAATTCGTACCAAAATAATTGAATAAACGGACTAAACTATACTATGATATTTACGAATCGATTATCGGAGCTTACAGCAAGAGAAACGGAAGTACTCGAGCTGCTAGCTAAAGGTTTGAAGGATGTAGAAATTTCGGATCAGTTATTTATCTCCTTAAACACTACCAAAACCCATTTAAGAAGCGCTTATAAAAAGCTAAAAGTACGCAATCGTACGGAAGCAACTATTGAATTTAATAAACTCATCATTATCCAGCAATCTCATAAAAACTAAGACCCATGAACATTAAGTCTACAAAAATGAAAAAACTCAGTTTAATTCTGTTCTTAATCGTAGCGATAGGCACGATTAGTAATGTAAAAGCACAATTGGTGTTGGATCAGGCGAATGCCTTCTTTGGAGGATCAAATTCCGCGTCCAATAGTGGCACGTCTCAAAGTTTTGTACCCGATTATTCTGGTACATTGGACAAAATAGAATTGTTTCTAGGATATGCTACAGATTCAGTGACGATTGGCATTGTTCCAGGAAATAATCCATATGATTCCCCGTTGATAACCCAAAAAATTGATGCTTCTGAAACAGCTTATGCTTGGCGCACAATTGATTTTGTGAATCCAACTTATCTTACAGCTGGTGACACATATCAAATTACCTTAGTCATAGAAGGTCCCGGCTCCTTTGGATTCGGACGTTCAGGTTCAGATAAATATCCCAAAGGAACACGGAAATTATGGTATATAGGAAATTCCTCAGTTATTGAATATACCGACGATATGATTTTCAAAACTTTTATCAATCGGGAGTGTGTAAATTCAGTTAAGAATTTGGCCATTGCCAACGATACGATTTGTGGAGGTTCAAATTCGACTAATGTAAGTATTTTTAATTCAGAATCAGGAATTAGCTATACACTGCGTGACAATGAATCGAATGCCATTATTGGATCTTCTCAAAATGGAAATGGCGGAACATTAACGTTTCCAACAGGTTCTATTTCAAAAACGACAGAATTTAATGTGACTGGGCGCTCAGATCAATCCTTTGCAATGGACTTTGACGGAGGAGATGACGAGGTGATCATTCCTTATTCCAATGAATTACCATCAACAGGAGATGAAATGACGTTGGCATTTTGGGTATATCCAAGAGACAACTCCATAGATCAGATTATTATTGGACAGGCAGATCCTCAAGCTACAGATGGATATGAGGTCAAAATTAACGGAACTACTGGTGAATTAGAAGGTCACTTTAGGCATACATTTGCAGGTGTAAAACATCAAATGTTGAGTGCAAATGTTAATTACAATCAGTGGAATCATAT
>CBDICC010000045.1:0-142422 GCA_965277185.1 Cytophagales bacterium | reverse complement strand
TATGTTTCGAAAGAACGCACAGAGTAATGGCGGTAATTATCATAGAAACAATTTGTACCAAAACCTAACCATGGTCGGGCTGCAATCATGTTTTTAGCTGCAGCCCATCGATAAAGTCGTTCCATTCCTGAAACATCTTCAAACGTATATGTAGCAGCTAAATGTCCTGCAATATCCCCTTCATGAAAAATGGTTTTTTCAAAATTAGGAGCGTAGTCTATGTACTTATTATTATAAAGTAAGGTAGAAATAGCAATTACCAGTACTCCTCCGACAAGTATTAATACGGGCTTAATCAAGCGAAATTTCATTACGAAAAAGACAACTACTACCACCACTAAGGAAAGCCAGCTTGCTCTTGTAAATGAAATACCAACTGCGAAAATAAAATAATACAAACCAAAATTTAAAATCTTGTATTTGAGAGATGAACGTTTGTACCATCTCCGGGCAAAAAATACATAGGGAATTATTGTTGCTATGTAGGTGCCATAAATAACGTGATTGTCAAAAAATGGTCGATCTACCACATTGGCATAATAGAATTCGAAACCATGTAATGCATGACGTGCAGTAATAATCAAAGAGACCAACAAAGCAGGAATAAAGAGAAGCCAAAATACCTTTTTAAAGTCTTTCATGTTTTTTACGAAAATACCAGTAGCAAAGAAGAATGTTCCGATATACCAGTATTTTGAAACCAAATATTTTAGCGAAAGCAAAATGTCGCTTGAATTAAGCGTTACGGGAATAAGCCAGATTAACTGAGCAAATATCAATACGGAGATTACATGATGATTGAATTTAATATCATAACTTTTATTGACAAACGGCCTAAAAATTACGATGATCAAGAATAGAATCATTAAAGGTTCTGTAGGTAATTCTACAAAGGCATTTCCTCCAAGGTAAACTGAAAATGATAAGGGGAGCGAAATCAATAAGAAATAAAAGATTAAGCGATAATCCAAAATGGTAATTACTCCTCCAATAATAAGAAATGGAATTAGAAAAAGGAATCGCTCTTCGGTAATAATGGCTGCAAAAGCAGAAACCAATATTAATCCAGCCAAAAAGTAAAATACTTTTTTTAAATCTTTATCAATGCTATCTTTTAAAAATGAAAACACGATTTAGTTATTCGGATTCATGTGGATCAATTCTTAGCTCTTTAGCTAATGTTTTTTTAATGCAATTATTAAGATTGGTTAGTTAACCAGATGTCGAACTTCCGTTTGATAGAAGTTGATAATTAATACCAATAGCGACATAACTAGAAACGTAACCAATACAGTACTTAATACGATCACAGATCGAACTGGTTTAACCTTCTTTTCAGCTCGAATCGCTTCTTCTACAATAAATAAGGTTTGCAATTGATTATCAATGGCTGACTTAGTTTGCAAGTAACTTTCCGTAGCTTCGTTTAACTCATCGGTAACGGTTATTAACTGCTTATCCAATCCTTTTACGATATCTGAAGCTTCATTAAACTTTGTAAGTTCAAGTGCATCAATTCGTCGATTGAGATTGGCGACTTTTCCATTTTGATTTGAAGCCTTTGCTTCGGCTAATTGAGCCTTAAGTTTTACTAATTGTTGAGCAAGCAATTTACTTTCTTCTCCTGGATCAAGAATCAAGTAGGTCGTTTTTAATTTTTGCAATGAATCTGTGATGGATTTCAGTTGAGTTGTTTTGTTCCCAACATGGTTTTTATAAACCTCCAGTGTTTTCTCATTGTTTTGTAGGGTGGTTTGCAGATTTATATAGTTGATTTTTCCCACCATTATTTTAACCATCTCTGCGCAAAGAGTGTCGTTTTGATCAAATATGGTAAGTTCAATAGCACCTTCATCGTTCTTAATTACTTCGAGATTATCTCGAAATTCTTTGATCGCATCGTAGTTCGTATGTTGCGTAGAATCAATTTTATAATGTTTAACGAGGTCAAACTCTTTAATCATATCCTTAATGATCACACTAGAATTTGAGATCGAAATCAATCGATCAATGTCACTGCTCCGTCCAAAGATGTCATAATTTACATCTTTCATGTACAACGTCCTTGCATCCGCCAATTTGGGACTGTAAGGATAAAAAATACAAGTAGATTTAAAGTAAACAGGGAGTACAAACAGTGCAATTAAAGCACTGCCAACTCCAGCAATAACGCAAGTGGTAGCGATATGCCATTTCCACTTCAATAATACCAGAAGAACCTCTACAAGGCTGTTTTTGTTATGTTCCATAAATAATATTCAGACCGGAATACCCAGATTGATAAAAAACGCTAAATTATACAATTAATGTCAATATATCGTTTCGCTTGTAGTAATATTGCGTTGCGCGACAAAAATCTTTCTCCGATTAAGAAATTACTAGAAAATATAGGCTTTTACGTTATCCTTAGTGTGTTAATAAAGCCTGTTTGGATGATTATTGATATTAAAGTCCATGATCTGGTTGGGTCGGAGACTTTTGGTAGATATGCTGCGCTTCTTTCGTTGGTTGTTACCTTATCGGTTTTTTATGATCTTGGAATAAACCATTTTTCTACAAGTAGTATCGCTGGAAAGAAATCCAATTTTGGGCGTCTATTTCCTTCATTATTAATTTTACGATTATCTGTATTAGTATTATTTCCCTTTTTAATTGTGGGAGTAGGGTATCTAATGGGATATCGCAATGAAGATTTACAATGGTTAGGAATGATTGCACTTGCCCATAATTTATTTCAATGTGCGTTATTTTTCCGGGCAAAATTTCAATCATTTCAAAGATTTAGATTGGATTCCATCGCTTCAGTCCTTCAGAAGCTATTGCTGATTACTACGATTCTGGTGATAATTTATGGACTGTACTCTTCGTTGAGTAGCTTTGAGATGGAGATGAAAACCAATCTTACACCAGACTTGTTGGTTTATTGGTATATCGGTCTTGAGGTATTATCTCATTTGGTGGTTTTCGTGGTTTTATTTGTTGCGGTGATCAAATTATTTGGTTGGGTTAAGTTGAAGTTTGATGCAAAGTTAGTTAAAAAAGTACTTTGGGGGTCTGTGCCATTTGCAGTAATGACGTTGTTATATTCTCTAAATTCAAAACTAGATGTGCTAATGCTGGATCAACTGTTTGATAAAGAAGAAGCTGGAATTTATACGGGAGCGACTCGAATGTTTGAAGCAGGAATGATGTATCCTTGGGTGTTAATGTCCATGTTTTTTGCAAAATTTGCTTTTAATAAAAAGGATTCCTCCAAACAGAAAGATTTGATTCGAGTTGGCACACTCGTAATGTTTTTACCAATGCTAATTTTGGGGTGTATCTTTATATTTGCGCCGCAGCCTCTTTTTATTTTATTTAAATTACATAACTCTGCCGATGTGGAGCGGATGCAATTACTATTAGGAATTTTAGGAGGAAGTTTCATTGTTCACAGTCTTTCAGTAGTATTTGGCACGTATTTAAATGCAACGGGTTATGTTAAAAAAGTCAATTGGGTTGTACTTGTTTCGGTTGGTTTTAATGTGATATTAAATTTCTTTTTAATTCCAATATATGGTGCCTATGCTGCTGCATGGACCACTACAATCAGTACAGTAATATTATGGATTGGATATTTGTATTTGCTATATTTAAAGTCTCAATTCAAACCAGTAGTTGTCTTAACGATTAAGTTAATTTTGATGGCTAGTATTGTGGTGAGTGTATTGTTTGTGATCCGCAATATAGATCTTTCTTGGTATGTCATGTGGGGAATAATTGTAGGGTTGGTAGCAATTTTTGCCTATTTATTTGGCTTGTTAAAAAAGAAGATGTATCAATTGGATGAGAACTAATCGATTACAGTTGTGATGTTATTTTGTTGGTTTAGATTAGATTAAGTAGAATACCTTTGTTTACAATTATCATTTTTTAGGATTGAAAATAGCCATTAATACACGTTTTTTATTGAAGGGGAAATTGGAAGGAATTGGCCGATTTTCTATGGAGATTGTTTCTCGTATGGCAAGAAACAATCCTAAGGATGAATTTTATTTGATCTTTGATAGACAATGGGAAGATGAATTTGTCTTTGCGGAAAATGTGATTCCGGTTAAAGTAAGTCCTCAGGCACGACATCCAATTTTATGGAAAATTTGGTTTGATCATGCTCTTCCACGCGCTTTAAAGAAAATAAATCCCGATGTATTTTTGTCACTGGATGGATTTACAACGTTGAAAACAAATATTCCTAAAGTAACGGTGATGCATGATCTGGCGTATGAGCATTATCCAAAATATATCCCATCAAATGCGGCTAAATTTTTTAAAAAGAATAGCCCGTTATATGCGGAAAGCTCGGATCGTATAGTTGCTGTATCAGAAGCGACTAAGTCCGATTTGATTGAGACCTATAAAATTGAATCGGATAAGATCGAAGTGATTTATAACGGGGTACGGGAAGATTTTGAACAATTGGGAGAAAATATAGACATCACCAATTATTCAGATGGAATGCCTTATTTTTTATACGTGGGATCCATACATCCACGGAAAAACGTCGATAATATACTACTTGCATTTGATCAGTTTAGAGAACGGAATTTCCGAAAGTTTAAGTTGATAATTGCAGGACGTAAAGCTTGGAGTTATAAGGAGGTGGAGCGAGTATATAGCGAAATGAAATATAAAGAAGATGTCGTTTTTACTGATTTTGTAACGGACGATGTGTTAAGTGCATTATATTCTAATGCATTTGCATCCATATACGTTTCGAAGTTTGAAGGATTTGGTATTCCTATTATAGAATCTCAAAAATGCGGTTGTCCGGTAATTACGTCCAATGTTTCTTCGATGCCAGAGGTAGTAGGAACGGGTGGAATTTTGGTTAATCCGTTTGATGTAAAATCGATAACTGGCGGGCTGGGGGAAATGGTAAACGTTCCGGGATTGCGAGATCAATTGCGAAGCAAAACACGAGAAAATGTTTCTCGCTTTTCATGGGATAAGTCGGCCGAGCAGATGATGGAATTGCTACGGAATGTAGGGAATAAATAAAACGGGGTGCTAAATCAGATGAAGTTTTATAAAACGCCTAATATTATTCAATCCTGGTTTTCAAAGGCAATATGGCGATTGGAAGAGAATAGAACCGAATCGATTGTTTATTTGACATTTGATGATGGACCACATCCTGAAGCCTCCCAGTTTGTGTTGGATCAATTGAAGGCATTTAATGCAAAAGCTACTTTCTTTTGCTTAGGCGTAAACATAGAAAAATATCCCAAAATCTTTGACCAAATTAAAAAGGACGGGCATAGCATTGGAAATCATACGTATAATCATCTTAGTGGATGGTCTACGTCGAATGCTACGTATTATGAAAACATTGCTAAATGTCAAAAAGCAACTAAAACGAACTTGTTTAGACCGCCATATGGCAGATTGTCGTATACTCAATATTTGAAACTGAGTAAAGAATATAATGTGGTTTATTGGGATGTGTTGACTTATGATTTTGACAAAAATCTTAATCAAATGGAGGCAATGGAGAAACTAAAAAAAAGCATTCGACCAGGTTCTATAATTGTGATGCACGATAGTACTAAAGCATTTGGAAACTTGAAAGTTTTATTACCTGCTCTATTGAAATATCTTAGCAATAAAGGGTTTTTGTTTGAAGGATTAAATGAAAAGGAGGATTTGAAAACTTGGAAAAGTGAGATAGCATGACACTGGTAATTACATATTTACTAGTAGCAGTAATAGGAGCTGTTATTGCCACATATATGGCATTAGTGGTTCATTCCTTTTTTTTCAAATACACAAGTTCAGAATCTAACATGTTAGATGTGCCAATGATTTCAATTGTGGTGGCAGCAAGAAATGAAGAGAAAAATATTGAGAGATGTATAGATTCGTTGTTAAAATTGGATTACCCAAAAGATAAAATTGAAATACTAATAGGTAATGATGCTTCACAAGATAAAACGGGAGAAATTTTAGATCGCTTAGAAAAAGAGCATCCGGAGCTTCAAATTTTTAATATAGAACAACCGCACCTGGCACAAAAACCAGTATTGTTAACGGGAAAACAATTTGTATTGAGTGAACTATGTTCGAAGACAAAAGGTACATATTTAGCGTTTACGGATGCGGATATTCAAGTGCCTTCTACTTGGTTAAAATCAATGGTGGTTGAGATGGAACAGGATGCAAATGTTGCGATTGTATCTGGAATTACGAGCATTCGTAGAGCGCCATTTCAAAGTTTGGAATGGATAGAAGCGTTGGCTAAAATTAAAACACTTTCTGACTATAATATTCCAGTAACGGCCTTAGGAAACAATATGATGGTTCGAAAGTCTGCATACGACTCTATAGGTGGATATCAGTCTTTAGAACCATCTGCAGTGGAAGATTTTGCGTTGTTTCAGCAATTGACGAAAGAAGCCGGTTATGGATTTAAAATACTATATGATGAGAAGATCAAGGCTTTGTCTGAACGACCTGGTGGGTTTCTTTTATACTTGATGCAACGAAAAAGATGGATCAAAGGTGCGGTAAGGTTACCATGGCAAATTAAATGGGTATTGATATTACAAATGTTGTACTATCCTACATGTGGAGTACTTTTTTATTTAAAACCAGAATTGGCTTGGCCATTATTTTGGTCGAAATATTCCATTCAAACTTTATATTTGGCATTACTATCTTTCAAGATACGAATCCGTATATCTATTTTTGCCTTACTATTTTATGAGTTTTTTGCATGTATAACCATGTTTTTGCATGCTGTTTTTTTTGTGTTGCCTATTCCGTTAAAATGGAAAGGCAGAGTCATTTAACCAAAGTAGGAGGTGTTTTCCTTCTTGAAATAAATTAGCGTTATTTGTCTAGAAAATTAATAAATGGAGATTGGATCTGATAAGTAAGATTGTAAATGATTGATACACATGCCCATATTTATGCAAATCACTTTGAGAAGGATTTGCCTGAAACAATTCAACGTGCCAAGGAGGTTGGAATTAAAAAGATACTTCTCCCTAATATTGATCGCGAAAGCTATCCTGAAATGATGAAATTGACAGAGTCTTATCCAGGATTTTGTTATCCAATGGCTGGAATTCATCCTTGTGATATAAAGGAGAATTATGAAGCAGATTTGGATGAGGCGGAAAAATGGTTAGAGCAAGGAGGGTTTATAGGGGTAGGAGAAACCGGCATTGATTTGCATTGGGATAAAACCTTTATCAAAGAACAAAAGATTGCTTTTGCCAAGCATTTACAATGGGGAAAGAAATATAAATTGCCTGTAGTAGTTCACATTAGAGAATCCTTTGATGAAGTTTTCGAAGTTGTAGAACAAGAAGCATCACCGGATCTTTTTGGCGTATTTCACTGTTTTACCGGAACGTTGGAACAAGCAGAACGAGCCATAAAATTGGGCTTTAAGTTGGGATTAGGCGGAGTACTTACTTTTAAGAATTCAGGATTGGATAAAACAATAGAAGGTGTAGCATTAGAACATTTAATGCTGGAAACAGATAGTCCATATTTGGCCCCAACTCCTCATCGGGGAAAACGTAATGAGCCTTCTTTTATGATCAAAGTGGCGGAGAAGTTAGCTGATATTAAAAATATAAGTCTTCAAGAAGTGCAGGAGATTACAACAAAAAATGCTCAAAACTTATTTGGGCTCTCTGATTAAATTGATAATCACATAAATAAACTTTATAAATAATTAAAATTAACGTGCAGCAAGAGATCAATACCAATCACGTGTCCCTTGAAATGGGCATAAAGTCAGATGCTGAAACATCTATTTTGATAATTTATACTGGAGGAACCTTCGGAATGATTCAAAACGAAGATACCGGTGGTTTTGAACCATTTAATTTCGAACATATTCCCAAGCATGTTCCTGAATTGGCTTCATTGGACTTTAATATTAAAGTAGTAGCCTTTGAGAATCCGATTGATTCGTCTGATATGTCACCTCGGTATTGGATTAAAATGGCACAAATCATTGAAGAGCATTATGATGAATATCAGGGATTTGTGGTGTTGCACGGAACGGATACAATGGCATATTCGGCTTCAGCGTTAAGTTTTTTATTGGAAAACCTGCAAAAGCCGGTGATCTTTACGGGCGCGCAGATTCCGATAGGAGAGATAAGAACGGACGCTAGAGATAACCTTGTGACCGCGCTTGAAATAGCGGCATCAAAGTCTTCTGGTGAGTCACCAATTAAAGAGGTATGCATTTATTTTGGGAATGTATTATTACGGGGTAATCGAAGTAAGAAATTTGAGAGTTCTCATTTTAATGCTTTCAAATCGGAAAACTTTCCTGAACTGGGTGAAGCAGGTGTAACCATAGATTATTTGGATGATTTGATGTGGAAGGTTCATCCGAATAAAGCAATGATTGTACACACTAAAATGTGCGAAGAAGTCGTGGTTTTAAAACTGTTTCCTGGAATTTCAGAAGCGTATGTACGAGGAATTTGTGAATTGCCAGGACTTAAAGGATTGGTAGTTGAAACATATGGATCTGGAAATGCACCTTCCTCTACGTGGTTCAAGAAAGTCTTGCAAGAGTTACAATCGAAAAATATTGTAGTACTAAACGTATCTCAATGTGATGAAGGAACAGTTGAACAAGGACGATATGATTCCAGCTTAGTGTTTTTACAAACCAATGTTATAAGTGGAAAAGACATTACGCTGGAAGCGGCGATTACAAAGTTGATGTATCTCCTTGGTAATTACGAGTTATCCATAGTACGCGAACAAATGCAACAAAATATTCGCGGGGAATTAACAATTTAAAAAAAACTAGGAAGTTTATTATGTCGCTTATTCGATTAGTTTTTTAGCTAAACTCGAACACCAATAAAGCAGATATCATCTAATTGCTCTTCATCCTGTTTCCAATCCAAATAAGTTTGATTCAATAACTCCTTTTGCTCTGGCATGGATAAGTGATGATTGTCTAGAAGTAGTTTACGAAGTCTCCCGTAAGTGAATTTGAATTTAGCAGGTCCTCCGAACTGATCCGCATATCCATCAGAGAAGATATAGATAAGATCATTTTGATCTAGCTGAATTGAGTGGTTTTCAAATTCTGGAATCTTCTTTCTTTTAAAACGACCAATAGGACGTTTTGTAGCTTTTACTATTTCAATTTCGTTATTTCTAAGAATATATAAAGGGTTATATGCACCCGAGTATTCCAATACTTTAGTTTCTAAGTCCAGACAACACATAGCAATGTCCATCCCATCTTTTACATCCGCCCCTGCATTAGTTGAACTAATTACGTGTTCAGTTAAGGCATTTAAAATTTCAGATGGTTTTAAAATATTTTTCTCTAGCACAATCTTTTTAAGACCGTTGTCACCTAATATACTCATGAAAGCACCCGGAACACCGTGGCCAGTACAATCTACGGCAGCAAATAATACTTTGTTTTCTACACGTTCCATCCAATAGAAATCTCCAGAAACAATATCCTTTGGTTCATAAAGGACAAATGAGTTTTCTAGGTTTTTACTAAAAAAATCATCACTTGGAAGAATGGCTTCCTGAATTCGTTTGGCGTATTTGATCGAATCTAAAATTTCCTCATTCTTTTTAGATAGTTCCTCATTGTTTGCTCTCAATAACCCTTTGTATTTTAGTTTGATATAAAGAATTATAAAAGCTAATAAATTCATGGCAAAGGTGATATTTATCAACGGAAACCAATGCGTCCTCATATTATCCACCCCTAAAAATATAAAAGAGGCTCCCATAATAGAAAGAGACGATAACGTATATAATACGAGGTATTTCATGTTATTAAATGAAAAACCAACTGCGGTTAACACGATATAATATCCCACCACATATTCTGCCTGATACTCATTCACAAACATGATAAATAGGAACCATAGCGTATTAAGATAGAGCGAAATGTTACTTACCGTTACAAATTGCTTAACGGTGATCTTTTTGGTGACCTGCAGTAACAAAGTGATCCCGGCAATACCAGCAAGAATCAGTCGATGTGAGAGGTAATCTTCCACTCCATCCACAAATAGAGTATAAATCCAATAATACGATGGGAGCATTATGAATGTAAATAAGGAAAGTACCTGATAAATCATTACTTCCTCCGCATGCTCAAAAAAGCGTTTTATTCTACCTCCTATAGTCATATTGTAAAGCGGTTTGGTTTATGCTCATCGATGAATAAAGATGAAATATGGTTTGAAAGAGAACATTAGTAAAATTGGACAAATTCATTTTAAAACCAAACAATTAAATCTCGCTCCATCCTCTATTAAAATTCAATACTGATAGAAAAAGATTTAATTGTCTGATTATATTACTTTATGCAAAACAATTGAATTTGACAGCTTTTATTTTTTCTGCCCCTTATCAGGGATCAATTCAAATATAAATGCAACAATGATTAATACTAATGCGATTGCAGTCACCATCCATGGTGGACGAGGACCTTCGGTAATACTATGTGCAACATGATAGCTAATCACAAATAGCGTCGTGTTTGGAATCATCAATAATAAAAAAGTAAGGAAATTCACTCCGTTATTATCTTTAAATCTCAAAATAAAATGTGTTGAGATAAATGTTCCAATACCGATTGAAATCAAGCCCGATCCAATGATCTTTTTAAATGCTTTCATCAATTCCAAAATCCGAGGATTGAACACATCAATTTGAGACGCAGTCATTTCCATAAACGAGTAGTGGTAAGGCATCAGGTCAGATTTGAAGAAATACAGACATCCAAATCCAACGGCAATAACTGCATTTACATAATACAGTATAATAGATATTTTTTTAATAGTACTCATAAATGTTTTGTAGGGGTTAAATAAACATATTCAATTTTTATTTCCCATAAATAACCTAATAATCACATAAATCAACCACGATTTACGCTCTTTAACTAATAATAATTTGCATTGTTGGACTTCTAAAAATGAATAATCTTGTATTTTGATTAGAACATTTCTAAAAACCAACTAACTACAATACATTAACCAAGCCTGATTTGAAATCATAGTATGCACCTACAATTTTTAAACCATTGCTTGTAGCATCACTAATAATTTGAGATCTTTCTTTAAGATTCCCGGCAGTAGTTAACGCATTTCGTTTTACTACGTCATTCACCTCCTTAGATTCTCCATTATGAATGGATGGCGTAATATGACATAATAAATGATTTAGATTATGACCATTGTCTCCTCCTGCAACAGCAGCAGTAACAGCACCACAGCTATCATGACCTAGAACCATAATGAGTTTGCAACCGATGTGCGCCACAGCATATTCAATGCTCGCAATTGTTGAAGTGTTGGCTACATTTCCTGCTACACGAATAACGAATATTTCGCCAGCGTCTGCATCAAAAATAGATTCTGGAATAACTCTAGAATCAGCGCAACTTAGCACAATAGCAAAGGGTTGTTGACCACTTGCAAGCTTTAAACGTAGTTCGGCCGTAGTCCCTACGCATTCTTCATCTGTAATATAACGTTTATTGCCTTCAATTAACTTATTTAGGGCATCTTCACCTGACATACTCATATTTTATTGGGTTTGTGTTTCAGGTTACAATATCAATAATTAATTTCGATTTTTCAAAAAGAACTTGTTCGAAATAAATAACATATTATTAGTGGTTGCAGGGGTCGTTGGGGGCTTTATTGCTGGCTTGCTGGGAGTTGGAGGAGGCGTAGTGTATATTCTGGTCCTACCAATGTTTTTAATTAGTTCAGGAGTATGTGATGAAAACATGGTAGCTTACATCATAGCCAACTCCGTTTTCACCATTTTAGCTGTTTCATTATCTGCCAATTTTAGACAGGTCATAAAGGGTAACTTTCCTTTCAAGGAAACATTTACTATTGGCTTGTTCGGGGCATTTAGCTCAGTTTTATGCATGCAATTCGTAGTGCAATCGGATTGGTATTCCAAGACATTTTTCAATGTGGTTGTGCTTGGATTATTGTTGTTTATGTTGGTGCGATTGTTTCAGAAAATTAAGCCGTTGGGCGAAGGATCTGGAACATGGAAGTACATAATAATAGGTGTATTGGCAGGAGCTGCTTCAGCACTTTCTGGATTAGGCGGTGGCGTTGTAATTGTTCCCATGTTATTATACTTTTTTGGTTTGGAGGTTCGACAAGCAAAAACGATTTCATTAGGTGTAATTGGAGTAATGGCAGCCGTTCTTTCTATTAAAAATTTAATGACCGATGAACTATGCTTAAATGTAGAGGGAGATATAGGACTTGTGGTTTTTCCGGTTTCATTACTTCTTTCATTAGGAGTGGTTTTTGGTGCCCCTTTAGGGGTGAAAATTTCCAAATATGTAAGTGAGCGTTGGCTTAAAATATTATTTGGACTAATGTTATTGGTAGTGATTGTGAAGAAGATTTATGAAATTGCAAAAACAATAGGATGGCTTTAATTTTAAGTATAGAAACGTCGACCATGGTGTGCTCCGTTGCTTTGCACGAGCACGGAGAACTTTGTGCGTTGGAAGAGCGATTCGAGGCAAATTCACATTCTGAAGTCTTGATGGAATTGATAGAGACTGTACTCGCTACGGCCGATAAAAAACAATCCGATTTATCTGCCATCGCGGTTTCAAAAGGTCCAGGTTCTTATACCGGATTGCGAATAGGCGTTTCTATTGCCAAAGGATTAACCTTTGGACTTGATATCCCTCTAATCTCAGTGGAAACATTAGAAGCGTTAAGCCTTCATATTCATGAAAAAATAACATTACAGACTCCAGAAAAGGATGCTTCTTTTTTCGTAGTGCCAATGATTGATGCACGTCGAATGGAAGTGTATTGTGCGGTATTTGATGAGAAGCAGGAACAGAAAGTTAAAGTAGAGGCAAAAATTATTGATGAGGATAGTTATCATACTTTTTTGGAACAAAAGGACGTCTATTTTGCTGGAAATGGGGCAGATAAATGTAAGGGAACTATTACCCATCTAAATGCTGTTTTCTTATCGGACGTATATACTTCGGCAAAGCAAATTGGAATGTTAGCATGGAAAAAGTTTCAAATTCAGGAATTTGAAGATGTAGCTTATTTTGAGCCATATTACCTGAAGGAATTTATGACGAAGCCGTCCAAAAAGAAATTGTTGTGATGTATCTTTATGCAGAACAATAGAAATTAATGTATTACATTGAATTAAATGGCAAACCTAATTTAAGAATAAATTGGGCAGAATTTAATTGTGGTGTGTAAGAATTGAAGTTATCAAAAACATAAAAAATCAACGCAATGAGTGACGATTTGGAGAAAATTAGAGAAAAAATTAAGAATAGGCCTCTTACTACTTTAAACCTAGAGGAGTATCTTGTAAAGGGAGAACGGGTTGTTTTTGACTTAAAGGATAATCTGTTTAAAGGGTTGATTTTGAGAGAGAAAGACTTTCGAGCTTTTGTGAAAGAGCATGATTGGGAATCCTATAAAAATAAGCATGTGGCATTAACTTGCTCTACCGATGCTATTATTCCTCAGTGGGCATTCATGTTGGCTGCAGTGAGACTTGAGCCTCATGCGGAAACGTTGGTTTTTGGGTCGTTAGAAGATTTAGAAAAAGACTTAATGCGAACCTCCTTGTCTAAAATCAACGTGGACGAGTTTAAAGAGGCTAAATTGGTGATTAAAGGATGTGGCGAGGAAGACGTGCCGGCTTATGCTTACACTGAAATTACGCGACTTTTGAGACCAGTTGTATTTAGCTTGTTTTATGGAGAACCTTGTAGCACGGTACCTTTATATAAGAAGAAGGTGGAAAAATAGAATGTATACTTATTACTGTATTCAATCAATAGTTATACAGTATTTCGGTAGATGATAATGGAGTTCAACTAACATTTATTCACATCAATTATGAAAGGAATTTCGTATGCCCTTGGCGCAATTTCAGTTATACTATTGCTCGTTACAGCCTTCTTTTGGTTAAAAATGAGCGAAACCAATGCTGATTTAAAAGAACTAAAGTCTGAATTTGAGTGGATTGAGATGGAGGAGAAAAAAACAATCAAGATCCTTGAAGAGCAAGTGGATAGCCAGCGCAAGGAAATTCTAAATTTAGAAGAGCGACTGTCTAAGTGTAACTAAACAGCAGGAGCGAAGCTAGGTAGATTTAATCCTGAAAATGAATTTTGAAAACGATCTATTGCATTAGCGGATTGGGAGCAGATCATAGGGTCTTTGAACCCTTACGATTACGTGATCATTATGCTATCGAAATTTTAAAATGGATTCCTCACAAATCGAATGAGTCACTGAAGGAGTATGCCAAACGACTTTCTTTGGACATTAATACTAATCTACCTCATATCATATTAGGAGTTTCTTTTGGAGGAGTAATAGCGATGGAAGTTGCTCGAATTACAAAACCTGAGAAGTTAATCACTATTTCATCTATCAGAAAGCCAAGTGACCTGCCTCTCTTATATCGGTTTCTAGGCGTGTTTCTTCCAATTGTACCCAAAGCTGTTTTGAACGTCCCATTTTTCTTTATGAAATATGCATTTGGAGTAAAAGCTAATTCTTGGCAACTATTAAAGCGTATTATTATTGAACAAGATGCAACTTTTGTAAAATGGTCTATTAAAGCACTATTGGGTTGGGACGGAATAGATTTGGATGCGAAAGATCAACCTTATAGAATTCATGGAAGCAACGATCGGGTTTTGAAATCGAAGTCACCTGATATCTTAATAAGAAATGGAGGACACTTTATGATTTATGATAACGCAGATGAGCTATCTATGGAATTGAACAAAATTATTTAGTCTAAAAGACGTATTAATTTTATGATTTCCATTTGATGTTACAACCACAACTTGGAAGTTGATCTTGAGAAACCGGGTTCCCATCAATCATGTTAGAGAGGACTGATCTAATCTCAGAACCTGTCACCGGTTTTCCGTTACCGGGTGTGGAATCATCCAATCTGCCACGGTAAGAGCATTTTAAATCAGCGTCAAAAATCGAAAAATCAGGCGTACAAACTGCGTCATAAGCTTTTGCAACTTCCTGGGATTCATCGTATAAATATGGAAAAGGAAATGACATAGAAAGGGCGAGTTCCTTCATCTTTTCCGGACTGTCATCTGGATAATTTACGACATCATTGGAACTGATTGCAATAAAGCGAACGCCTAATTTTAGATAGTCATTGGCCATTTGAACTAATTCTTCGCGTATGTGAATTACGTATGGACAGTGATTACAAATAAATGCAACAACGGTCGCTTTTTCACCCTTGATATCATTTAATGTTCGTTTTTCACCCGAAACAACATCGAGAAGATTAAAGTCAGGAGCAGAAAAACCAAGGGTTAATTCAGTTGTATAAGCAAGAGCCATAGTTACTTTTTTTGTTTGAGACGTATCTATAAATATCAAGAAGGCGTTGGAACGTGAAGTTAGTATAAATATTAATCATTCAATGAATAGTAATAAACTTAAAATATATCCTGCATGGTCTTTGCTTTTGTTAGACCAATTAGCAGACGTAAAAAAACAAGCAAAGCAAAACTTTAATCGAAAGTCAATTTCAGGAAAATCCTTAGATACATCAAATGAGTACTTAATCAATAACATTAAAGCAGAACTGGATAGCACAAAAATAAATTCAGAAGATCTATCCAATCTTGAAATATCGATGCATTTATCAAGGCAAGAAGTGAAAATGCAACCGTCTATTCAACTTGGGAATACACATGAAAATTTGAAGGTACGAATGACCGGAAAAGTAACATGGTCTCAAATTCCCGTGATTCGCATAGTCGCCGCGGACGGAACAACTATATTGGATGATTGGTTTAATCCCAGAGGAATGACTTTGGAAGTACTTACTTCTGGCACCTATGTTGTTTCAATTGGAGACTCGACTCAATACTTTATGAAAAAGATAAACGTTGAGTAAATGAATCAATGACTATTGAAAATGGCAATGTCATATAGATTCTGGAGGAGCATTTGAGGAGTGCGAAATTTCTGTTTAATTCTGAGATTAGAATACAAAATCTTGAAGAATTGACGTTGCCAAAATAAACTGATCACATCTTAATCAATTAATAATTTAAACAAACTTGGATTAGAATAAATAACTATGGATGTACACGCAAATAATGGGGTATTACATGTTTTTTCAACTTTAGAGGGGCAAGTTCGTCTATCTAGAGTCAATGGAGAAGTGCTGAGTGAATGTTGGCTCGCTGATGGAGAAGCATTGTTAAAAGTAGGGACGGGAGGTGTTTATTTGGTTACAGTTCTAAATGAGCATGGAGAATATACCAAGCAGATTAATATCCCTTAAATGGATTTCTGTATCCATTATATTGAATCTATTGTTCACTCTTTAATAATCTATTGATCCATTGGAATAATCTTGGCTAAATTGCTTGATTCATTTATCATCGACCGAGTATGTATGGGGTTCTTGTTTTGGATTATTTTTTGTTTAATCAAATGTCAACGCACCTAAAAGTCATAAAAGATCTAATTGTATAATATACAATAACTATTTTTTTTCAAAAACGTGGTTGAAAATTGTATCTTTGTGAGATGAACAAAAAGGTATTATTAATGATATTGGATGGGTGGGGATTAGGCACCGATCCAAAGGTATCCGCTATTCATGCGGCTAAAACTCCATTTATTGATCATTGCATCGATACATATTCGTATTCTACATTACATGCATCAGGTGAACACGTTGGATTACCTGATGGACAAATGGGGAACTCTGAAGTTGGTCATATGAATATTGGAGCGGGTAGGGTCGTTTATCAAAATTTAGTACGAATCAATAAGGCGTTTAAAGAAAAAACGATCAACGATAACGATGTTTTGAATGCCGCATTTGACTATGCTGAAAAAGAAAATAAGAATATTCATTTTATTGGTTTAACCTCTGATGGAGGGGTTCACTCTCATATCGAGCATTTAAAAGGACTTTGTACGTATGCTGCGAATAGTGGGTTTACTGATAACGTTTATATCCATGCGTTTACGGACGGGAGAGATTGTGATCCAAAAAGCGGTAAAAAGTTTTTGAGTGATTTAAATGAACATTGTTCCAAAACGTGTGGCCAAATAAGTTCTGTAATAGGAAGATACTTTGCAATGGATCGAGATAACCGTTGGGAGCGAATTAAATTGGCCTATGACTTGATGGTGAAAGGAGATGGTGCCAAATATAACGCAAATGAGGTGGCAAAGGCTATTCAAGATTCATATGACACAAATGTAACAGATGAATTCATTCAACCAATTTGGTTCGAAAATGGGAAGACGATTGAAGAGGGAGATGTTGTCATAAACTTTAATTTTAGAACAGATAGAGGTAGACAAATTACGAAGGCACTTTGCCAACAGGATTTTGAGGAATACGAATTAAAAAAGTTGGATTTAAGGTATGTCACCTTTACGAATTACGATGATACGTTTGAAAAAGTAGACGTATTATTTGAGGAGAGAGATTTGGAAAATACACTTGGCGAAGTATTGGAAAAGGCAAATAAGAAACAAATTCGGATTGCAGAAACGGAGAAATATCCACATGTTACATTTTTCTTTTCAGGAGGGCGTGAAAGTGAATTTGTAGGAGAATCCAGAATCCTTTGCCCTTCTCCAAAAGTAGCAACTTATGATAAGCAACCGGAAATGAGTGCGGGAGATATTCGAGATGCGATTGTAAAAGAATTGAATTCGAAAGATCCGGATTACATCATTTTAAACTTTGCAAATGCCGATATGGTGGGGCATACGGGAGATTTTAATGCAGCAATAAAAGCGTGTGAAACGGTAGATGCTTGCGCAAAAGATGTAGTTGAAGCAGCGTTAGAAAATGATTATGCAACTATAATTATTGCAGATCATGGAAATTCAGATGTGATGATCAATGCAGATGGCAGCCCAAATACCGCGCATACTACCAATTTGGTGCCATGTGTTTTGGTTGATTCCGATTTTCAGCCCACTTTAAAGAATGGAAAATTAGGGGATTTGGCACCGACAATATTGAAGTTGATGGGGGTAGAGAGCCCAGTGGAAATGACCGGTACATGTTTGTTTTAACCAATTTAATTTGAATAATACTATTATTAAATCAAGATGAATAATTCCATAAGAGCACATGTAATTGTAATTCTACTTCTATTTACAACCATCGTATTGGCAAGTTGTAAGTATGGAGGGGATCGAAAAAAATTAATACGGTTGGCTTTTTTCATATGGGAGACGTAGTAATGGAGCAGTCCTCGGTTTTGAGCCAATTAAATCCAACCGTAGAAAAAGAAGTGATTTTTAATGGGAAAACAGAAAAAGGATACGATATAGAATTGGATTGGAAAAAGGAATTGGGAATGTTGACGCAATACAATTTACGAAGCCAGAAATTAAAAGGACTTTACACTGAAGAGCGAGTTACTATGGAAAATGGTAACATATTGGTGAAATATAAAGCTGTAGCAGGAGAGTCAACCACAATTACAAATTATCAGGTAATTATGGATCCAATAGAACGGCCAATAATGGTTTTTGTGCAAACAGAAGATAGCACCTTCGCAGGTGTGAAGAAGGAATCCGTTCAGTTGAATTTTGCCTTATTTAATAATGTCTATCCAATTTTGAGTGATTATAGGTTTTCCAAAAAATCCTTTATTACTCAAGTGGGAGAAGAAAATATTGAGGTGCATGGGAAGATAATATTTGACGACCACATGGATAAAGTGACCCCTTACCCCACGATATAATTCCAGATCACATCATATCATTGTATATTCCTTCGTTAGCTTAAAGGAGTTCCCTATTGATTAGATTCGTTCACGCAAGAAGCCTGGAGTGAATTTCCATGACTTGTGGAATGATTAATTCTGTTCCGTTATTATTAATAGTGAAATCCGAGCGTTCTTTCTTTTCTTCTTCTGGAAGTTGTTTAGACATAATATTTAGAATGTCTTGCCGGCTCCGATGTGAATCTCGATTAAGTGTGCGAGAAATACGAATTTCTGTAGAAGCGGATACGCATATTACCTTATCCAAGGTTTTGTAGGAAGAAGATTCAAACATTAGCGCAGCTTCTTTCATTACGTATTTCGCATGCTTTTTAGAATCAACCCAGTTAGCAAAATCTTTCCCAACGGCAGGATGTACGATAGAATTAATCTTTGCAGTTTTAGCCGGATCACTGAACACAATTTTAGCTAAAAAAGCTCGGTTTAAACCACTTTCATTAAAAGCCTCTTCTCCAAATGCTGATATAATTTGAGTTCGTACTTCCAAATCATTACCAATAATCCATTTTGCACGGTCGTCCGCGTAATAAATAGGAATTTGAAGAGCTTCGAAAATCCTACAAACGGTTGATTTTCCTGATCCAATCCCGCCTGTGATTCCAACTTTAAGCATGATACTTTTATTTAATGATTGTGATTAGCGAATGCGGATCAAGGAGTATTGTCCAGTTTTTTATTTTTAGTCAATTGGATTAAAACCATCGAGTCTAACAATTTAGGATATTGGACAAACTTAGGAATTACTACCAATTGGGCGGCAAGCATAGTATCAACCTCAAACTTATTGTGTTCAAGGTCGAGTATCACTTCAAAACCAGAAGGATCAACAGTGGTTCCTTCCGGAATTAAGCAGTTTAACTTTATTCGTTCATCTGGAATCACGTAAAGTGAGTCTTTTGGATCATAATTGATCATGGTAATGTCTAAGTTGAATTGTTTAGGCATTAATTCAGAAACTCTAAATATAACATTTACGCTTCCTGAGGATACATTACTTGTAATATTATGGAAATCAAATAATTCTGTTATTTCAAATTCCTCGTCATATTCATCACTGAATGAAGAATCAGTGATGGTTATTTCAGTTGTATCTGCAATTTGATCCAATGTGCTTTGGGGCCCATAAAGTACAATTGATTTAGGATTTATATTAATAGCTCCAGAACGAGCAAACCCTTCTGAATAGGTTAATTTATTCGGGTTAATTGTTAAAAGAACTTCTTTACTTCCAGTGGAGCTTAAGTCGAGTAGAAATTCATCCGCCAATGCTTGTTCCAATTGAACTGCATGGCCCATGTCATTAAAGGTTTTTTCTAATTCCCACTTCTTAATGATTACTTGACCAGGTAACGTGTCAAGCTGAAAACTTAGAGTTTTTTTATAAGAAGTTATATTTTCCCAGAAAAGATCCCATCCTTGCCCTGATACTTGCATTGCTACTTCTTCTGGAAGTTTACGCACAGGAACAAGTGTCTTTTTATTGTATTGGAATTCTATAGGGTAGGAGAACGTTGTTGTATAATTTTTATTAAGCGCATTTAGAAACCAAAAAGTAGTAGCTCCGATTAAACACAGAACTACTACTCTAAATTCTTTTGGACTTCTGCCAAAAATGGATTTCAATATGGATTTTAAACGATCAATAATTGTAAATTAATACTTTCTAATATGTTATCAATCATCTTTTTATGTGATAAATGATAACCTTTATTGATTGAGTTTAAATTGGTTTAAGTCGATATAAAGGCACGAAAATAAACCAAGCCTAGTCAATCAGGAAATCCGTTTATTATTTTTTTTCTGCGTCCGTAGCAGCTGTCATAGCACTACTAATAGCAGACTTAAGAACTTTGATTTTCACGCCTCGATCTACTTCTAGTGTTACCTTGTCGTCCTCGATTGTGATCACTTTACCAAAAATCCCACCATTGGTAACCACTTCGCTTCCACTGGAAAGGGATTCTCGGAAATTTTTCAGTTCCTTTTGTTTCTTTTGCTGAGGTCGAATCATGAAAAAGTACATTACTACTAACATGGCTCCGATCATTAAAAAGGAAGAATAATTTCCTCCCAACAATCCTTCAGCTAACAATATTCCGTAAGTCATTATGTTTTAATTATTAATATATAGATTCAATTAAAATTAATTGAATGGGTTTGATTTGATGTTAATAAACAATAAATATTGTTTTACTGAACCGAAGGAACAACTGTTGGCGCCGGTGCAGCAGATCCATCTGCTTTCAATACATTTGATTTAATAAATACTTGCGTATTAGCAGGGTTCGTATTGGCTGTAATTGTAACCGATTTACGTTGACTACCTACTTTTCCAGCACTATTAAATTCAACAAAGATCTCTCCTGATCCTCCTGGAGGAATAGGCTCCTTAGGAAAACTTGGTACAGTACATCCACAAGAACCTTTAGCATTACTAATGATTAATGGATTTTCTCCATTGTTAGTGAAGGCAAATGTATGATTTACTTTGTCACCAGCTGTAATGGTTCCAAAATCATATTCTTCCTCAGTAAAAATGATACCAGCAACTGGTCCATCAACTTTAACCTCTGCATTAGCATTGTTTACAGTAGCAGGATTGTTTACCAATTTCTGTGCAGATAGTTGTTTAACTTGATTCTCAAGAGAATCTACGCGTTCTTCTAGTTCAGTTGTATCTTGGCACCCCATAAAGGCAGTAGTGCAAATTGCACCGAATATTATTAAGTACTTTTTCATAATTGATTTTGCTTTATTATTAATATATTTTATTATCTATTTTTTTGTATCGCCTAAAATTAGGTTAACACTTTTATATCGGAAAGGTTTTCGATGATTTTTTTGGTAAATTCCTCCGTTGAAGATTGACCGCCTAAGTCTCTTGTGCAATTTTCTTGCACGGAAAGAGTGGTCATCAGCGCATTATTTATTTTATCAGCTGTTTCCGTTTCACCCATATGTCTCAACATCATGATGGCAGAACCTAACAATGCAGTTGGATTAGCCTTACCTTGACCAGCTATATCCGGAGCGCTTCCATGTACTGCTTCAAAAATAGCTACATCTTCTCCGATATTGGCCCCGGCAACAACGCCTAGCCCTCCGATCAATCCGGCACACAAATCAGATAATATGTCTCCAAATAAATTGGTAGTAACTATTACATCAAATTGATTTGGATTTGAAACCAGCTGCATACACATGTTATCTACAATAACATCTTCTACGTCAATTTCAGGATAATCTTTTGCAATCGATGATGTCGCATCTAGTAATATTTTTCCAGCGATTTTAAGAATGTTCGCTTTGTGAACTACGCTTACTTTTTTTCTTCCTTCTCGCTTAGCATATTCAAATGCTGCTCTCACAATTCGTTCGCACCCCGCAACGGAAACGCGTGCAATGGTATCTGCCATTTGCAATCTAGCATCGTAAAATTCCAATCCAGCATAAAGGCCCTCTGTATTTTCCCGGAATGTAACCAGATCTACATTTTCATAACGTGTTTTTACTCCAGGTAAACTTTTACAAGGACGAACATTACTGTAAAGATCAAATAGTTGTCTCAATTGTACATTAATGCTTTTAAACCCTTTTCCAACAGGAGTGGTTATAGGCCCTTTTAACGCAATTTTATTATTAGTAATTGAATCAATTAGAGACTTTGGAATCAACTCCCCATTTTGATCATAGGTTGTTTGACCCGCATTTTCAACTTCCCATTCAATTGGGGCCTTAGCAGCATCAAATATATCTCTTACGGATTGAACGATCTCAGGTCCAATCCCATCTCCGGGTATTAACGTTACTTTTGTCATTTTGTGTTTGTTGAACTGAATGAAATCATGAAGTAATCAAATCGATTAATATTGATCTTCTTTAAAGAAGACCAGCTTATTTTTTATTTTGAATCTCTTCAATTAATCCCTCTACATCATTTAGCAATTGTTCTGCTTTATCAGATGCCTCCAAAATTACTTTTTCCCCTTCTGTTTTAGCTTCAGAGGAATTTTCCGGTTTTCCATCAATCAAATCCTTGCTTAACTGAGTCAGTTTTTCTCTGTACTTATCAAGTCGGAAACTTAACTTGTCTCTAGTATTTTTACCTTTGTCTGGCGCAAATAAAATTCCAAGTGCGGCTCCAGTTGCAGCACCTACTAAAAATGATATGATGGTATTACTGTGCTTGCTCATAGTTCTATTATATATATTATTGCTCTGTCTTAATTTTATTTTCCTCGGATCGCTACTTTATGTAGTTTTTTTCAAATGTGATTTAATTGCTATCAATTAGTCCACGACCTGACTTTCGAATCTCTCCTCGATCCAATAACTCTTTGGAAATTTTGTCCAGCAAACCATTGATAAATTGCTTACTTTTTGGTGTGCTATAAGATTTGGAAATGTCAATATACTCATTGATCGAAACCTTAATTGGAATATTGGTGAAATGCATAATTTCAGCAAGTCCCATATTCAAAATAATGCGATCCGTAAGTGCCAGTCGGTCACTTTCCCAATTTTTTGCTTTATCAGATATTAATGTCAGCGTTTCACGTTCAGTCTCAATCGTATTGTTAAACAACTCCCTAATGAAAGATTTGTCGTCATCCCAATTTTCGGAAAGATCGATGAGATTGTTTTTGTCAGAATCTTCAATATCACGGATCGTCTTTTTGATCATTCCTTTTAGAATGTTCTTGTTTTCGATCCAATAAAGATCTAATTCTTCCATATGAGAAAGTAATACACCTTCTTCAAAACTTAATTTACGGAGAATATGAAGCAAAATCTCCTTGTCATTTTCTAGAGTAGCGGTTTTAAGATCTTGGTAGATTAAAAATTCTGGATCGTTGATTACTATCGCCTTAAAGAATTTTCTCAGAACCACTTGGTCTTCTTGCCAAGAAACCCCTCTGTTCAACACTTCTCTTTGAAATTCACCGTCCTTTCGAAGGATTTCAATCGCCTTATTTTGCCCAAAGTTGTTTCTAACAGTTTCTCCAAATACATTTTCGGATATCCGTTGAAGATTTGATCCCACTTCAAGTAGCAACAGGTAGCTATCATAAATACCTTCGATTTCTAGAAACAACTTTTTGTTTAGTCGATCTAAATCTTTTGACATTAATTCGTCATAATATTTATAGGTACTTCGAATTGCATCTGCAACTTTGTCCGGTTGTTCCAGTAAATCCGGTTTTTTTAAACTTGTAAACCATTCCGAGAGTAGTTCTTGGGCAATGGATTCTTGCTTTTTTAAAAGACTACGATCTTCCGGAACCTTAGCCATGTAGTCGGGTTCAAAGAATTGCATCAGGAATTCCCTGGACAATTCACTATTGGAATCCCTTAATACTCGATAAGAGTAAATGGATTGCATCGTTTTAATCCTGAGAATTCGTCGGTTGATCATCTCCTTTGATTGTTAATCTGTTTTATTTTAATGTATTAAAAGTAATGATGTATTATGAATTATTGGAATACATCATTTTTACTTTTCCCATATCATCGATCCTTTTTTGTGCCATTTGGATCGCTGCTTGTTGTGTATGAATATTTTCTTGTTCAGAAATCTGAAAGATTTCAGAAGTTAAGTCGTAAATAGTTTCAGCTTGTCCCATTACTTTATCCTTATTATATCCGTGTAATTCAGAATAGACATTCATTAATCCACCAGAGTTTATTAAGAAATCAGGAGCATAAAGAATCCCACGATTTTGGCATGCAGGACCATGAATGTTTTCCGTTGCCAATTGATTATTCGCAGCACCTGCTATAATTTGACAATTTAAACGATTCAATGTGTCATCGTTTACCGTTGCACCCAAAGCACACGGAGCATAGATATCCATTTTTACATCATAAATTTCATCTAATGAAACACCCGTAACTTTGTATTTGTTACAAATCTCTTTTAAATGGTCTTCGTAATATTCTGAAACGTAAACTTTTGCTCCTTCTTTTAAAACGTGTTGTAAAAGATATTCACCAACATGTCCTACACCTTGTAAAGCAATTACTTTACCTTCTAAAGAGTCATTTCCGTAAGCTTTTTTGGCTGCAGCTTTCATTCCCATATAGGTAGTAAAGGCAGTCACAGGAGACGGATCACCACTTGCACCAGGTAATCCTGTTACATGTTTTGTTTCCATAGAAATATATTCCATGTCACGGGCACTCATTCCAACGTCTTCTGCAGTAATGTATTTTCCACTTAGGCTATTTACAAATCGACCAAATTTCCTTAATAAGGCTTCATTTTTCTGTGTTTTTGCATCGCCTATAATTACGGCTTTACCTCCACCAAGATTAAGTCCAGCGATAGAAGCTTTAAACGTCATTCCTCTTGATAGCCTCAATACGTCTTTCAACGCATCCGAATCCGAATTATACATCCACATTCTTGTTCCGCCTAGAGCAGGTCCTAATGTTGTGTTATGTATCCCGATTATTGCTTTTAGACCAGTAGCCTCGTCATAGCAATGTACCACTTGTTCATGCCCCATAGATGCAAGTTGATCTATGACACTTTGAGTTTGAGTTGTTTCTATTTGTTGAGTATCCATGTAATCCTTCTGATTCAATTCAAAAAAGTATGCAAAGGTAAGAATTTGAAAATTCTAATTCAAGGTTTTTGAGTTCTAAAGCCGTACTATATCAGTTCGAAGTATAAATAAAAATTGGAGCAAAAAAAAGGCCGATACATTATTGTATCGGCCTTTCAAATTTGGATGTGAATAACAATTATTTCACTACTACTTTTTTAATGAAACTATGCCCAGCTATCTGAACGTCCATAAAGTATACTCCTGTTGGATATGTTCTGAAATCCAATTGGGTTTGACTTGAGTGAATTTGACCAAGTTTAAATTGTTTTAATTGATTACCAAGTACATCATATAATATGATATTAACTGGCTCACTTCCTTTTAATCCCAAATTCATTGTGATAATACCGTCCGTTGGGTTTGGATATACCTCCAGTTCAAGAAGACCAATTTCTTCTTTAATTCCTAAGATGTATTCAAGACTATCAGAGGTATTTGAACAGCCATTTGCATTAGTTACCCGCACGGAATAGAATCCTCCAATGCTTGGAGTATAAGTAGTTGCCGTTTCTCCAGGAAGTGTAACTCCATTAAATAGCCATTGATTTCCAGTTGTTGCACTAGACAAGAAGTCATTTCCAAACAATGTAATGGACGGTTTAGCAGGACTGGTATTTACAGTAACTAAAATATCATCCGTATCGGTACAGCCATTTGATGAACTAGCAGTAACCACATAAACGGTAGTAATAGTAGGAGAGATGGACTTTGTTGGACCAGAACCTAATCCATTATCCCAGCTATAGGTGTCTCCTCCACTTGCAATTAACGTAATACTTTCTCCTTCACAAATTGAAGTATCGGGACCAAGAACTGCCACTGGTGAAGCATTTACAATAATATTTACTGAAGCAATGTCCGAACATCCGTTACCATCTGTTACGGTTACAGTATATGTCGTAGTGGTTGTTGGCGTAACCGATTTTACAGATCCTGTTCCAAGTAAATTGTCCCAAGAATAATTAATTCCACCAGAAGCAGCGATACTTACTGTAGCTCCTTCGCATACGGTGGTATCTGGACCTGCAACAGCAGTTGGTCCTGGAATAGGATTCACAGTAATAGTGATGTCGTCCGTATCAGTACATCCGTTTGAACTTGTAACAGTTACAGTATAGGTTGTATTTGAAGAAGGAGTTACAACTTGAGCTTGTCCAGCTCCTAAACCTCCACTCCAGTTGTAGCTAGCACCACCTGTTGCAGTCAATTGTGCAGATGCGCCAGTACAAATAGTTACATCATTTCCAGCGAATGCAGTTGGAAGAGGCAATACATTTACAGTTACATTATCAGTAGCAGTACATCCATTTGAACCAGTTACCGTAACCATATAGTTCGTAGTATCAGATGGAGATACGGTTTTAGATGCACCTGCACCTAATCCATTGTCCCAAGAATATGAACTACCTCCAGAAGCCATTAAATTTGTTGATGTACCTTGGCATATCGATACGTCAGATCCGGCAGCTGCAACTGGTAAAGCATCAATAGTTATGATTACATCATCTGTGTCCGTACATCCTTCGATGCTTGAAGCTGTTACTGTATAAGTGGTTGTTGTTGAAGGAGTCACGGTGTGTGCGCTTCCTGCACCTAATCCATTATCCCAAGAATATGTTGCCGCACCGGAAGCACTTAGATTAGCGCTGTTACCAAGGCAAACGGAAGCATCTCCTCCTGCATTTGCGGTAGGGGTTGTGTTTACATAGATTGTTACTGCATCAGAATTGGTACATCCACTACTCGTAACAGTTACATTATAAGTTGTATTACTAGTAGGAGAGACGGATTTCGAGGCACCTGATCCAAGACTGTTGTCCCATGCATAAGTACCTCCACCTGTGGCTAGAAGGTTTGTCGATTCACCAGAACAAATCGTATCATCCACTCCTGCGTTTGCGGTAGGACTTGGATTAACCGTGATTGTCACATTGTCCGTATCTGTACATCCACTTCCATTGTCAGCGGTAACGATATAGGTCGTGGTTGTAGAAGGAGAAACAGAATGAGAGACACCAGTCCCTAAACCATTATCCCAACTATACGTAGCACCACCCGAAGCAGTTAATGTCGTAGATTGACCATCACAAATGGTTGCGTCCGATCCTGCAGCTGCAGTAGGAGGCGAACTGATACTTACAGTTACAACATCCGTATTGGTACAACCGTTTGAAGCAGTAGCCGTAACAGTATAAGTAGTGTTGCTAGTCGGACTCACACTTTTGGATGCACCTGCACCAAGTGAATTGTCCCAAGAATATGTTGCACCACCTGTGGCACTTATGATTGCTGTACCACCAGTGCAAATTCCTGTATCAGCAGAAGCAACAGCTGTTGGGATTGTATTTATGGTCGCTGTAACAGGTGTTCTAACAGTAGATTCACATCCAGCACCAGCCGTAGTTGCCACATAATACGTTGTAGACGTACTATAAGTATCAATGTATGTGGAAGATGTTGAGAAAGCGGGACCACCACCGGAACTGGTAGTATACCAAGCAACGCCTGTTCCTCCTGCGGAAGGTGTTGCACCAAGTGTTACGCTTCCTGATCCACATCGATCATCATCGGTAACCGAAGCAGCTGCAACGGCACATGAAAATCCAAAATTTGCTCGAATTAAGTAAGCGGTGTTAAATCCACCATCTTCAGCACGGTTCCAACTACTTCCTGTAAATTGATAAAATACTTTACCTGGAGAATAAAAATTATCATTTCTTCCAAGATTGATATTATTAACAGCACTCATTTGGAATACGGCTATGGCATAATCTCCTGGCGATAATGAGATATTACCTCCAAGCATTTTAAGATGGTACCATTGTTCAGCAAGTGTAGTTACCGTTGTTACCGCTGATGAATCAATAGCAGTTGTCGGGAATCCTCCAGACATATTATATAAGATAACTTTGAACTGATCGTTTACAGCTGCACTGTCTAGAAAAACGGAAACGCTTGATAGGAAGTCAGTGGTCACAACTTTAAAACTTTGTGCCAATTGTCCTGTTGATGCAGGAGGAAATCCTAATGTCAATTCAGTTGCACCTCTTTCTCTGGCATACACAGAGTCATTAATAGTTACCGTGTCCTCAAGTATATTTGAGTTAGGGTCACAATCTGAAGCTAAGAAAAGATTGTAGTTAACGATGTAATCTCCTTTGTCGGTAGGAGTATAGGAGCCAATTGTTGTTGTATCAAAAATTCCAGATGCTAATGTATAGTTAGCAGAAGTACTGTATGTTCCCGTCCCTGATACATTTATATTTAAATCAAAGTTTTCAGTACTAGGGCTCACGTTTCCATAATATCCTGTAAATGACCAAGGTGAGATATGCTTTAAAGGAATTTGATAATATCCTTCTTCTACAGTAGCTCTTGTAAATCCGATGTCTGTATCACATACTGCCGGCGGACCAAAGTTCATTCGGATGGCAAAACTTGAAAAGAAACCAAACGTACTTAAATCCGTCAAAGCGCCACCGCTGCTAACGAATGAATAACCAGGTGTGTAATAATTGTCATTTCTACCAAGTCCAATATTATTGGTATCCAATTGAACCAATGAAACAAAATAATCCCCAGGGGATAAAGTTGTCGCACCATTTCCTAAGCTAACGGTGTACCACTGAGCTGTGGTAGAAGCGAGCACAATATTGGCTGAAGAATCGATTGCTGTAGAAGGAGTGCCTCCTGAGGTGTTGTATAATTTCACGCGAACTTCATCGCCGACTTCACCACCATTTAAATAAAAGGATAGACTGGTTAAATCGTCAGAATTTAACAAACTAAATATCTGTCCTAATTCTGCGGTTCCTCCTTGAACCCCAAGAGAGTTGGGAGGTGTACCTCTTTCACGTGCGTAAACAGAATCTGAAACCGTGATGGTATCACTAATTACATTTGCAGTAGTATCACAGTCGTTAGCCATGCTGATTCTATGCTCAACATAAAAGTCGCCAAATCCGGAAGGAGTAAAAGATCCAATTGTGTGGGAATCTTGAGTGCCACTAGCTAAATTATAATTAGCACTTACTGAATAACTACCTGCTCCACTTACGGTAACATCGTAGTCATAATTTTGCAATCCTAATCGATCGTTTATGAAATAACCAGTGAAAGAATGTGTGCCAATTTGGGAAGCAGGCACCATATAGTACCCATTTTCTACTTGAGTCCCGGTAAAATCAACACTAAATGGACAAGGTGCATCCACAACATCTGCAACCAAAATGTCGTCAATACGTAAAATGTACATGTCAGAAGAATTATTTCTAAAGCCGATATAATAGTTTCCACTAGTAAAACCAGCTGCACCTAAGTCGATAATTCGAGTAGTGGCTGCAGGGTTTTCAGCCCCTATGCTAAAAATTTGAGTTCCACTTGTGGTGAAATTAGCAGCAGTAGGTGTAAGGGACGTAGGCAATAAATAAACCTCATAACCATCTGGGTAATTCGCATCTTGCGCGATTGCTTCCCAAGAAAGAAATAATCCTGGAGTTAAAGTAATAGAAGGCGTAACCATCCAATCATCGGATTGTCCAGCCGGAGTGTACCAAGAAGTACTTGCAGCACTGGAATCTGCTCCGTCTAAAACGGTTATCCAAGCATTTGTAAATTCTGCGACGGATACATTGGGTACATTTCCATCATTATTGATCAATGACATACTTGAAGCAGCCATTCCGTTATCAAAGTTTTCCGAAAAAACGATGGTTGCATCTGAACGGTGCCAGCATGCAAGCGTGATCGCGGTAACTAGAATTTTTAATAGTAAATTTTTAGTTTTCATAGATTTTCTCAATTAATTAACTCCTCCATGCGCTAAGGTACGAAAATCGTACCAACTTTTGATTGAAGCTTATGGCTAAATAATAAAATCCCGGACCTATTAATAAATAAGTCCGGGATTTTCGGAAAATATATATGTTTAGGACCGATTGAATGGTCCTTCTTTTTGTTTTAAGGGTTATCGCGAATCACGATATTGTCTAGTTCCCAAGTACTTCCATCATTATCACTTCCAATATATTTGAATCCAATGTGTACTTTCGATTGTTTGTATGCACTAAGATCAATAGCACCAGAATTTACCCACACAAAGTTACCAGTGGATAGTGTAGGCGTTAATTTAGTCCAATTTGCATTTACCACATTACCTGCATCGCTAAAATCGGTAGATACATAGACTTCTAACAGATCTCCATTGTATTTCCAAGCATTATCGAATTGCAGTACTGGACTGGCCACATTCGTTAAATCGTACGCAGGTGAAATCATCCATGCTTCGCTTGCAGTATTTGTCCCATTAAAATTAGAGATCTGAACGAAATTTCCAAATGAAGACATTTCCCAATCAAATCCTCCAGCTACAACTTGCGTCATCCAACCGTCCGATGTAATGCTTAAATCTTCGAAGTCTTTTCGGTGCAAAGCTAAATAGGTACCATCATCACATCGCTCTCCGGACATGTTGATTTCGGCATAAGATCGTATTGAAGTAAATACTTCTCCATTGTTATGAGAAACGATTAAAGTAATATTTCCTCTTCCTGACGCAGCCAATTCATCTGCAAAGTTTGAATAACCACTTGATGACACAATTAACTGATTTCCTCCGCAATCCGATAAAATTAATTCGCCATCTTCCTTATTTTCAGAATCAGCATAAGTTCGGTCGGTTTGTTCTGTCAAAAATTGAACATTGTCTAAATAGACCAAACGTGATTCAAGATTTACTCCTTGACTATTAATGTCTGCAATGGTAGTAGCAAGAGGAGGGAAGGAGCTCCCAGCTGATTGCTTAATTATATTTACATCTGAACTTACAGAATCTAACTGCATTCGTCCTGCGAACGAACTAAGGATTACATTTCGAAGTCCTATACGTACGTAATCCCCTTCATAAACACCACCTCCATAAGGCATTCGAACCTCAATGGCATTGGTAGAATCTTCTACAAAAACACTTTTATAATTGTTACCGTCGGTTTCGTCCATGGTTACGGTAGCATAGACAGAAATGTCGCTATCAAACTTAATTGGAGTTCCTTGATACATATTCCTAAGACTGTCAAGGGTGATGACCGATCCTACAGGTAAATAGGCCGTGGTAGGCGCGTCAAATTCTTTTTTACATGCACTGATGCCGATTGTTAAGGCGATAAGTGAAATTGAAATATACTTTTTCATAGATGTAGTATCTTTAATATCTTGTTTTCTTGGAGAGGACAACTAAACTTAAACTTGTAATCAACTAATGTTAGAATTAGTTTTCACGGATTAAGACATCGTCCACTTGCCAGGTAGCACCATCTGTATCTGAACCGACATATTTAAAAGCAACATGTACATTCGCTGCTTTCATTGCACTCAAATCAAGTGCTCCTGAACTTACCCAGTCCCAATTTCCAGTAGAGAGCGTTGGGGTTAACTTGGTCCAATTTGCATTGCTGACTGGTCCGGAAATATCAAAGTCCTGCGACACATAAACTTCCATAGTCGTACCAGCGTAATTTTTTGAATTTTGAAACTCTAATATTGGATTTGTAGTTTCACTTAAATCATAGGCAGGTGAAATTAACCAGGTTTCACTCGCACTATATCCTCCACTGAAATTGGACATAGCAACAAATGAGTTGTTACTAAATAGATTTATATCCCAATCAAATCCTCCTGAAATAACTTGAGTGGTCCATTCAGTATTCGAAAGACTGGTCGTTTCAAAATTTTCTTTATACAACGCACGAAATGTTCCGTCATCGCAACGTGTTCCACCACTCATTGAACCAACAAATTCATCATAAGAACGAATATATAATTGCAATTCTCCTTTGTAATGGCTTAAAACTGCGGTAATTGAACCATGTCCTTCTGCTACATTTTCACCAGCAAAATCCGAAAATCCACTTGTTCTTACTAAAATTGAATTCCCATTACAATCTACTAAATCTCGATTAACGCTAGATTGATTTACGATGTCGGCATACGTTTCGCCTAATTGTTCTGTTAAGAATTGTACAGAATCAACAGTGATCAATTGAGATTCTAATAAAATACCATTATTAATAACTTCTTGTAACGAAAATCTTTGTGGTGTCCAATTTTGATTTGAAGATTGTCTGATGATATTCACATCATTATCAACGGAATCTAACTGAATTACTCCATTGTAATCGCTTAATACGGTTCCTTTCAATGCAAGTCGTACATAATCTCCTTCAAATGCTGCTCCACTAAATAAAGTACGCACATTTACAGCACCTGTAGCATCTTGTAAATAAAGTGCTTTATAAATATTCCCATCTGCTTCATCCATTGTGACGGTAGCATATATGGATAAATCGTCTTCGATTTTAAGTTTTTCTCCTTGGTACATATTCCGAAGACTATCCATGGTAATGATACTTCCTACTGGAAGTATATTTTCAGGAGGAGAGTCATATGTTTTTTCACAAGAAAAGAATACGGCTCCAGCCATTAAAAATACTATTGGAATTAACTTTTTCATAGTTTCAATTTTTTGTTTGCATTACGCATGTGATCTACCTTATCAAATACGTTTATGAACTCAATTTATCTATTTACTCGAATGAACTTTCTTTTCTAAAACTGCATTTGTGCCGTTAAGAAATAAGTCAATCCATACATGTATCCCACTTTTGGCGGGAATTTATTTAATGCAGAAGGATCATAACGTAATTGTTCGAATCCTCCACTGTTGAAATTCGTGTTGTTCGTAAAGTTACTTACGTTCAAGCTAACTCTTCCGAATCTTCCTCCTTTCAAACGTTTGCCTTTTGTTACAAATACATTCATCATAAAAACATGATCATCTGCATTTACTTCAGTAGGCTGTAATGCCTGATTCCACTGAGGGTCTGCAGTAGTAAACGTTTGAACAGCACTTTCAGTTCGCCGAACTGGATTTGGATCCAAATAAATATCTTGAACGAATGTATAATCTAATCCCATAAACCACCCGTGCTTTGCTTTATACTTCAATCCAATAGAGGCTGCAGATTGAGGCATACCTCCCATTTTAAAGTTTTCTATGTATACGGTTTCGTCCGTAGAAAGTTGCTCAGCCGAGTTATCTACATATACATTTGCTGTAGGTCTAGAGGCATACAAGTGTTGACCCCATGCAACTACGGCACTGGCTTTAAGTCCTTTCCAAACATCTCCCTCTACTCCAAATTCCAATCCTTGGTTCAAGTAGTCCACATCTGTCATTACAAAATTTACGAAGTTTTCGAATTCATCATGATAGAACCAACGCGTCCACATGGAATTGTTTCGTTTTGTATGATAAAAAGACAAACGCAATTTTAACTTGGACATTCGTACTTCATAATTGATATCTGCCGTTTGAATTTCTTCATTTTGAAGGTTATCGACTACTGTATTACGAGTTCGTTGTGCTACAAAAGCATTTTTGGAAGTAGGAGCTTGTGTACGCTGCCCTAGATTAATAGAAAGGAATTGATTGCCAGTAACTTTGTACGTAAATCCACCTTTAACTGCGTAGTTTAAGAAACTGCTTGTGGCTGATTTCCCTTTAGAATTATCAGGAAAAATACCGTTTTGGTTAACTCCATTTCGGAAAAAGGAAGTGTTTGATGCCTCTAAAGCTAGGTATGTAAGGTATTTTTTCTTTTTAACTTTTACTTGACCAAATAGAGTAGAGTACAAATTATTTATATAGTAATCGTATCCGAATTTTTCTCCTGTTCGAACTACATGATCTGGAAGATCCGTGTTGTTGTATTTTACTTCGTCGCCTACTCCTAAACCTCTAGTGAAACGATTATAGTCCATCCAAAAGTCAGCACCTAACAAGTCATTAACTGTTTTATAGAAATGATTTGATTGAGAGCGAACCATTAAACCTGAACTAAGGCTAGCAGCTCCAAATGTTTTAGAAAAGTTGGAACTTACTCCATACGTAATTTCATCATTTCTTCTGTTTTCAAGAATGTACTTTGCTCTTTTTCCGTATACATCGTTCCCAGCAATACCGTCTGCATCTTGGACCAAAAACAGGTTGTTGTCATTAGCTGCATACAATCCGTCCCAATTAACTTGTTGGGTGTTGCCCGTTTGGTCGTTTACCCAATTGTTATATACCTGATTATATGCCGCAGAATCATTAAATAATAATTGATAAGAAGGTAAATAACGATAGTAATCCGGTCGAGGATCCTGTGCATCATTCCAATTTAACGATGTTTGACTGTTGGTTCCAAACGTAGCAAAGAGGGAAGAGGAAAGCTTTGTTTTATCATTAAATTTTATGTCGTCCGTAAATACAACTACTGGAGCGTGTTGTATCGCCATTCGAGCATTTCGGACCTTTCTATCACCGTTTGGCATAGTTTGGTATCCCCAATTTGAATTGTAGTAGTTGGTACCTGTAAGTCCAAATGTCTCTTCTACTGCAATGTTTTGTTTTCCTCTATAGGTGTTAGCACCCATTGCAGAGATATTAAAGCTGTGTTTGTCACTAAGTTCTTTTTCAGCAGCTAAGTAATAAGAAAAGGATTGGTAAGAAACTCCAGGTACATATCCTTCATTGGAATATCTTACAGAAAAGGAACCAGCAAGATTCCAGCCGTTCTCCATTTTTCCAGTTCCCTTTGTAAACATAAAACGATGTCTATAGGAACGGTTTGTTAACGAGTAAGAAACTTTATTGCCTTTACTTATATGAGAAGCACGGGTGTTAATATTAGAGTATCCTCCAAATCCTCCAAAGTGGTAGGGATTGTCAGTTAACCAGTTTTTAGTTTCGGCATAACGCGTTACGTCGTTTAATCCACCCCATTTGTACCAAATACCCCATCCAGAATGTCGATCATTCATCGGAATTCCATTCACTAAAAGAGCAGTTTGATCGGCCATATATCCTCTAATTCTAAACCGAGCGGCACTAAAACTGAATCCTGCTGTGGAAGCAAAGACATCTCTGGAAGATTGAAGTAGTCCAGATTGATTCGTTCCACCATTATCTCCATCTAAATCCGATAAGGAACCGGAAAAGACGGGAGTAATTTGATTAAGTGAATCTACTTTCGTATTGGTAGTGTCCGTGTTTTGAGCAAATAAAGAAAGGCTCAAGATCGAGATAAAATTAAATAAGAGGTATTTTTTCATAATCCGTATTAATAGCGTTTACAAAAGTAATTCATTTGAAAGTAGATAATGTTAAGTTTGCTTTATTTTTTCAACAAGAATATACATTAGATGTTTTGTTAGGCATAAAAAAAGCCAGCATTGCTGGCTTTAATTTTAATAATATAAGGTTTGATTTATTAAACCCACAAGAAAAAAAGATTGATTATCCTTCTCTAGCTTCTTTCATACTAATACGACTTCCGTCTCTGTAAGCAACGATCCAAGCATCTTTCACACCCATTTCACGCATGTACTTTTTGAATGTATCTGCTTCCCAGTACTCCTTAAATACTCCAATTGTATATTTTTGAGTTCCATCTGCATCCGTTTCTCCTCCAAAGTTTTTATTGTTATCAAAATACTTTGAAAGATCTTTATTACGGAACGCTCCAATTTGTACTTTGTAAACAACACCTTTCATGCTCACGGAAGAACTTCCTCCTGAAGAACTACCACCTTCACTACCTCCAGATGATGTACTTGCACTTCGCGCTTCATCTAAATCTTTTTGCAATGTAGCAATCTGAGATTCCAAATCGGAAGTTTTAGATGTAGCATCTGTTGCATCAGCTTCGGCTTTTTCGGCTTTTTTCTCGCAACTAGCTAATTTACCTTTCATTGCAGGATACTCATTATACATCTCCTCCAAATCTTCAGGATCCATTCCTTTCACCTTTTTCATCATTGTCTTCTGCAATGCTTTTTTCTCCTTTTTGGACAATTGAGCGTAGGAAGGTAAAATACCTAACAAGATAATTCCTAGAACAATTAATGCTGTTTTTTTCATATTCATTTTCGTTACTCTTCGGACAAAAGTACAATTTTTTTGTAAAAAAAGAACAAATTCGGTTTTTTTTGCTCTACTTCAAGCTACCCGTCATTTCTTCAGGTCGAACCCACTCGTCAAATTGTGCAGCCGTTAAATATCCTAAATTGATTGCTTCTTCCTTTAAAGTTGACCCATTAGCATGAGCCGTCTTTGCGATTTTAGCTGCTTTTTCATAACCTATATGCGTATTAAGTGCAGTAACAAGCATCAATGAATTATCAAGGTTAATTTTAAGATTGGCGTGATTAGGCTCTATCCCTATAGCACAGTTTTCAGTGAAAGAAACACAAGCATCTCCTATCAGACGAGCTGACTGAAGCAAGTTGGCAGCCATAAGAGGTTTAAATACATTCAATTCATAATGTCCTTGCATTCCGCCAACCGAAATAGCAGTATCATTTCCGATTACCTGAGCACAGACCATTGTTATAGCTTCGCATTGAGTTGGGTTTACTTTTCCAGGCATTATGGATGATCCAGGTTCGTTTGCAGGAATTATGATTTCTCCAATTCCACTTCTTGGTCCAGAGGCCAATAAACGAATATCATTTGCAATTTTATTTAATGATACCGCGATTTGCTTTAATGCGCCGTGTGATTCAACAATGGCATCATGTGCTGCTAAAGCTTCAAATTTGTTTTCAGCAGTTATAAATGGAAGTTTTGTGAATTCAGCAATTTTTCCTGCAACATGTTCGGAGTATCCTTCAGGAGTATTGATCCCAGTACCTACAGCCGTTCCACCAAGTGCCAATTCAGAAAGGTGGGCAAGGGTGTTTTTTAAAGCACGTAAACCGTGATCCAATTGCGATACGTACCCTGAAAATTCTTGCCCCAATGTTAATGGAGTTGCATCCATTAAATGTGTTCGACCGATTTTCACTACATCTGAAAAGTCCTTTGATTTCTTGTCGAGCGTGTTCTTTAACAATTCGATTCCAGGAATGGTTGTTTCTAGAATCATTTTATAACATGCAATATGCATCCCGGTAGGGAATGTATCATTGGAAGACTGTGACTTGTTCACATCATCGTTTGGATGAATCGTACTGCTTTCTCCAAGTACACCTCCATTTAATTCATGGGCTCGATTCGCAATTACTTCATTGCAATTCATATTTGACTGAGTACCTGATCCGGTTTGCCAAACAACCAATGGAAATTGGTCATCATGTTTACCTTCTAAAATTTCTTCACAAACTTTGGAAATCAAATCACGCTTTTCAGTTGATAAAACACCCAATGCACAATTGGTATGTGCAGCCGCTTTTTTCAAATAAGCAAAACCGTAAATAATCTCTAAAGGCATACTGGCTTCCGCTCCAATCTTGAAGTTATTACGGCTTCGCTCTGTTTGAGCTCCCCAGTATTTATCAGCAGGGACATTCACTTCCCCCATAGTGTCTTTTTCGATTCTATATTCCATGATCTTATTTATGTACTATTTTTCGTTTTTAGGATCGTAAAATTAATCTAAATCGTGAAATTTCAATATTAATTAACTAGGAATCTATCTAGGTTGAGCACGGAATTTCTGATTGAATATTTCCTAAGTGTTGTTTTAGATTATTTTAATAATGGTTTTGGCAGCATAATTGTTGTAATATCAGTTATTATTTATTTAATTGCATAAGCTAAAATATGAACTTTATGAAAAAGATATTAATTGGATTTGTTGTGTTTGGGGCTTGTTGTATTACATCTGTAGCACAATCGGTATACTCATCAAATAATGGAAAAGCCTCTTTTTCTTCCTATGCGCCCTTGGAAGATATTTATGCAGAGTCGAATAAGTTAACATGTGCAATCAATACTGGCACAAAGAAAGTAGTGGCGATTTTGAAGATAAGTACTTTGAAAATGGAAAACTCGCTTCAACAAGAGCATTTGAATGAAAAATACCTTGAAAGTCACAAGTTTCCGAAAGCCACATTTTCTGGTATCATACAGGAAGAAGTGGATTGGAAAAAAGACGGAGTATATAATGTGAAAGCTGTAGGTGATTTACTAATTCACGGCATTGGAAAGAAAAGAACGGTGGACATTGTAATCACTATTAAAGATGGAGTAATTTCGACATCTGCAAAATTTAAAGTAAAGGTAGCTGAACATGATGTGGACATTCCAAAATTGGTAATGCAAAAGGTAGCGGAAGAAGTGGATGTAGAAATGAGTGCTACGTATGAACTTTATGTTCCTAAAAAGAAAAAGTAATATAATCTAATATTTAATAAGAATAGAGCAGGCATTTTTAGTTAAATGCCTGCTTAAATTGTTTGAGGAGTAAATCCTTCCCCAGTTGTGATTTACTTTTAGCAAACGCTCAACCTAAAATAAAATATATGAAAAAGTTAATAATTTGTTTCAGCATGGTTGCTACGGTGGCCATCTTGAACTCATGCAAAAATGAGCCAGCAGAGCCAGATTGCTCGTCGCTGGTATTTTCAACAACCGTTTCGGACGAAAATTGTTCTGACCAAGATGGAGAGATAACCGTAGTAGCTTCTGGTGGAGAAGGAACCTATGAATATAGTATGGATGGAGGTGCAACCTACCAGTCGGCTTCTGTGTTCACGGGATTAGAAGCGGGAAGTTACTCATTGGTAGTGAAGGATGGTAATGCATGTGAAACAGCTGCATCCACTGTAGAGGTGGTGAAGCTGGCAAGTACAGTAGCTTTTACAACTACATTGACAGATGCAGGTTGTGGAACATCCGTAGGACAAATTTTAGTGAACGCTACTGGAGGAGATGGTACTTATATGTACAGTTCAGATGGATTTACTTTTGTGGCAGATAGTGCTTTAACAGGATTGAGTTCTGGGACCTATACGGTAGTTGTGCAAGATGGGAATGGCTGTTCCAGTTCTGAATCGGTATTCGTTTCGGCTGGAAATGTAAGTTATTCGACGGATGTGGCACCGATTATATCGCAATCTTGCGGCGTAACTAATTGCCATGATGGAAGCAATTCCTTTAGATCTACATTAACCAATTATACAGGGCTATTTAATAATAGATTAGGATCTCTTTCTAGAATTAATTCGGGAGCAATGCCTAAGAGTCCTGGGACAATTAGCAATGCAGATAAACAAACCGTTCTTTGCTGGTTGGAAGATGGTGCTCCAAATAATTAATTGATTATTTAATTTAAAGTCACAAAAATATGAACTTTCATAGGGGTAAAGTTGATTTACTCTTATGAAAGCGATTAAATTAGAAATAAAAATGATGAAGAAACCGAAAATAGGCAGTTTCAATTTAAGAAGACATTTTACATCTCTGTGCTGTATAGCATTGGTGTTAACGTTTAGTAGTTGTTACTATGATAGCGAGGAATACCTTTATGGAGTAGAGGAATGTGCAACTGAAATTTCTTATAGTGCGGACGTGGCTCCAATCATACAGCAAAATTGTGCTGTTTCTGGTTGTCATGCTGATATTCAAAGTCCGATCTTAAATACAGTTGCAGATATCCAGAATAATGCAACGAATATTGTGGTTCGAGTAGAAAATGGAACAATGCCTCCGATTGGTCCTTTAACAGAAGAACAAGTTCAAAAAATATCCTGTTGGGTGGAGCAAGGAGCCTTAGATAATTAACACCTTCATAATGAATTGTTATTCTGCTGAAATAGCAAGAAAACAATAGCACAATCCAATCATTTATATTAAAGATTTAATCTATTTACGAAATAAATTCAAGTTAGAAAACAATGCGTTTAACCTTACCTAATTACATCGAAAAGCGACTCTTGGTAGTTGTAATGCTATTGACTCAAATGATTATTCCAGTCGTGGCTCAGGATGATTTAATGGATATGCTGGGCGGAGATGAAGAGGAAGAAACGGTTAAAACCGTTGCAACCTTTAAAGCTACTCGTTTGGTAAATGGACATACAATTGAGACACGTAGAAAAAAGACATTGGATTTCTTAATATCGCATCGATTTGGGAGAATTAATGGGGGACCGTATGAGCTATTTGGTATTGATGAATCAAACATTCGCTTTGCCCTGGAATATGCCGTAACCGATAAATTTATGATTGGAGTGGGGAGGAGTTCCTTTGAAAAAACATTTGACAGTTTTGGAAAATATAAATTGTTGGAGCAGTCATCAGGCCCTAATTCTATGCCTTTTTCTGCGACGTACCTAAGTAGCGTAGCATTGGTTAGTTTGAATACTCCTTCTTATAGTACGAAGGATACCAGTAGAACAAATTATTTTTCTTCAAGGATGTCATTTACAAATCAAGTGATTATCGCTCGAAAGTTTTCAGATGTGATTTCATGGCAAATAATGCCAACAATGGTGCATCATAATTTGGTTTACGGACTGAATGATCCAAATGATGTATTTGCCTTGGGTACGGGAGGAAGAGTAAAACTTTCCCCTAGCTTTTCGATTAATGGAGAGTACTTTTTTCAGCTAAATCCAATCCAATCCACTCAGCGGTATAATTCATTTGCTATTGCAGGAGAATTGGAAACAGGAGGACATGTTTTTCAGTTTAGCATAAGCAATTCCAGATCGATGATTGAAAAAGGATTTATAACGGAAACTACTGGAGATATCTTTAACGGAGATTTACATCTTGGATTCAATATTTTCAGAACCTTTTAAGCATCCAAAGATTTTATTGAACATCAGCTAAAAGTAAAGAAGGGTTTAATGCTATAATAAATTGAGTTATTCTTGGGAAGGAAACTAACTCGTTGTTTTTCAGCTAATCTAAATGTGTACGCCAAATACACAAATATCATCAATTTGTTCTTCGTCTCCTTTCCAATTGTAGAATGCTGTGTTTAAGAGTTCTTTTTGTTTTTCCATTGGGAACTGATGAATTTTAAAAATCAGATCTCGAAATTGTTCTGAAGAAAATTTAGTTTCATTTTTAGATCCAAATTGATCGATAAAACCATCTGAAAAAATATAGATTCGGTCGTCTTTTAAAATCTTTAACGAGTGGTTTTCAAAGTTACTCTTTATTTTACCTCCATAACTTCCAATCGGTCTCCGAGTTCCTTTAGTTATTAAGACCTCATTGTTTCGAACAAGGTACAACGGGTTATAAGCTCCAGCGTATTCCAGTGTATCGGTACTTCGGTCCCAACAACATAGCGCAATGTCCATACCATCACTTAAATCAATTCCATCTTTTGATTCCTTAAGTGAATTTACCACATGTGAGGTTAGTTGATCCAGTATTTGTGAAGGAGTATGGATGTGATGTTCAGTTACAATTTTCTTTAGCCCCGTAGAGCCTAGAATACTCAGAAATGCCCCAGGAACTCCATGTCCCGTACAATCTGCGACTGCCCAAAATACTTTTTCTTCTATTTCTTCTACCCAATAAAAATCACCGGATACAATATCCTTAGGTTTGTAAAGTGTGAAACAATCTTGAAATGTGTCTTTTATTGTCCGTTCAACAGGCAATATTGCTTCTTGAATCCTTTTCGCATAGTTAATACTAGAGACCAATTCATTGTTTTGAAATTCGATTTGATCTCGTTGATTTGAAATTTCATCGTTTCGGGAGAGGATGGTTTTATTCTGAAGATCCAGTAATTTATTTGCCTTTTGTTTGGTTCTAAATTGTAGAAAGATCAATATGGTTACAGCTAAAAGCGCAAATATTCCTGCACCCATACCATAGTTTAATAGCTTACGCTCCTGAGATATAGCTTTATGCAATTCATTATCAATTAGAAGTAACTCATTTTCTTTTTGTTTTTTCTCAGATTTGTATTTAGTGTCCATCTCAATGATGGCTTTGTCGGAAGCTTCTGATCTGAAAGAGGATTCGATTTGATAGGAAGAATCTCGATAACTGTATGCTAATTTAAATTTCTCTTGTTTGTAATATAGATCTGCTAATAACGAGTAGGCACTGCTGATATTCAATTTTTGATCGAGGCTTTGAAATACTTTTAAAGACTGAAAAAGTTGAGATTCAGACTGTCTTAAATTGCCCAATTCAATATTTATACTTCCTATGTTTAGAAGAGCGTAGGCAAAATGGAGACTGTCTTGTTGTCTTTCGAAAATGTCTTTGGCACTTTTGAAATAGGGTAAGGCTTTGTACAAATGGGTTTGATCATTGCTACTAACATATTCATTATATAGGATGGTACCCATATTGTTATAGATGTCTGCATTAGTTGTTTCATTTTTATTTCCGGAATAAAGAAGGGCTTGTTGAAAATGTCGTAAACTGGTAGAATTATCTTCTAAACTAGCATAAGCACCCCCTATGTTGAGTGAAATATTGGATAAATGGGTGGAGTCATTTAACGCTTTATAATTCTTTTGGGCAAGCGTCCAGTTTTCAATGGCCTTTTCATAATTTTGAGTATAAAAAAAACTCATTCCGAGGTGTGCATAGGCTGCTGCGATATCTTTTTTTAATCTTAATTGTTCGAAAAGACGAAGTGCCTCAAATCCATTTGAAATGGCTTTTTCATAATTCGAGAGATCTAAATAACTTTTTGCTGAATTTAAAAGGCTTGAAGCATGAATGAAATGAAGCTTGTTCGTACGAGCCATAGATTCCGCAAGGGAAGCATATTTAATGCAACTATCGGCGTTAACTTGTGCAAACTCCCTTGAAAGATCTAATAAAGTTTGCGCTTTTGTAGAATCTGTACTTGCGCTTTGTAACTGTAGTTTTAACTGTTGAATTTGATTTTGATCATCAGCAAAAGAATGAAGATAAATTCCAATTAATAGAAACCCAAATGAGAACAGTTTACGCATGCCTTAGCAAGTTAATAAAAAAGGTGTATTAACATATGGAATGGAATTAATTTTAAACAAAATGACCCATGTTTAAGTGTGGTTTTGCGCATAAAATATTGTACTTAACGAAGAACATTAAGAAAAGTCGAACCTTTTAAAAAGATTGACGTAAGTACAAATAAGCTAAACAAAAGGATTTTGGCGATGTTTGTTAGGAAGATGCTGATATAGAAGAATGTGATTATAAGGGTAATCAAAGAAATAATTTCTAGCTAATTCCAAATTTTGACATTAAACGCTGCAATTAATGAGAAAGATACTATTAACGTTTGTAATATGTGGGTTCTGCATCGTAGGTGCAAGTGCCCAAGGACAGGGACCAGGACAAGGTACTGGAAACCCGGCTTCCAATGGAAATCAAATCGCTAGTCGAAATATAGGATTTATAGTTAACTATGATGCTGCGATCGGAAAAGGATGTCTGAAAGATTTAGATACCGGAGAAGAATTTGACTTTGAAGATGAATTGATGAATTTATCAGTTGGAGATGAAGTAATTTATGTTTTTATTAATAAGGGGCCGCGTAAGACTCTTATTATTGTTAGACCAACGAATTAGAAAGAATAGAATAGGGGAGCACTATTTTAGATTAAGTATACTACTTCATGTGTTTAATTGCATGAGGAATGAAAGATTAAAATAAATTAACGTTCGGAATGTTAATGAATACCAATCATCTGGAGATTAATCATCAGATGGTTGGTATTGTATTTTAGATTAAAAAAACATTTTGATTTCTTACGGGGTTAAACTAAAACAGCGTTTAAAGCTATTCATAAATCAGTCTTAGTTTGAATTAGACTTGAGGATTTTAAATGCAATGACAAATCTGAAAAGGAAGTCTGAATTAGTAATAATACTTATTAAATACGTACTCCGAAAATACAAATGTCATCCAACTGCTCTTCCTTACCTTTCCATTTAATGAATTCATTCATTAGAATACCATGTTGATCTTCCATAGGTTCTTGGTGAATTTCCATGATTTTATCCCGCATTTTCCGATACGTATATTTCATACCATCGTCGCCACCAAATTGATCCGGGAATCCATCTGAGAAGATATAAATGCAATCTCCTTTTTTTACTTCCATAGTATGGTTTTCAAAATCCGGAAGGTTTCGTCTTTTGAATCTTCCTACAGGTCTTTTAGTCGCCTTGGTAATGATCATTTCACCATCTCTAATTAGATACATTGGATTATATGCCCCAGCGAATTCGAGTATATTAGTACTGCGATCCCAGCAGCAAATAGCGATATCCATTCCATCTTTTACTTCTTCTCCTTCTTTGGTTGCGGTAATAGAATTTACAACATGATCCGTAAGATGATCTAGTATTTCAGAAGGTTTGTGAATTTTACGCTCAACAACCACTTTTTTCAAACCATTTGCTCCAAGGATACTCATAAACGCTCCAGGAACCCCATGTCCTGTACAATCAACTGCGGCCCAAAATACTTTCGAATCAATTGCTTCCATCCAATAAAAATCACCTGATACGATGTCTTTGGGTTGGTAATAAACAAAAGATTCTGGTAGGTTTCCGATTATTAACTCGTCTGAAGGTAATATAGCTTCTTGAATACGACGTGCATATTCAATACTGGACATAATATGCTTGTTTTTCTTGGCAAGTTGTGTGTTTTGCGTTTCAATCTGATCTCTTTGAGATAAAATCTCTTCATTTTGTGATTTGATTTCATCGTTTTGTTCGTTCAGCAATTTATTGGCTTTCTTTTTAGCTCTGAATTGATAGAATATTAGGATGGCAATTAATACTAGTGTTAGAATACCACCTCCCATGGCATATTGCACCACTTGTTTTCGTTCAATGTCCTTTTGAAGTAATTTGTTTTGCTGCTCCTTCTTTTTAGTTTGATATTTCGTCTCCATTTCCGCCATCGATTCTTGAGAGGAGGTATTGAACATTTCTGCAGCAAGAATCCGATTGGTATCTAAATAGTGGTAGGCACTTTTGTATTCTCCCTTTCCCGCAAAAATAATAGAAATTGCTTCATAGGATTCTCGGAGAGATTCTTTGTTTTTGGCTTTGTCATATATTTCCAGACATTCCCTGCCAAGGTTCTCTGCTAGATCTAATTCTCCTAATTTGGCGTAAGTTGTAGCCATATTTAGCGTAGCTGTTGCGTAGGTGTCGATGTCACCAAGTATTTTGAATTGAGCTCTAGCAGATTCATATTGTTTTATTGCTAAACGCAGATGTTCAGGATTACCATCTACATCATATAAATCAGTTATGGCAGAACCAATATTGACGTCGCTTTTGGCCATGCCCAATGAGTCATTCATCCGAATGAATATGGATTTTGCTTTTTTATAGTAAAAAAGGGCAGAATCGATTTGTCGGAAATTCGCAGCAACACCTCCTAAATTATTATAAGTATTGGCGGCGGCGATCCAATTCTCAACTTTGATACTCATCTGTAATGACTTATTCCAATAAAATGAGGTCTTTTCAAAATTGCCAGTATAATAAAACACGACCCCGATATTGCTGCAATCTGAAGATACACGTGCAATCAAGTTGTTTTTTTCATCTTCTTTAAGCGATTCCATTAAAATCGTTAAGGCTTGATCGTAATTTCCTAATTGAGTGTAGTTTCGACCTAAAGCAACCCGACTTTTACTTAGCAAAACTAGGTTGTTTATCTTTTTAGCTAAAGGGATAGCCTGGTTTGCATAGTCGATTCCTAGTTCTGGGTTTTGAAAAATATAATGGGAAGAAATCTCCACTAAATTAGAAACCTTAGCGGAATCGCTTATATTGGTTTCTAGAGTTGTAATTAATGAGTCTATATTGTTGGAAAACAAATAGTTGGTACTCAATAAATACAGTGAAAATATCAATATTCTCATTTTCATTTGGGAAATATACATAAATTTAATAACAATTTTCTTGCAATTGATTTCACTTTACTTTATTATTGGTTAAAATATATGTTTAACTTAAAATAAATAAATTATGCCAGCTACAGCACAAGACGGAACGGTTATTACTTATGATCCAGCTACACAGGAAGGCACTTTAGAAGACTTTATGTCTGGAAACAATGAAAACTTTCAGAATCCAGTTGACTTTGGTCTTACGCCAGGAGGAAAAGTAAGTTATGTTGTAATTACGAATCCAGCTAAAGGAACAACAAAAGTTGTAATCACAGGAAATGGATAATATTTAAATACATTTCAATAAATATGAAAGCCTTTCCTTATTATATATAAGGGAAGGCTTTTTTTATTGTTAAAATACTATTACAAGTTTGGTTAATATTTATCTTTACCGTTGTATATAATTACATTATATATTAACCTGTTTTGATTTAGTTAATCATAAGACAAAGTGGAAGAACACAATAACCCCAAAAGCAAAATTGCGGAATTGGTAGAAAAATTAAATTTTTACAATTATCAATACTACAATAAACATATCTCGGAAGTATCAGATTTTGAATTTGATCAATTTTTGAAATCCTTGCAGGATCTTGAAAAGCAAAACCCGGATTTAATTTTACCCGAATCACCTACTCATCGAGTTGGAGGAATGATAAGTAAGGAGTTTCCTACTGTGCATCATAAGTTTCCAATGCTATCCCTTGCCAATACTTATACGAAAGAAGAATTAGCAGATTTTGATGAACGAGTACGAAAGAATCTTGGCGAGGAATCATTTGAATATATTTGTGAGTTAAAGTTCGACGGCGTCGCACTTAGTATTACCTATGAAAACGGTGTGCTGGTTCAAGGAGCAACTAGAGGTGATGGAAAGCAGGGAGATGACATTACAGCAAATGTGAAAACCATCCGTTCGCTACCATTAAAAGTAAATAGAAACCGAACGTTTGAAGTTCGGGGAGAAGGTTTTATGCCTCGAAAAGAGTTTGAACGCATTAATAGAGAACGAGCGAAAGCGGGAGATGAGCAGCTGGCAAACCCGAGGAACTCAGCATCAGGAACGTTTAAGATGCAGGATTCGGCTGTTGTTGCTTCACGGAATTTGGATTGTTATATCTATTCATATAATGATGAACAGAATGATTTTAGTTCGCATGAAGAAAGTCTAAACGTATTAAAAGAACTGGGATTTAAAGTTTCTGAAGGATTTAAGCGCTGTACAACCTTGGAACAGGTGTATGAGTTTATTGAAGGTTGGGAGCAAAAACGATTTGATCTACCTTTAGATACGGACGGAATTGTGATTAAAGTTAATCGCATTGATCAACAAGGAAGACTAGGTACTACAGCCAAAAGTCCAAGATGGGCGATTTCGTTTAAGTACAAAGCAGAAAATTTACCTACCAAACTTTTATCGGTTACGTATCAGGTGGGTAGAACAGGAGCGATCACCCCTGTTGCCAATTTAGCGCCGGTGCAATTGGCAGGAACAACTGTGAAACGAGCATCCTTGCATAACTCAGATATTATAGAATCTTTGGATTTACATGAAGGAGATACGGTTTTTGTTGAAAAAGGAGGTGAGATTATTCCGAAGGTAACGGACGTGGATCGAACCTTGCGTTTGATCGAAGCGAAACCGATTGCATTCTTATCGGATTGTCCAGAATGTGGGACTCAATTGGTGAGGAAGGAAGGTGAAGCTGCGCATTATTGCCCTAATGAAATGGGATGTAAACCCCAAATAACGGGTAGGATTGAACATTTTATTCAACGAAAGGCGATGAATATTGATAGTTTAGGAAAAGAGACGATCGAACAGCTTTTTGATAATGATTTGGTGAAAAATCCGGCAGATTTATATGACCTTTCGTATGATGATCTAATAAGTTTGGACCGATTCGCAGATAAATCAGCTCGTAATTTAATTGATGGAATTGAGTTGTCTAAAGCTATTTCGTTTGAGCAAGTATTGTTTGGTTTAGGAATTCGGTTTGTAGGAAGTACGGTCGCAGCACGACTATCAGAGCATTTCGAATCACTTGAAAATTTGGAAAAAGCATCCTATGATGATTTGATTGAAGCACCTGAAATAGGCGAAAAGATTGCTTGGAGTATTCGTAATCATTTTGAGAATGAGGGAAATAGAATGATCATAGAACGTTTGGTAGCGGCTGGACTTCAGTTTGAAAGAGCAGAATCGGAACAGGCGATTAGTTCAGATTTGGAAGGATCATCCTTTGTAGTCTCCGGAGTTTTTGAAAACTACTCAAGGGATGGAATCAAAGATTTAATTAAGAATCATGGAGGTAAAATTGTGTCAGGAATTTCCGCTAAAACAGACTTTGTTGTTGCCGGTGATAAAATGGGCCCAGCCAAGTTAGCCAAAGCAGAAAAACTTAATATTCGAATTATTGGAGAATCTGATCTGGAACAAATGATTCAAGGTTCATAATTATAGTGGCCTATAGTAACCAATTTAATCAAGTATGCATTCCATGAATTGCAGAAATAGCACATTCTTTGTAGTAACTTGAAACAAATCAAAATTTCGGATTAATTTAGCAATTGTGAAAAACGTATTTTTAAAATACAAGGTAAATCAGATTCAAAAACAATCTGTGAAGCGAAAGAATGTAGCTTTTTCTGAAAATACTTATGTAGGCTTGTTGTTTTATTCATTAGATCATTACAAGCAGTCGCAAAGTTGGATTAAGGTCCTTAAAGAAAAAGGAGTGAAGGTTCGACCATTGATCCAAATTCAAAAGAAAATAGAAAACGCACCAAGCACTCCTTTTTTCTTAGAAAAAGAAATCAATTTTTTTGGTAAAATTAATTCGGAGGAACTGCTGAAGTTCTGTAATGAGAAATTTGATTTTCTATTTTACTTTGGAGATCAGTTTAATCCAATAGTTGAATATATTCTGACTAAAAATCCAGCAGGTTGCCGGGTGGGATTTCATTATTCGGATCAGGAATCCTTATTTGACATGATGTTTAGTAAAAACGCAGGTCAGTCTTTGAATGATAATATTGTTCGGATAATTAAACAAATTGAAGACATACGGGTATGAGAACAAAATTAAAAGGGGTTGGAGTGGCATTAGTCACGCCGTTCGACAAAGACGGTACAGTTGATTTTAATGGAATCGATCGGTTGGTTAACCATGTAATTGACGGAGGAGTGGATTATTTGGTGGTTTTAGGAACAACAGGAGAAGCTGCAACTTGTAGTACAGAGGAAAAAGCGGCAATTTTGAGTCGGGTTATACAGGTTAATCAAGGAAGAAAACCTATCGTTTTTGGAATTGGCGGGAACAATACCCAAGATGTATTGGATACCCTAAGTTCTGTTGATTTGACAGGCGTTGATGCGATCTTGTCTGCATCGCCGTATTATAATAAACCAACACAGGAAGGTATTTATCAACATTATAAGGCCATTGCGGATAAAAGTCCTGTGCCAGTTGTATTATATAATGTACCTGGGAGAACAGCTTCAAATGTTTCTGCAGAAACAACGTTAAAACTTGCTGGACATCAAAATATATGTGCAATTAAGGAGGCCTCAGGTGATTTAGAGCAATGTATGGAGATTATGAGAGACAAGCCCGATGATTTTATGTTAATCAGTGGCGATGATCTCTTAACTACCTCTATGATTTCCTTTGGAGCGGAAGGCGTCATTTCCGTGTTAGCGAATGCTATTCCAGATCGATTTTCATCGATTATAAAAAATGCTTTAAATGGAGATTACAATTTGGCAGCAACACATTTATTTGGGATTTTGAGACTGAATACATTGATGTATACAGAAAGTAATCCGGTGGGTGTGAAAATAGCTTTGGAGTTGTCAGGTATTATTGATGGACAGGTAAGATTGCCTTTACTTAGAGGAAGTGAAGAACTAAAGCTTGCAATTAAAAAGGAATTATAAATAAACGTTTAATTTGTCTAAAAATTAGAAATTTGACAAGGTTAGATTAGTTAAGATAAGTAAAATAAGTAAACCAGAAAAATAGATAGAATGAGTTCTACAGAAGAAAAAAAAGGAAACAAGGCCATAGTTTGGATTATAATTAATGTAGTTCAATTAGTGGCGATTGGGGCATTGGTATTCATGCTAATGAATAAAAATCAAGAAATTGAAAGTTTAAATTCCAATCTCTCCAATACAGAAACGAATCTAGAAAATACATCTAAAGAATTGTTTGAAGTTCGAGATCGTCTGATTGCAACCAAGAAAAAGTATCATGCATTGGGAATTGAAAAAGAAGGATTAGATGAGAAAATTGCCGAATTAGATGGGTACGTAGCTAAGCTGAAAGGAGACCTTAACATGAGTAAGGCGGAACGAAATAAATTAAAGAAATTTATTTCCGACTTGGAAGCGGATCTTTTGGAAAAGGACAAGGAAATAAAACGCCTTTCGGAAGAGAACGAAAACTTAATTACACAGGTGGATACTCTTAATACTGCGAACAAAGAGTTAGGACAGGAACTAGAAATGGTTACGATCGGTAAACAAGAATTAAATGATTTCATTGAAGCGGCATCCGTTTTATCGGTAGATGAAATGAAAATTTCTGCTCTTAAAGCCAGTGGTAAGGAATTTGAAAAAGAAGAATACCGTGCGAAAAGTATCGATCGACTTAAGATTCGATTTTCATTGGCTGATAACAAGGCGGCACAAAAGGACAGTAAAAAATTCTTGATTCAATTGGTACTTCCATCTGGTGAGATCTTTTCAGATAAAAATAATGGGGGAGGAGTTTCTCAATTGAGAAATGGTACAGACATAAAATATACGATGTCTAAAAATCTGAAATTTGATAACTCAGGACAAGAGCTTACGTTTCTTATGTTAAAAGGATTTAATTACGTTTCTGGAAACTATATTGTGAATGTAGCTTGTGAAGGAGAAATGATTGGATCTGGATTCTTTAATGTGAAATAAAGAAATCAAACATTACATTATATTATATGGAGGATCGAACTGTAGGGCAAAAGGGTAATTAATTGTCAAGGGTTCGGAAATCTAATAAATAGAAAGATAACAAATACAAATTAAAAAGCGACCGCATTTCATTTTTGAATGATGCGGTCGCTTTTTTTTAAGCTTTCCAATTAAATTATTACGAAGTAGTTCTTTAGCTGGATTAAAGCAGCTCTAGCACATTTTCAGGAGGTCTTCCCAATACTGCTTTGTCACCTTGGATGACAATTGGACGTTCGATTAACTTTGGAAAATTAATCATTGCGTCAATCCACTCTTCTTCTGTTAAAGATTTCCCTTTGAAATTTTCCTTGAAAGCAGGCTCACCTTTTCGAATAAGTTTTTCTGCTGGAATATTCAATTTTTGTAATAAATCTTGCAATTCGGATTTTGAAGGGATGTCTTTTAAATATTCAACAATTTCAAAATTTGCATTCTTTTCTTCAAGAATTGCCAAAGTTTGCCGGCTTTTGGTACATCTTGGATTGTGATATATCTTCATTATTATATAATATATATAGTTTGTTTAGTCAATTCTTTAATTGAATTTTGATTAATGGGGTTGTCCCTTCAATTAATCTAAAGTCTCAATAACAAAATTGTGATTCGTATAGATGCACATATCAGCTGCAATAGTTAATCCTTCAACGACCATCTCTTCGGAATTAAGGTTTGACGCATGCTTTTTCAACGCCATTGCAGCAGATTGAGCGTAAACACTTCCAGAACCGATTGATGCAATGTCATTGTCAGGTTCAAGCACATCTCCCGTACCGGAAATGATTAAAATTTCATCCTTGTTTGCCGCGATCATCATTGATTCAAGTTTTCTTAAATAACGATCTGTTCGCCAATCTTTCGCTAATTCTACTGCGGAACGTTTCATATTTCCGCTATACGCGTTTAATTTTTCTTCAAAACGTTCCAGTAGGGTAAAAGCATCTGCTGTTGCTCCAGCAAAGCCGACTACGATTTTACCGTCTAGGAACTTTCGAATTTTTTTAACGTTTCCCTTAGCTACGTGATTGCCCATGGTAGCCTGTCCATCCGCACCAATAGTGACCTTGCCGTTATGTTTAATGGCTAATACAGTTGTTGATCTTATTTTTATCATAATTAGATTTTTGTTCTAGACGTTTCTTTTTCCGTTAAAGAATGTCTTTTCTTATGGATTCTTTCAGCCCGATCAATGATTATAGAGTTCAAAAGATCAAAGACAATTCAATTCGTTGGAATCAAAACGTTTAATTGATTTTAGTAGATGTAAAAATTATTTCAGTTAGTAATAAAAATGGAATCAAAAGTAAAATTGATCCGACACATTAGGTCTTATACAAAAATGTGACCAATCGCTTAAAATGTCATAAATGCGTCAATTTGTCCTTCCATACTGTTTAATAAGAATTCTTGAGTTATGTTTCCTTCCGCATTCAGACAACTTTCTATTTTTGGGAAGTACATTTTGACGTGTAAGACATCCATTTTTACATAATTCGCTATACCTGTAAAGTGTTCCAATCCTCGAATGTTCCCAAATTGGCCAGAAGAAAGCCCAGCAAGGCAACATTTTTTGCCGCTGAAACTATCTGGAAACTGACAGGCATCGATAAATGCTTTTAGCACACCTGGAAAACTGCCGTTGTATTCAGGAAGAACAAAGATGAACTTTTGAGCTTTTAAGATTTTTTCCTGAAATGGTTCGAAGGCCAAGTTTTTATTTCCGAAGGAATTAGAAAAGATAAAATCAGTCGGAAGATGCTGAAGGTCAATCAAACTTGCTTCAATATCTTTAGTTAAAAGCATATTATTGTACAGTTTGGCAATTCGAGCGCTGTTACTGTCAGGACGATTGGTACCGGTGATAATGCAATAGTTCATTTGGTATAATTAATTATGGATTGTTTTAATTAATATATGGGATCCTTGTTCAATAAATGCAGTGTTTTAGTTCAAATTAAACAATCCGATCCAGTATTGGGTTAAGTTGTTTTGCATTGCGGCGAATGGGGCAATTACACCTTTAATCCCATAACTAATACATCATCGATCTGTTCGCGTTCTCCTTTCCAATCTAGAAATTCATTTACAAGTAAAATGTATTGTTCATCCATGTGTTCTGTGGAAATTCGCTCAATTAAACTTTGAAAATTAGCCATGAAATATTTTGACCCTTTCTCTCCACCAAACTGATCCGAGAAACCATCGGAAAAAAGATATAATTGATCTCCCTTTATTAGATCCAAATGTTGTGTGTTGAATGTTCGATTTTTTTCCATTTTCATTGAGAAACCAACGTGCTTATTGTCAGCAGCAATAACTTGTAGCTTATTGTCTCTTACCATGAAAAGTGGATTATGGGCACCAGCATAAGACAATTTCTTAGTGTTTTTATCTATGATGCACAGTGCAAGATCCATTCCATCACGTATATAGTCATCCTCAGCGCCTTTTTTCATCATTTCAATTAATCGCTGATGCAAGTAGGCCAACATTTTACCCGGGTCGAAAAATTCAAATTCATTTACTGCATTATTTAATAAACGGTTGCAAACGATAGACATAAAAGCACCAGGGACTCCATGTCCGGTACAATCTACCGCGGCAATATAAAGAAGATCTCCTTGTTCCTTTAACCAGTAAAAATCTCCAGATACGATATCTTTAGGAGTGAAAAATAGAAAGTACTCGTCAAAATGCGACTTAATTTTGTCTTCATCGCTTAATATAGCTTTTTGCAATTTTTTAGCATAATTGATGCTATCAAGAATTTGAGTGTTTTTAGATTCAAGTTCTCTTTGCTTAATCTCCAATTCTCTTTTTTGAGATACAATTTCAATGTTTTGAAGCTCTACGTTGTTTTTTTCTTGTCGCAATTCACTGGTACGGTCTAAAATGATTTTTTCAAGATTCAGTTTCTCTTTTCTAATTCGATAGCTTCTTCTCCGAATTAGTATCCATGCAATTAATATAGAAAATAACCCAAGACAGATATAAAACAAGGGCATTTTATAAATAGGCGTACGTATGTTAAACGAAAATGTAGCCGGATGTTGAGTCCATACATCGTCTTCATTGCACGCTTTTACCTTGAATACAAAATCTCCGGAAGGAAGATTGGTATAGGTAACATGGTTCGTTGAAATTGGCTTTGACCATTTTTCATCAAATCCTTCCAATTTGACCTGGTATTTTAACTTTTTTGAATAGTGTGAACTTATAGCAGCATATTCAAAGGTAACATGATTGTCAAATGAACGAAGTTTTAAATCAATAGGGAGTCCACTCCAGCGCTGTAACTTCGTTTTGTACTTTGAAATCCAATTAACGGTGTCATAATGAATCTTTACCTCCGTTAGATTAATGCGAGGTTCATTTTTATTGAAAAAGACCTTTTTTGGATCGTGCATCGTAACCCCATTTATAGTTCCAAACCATAAATTTCCGTTTGAATCTTTAAACGAAGCATTTAGGTTGGTTTCAATGCCTAGCAACCCTTCTTCTTTACCATAATGCTGAATTTTGAAAATGTCGTAAGATACTTTTCCCAGAGTGTCTGTAAGGACAAAGACCAATTTGTCAATTCCCTTTTCCGTTCCAATCCATAGATTGTTTGCATTATCAAATAAAAGAGAGTGTACGTTATTTGAAATTAGTCCATCTTCTTCCGTGAAGTTCTTAAATGAAGTTCCATTAAATACGGAGATTCCTCCTCCATTGGTAGCGGCCCATATATTGCCAAACACATCTTGCTTTACAGACCAGACATCGTTACTACCCAATCCTTTTGAGATGTCGAAGGAAGTAATTTCTTCTGGAGTAATTCGGGTAAGCCCACCTCCGTTTGTAGCGACCCATATTGCATCGTTACCGTCAAATAGAATATCAAATACAAGATCATAGGACAAGCCATTTCCTGTATTGTAATTTTTAAACACTTCATTTTGATAGGATATTACTCCTTGGTCATATGTTCCCAACCAAATCGTACCTTGATCATCTTCTGCTATTGCAAATATCTTGTCCGATATGAGACCATTATTTTTATCAAAATGTGTTAATTCTCCCTTTTTACTTACTTTATAGATGCCCGCACGATCGGTCGCAATCCATAAGTCCTCATTTTTTGATTTATAGATTTCATTAATTGAATATTCCCTCAAAAAGGAAAAATCAATAGAGAGTTTAGATTCAGATAATATTCCGCCATTTCGAGTGCCGAACCATAACGAACCATCCTCTTGTTCATAGATACAACGTACTGCTTTTTCCTTTAACCATGCTTCTTTATAGTATGAAAACATAGGCGTTTTACTCAATTTGGATACGCCTCCACCTAAGGTGCCAACCCACACATTCCCGCCATCATCCTTCATTATATTTAAGACCACGTTACTTTGCAATGCTGAATTTTCTTCTGTAAAATTAATTGTAGAGCTATCAGTAATTAGGAAAATACCGTTGCCAAGTGTTGAAATCCAGGTTTCTCCATTTGATTCATCTAAGAAAATATGAGAGATGTTGGTGGCAAATTGGTGTATGCTATCCGAAAAAAGTCTTGTTTTGGTACCAGTAGGAGTAATGGAATAGATTCCATCCGTTTGTGTTCCGACCAGCAAGTTTCCTTTTTTATCGAATATAACACTTCGAGTACTTTTAGAGGATAAAGGAAATAGGTGGTCTTGAATGAAGCGTTTTCCATCAAACTGGCACAAACCAGCCTTAGTGGCAATAAAAGCTACATTTGATTTATTAAAAGTGATGTCATATACAAAATTGGAGGATAAACCGTCTTGTGTCGAGTAGGTTATGAATTTGTCATTTTGTAACTTACTAATGCCACCACCAAATGTGCCAACCCAAATTACTCCTTTTTTATCTTCGGTTATAACACGTATTAAGTTGCTTTTTAAGCCTTCTTTAATGCCGTAAGTTTTGATTTTATATCCATCGAATACGCTTATTCCACCCCTAGTTCCAAACCAAATATTTCCTTTACTATCTTCGAATACAAAATATACTTGGTTGGAAACAATGCCATTTTTTTCATTGTATTGGACGAAATTTACTCCGTCAAAGCGGGAGATTCCACCCCCGAGCGTAGAAAACCAGACAAATCCATTCTGATCTTCACAAATGGAGTAAACAGTAGATTGGGCAAGTCCGTCATCCACCGAATAATTGGAAATAGTATAGCGTTGTGCATTCGCGGAAAGGCTGATTAAGCCCAACAGTGAAATCCAAAAAAGGAGGTTTATTTTATGGAAATACTTGATTTTACAGTGCACTGGACAACATTCACGTTTACCAGGACCATATTACGAAAAAAAAATCACTTAAGCCTGATAAGGATGAAATTCGAAATCAACATTCACCATGTCAGAAAACTCTTGTCCGGCGGATTTCATATCCAAATCCATTTCATTGTAATACCAGTTAATGACCACTTTTTTTCCTGAGGTTTTAATTTCTTCCAGTAAAGCCAATACATCATACAGTAATTTGGCGGTGGCGGTATTAAAATAATCGAATCGGAAATCAAACGTTGTTTCTTCGTTCGCGTCATCTCGGTATTTTTTAAACCACTCAACGACAGGGATATAGTTTTTGTTCACATCTTCTGGTCTGGAAACACCTCTCATTTCAAAGATTCCATTTTCTGGATCAAGGGTAATGTAAGGAGTTTGTTCCGTACTTTTGCTTATAAATTTTTCTATAGCCATTCTAGCTCTCTGATTTTATGTAAGGATTGAATTGTGAACTTCCTATGCCGCAATATAATTAAGTTTAAAACAAATCCAAACAAGATTTTTAACATCTTTTGCAAAAAAAAGGAAGGTCATTATTATTAATAAACTTAGTTTTGCACAAAACAACAGGCTATGATTCTTTCCGATACTGAAATTCTAGAGGCCATGAAAAAAGGGGATATTATTGTTGAACCTTTCGATCGCAATTCTTTGGGCACCAATTCATATGATGTACGCTTGGGCAAGCATGTTGCTTTATACAGAGATGAAATTTTGGACGCCCGAGAACACAATGAAATAGACCATTTTGAAATAGGTCCAGAGGGGTTTGTCTTAGAACCTAATAAACTTTATTTAGGGGTTACCTTGGAATATACTGAAACACACGCACATGTACCTTTTTTGGAAGGTAAGTCAAGTGTAGGTCGTTTGGGAATCGATATTCATGCCACGGCAGGTAAAGGAGATGTAGGGTTTTGCAACACTTGGACTTTAGAAATTTCTGTTTCTCAAAAGGTTAGAGTGTATGCAGGGATGCCTATCGGACAGTTGATCTATTTTGAAGTTCGCGGTTCTATTGAGAACTACTATAATAAGAAGGAAAACGCGAAGTATAATAATAAGACATTGCGTCCAGTCGAAAGTATGATGTGGAAAAATAAATTTTAATCTACATTCCAACCATTCTATATTTTAATTCGTCACACCAGTATTAATCCGGGAAACAGGCACAATAATTGCTGGAATGTTTTACAGATTTAGAGAGTGTCAGACGGATAGTCTTGAAAAAATACAAGATACTATTGCATTTTAATTTTTCCTGAAAACCAATTGACTAAATAGGTCATTTGAGGAAGGAGACCCCTGTTTGGGTAAAAGAAGTCCGCAAAAAATATAACTATTATATTACGGATTTTTGTTATTTCAATAGAAACTTGTTTACATTTGCATTTAAGTGAATTTAATTATAACCAAAAAAGTAAAAAAATGACAAAAAAATTTTTAATCGGGATCGTTGCAGCAGCTGCGATGGTTGGATGTATCAAAAGAACGGAAGTTACTCCTGCAACAGGAACGCTTGGTAGCGCTACTATTAGTGGTACAATTTTGATGAACACAAATGAAACAAACGATACGTTGAACAACCACTTAAGTGGTACAGGTCAACCTGCTAATTACCAAACTGACTATGAAAACATGGCTGGTATTGAAGTAATTGCTTGGTATGATACAGATGAATTGGATCAAAATTATACTGCTGGTGTAACTCAGAAGTCTGTTAGAACTGAAACAGCTGCAGATGGATCTTTTACATTGACTGTTGAAACTCCTGCTGGTGGAAGCATTAGTGTTGATTTGACTTACGAAGATCAATTAAACGCTAACGTAACATTTGATGCTGATAGCACAGGTGGTGGAACTGAAAAAATTACAGTTATGGATTCTTGGTCTGCAGATGGTAATGAAACTACTTCTGTTACAGTAAGAGATGAGGAAACTGTTGAATTGGGTAGCTTTGAGTACACTCGATAATTATTCGAATAGAATAATACATCAAGTTATTAATTGTGCTTATTAAAATAAGTTATTTAACGTAAAAGAAATTAAAATGAAAAAAATAGTATATAGCATTATGTGCGCTATGCTAGCTACAGGAGTTGCCTTCGCTCAAGATGAGGAAGCAGCAGCAGACAACGGTGGCGACATGGCAACAGCAAGCAGCAGCAAAAGTGGCGGTAGTAGATTACCAGAAGCAGGAGACATTGGATTAGGTTTTGATGGATCACCTCTTTTGAGATTCTTCAGTTCAGGTAACGATAATTATGGAGTGCCAGATGGTGGATCAATTTATGTTCGTTACTTCTTAGATGAGTCAACTGCAGTGAGAGCGAACTTAGCAATCACACAGAGAAACACAATCAATTCTGCTGAAGTTTGGACAGGAAATGAATTAAATGGATTAGAAACTGCAACAGATACATATGCAAATTCTAATGGTTCATTTATTCTTGGAGTAGGATTTGAAAAGAGAAGAGGGTCAGGAAGAGTACAAGGGTATTACGGTGCTGATGTACAGTTTTCTCGAAGCAACAGCCGTGCTTTTTATGAGTATGGAAATGCAATGACGACAGCTCAACAAAATCCAGTTACGACGTATTGGAATGGGAATCAACTTCCTTCTTATGATTTCGTAACTTCTCCTGATAATTCTCAGGGAACTGCACCAATTAGTAACAGTCGATGGTATGCACCTCGTGAACGTGGTCGAATGATTGCTGATTACGATGCTAGTTTTGTAACTGTTGGAATTAATGGAATCATCGGAGCTGAGTACTTCATTGCACCAAAAATTGCAATTGGAGGAGAGTTCAAATGGGGATATGGATTCTCAAGACAAGGAAGCAACGGTGTTACTCAGTGGGAGTATGTTGATTCTTTTGGTAACGTAGTTGAAGAAGAAAGAAAAGATAGAACTTCTTACAGACAATATGGATTCGCTCCAGATTTGAGTGGAAGTGTTATTCTTAACATGTATTTCTAAGAAGTTAGTAGAATTACATTAGAATTTAAACAATTTGAAAAAGCCGATCATGAAAATGATCGGCTTTTTTTTGTGCTCAATATTTTATGATAGTTTAAAGAGATTTAAACATCATATTTTCCATCAAGAAACTCTTTTCCTTTCTTCACATAGCTGGCTACATTTCGTTTAATACTCTCAATCTCTTCGTCAGTTAAACTTCTTACCACTTTTCCTGGTACTCCCATTACCATGGAGTTGTCTGGTATTACCTTGCCTTCAGTAATCAATGAGTGGGCTCCAATAATACAGTTCTTGCCTACTTTTGCATTATTTAAAAGTGTAGCTCTCATTCCAATTAAAGAATTAGTGTCTACGCTTGCTCCATGAATAATAGCTCCATGACCAACGGTAACTCCATCGGCAATGTGGACAGGTACACCAGGATCTACATGTACAATGCACCCGTCTTGAATATTACTATTGTTGCCTATGTGGATAAGGTCGTTGTCGCCACGAATGGTTGTGCCAAACCAGATCGAAACATTATCTCCCATTTCCACATTTCCCATAACTCGAGCGTTGTCCGCAATGAATACATTATTTCCTTTTTTCATACATATTTAGAGGTAAATCATTTAAGGCTTGTTAAAGCGTACCATATTTCATTTTTTCTAAGCCTTTTAAGCATTATTCATTTGCTTGATAAAAGACGATGAGTAATTTAGCAGTAAAATTAGAAAAAAGGGAGGAATCATTCGTTTAATACATGAAAATCCGTTCGATTTAACTTTCCCTTTTAAACAGATCCATTCATTAATTGCATATTAAAATGAGACTATTAATTAAGAACATTCATCGTTTGCTTCAAGTAACGGATTCGATTCCAGAAATTAAAAAGGGAAGTGAAATGGGAAGTTTGCCTTCTATTGATAATGCTTTTTTAATTTGTGAAAATGGACAAATTGATTCTTTTGGAGCAATGTCAGATTATTCGGCAGAAGATGAGCGCGATTTTGATGAAGTGATTGATGCTACCGGAAAAATGGTACTTCCAGCGTTTGTGGATTCTCATACACATATCGTATTTGCAAAGACCCGAGAAGAAGAATTTGAAATGCGAATCCATGGGAAGAGTTATGAGGAAATAGCTGAAGCTGGTGGAGGAATACTGAATTCAGCCCGTAAACTTGCTCAGATGAGTGAAGATGAACTTTACGCAGGTGCTTTAGGAAGAATGAAGGAGTTGATAAGCTATGGCACGGGAGCAATTGAAATCAAGAGCGGGTATGGATTAAGTGTAGAATCAGAACTGAAAATGCTTCGCGTTATAAAACGATTAAAAGAAGATGCTTTACTGCCAATTAAAGCAAATTTTTTAGGAGCACATGCCTATCCAATGGAGTATAGATCCAATCATCAGGAGTATTTAGATCTAATTGTAGATAAGATGCTTCCACAAATTGCCGAAGAAGGTTTAGCTGATTATATAGATACCTTTTGTGAAAATGGGTTTTTCTCGCCGGAAGAGACAGCGATTGTCTTAGAAGCAGGAGCGAAGTACGGTTTGAAGCCAAAAATACATGCCAATCAATTAGCTGTTTCAGGTGGAGTGCAAGTTGGAGTGAAACACAATGCTGTTTCTGTGGATCATTTGGAACAAATAACAGAAGTAGAAATAGAGGCTTTACAAAATTCATCTACCATTCCTACCTTGTTGCCTTCGTGTTCTTTTTTCCTGAATATACCATATGCTCCGGCACGTGATTTAATAGATGCAGGATTGCCTGTTTGTCTTGCCACCGATTTTAATCCAGGATCGACTCCTTCTGGAAATGTACAGTTTGTACTGGCCTTGGCTTCGATAAAAATGAAAATGACACCACAAGAGGCATTGAACGCAGTTACTATTAATGGAGCCTATGCAATGGAGTTACAGGATAAGGTTGGTTCAATTCGAAAAGGAAATATAGCGAACTTGATAATTACTAAGGAAATGAATTCGGAAGCGTATTTTCCATATGCATTTGGAAGTAATAAAGTAGACCAAATGATTATTAATGGAAAGCCATTTGTGTCAGAGTAACAGGAAAAAGAGGAGTTATTGGTTGGTTTGAACTAGAATTATATTGGAATTCAATTATAATTCACCGCTGTAATAAAATACAATTCCGTAAATGATAAAACGTAATAATCGCGTTAGAGAATAGTATAAGAATCGTTTCAAAGAGAAGTTTAATGATCCACAAAGCATGCTTACGGGTGAAAAAGGGATAGGAGTTAGAGCTGCGAGTACCACAAAGAAACCTCCCCATTTTTGAATTTTGTGCGTATATTTTGACCTGACATTTCGAACGAGTCGTTCAAATATTTTTTTATCTCCAATCCATCTACCTAATAGGAATGAGATAATTCCTCCAAAATAGGAGAGGACTCCGAGCAATAATACATATAAAACGGGAGACGATTGCAACACGGCCCACATAATGAAAAGGTCGGGAAACAGTAGCCCAAGAAGTGATTCAGATATAAAAAAAACGCTAAAAAGAAGGACGGCATTGTCTTTTAATGGCTCAAAAAGTTGTGCCATCGAATCGGGAAGATACTTTTTGACAATTATGAACAAAATAACAATTGCTACAAGTGAGAGCAACGTCTTTAATCCATAATTAAGGGCATATTCTAGTCGTGTGGGGTTACGATCGTTCCGCTTTCCAAAAATATTCTTTAGCCCCATCCTAATTCTAACAACGACCTAGTTTAACAATCATTTATACGAACAATTCGCTTTAAACGAATGCAAACAAAGGTATCATTTTATCCGTATATTCCCTACTTGAATTCGTTTTCTACAATTCGCAATAATTTTTCCGCACATTGCTTTAATTCGTGCGCCATTTTTTCATCTCCAGTAGCATTTTGAATGGAGTCAGATAAAGAACCAATCATATCTACATAAAACATTTTCATTTCATGAATAGGCATGTTCTTAGTCCATAAATCCATTTTCATGGTTTCTCTAGTAGACCCATTCCAAAAAGAGAGGTTAATGGCTTCAACCGGTGTAGGGTCGATATCTTTATTGTCTTCCGCTTTCCAAGTGATAAGTTCGGGCACATTTTGTTCATCCAATGTGACGCTTATATTGACCTTTGATGTCTTCATTCTCTATCCTGTTATTAACGATAATTTGAGTTAAACTTTTTATCGAATGACAAAGCTAAAACAAACTGGATTAATTCAAAACGAAATAAATATTGACTTAGCTTGAAAATGATAAAATAGTATCCTATAGGTGAAAATATGACTTTATCTCATGATGTATAATTTCCCCCAGCTTTTGGTGAACGTGTTGGAATCCATAAATGCGTTAGCCGTACGTTCTTTGATTGCTTGGTTATTTAGTTTGGTTTGAACTCGATACAGATAAACTCCGTTTGCTAACTTATCACCAAATTCATCTGTTCCATCCCAAGCATAATCAGTTAAATGTTTTCCTATTTGTAAATACCCAAGTTCACTACCTGTAATAGTTCGAACCATTTTCCCGCTTAATGACATAATCTGAATTTTGACATCATTTATTCCAGGAACTTCTGTTCCAGTTAATGTATAGGCAAAACGCGTGCTTGTTGAAAAAGGGTTGGGGTATGGATAGAATTTTGAAACAGAAGACTCATTAATTACCTCAAACGCAATCTCATAACTGTAAACACCTGAATTATTACCGGATGCATCAGCTATTTGAACAGATAAATAATGAATTCCATCCTCTAACCTGTCTGGCGTGTATTTGATTTGAAAATCTTGATTTTTAGATGCTGGAGTAAATTCTAAATTTGGATTATTTTCTAATTCGATTATTTGATATTGTTGACCTTCACCAGGAAATTTCCAAAACAATTCTACCCCGGTTGTTGTGTCCGTTTTAAAGATGTGTTGATTCTCATCCTTCATAGTCATAGTTATATTCGGGGTCGGCGAAATGATGTCGCGATTCATAATGTGCACATTGTCAAATACAACATCTAGCAAAGGGTTGATTACATCTTTCTCAATTACAACAGGGATTTGCCAGATATTGTTGAAGTAATATTGCTCCACCTGTGTTCTGGGATTTACAAAAACCTGCAACAATTTACTTCCATAGGAGCTAGTTGGAGTGTGTCTAAATTCGAATTCAACTTCTTCTCCCGCTTTGAGTATGCCGTTTAAGGTGTCAGTTTTAAGAATGGTGAATTCTTGCGAGGTACTAAATGCATATCTTACAACTAGCGGTTCAAGGAAATCATTTTTTGAAATATTCCGAAATTTGAATTGATAGACCATTTCTTCTCCCTCGTAGTACGTTTTGGAGCTATAGTCATATCCATTGCTAATCAAAACTCCTTCTGGTACTTTATCATCATAAAGTACCAACCAATTATTTAGTTGTGGAGGAGTGTGGTTGGTTAAATCTTCGGATTCCATTCGTAGTTGCAAATACGGATATTTCGTTGCCGATATACCAGATAAATCCGTATTCCCAGGTGCTATGTTGGATATTAGGAGCGAATCTTCAAAATTAATATCTAAGCCATAAATGTCGATTTTGTACGAGTCGGTATTTTCCGATTTGTCTTTTTGAATATTTCGAACAAAATCATCCCAGCCAAGTGATGGTCCAATAATCGTTGAGGTTACTGATCCTTGATCTAAAACAGCTGAAATGACAACATCTTGTACAATAGTATCTGCATGAGAACCTTCAAATAATGGAGTAAGACAATCCTTACATCCAACAAATGCATAGGCCGAACTATCAGAGCTAGGATATTGGCTAGTTCCAAAATTAGAGGCTAAGACATTTGAAAGAGAAAAAGAGGCATCCCAAGTTGCAAAAAGAGGATTGTTCATACTGCTTAACGCAACAATGTAATTGGATGGGATTACTGATAATAAGGCTAAGAAGTCGTCCCGTTCGGAGATGCTATTTAAATTATAGCTGTAATGATATTTTAATCCAGGATTAGATTGGCAGATATAAGCACTAGCGAAGTTAAAAACAACAGGATTTAGTGTTTGAGGATCGATGATAATTAATCTGACTCCTGTATTGCATTGGAACCAAACGTTTTCATTGTTTAAGGTTAGTCCGTGGGTGGAGTTGGAATAGTTTTTACTTGCAGTTTTGATCGAGACGATGTTGGAGATTTCTTCGTAATCCCAACTGCGTGTATCTTCATTTATTTGAATTTCCTCTTTCGCATCTCGGAAAAAATGCTGGTAATGTGCTTGAGACCAGCCTTCCGAACTATTAGGAATGTAGGTGAATGAACTTTCTCCCCATAAGGTATCTTCTCCTTCTTCGACATTAAGAAATCGTACTCTCCAATAATAAACTAATGTGTCGTCTAAAAATATAGGAACATCATTCCATGTAACTAATGAAGTACCAGTCGCCTGCCCAGTGAATAAAGGCTCCGAAAAATCTCGGAGCGTATCCATTTCAATATAGTATTCCTGAGAGGTAATTAATAAATCAGTAGATTGTGCAGTGAAATCGATTCCATTGTTTCCTAAATAATTGGCTGCGTTTATGATACTAAATTCTCTAGGGAAAATTGGTTTTACAGCACTTAATGGGAGGTAATATTGAAAAAATGCTTCATTGTTGGTTTCATGTCCTTCATCAATAGATCCCTTTTCATACGTTGGTTCATGATTTTGATTAAAAGCGAATGAAGCGCCACCGGCTGCCGAAACGGAATCGTAGTTGTAATCGATGTGCACGTGAAATTGATTGGAACCAAAGGCGTTGATGTTCTTAGAGGCAATTTCATAGTAAATGGTATCTAGTTTCTTTATAGAGGCATATTGCTTCGGGGGATAAATTTCAAAGGTTCCATCTCCTAAAACGCGTTTGATGGAAACATAAAACGAATCACTTTCGTTATAAAGACCATAATTATTTACTTGAATGCCAAGATTGAATGATTCTGAAACGGCAGTTATTCCTCCTCCGTCAATTTCTTCCAGAAATAATCCTGTGTTTTCGATGGCAAGATCAGGTTTACTTGCGGTAAAAAGTACGATAGCAGGATCACCCTGATACAACATTTGTAATGCATGAGCTACTTGTAAACTTGGTAAAGTACCAACTACTTGATTTCGGATAGCCTCCTGAATTTGAATACCAATTGGAGTATTGATATAGGAGGTATCGGCGAACATAGCATTATATAAGGTATTCGTATAAACGGCTAATGAACTTGTAAGCCCTATGTCGGAGTGACCAATGAATCCAATAGCCCCTTTACTCTCAACATTGACCCAATCTTCTCCAAATGTAAATGTACGTACAAAACAGTTTCCGGAATTACAGCCATTTAATAGTATGAATGGGTATTTGCCATTTGTATTTGTATAGTGATTTATTGGGTTCGAAGCTCTGCCTATATCAATGTCTGTTACGCTAAAATTGGAATGTCCAAAGAAAGTAATTAAGTGGACACCATCATTAACCTTGTCCGAAACATTAATTTCTGATATGTTACTTTGGTTATTGAGTTTAGGACGGCTAATAGTGCTTACGTTTCCTCCAAAATGCTCGCCTTCCGCAATTTTTTTCCATGCAGCAACTGAATTTGCTATTTGGCTAATTTCATTGCTGGAATACCCCCCAGCCAAATGTAAAATTTCTTTCTTCCAAGCCGTTGTGTCGGGAACTAGCTCGTATTCCTTTACTTTGTTTAAATAATTTAAAACTTCCGCATTGGTTAAGGCGGTAATTCGACCTGTAGCCAATGCAGGTGCCCAAGAGTTGTCTGTGGGATCAATTTTAGAGGTAAACCAATTGTCAGACCCAGGGTTTCCTGCAGTAGGAACCAAGTCTTCCATGGGTATTGAGGCATTGAATCGATCAACCATATCTACTTGTGTTGTTCGTTTTCTATAAGCAATCTGATTGTTTGGATTTGAACTTCCAAAACCATAAATTTTTGGAAGTCCTACAGTTCCATTCCCAACTTGTTGAAAAGCTTTCCCTAATAAGAAAAGAAACTCAGCATTTCCTTTTTCAAATTGATATCTACAATAACGTCGAATGGCTAGTGGCGTATAATCACCATAGGAAAATGTATTATATAAATCCTCAATCATCGTCATTTCCACGTTATAATTTCCACCTTCCGTACTTTTTCGATAATCCATGTATTCCGAAGCAGATGATAAAAGTCTTGGGTGGGAGATTATTAAGTAATCTGCGAGTGTATCAGGGTTCTTTATAAACGTGAATTTTTCTATGTCTGCCGCACTTAAATATTGATTTGAAACAAATAAGTTTTCAGTAAAAGAGCGTTTATTGAATTTTGCTCTCGAGTGGGAGGGGGTTCCTCCAATAAATTCTGTGGAAATTTTCCGATAATCCCCTTCATTTGTCACGTCATAAATATAGGTGGAGCTTGTTCCATTCTCCAGATTTAATGAAACGGAACTTCCAGGAGAACTATTCAAAGTAAATGATTCATTGTTACTTGCCAATGACGCAACTTGCGGGAATGTTATTTTGATGGAGGAGAATACGGCATAATCATTATCCAGGTTTTTGAATCGAATTAATACATTTCCGTCGTTTGTTGCATCGAATAAATCTGTAGGATTTAAAATATAGGTTTTTAAAGCAGGAAAATAATTGATCATACTCACTGTGTCCAGCAAGGTAAATGAGGCATCCGAAGTGGTTTTATATTCAATTACCGTGCGACAACTTCCTTGAAAGGCACTTACCAATTCAATTTGCAATGTGGCAGTTTCTGCCGAGGAAATAGCTACATTTTTAACTCCGGAGACTGTATGGGTTACTCCAGATCCGAAAGTTCCACTAAACCATCCCTCTCCTCGGTCACCAAATGCCATTGGTTCGTATTCTAAACCATTCGAGGGGAAGTATTTTTGTCCATAGTAGTATTTTCCAAACGCAATAAGTTCCGTTTTTGCAATGTGCTCTGTTTTATAAGCGTCGTACGAAGTTGAAATACCATTGATCTCGGTGGATCGAAGCGCATTGGAGCCTAGCGTCAATATATAAGCAGCAGTATCGGTGTATTCACTATAGTCTTCTTGGATATGATTTAGGGTGTCAAAAAAGAGATATTTATCTAGTTCCCCATCATTTCCCTGTCCATAAAATTCGATGTAATCTCCAACGTCAAATGAGTTGTTTCCATTATCCTCTACAATTATGGATTGTTGAATTCCTCTTCTCCAAAGTTGAAATTCTGCTGGATTGAGGTTTCCCATTTGGAAACCCATATTTTTCAATTCATTGTAAAATACACGGTAAACGCCCTGCTCTACGACCTTGATTTTTGCAAATTGATTTGAATTTGCAGAACTCCCAGCAGTTTCTAGCCATTCATTTCCGTAAATGTTTGGTTGTGCAGATCCAGATTGAATCCATACAAAGGCAAACGTGCAAAACGCTATAAATGTACTCTTATTGAAATTTTGGAAGATCATCGAAATTCATTTTCAAAGAAAATATGTGTGAGTAAAGACCTTCATCTCCAGTGCTAACTTTGGTTAAAGCATAGTCGATCGTGAAATTTCGTACATTTAACCCTAGCCCAAAGTTCGGTTGTATTACCCAATCCATACTATCATCATAGTCTTTAACTTGTTGTATGTTGTTAATACCTCCACGGACGAAAAGGAAACCTTTATATCCAAATTCAGTTCCCCAATGTGGATCAATGGATACTACTCCCGTTCTTAAAAGAGCGTTTCTTCTACCATCCGTCGTTATATCTAGATCTACGGATTCAAGGAGTGAAAACCGATCTGCAATAATCCATTTTTTTCCAACTCCACCTATAATCCGAGGCAATGCAATTTCAGTTGAATTAACGGGGATGTCATTATTTGTTAATAAGAATGTTTGATCAAAAAGTTCTGTGTTAAAGGTCCATACTGTAACTGTTGTTGTAACATCGCGTGCAATAACACCAAATAACCAACCGTTCCGTTCTAATTGAGCGCTTGCATCTAAACCAAATCCCCAACCGTTGCCGAAGGGACCAATATTTCTATAAATAATTTTGGCATTGGCTCCGAGTTTTAGCCCCTGAATCAGGTTGCTACGCTTTGCATAGGAAAAAATGAATCCATAATCTGCTACACCAAAAGTAGTGATGTTGCTATAATCAATAGAACCTTGCTCCTTTAATCGGAGTGTATTTGCAATGTTATCTACTCCTACTCGAATAATTGAAATTCCTAAAGCACTATTAGAGTCAATAGGAGTGGAACCAGCTAAATAATCATTTTTAGCTATTCCTGCGAATAACTCTGAATGCATTAAAGCTATGTTATATTGATTGGTTTGATCCAATAATCCCGCAGGGTTCCAATAGCCTGCTGTTACATCTTGTACAATCGCAGATTGAACATTACCCATGGCCAAAGCACGTGCGCCTACACCAATTGCTAGAAACTCATTTGCATACTTTGGGGTATTAAATTGACCAAAAGCAGTAGCTGAAACAAGAATTATTAGAAGAAATACAGATTTTTTTAATCGCATAAAAACAATGATAGGAAACAAATATAACACTTTTTCAGATTTTAAACGACGTCGGTCCGTTATTATTGCTTATAAAACATACTACTATGTATTGCATACTACTATGTTTTTTATATATCTTTGCATTGTAAAGTAATGACACTGTACGATGAAAATTGAAAATACAAAGATTCAAATGCGGAAAGGAATACTGGAATTTTGTGTCCTGCATGTAATCTCGCGAGGAGAGATATATGTTTCCGATTTGATAGAAGAACTGAAGAAGGCCAAAATGGTGGTGGTAGAGGGGACGCTGTATCCTTTATTAACCCGGCTAAAAAATGCAGGTATGTTGGAATATAAATGGATAGAATCCTCATCAGGGCCCCCAAGGAAATATTATTTGCTTACGGATGAAGGTAAAAAGGCACTCACAGAATTGGCAGCTACTTGGAAAGATTTACATACATCTACCAATAAGATTATATCCAATACATCTAATACGGCTGTTAAAACAGGTGAGGGGCAAGAAGCGGAAATGAAAGAGGAGGATAAGAAAGCACCATGATGAAGGCAAAGAGCCCACTCGAACAAAACATTAAGACACAATCAATAATAAGAAATAATTGACTCATGAAAAAGAGCATTAGCATAAATATCCAAGGCATCATTTTTAACATTGAAGAAGACGGTTACGAGCGATTAAGATCGTATTTCGACAGTCTTCGTAACTACTTTGTTTCATACGAAGGAAGTGATGAAATACTCAATGATATAGAAAGTAGGATTGCCGAAATTTTTCAATCTAGATTGACCAAATCCAAAGAAGTCATTACATATGAAGATGTAACCGATGTTATCGCAACTTTAGGAGAGGTATCCGACTTCGAAGAGCAAGGTATGGACGAAGATCACGTAGCGGAGCCGGAACAATCACAAAAAGAACCGGATGAAGAAAAAGATTCGCGCGCTGAAGATGCACAATCAGCAAAATCAAAATCTTCAGAACGGAAACAATTCTATAAAGATGGAAAACGTAAAATATTAGGAGGTGTAGCCTCAGGATTGGCAAATTACTTTGGTATTGACCCAGTATTCATTCGTATCATTATAGTGATTTTGGTTTTTGCTATAAATGTAACACCGTTGGTGTTCTTTTCAGGAATCAGCGTTTCCTTAAGTACCTTAACTATTCTTGCTTACATTGTTTTATGGATCATTCTACCAACTTCTCGTGAATTGGAAGGACATTCAAAATTGTATCGAGATGACGAAAATGGCCAATTAGCCGGAGTAGCAGGAGGTCTAGCAAAATACATGGGGATTGATGCACTATATATTCGTCTTATGTTTATTGCAGTTACCCTGTTAGGAGGATCAGGAATTTTAATTTACGTAATTCTGTGGATTATTGTACCAAAGGCAAAAACAGTATCTGAAAAAGTACAAATGCAAGGAAAACCCTTGACAGTAGACAATATAGAGCAAAAAATTAAGGATAATTTTAATTTAAAGGAAGATGCGAAAGGAGACGAGAACCTTCTTTCTAAAATACTTTTCTTCCCATTTAGAATTCTGGGCTATATATTGAAGGCAATAGGTCCAGGGTTGAAAGGGATTTTGGACTTCACTTGGTTACTCATTCGATTCTCTATTGGATTTGGATTGATAGCCCTTGCTCTTTGTCTCTCTACACTTCTTTTACTGGCTGTGGGAATTTCGTTTGGGATTTCGCAAGCGGAATGGATTAATAATGGAGGGACAGAATTCTTAGTGTTGCAAGAAAGTATTCCGTTGATGCTTAATATAGCAATTTTTATGGTGGGAGTTTTACCGGCCATATTCATGGGAATGTTAGGTGTAAGTTTATTGATTAAACGAAATATTATTAAGCCGATCATTTTTGGGTCGATGTTTGGATTATGGATCGTTAGTGTTGGTTTTCTTGTGGTTGCGGCATTAAGTACTAGCACAAATTTCCAAAGAGAAGCAAACACTAAAACTTCAGATCAATTTTCATATGATTACAAGAACCTTACTTTAGATGTTTCAGGTAGCGGGTTGCAAAACTTTCAATTTACAGACTTGGAAGTTAATCGTCATTCAGACTCCACGATAAAGTTGGTTATGACTACGACCGCTAGAGGTTTGAACCAATATGATGCAGAAAAGAATACGAAAATGATTACCTATAGTTATCAACTAAGCGATAGTACGTTGATGTTGGATAATCATTACAATTTTAAAGATAGTGCTGTTTTTAGAGCACAAGAGTTGAAGGTACAAGTGTTTGTACCCCATCATGTTAAAATTCATACAACGTCTGAATTTGATTGGAAATTTGGTTTTATTGGTTGGGGGAATGATGCGAATGTTAAAAGGGAAGTTTTTCAACGATCTAACAAGTTTATCGGAAAAAACATTAATACATATACACCCCAACGATTTAATGAAATAAAAGTAAACGGAGCATTTAGGTTTGAACTTATCCAATCAGATCGTGATTCCATAGAAGTAGTAGCAGATTCTTCTCTTCTTCCATATGTGTCAATGAAGCAAGATGAAAAAGAGCTTGAGTTTAAGTATGACAAAGGATCAATTTTTTCGATTGATAGTGAAAGTAAAAACGTATTAATCAAGGTGTGGAGTAAAACACCTGAAAAAATTGTGCTAAGTGGAGTTGTAAATGCGAAAATAGGTGAGATACGCTTGAATCAAATGAAAATAGATTTAAGCGGAGCTTCTTCATGTAGCGCAAAGTTAGATGTTTCTAAACTGGTTGTGACTCAATCAGGTTCGACGGATTTAAATCTATCAGGAGCCGCAGATAATGTGTCGATTAAAATGAATGGTTCTTGTGTGCTTGTGGCGGATGAATTGCAGATTCTTGAGGGAGACTGCAAACTTTCCGGTACCTGTGACGCAGGCTTGAAGGTGCGAGATAAACTAAAAGCTAAATTAAGCGGGGTTTGTACATTAAGATATTCCGGCGATCCTAAAACGGATATTAATATGTCCGGATCAAGTTCCACCCTTCAACTTTAGAAGATGAACAAATTGATCAAGTAAATAATTACTTACTTACTAATGTGACTTTTACGCAACCAACCTCAGTTTAAATTGACATGAATTGTTCTTAGTTTAATTATAATATTAGAAAACAACTTAATAACACGATGCGAACTATTCTCATTTAGATAGTTAAAACTGGACTAATTAATAATCATTAAATGGAAGCTGAGGGAAAAGACCGCTGATTAAAAAATCGCGGTCTTTTCAATTTTACCTAAATAGGATAAGGAGATTAGAAAAATCAAATGTACCTTTGGTAGGAAGCCAATAAAACTGTTGATGACCAAATATCGTTAGACAACATACTTCGTTTAACCAGATAACGATTGATTAACCGATTAAAATCTTTTTTGCTCCTGGATTTCAAGAACATATTTCTATCCAGCATTCTGATCACAACATTATTGTGTGGCATGAAGGAATCAAGTGCAGCACAACTAGATCTGGATAGTTTGAATTTGGAAATAGCACAATGTGCGCATTCGGATACCCTTAAAAATCTTTATTCACTAGGCGCAGCAGAATACGAGCGAAAGGGTCAATATAAAGTAGCTCTTTCATTTTACAATAAGGCATTGAATCTTTTAGACAAGGAAAAGGATTTGACGGAAGTGGCTGCTTTACACGACAATCTTGGATTAATTTACGATTATCTCGGGGATTATTCGCAATCAATGAAACATTCACTTGACGCTTTGCAGGCATATCAAAAACTAAATGATACAGCTTCTATTGCAAATAGTTATAATAATTTAGGCGTACTTTATTACTATCAGGAAAACTATATTAAGTCGGATGAATATTATCGTTTATCTCTTGAACTGGCTTATGAAATGAATGATTCATGGTTGCAGGCGAGCTTAATGAATAACTTAGCAAACATTGCCTCGGATACCGGAAATAATTTGGAAGCGCTGGAAATATATTTTGAGAGCGCAAATGTATCTCTGAAAGAAAAAGATACGATTGGTGCCGCGCTGACCTATGGAAACATTGGTGAGACGTATACGGTTCTTAAAAAGTATAAAGAGGCGGAGTATTATCTTTCCAAGGCGCTTAAAATTTATGAGCAATATGAACAAGATGTGTGGGGTGTAGTAAATCAATACCGGGGATTGGGAGATTTAGAATTGCAACGCGGAAATTTTGAGCTAGCCATCACCTACCTTTTAAAATCAGCACATATTGCACAAAAAGCGTCATTGACCTCTGAGTTATCGGCTGGATATTTGACCATAGCAGCGGCTTACAAGCAATCGGGGAAATTTGAAGAAGCATATCGGTATTTAGAATTGCATAAGGCGTTGGAAGATTCATTGTTTGGTATTAATACAACCGAAAAGGTATTGGAACTGGAAACGTTATATAATGTAGAACAAAAGGAAAAGCAAATAAGTCTGCAGAATGCCCAGATTGAAAATCAAGCATTGCAGAAACAATTTTATATCGCTGGGAGTATTGGATTAGGTCTGATTTGTTTGTTCACAGCTTATAGTTTGATTCAAAAGCGAAATGATAACCGCAAATTGCGAAATCAAAAAAAGGAAATTGCAGAAAAGAATGATGCTCTCAACCAACGCAACAATGAAATTGTAGCTATTGGTGAAAAAATTGAAGATCAAAATAATACGCTATCAAAGCAAAACGGCGATATATTGTCTAGTATTTCTTATGCAAAACGAATTCAGGAGGCAATATTACCTTCAGATTCAAAAATTAGTAAATATTTGAATGAGGCGTTTGTTTTATATAAACCAAAAGACATTGTTTCTGGCGATTTTTATTGGATGGAAAAAGTGGGAGAGAAGATCTTTTGGGCCGTGGTGGATTGTACAGGGCATGGTGTTCCTGGTGCATTTATGAGTATTGTTGGAGCCAATGGATTGAAGAAAATTGTTGTAGATAATAAAATTAAGAATCCGGCCGAAATTCTAGAACGTCTTACTAAATATGTAATGGAATCTGTAGTGGATTCAGCTGATGGGCAAGAGATTAAGGATGGAATGGATTTATCGTTATGTTGCTGGGATGAGCAAACAGGTATCTTGGAATTTGCAGGTGCATTTAATCCTTTGTATTTGATTCGCAATGGAGAATTATTGATTACGAAGGGCACCAAAAGACCTATTGGAAGATATCACGGAAACAAACAAAAACCATTTGAAAACCACCAAATAAAGGTAGAGGAAGGAGATCTACTTTATTTGTTTTCAGACGGATATGCTGATCAATTTGGAGGAATGGATGATTCCAAATTTAGCTATCAACGGTTTCGAAAATTATTATTGGAAATACATGATTTACCCATCGAGGATCAGAAGGGTAGGTTAGAAACTGCATTTCAAGATTGGAAAGGAATCCAGTCTCAACTGGACGATGTTTGCATAATGGGAGTTCGCCTTTAGGCTTTTAATTTAATCCATGTAAAAAGAGCGTGCTACAGATCTTTTATGGAATTAAAATATATCTTCATTGGTTCAAAGTAATGCTCTTGCCATCCCTTATAGTAGTCACTGGTTTGATCCGCGGGGATGTCCCAATGGGTCAGTGTCAGTTTAGTTTCATTAATGGCTGAAGTCGCTTCCAAACGGACTTCTACCAATGAATGCTGCGATTCATCTGAAAATTCGCTTGTTCTCCACGCATGTAAAATTTTATTGTCCTTATCCAATTCAAGAATTTTACCCGTAATATATCCATCCCATGCTGAAAAATCAGATTGAATCGACGCCTCTATTATGGCCTCACCTCCGGTCATATTTGTATGCCCATCAGAGCTTAACCAGATTTCATACAATTTAGAAGGAGCGATTGGAAAGGTTTCAACCAATTCAAAATTAGTTGTATTTAGATCAGACATAGAAGTAGAATTCGTAAGAAGGATAAATTGAGTTATTTGTGATTAAAAATAGGAATTTAAATATTCACAAGGGATGAATTATGAAAATAATTTATCTTGGCGGAACAATTAGACTATCTTGTATTGTTGAATGATGATATTTGAGCATATCTAGGCCAAAACTTATTTAGAGGAGTTTACATGTTCATGGCGTTAAAATGAAAATGAATTTAATACTATTACATGGATTTTGCGAGAGTTCGGCAATTTGGGGAAACATGCTGCCGCATCTGGAGGAACACGTTTTTGTGCACTGTCTGGATTTGCCCGGTTTTGGTAAAAATTCCAATACGGCTTTATCTATAGAAGAGATGGCCGAAGATGTGCATAGGCAAATTGAACATTTAGACTTAGATTCTTATTATATAATTGGACATTCGATGGGCGGTTATGTTGCATTAAGGTACGCACAGATGTTTTCAGAGAAACTAATTGGGCTTGGATTATTCCATTCTACCCCCTTTCCTGATTCAGAAGAAAAGAAGCAAATCAGAGAAAAGTCAATTCGATTCATAAAGAATTACGGGGGGCAGATATATTTAAGTACATTTGTTCCAGGATTATTTTGGGAACAAAATTTAAATCAAATGCAAAGTTTTATTTTTACTTTGCTAAACGACGGAAGTACCATATCAGATGCGTCTATTATTTCATCCTTAATTGCAATGAAGAATAGAGTGTCGAGTGTGGAATTTGTAAAGGATACAAAGCTTCCAATATTGTATATTTTTGGAAAAAGAGATGAATTTGTGTCGATGGATGAAAATCTAAAACTAGTAAGTGAAACATCGAATTCTGATATAGGGATCATGCAAAATGTTGCACATATGGGAATGTATGAAGATTATGTTACTTCGGCTAGGATTATAAATGATTTTCTGCTGGGCTCCAAAAAGAATTTTATCAAAAATAAAGTTTGATTTTAAATTATTAAATCCATTAATTTGCACCCGAATTTTTTAACTATATTAAACAGAAAATAAAATGTCTGAAATCGCAGGAAAAGTAAAAGCTATCATTGTTGATAAGCTTGGAGTAGAAGAATCTGAAGTGAGCAACGAAGCAAGTTTTACAAATGATCTTGGAGCAGATTCATTGGATACAGTAGAATTAATTATGGAATTCGAAAAGGAATTCAATATTTCTATTCCAGATGATCAAGCGGAGAATATCGCTACTGTTGGTGATGCAATCACTTACTTAGAAGACAATACGAAATAACAAGATTACGCTTTAGAGAAGGTTTATGGAATTCAAGAGAGTTGTTGTTACGGGCTTAGGGGCTCTTACGCCGATTGGGAACAATGTGAATGACTATTGGAATTCACTTGTAAATGGTGTGAGTGGTGCAGCGCCTATCACTCGTTTTGATACCACTAATTTCAAAACAAAATTTGCATGTGAAGTAAAGGATTTTAAAGTCACCGATCATCTGGATAGGAAAGAGGCTCGGCGAATGGATCCATTTACGCAGTATGCAATGGTGGCGGCTGAAGAAGCCATGAACGATGCCAATTTTGACTTGGATTCCATAAACCTTGACAAAGCAGGAGTGATTATGGGAGCTGGAATTGGAGGACTTACCGTTTTCCAAGAAGAGGTTTCCGGATTCATTAAGGGGGAAGGGATTCCTAGATATAATCCATTCTTTATTCCTAAGATGATTATTGATATCACTCCGGGTCATATTTCAATGAAATATGGTTTTAGAGGACCTAATTTTAGTACAGTTTCAGCGTGTGCGTCATCATCCAATGCAATTCAGGATGCCTTTACTTATATTCGATTAGGAAAAGCGAATATTGTAATCACAGGAGGATCGGAAGCAGCGGTTGTTGAAGCAGGTATTGGAGGATTTAATGCAATGCATGCATTATCTACTCGAAACGATGATCCTTCCACCGCGTCTCGTCCGTTTGATAAAGAACGTGATGGATTTGTAATGGGAGAAGGAGCCGGAGTTTTGATTCTCGAAGAATACGAACATGCGAAAGCACGTGGAGCTAAAATTTATGCAGAAGTAGCAGGCGGTGGTATGTCAGCAGATGCGCATCATATTACTGCGCCTCATCCTGAAGGATTGGGAGCATTAAATGTGATTAAGAATGCCTTAGAAGACGCAGATATGAAACCAGAAGACATTGATTACATCAATGTTCATGGAACATCAACTCCATTAGGAGATATTGCGGAAACTAAAGCGATCAAAGGAGTATTTGAAGATCATGCATACAAGTTGAACATTAGTTCTACTAAATCCATGACAGGACACTTGCTAGGAGCTGCGGGAGCAGTGGAAGCGATCGCTTCTGTACTTGCAGTAAAAAACAATGAAGTTCCTCCAACCATTAATCATTTTACGGATGATGATGACTTGGATAACAAGTTGAATTTTACTTTTAACAAATCTCAAAAAAGAGAAGTACGAGCGGCACTATCCAATACATTTGGATTTGGTGGACACAATGCTTCACTAATATTTAGAAAAGTCGATTAATATTTCAGTTTGCTAAAAGATCTTTTTAACAATAAAGGTCAATCGAATCATTTCAGTAAGGATTTAAAGAATCTTCTTGGTTATTCTCCAGGGAGGGTAGAACTTTACGTTTTAGCTTTTACTCATTCTTCGGTTGTAGATAAGGATGTAACCAAAGAATCCAACGAACGCCTTGAGTTCTTGGGAGATGCGATTTTAGATTCAATAGTAGCCGAATACTTATTTAAAAAGTATCCGTATAAGGATGAAGGGTTTCTTACCGAAATTCGGTCCCGAATTGTAAAACGTGAAACGTTAAATGACATTGCCGTTAAAATCGGAATCAAGGGTTTATTGCACTATAATAAATCTATTCATCAAAAAAGTATTTACGGAAATGCCTTTGAGGCTCTTGTGGGAGCAATCTATTTAGATAAAGGGTATGAGAAAACCGTAAAATTCATCCACAATAAAATTTTGGACACCCAGGTTGACATTGAACACCTGATTCAGCAAAATGATAATTTCAAGAGTATACTTCTAGAATGGGGAAGTAAAAACAAAAAGGAAATTGAATTTGAAATAGTAGAGGCGTCTAAAACCAAAACCAATACCAATTTTAAAGCCATTGTAAAGGATGGAAGTAAGGTGATTGGTGAAGGAGTAGGGAAAAATAAGAAATCTTCTGAGCAAGCCGCTGCTGAACAAGCTTGCGGAAAGTTGAAATTGTTATAAATTCATTTTTTGCAGAGAAAACAGATTCACATTCTTTTTTCTATTTTTAGCGGAATCGCTGTTTTCGTTAAAACAACTCTATTAATTAATTCTATAATTTAAAATTATCGTATCGCATGTCTGATTTTAAAATAGCAGGTGCAACACTCAATCAAACACCTTTGGATTGGGAACAGAATTTCAAGAATATTTCGAATGCGATAACCGCGGCGAAATCGGAAGAAATCCAGTTGGTTTGTTTGCCGGAGCTGTGTATTACAGGATATGGATGTGAAGATATGTTTTTGGCTCCTTGGGTAGCCGAAAAAGCCTTGAAATACCTGTTTGAAATCAGAAAATTGACCGCTAATATTGCTGTTGCTGTAGGGCTTCCAGTATATTATAAGGGGAGTTTGTATAATACATCTTGTTTAATAGCGGATCAAAAAATTCTGGGATTTCATGCCAAACAGCATTTAGCAAACGACGGTATTCATTATGAAAAACGATGGTTTACGGAATGGAAATCCGGAGAAATAGGATCAGTAGGAGCGGAGATGGATCATGCATTGTTTGGGGATGTGATTTTGGAGGTTAATGGTCAAAAAATTGGTTTTGAAATTTGCGAAGATGCATGGCATGAGAATACTCGTCCGGCGCATTCGCATTGTGAACGAAACGTGGATGTTATTTTAAACCCTAGCGCAAGTCATTTTAGCTTTGGGAAATGGAAATCACGTAAACATTTGGTTGAAAGCAGTTCAGATCGTTTTGATTGTACATATGTTTATGTGAATATTTTGGGGAATGAATCAGGAAGAGCCATTTATGATGGAGATGTGTATATTGCTCAAAATGGTAAAATAAGCGCTCAGAATAATAGGTTTTCCTTTAAGGATTATGTGCTAACAAGTGAATCAGGTGGGGTAACGAATTCCTTTGAAATCAAAGAGGAGGAATTTGTACAGGCAGAATCCTTGGCCTTGTTTGATTATATGCGAAAAAGCAGATCAAATGGGTTTGTATTGTCATTAAGTGGAGGAGCTGATTCAACTACTAGTGCAATTTTAGTAAGTGAAATGCAACGACGTTCATTGAGCGAATTGGGAGAAACGACACTGAAAAATAAAATTAACAATGCGAATTTAGAATTTACCGATCTAAAGAATATACTGACTTGCGCGTATCAAGGCACACGTAATTCATCTAACGATACGTTGCAAGCTGCAAAAGAATTGGCGCTTGAGTTGGGTGCGACTTTTCATAATTGGACTATTGATGAAGAAGTCGAAGGATATACGCAAAAGGTTGAAAAGGCAATTGGGAGAACATTGAATTGGGAGCAGGATGATATTACGTTACAAAATATTCAAGCTAGGGCTCGTTCACCAATTATTTGGATGTTTGCTAACATGCAAAATGCACTGTTATTAGCTACTTCCAATAGAAGTGAGGCTTCTGTGGGATATGCGACTATGGATGGTGATACTTCGGGGAGTATTTCACCTATTGCTGGTGTTGATAAGCATTTTATTCGTAATTGGCTTATTTGGGCTGAAATAAATTTAGGATATAAATCCTTGAAATACGTAAACAATTTGGAGCCTACCGCTGAATTACGACCGCTAGATCAGAAGCAAGAGGATGAAAAGGATTTAATGCCTTATGATATTTTGAATGAAATTGAACGGGAATTGATTTACCATAAAAATAGTGTTGAGGATACGATTGAAAAGATAAATAATCTATTCAACACACATAAAGGTCAAGAATACGTGGAGAAATTTACCCGATTGTGGACAAGGAATCAATGGAAACGGGAACGATATGCTCCTTCGTTTCATCTGGATGACCACAATGTGGATTCAAGAACCTGGATGCGTTATCCCATCTTAAGTGGAGGATTTATTTAACTATTTGTTACATTCCAAAACGCAAGATTGATTATCGTAAATTCGTTTAATTTTGTTACTTCACCTTATCTGTTTTACTCGTTAGGTTAAATTCATAAATGATTCCGCTTGAAAGCCGAAACCGGAGCAAACCAAGAGTTGATTGAGATATTGAAATCGGTTGAATATTATGCCGTTCAAATCTAATTTGGCTGAAAATTCTTAACGAGGAAACAACTTTGATATTAAAACCCGAATTCACTCCATATGTGGACATTAAAATATTGGAAGGATCGCAATTTATAGAATTGGCGCACGTACTAGGACTAGGGTTCGAATGTATTAGTCCACCTCTTAAACCTATAAAAGGTTTGAAAAGGGCACTTGGTTTTCCAAAATGATAATTTATACCTAGATAAAAAGTAGGTCCTGGGTTTATTTCAGGAATACGTTCTGCTATTACCTCGAGGTCGGCAGAAAAGTGTTTCGTTATGCCTATTGAGGCAAATCCATGATAAGCACTTGAATAACCAAATGACCAGTGATTGTATATGTCAATAGCAATGAAAGTGGGTGCAATTCCAAGTCCTAAAGATAATTTTCTATCTAATCGTTGTTTTTCTGATTGTCCGAATGTTTTTGTGCATATCAATAAAATGAAAATAGTAGAAAGCAGCACAAATCTTGTGTTTTTGAGATAATTAGAAACCATTTATTACAGTATTTAAGTTGAAGTTTACAGTAATTCAGTCATTTGGGTTAATGTTTAACTCAAATGAAAATGGTGGCTGTGAAAATATAGAATTGTATTCTTATCTATTATTTAACCTTAACGATGGATATTGAAACTCGTAGATAAGGAATTAGTTTTAAATAATAAATGTCCCTTATTCTACCATACGAAAAAAGATAATAAAGGTTTGGTTTAGTATTGGATAAAGATAATTAATTATTCCTCGGGATATTCGTAAAATACATCTCCATTCGCCTCAAAATCATAAAGTGTATAAAAACGAAGACGATAATATGTATTCCAGTAATTTCGCAGTTGTTGTAGCAATGATCGTTTTGCTTGGTTTTTTTCATTTAAAGCAATGTTTAGATCTGTAATTCCAATTTTCCCAATCATATATCGTTTTACCGTAATGTCATATCTTTTTTCGGCGATAGTGTCTGATTCGAAACCAATTTTAAGCTGATCTTCCACGAGTGTGTATTGATTTAAAAAGAGTTTAATTTCTTGTTCGAAATTAAGTTGCTCTTGTTCAATATTAAGTTTGTTTAACTCATTTTGAGCCAAAGCTAATTTCCGGTTGCTTCTACTTTTTCCTCCACTCCACAGTGGGATTTCAACGCCCACTCGAACCCCTTGCTGATTGTCTGGATTTACATAAAGGGAATTGAAGTTAGCCGAGCTAGAAGCGAATCCATATGAGGCGGTTAAATCTGCATTAAAGCGATTATCTGATTTGGCAACGGCAAGATTCCGTTCTGATTCCAATTCTCTAATTTTATAGGATAGGATTTGTGCTTTATTTTTTAGCGCAAATGCATAAGCCGTATCAAGATCAAAGTTTATTTCTGGAATCAGTTTTGGTAGTACGAGCGTGATGGAGGTTTCTGCTTCTAAATTTAAGTATCTAAGTAATTTAGAGCCGGCAGTTTGCACGTCGATTTGGGATCTACGCCGATTACTTTCTGAGTTCATCTTGCTTAGTTTCATTTGAAGCAGTTCATTTTCAGCAATTTTCCCAAGATTGAAACGACCTTTGGCGATTTTGAAGAGCGTATCGCTTAAGGCCACGTTCTTTTCTGCAATGCTGAGACTTACTTGCGCGATTAAAAGATCGAAATAGCGATCGCAGGCTTGAACGGAAATTTGTTCCATGGATTCGGCGTAATTTTTCTTCGCAGACTCGAAGCGCAATGCTTGAATTTTCTTATTCCATCGATATGGATTCGCTTGGAAAATGGGCTGAGAAAGTCCAATGGTTATGGGAGTAGAATTATATAGGATGTCACTTGTTTCAAAATTTTTATAGTATTGCAGTCTTGAATTGGCGAATAAACGACTTCCGGTTAATCCTACCCGTTGACTGGCAGAGAGGGAACCAATCGTGTTTACCTGACTAATAGGGACAAACTTTATAGATCCATCAGGCTGTGTGGTACTTTGAATATTTCGATCAAAACTTGGAACGGTTCCTTCCGCTGAAACTTGAGGAAGAAAATTAGCTTTGAATGATTTGTATTGCCAATAAGCCCTGCGATATTCAATGTTTGCAATCATGGCTTGAGCGGATGATTTTTTAGCGATTTCTATGACTTTATCAAGAGTGAAGGATGTCATTGACTCTTGTGCTTGTGCCTTAGTGGAAGAGGTACTCATCCACCAAATAATTCCAATTTTCAATAGTATTTTGAATCCGACAAAAAGACGAAATTTCCTGCTTGAGGTTAATTTTTTGACAAAACGATATATCTTGAGTTTACTATTCATGTCGTAAAGAAGTAATAGGGTCTTGTTGAGCCGCTTTTCGTGCCGGGGCAATTCCAAAAATTAATCCTGTGCCCACAGCCACTGCAAAGGAAATAAGTATAGAGAGAATGGTTATAACTGTTTCTACTTGAAAAAAGACGCTGGCGACAACAGAGATTCCAACACCTAACAAGACCCCTAAAACACCTCCCGTAATACTAATTAGAATGGCTTCATATACAAATTGGAATATTATATCTCTTTTGAATGCTCCAAGCGCAATGCGAAGTCCAATCTCTTTAATTCGTTCATATACAGAAGCTAGCATGATGTTCATAATCCCAATACCACCCACAATTAGGGAGATAGCAGCGATGGCAATAAGTAAAAAACTAAACTTCTCTTTAATTTGTTTTTGCTGTTTGAGCATCAATTCTGGAACAGAAACCTCAAAATCGATTACTTGATTGTGCTTTCGCTTTAAGAGACGGGCAATGATTTGGGAACTTTGTGTTAATTGATTTGTATTGTTAATTTGGACAATGATTTTATCCAATTGGTGATAGTTTCTCTTTTCAATAGTTGAGGATCCACCTCCTCTATCTTCGTCATCCATTTCGTTTTCTGATGCTTTATCTAAGAGGTATTTATTTACATAACTTCGGTTCTCGAGCCTGATCAAAAACGTACTTGCGGGAATGTAAATGTCTGCGTTTAAGTCCCGGATGCCTAAATCAGATTGAGCTGCTTGTGAAACGGTCTTCTTTTCAAGTATTCCAATTATTTTAAACCATATTTTTCCGCATTTGATGTATTTACCCAATGCTTCTTGTCCGCTAAAATGTTTTACAATAACGGATTGACCTACGATGCAGACTGCTTCTGCATTTTCAAGATGAGAAGAGCTGAAGTTTTGACCTTTAAACAGGGTGAAATTTTTTATGCTTAAATAATCCTTTCCTACGCCAATGACTTTGTTTTGAGACTTGACTCCATTTGCCAGTGTAGTTTGTTTGATTTCAATTTCTGGACTGATTTTTTGAATATTAGGTAAGACAGATTGAATACTCTTTACATCGTCAAATCGAAGGCCTGGCGAAAAGCGTTTATTATCTTTTTGTTCTTCAGGTAAAACCTCTGGAATGTATGATTTGATTTCAACGTTGTTGACACCGATCAATTTCATTTGATCTAATAATTCCTTTTGAGCCCCATTTCCAATGGCCAACATGGCAATTACTGCTGCAACACCAAAAATGATTCCTAATGCGGTTAGAATTGCTCGAAAGGTATTCGAGCGAATGGCTGTCCAAGCAACTTCAAAATTCGATATGTGGCGTTCCCAGTTCAATTAATTAACGGACGATAAAATGTGACGTGAAAGATTTAATAATATGATACATCAACTTTATTAATTGGCTGAGTCTTCCAAAGGAATCAATTGAAGACTTTCCATGTCTTCTGGAATAGAAAGAAGGATTTCTGACTCTTGTTCCAATCCTTGAATAATTTCACAAAAATCCGTATTGGAAGAACCAAGAGTCACCTGTTGTTTAGCTATGCCAAATCCGGATTTAACCAATACATAATTGATTGAATCTCCCAAACTATGAATCCCTTCCAATGGAACAAGAAGGACTTCTTTTTTAGTTTCTTGAATAATTTGATTTCCGGTGGTCATCGAGGGGCGAAGCTCATCGTCTTTGTCGTCAATCAAAACCGTAACTTCAAATACTTTTCCGTCTGAATTGGGATTTTGTTGGCCAATGTTAGATACACTTTTCACTTCTCCGGTTAAGTTTTTTTCAGGGAATGCATCTAGAGAAACGAGTACCTTTTGTCCAACTTTAATTTTGCTGACATCTACTTCATTTACATAGGTTTTGGACAGCATAATGCTTAGGTCAGGCAATGTCGCCACAACGGGAGACCAAGTACCAATCATCGATCCTACTTGATATTTTTTGCCATCCCAATCTCGTTTGTAAATGACCATTCCATTTTCAGGTGCGGTGATTGTTAATTCGCTAAGAGTAGCTTGTATTTGCTCGATTTTTCGTTGTGCAAGTTGATGGTTTATTAGTACTTCATTCATTTGAGCTTCACCTTTCTGAACTTTAAGCTCATAATTCTTTTGCAAATCAATTAATGACTTTTTTGTTTTATCGAGGTCATTTTTTGCTTGCCGAATGGTGGCAGGTGGCTCATACTTACTTTGCTCCAATACAATTTCTTTTTCCTTTACATTGTACTGTATGTTCTTGATTTCATTTCTGGCTTGACTTAAATCTATGGTTGTATCTAAGCGTGTTTGGATTGCTTGAGATTCTGTTTTTAGGAGTTGAGATTCTTCTTCCTGAAGTTTATCGAGTACCTCAGACTTAGATAATGCACCAACATATTCTCCTTTTTTGACAATGGTCCCTTCTTCAATGAGATCATCAATTTTTATTTGCCAGATTCGTAACTTACGTAAGTTTGAGGGCCCCATAATAGGAACCGAATTTTTTGCTTCTAACTCACCGCTTGTAGTAACACTGATTACAAGTTCTCCTTTTTTAACGGTATAAATAAGACTTTCTTCTTCGTTTCCGCCTCCGAACATCATCCAGGCAAGGATGATTAAAACTATGCTTCCAAGGGCAGCAAGAATTACTTTTTTTCGATTATTGAACATTTTAGCAACGCATTATTTATTGTTACGTAAAGGTAGTGTTTTCTGATAGAAAAACGCCTGTACCTATTACTTACTGATTGCTAACGGGAATTGTTTTACAATGTTTTACAAATATTTACAAGTTTTGTATTAGTTTGAGAAATGGAAAAGTCATTTTTAATCTCGATTTTGGCCCAAAGGCTTTTAATTGAACAGGTGTAGGAGAAGAACTTGAACACCATTTAAAAGGTAGCTCTCCGTAAAATTAGGAGCATGGATTGTCTATTTTTAATTTTCTTTGAACTATAATCGAACATCTTTCGTTATCTTTGCGTAGAATCATTCTAAATAGAATGGTTAACTAACTGAATAACTGTATTTTAGATATATAACATGAGCGAAGAGAAAAGAGTCATTTCGATCTACGCGGAAGCAAGTCCCAATCCAGAATCGATGAAGTTTGTGGCAAACCTTGCTTTTCTTCCGGAAGGATTAAATGTAGATTATGAAAATAAGGAAGCGGCTGACAAGGCGCCATTGGCACAGGAATTGTTTGATTTTTCCTATATAACACGTGTTTTTGTAGCTTCAAATTTTATAAGTGTTACTAAAACTCCGGAGACACAGTGGGTTGAAGTAATCTCAGAGATTCGAACCTATATGAAGCAATATCTGGAAGCGGCCAAGCCTGTATTTACAGAGATGCCGGAGAAACCAGAGCCTAAAGCTTCCTCAGGAGGAGGAGAAGGGAGTGATCTTGATAATAAAATTATTGAGTTACTAGATACATACGTAAGACCTGCAGTAGAAGGAGACGGAGGTAACATTCAATTTGTTTCTTTTGAAGAAGGGATTGTTACTGTTGAGTTGCAAGGATCGTGTAGCGGATGTCCATCTTCTACCGTGACATTGAAGAGCGGAATAGAAAATTTATTAAAGAGAATGATGCCGGAAGTAAAAGAAGTTCGGGCAGAAGGAGTACCTGATATGTATCAAGGACCACCTTATTAATTCATTTAATAATTATAAGAAAATACCAGATGATTTAAGTCCACCCCGAAAGGGTAAGTTATCTTTGAAAAACCAGGGAAATGAAAATTTCGCTGGTTTTTTTGTTTTAATACAAAACGAACTTCCTCTAACTAGTTTTGAGTTTTTATTTGTCTATTACTTCGGACGAGAATGAGTAGAAATGAAATGAGCCAATTATTTAACGGATTAGCAACGGCCATTTTTAAAAGAATGAGCTCAGATGTTCTTTTAAGCTATGAATGTGGATGGATCAACTCTATCTAAAGTCAAACCGATAAGAATCAGAAATCAATAATTATACAATTGCTTGTTTAAGATTCTTCTTTCGAAATAATAATTGTTGTTTGTTTATTTAGCTTTTACCTTTTTTCTTTTACGACTTTTAAAATAGGAAATCACTACAATCGATGTGGTGACGGCAATCAATACGAAAATGATGTATTCGATGTGATCCTTTAAAGATGGGAATAGGTTTCCTAAATAGTATCCTCCAATAATGAGTGAACTGGACCATAATGCAGCTCCTGCAATATTGTAGTTCATCATACGTCGAAATGGCATTTCGACGACTCCTGCAAGTATGGGAGCAAGTGTACGGACATAAGGTAAAAACTTACTGTACATAATGGTTTTACCACCATATTTCAGGAAGTAGGCTCTCGTAAGAATAATGTGTTTTTGTTTTACGAGCCAAGTGTCCTTTTGTAAAAAACGTCTTCCGGTAAATTCCCCAGTTTTATATCCAGTAAATGTGCCAGCAATGGCGGAAATACACACGCAAAATGCTAAAACCCAAACATTCACTCCTAGCATTTCTACAAACATTCCTGCTGTAAAGAGAAGATAATCTCCAGGCAAAACAACACCTATTATTACTCCATTTTCAAGAAAAACGATGGAAAGTAAGACCCAGAAACCACCTTTTTCAAGAATTAACTTTGGATCTTTAAACAACATATCAATAACTTCACCCCAACTCATAGCCTCTTAATATTTTCTTTTACTGATTAATTGATTGATATCTTGTTTTGTTTGGAAAGATGCCATTTTATCTTGGTATCTCAATTAGGATTCAATTCTATTTAATTTAATTTAAATACTTTCTTCAATGGGTTTTTGTTCAATCCAGAAGTTATTAAATCCTTCTCCAATACTGATTGAGATTAATTTAGACTGGATCAAGTCCAGTATAGCAAGGAAGTTGAAAATTACTTCCACTTTATCTTTTGAGGCAAGCAGAATTTTTTCGAATGATACTTTTTCACCAGAACTTACTTTTTCCAAAATGTAGGATTTTTTTCCGTCCACTGTATAAGGATATTTAACGATGGAATGAATTTTCTCATTCTTGTTTAACTCATATTTTTCTAGAAGTCGTTGATAGACTTTTAGCAGTTTGAATAAATCTAGATTTTGTAGTTCATATTCTACATTATCCTGGGTAGCAATATTTTTTAATTCATTTTCAATATTACCTCTCTTGTCCATTTGCATTCGCTCGGTTTCAAGCTCGGTCAACTGGCTGAGGACATCTTTATATCGCTTGTATTCAAGGAGATGTCGAATTAAATCTTCTCTTGGATCAATTTCATTACCCTCTTCATCCAATTCAGGGCGGGGGAGCATCATTTTCGATTTTATTTTCATCAACGTAGCAGCAACCAGAATAAATTCACTGGCATTGTCAATGTCCATTTCTTCCAGATGCTTGACGTAATCCAGAAATTCCAACGTCATTTTAGCGATTGGAATATCGTAGATATCCAGTTCATCTCGTTCGATGAAGAAGAGTAATAAGTCAAAAGGACCTTCGAAAAGTGGTAATTTTACCTCGAATCCCACAATAATATGCGATAAAATTTGTTAATTTGTCAAAAGTATAAACTATCCGTAAAGGATAAGCGAAAAAAATCACTATTTTAGTTTAGGTAGTAGTGTATTTACAGAACAAAGTAAAATTTATATCTTTTGAAAGCTGACAATCCAATTACGCCCGGACCGCTGCTCGCCCAGTTGGATAATCCCGATGACCTTAGAAAGCTGGACGCTTCGCAGATGTTTCAGGTAACGCAAGAATTGCGACAATTTATTGTTGATACTGTCTCCTTGTATGGAGGTCATTTTGGCGCAAGCTTAGGTGTCGTAGAATTAACTGTAGCACTTCATTATGTATTCGATACTCCTAAAGATCAATTGGTTTGGGATGTGGGGCATCAAGCATATGGACATAAAATTCTGACGGGTAGAAAGGAATTGTTTCATACCAATAGATTATATAAAGGAATTTCAGGTTTTCCTAAGCGAACAGAAAGTGAATATGATACATTTGGAGTAGGGCATTCTTCTACTTCTATTTCTGCAGCCCTTGGGATGGCAGAAGCTTCTAAAGTGAAAGGGGTATTAGATAAACATCATATTGCCGTAATTGGTGATGGAGCTATGACGGGAGGAATGGCATTTGAAGCATTGAACAATGCGGGTGTTTCCAATTCAAACATACTTGTTGTTTTAAACGACAACTGTATGTCAATTGATCCAAATGTAGGTGCGCTGAAAGAATATTTACTAGATATAACAACCTCCAGAACGTATAATAAATTACGTGATGAGATTTGGAATATATTGGGTAAATTCAGCAAGTTTGGAACAAATGCGCAGGATATAGCTTCAAAAGTAGAAGCAGGAATTAAGACTTCTTTGCTTCGAAGTAGTAATCTATTTGAATCGCTTAATTTTAGATATTTCGGTCCAATTGACGGACATGATGTGGATCATATGGTTGCGGTTTTATCCGATTTAAAGGATATTCAAGGACCTAAAATTTTACATTGTATTACAAAGAAAGGTAAAGGTTTTAAGTTCTCCGAAGAAGGAAATGAAACTGTTTGGCATGCTCCAGGAACCTTTGATAAGGTAACGGGAGAGATTTTTAAGAAAGTGCCAGACACTCCGCAAGCACCTAAGTATCAGGATGTTTTTGGTAATACCGTTACGGAATTAGCCGAACAAAATGAGAAGATAGTAGGTGTTACACCTGCAATGCCTTCGGGATCTTCAATGAAGATTATGATGGAGGCAATGCCAGATAGGACCTATGATGTAGGAATTGCGGAACAGCATGCTGTGACGTTTTCTGCAGGAATGGCAACACAAGGATTGGTGCCTTTTTGTAATATTTATTCTTCATTTATGCAGCGTGCGTATGATCAGGTAATTCATGATGTATGTATTCAGAATTTAAATGTGGTTTTTTGCCTAGATAGGGCAGGAGTAGTGGGAGCAGATGGACCAACACATCATGGAGCTTATGATATAGCTTATATGCGTTCGATTCCAAATATGATCGTGTCTGCACCTATGGATGAACATGACTTGCGAAACTTAATGTATACTTCGCAATTAGAAGATATGGGGCCTTTTACCATTCGATATCCAAGAGGTCAAGGAGTTTATCCAGATTGGAAGAATAAAATGACTCGCGTTGAGATCGGAACGGGACGAAAAATTCAGGATGGTGAAAAAGTTGCACTTTTAACAATTGGACACCCAGGTAATTTTGCTGTAGAAGCTTGTAAAGAGTTGCTAAAGGAGAATATTGTACCTGCCCATTATGATATGCGTTTTGTCAAACCTTTGGATGAAGCGATGCTGCATGAAGTATTCTCAAAATACGATAAAGTAGTAACGGTAGAAGATGGTTGTTTGCAGGGAGGATTTGGATCTGCTTTACTTGAATTTATGGTAGATCATAATTACACGTCTAAAGTGAAGCGTCTTGGAATTCCAGATAAATTTATTGAGCACGGAACTCCAGCTCAATTGCATGCAGAATGTCATTATGATTCAAAATCAATTGTAGAGGCAGTTTGTGAAATGCTTGGAGTGAAAGTGATTGCATAATTTTCTGGGATTAACGAAGTATTAACTTCTTTACTTGCGTTCGTTGTAATGGTGTAAAAGAAAAAAAAGGTGCGCTCAATTTAATGAGCAACACCTTTCCCTACTATGAAAAAAAATCCTTCGTCTCGACCTTATCAGTCTATTAATTTAGAGAATGTCCACTTTCGTCTCCAGTTTTTCTACTTCCTCTTTTGGTAAGGTAATTTGAAGAATGCCGTTTAAGTGTTTGGCTTCTATCTTACCTGCGTTTACATTTTCAGGGATCAAGAAAGAGCGTTTGAAAGTTCCATACTGATTTTCTACTAAATGGAAGTTCTCACTTTTCTTTTCTTCGCCAAAAGATCTTTCTCCCGTGACCACGATGGCTTTGTCTTTTATGTCCAAGCTGATATCTTTTTTGTCTATTCCGGGAACTGCAATGTCAATTTGGAAAGCGGCATCGGTTTCAGAGACATCTGCGCTTGGAATAAATCTGCGCTTGGTTGAAGAGGATGTGTTTACGTTTGCATTGAAAAAAGTGTCTAACATTGAGTTGAATGTTCTTGGGTAATTTCGTGTTGTTGTGTTCATAATGTTTTGTTTAATTTGTTTGATTTAAGCTTGTTGCTGTATCTTGTTTAATTTGTTGTTATTACTTTAAATTATTTAGTGGATATATAGTAAAATTCGTACCAATCGAAAATAAGTGACAAAAAGACATGATTTGTCAATTTCCTCGCCAATATTGATGACAAAATGACAACATCTTTAAAAATAATAATCAGGAATGGTCCATTTTGGCAAGTTCAACGACTACAGATGGATGTAGTCTGCTGTCGAATTTGGTAATTTGAGGGAGGGTTTTCTAGGAATCAATTCTAATTCTCTATAGGTGAAGGTCAAATTAATATAATATTGTTGCATGGGACTAGCTACATCAATCATTATGGTTTTATGGTGAAAAATATATGATGATGCGACTGATAAGTAGAGGTATACCAATACTTTTTAGGAAAAAGGGCTTGAAAAATCATCCTTATTCGACTTATGGAGATTACTTACTGTTTTGGAAATTAATGTTAAGAAATAAGGTGGTGAGGTCCGAAATGATTATTTCAGAATTCGAAACGAATTATTGATCCATAATTTTAGAAACTCCACTTAAGCCGAATAAACACGGAACTACCTACGTTACGGAATTGACCGACGTCTAAGAAATAGGATTGAGCAAAGAGGCTTACATCCCAAGATTGACTAATGGAGTAGGATAAAGATGGCATGAAAAGTACAAGATGCACTCCCGGAGCGTACATGACTATTGCGTTGATGTTTAGTAGTGGTGATAGGGGGTAGGCTTGACTTGCCAAAAAGGAATAGCGAGTAGGCATCAAATTTTTAGCGGAAAGTCCGGATCCAAATACATTGCCATTTATTGAATTTCCATTATAGAAGCCCGAACTGTTGTATAATACTCCTAGTGTGGTAAAGTATTTTCCTTTTAGCATAAATTCAGTCGAAACAGAGCCGCTGAATGTACCAAAACTATCGACCTTTTCGGAAGGGTGAAAATAGGTGAATTCCCCTTTGAATCCGGCGTTTTTAATGCTTCCAGCCCAGCCTCCTCCTAATACATAGTCTGTTTTGCTCCAACCAGTTAAGATTTGGTAATCGTAGCCTTTTTTATTGAATTTATAGAGTGCGCCACCAGTCCAGTTATTGTTGTTTCTAGAGGGGCTTACAGCAATTTCTAGGGAGCTCATTCCTCCTTTAAAGTATCGTTGATATTTGATAGCGTCGGATCCTGGACGCTCCTCATAATCAAAGTCGGTGAAGTTGTAAGCATTGAAGATGTCATTGGAATTCCAGAAATTATTAATGCCCCAATTAATCCGTTGTCGTCCAGCTCGCAGTTCCCACTTGTCTGTTTGATAATTGATCCATGCTCTGTCAAAAGTTGAATTCATAACAATGTTGGAGTCGTTGTAGATATTAAAAGCTAGATCAATTAGTCCCGGATCGCTGTTAAATCCGTCACCGAAATCTGGATTTAGGCGCATGGTTTCCCCCCAAAAGATTCGATTTCTATTTTCAATACCTATAGTGATTTTGTCGGAAGCGTAGATTCGGAAATTGAGCCGATTGTGTACTAAGTTGTCAGAATATAAGGTGTTGAGGCCAATAGTGGTGGTTTGCATGTTCTTTACGTATCCTCGCAATTGAACTACTTCGTTGAAAGATCTTTTGGGCGTTTCTTGTTGAGTTGTATCTTGGGGTGTTTGGGCACGAACGATTTGAGCAATAAATATGAATGTGGCAATAATCAGGGTATTTCGGAAACGTATAATGTTATGGAGTCGATTGCCTAGCATTCTGTTTTGTCTTTTATTGATTTCAATTATTTTTTCACGTCACTTTCTATTTTTCCATCAACTAAGGTGATGATGCGTTTGGCGCGGTCAATTACACGTTGATCGTGCGTAGAAAAAATGAAAGTGATTCCTTCTTCTTGGTTTAGTTTGTACATTATGTCTAATAAGTTTGCAGTGGATTTGGAATCAAGGTTTGCTGTTGGTTCATCTGCCAATACAAAGGTTGGCTTTGACGCTAACGCACGTGCTACTGCAACGCGTTGTTGTTGGCCGCCAGAAAGTTGAGACGGTCGATTATTTTCTTTTCCCTTCAACCCAACAGCCTCTAACAATTCCAATGTGCGTTGATTCATCTTACTCTTTTCAGTTCCCTGAAGTAGCATAATGAATTCTACATTCTCTTGTGCTGTAAGCACAGGAATTAAATTGTATGATTGGAATACAAAGCCAATATTTTCAAGGCGGAAATCGATCAACTCGGATTTTGATAAAGATGTGATTTCGTGATCTTCTACTTTTACAGAGCCGGAGTTGGCAGAATCCAATCCGCCGATAATATTTAGTAAGGTAGTTTTTCCTGAACCTGATGGACCTACTACCGCAGAAAATTCTCCTTTTTCAATTGTAAGTGATACGTCGTTGACTGCATGTACCGGTTCGGCGATGTTGTCATAAATTTTATTCAGGTTTTTAACTTCAATAATGTGTTCCATGTCTCTTGTCTTATCGATTGTAATGTTAAATTTTGCGAATCGCCTCTACAGGGTTGAGTCGCAAAGCCTTAATAGCTGGATAGAGCGCGGCAATTACCCCCATTATTAAAACCATAAGGGTAATGTTGAAATAGATATCCAAGCTTAAATATGGGTATACGATTGATGAAAATCCCACTTCCTCATATGATTCTCCTCCACTTCCTAAATCAATCCCAATGTTTCCAAAGTAGGTTACAAGTAGCCAAGATACAAGTAGCCCAAGAGGGCCTCCTACGAAAGAGAGCATTATTGATTCCAATACGATCATTGTGAATATTTTAACGCGCCCCATTCCAATGGCCATCAACATTCCAATTTCTCTGGTACGATCAAGTACCGCCATTAACATGGTGTTGATAATACTAAATACCAGTGCAATCATAATAATTCCTACCAGAATGTATGTCATTAATCCCATCATTTCGATCATATACCGCATACCTGCTCCCAGATCCATCCAAGGAAGGACTTCTAAATCTGGGTATTCGGCGTGGTATGTTTTAGCAAGAGATTCTGCTGGTTCATTGTGGTGTAATAATACTGCTACTTCATGGGTTTCATCCTTCTCTAGTCCAATCAGGCTGGTTAAATCTGATTTACGCACAAATACATTGGTCTTGTCGTACATTCCATTGTGCGAGTCAAAAATGCCTACTACGCGAAAGTTGCCGGATACCATTTCACTTTGATTATCTTGAAGGGTAAGGATGAGTTTTGATCGTAACTTTAATTTGTATTTTTCCGCCACTCTTTTACTGACTAAAATGGGGTTTCTTTTCATTCCTTCAAAATATGCACCTTCCACTAAATCTTTATATAGATTTGTTAGGGCTTTTTCCTCTTCCGGTTCAATTCCTATTGCACGAATTCCATTTGTGTGATGTGCAGAAGCCATCATAACATTAGAAATCACTCTAGATGTAGTAGCTTTAACTTCTTTGTTGGTTTTTAATTTAGCCAGAATAGAGGCTGTATTTTTCAGCGTAAAAACAGATGTGTTTTCTTTCCGGAAATCTTTATGATGGAATTGAATGTGTGATATTTCCTTTTGAATAACATTATCAATTCGTTGTTTGATTAATCCATTCGTGAAACTAGAGGCAAATACGCCAGCTAATAATCCCACTCCAATTGCGGACATTACGACCACGCTTCGGGTGCGATTTCTCCAAATATTTCTCCACGCAAGTAATATGATCATGACATTGAGATTATCTAATAAGTGAAATAATAAACATTATTCTGTTTTTAAAAAGTTATTTATCTGTCGGAGATCCTTTCTAACCTCTCATTGCTTCAATTTCATTGATTCGACGAATTTTAAAAATGGCATACAGTGCAAGTAATGAACCTAAAATAAATACAATCATCGCTTGAGTAATCCAAATTTGAGGATCGATGGATGTTTGAATTACGGCTTCCATACCATATTCCTCCATTTGTTGCTTCATCTCTGAACCTAATTCAATTGGCTGGTAAAAGAAGTATGCACAAATGGGAAATGCGCCGATTGTTCCCGAGAATGCTCCTAATAATGAAAGTGCCACGATCTCCATCCAAACCACAAGTCCTAATTTCATTTTTCGCATTCCAATAGAGATCAGTACGCCAAATTCATGCATTCGCTCGGAGAGCATCATGAGAATAGTACCAAACATACCAAAGGAGATTACCATATATAAAATAAACATGAAGACATATCCTTCCGCTTTATCGTTGTCAATCATCTTTTTCAATTCGGGAACAAGGGCATTCCAATCCATCACTTCATAGTCGCTCCCTATTACCAGAGCTAATTCGTCCGAGATTGCTTTAGCCTCGTTTCGATCGCTGATTCTTAGAATGATCGCTGTAAGTTGATTTGGGGCATTTAGATAATATTGAGCTTCGGTGATAGGTAGAAATACGATCTGGTTGCTAATTTCAGGAGAGCCAAATTTTATTAGTCCTTTGATCCGGTATTTGCCCGCAGCACTTGCTCCGTGATATCCCTGTCCGATCATTACTAACGTATCGCCTACATCAAGTTTAAGGTATTTGGCTAAACCAGTACCGATTACAATTTCCCTATCCTTGGCATTTAAAAACTGTCCTTTGGAGATTTGTTCGGTTAAGTTTTCCTTTTCGGGATCGAGACCTACTACCATTACCCCTTTCGTTTTTATTTCCGCTGAGGCCAATGCAAAACTTTCAATGCGCGGAGCATACCCATCAATTTTGTCAAAGCCATCCAACGCAATTTTTAAACTGTCCGTATATTCAAATGAATTGTCTAATGATTTTTCTTCCCAATAGCCGTTCAAATGAACTTGTGCGTATCCTGTAAACGAGCCTACCATGGAATTCATCATGTTTACATACGCACCATTTTTAAAACTCATCATCACGGAGGAGCAAAGAACTCCGAAGAAAACCATTGCTATTGTGATAAATGTGCGCCATTTATTTCTCCAAATATTTCTCCAAGCAAGTTTAAATAACATAATCTACAAATGTGCTTTTTGTTCAGGCATTAATGGGAATTGTGAATTGAATTAGTTGTTTCTTTTTATTGTTATATTGAATTGAACGATTCATCCATCACTTGATGCCGGTTTAGTTATAGCGCTTATCTTTCTCATGTTTTGGAGTGTAAAAAACTGATCGGTTAATTCCACATTAAAATTTAAAAAGATATATTCCAGTCTTGTTCGATGTCCTTCTTTGTCTGCAGGAATGATTTCCATAATAGATGGTAATAATTGTCCACCAAGCATTTTAATTTTTGAAGCATTCATCGTGCTTACCAAATAGTTGTCTTCGTCATAAAACTCTGTTTTAAGATTGAGGTAATCTTTTTGATCGATCCAACTTATAATTTTTCCCCAAACCACATTTGCATCCTCTGTAGGAATCATTTCAATTTTCCAACACAAACGACCGTCTATGGTCTCTGTTCCAATAATTTTCTGATTGAAGTCATTGTCTCGCTCTGTTTCCTTTACCAGATCATCATTGGTCAAATCTGTCCCCATCCAGCTTTGAGACATCATCGACGGAGGGAGTTTAATGGTTCGTTCTATTCCTGGTACCCAATTCCAAACCTCTTTGTCATTTTTCAAAAAGGAGTTTCCTTTTTCTCTTGCAGGACCAGTAATGACAATAAGTGATTTTTTTGTACCAAGAGACCAGGAGGTCATGGTCATTTCTCTGTTCCATTTTGGACGAATAGTCGTTATTTTCATTGCTGATTTAGACGAATTCCCTCTAAGCTTGTCCTCTGATTTTTTAATGATTTCTTTAGCCGTTTGAGCTTGGATATTACTGAGGTTTCCAATCAAAAGGAATAAAAGGAGGAGTGCAGTGCTATAACGCATAGATTCTATGATTTATGTGAATGAATAGATGAATTGTTGTTTTAAATAATTTCGGCTTTGTTCCAATGGAAAATTAGGGTCCAAAATGATGTGCATCTGGACTCCATCAATTGCAGCAGAGAAAAAACGCATCATGCTTACAGGGTCCTTGCATCCCTTGATTTCAAAGTATTTGACCATTACTTCCATGAACGGAACAATGCGTCCCATCATTTTTTCAGAAACTAATGTCATAACTTGTGGTTGCATGTACATGGAGAAGAATAATTTCGCTTTTGCAGGGTCTTCTAGAATAAGATCAAAACTGTTGTCAATGTATTTTTCAATGATCGAATCTGAGGGGGTGTCATTGGGTAGGGAAAAACGTTCAAGTAATTGATCAGCTATTTCGTGTACTATGGTGAATAGCATCTCTTCTTTGCTTTTGAAATAGTTGTAAATCAGTCCTTTAGATATGTTAGCTGCAAGAGCTATTTTGCTTACAGAAGCGGAGTGATAGCCTTGTTCCGCGAAAATATGTAATGCGGCATCCAGGATGATTTCGCGTTTCTTCACCCTTAATTCTTCAAACTGTTTAGGGGTTCTTGGACTCATTTTATTGTTTTTGACTGACCGTTTGGTCAAAAATAAAAATAAGCCGTTCCAATTCCAAATAGCAATGCCTTTTTTTTTATTCTGATTTTGTTTTCGTTACTTAGCTTTTTAAGTACTTATCAATGATATGAGTATAAAGGATAAGATATACAACGCATTTAACTACGTCAAAGAGGCTTCACAGGATTTTCAACCTGAGATAGGACTCATATTGGGGTCAGGACTAGGGGATTTGGCTGAACAAATCGAAAACCCTATTTACATTTCTTACACGGATATACCCGGGTTTCTTCAATCGACTGTTCAAGGTCATAAAGGAAGACTTGTTTTAGGGGAATTGGAAGGCAGGCGCGTAATAGCCATGCAAGGACGATTTCATTATTACGAGGGATACCCGATTCAAGAAACGGTAATTCCAACGCGAGTAATGTTATTATTGGGAATACAGACGCTCTTAGTGACGAATGCTGCTGGAGCTGTAAATGAATCATTTGTTCCAGGAGATTTAATGGTTATAAATGACCATATAAACTTTGGAAATGTAAATCCATTAATTGGTGCAAACTTGGAAGAGTTTGGTCCGAGATTTCCAGATACATCCTCTGCTTATACGCCATCAATGATTGAATTGGCCAATACTTCGGCTAAAAAAATGGGTGTTAAAGTTCAAAACGGGGTATATCAATTTTCAACGGGACCAACGTATGAAACCCCAGCTGAAACAAGAGTAGCACGAAGTTTAGGAGCAGATGTAGTTGGAATGTCTACAGTGCCTGAAGTGATGGTTGCAGCACATGCAGGGATTCAGGTTTTAGGAATTTCATGTGTGACAAATATGGCTGCAGGAATCCTTGACCAACCTTTGAGTCATAGTGAAGTGATAGAAACAAGTACGATGGCACGTGAGAAATTTATTGCACTGGTTACAGAAATAGTTAGGAATGTATAATATGAATTTAGTAACTCAAATAGAAGAGGCTTTAGCGTATATAAAAGGATGCACAACAATGCAACCTTCACTTGGATTGATATTAGGATCCGGATTGGGTGAAATGGCAGACAGCTTAAACAATGCTGTAAAAATTGAATATAAGGATATTCCGCATTTCCCAGTTTCGACAGTAGAAGGCCATGCCGGACGGTTAGTCGTGGGCGAGTTGAATGGCAAAACGGTCGTAGCAATGCAAGGGAGATTTCATTTCTATGAAGGATACTCGCAGCAGCAAATCACGTTTCCGGTTCGGGTAATGAAGGCTTTGGGCGTTCAAACCTTGATTGTAACGAATGCAAGTGGAGGGTTGAATCCGGACTTTAATCCGGGATTGTTAATGTTCATAGAAGATCATATTAATTTCACAGGAGATAATCCACTTATTGGAGAAAACCATTCCGAATTGGGTGCGCGTTTTCCGGATATGTCTACTGCCTATGATGCGTCTTTGGTAGCATTAGGAAAAGAGGTTGCAAAGGATTTAGATATTCAAGTGGCTTCTGGAGTTCATACAGCTGTTAGTGGACCAAATTATGTAAGTAAAGCAGAATTAAGAATGATTCGGGGATGGAATTCGGATACCATTGGAATGTCTACCGTACCTGAAGTTATTGTAGCTGTACACAGTGGAATGAATGTGATGGGAATTTGCTGTATCACTGATATGGCCGTTCCGGATATGATCGTTCAAACTACACATGCGGAAGTTATGGAGATGGCCGAAAAAACGAAACCGAAGTTTATTCGCTTGGTTTCTGAAATTATTGGTAGAATTTAATGATATTTGAGTAAATCATAGATTAGATTGAAACGCAAAACATCCATATTTAGGCAGATTTTTTTCACCGTTTCCGTTCCGGAAATGATTATTTTCTTTTTGGTGTCGCTTATTAGCTACATGCAATTAAAGGAGATATTTGAGATTGAGCGCGAAGAGAAACTGAAATTACTAAATAAGGAGTCTCAGGTAATGTTAGATTTGAGAGATAACGCGCTTAAATTTACCAATCGATATTTAGATTTATTATCGAAAACGAGCCTTGAAAATTTCATTTCTTATTGTGAAATGAACAATGTGGATCCATCTAAAATCAATTTAAAGGAGTACATAAAAAACAATGACCTAGAATTGGGGGTTACTGATTTTTATGTAATAGATACGAATGGTATTGTTGTGAATACGTCGTTCGACAAGGATTTAAAATTGGATTTTTATAGTTTTGGACCTGAATATAAGCAGTTTATACAGAATCGATTTAAAGAGGGGGATTTACATATTGACGAATTTAGTGTTGAATCGAATACTAAAAAACTTAGGAAATACGCTTATCAAGCCATCACCTCCCGAGAATACTTGATCGAGTTTGGAGTTTATTCAGAAGAGTCAAAATTGCTAAAAAGTTCTGTGGTAAAAGGATTGGACGACATCGTCGCATCCCAAAAAAATATTAAATCCATGGATATTATTACAAGTGGGGGACATCCTTATTCGTTGTATCATCCGGAATTGAAAATAGATTCGGCGGAAGAAAAGTTGATTAACGACCTTTTCAAGTCTTCTGATACGTCATATTATAAAGTAGAAAAGAAATTTATATACAATTATAAAGTTGTTCCAAGAGGAGATAATCAACTTTACGAACATCTGATGGTTCGAATTGTATATGATCGAGAAGAGGATAAAACATTACTTAGAAAGGAATTGTACAGTGAGTTTGCCTTGTTTTTTGCTGGGATCTCCGCATTGTTTATAATATTGTATTTGAACGTGAAGCGTTTGGTGAAGCCGATTCTTAAGCTTTCTGCCAAGGCTAAATTAGTAGGGCAAGGAAACTTATCTGAACGTGCAGAAGTAATTGGTTCCAACGAAATTACAGATTTGACGGTTCAGTTTAATAACATGGTAGACAATCTCGAAAGTTCGCAAAATCAACTTTTGCAACAGAATGAGGAGATTCTATCACAAAGTGAACAGATTGAGCAGCAAAAGAGTATTCTTGAAAATAAAAACGAACAGATTACAGCAAGTATCAACTATGCCAAGCGTATTCAGGATGCCTTATTAAGGGTTGATTCACGATATAAATTCCCTGAACATTTTATTTTCTACAGACCTAAAGATATTGTAGGAGGGGATTTCTATTGGATGCTTGAAAAAGAGGAATATTTATATATGGCCGCAGCGGATTGTACTGGACATGGTGTCCCAGGTGGTTTTTTGACTATGCTTGGATCCAGTTTCCTAAACGAAATCAACTCTACTGTGGAGATGTTGGAGCCGGCTGAGATTTTAAATCTACTTAGAGATAAAGTGGTAAAGGAATTGTCTCAAACAGGCCGTTTTGGAGAAAGCAATGACGGGATGGATATCTCCTTAATACGATTAAATCTTTCTAAAATGGAATTGGAGTGGGCTGGAGCAAATAATCCACTGTTTATAGTTCGGGATGGAGAATTGGAAGCTATTAAAGGAGATAGAGAGCCGATTGGTTATACCAAAAACCCAACACCATTTAAAAACCATAAAATAGAAATTCAAAAAGGAGATTTGATTTATTTATTTTCAGATGGATATCCGGATCAATTTGGAGGACCAAAAAACAAAAAGTTTGGTTATCGTCAGTTGAAGGAACTTCTTGTAGAAGTAAGTGACCGATCAATTGATGACCAACGTACCATATTGACAAATCGCTTTGATGAATGGCTTCAGCAAGGAACGGACAAACAAATTGATGACGTCTGTCTCTTGGGAATTAAAATTTCTTAACTACTTATTGGATACTTTGAAATTTATTTATTGAAGGCAATTATGCTCTTCTAAGAAATGGATGAAACGGAGGTTTTAATAAACAAGCTAAGAATTGCAAACATAGAAATAAGGAACAACACGGTAATTAACGATCACAAAAGGAAGAAGACTTGGCCATGAGGGCATATGATTTAATAGAACGCAAACGGGATAAACTGTCCCTTTCCAAGGAAGAAATAGATTTTTTCGTGCAAAATTATGCTGTTGGTAATATACCAGATTATCAAGCGGCAGCATTTTTAATGGCCATTTATATCAATGGTATGAGTGCAGAAGAAACGTCTAATTTAACCCTTTCGATGATGCATTCCGGAGATGTAATAGATCTTTCGGCCATACAAGGAATAAAAGTAGATAAGCATAGTACTGGAGGTGTTGGAGATAAAACATCCATAGCACTTGGACCAATGATTGCCGCATGTGGGGTGCCCGTAGCCAAAATTAGCGGTAGAGGCCTTGGCCATACTGGTGGTACTTTAGATAAGTTGGAATCCTTTAAAGGGTTTAATTACGAATTAAATGAGGAGCAATTTACTAAAAGTGTCAATGAAATAGGCATAGCTATAGCTGGTCAAACGTCGAATTTGGTTCCAGCAGATAAAAAATTATATGCTTTAAGAGATGTAACCGCCACAGTAGGTAACATTGCGTTGATTTCCGGAAGTATAATGAGTAAAAAGTTGGCTTCTGGAGCAGATGCAATTGTGCTTGATGTGAAATGTGGAGCAGGTGGGTTTATGAAAGACTTGGAAGAAGCGAAAAAACTGGCCTCGTCCATGGTTGAAATAGGCAATAACTTAGATCGAAAAACGGTTGCATATGTGACCAATATGGATCAGCCTTTAGGAAATGCTGTTGGTAATTCATTAGAGGTAATTGAAGCGATTGAGACCTTAAAAGGAAGAGGTTCGGAAGAATTAATGGAATTATGCGTGGCGTTAGGGGGTCAAATGATTTTATTGGGAGGTAAAGCATCGACTAAGGAGGAAGCGGAACGTATGATTCGTGAAGCAGTAGCAAGTGGTGCCGCATTAGATAAATTAAAACAGTTTATTACCAATCAAGAAGGCGACGTAAGAGGAGTGGAAGACTACAGTTATTTACCTCAGGCGGCAAATCAAAAGGATGTGAAAAGTAAAACAGCCGGGTTTGTGAGCGCTTTGGATGCTGAAAAGGTAGGAGAAGCTTCACTGTATTTGGGTGCAGGAAGAGAAACAAAGGAAAGTGAAATTGACCTAGCGGCAGGGATTTACTTGCATAAGAAAATTGGAGATTGGGTTGAGCAAGGAGATGTGCTGGCTACGCTTCATTTTAATAAGTCCGAGAAGGTAGAAGAAGTGGAGGAATTGCTTTTGGAGCACTATCTGTTGGATTCAGAAAAAACCAATCCTTCGCAATTGATCTTGGATTTTGTGGATTAAAGTTGAAATTACTTTTTAAGGGTGAATACATCGTTTTTTCATTCAAACTTGATTCACTGTATTCTTCATTTATGATATATCTAAGACATTTTAATTCGTACTAATTGGTTAATAAATGGATAAAGTAGAAAACATAGTTTTGCAGGATATTTTGCAAAAATCCATAGAGTTAATTATAAAAGTCGGAGCATTTATTAAGGTTGAAGCCACCAAATTCGATAAATCAAAAATTCAACGAAAAGGATTTAATGACTTAGTATCCATAGTCGATCAAAGTGCAGAACGTTTGTTGGTTGCAGGATTAAGTGAGATCACTCCGGAAGCAGGGTATTTAGCCGAAGAAGGAACGTTTAGCGATGATGGACGACCGTTGAAATGGATTATTGATCCGTTAGATGGAACGACCAATTTTGTACATGGATTACCTATATATTCGATTAGCATTGCGCTGGAAAGTAATGGGGAAATCTTATTAGGTTTAATATTTGACGTAGGGAGAGAGGAGTGTTTCTACGCAGTAAAAGGACATGGAAGTTTTTTAAATGGAAAACAAATTTCGGTTTCAAAGACGAATACATTGGCCGATTCATTATTAGCAACAGGATTTCCTTATAATAACTTTAAAAAAATGAACCATTATTTGGCAATTTTAGAAGACTTGATGAAGTCGTCTCATGGATTGCGAAGGATGGGGTCTGCGGCGATTGATTTAGCTTATGTTGCATGTGGACGATTTGAAGGGTTTTTTGAATATAACCTTAATCCTTGGGATGTTGCGGCCGGTGTTTTACTTGTGCAAGAAGCAGGAGGAATAGTTACCGATTTTTCTGGTAAAGACAACATGGTCTATGGTCGAGAAATCATTGCGGCCGGCAATATACACCCAGAATTGAAATCTACAATTCTTCGACATTGGGCATAAACAATGTTGCACGTCCAATTTTACGGATTAATATTTACTTTGAAATGAGCTTTTCCTAAAGACTTGTTTAAAAACTATATGCTGTTGTTTGCCTGAATGATTCTAGTCAAATTGATGCTTTTAAGAAGTTTTGAATAAGGAATGGCTTAATGTCCAAAATTACGAAGGTTTAGTTTTTGCTTGTACGTTTTGATCTTTTATAATGCTGCCTCGAACCAATTTAATCCGCTTTTTTTTGATTTAATCGTTCGTTTTAATTAAAACTGGTATCTATAGAAAAATTTGTTTTTTACAGATTAAAAAACCACATTGTATCTTGGTAATTTATCAACAAGTTACAATATGAGGTATAAGACTCTTTTAATTCTTGCAGTTTGGACATTGCCCCTCTCCGGTTTTAGTCAAATTGTAATTGATTTTGAAGATTTTGACTCTGGAACAAATGGAAGTTGGGCTTTAGGAACAATAGGTCAAACTAACAGTTTTTGGATCAATAATGACTATACCTATGCCGCCTTTGGGGTGAATTTAACTCCAGATCCAAACAATGGGAACAATTATTTGCATATTGGTTCGGCAGGGGAGCCAGTGTACCTTTCCAACGACTCATCCAATTCCGAAGCTATCAGTAAATCCTTTGTAACGACAGGACAAACCAATGTGCACTTATCCTTTGATTGGATGTGTGATGGACAAGATAATATTGATTATGGAAACGTAGCATACCGAATCAATGGAGGTACGTGGATTGATATGCCTGGACCTATTGGAGGAAATTATAGCGGAGGAAATCAAAATACTTGGTTTAGTGATACTTTGACTGCTTTAGCTGTTAGTAATGCCTTTGACAATAAAGCTAATATTGAATTAAAATTTAATTGGATCAATGCATCGACCTTAGCAGGTGCGATGGACCCACCATTATGTGTGGATAATATTAGTTTCTTTGTTCCTGCCGCCGTTGGACCATCTCCTTCCATCAATGCACGTATGATTGATTCTATGGATGTGAGTTGTTTTGGAGGAACAAATGGAGGAGCAATTGTCGAAGCAAATGGAGGTACACCCGCCTTAATATATACATGGCGTAATTCAGGAATGACCATTGTCGGTACAAATGATAGTGTATTAACAGACGTGCCATCAGGAACTTATTCAGTTCAAATTACGGATGCAGGAGTAGGCGATACAACCATATATGTAACCATTGATCAACCGGTGATGTTAGACTTGCCGACTCCATCACCAATTAATGAAACAACCTGTTTTGGAGGATCAGATGGATCCGCGGTGTTTGCAGGGACCGGTGGAACTCCAACTTATCAGTACTCGACAGATGGGATTACTTTTGCCGCCAGTTCAACGATAACTGGATTAAATGCCGGATCAAATAAAGTATTTGTAAGAGATATGAATAGTTGCATAGATTCTGTATCATTTTTTGTTGGTCAAGCATCCGCCGTAGTATTGGATACCCTAAGTACAAGTGCTGTAACGTGCTTTTTCTCTGGAAATGGATCAGCAACCTTAACGTTTACAACGGGGGCAGCAGGAGCAATATCTTATTCTTTTGACAACGGAGCAACATTTGGCAATAGTCCTACTAATAATATGTTGGAAGGAAATATAGTTGCCATTGCCATTGATGGGGCTGGATGCAGTGATTCTGTAGTATTCCAAATTGCGGAAGCCAATCCAATTATAGTGGATTTGGGGAATGATATTTCCGTTTGTCGCGATGAGACCTTAACTTTTAACTATGCAATTACTGGAGGGGCTGGCTCATATGCTTTGGACTGGAATGCCACCACGGATTTAGTAGTGGATGAATCCGCTCAGTCAGTAGATATTTCTCCAAGTGAAGATTATATTTTGTCTATGACTGCAACCGATTCTACTGGTTGTCCTTCAAATACAGATTCGATCTTGGTTAGGGTGAATCCTTTGCCGGATATACAATTAGATTCCGAAGTCACCATAATTCCAGGAACATCGGAAGATATTACGTTGATATCTACCTTGGGGTCAGTTTTTGAATGGTCTCCTTCTGTAGGATTAGATATATCAAACACTTCTACGGTAACGGCATCTCCGGATGTAACGACAACATTTAAAGTAGTAGTTTCTACTGATGAAGGGTGTATGGATTCAGCACAAGTAATTGTGTATGTTGAAAAAGAATTGACCATTTACACTTCGTTTACGCCAAATCAAGATGGCTATAATGATTTATGGGTGATAGACGGTATTTCCAGATTCCCAAGTGCAACTGTAGAAATTATAAATCGTTGGGGAACTGTTGTCTACGAGAGGCAAACCGATTATGAGGCTAATCAATGGAATGGGACATTTAGAGATACTGGGAAAGAAGTTTCAGCAGGTACCTATTATTATATTGTTACGATCGAAAGCAATAACGAAGTTTATAAAGGTGCAATTGAATTAATTAAATAAACAACTACGACCACAATTAATAATAAGAGAATATTAATATGAAAAGAATCATACTAAGTATTTGGGCAGTAGTTTTTACGGTAGCCGTTTTTGCGCAACAAAATTTTCAGGTTAGTCAGTATTATAAGGCCAGTAATTTGATAAATCCGGCGTTTAGTGGAGTAAATACAAATTTGGAATTGGGGGTTGGTTTTCGAAAGCAATGGACTGGTTTTGATCAATCACCAACCACGTTCTATGTCGCTGGCCATCAAGGAATTCAAAAAACGGATACCACAAGTTCAATTTCAGCCCCATTGCATTTAAGTAATACCAGTAAAGCAAAAATCATTAAATCCGAATCAGAAGAAACGGGTAATAAACATGGAATAGGTGGGTATGCCTATTCTGATAAATTTGGTTATTTGAGCAGAACAGCTATTGGAGTCTCTTATGCAATGCACTTTGAAGTATCTGATGATCTTACATTTTCCGGAGGAGCTTCCGCTGGAATTTCGAGTTTTAAATTAGACTATAATGCACTTACAATTCGGGAGGAAGCAGACCCGTTTTTTGGTACGTTGGGCACTTCAACCAATCAGCGCTTGTCGGTTGATTTGTCCATTGGTTTTTTACTTTATTCTAAAAATTTTTATGTAGGGTATTCAGGGGGACAACTATTGGGAAATAAAATTTACGCTTCCAATCTTACTGATAAATCTAAATTGAAGTTAAATCATAATGTCATGGCGGGATTCAAATATATGCTTGAAGGCGACTTGTATGTTATGACAAGTGCCTTGTTTAAGTTGCAGGGAGTGGGATCGGCAAAAGTTGATTTTGATGTGAAAGTGGCGAATGAAAATAAGTTTTGGGGAGGACTTGGTTTTAGAAATCAGGATGCCTTGGTCATTTTTCTGGGAGGGCAAGTAGCAGATAATATTAATTTGAATTATTCGTATGATTTAAACTCCAGAATAAGTCAATATACATCAGGAGGCCATGAAATTGTATTAGGGATTTCATTGGGTGATAACGTAGGGTCTAAAGACCAATATTATTGGTAGGATATTAGGTGAGACTAAGCTTAAATAAATTGATAGGGTATTGCTTGCCGAAAAGAAACAAACAATGAGATTGGAAAAAAAAATATTGCTGGTAGTAGGGTTAATTTCTGGTGTGATGTTGGTTGAAGCACAAAATGTGAAATATGCTGAACCAGTTAAATTACCTTTGGAGGTTAATTCAGATGATGGTGATGAGGTTATGCCTATTTTTCATAATGGAAGACTTTTTTATTCTAGGCTCAAGCTGAATGGTAAAAGTCTCAATATTTGGATGTCGGAAAATAAAAGTGGCCATTGGACGCCTGGTATTAGTTCGTTTTCAGTAAATAATGAGGACCATAATGCAATCGTAGGTATGGCTGCCGATAGATCTAGAGCGTATTTGCTCAATCATTATGGAAAAGAAACCAATACCCTTGGTTTATCTGTATCAAAGATTTCAGGAGATAACTGGTCAGATCCGGTTGCAGTTGAAATTGAAGGTCTTGAGTTCAAGGAAGGAGAGACGTATGGTTTTTTTGTGAAACCAAGTGAGGACGTGATTCTTATTTCAATGACTGGTCCGGACACCAAAGGAGGAGAAGATTTGTATGTAAGTTTGAAAAAGGAAGGAAAATGGCAAAAGCCAATAAATTTAGGAGGAACCATTAATTCTTCCGGATTTGAAATTTCTCCATTTATGGCGGATGATGGAGTAACCTTGTATTTTTCAACCAATGGAAGAGGTGGGGAAGGCGATGCAGACATATTTCGAACTAAGCGTTTAGATGATTCTTGGACTCGATGGACGATCCCTGAGAATTTGGGTAAACCGGTAAACTCAGATGCCTTTGATGCCTATTTCACGTTGGATTCCAAAGGTGTTGGATATTTTTCAAGTACGAGAGGCGCCGAATGTAGTGATATATTTAGAGTAGAAGAGGCAAAGCAGCAAGAAGCAAAGGGAACTAAAGTAGATTCGTCGATTGTGGTTTCAGGTAATGTTTTTAGTGAAAAAATGAAGGATCCAATCGATGTAGAAATTGATGTTACGGATAATGATAATGGTTTTTTTCATAAGAGAGTTCGAACTTCAGCGGATGGTTCCTATTCCTTAAATTTGATGAAAGGGAAAAATTATGTTTTTAACGTTCTTGTACCTAAATATCATGAATATCATGAGGCCTTTTCAGTAAAAGTAGAAAATGCAGAGACTAATTTTAAAAACGACATTCTTATGCAGGAACTCAAGGTTGGAACAAAATTAAAAATGGACCGACTGTTTTTTGTTATCAGCACAGATACGTTGCTTGAATCTTCGCTACCAGTGGTGGATAAATTGGGAGAAATATTGTTAAAAAACCCTGGAATCAAGATCAGAATAGAAGGTCATACGGACAATTCCGGGACATCCATTTCAAACAATAAGCTTTCATTGGATAGAGCCACAAGAATACGCACTATTTTAATTGAAAAAGGAATTAAAAAGAAACGAATGAAAGTCGAAGGGTTTGGTGCTCGAAAGCCTCTTGTTAAAAACCTAACTCCAGAAGATAAACAGAAAAATCGAAGAGTTGAATTTGTAATTATTGATTAGTATGAATTAGACGTTGCTAAACGATCTAATTATATCTTACAATTCTTAGTTCATATACTTTAGAGAAGAGCGCATCATGAATGTGATTTAAATCAGATCCTAATGATTGATGGATTCATAATTGACAGTATTAAATCTATAGTATTCAGTAGTTGTCTTCCATCAACGTAAATCGATCTTGGTGGAATCCAATGACTTCGCAAAACGTAAGGGGTTTAATCGAAAAAGAAAATTGGATCGGTTGAATATCAAGGAGAAGCTATGTGCATTTCTGATCTGAATACAGGAATAATTAGGAATTTATTTACTTTGTTTCCAGTACCTATTAAAGGTTTTTAAATTTCATTAGTCACTTTAATTTTCGCTTTTAGTCCTATGATATCATTGCTAAACAGTAAAAAACAAGCTGTGAAGGTAGATTTCTGCAAATTATTCTTGTTTATGTAATATTTATGGTAGATTTGTCACCTAGGATTGTTGTATAAGTTTATGAAAATTATTGGAAAAAAAGGGTTGTTTTTAACCCTGTTGATGTTTCTTTTGATTTCTGTTCAAGGGCAGAATATTAAAAAAATGCAAAATTTGGCTGGAGAATATCTTCGTATAGAAGAGTATCATCACGCACTGCCAATCTATTTAAAACTTGATAGTTTGATGCCAAATGATGGCGCCGTCAACTATGCGATAGGAAAGTGCTATATGCATTCGGAGCACAAAACCAGTGCCGTACCTTACTTCGAAAAAACACTTACTTTAGGAGGAGCGCCAGTCGATATTTATCGTGATTTGGCGATTTGTTATCATTTGGTGCATAGCTTTGATAAGGCCATTCGGTTTTATAACAAAGCATTGAATCGGATTCCGGAGGAAGTAGAAGATGTAGATGCATATAAGAAGCACCTTACTAAAAACTTGGAAAGCTGTCATTACGCCAAAACATTGGTTGCCAATCCAATAGATATGGAAATTGTAAATGTAGGTGAAGTAATAAATACTGATTTCCCAGATTTCGTACCCGTAGTTTCTGCGGATGAAACAACATTGATCTTTACTTCAAGAAGAGAAGGAGTAGTAGGTGGATTGATAGATGATAATGACGGATTGTTTTTTGAGGATGTATATATATCTAAAAAAGTTAATGGAAAGTGGAGTACTCCTAAAAACATGGGACCACCGATTAATACACCAGGGCATGATGCCAGTGTAGGATTATCTCCGGATGGACAAAAGTTATTTATCTATCGTTCGCATGAACGTGCAACAAATGGCTTATTAGGAGGAGATTTATTTGTAAGTGATTGGGATGGAGAAATGTGGTCCGAACCCGTTAAAATGCAAGACGGAATTAACTCTCGTGGTAGAGAGCCAAGTGCAAGTATTACGTCGGATGAAAACACTTTATTCTTTTCAAGTAATAGACAAGGAGGAAAAGGAGGTTTGGATATTTATTGGGCAAAGCGTTTGCCTAGTGGAGAATGGGCTGCACCGAAACCTATAAAAGAAATTAATACGGAGTACGATGAAGACGCACCATTTATTCATAGTGATGGACGTACACTTTATTTCAGTTCTAGAGGACATAAAACAATGGGTGGATATGATATTTTCAGATCGATCTATAATGAGCAAGACGAAACTTGGTCTGAACCTATTAATATGGGATATCCAATTAATACGGCAGGAGACGATATCTACTTTGTTTGGTCAGCAGATGGTAAACGAGGATATTTTTCTTCGCTAAGAGAAGATAGTTATGGGGAAAAAGATATTTACGTAGTAAATGTGCCTCAGGATGGTTCAACGTTCGCTGTATTAAAAGGAAAAGTACTTGATAAAGAAACGAATCTACCGTTGATCGCCAATATTAAGGTGACGGATATTGCTACTGGAAAAATGGCAGGGTTTTACACTTCAAGTGCAGAAGGAAGATTTACCGCAATTGTTCCTCAAAAGGCTAAGTTTGCATTGTTAACAGGTACAAATGGATATTTAGCATCCTATGATTCAATTTCTATTCCGGAAGTAAAAGGATACTACGAAGAAACCATTACCATCTATCTTGAAAAAGGAGAGGACGATGTTGTAGTATCATTGGATACCGTTAAGAAAGAAGTAATTAAAGAAATTGAAAAGCCAAAACCAGGGACAAAATTTGTATTTAATAATATTTATTTTGATTTCGATAAAGCGTCATTAAGAGCCTCATCAAAAGTAGAACTTGAAAAGATCAACGAGATTTTGACAAAGTATCCAACACTTAAGGTAGAGATTGGAGCACATACGGATGCTTGGGGAAATAATGATTATAACATGGACCTTTCTGGAAGAAGAGCAAAATCAGTGCTTGACTATTTAGTTGGCAAGGGAATTGCAAGAGATCGTATGATTGATAAGGCATATGGGGAGACCGTACCTGTAGGGCCAAGTGATAACCCTGTAAACAATCAAAAGAACAGACGTATAGAATTCAAGGTATTAGCAAACTAATCTAAGGCAGATAGTAACCTGAATTCAATTAATATGTACGAAATAAAGCATGGATTGACTTTGAGGAAGAAGCAGCCATAGTATTAACTTTCTATCCATATTAATAACCGAATACTTTTAACGAAAATAACCCAAAGCTATGAGAAGAGGAATTTTAACATCTATATTATTGACGTTGGTAATGACGTTTGCCTTTGGGCAAAAAATAAAAAAGACGTTGAAACAAGCGAATGAAATGTATGAGGATCAGGATTACAGACATGCAATTCCCTTATACAAGGAAGTTTTAAAGGTGGATAAAACAAATATAGAGGCTAATTTTAAATTAGGGCATTGTTATTTGAATACCACATTTAATCATAAGGCGGAAGAGTATTTGAATTTAGCCTATACGTATAATAGAGATTATGATCCGGAGATAAGAAGAGATTTAGGGTATGCAAAACAGATCAATCATAAGTTTGAAGAAGCCATTGAATATTATAATTTGGAGTTAGGCCTTCTGCATGAAAAAAAGGATGCAGATAAAATAATGGAGGTGAAAAAACACATTGCTGAATGTAACAATGGTATTGAACTCGTTAAGAGCCCTGTTGATGTAAAGATTGAAAATGTTGGAGGAAACATAAATGGACCTTTTCCTGATTTTGTACCGGTTATTACGGCGGATAGATCCATTATGGTGTATACTTCCAGAAGAGATGGAAATATCGGTGAATTTGCCATTGATGAGAATGGAAATGAAACCTTTAAACACGAGGATATATACATTTCAGATCGAAATGGGGACAAATGGGGGAAGCCAAGAAATATGGGAACTCCTGTAAACAGTGAAGAGCATGATGCAAACATTGCACTTTCACCAGATGGAAGTAAGCTGTTTATATATAAATCAAGTGGAAATGGAGATATCTATATTTCTGAATTGAAAGGAAAAGAGTGGTCTAAGCCAAAGCAACTTGGTAAAACTATTAATACAAAATACGCAGAGCTGCATGTGTCTATGACAGCAGATGAGCAAACATTGTATTTCTCGTCTAATCGTCCAGGTGGATCAGGAGATTTTGATATTTACATGAGTAAGAAGAAATCAAACGGAGCATGGGGAGAAGCGATAAACTTAGGACCGGAAATTAATACACAATATAAAGAAGATGCTCCATTTATCCATGCAGATGGTAAATCCCTTTACTTCAGTTCTCAAGGACATCAGACGATGGGAGGATATGATATTTTTGAATCGCATATGGATGAAAATGGGAAATGGACTAAACCTGCGAATATTGGATACCCAATTAACACAGCAGATGATGATATCTATTTTGTAATCTCGGCTGATAAGAAATTTGGATATTATGCTTCAGCAAAAGCCGATACCAGAGGTGAGAAAGATATATATGTGGTTAAGTGGCCAGAACCAGAACCTCCGAAGAAAGATGAACCTAAAAAAGTAGTTAACCCTATTACGATGTTAAAAGGGACAATTACAGATGCATTAACCGAGAAGCCACTCGGAGCAAAGATCTTGATTGTGGATAATGAAAAGAATCAGGTAATCTCAGAAATGCATTCTAATGAAGCAACAGGTAATTACTTGGTTATTCTTCCATCTGGTAAGAATTATGGTATTGCAGTACAGCATCCTGATTATATGTTCCATTCTGAGAACTTTGATATTCCATCAAGTGAAGATTACCAAGAAGTTACAAAAGATGTAGAATTGAAGAAAGTAGCTATTGGTACCAAAATTATTCTTCGAAACATCTTTTTTGATTTCGACAGAGCAACATTACGTCCAGAGTCAACAGCTGAATTAGAGCGATTGACCAAACTATTGAATGATCTTCCAAATCTTAAGATTGAGATTTCAGGACATACAGATAGTAAAGGTTCGGATGAATACAATAAGAAACTTTCAGAACGACGTGCTAAAACGGTTGTAGATCATTTGATTGGTAAAGGAATCGCAACAGGTAGATTGCAGTTTGCTGGATACGGAGAGGAACGTCCGATTGACACCAATGATACGGATGAAGGAAGACAGCAAAATCGTAGAACTGAATTTGAAATTATTGGGAACTAGTCTTTCCGAAGTCTTTCAATATTGAAAGAAAAATAATATTATATGAAAACAAAAAACGAGGACGGAAGTCCTCGTTTTTTTTGTTTTATCTTCATTGTAGCTTAACAACTCAAAAATTCGGTATATTAGATACGGAATTGTTTTATTGAGGACAGTTGAGTTTTTGGATTCGATTAATCTCTATTAATATAAATATTAACTACGATGAAACGCTTATACCTTCGGTACGTGGTAGGCATGGTATGTCTTACCGTTTTCACCACTACATCTACTTTTTCGCAATCTCAAGATGAGATTAAATCTAGCCAATCGATCGAAAATTTAATAAAGCGGGCTGATCAAATGTATGAGTTTGGCGATAAGCCTGATGCGATGTCACTGTACAGTGAAGCATTGAAAAGAGACTCCAATAATATTCGAGCTAATTTCATGTATGGAGTGTGCCATTTGGAATTGATGCATAAGCGAGGTGGGTTGGAGTATTTACTTAAAGCGTATGAAGCTGACAACAATTACGACCCTGAAATTCTTTATTACATCGCAGAAAGTTATCATTACGGGCATCAGTTTGAAGAAGCCATTGAGTACTATAAAATGTACAAGTCAAAACTGAAGAAACAGCTAAAGAAAAAAGTAGTTAAAAAACATGAGTATGAAGAGAAGGTACATAGGCTGAAACGTAAAATTGAAGAGTCACACAATGGCGTTGAATTGTTGAAGAAGCCTATCGATGTTCAAATTATCGATTTAGGAGAAAATATTAATTCGGAATATCCTGATTATACTCCAGCCGTAACATCGAGTGAAAATGTGATGATCTATACATCCAGAAGACATGGATCAACAGGGAATTTACTTCACGCCGATAAACTGCATTATGAAGATATTTATATTTCAAAAAAGAATAAAGATGGGCACTGGATGAAGTCCGAAAATATAGGTTTAACAATAAATACGGTTTCTCATGATGCAGTTATTAGTATATCACCGAAGGGGGATGAATTATTTATTTACAAAGATAAAGGGGGAGGAGATATTTACGAAAGTAAACAGAATTTTAAAGGTGAATGGAGTGAGCCAGTTCCGTTGAAGGCAATTAATACCAAGGACGTAGAAAATCATATTACGGAATCAGCTGATGAATCCTATTTTGTTTTTTCAAGTAATCGAAAAGGAGGATTTGGAGGGTTGGATTTGTATTTGATAACGCGAGATAAAAAAGGTAAATGGAGTGAACCTATTAATTTAGGAAGTAGCGTCAACTCAGCATATGATGAAGACAGTCCGTTTTTAGATAAGAATGGAGACTTATATTTTAGTTCAAGAGGACACAAAGGGATTGGTGGGTTTGACATTTTTAAGTCATTTAAAAATGAGAAAAATGGAAAGTGGTCTCATCCGGAAAATATTGGATATCCAATTAATTCTGCGGACGATGATATGTATTTTATCTTACCCGGATCAGGTAATATCGGATATTATTCATCCTATAAAAGCACGACCTATGGAGGAAAGGATATTTATAAAATTGAAATGCAACAAGGAGATCGAGTAATCAAAGGAAACAATCGACAAGTGTATCTTCAAATTCATGATTTGACCATTGATAAACCGCAAGCAGTAGAATCTACTCGACATGAAATAACGATTATACATGGATTTATGACAGATGTAGAAACCAAGGAGCCTATTCATGGAAGGGTTTCTGTTATGGATAGTATAACAGGGGAAGTTATTACGGAGACCATGTCAGATTCGGTTTCAGGAGAATACTCACTTTTAGTGTCCTCTGGTAAAACATATGCTATTTCTATTGAAAAAGGAAAGTATATGTATTCATATGATTACGTTCATCTTCCTGAAAATGTAAATCACGACCACGAAGAATATCAAGAAGATGTTTCTTTGAAGCATTTAACCGTTGGTGCAACAGCCGTGTTGGAGCGAATTTATTTTGACTTTGATCGCGCCACGTTAAAAGAAGAATCGTATCCAGAATTGCAACGATTTGCAAAGGTGATGAAGCAGTTTCCAACATTTAAAGTTGAGATATCAGGTCATACAGACAATATGGGGCAGGAAGAGTATAATAAAATGCTATCCCAATGGCGCGCGCAAGCTGTAGTGGATTACTTAGTGAACGATGGAATTGATGAATCTCGTTTTACGAGCAAAGGGTACGGAATGGATAAACCAATTACCACAAATGAAACTTTTTTTGGAAGACAAACGAATAGAAGAATTGAAATTCAAATCGTAGAACAGTAACTAAAAATAATATAATACGTAAACCTATAATAAGCTTTTAATTGCGCTTAGGATTAGAATAAAATATTTTTTTATTAGAAAACTACAATTAATTTCATAGTTTTACCTTGAGTGAGAGATAGTATTTGCATTGGTGAAAATTTCAAAATATACGTATTTTAAGCAAACTGTTAGATTAATTTTTACAGTGCTAATGTTATTTAGCTGCAGTCTTCTTGTTGCTCAGGTTGAAGGAGAAGAGTTAATTATTGATGGTGCTGGCGACGATCTCATCATTGATGGGGGAGGCGATGATTTAATCATTGACGGTGGTGGTGGAGATGACCTTATTATTGATGGAGAGGAAGGTGGATTGGATGAAGCACCTAAAAAACCAATTGATCCTAAGAAAGCCGCGGAGGATTATGTCAAAAATGGGGACATTCAGTATAATTTTGGAGCGAAAAGAAATGCTTTAGAAGTATACTTGTTGGCGTACGAATCTGACCCAGGAAATGTGCGTGCTAACTTTATGGCTGGGATTTGTTATCTCGAGACGATTCATAAGCCAAGAGGTTTAAAGTATTTTCAAAAAGCCTACGAATTAGATCATGAATACGATCCCAAACTGCTGTATTATATTGCAGAATGTCAGCATTTTAAACATGATTTTGATAATGCAATCATCTATTATAAAAAGTACAAAAAGAAGGTAGAGCAGGATTTTGAAGACCGTAAAATTTCTAAAGAACAAAGAGAATTTGAATTAGAGGATATTGAGCGTAAACTCTATGAATGTGCCAATGGAAATGAATTTATTGATAATCACGTCCATGTGAAAATTAAAAATATGGGGGGGAAGATTAATAAGGCCTTTCCTGATTATACTCCAGCCATCTCTGGGGATGGTAAACTTTTAATGTTTACCTCACGTCGTTCAAATTCAACCGGAGGCTTGGTATTTAAGGATTTATTTCATTTTGAAGATGTTTATTACTCCACTTGGAATGAAGAAAAAAATAGATGGAACAGAGCAAAAAACATTGGAGCACCGATTAATACGGAGTCGCATGATGCGGTAATTAGTATTTCTTCTGATGGAAATGAGCTATTTATTTATAGAGATGCAGGAAACGGAGATATTTTTAAAAGTTATCGAAACAACGATAACTCTTGGACCAAACCGGTGCCAATCAAGGAAGTAAATACAGGAGCATTTGAAAATCACTTGACGTCCTCCGTAGAAGGAGATATGTATATCTTTTCAAGTAATCGAAAAGGAGGAGTTGGAGATGTGCAAAACTTGGATTTGTGGATGGTGAAAATCAATGACAAAGGAAAGTGGGGGAAACCAAAAAACCTAGGTAAGAAAATTAATACGGAAGCACAGGAAGATACGCCATTTTTGGATGCAGATGGGACATTATACTTTAGTTCGCGTGGGCATAAAGGGATGGGAGGTTTTGATATATTTAAGACCAAGTACAACGAAAAAACGGATGAATGGTCGGATCCTGAAAATATAGGTTATCCGATTAACACTGCAGATGACGATTATGCTTTTATTTTACCTGGAGATGGTAAAACAGGGTATTATTCTTCATTTAAAGATGGAGGTAAGGGAGAAAAAGATTTATACGAAATTGACATGGATCCACCGTATGAATTTATGACGATTTGTTATCAGGGAAAAGAGAAAAAAATTGATAAAGTTTGGTGGGAGGAATGGCGCGATCGTGGAGCAGTAAAAGGTTCCTGTGAAAAAGACATTAAAATTTGCTTATCGGGCGAAGACATGACAATTAAGGAGTCGGAGTGGCCTGTTTTCCAAGATCAAGGGGCGTTTCAAGGTACTTGTGCTGAAGATCGTGAAATTGTCATATGTCATAATGGTGAAAACATACAAATTATGTTATCAGAGTGGGGAGAGCATATGGCACATGGAGATGTTAAAGGTAATTGTCAAGGAGGAACTGATAATGGATCTAGAAGAACGAATATTGACGGAACAAATGGAACTCAAGGAGGTGTGGGGAATGAAGGAGGAAATAATCGTATTGTAATTTGCCACAATGGTGAAAGCATGTACATAAAGGAATCCGAATGGCCGGAACATCAGGCGCATGGGGATACCAAAGGACAATGTTCGGTTGTAAGTACGGGTGGTGATGAAGTGATTTCAGACGTGCTTTTAAAAGGGCGTGTTAGAGATGTCATAAGTAATGAGCCAATCGCAGGAGCGACGGTAGAAATTCATGATGCAAGTGATGATCGATTGATAGAGCGTATTACGGTAGGAGCGGATGGAACATATGAACATCGATTTAAGCAAAGTAATAAACGGCTTTACGTGATTCATGGAGAAGCGGAAGGATATATGTTTACATCGGAAAGAGTTCCGGTGCCTGGAGTTAGTAAAATGACTCAAACTGTGGTTCAGGATTTATTCTTAGGATCACCAAATGTGAATGATATCAAAGTGCTGAAAAATATTTATTTCGACTTTGACCAATCCGTAATTCGGAGAGAATCCATTGTAGAATTACGATTATTAGAAAGATTTATGAAAGGGTATCCAAGCGCCAAAATTCAGGTGCGTGGACATACCGATAATAAAGGTGAAAATGCGTACAATCAAAAGTTGTCTGATAGGAGGGCTTCCATTGTGGTTAAGTTCTTGATAAGGAGGGGTGTAAGTAGTGCAAGAATGGTGTATAAAGGGTTCGGTGAAACCAAGCCAATTGCAACGAATGATGATGAAGATGAAGGGCGCGAATTAAACCGAAGAACGGAGTTTAAAATTGTCGCAAAATAGTGTATTTCCCATTTCTTTGGGTTACTTTTGTGCCGCAAACAAGATATACGAAGAGGACATCTATAAAGTAATATATCTCAGAAACACATTATGAAAATCAAATCTAACATAAAGCTTATATTAATAATCCCTATTTTATTGATAGCCACCTATGGGTTTGGACAAGCTTCAAAAGCTAAAGTTAAGAAAGCAAATAAACTTTTTAATAAAGAATTTTATCGAGACGCTGTTCCTTTGTTTGAGGAAATTTGCACTAGCGAACCTTCAAATAATGAATTCAAGTACAAGAAAGCAGTATGCTACCTTAATTCTTATCGTAAGGTAGAAGCCTTGAAGTTGTTAAAAGAAGTGGAGAATGATGCTCCTACTGCAAGTAGACATCTTCAGTTCTGGTTGGGAAGAGCGGATCATTTGGATTATGAATTCGAAGATGCTATTGTGCATTTTCAAATTTATGAAAAGACACTTCGAAACAAAGATAGTCGTCGTCAGGATGTGGAATTATACATTCAGCAATGTAGAAATGCAATGGAGTTCCAGAAGGACCCTAAAAACTTTTTGATGCAAAACTTAGGAGATGTGGTCAATACGATCTATTCTGAGCATAGTCCATTAATTTCAAATGATGGAAACACATTGATTTTTACATCTAGAAGAGTAAATACTACAGGTCATAAAGAAGCACCGGATGGAGATTACTTTGAAGATATTTTTGTGTCTGAGAAAAAAGATGGAGAATGGCAGAAACCATATTCCATTGGAAACTATTTAAATACAACGGGGCATGAAGCAAGTATTCAGTTAATAGATAACGAAACGAAGCTTTTGATGTACAAGTTTACCAAGGGAGGAGATTTTTACATCTCTGAAAAGCAAAATGGAAAATGGACTCCACCTTATCGATTGGATGATATCAATACTGGAGATTTTGAAAGTGATGCTCATGTAACTGCCGATGGGAATACGATGTATTTTTCTTCAGATGATTGGTCAAGAGATGGAAACTTAGATTTATTCTTTTCAATAAAAGGATCAGATGGGAAATGGGGTGCTAAAAAACGTATTGACGAATTAGATACTGGTTCAGATGAAGATTCTCCTTTTTTGAGTAAAGATGGAAAGACATTGTATTTTTCTTCTCGTGGATTTAATAGCATGGGTGGATATGATATTTTTAAAAGTGATTGGGACGAAGGTGCTAAAAAATGGGGGAAGCCAGTAAATATGGGGATGCCAATCAATTCGCCTGATAATGATATTTATTACTATCAAGAAATGGATGGTAAAACGGCTTATCTTTCTTCTTTTAGATTAGATAGCTATGGAGAAAAAGATTTATATCGAATAATTCCGATTCCACATGTGAACTTACAAGCGCGTATTTTGGATGAAATTACCAAACGACCAGTTCCAGGTGTAGTAGTTACGTTTGAACATTTACAAGATACTTCAAAAGGGACTGTTAGCCTTAATGAATCAAAAGAAGATTCTTCGTATACAACGAATGTACTTTCTTCGCGCTCATATCGAGTAGTGGTGATGTTGGATACCAATGAACTAGCGAACGAAAAGATGGATATTCCTCTTGCAGATAAGGAAGGGACTACCGTTTATAAAGAGTTTTTTGTGAAAGTACCGGTTCCAGTAATTGATACTTCAAATGGAGGGGATTCAAGTGGTACTCAACCGGGGACAGAAATCTTCACCTTTAAAGATATTAACTTTGAGTTTGATCGATCCAATCTAACGGCAGAGTCAATTAAGCGCTTGAATAATATCATTAAAATCATGAAAGCATACCCAGATCCAGAATTAAGAATTTCTGTAAATGGACATACAGATAGTAAAGGAACGAATGCTTACAACATAAAACTTTCGAAACGAAGAGCTAAGGTAGCTTATGAGTATTTGGTTCGGAACGGTGTGGATGATAGTAGATTGGAGATGCGTCACTTTGGTGAAGATCAGCCGATTGCTAAGAATGAATCCAATGGGAAAGACAGTGAGACTGGAAGAGCAAAAAACCGTCGAACAGAGTTTAAATTAATCGAGAAGAAAAAGTAGTAAGTAGGAGTATTCCCTTTTAGGATGAAGGAAACGATCTGGTTAATAATAATATAACTAAGATCGTTTTAAGAAACCCAGGGAAGACCTAAAAACTACAAAAGCAGCGATGATATGAGTGCTGAAAAAGTATTACCTTATAAGGATTTAAAAGATCCTAAAAAAGTTCAGGTTGCCAGAATGTTTGATAACATTTCTGGCAATTATGATTTTTTGAACCATTTTCTTAGTCTTGGTATTGATATCCATTGGAGAAAGAAAGCCATTAAGATGTTGGGGGAGAACAATCCAAAGGTTATTCTGGATGTAGCTACAGGAACAGGTGATTTTGCCATCCAAGCGATGGATATTAATCCTGAAAAAGTGATTGGAGTGGACATCTCAATTGGAATGCTTGAGGTTGGTAAAAAGAAAATTGCCAAAAAGAATCTTGAAAATCATATTGAGCTTGAACTAGGAGATTCAGAAAATTTACGTTTCGAAGACAATTTTTTTGATGGTATGACCGTTGCATTTGGTGTAAGGAACTTCGAAAATTTAAGGAAAGGATTAGAAAGTATGAAACGTGTTTTGAAACCGGGAGGTGAATTGATCGTTTTGGAATTTTCAAAGCCAACTAGTTTTCCGTTTAAACAGTTATACAATTTTTACTTTAAATATATTTTACCTGTTTTTGGAAAATTAATTTCAAAAGATAATTCTGCTTATACATATCTTCCTGAATCTGTTGAAGCATTTCCTTACGGAGAAAAATTTGTAACCATATTAAAGGAAACTGGTTTTACCAACGCAAAATGCATCCCGCTGACATTTGGAATATGTTCTATTTACAGAGCAACAAAATAAATTTTTATTTACGTATAGGATTAATCATCTGTGCTTTTGCTATGGGAAATAAATCCATAGCCCAGAATATTCATGCCTATTCTTCGAAGAATATGTCTGATTATGATGAGCGAAAGTTACACTATGGATTTTCCATTGGCTTAAATAATAGCCGTTATGATATCATTCATTCGGACTACTTCATCAATAACAATGATTCACTTTTAGCTGTAACTCCGTTAGGTACAACTAGTTTTACCTTAGGGTTTGTAGTGAACTACCATATCAATGATGTGCTCGATATTAGAGCACTTCCAAATGTAGGTTTTTACAATCGAGACGTACTTTATTCTTTTCGGGAAGGCACTTTTAATGAGGTACTCGAAAAGCCACTCAGACAATTGGAATCGACAATCATTGAAATGCCGATTTTATTGAAATATAAATCTATGCGACACAAAAACTTTCGAGTGTATGTGGTAGGAGGTGTTAAACCTGGCATTGAGATAAACAACAAGCGAAAACTGAATAGAGAAACTATTTTACGAGTGAAACCAGCGGATTTAGCAATTGAATATGGAATTGGATTTGATATTTACTATCCAATGTTTAAGTTCTCACCGGAAATTCGTTTTTCACATGGTCTGCCTAACCTGTTGGTGCCGGATGATAATGTATTTGCTAATAGTCTTCAGCGATTATCATCGCACACGGTTACATTGTTTTTCCATTTCGAATAATACTGCATTTTAGCATCGTTACGATATCACATTCGTTCGCTGCGGATACTTCCTGTTTTTAAATTGCTCCACCAGTTTGGTTAAAAGGGATATTATATTAAATGGTATGAATCTGATCTTACCTTAAGAAATAAATAAGGTAGCAATCTAAAACTTATCAAGAAGATAGGCTTGCACAATTTCAATGAAGTCAAAGAATAATTGCGGTTTTAACAGAATCGGAAATACAAACCCGAATACTCCACCCCAAATATGTGCATCGTGAGCGATCCCTGTACCACCTCTTCGATTCATTACCGATTCTAAAATTAGATATAACGGGCCAAATATAAAGGCTGGGACTCCAAAAGGAATAAACAGAAGACCCAGTTCATGTGTTGGGTGAAATAGGATGAACGCAAATACTATTGCTGAGACTCCACCAGACGCACCAATGGAGCGATATCCTATGTTGTTTCGATGCTTGATCATTCCAGGTACTGATGCGGCTACAATAGCGCCTAAATAAAGCCCCAGATATAACGCATAATGCCAATTACCGAAAGCTTGTTCAAAAGATGATTCAACTCCATATGATTGGTAATTTACATATACATGATCTTGATTAAACATGTACAAAACATACATGTTGAAAAATAAATGCATCCAACCGCCGTGTAAAAGTGCATGTGTGAATATTCGGTAATACTGTCCATATTTTACGACCATAAACGGATTGTAGAGCCATTTTTCAAATATTTCTCTTTTTTGAAAAGCTACAATGGAAACGAGACTCGTTACAGTAATAATTAGAAGAGTGGTCGTAAGGTTTAGTTGTAAGTCCATGTCGAGATTTATGCAGGGATGTGTTAAAAGTTGCTAGTTTTGAAATGTAGTGAATGGGGAGGTCTATTTTATTAACTTGTATGATCTGTTTTGATCACCCATTGATTATTTATTTTTTCCCAATATAAAGTGAAATGACCACCAACGTTTTCAAGTGGAGGGATACGTTTTAAATCCCATTTTCCTATCATGAAGGCTTGATTTCCACTTATTTTTAATTCAATAATGTCGAAGGCGAGTTTTCCCATAAGTTCAGGGGAGGTATATTTCTGTTTGTATCGATCACAGGTAGCTTGCCATCCATAGGTGATACTTTCTTTTCCCACAAATTTTAAGGAATCTGATTTCCAGTAACCTGTCATAAAACAGTCGATGTTTCCGTCATTCCAGCATTCTTCTTGCATTTTCATTACCTTTAAAATCGCCGATCGATCCTCGCTTAAATTGCCTGTTGGTGAGGTAGTTGTGCACGATGAAAAAACGCTGAATAAAATAATGAAGGGTAATAGGTTGTAGTATTTCATATGTATGTTTACTTTTACGAGCCTTATTTTGAAAAATGGTTAATTAAGGTTGTATGCATAGATTGTAGTCGATTTAATATCGATTATTTCTGTGCCAAGGAATTAACGAATTATAAGGTTTTAATCAAATGTTTCGATCACTGGCAAATATAATTAAATTATCTTCCATGATGACGTGGACAATTATATGTTTAGTCATAGCCTTGTTGATGATTCTATTTACGTTTAGTGGTAAATCTGCAGTTTGGTTTGCACGAGTTCTATATGCTCCTACGATGCTTAGATTAGCAGGAGCAAGAATGGATGTGAAGGGGACAGAGAAGATTGATTACTCTAGCCCCAAGGTATACATGTGCAATCATCAGTCTTTGTTAGATATTCCGATTTTGATGTTAATCATTAGAAGTGGTTCTTATTTTGTGGCAAAACATGAATTAGGCAAAATCCCAGTATTTGGATGGTATATGAAGGCATTAGGGATGATTTTTGTAAAAAGAGGGGCTGGGCCGGATGCTATTCGAAGTTTGCACAAGGCTGGTGAATTGATCCGATCAGGTAGAAGTGTAATCATTTTTCCAGAGGGGACACGTTCTAGGACCGGAGAGATTGCGAGTTTTAAAAAGGGAGGTTTTCATGTAGCCATGGCAGCTAACGTGGATATTGTACCGATTTCAATCATGGGAGCGAACGTAGTACTACCTTATGAATTGATGAATCGAAGCTCTTGTGAGGTGAAAGTGAGAATTGGTGAAGCCATATCGGTTAAGGAATATGAGCGGCGGACTGTTGGGAAATTATTAAAATTAACTGAGCAACGGATTAAAGATCTGAGTTCAGTTTAATCAAACTGATTTTAGAGAGTGGCATTGGATTTGCGATACGAAAGAAGAGAAGATTAGATTAGAGAAGAAAGATTAATATTTATTTAGATAGCTAAGATATGATGTTAGAAAAGTGCAAAGGAAAAATGGGAGTCTTAATCCTATTAGGTTTAATGTTTGTTGTGAATACTGGTTTTTCCCAGGAAGATGAACAGCAGTATAAATTGGCAGTTGTTTCTTTTTATAATATAGAGAACCTGTTTGATACACTTGATGATCCAGAGATTAACGATGCCGATTTCTTACCGGAAGGGAAGTTTAACTGGGCTACGAAGAAATATAAGAATAAGTTGGTGAACATGGCCAAAGTGATTTCTCAAATAGGAGATATGCAGAATGGGAAAGTGAAATTTAATGGGCCTACTTTTTTAGGCGTAGCAGAGATTGAGAATAGAAAGGTGTTGGAAGATTTAGTTGCAGAGCCTATTTTAAAGAAATCAAATTACGGAATCGTACATGAAGATTCTCCTGATCATAGAGGGATTGATGTGGCGTTTCTTTATAAGAAAGATCAATTTAAGGTGCTTTCGCATAGTACATATGAATATGTAGATCCGGATTCAGACAAAAAGAGTAGAGATCAATTACTGGTTACAGGAATGTTTGAAGGGGAGAAAATGCATTTTATCATTAATCACTGGCCTTCCAGAGGAGCACCTTCACCAAAGCGTGTGATCGCGGCTAAAATATGTCGTAAGACTGTTGATTCGCTTTTAGCTGATGACGCCAATGCCAAAATTTACATTATGGGTGATTTTAATGATACGCCTCAAAACGAAAGTTTACGTTATTTAAAACACAAAACGATCTCAGCGAAGCAAAAGGATAAAAAGGTGGTTAAATTACTTAATCACTTTGATAAAGTTAAGATGGGGACAATTGGATATCAGGGAGTATGGTCTGTATTTGATATGATTATAATCAGTCCAGGAGCAGAAAAAGGACCAGGTTATAAATATGCTAGTTTAAAGATTTTTGATCGCCCTTGGATTTATGTAACGGACGGTCCTCAAGCTGGATATCCTAAGAGAACACATGAATTTGGCAATTATATAAACGGTTACAGTGATCATTTACCCGTGTATATGTATTTGACCAAAACGGTGAATTAAGTTTGTGAAAGGAGCTTAAAATAGAATAAAATTTTTAAACTTTATCCGCCAATTTTAAATGTGGCAGTTCGGATTAAGAGCCATAATACTAACGGGGCTAATATTAATGGACTTAACTGAATAAGTTGCGATAAAAGCGGCGATTTCTGTTCGGATTGATAATATTGAACAATGCTTTTTAATGTGCTGTAAATCCAAATTAGGAGAATATTAGCACAAAGGAGTACCAGATATAATATTCCATCTAAATATTCATTCTGAATCACTAAACACAAAATAAGAGCTACAAACGATGTACCTAAAAAGGCACCTGTTACTGGGAGTAAAAGTGACTGCCGATTTATTGTAACATGGAACCAATATCCAAATCCAAATAAGATTCCGATATTAAGTATAATGGAGAGGGCCACGCGTTTTGAAGTTAGATATAATACAATCTAAATTAATTTAATTTAATGACATTCATTCTCCTATGGAAGTGGTCCACTTTAAAATACTGGGAAAACGAAATTGTACTTTTTTTTGATCTTCTTTATTTTTACCAAATTGATGGTTACAGTCATAGGAATAGCTTCATTAGGCCGATTTCCCCTTCGTGCGTCATTTGGTTCTAACGAGAGTTTTTCAAGTACATCAAATCCTTCGATAAGTTGTCCAAAGATGGTGTAGCCCATGTCTAAATGCGGAGTGCCGCCTTGTTCGGAATAGTCTTTAAGTTGTTGGTCTGAAAAATTTACTCCTCTTCGAGCATTTTGCATTTGTTTAAGCTTTTCCATACTAAACTTCTTTCCTTGAACAATGTAAAACTGACATCCACTAGATGCTTTAGTAGGGTTATTATCTCTGGCTGCAGCAAGCGCACCTTTCTTATGGTATAAATTTTTATTAAACTCCGCATCTGTTCGATATCCAGGTCCTCCTTGTCCGTCGTCATTTGGATTGTCGTTTTTGGAATTTGGATCTCCACCTTGAATCATAAAATCCTTAATGATTCTGTGAAAAGTAGTGTTGTTGTAAAAACCTTCTTTGGCAAGTTTGATAAAGTTTTCCTTATGTTTTGGAGTTTGATCATATAAAACCAATTTCATTTCCCCCAAACGAGTAGAAATGGTGACCACATAATCCTTCTTCTTTTTCTTAGCCTTTGACTTTGTTGCGGCTTCCTGACCAAATGATACCCCTGAAAATATCAGGCAAATTAATGTAAGTAATAAATAATGCTTTTTCATATTAGCTTTGTTGAATCGATTGATTTTAGAGGTTTTCGATTTGATCACGACTGATTGGAATGCCGTAAAAAATGCAAACTCTGAAATCTGCTGTAAATTATTAAAAATTAAGACCAAAATGGAATTTCGAGAAAGTTATTGTAGTCAAATTATTCATTGCAATGCTGCCCGAATTTTGGTTAGCATCTCCGTAGCTCCTTGATTGATTAATGATTGTCCGACTTGTTTTCCTAGAAATTCGAAATCTTCTTGAGGAGCAGTTGCGGTTTCTTTAAGAATGGTTTTTCCATCCAAATCAATCACTCCGCCGGTAAGTGTTATCGTATTATTGGAGAGGTGTGCATATCCAAAAACAGGGACACTACATCCTCCATCCAATCGATTTAGGAATGCACGTTCCGCAGAAATACAATAATTAGTTTCGTCATGATTTAAAACTGAACTGATAAGATATTTTTTTGGTTCAGCGAGATCTATTGCGCATTGAATGGCGACACTTCCTTGACCCACCGCAGGAGTTAATTCATTGATTTCGAAATTTTTGACAATGTATTGATCATATTCCATTCGATGTACTCCAGCGTAGGCGAGTAATAATGCATCTGCATGTCCTTCATCCAGTTTTTTCATCCGGGTTTGAAGATTTCCTCTCATGTCAACTAATTCCACATTTGGATAGAAGTGGCGCATTTGCGCACGACGTCTTGTGGAAGAAGTTCCTATCCGTACGTTTCGAGAAAGATCTATATCTTTTTGTTTTGAAACCAGAACGTCATTTACTTTTTCCCGTTCAGTAAAAGCGATTAATTGAAAATCATCCTCCATGCTGGATTGAAGGTCTTTAGCACTGTGAACCGCAATATCAATTTTTCCTTGTCGCAATTGGATTTCCAACTCTTCTGTAAAAACACCTTTACTACCAATCTTGGCTAAGGAGCGATCTAAAATTTTGTCGCCTTTGGTTTCAATTTCTACAATGCGTGTTTTACCCCCTTGAGCTTCAATTTTTTGCGCTACGTAGTATGCTTGCCACAAGGCTAACTTACTTCCTCTTGTTCCTATTTGTATGATTTCTTCCAAGGTTTCACCAATGTTTAACGAGTATAATACTAAAAGTGGTCAGCAAAGGTAACGAATAGAATGAATTTATTAGTACGTTTAATTTGGAAGGATTTGGATAGGAGGGAGTGCAAGTTGAAATCGTAAAAGCTCAATGTAAATGGTCGTCCAAATTAGACCTACGGAACGAAAAAAGAATTATTCTTCCGTTTCGTATTCAATGATGTACAAATCTTCTTCGTCTCGCTTCATCAAATACTTTTCACGGGCAAATTTTTCAAGAAGCTCGCGATCATCCTCTAATTCAGTTTGATTTGTTTCAACAATTTTAATCTTGTCAACGTAATAATCTCGTTGCGCTTCAACTCCAGAAAGTTCACTTTTTAATTTTACATGGGTAATTAAATCGTTTTTATCAAAAAACAAAGTCCAAGTGACAAACAAGACTAATACGATCAAATAAAAGTTTTTGAAAACGGGTGGGATCTTATCTAAAAGTTGTCGTAAAAATTGCATGCTTCTAAAAGTGCAGGATAATCATTAAACGTCGGATTATCAATTATTTCTGTGTTTGTACAAAGTTAACACAATAATTCACATAAAAACAAAAATCAACGCTCAGGAAACGATTTTAATTTAACCGTTCTGAGCGTTGATTTTTGTCGAGCACAAAGTACGCTTATAAAGAGTAGTCTGTTCGATTTTTATTCCCGTTATCTATTTTGAATCGACGGATCTGAAAATGCTGCTTTCTTAGGTCTTTTTTGATTGATAAGTGCGTTTTTCTGATTTGTGTTATCATATACAAGATCCATTTCCTTAATTAAATGGGTGGCTCCGGCATACTTATCAATGATAAACAGGGTATAACGAATATCTACGGAGATCGTTCTTTGTAATTTAGGTTCAAAGGCAATGTCTCCACTCATTGCTTCCCAGTTTCCATCAAATGCAGTCCCAATTAGTTCTCCTCGATCGTTGAAGACTCCACTTCCTGAGTTTCCACCTGTAATGTCATTGTTGGAAATAAAGCACGTATGGATTTTACCATCTTTTGCGGCATAACGTCCATAATCCTTTTTGGCATGAAGCGATTTTAATTTAGCAGGGACAATGAATTCATCATTGGAAGGGTCTTCTTTTTCCATGATTCCTTCAAGCGTGGTAAAGTAACTATACTTTACAGCATCGTTTGGAGCATATGCTAAAACATTTCCATAGGTTACTCTCATCGTGGAATTTGCATCTGGATAATACGATTTCTTTGGGTTCATTTCACGAAGTCCAGCTACGTATAATCGATCCGCTTTACGTTTTATAAATCTACCTTTTTCGAACATGGCATCCATTTTATCGTCCAAAAAGGTAGAGAATCCAGCCGCTAGTTGTACGATTGGATCCTTCGACAACGTTTTATTTGATGGGTTATTTAAGAAGTCGGTTACTCCTTTTTCAGTAGCTATGAAACTCTTAGCAAATACATCATCTGCAAATTTTGCATAGTCATTTTTATATTTAGCCATCACGTCGTTGAACTTCATAGGTTTTTGATCTTCAGGAAGTCCTTCATTATACATTTTGAGCATCGCAATTAATACTTTACGGTCAATTTCTTGATTGTAATCCTTGAAATATCCCTCTGCTCTGAATTTACCTTGTTGTACCGTTCCGTCGATTGCTTTCTTTAAATCTTCAATTGTTTTAGGCAATTCTTTGTCAAACTCAGCTTGCTCTTTTGCTTCTTTTTCTGTGTATTCTTCGTCTTTTTTGTATTTGCCTGATTCATACGATTCCAATTTGTCGTACATCTTTTTTAATCGGTTCCAGCCAAAACCATATCTTAAGATTTCAATACCAAAAATGCATTCTTCCAAATAGGTGCCAGCTAATTGATATTTGTCAAAATCTTTATATGCTTCTTCATACATGGAAATTACCTTTCCATATTTTTCTTTACGAGCTGGATTCGCGTTTGTCCAGCGCATGAATGCTTCTTCTTGTGCCTTTTTCTTAGCATAAACGTTCAATTGCTTTAACCCTCTAGTTTGACCAATGTAATATTTCCAATAGTTACTTACGGAAGCGTGCTTACTGGCATATTGAATTCGAATTTTGGCACTTTTAGCTTGTCCTTCTTCGTATAAATCTAATTTCTTTCTTCGCACTACTACACGTGTTGGTTGATCTTTTTCAACGGCTAGTTTTACCCCAAACGAAGTAAGATATCGATTGGTTGATCCTGGATATCCAAAAATCATGGCGTAATCTCCTTGCTCTACACCCTTCATTGAAATTGGAAAGTGATGTTTTGGTTTGTAAGGAACATTGGTAGAATCGTAAGGAGCAGAATTATTGTCCTTGTCCGCATACACTCTGAATAGGGTGAAATCACCTGTATGTCTTGGCCACATCCAATTATCCGTATCTCCACCAAATTTACCAATGGAAGACGGAGGAGCACCTACTAATCGTACATCGTCAAACGTATTATACACTAGCATATAGTATTCATTACCCTTGAAAAAACCTTTGATTTCATAATCTAGGCCAGAAGAATCTGCTTTTATCTGCGCTTCAATATATTTTTGTTTGGCTTCCTCCACTGCTTCTTGACGTTCTATTTCCGTCATTTCCGCTTTAAGGTTTTTAATAATTTCTTTTGATACATCTTCCATTCGTACGAGGTAGGAAACAGAGAATCCTGCTGGTAATTCCTCTTCTTTGGACATAGCCCAAAAACCATTTTTAAGATAGTCATGTTCAACGGTACTGTTTTCCTGCACTACGTCAAATCCACAGTGGTGATTAGTAAGAAATAATCCTTCCTTCGAAATCATTTCGCCGGAGCAAAATCCTCTACCAAGACGAACAATTCCATCTTTCATGCTAGAATTATTTACACTGTAAATTTCTTCGGGTGTCAATTTCAACCCTCTTCCCTGCATGTCTGCGTAATTCAATTTATTGATGAACATCGGCAACCACATACCCTCATCTCCTTTCACCATTGTAGGAGATAGAACTAATGCGATCAAAAATACGTTTAGTAAGCGTTTCATAACTTATATTACAATTTTGTTTAGTTTTGTATAATCGCGCAAACATACTAAAAATAACGCGAATAATAGGTAATGAATCGACGTGTATTATGCCTGCTATCGACTAATAGCTGAATATTTAGTATGAATGTGTTATCATTGTGTAGATATGAAAATAGCGTAACCATATAAAAAAAGAATTATAATTGAAATACGTTTTATTATTTTTGGTTCGCTTTTATCAGGGAGCGATTTCTCCACTTTTTCCTGCTACCTGTAGATATACTCCTACGTGTTCAGAATACGCGGTGCAGGCTTTTAATAAGCATGGTGCTTGGAAAGGCTTTATTCTTGCGATCAAGCGAATAGGAAGTTGTCATCCTTGGGGAGGTCATGGTTATGATCCAGTGCCGGAACCCAAGGATCACGAAAAATAATCTATTTTTATTTATTCGACTATCAGTTTTTGTTTCGCAAGAATTCCATTTTCGGAACGTAGTAAAACGGTATATATTCCAGCTTCCAAATGAGTTAAATTCAGCATTAGATTCGTTTTGTTGTAATAAACTTGGTTGAATTTTCTTCTTCCCAGAACATCTATAATCTGAACGGAGCACGTTCGGAGTTGTGTTTTTTGATCTAGTTTTAAAAATAGGTTGGAGTGTTGCGCTGTTGAAAAAGGATTTGGCCAAATGACTAATTCCTTTCTTAACTCAGGCTTAGAGATTCGGGTATTCGGTAGGATTGGACAATTGTTAATCGTACTGTCTTTTATGTAAACGGAGATGGCAAGATCGTTTGAAGTTTCATCTCCTGAGTGATATGATTTTCCTCGAAAGGTAAATGTATATGGGGTGCAAGAAACATCAACAGCTTCTGCAACCATCTGGAATGAAAGATAAATGGAAGGATTAGAGGTTAAGATTTCTGAAACGAGTGCATTGTTTCCAGATTCAAAATCTCCATTAAAAACTTGTTGGGTCATAGAATCTGCATGACTATCAAAATAAGTTAGGCCAAGATTTAGGGTGTCTGACGGTTCTAAGTGGAATACGAACCGCCCATTTTGATCTGTGGGCCAATTGGAAAAACCATCAAATACTTTGTTTGAATTGATACTGGTAACGGATACACAAAAATCAATAATGGTATAACCTATTTCAACCCCATTTCTATATTCTGAAATCTTAAGTGCATAGGAGTAAATTGATGGGATTGTAGGCTTATTCCATGTAATACTACCATTTAGACTATCTACAGCAATAGAATCAGGTAAAAGGTAATTAATTACCTGTGTTGAAACATCGCTTTGCGGTGCTATGAGCTCATATTTAAGTAAATCGCCGTCCGGATCAAATGCAGTTAAATTAGTCGTTGAAATAGCATTGTTATGGATACTGAAAATAGGCGGGCTCGCAAGTTGGACGGAGTTATTCGGGCCCTGAAATGGATCCACTAAAATTGTGGATTCCATATAGAAAGCTGTATTGGTGGAATTATCCATATTTAAAATGCCTCCAATTCTATTTTGATCCCGAACCCATATTGTAGTATATCCGAAGTTAAGATTTTTTGGCGCTGTTTTATAAATAGATCTCAATGTTGAAGAATCTGATTCATGGATCGCGGTATCTCTTGCAATTGTTTTATAGAATCCATCGGATAAAAAATAGGAAAGTGAATCCGTATTAATGCCACCCGACTTCTTAGAAAATAGCGTAATGGTAAACTGGTACGAAGAGGCAGAAACATGTTCATATGTTATGTAGCCTCCTTTTATATGTGATCCTTTCATTCCGAATGAAAAAAGGAACAGCGCGGAGATGGATAAAATGCGAATTAGAGTCATATAAAAAAGTGTTGAACTTTGTAAAACACTAATTTAACAAAAATCGCTGATTTGATCGATTTGAAGATTTTATTAAATGGATAGCCCCTTCTATATCGTTTTATTCATAGACATGTTGTCTAAATATCAAATTGCATCAAACACATATTCTTTATTAACCACCTCTACATTTGGAGGCGTTTTGTTTGTCTCAAAAAGATCGTATCCTGTTTTTAGGTTTTTCCAGAATGCGTAGTGAGGAGATGATTTGTGTTTTGCGAGATTGGAGGAGGTCATGTGAAATGGAAAGCTATGAATTCTGAAAAAAGGTTGACCTCCATTAAACGCTTTGTTCATTATGGTCCAAATTTCTTCGATTACTTCATCTGTCATGGCATAGCATCCAATGGAAACACAGTCCCCATGTACCATTAAGTAATTTCCAGTATAACCATGTGCTCTGTCATAGATATTCGGGTAGCCCATATTGAATGATAAATGAAAATTGCTCCAAGGATTCATTTGTCCGGCTCGCACATAATAAAAGCCTTCAGGACTTTGTCCATCGCCGAGTTGTTTTTTCGGGCCTGGTTCACCGGAGTAATAGCAAATTTTATAGGTTTTAAATAATTTGAAATTGTCGCCTTTTTGTACCCACAGTTCTAGGTCGCTTTTATCTTTTATGATTCGCATAAAAATAGGGCTTCCAAGAGACAATGACTTCGATGCAAATTCCTTTGTAAGTCGTTCAGAATGTTTTTTAACAGCGGCAGTGGCTCTTTTACTAGATGGAACTTGAACCTGAGCCTGTAGTTGTGCAATAGCAAGACCTAGGATAAAGATTAAAGTTATAAGACGAAACTTGTGCATAGTATATTCGATTAAGGTTAATGAAACGACGCTTTTATTACTATAACGTAAAGGTTGACTTTTGTTACACAAAAATGTACACCAGGGTTATTTTTATTTGTCAAACGAATTATTTTTTGCTTCTTGCATGCCCTATTTTTGGAATTATGGCAAAACAAACTAAAATAGAAATAGCTTTTGAGGTATTTGAAAATATCGACGCATTAACACAAGCGGATCAGGAGCTATTGAATAAAGCGGAGTTAATTTCGAAAGATGCGTATGCACCTTATTCTAATTTTTTGGTGGGCGCAGCGATTCGAACAGAAGAAGGTCGTGTAATTACGGGTAATAATCAGGAAAACGCAGCCTATCCATCTGGATTATGCGCAGAACGAACGGCAATTTATTATTTAGGGTCTCAGTTCCCAGATGAAAAAATTGAGACAATTGCAGTAGCAGCTAGGCGGAGAGACGGAGATTTTTTTTCCGTTGCACCTTGTGGATCCTGTCGTCAAGCGATGGTAGAATATGAAGCGAAACAGTCGCAGAACATTCGATTCATCATGCGTGGAGAAGGAGATACTATTTTAGTATTACCAGGAATCAAATCGTTGCTTCCATTTAGTTTTACAAACTTTTAGATTGAGGTATCAAGTTCCTTAGTGACTTCTAGGGCAGAATTCAATTTAATTTTATTGATGTATTGCAATGAAGCACAACTTTTCCATTGAAAAAACGGCTCGATATTATTCCGAAGGCACATTTAGTGCACAAACTAAAAATATCTGGTTCGTATTACACGGTTATGGCCAATTGGCATCTTACTTTATAAAACACTTTGGTGGAATTGTCGATGATCAGACGGTAGTAATAGCACCTGAAGGTCATTCCCGGTTTTATTTGTCCGGCGTTGATGGACGAATAGGAGCCTCTTGGATGACAAGGGAAGATCGATTGGATGAAATTCACGATTATCAAATCTATCTAGATCAATTATATACGCATTTAATTACTTCTAACAATCTTGATCCTGCAAATTTAAAGATTACGCTGCTTGGATTTTCACAAGGTGGCGCTACGGCTACCCGGTGGTTGGAGTTTACGAAACATCCTGTGCATCATTTTTTATTATGGTCTAGTGTGTTTCCAGAAGACATGTTGAAAGATTCGTTGAAAAATATTTTTCAAACGCAGGATTGTGTTGTGATTTATGGCGACGACGATCCGTATTTAACTTCAGAAAGAGCTACTCGATTAAATTCTTTAGAAAAAAACACAGAAGAAGAGGGTGACAATTCGAATGTGGAGGTATTGAGGTTTAAAGGAGGACATTCAATGAATTCTGAAACTCTTAAAAAAATAGCTTTACGCATTAATAAGTAAGGAAGTAAAGAAAGAGTTCCAATTTCCGAGATCGGATCGAATGTTTCCATTATTTTAGTAAATCAATAATTAGGAAAACTACGTAACCATGAAAAAAACATTGCTTCTATTATTTGTATCTGTATTCGCGATCTTCGAGATCAGCGCCATGCAAATTAAAAATGTACCATTTACTTCTTATGATCTGAATCAGCAACAATGTAATGGATTGCTGCATAAATCAGGAAGCCGCATTTATGTGCCGGAAAATGCTTTTGTGCTTCCAAATGGACAAAAGTGCGGCAATAACATTACCATTAAATACCGTGAATTACGCACAACGTTAGATATGGTTATTTCGCATACGCCAATGATATATGAAGATGCGAGCGGGAAGGACCATACTTTGGAAAGTGGGGGAATGTTTGAAGTGTATGCCGAATGCAACGGAAAAGAATTGAAACTGAACAAAGGGAAGAAAATTCAAATTCGGTTCGCAATGGATAAAATGATGAAAAATCTAGGCGGATTTTTATTCGATAAAAAGAAGAAGAAGTGGAAGAAAATAAATAATGCGATTGTGGATTATGGAGTTGAAACGAATGCCAAAGATGTGGAGAAGTTTTGGGGGAGTCCTGCGCCACCTGCGTTTGAACAATTTTCGCAAGAAGATGAGTGGGGTGAAGAGGCGTTTTTCGATGCAGAATTCAACGAATTTGGCGGATGGGATGATTTTGTTGAGCAAAAGCCTGAGATCTTTAAAGGAATGGATATTGACGAAATGGGTCTATATAATTACGATCGAATCCTTAAAGAAGAGGATCGAATTCCGATCTTAGCCAATTTTAAACTTCGTGGTATTGAAGGGAAAGTAAATAAGATATTTGTGGCCTATACTGGAATCAATTCGGTGCTTTATTTCTTTGAAAGTGATTGGAAAACGAGTTTTGCTCTGTTACCTCGATCGGATTATAAAATTTTCGCTGTAGCTGCGGATGGTCGAGTTGCCATCCTGACGGATGAAGACAAGGCTAAGATCAATTTGGAATCTCTACGAGACAAAGAATATACCTTTGAGCTGGAATTACAGGACTATGCTCCTGAAAGTAAACGTGAGCTGGCTGATGCTACAGGACTTAAGTAGTTTTATTATTTATTCACACGAACTATTGTAAAACACATTATATCTTATTTCTCAATTTAGAATTGAATTAGAATGAAAAATTTAAATAAACACATCGTACGAATTGCCTTATTTTTAATTGTAATGACAGGAATGTGCATGTCATCTCACTTGAAGGCGCAAATCGCATATAAACAGGATATCACTTCAAGAGTTGATTTTCGAGAAAAAATGAATCGTCCGGCGGCTAAAATTCCAGCTATGTTGCTGCAAGCCTTTTGTGCAGGTGAAATTCAGGCTTATTTCCCGAATTCACCAACGACACCAATGACCTATCAGGACTTTTTAACCCATTTTGGAATGGCAGCACCAGTTGTGGAGAATAAATCAGATCAGTCGATTGCCTGTGTTGAGCAATCTTGTGGACAATTGGATCCCAATATTTTGAATTGCTTTTCCATTTACATGGATATGGATGAAACATTCCAATTTGACAGAAAGCATTCTCAAATGAAACAGAAAATTTCATATGTTCGTTTGGTCTACTCAGCAGAGTGTAACTACAAAGGATTGGATTATGAAGGACCTATTTTTAAGGTAGCGGATATGCAAAAGTTGTCGGCTAAGTATAATGTAATGAATCCTCAGAACACTGCTGCGAATCATAAATTGTATACGTATTTCATGATTCGTCCGTTTAATTCGGTGATCATCAAGGAAGGAGAGGAGTACAGTGCCAATCCGGCTAAGAAGGATCGTGAGCGTAAAGAGAAGCACATTAACATGGAGGATTCCATGTATGAGCATTGATCAGATTTAGCTCTGATAAAGGATCTTCATTACTGTTTTGAAACAATTCAAAGTCTCATACGTTTGTTAGGATAGGAAGCAAACGTATGAGAATAATGAAAAACACGTCCAATATTGGTCGGTGCATTTGGTGTGTAGTGCCCGTTTTACTATTGTTTAGTTGCAATACGAATGGACGGAAACAGCAAAAGGTGTTTGATACAAACAATCCACATTTACTGGAAATTCAGGTACAAGATTTTTTAGACTGCTTCCATTCTAAAGATTTGGGCGCCACAACTCGCTTTCAAACTCAAGAAGTATTATGGAGAAACGTATATTTTAATGGATATACGGAGGGGGAACCTACGGTTATTCCCGATTTCATTTCGTTGATTTCCATCAAGGATTTAAATGGCTTAAGTGCAAATACGATAAAGATCAAAGGGGATACGCTGAAGGGGTTTTATTCAATGCAAATTGAATTTGCTTCTGGAGATCCATGGATTCACTTTATGTCCAATGCCATCTCGTGCATTGATACTTCTGAAATTGAATTTATACTCAATGAAGATGGTTTGATTCAGGAGGTAATTCATAAAGGATATTTGGAAACAGCATGTTTTACAATGGATGAACGTGAAATAAACTCCAATGAATACAGATCTTTTTTAACAGATTCGGTAAAGGAAGATTCCAATAACAATGATTCAATTGAGAAGGAAAAGCACTCATTTAATTCCTATGAACTTGTTAATTTTAAAGATACTTATACCAAGCATTTCATTCAAATGGCAGAAATGGCTGATTCTAGGATTGAAATTACCTTGTATGATTACTATCGATTATTAAACTACTATTTCTATTTTCATCAGGATGATTTGTTAAGAGAATTGAATAAAAAGGAACAACAAATGTTGGTTCAAATTCTAAATGCAGATTTCAAAAATGAGTATTATCTGGACGATGAAAATTGTGTGCATGAGCGATTTTTGAATTGTACATTCAACCAAAATGTAAAGGATTCATTAATCGAAATTTATCATGTAAATGATAATCCAAAGAAGTGGTATTACGGAATGTATCTTGAGAAATTAGGGGTGAATTATGGTGCGGATAGTTATGATTATTTGGATGTAGAAGGGAATAATAATCAAAGAATAAGAACAACTATATATGGGCGTAGTTCTGGATTTGAATTTTAATGCTGCGTACGATATTTGAATAATAAAAATATGAAATGAGCAAAATTTTAAGCGTGAGTTTAGCTGTGGTGTTTGTTATAAGTTTGTTTTTAGGAGCTGAAGGGAAAGCGCAGACAAAGGATGTTTATTGGATTCATAACCGATTGGGTAATGTTTTGGAGTTAAGGTCTAATGGTCAGTATCAATGGGATTTTAGTGGAAATTATGGTTTGACATATGGGGCTAGTTCTACAAGGAAAGGGATTTGGACTCAGCAAAATGATTCTATTGTGTTATATATTTCTCCAGATACGAACGAATTTATGATTTTTGTAAATCACCCTAGCTGGGATACAACGATCGTGGAAATAATTAAACGAGATACGGTTATTTTAGTTAGTAGTAACAAAGGAAGGAGACTTGAATATTTAGATGAAAGTTCATACATCCCAACGAAGAATAAAAAAAGAAAAAAGAAGATGCCCAAACGATATTATTTTGTTCGTATGAAGGAGTAACAAATGTTACAGCCTAAAACTAGGTAACTGTTAAGTATTGATTTTGAACCGTTCATTTGTTAAAATCGACCGTTGGCAAGATGACGGACTTTAAATTTTGCGAGAAGAAGATATCTGTGTAATTTTAATATATTCAATTAATTCCATTTGAGTAAAATAACACTGCCTAGTATCATGATCCACTCCAAGAATATTTTCAGAATGCTCTTTGTCATTGCACTACAGTTTTCGAGTTTCTATTTTGTGAATGGTCAGGATTCACTAGTGATTCAATATGGGGTAGAAGGGAAGGATGCTTCCGTCGTTTACTGGCAAGCTGACGCGAGCAAAGCGAACCGAAACTTTGCAGATCTTAAGGAAGGAAGAATCATGACTTGGACTGGGCAAGGACAATTGAAATTATGGCGTTTTTTGGTAGCATTTGATCTATCTGGTTTGCCTGCGAAATGTAATATTGAGTCTGCTGAACTATATTTATATGGGGTTTTGGATCCAATCTATTCAAATTCCCAACATTTGTATTCTGGAAGTTTTGAGTCAAATGAGGTGTCATTACGTCGAATTACGGATAATACTTGGAAAGAATCTACTGTAACATGGAATAATCAGCCGTCTACCTCTGGTATGAATGGAACTTATTTGCAAATGAGTAGCAGTGCAACTCAAGATTATATTATTGATGTAGTGGCATTATTGCAGGATGCGCTAATTGAAGGCCAAACCGAGTTAGGTTTTGTCTTAAGAATGAGAAATGAACAAATTTGGTATCGCAGCATGGGATTTCAATCTTCTGATAATTTAGATTATCCAGAGCGTAGTCCAAAGTTGATTATCACCTATACTTCTACCGTGGGGCTAGAAGAGGACGCAGAATGGACATTGAAAGTGAGTCCAAACCCTTCTCAATCAGGCAAATTTCGGTTAGAATTGAAGGGAGGCTCCTATGATTTTTTGAATAGGTCCAATGTAGAAGTTGAAGTGTTTGATGTTTTGGGGAATCAAGTTGAATACTCCAGTTCTTCAAAGGATATAGTAGATTTGTCTAAAGTTGAAAAAGGAATCTATTTTGTGCGAGTGAAAACCAACAAATTTAGCAAAACGAACAAAATTGTATATCGTTGAGTTTATTTGAAATCTCGAAGAAAAACAACGAGCAAACTCCCTCCACGAAAGATCATCCATCCGGTAAACGCTAGCCATACAGAGATGATGTTGAATTCCAAAAAGTCAAATAGGTAAAGAATAGGAATGAAGACCAATAGGGTTCCTAAGAATAATGTATTTCGCAAAAGCGCGGCACGTCCAAGGCCTTTAAAAATACCATCTAATCCAAATGCTACTCCATTAATGGGTTGAGATAAAATGACAAAGTAGAAGATGGAATTAAACAAAATAATAACCTCTTCTTCGCTGGAGAAAAAGGAACCAATAAATGGATATAAACCCAGGTAGCAAAGTCCGAGTAGTCCTCCAATCAATGCACTGATCCAAGTAATTTTAAGTCCAACGCTTCGAAGTTGAGAATGATCTCCTTCGCCTATCAGTTTACCTGCTAGGGCATTGCCGGCATTGGCATATCCGTCAATAAAAAATGCAGAAAAAAGCCATATATTCATTGCTATTGTATGTGCGGCGATGTGGTTTTTGCCATACTCTGTACTCATTCGAATGGCCAGCGAATAGGCCACATTCAAAAAGATCGTTCGTAAAAATAGATTTGTAAAAATGGAAATTAACCGTTTAAATTCATGATTTAGTTTGGATGAAAACTGAATTGTATGGGCATAATTTCTAAATAAGATTACCAGTCCCAATGCAAACATTAATATTTGTGCAATTAAGGTAGCATATGCAGCGCCCGCTACACCCAATGGTTCAGGAATGAATATGCCGTATACAAAAACGAAGTCTAATAGGATATTAACTATGCCGCCAATTATGCTAATTTTCATAGCCCAAACCGTATTTTGGCATCCTCGGAATACTCCGAATATTGTAAAGGTCGCTAATGTAAAGGGATAGCCAAATGCACGAATATTGTAGTAATCACTTGAAAAAGTTAGAATATCTCCGTCTGCTTGATAAAAGTATTCAAGCATATAGGAAGATGTAGGAACTGTGATGAAAATCAGCGCAACTCCAATAATTGACGCAAATAATACGGATTGTGGAACTAGGGTCCGTATGTCTTCAATTTTATCTTTTCCTACGTATTGAGCTATGATGGATGAGATGGCACTTTTCATTGAGCTAAGTGTCCAAATGAAAAATAAAAATAGGCCAGAACCTATTCCAACTGCAGCAAGCTCTGCGGCACCAATATGGCCCACAATGGCAGTATCTGCTAAACCAATGAGTGGTTCGGCAATTCCTGCAAGAATGGCCGGAACGGCCAATCGGTTAATGTCTTTGAGTGTAATGGAAGCAGTAGACACGTGTTGTTCATTGATATTGCAAAGGTGGGAAAATCTTGCTAAATTTGTATTCTTATTTAGACTAATTAAATAAACTAAAGCAATATATATTATGGGAAATTATCCAGAAGAACTGGTAGCACCGATACGTCAAGATTTAACCTCAGTTGGATTTACAGAATTGATGAATGCAGAGGAAACTGAAAGTGCAATTAAGAGTGATGGAAGTACAATGGTAGTAATCAACTCGGTTTGTGGTTGTGCTGCTGGTATTGCTCGTCCAGCTGTAAAAATGGCTCTTCAAGTAACTGAAAATAAGCCATCTAAGTTGGTTACTGCATTCGCTGGAATGGAAGTAGATGCGGTAAATAAAGCAAGAGAATTAATGGTGCCTTATCCTCCTTCATCTCCTTGCATGGCGTTTTTTGACGCTAGCGGAGAATTGAAATCTGTGATTGAGCGGCATGAAATTGAAGGTCGTGAATTGCCTGAATTGGTAAATCACATTGTAGAAAACATGCAGGCGATATAGTTTTATCTACGTATGGTTTTCTAACTAAACCAAAACCAAAATTAATAAACGAAAACTCCATCGCTTCCAAAGCGGTGGAGTTTTTTTATGGAATTCACTTTTTTCTGTGTTTTGGGTTCGGATTGCATTGTTTGTTGGTGATAACACCAACAAAGGTTTGAAGATTTGAAATAGGTAGATGAGTGTACATTGTTTTGTTGGTGAAAACACCAACAAAGGTTTGAAATAGGTAGATGAGTGTACATTGTTTGTTGGTTATAACACCAACAAGATTTGAAATTGATAGATGAGTGTACATTGTTTGTTGGTGATAAGACCAACAAGATTTGAAATTGATAGATGAGTGTACATTGTTTGTTGGTGAAAACACCAACAAAGGTTTGAAATTGATAGATGAGGATGCATTGTTTGTTGGTTATAACACCCACAAGATTTGAAATTGATAGATGAGTGTGCATTGTTTGTTGGTGAAAACACCAACAAGGTTTGAAATAGATTGATGAGGATGCATTGTTTGTTGGTTATAACACCAACAAGATTTGAAATTGATAGATGAGTGTGCATTGTTTGTTGGTGATAACACCAACAAGGTTTGACTTGATCTGGTACCTTTTAGAAGGTATCACTTACAAAATGGTCTAGCTATAATAAGCTTAATATGCCGTCCTATGTTCGTAGATATATATATATACTATATGCTAGGCAGGAAACTACTTTTTCTTAACGAGCATGTATTCAATCAATCCTGCTAATCCAAAACCAACGGCAGCAACGATCATGTTTTCTGCAAATGAGTTGGTTCGATCTATGGTAAAATACTTATATCCCAACCAAATAGGAACTACGACCAACGTCCTAAGTGCCATTTTATGTCCAAATGAAAGTTTGGTTGATCCAGATCCACCGGAATATCCTATTGACTGTTTCCTTCTCTTTTTAAGAAATAAAACAAATCGGTAGATGATGAAAACGATTCCTATGATAAAGAGTCCTAGGATTAGATAGGTTTTTAGACGCGCTTGTAAATACCGCTTATCTCTTTCTTCCATCAATTGTTGAACCTCATCTTGTGCTTCAGCATCAGCGTCACTGGCTGACTCATCTTTTGCTGATGTCATTTCTGTAGAGTCGTGAACGGAATCGGATTCACTTTGTGCATATACTACAAGTGTATTTGTAGAAAATGAAATAAATAATAGGAGAAAAACGAAGGGTAAAGAACGGGAAAAAGCATTCTTTGAATTCAGAATAGACATAATTTTAATCATTCATATATGGACAATTGATCTTCTTCTAAAAGATACCATTTATTATTGTGTCGGAGCAATTTACCGGCCTTCTCTAACACCGTTTTAGTAAGTTGTAGACTGATGGTGTTAAATTGATTAAGCGTGGTATTGCTTTCGTTCCAGTAGATGTATTCTTTTTGAATGTCAAAATAGGATACGTTGTCAAAAGGAAGTTTTTTTTTATAATTTCCAAGATTATCAAATACGAGAATCCCATTTTGTTCTGTAC
>CBDICC010000044.1:0-771346 GCA_965277185.1 Cytophagales bacterium | reverse complement strand
GGACTCTTGAGCGTGCAGGGGCATGGCGGAAAGAAAAGAGACTCAATGGCGAAGCCCCAACTGAAATAGACATTGGAAGTACACGAAAATGCACACCTTGGTCGGCATTGCTCGATACTAACTTTCAAGACAAAACGTGTACAGTAGCAGTGCCGATATCGGTTTGTAGATATTCTCGTCATCGTTATCGTTCTAGCGGGCTTGTTTACCAAGCTAGCTCTCGCCCAGGTTTGCTCATCATCCAGCACAGGACGCCATGGAAGAAAGAGACACAGTTGAGGAAATGCGTCGGGCGGCTCACTTGCCAAACACACAGAGAAACATGGACCATGCGGTTGCATACAGCTTTGGAACATTTTAGTGTCTTCTTTTATTGCAAACCCTGGCCGGGACCGGCTTTGTTAGCACGAGGACGCATGAATATCTTATGCGAAAGAATTTTGTAATTGCCGGCGAAATAATGTTACGTTTGTGATGATAGCTAGCCGCTGTCAATCTGTCCTTCTACTTTGAAGTATAAATTACTGTGCTAGCATACATTATGCGTACACGCACACGTTTGCTAGTGTTGCTAAAGTAACGGTGTGACACCCGTTCTCGTGTATGGCGTACCGCCTAGACCTGCGATCTGTCCTTAACCTAGCCTGTTGCCTCAGATTAGTGACACTCGCACGCCGTGCAGTAGTTGTGTCACAATAAAACGTATCAGCTTGGGCTCTTGCCGCCACGGTACGCTAGGGCACAGAGTAGGTAGCGGTGAAACGTACCAACTGCGTCTTGTCAGAACTAGCTAGCGCTGCCATTGCCCTCATGAACCTGTGCACCGAGTAAGCCCACTACTTGGTATTGTGTGTGTAAGGATGCTCGTGTCTTGCGCCCATCTTCTTCCCGGTTATCTCTTGTACCTTGTCGTATACTGAAGTAGACCCAGATGTTCTAGATGTAGTGAGGTGAAAGCACAGCCTGGTCGACCGCTCCTTAACCGTTGAAAGATTCAACTACTGCTTATTACGACACCCCAGTTCGTCAGTTGTCATCCAGTCGCCATTCATGTGTTGAGGTGTTGCCATTCAGTCAGCTAAATACTACCGTTTTGTACCAAGGCCTTCTAGTTCATGAACTCCTAACTGTTTAATCTCAAGTTGAGCGGGCACGTGGGACGGTAGTGGGAAAGGTCGACACATTCCGTCATGGGACGCGAGATATTGCTCTCGCTGGCCAGCCATTACTTTCTAAATATGCCTAGTCCAAACTGTACTTTAGACCGTGATAGCAGACCATAGGTTCAGTGTCTAACAGCACACCTATTTTTTCGGCTTGTGAACACTGGCCAAAAACGTTTTAGAAAAGCCTTTGGCCTTCTTAAATATACATCTACTTAGCTCATGCTCTGCAAGTATTCCTGGCGCTCCTTTTTGTCTGCATAATATTACAAGCCCAATTCTTAGGACAGTATTTACCGCACGATACTCTTCCGTTGACACTAATGCTGTTACCAGCGGGAAAAATTTCTGCATGTTAGCACTCCATGTGTTCACTCCTCTCCGTTTGGTATGCACTGTATTTGAGTACTAATTTCTTTTCTGGCAGCCAGCAGATGGAATAATCTTCCAACTGACTGTCGCCCGGCCAGTAATCTCCCTGATTTTAGAACACGAACAAAATAATAATATTGGTATTTCCTAGTACTTGTGGCTGGACATTCATGTGTACCGATAAACTCTACTGTAGTACTATAGTAGCTGCTATTGGTAGCTGGTCGGCTGCACGCATAACGCATACACCTATTCAACTATAGAAAGTTCACTTCCTTATGAAATAAGCTCGCGCTTGTTGAAATTCCAATAGCTACATGGTGGCTGGACTGAGATTAGTGCTTCGATGAAGCAACGGCAATGGAAGCAGGATGTTTTGGAGGTGAGAGCCTGGATGTAGCTCGTTCTACAATAGGGCCTTTTTGAGATGGCACACAGCAATAGAGCCTTGTATACCGTTGTGTTTTCCCAAGGCCAATACGAGTGTATGCGAGCCACAATCGCTGCGTACTCACGTGTCACCCTTTCAAAGAACCCTGCTAGATGCAATAGTTATATGGATGTTGGTGGACTGAGATTGTCTGCATGTGGCAATTACTATTCGGGTTGAGTTGAACCCTGTAGACACCGAACATCAATTGCACAATCTATTCTATTACAGTAATCATTTTTAAATGTTCCCGGAGCATTAACCTGTCGAGGGGTCTCCACCAGATAGAAGAAAGGCAGAGAAGAGGGAGGAAGTCGAGATTGGAGTAAATAGAAGGGAAAATATAGGTAGCAATGTTGGACTCTGTTGGTTCAAATTTCCTTATTGTAAAAGCCCTCAACACAGGGAGAGAAGGAGGAAATACAGCTACCGTTAGCTTGAAAAATGGATCAAAGAAGATAAAACAACTTGAATTATCTCCTGACATTAATAAAACAACGGAAGCTATTGAAATTAAATATATTTCCAACAGGAAACCAAAACAATAATTTTTGAACAAGGAAAGTTTGAATAATTCTTCAGCACATACCTAACCCGAACTAATTACTCTCAAACCAAAACTTACCCCCAAACCCTTTCGAATAGGGCTAATGTAAATTATAAACCACTCTACAGTAACTATTTACATCTAGAATTTCCTTCAGTTTATTCAACCAAATCTAACCACTTTAAGACTTTTGGCTTTGAAGTTTTCATTGCAATATTTTTCATGTTCCCTCTATACTTAGACGGGCGTAAACTTGATGCGATAAACTAGTACATTCTTTCGTGAATCTAATGCCGTTTATTCTGCAACCTTCATTTTAGTTTGGAAGAAATCATTTATAAAGTAAACAAATGATTCAGTGATTCTGAAGGTTCTATATATTAAGTACGGATTTAGATTAACTGTGTCAATGGTTACGTATTTACAATCTGGATAATTCTCAAGAAAATCTGTTGATAATTTCCCTTGATTATGAACCAAGAAATTTCTGATCTCCCTTCGTTCCGCTAATGTATTAGTGTCATCATTCCATTTTGAAATATCCAGATTAAATTTTTTCTAGAAGTATTTAATTTGATCGGTTACCGACTTGTATCCAAAATCATACAATTCATTCTCAATGATATTATTTATAACATCTGCGAAACTTTTCATATTAATTACATCTTCGATCTTAACGGTCTTCTTTGAAGAATTTATGGTTCTAGGGTCGTTTAGAAAAATAATTCTCAATATATCCACTAAGTAAGCATCAAACATGGTAAACAGATAAATATATACCATGTTACTAGTGTAAATAGTTCCTGAACATATTTATCATCATCAACTTCCCACTCTCTTTTACCCCCCTCCAAATGAAGAGTGCCCTTTTTCCATTTAACGTATTTAGTCTATTTTTAAATCTGTCTGCTAAGAGCAACAATTAATAGTGTACATCCACCTGAATATCTTAACAATGATATTATATATCCATTGTTAAGACTATTAAAAAACTCCATAAAGCTACTATATGCCAGTTCATTCATGCGTTTAAATTTTGTATTTTAACGAATTTAATACAATTAAATCAATCTATATACATCATTTATTTTATATATTTGAATCAATAATAATATGAAATGCATATTTACTTATTCCTTTTATTTAAGGAAAGTACTCTTTCTTTCCTATTAAATATGAGCATGAAGCAATAAAAAGCAAGACTGTTAAATAACCACTTAATATCAATTAATAATAAGAAATGAGTTGGACAGAAGCCGATAAAAAAAATGTCTGGAATAAGGCATCTACAGTTGACGGAAAGGATAAGGATGAAATAAGAGCCGATGCATGTGGAGCTTTAATAAAATGGGACGAGTATGGAGAAGAAACCAATATTGGATGGGATATAGATCATATTTATCCTGAAAGTAAAGCAAAAGAAAAGGGATTTGAAACCTAAAATATATAATGCTACCATCAATATTAGGGCACTACATTATATAAACAACCGAACCGGAGGAAAGGGAGATGATTACCCCAATTATACGTCACAAGTAACTTCTGACGGAAATAAGAATGTAGAACAGGAGAAGCGTAAGGTAGTAAATAAGGAAAAGCAGAAAGGTTTAGAAAAACACTTTGGTCAAAAGTTAACTTAAAACCAAAGGAATGTACGATTTATCATGAAATATTCAAGCATCAATTAAACTAACTAAGATATGAAAAATTTCACATTACTATTGATTGGATTGATTTTGAGCAACAATGTATTTGGAAAAAAAATTAATGTAACTTTTGTAAATAAATCTCAACAAAACATTCAATTATTTTATCAATTAATTGATGGAATCGAAAAAGCGGAGCCAAAATTTGTTTTCAACCTAGACATATCAACCCCCCGAAGCTATACTCTTAAGCTTAAAAAGAATCAAAAGGTGAAATTTATAGGATATGGTTCTGGTGTTGAAACACTGCCTGTGATCCGAGAAAAAAAGATTTTAATTTAGATATAAACGAGATCGAATTAACCTTGCCTAAATTAGAAAAATTGAAGATTATGGAACTAAATGCTGTTATGGCTAAACTTGAAAATAATAAGGTTCTCGGTGTCTTACTGGACAGTTCCAAATATGTAAAAGATAAAATGCCTCCTGTAGGTACGTTTATATTTTATAACGCTAAAAAGAAAACCACTTTACCCTTAAACCCTTCATTTTGGAAGAATCGAGAAGATTTACGTGTTTTTGACAAAAAATACTACAGTATTGTGGACCATGTGAGTTCAACTAATTCAGCAAAACTTGGACTTGCTGGAGTTCCGTTTTTGATGAAACTTGGGGCATCTTTTCAAAAATCTAACCTACTGGAAATTAAATGGGAGGTGAAAAACGCTCACTTCGAACAATGGCAACCAGGTGAGCAAAATGTTTTTCAAATTATAGAAGATGTGCGAAATCAAGGTTTTATTAACTCATGTGTAACGGAAATGAATGCAGATTCATTAGCAGGAGGAGACTACAAGCTGTATTTCATATCCTCCATGTACGTAGTAGATAAAATTAAGATCGATGCTAAAAAATACAATAAAGTGAACATAAATGCAGATGCTAATTTTTCGGAACCAATTACTTCAAGTGTAGAGGTTGTAAAACCAATAGAGGTCAATGTTAGCTACGGATACCTAAAAGAAAAGTTATATCATAATGTTGATTCATCACTTGATGTTAGCTTAAAAGTTCTGGCTCTTGATTACACAAGTGCATTAAACACGCACCTTTCTTCCATAGCTAAACGTGAAAAGAAATTAAGTGCTGAAAGAAATGCTTCCCGTTTAAAAACTGAAATAATAAATCAATATAAGACTCTAAACCTTATTGATTCAGATTTGATTAGTTCTGAAGATGTAGAAGTCATTATTCCAATATTGGAAATCACACCCGTTAAAATTAAAGAACCTATCCAATTTGATTCTCTTGAAAATGATATTACTCCTGAAAGTGTTAAATCGCGCAATGTGAAAGTTACACAATTCAATTCCATACTGAAAGTTTGTAAAGATAAAATTACAAAATACAAGGAAACTTTAGTGAGTATTGAAAATTTAAGCCAACCCACGGATTACTATAAAATTGTCCAATCTATTAATCCAACCATTCTTGATAATGAGATATTGGATTCTTATGTCAGAGTTTCTTCTGAGTAAATCAGATTTATCAAAGAACATAGCTTTGAGAAAAACATGAGTGGTACTAATGATTTCATATCAGTTGGTTAAACAAAATAAAATATTGGTTTATGAAAGATTTGATATGGACAGACAACAGTTATGACACAAGTGACAAGAATAACCTTTTAGCGACATGCCCTAAATGTCAAAAGTCGAAACTTTCTTTTCAGAAATTTACAGAACAAATCACTGAAAGTGGTCGCGAAATGGAAAGAATGGGTTATCCTAATGGTATTGATCACCTTTTTGTTGGCCTTTTAGTTTGCACCAATACTAAGTGCAAAGAACTGGTCAATGTCGCGGGGCAGGTTCAGAAAGGAATTCAATACGGAGGACATGATGAAAATGGTGAATATTTTGAGTATCATTTTGATTACTACATACCCAATTATTTCAGCCCGAACCTTAGATACTTTAGGGTAACTGATCAGATTCCAAAAAATATACGTATCATGATTGATTTGGCGTTTCATCACTATTTCAAAGATTACAATGCAAGTGCCAATAAAGTAAGAACTACGATTGAGTTAATTCTTGATAACATCAAAGCTCCGAAAAAAAGATGGAATACTAGGAAAACGAAAATGGTAAAATTCCACAATCTGCATGATAGGATTGAGAATTTCGTTAAACGTAATAAACACATAGCTACATTAATGCTCGCAAATAAATATATTGGAAATGAAGGAAGCCATTTAGGGAAAGTAGAAAAAGATGAGTTACTTGATGCCTTTGATAACTTAGAAGAAATCATTGATCGGATTTACATAAAAAAAAGTGAAGAATTAATGGATAAGGCTACTAAACTAATAAACAAAAAAAAGGGACAATAGTGAAAGACTTTAAAAGTTCGGAGGAACAAATTGATAAACTTAATGAAAGGTTAAAATTATTACAGAATCGTTTTATTGGTGTTGCGTTAGATTATAATTACTTTATTGATCCAAGGTTAGAAAATAAGCAAATTTTTCAATTAAGAGATAATGTTATATTTCGTTTACGAAGTTCAATTTTTTTATTTCAAACGCTTTATGAACATCACAAAAAGGTGGAACATAGATTCAATTTATTGTATGCTGAAAACCTTACAGAATTTATGCAAAGTGGTTTTGAAATGCAAAGCCTTCAAAGCATTTCAACGCGTGAAATATACACTTTGTTTGACAGCATGATGTACCATTTGTGTTCAATTTTTGATTATGTATTTAGACTAATCAATTTTGCTCATGGTAAGACCATTCTTGATAAACCATTATGGAACAAATTTAGAGATAAAAAAAATGTACGACAGCAAATTTATTGTAGTGCGGAATTAATTCCAATCCTACAAAAACATGATGATGATTTTGTTTATCCTCTTATACGTCATCGCTCCAGCCTAATTCACACAGAAAATGATACTGGCGAGTTTAAACTCTCTGGTACAATTGGCAGTGGGAAGTTTGATGCAATATTTGAAGCTACATCACTTTTTAAACAAAATTTCCCGGAAATATCGAAAAATATGGAAGATTCAAATTATACAATAAACTATGCTTCCAATTGGTTGATAGATAAAACCATTGAAGTTGTAACAGATATTTTGTTTGAATTAAAGGATGATCTGGAACGAAACAAAAAAGTACAACCTGGAAGTATGGGAGGTATTGTTTATGTTAGTGATGATGGATCTATTAGATCTCCTTCCTTAAATTATTGGGGAAATAGGGAGACATTCTAACACAATTAATTATGAAGAACACTGTACATTATATAAAACCAGAAGGTAAGGATTATTCAGAAGCAATTAAATTAGGTATGGCAAAAGCCCTATCTCTTGTTCGACAAAAAAGTATCTCTAATATTAAGTTCGTTGTTCCAGGCCTTAATTTTGTGAGTAGTCCCCCTAATTTTGTTAGCAGCGGTTTAGAACTATTGTTCCAGAATAAGGGTGTCTACCTAACAAATGAGCTAAGCAAAAACAAAGGATTCCCTATACCTGTAGATTTTCCAACCACGGGTGTAACAACTGGTGTAAATTTAGTTACAATTAATAAATTACCTAGTTTTGGACATGATGAACCAACCGTTGCAATTTTACTTGGTGCAAGTTCAGATATTTTTTTAAAACTCGAATCTGCTTTGTTTAGAACTAACATTGATTTGGTAGTAGTTGTTCAGAATGAATCGGATCAATTTAATGAATTGCTTTCCGTGTGCAAAGCTAGCTATGTTTCTTCTATCCTAGATAATTCAGTAGTACCGTATTTGAATCAACTTTCAAAAGATGAATTGGCTGTTATTAGTAAAATTGATGGGATAAATACTACCAGCCCTTGGAATCATACCCATACACAAAATCAAATGAAGTTGGTAATAACCGAATTAAAAACGAAAAATATGCTCATTGATTATCAATCCTTTTTGGGGTATTTGATCAATCATGTTGGTTTTCCAATAGGTGATAGTGTAGCTCTACTTAATTGGAAAAGGAAATACTTTGGAAGATAGTATTTATAAATAGAATTGAAAACATATTGAAATTATGGAGGAAAAAAATGAACTAAATCAGGTAATGGAAGAGTATGAAGTAATGGTGGAAGGTCTTAATTATAAGATTAAAGGTAAAGTGCTAAAAAGTGTTTCGGATGATGGAGAAGTATCTTTTATAGGAAGTTTAAGCCATTATTGTAAACCAGATGAAGGAAGTGCGGACGTATATAGACCTTCGCTAGGAAGGAGAGAGATCGAATCGGCAAGACATTTACTAATTCAGTATTTAAAGTCTTTTACTAATATTGACGTTGAACAAAACATGTATTACTAATAATTGTCTCTCCAAAGTTTTTCGACTTTGCCACACTTCCTTGGATAGTACCGATTAAATTGATGAGGTAGATAGACTTCCTCGAACAGTATATCTCAGAGTTTTCTACCGATAGGCTCCATAATAATATCGGCGCAGATGAAAACTCCTCCTAGACTAATACAGTTCTAAACTAAAGAATAATCTTATTTCTTTCGGATAATCAATTCACCTCCAATTAGCATATCAAATCCACCACTCACTTTTCCAAAACTTTCACAGAAAGGACTGAAATAAGAGCTAAATCCCTGTCCAACAACTCTTTAGAGTTCGACTTTTGTCCCCGCACCTCCACCATCTTTTATTTAAAATTGTCGAATTCTTTGTTTTGAGCCTTTGAGGGGTGATAATTGGGGGTTCGACTTTTTTGGCTGTTAATCTACCATTTTCACAAACCTCTCTTTCTAGCTTGTATGAGTTGATTCTGAGTTCGAATCCCCTTTACTTCTTTGAAAAGATAAAGACCGAATCCATTTACTTGATTCTTCGTTTTGGTAGTATTAGTTTTCTTGATCATCAATAATACCAAGTCGAATTACAAATTCAAGAGATACTAAAAACGTAGTTACCATCCACGCCTCATTCGGAGAACAACGCCGATAAGTTACCATCTAGTAACGGAAGGAAAGACCATGAATACATAAAAAGGAGTTACAATAAGTTTATCGAAAGCTACAGGGGCATGACTAAACAAAAATGATCTAGCCAAGCCAAATTTATTAGATGGTTACTTGTTTATGAAAATTCTTCTGATTTTGTTGCAAGCTATTAACCTGAATTGGATGAAAGATGCTCTAGTAATAAGGATAATGTTGTGTTTAGGAAGTTATAATATGCTATCTTCTAAACCTATATTCATCTCTATATACTACAACACCATACTTTAACATTTCTATAAGATATTGCTTCGAGTTACTATTACTTAAAGTAAAGGGTATATTTACACTATTTATCCCTTGATTTAAATTAAGATTATAGCATAAAATAGTCAAGTGAGCATTATTGGATTTATTAATATTTTTAATCTTTATCGTAAAATTGACAATTGTATCTTGGGCAGAAAAATTAAGATTAGCCTTAAAATTCATATAGGCTGCCTTATTACGATTTTTTGTTTTCTTCAAGAGTTCATTACTATTCTTAAAAAAAGTTAAACTACAATTTTTTATATCAAATGTTTCTAAAAATTGTAATCTGCTTGATGCAGTTTGATTTGAAATTTCAGTTCTATTTAAGGCCATATCCAATAATGAAATTGAATCCTGGAATGCCTTAACTCTTAATTTATAATTCTTGTCTAATACACTTATTGAATCAGTAAACTTATTTATTCTATTTTGCATCTTGTTTTTTTCAACAATACATGAACCTAATTCTCGTTTAACAGATTTAATTCCCTTATCACAATTAATAATATTTTGAGAAGTATTAACTACCTTAATGATACTAGTTGGCGATTTTGGTAAAACTAAATCCTTAACAAAGTATTTATTTTGATCCAGTAGTCCATTCACAATTCTATTTATCCTAGAAATCACATCTTTATCTTTTCCTTTCCCATTGAATATGGCCTTTAAATTTGAAGTCTGACTGGTAACATAAATAGTTGGCCAACTTTCCAGATTTTCAATACTCATCCAAATATTATACGCATCTGTGTTTTGTAAATCAGAGTTGTTCTTTCCTTTTGGAGCCATATCAATAATATAAATATCAACTAACGTCATATCATAAGATTGACTTTTTAATGCTTTCTCCAACACATGGCATGGACCACACCAAGATGTACTAACAACAAATATTGATACTTTTCCTAATTTCGCGATTTTGCTGAAAGCTATAGCTTTATTAAATGAGTTTATCTCAAACCAATCGGCATAAACACTATTACAAAAAAAACTAATAATAAAAACAAAAATTATCCGTCTCATAATTATCCTCCTAATTCATTTTCCACGCCAATAATGTCAGTATCGCATTTACATGGGTCAATAGGCTTCAGCGACTTATTTAATCCATCATGTTGTCCAAATTCTTTATTTCTTGGATCTGAACATTTCATATTATGATAAAAAGTATGAAATTCTTTAGAATATGTTTTATCATTATCATAAATACTTTTTCCATTGTAATAAAATTGTTGTTTAGCGTATTCTTGATCACACTGACTACAATGGAAAATTTGGGGTGGAGCACAGGGGGTTCCGTAACAAAAATATGCTTCTCGACCAATATATTTGAAAAAAGCGGGATAAGCGACATAATTCGATAATTGAGAATAATTCCAACTACCTCCTATTTTTTGTGATATTCCTAAAAAAACACCAGTATTTATATTTATATTAGGAAGATTAAATGCTTGACCTTTGATATCATGATTTGTGTTTGTTATTAAGTTAACATGAGGTGTTATTGCTTTTGCGTTTTCAAACTTTCTAGCCAGGTCAGGTAGGTAATGACAATTTTTTACAACTTTTTCAAGCTCAAAATCCGTCTTGCTTTTACCATGGCCTGCAATAAAAGGGCCACTATTCCCTAATTTTGTTTGAATAGCACCATGAAGTTCTTTTTGTTTAACCAGATTTTGAAAATCCTTTTCCCATGCATTAAAAGTATATGCATCATCTTCGTTTGGTAGAAATAACCCAATAGAACTAGCAAAGTTAGGTAATAGTGTAAAACCCAAACCAATTGGCACTACTTTGATACCGGTAAGTAAAAATTTTCTTCTATCCATTTCTTCTATGTTTTAATTAGACATTTCAATAAGTTCATTTTGTAATTTAATAACCTTCTTATTGTATTGTTTTTTTTCTTTATAAAAGCGTATTAAATGCTTAGTAGCCGCAATACTTTTATTGTCATTTTTTAGCTTTTCAAGTATCTCAAGTCCTTGTTTTACTAAGTTAAAACTCCTTTTCTTATCAATCATTAGTATTTCCACACCATCTATCTTTTTTTGTACCAAGTCAGATTTTAAAGATTCTCCTTCAGATATTAAATCAAGAGCTTGTTCTATTTGCCGCTCAACTTCTGTTTCTATGAATGAGGATTTTTGATAATCATTAGCTTCTTTTTGTTTATCATATGCATAATATCCTAATACTAATGTTAAGATTGTTAGTGCTAGTGTTAATACTTTATATAAGCATGAACTTTTACCATTATTTTCCATTTAGTTACAAATTTTATTTGTATCACAGCTAGTTGATTAACTATATAAATAAAATAAATTTAATATTATGCATGCAATATACAATATTATGGGTAATATTCAAATAATAGTAGCCACCATTTAACTCAGAAACCTCATGTACTCTACTTTAACGTTGTCTTATCGTCTGACAAATAGATATTAATATATTAATCATAAATTAATGTATTAATACACAATATATACACCTTATTTTCTATGAAACAGAAAGAGATCTGGTGACTCAATAAATAAGAGGATTAAGTGAGTTAACTTTTAAGCACCAAATAATATTGATCCCGAAAACAGATGTTCACACAATTGCTTCTGGCAGCCCCAAAACCACCCCCAAATCCCTCTCCAACAACTCATTATAGTTCGACAATTGTCCCCGCACCCCCACTATCTAAAATTAAAATGAGTCGAATTCTTTGTTTTGAGCCTTTGAGGGGTGACAATTGGGGTTCGACTTTTTTTGTTTTTAATTAACCAATTTAATAAAACTCTCTTTCTAGCTGATATGAGTTGATTTCGAGTTCGAATCCCCGCTACTTCTTCTGAAGAAGAAAACCTACATCCAATCACTAACTTGATTGATATTTTTGTTTTGTTAGAATTGTTTTTTTTATCATCATCTCTTGGATTAAGCGAAATTACAAATTCTAGAGATACTAAATGTGTAATTGAAAACTACGTTAAGTTGGAAGGTTCTTATACCCATAGGACATTATTGGTTCTCAAAAACAGCTCGAAAGTTAAAAAATATTTACTGCAGCTACATAATTTATTAAAATTTAATTATATTTACAAAACCATGGCCGAAATATTGATTAAATATATTCCTATCACAATATCCTCGTTGGCGATTATTCTTAGTATCATATCAATATATAAATCTTCAAAGGCCAGAAAAAAAATAAAAGACGCTTTACATACTATTCACTTTACAAATGAAGAATTTAAAATCCTTCAGACAAGACAATACTTTGAAGACACTATGATATCCATTAGAAACTCCCTACCATATGATGTAAATGAACCAACTTGGATGCCAAATGAACCTCAAAAGAAAATAGTGAAAAAATATTGGTATTTCGTAAAAGAGGAATACGAAATTTGTTTGGAAGGTGGCGAGAAATTAAATAGATTATGGCTAGACGTTTATACTCCTAGAATAAAACATGCTATCAATATGCCTGGATTTATTTCTGTATTGAAAGAGCTAATTAACCAAGGAAATTCTGCTCTAATCTCAGAACCATTTTTCACAGAATTAAATAAAATTTATATAGAAGAAAAAGGATCAGAATTAGCTCATGAAAATTCAACCAATTAGCGATTATAAAGAACTATATCTATTATGGGTGAATAACGGGATACGTGTAGATTCAATGGGTAGTCTTAGAGAAAAAGGATATGAGGATTACTTTAATTCAAATTCTGATTTTTTTTTCGGGGTATTTGTTAACCAAAAATTGATTGGCGCATGTGTACTTTTTCATGATGGAAGAAAGACTGGAATATATAGGTTATGTGTAGATTTTAAATTTCGTAAAAGGGGTGTTGCGACAACCCTACTACAGCATTGTGATAAAATTGTTAAGTCAAAAGGGTACCGGAGTATTTACGCATTAATCGAAAGATCAAATAATGAGTCTGTCAATCTCTTCAAACTAAATGGCTATACCAAATATGAGGAAGTTGATTACTTTGTTAAAAACTTGTAGCAGTAATTTATAGAATAAATAATTGTACAATTATAATTCAATTGCTCAAGTTCAACTTCTCAACCAAGCCCAAATCGCTATCTAACAAGCCCTTAGAGTTCGACTTTTGTCCCCGCACCTCCACCTTCGTCCTCCGAAGCTTTAGCGTAGGAGGACTGTTTATTATTTAGGTGCTGGGATGAAAATCCCGTTCTTGATTAAGAATACGTTTGCTTCTCCAGACTACGGCGGAGAAGCTCCACTTACATTTCGTTCATAGCTTATTCTTTTACTTTGCTCGGCTTTCGCCATCGTTTCAATACCTTCTTAATTTGACATTTATGACTTCTCCGACCGAAACATACTCCGTCTACATTCTAAAATGCTCTGACGGCACTTATTATACCGGCTGCACCAACAATCTAGATGATCGAATGAGGAGACATAACAAAGGAGAAGTTTCTTATACTTCTAGTAGACTTCCGTTTGAGTTGGTTACTTACACTGTTTTCCATGATAAATACAAGGCTTATCAATTTGAGAAGTATTTAAAATCTGGGTCTGGGATGGCTTTTCGGAATAAGCGATTGGTTTGATTTAACAACTCTCCAAAAACTGTCAAGTCCCACTCCAACAGCTCCTTAGAGTTCGACAATTGTCCCCGCACCTCCACCTTCGCTCTCCGAAGCCCTTTAGGGCGAAGGAGAGCTTCGTTTTTAAAATATATCTGGTGCGGACCTTTTTCATTCGAAACTTAAAACCTCGGAGAGCTACGGCGGAGAAGCTCCACTAGATTTGTTACTCCGAAGCCCTTTAGGGCGAAGGAGAGCTTCGTTTTTAAAATATATCTGGTGCGGACCTTTTTCATTCGAAACTTAAAACCTCGGAGAGCTACGGCGGAGAAGCTCCACTAGATTTGTTACTCCGAAGCCCTTTAGGGCGAAGGAGAGCTTCGTTTTTAAAATATATCTGGTGCGGACCTTTTTCATTCGAAACTTAAAACCTCGGAGAGCTACGGCGGAGAAGCTCCACTAGATTTGTTACTCCGAAGCCCTTTAGGGCGAAGGAGAGCTTCGTTTTTAAAATATATCTGGTGCGGACCTTTTTCATTCGAAACTTAAAACCTCGGAGAGCTACGGCGGAGAAGCTCCACTAGATTTGTTACTCCGAAGCCCTTTAGGGCGAAGGAGAGCTTCGTTTTTAAAATATATCTGGTGCGGACCTTTTTCATTCGAAACTTAAAACCTCGGAGAGCTACGGCGGAGAAGCTCCACTAGATTTGTTACTCCGAAGCCCTTTAGGGCGAAGGAGAGCTTCGTTTTTAAAATATATCTAGGTGCGAACCTTTTTCATTCGAAACTTAAAACCTCGGAGAGCTACGGCGGAGAAGCTCCACTAGATTTGTTACTCCGAAGCCCTTTAGGGCGAAGGAGAGCTTCGTTTTTAAAATATATCTAGGTGCGAACCTTTTTCATTCGAAACTTAAAACCTCGGAGAGCTACGGCGGAGAAGCTCCACTAGATTTGTTACTCCGAAGCCCTTTAGGGCGAAGGAGAGCTTCGTTTTTAAAATATATCTAGGTGCGAACCTTTTTCATTCGAAACTTAAAACCTCGGAGAGCTACGGCGGAGAAGCTCCACTAGATTTGTTACTCCGAAGCTTTAGTTCTTTATATTAATACATTTGCTTCTCCTGACTACAGCGAACACCGAAGTTTCAACGTAGGGGTTCCGCTGAGAAGTTCCACTGAAATTTCGTTCCTATTGATCTTTTTCTGTGCTCGGCTTTGCCTTTGTTTTTCTTTAATTTTGCTTTATGAATAATTCTTCAACTGTCCCCTTGACTCCACCTTATAAAATTTGATTTAATCGAATTCTTTGTTTTGAGCCTTTGAGAGGTGAAATTTAGGGGTTCGACTTTTTTTGTTTTTAATTACCCAATTTAATAAATCTCTATTCATAGCTTGTATAAGCTGATTTTGAGTTCGAATCCCCGCTACTTCTTCTAAAAAAGTAAAACCTTTATTCAGTCACTAGTTTGATTGATATTTTTGTTTTGGTAGAATTGCTTTTTCATCCTCATCTCTAGGACTAAGCCGAATTGCAAATTCTAGAGATACTAAATGCGTAGTTGTAAACTTCGCCTAGTTGGGGAATTAATTTTCACTACGCAAAAACAATGCGCATACCATTTTAATATTTGTGTAACGTTATGCAGTTAAAATAATTGAGATGGTACCACCTTGCACACAAAACACTAGGTTACAATTTGTACGGATAAATTCTATTCCTCCATTAGATTTTTTCCTGCTTATATTAGTACATCTTTCGGCAGCCTAACTTTTGTTTCTGATCCATACAAAGTCTTATCTATTAAATCTTAATGTTCGAAATCATTTTAAACTCTTTATTTATCTTATGCCAGCCATCAATAAAATATTATCGTCATATGACATTCGCGATCATGAGAATTTTATTTCCTATACCTTAAATGAATCAAAAGAAGTTGTTTCATTAGAACTATTTGATAGTGATTATGAAGATTTCCCTGGTCAAGTTGATATAATTGAATTTGTTTCTAATTTTAAAAACCTTAAACATTTAAGCATAGAGGATTTAGTTCATCGAAAGATTGACGATTTAAGTCTACTTGAAAGTTTAACAGAATTGGAATCCATCCATATCAAATGCGATACTACCATTACCAATCTGGACTTCACTAGTAATTTGGATCATTTAATCAGTTTGGAAATAATTAGTTCTGAACTATCCGACATAAACTGTCTTTCTAAAAATAAAAAATTAAATTTTATAGGCCTAACAAACGCTAATATTGAAGACATTTCGGTACTGGCTGAGTTGTCACACATCAAATTTCTGGATTTCTCTAAAAATCAAATTAGTGAAATCAATGCTCTAAAAGATCATGTAGGGATTAAATCGCTATCTCTAGTCGCTAACTCTATCAACAATATCCAAGCGTTAGATGGTTTTGAGGCTTTGACGCATTTTAACATTAGCCACAATTCTATTCGTGACTTAAAACCCATATCCAAATCTAACGGACTTAGAAGTTTCTGTATTGCAAACAACGAAATTGCAGATGTACACTTTTTAAATGAGTGCCATGATCTTGCTTCCCTAGACATCTCTAATAATCTGATTAACAATATAGATTTTCTTAAAGAAAAGAATAAGCTTAATTATGTTAATATATCAAACAATCCAATAAACTGCATTGATTCACTTACCACTTTACCCGATTTAAAAGTCCTAAATGCCTCATTCTTGAAAAATTTGGAGATGGAGCACTCTTTTAATTTTAAGTCGGAGCTGACCCATTTAAAGATGGACAATTGCAATTTGTTAGATGCTTCATTTTTATCCAAACAACAAAAACTAAATAGCCTGAACCTAAGTAATAACCAACTCTCCAATTTTGAATTCTTACAAAACAAACCTTTTCTGAAGAATCTTAACTTAAAAGACAATGGCATCAAGGATGTTTTTCCAGCCTATTACTTTTTTGATATCAACGGCATTGATTTGCGAGGAAATGAATTTGGAGGGAAAATATTCGAACGTTATTCAGGTTCCGCTGTCAATCTTAATTTTCAGTTTTACAATTATAACCTCCAAACACCACCCGACAGGAGCGTTATGGACGAATTAAATCAACAAATAGCAGACCATTACTATGAAATAGGAGAATATGATGCAGCCCTTGCTTATTATTATTTGAATAATTCAAGTCAATCCGAAACGGTTTTTAATATTTTTTTACAAAAATTTCTTGATACACCAGATACCGAAGTGGAGTATTTGCAGTACTATTTCTCGTCAATATTCAGAAATGTACCCAGCATAAGTAAATATAAAGGAAGAATAAATCCGACTACCAAAAAAAGATATGCAGACTTTCTGGAAAAGTTTAATAATTTGTATTTTCCTTACTATAGATTGCCTGAGGGACTGAAAAAACCTAATGTATTTCCCACCAGTCAACATTTTTTTAAGTTTAATAATTACGCATTTCATGTATATGAAAAAAAGGCAAAAAACCCATTAATTCTAGATGAATTTCTTTATTTAAAAGCGCATAATTACAGAAATGATAATACATTAAAAAGAGAAGATTTAAATGCAGCTATGCTTGGTCTTAAAGAGCTTCACAATAGGAATTCCCCATATTTTTTTACTCTAAAAAAAGAAATATTAACAACTCTACGAAATCAATTTGCCTACACTGTTCCAGAGCGAAAGCTACACGATTACTTTTGGGACGGCGTAATCAACATACACGAACGGGAATTTAAAGAATCAAAACCTGTTAATGTTAGTAAAGCAAGGACCAAAGATACGCCTCAACCTAGTGCAATGGAAAAAGCAAATAACATGCTCGATCCAAAATCACCTTTGATTTCACGTCGCTTGTTACAAAGAATAGCTTGGTGGTTCTTTGTGTTACTTATGATCCTTTTAGCAATTGATCGTTTATAGATGAAAGTTTTGAGAGTACGCGTCTTACATGTTCCCGTTGCCTCTAAAACCAGAGCCCTCTTGGCTCTTCCAAACTTTTCTTCTTTCCTTAATTAAACGAAACTTTGCGGAATTGAAATGAGGACTGAACCTGGTACATTTGATCGGACAGTAAGTTAAGCTTTAAAGGTTTAACTTTGTAAAAATGAAATCATAGACAGACGACTCTTCAACAAACAACATTAAGATTACTTCATTTTTTCGATCAATAATCGTCACCACTCAAAATCAAAGGCAAATCCCTCTACATATAACTGGATCTCCTGTTCTAAAAAGTATAGACAATAATAATTTATGTAATCCATAATGGTAGTTGAAAAACTCGTATTTCACGCACTCCAAACCTTTCAGCAGCCCATAATTAGATTCTTTTTTTCAACAGTTTACATTTTGTTTACCTAATAATTGAGGCAGAGAGCAGAAAAAGTCTTTTTTTTGACATAATTATGAATTCACCTTATGCACGCCTACTTGCCTTTTTTGTATTTTTTAGTGCATTAGACGGTTTTGGACAAGAAAAAACTATAACCGCTCCCACTGGCACCAGTTATACCTACTTAATCGACTCCATCGATTTCCTTTCTGTGTCTAAACAAGATCAACTTGTGATAAAAGAAGGAGTTAATTGTTTTTCCAATTCAGATTCGGATACGACCAAGGTTAATTGCTTGGTAAATTTAATTGAGGAATGTTACGACATTACCATTTGGCCAAAGTATAATCGTTATCTGTTAAATATGATCCTAGAAAAGGAAAACGAATCCCTAAACCCATCCATACTAAGGTTTTATACTTTACAAAAAGCGAGTTGTTATGTTAATGAGGGCTATTATTTCTTTGAAACGGGCAATATGAAGCAGGCATTGTTCTTCTATAAAAAAGGATTAGATCTTCATACTCAATCGGATAATAAGGAAGGTCGGGCCATTACACTCAACAATATTGGAACGTTATATCAACGTTTAGGTGACTTGGATTCTTCCTTGTATTACTTAGATCAGAATTTAGAAGTTTCGCAAGCGTTGAATATAGAAGAAGATATAGCCTTCGCTCTCGTCAACCTTGGGGCTATTTATAAGGATCAAGGAAATGCAATTAAGGCCTTAGATTATTATCTACGAGCATTGAATCTATATGAGCAAATTGGTAATAAACGATTCATGAAAGAAACCTATTCTAATTTAGGGGTGCTTTTTCTCATGCAAGAAGATAATCAAACGGCTTTATCCTATTTTGAGAAAGGTCTTAAATTAGCTTACGAGTTGGATGATCCAGTTCAAATCGCGCGAAGTTTAGACTTATTAGCTCAACATTCCTCTATCATAGGAAATTTTGACAAAGCATTGATTTATTATCGAAGAAGCATAGATATATATCAACATGCTGGTTTAAAACATGATTTGGCTCTTGTCCTAAACAACATGGGACAAATTGAAGATAAAATGAGGCATGATTCGATCGCGCTGGTTTATTATAAAAAATGTTTGGCTATTTGGAAAAAAACCAAGTACAAGAGAGGTATAGCTGGTTCCCTTGTACGTATCGGACAAATTGAATTGAAACAAGGAGATTTTAAAAGTGCTAAAGCCAATGCCCTTAGAGGTACAAAATTAGCTAAGTCTATTCAAAACATTCAAGTAATTTCAAACTCCTCCGAATTCATGAGTGAAGTATATTTAGCGGAAGGAAATTTCAAAAAAGCATTGGAATATCATAAGTTACACGTATTGATGCGAGATAGTTTGACCAATCAACAAGTCAAGAAAGAAACGTATAAAAATAAGATTCAATACGAGTATGACAAGAAAATGGCTTTAGAGCAAGCCAAACAAGAACAAAAAGATGCCCTCGCAGCTCAAGAAAAACTCCGTTTCCAACTTATACTTGCGTTTTCTATCTTAATCATTATCGTTTTGATCGCTCTTTGGACATTTTATTATAAATATCAAAAAACGAAACTTCTAAATCAACAATTGGCCAATGAAAAATTGGGGGCTGAACTGGAGCATCGAAATAAAGAACTAGCTACTTTTACGCTTCAATTTGTTCAGAAAAATGCGTTTATCAGTGATATTAAAGATTTTGTTCAAGAGGCTTTACAAACGGAAGATAAAGCCCTGCTGTTACGCAAGACAGAACGGGCCATTAATCTGGCACTAAATAGCGAAAACGAATGGGATGAATTCAAGATGCGATTTGAAAATGTGCATAAAGAATTTTATGAAAAATTAAACATTAACCATCCGAACTTAACGGCATCCGAATTACGCCTCGCTGCGCTGTTAAAATTAAAACTTTCTTCAAAAGAAATTTCGGCCTTGCTTAATCTCACCAATCGATCCATTGTGACCTTCAGATCCAGGCTTCGAAAGAAATTAAACTTGTCACACGAGGACAATCTCTACGATTTCTTAGAAAATCTATAATTCTAAATACCAGTTAGTTACAATGGTGTTTACATTTTGTTTACACCCTTTTTTTGTGTGCTACTTGTAATTGCAATAATCTTGTGAAGCAACAACGCAAAACAAAATTCACATGATAACTAGACTACACATTATAATCCCAACACTACTTATTTTCATCCTAATCTTTAATGGTAAGAACCTCCAGGCACAAGACGCTATTGCCAGCCAAGGTGCATACTATTCCAATGGTGGTGTCCAATTGAGTTTCACTCTTGGAGAGGTCGTAACCAAATCCTTTTCAAGCCCATCTGTAGATTTGGGACAAGGGTTTCAAAACAGTTCGTTAGAAGGCCCCAATAGCATTTTAAAATTAGAACCAAATGTGGTTGTTACACAACCTTTAGACAAGGATCAAATTGATTCAGAAGCAATCAACATCTATCCAAATCCAATTATAAATAATGTTTTTGTTGAATTACCTGAACTAGACGAAAATGCACAGGTTATCCTATACAATATACAAGGCAAGGAATTAGGATTTTTTGCATTAAACGGGATAAATAATCAATTAGATCTTTCAGATTATGCACCTGGACTATACTTTTTGAAAATTCACAGGGGTACATTCCAATCAGCTAAAACCTTCCAAGTTGTAAAATTATAAACCCGCGAATAACCATTCAATTTTATCTAGCGAAACCTACATTATCATAATCTAATAGAATAAATAATCATACTATGAAAACGATTAAAATAACCTTACTCATTGCACTGTTTTCCTTTAGTACTGTGTACACTTTATTTGGGCAAAGTCCTGAAGCTTTTAAATACCAAGCCGTAGTTCGTGACGGATCTGGCACGTTAATTACATCGCAAGCTGTAGGAGTGCAAATGACCGTATTACAAGGCAGTCCTTCTGGTACCATTGTCTACCAAGAAACACATGCACCAACGACTAATGTTTATGGGTTAATTGACTTAGAAATAGGATTGGGATCGGTGGTCTCTGGTACATTTTCTTCAATTAATTGGGGCAGTGGTCCGTATTATATGCAAACAGCCATAGACGTAACCGGAGGAAGCAGTTATGTCATTTTAGGAACAAGTCAATTGTTAAGTGTTCCTTATGCCTTGCATGCTAAAACAGCGGAGAATTCCACACCACAAACATTAAGTATTAACGGAGATACGCTGTTTATTAGTGACGGAAATTATCTCGTAATGCTAGGTTTAAGCAACTTGAGTGATTTAATTGTTCTTCCAACAGTACAAGATCGATTAGATGGCGGTGAAACACCTTGGAAAATCATTGATAGTGACGTCACTTTGATGGATTCGTTATACGGGTTAACCTATCAGGAAGGGTTGATTTTCTATTTAGATACGGCAAGTGAATGGGGATTTGCGGCCGCACCAACCGAAGCGGATCCTTTTGCACGTTATTGGGGATGTACCTCTACAGATATATCACCTACTTATGATGCGTTATGGGCTGGACGAACGAATACAAACAATATCACTGCTGGATGTTTAAACACCGGAATTGCAGCATGGTATGCTGATAATTATGTTTTAGGAGCTTACTCAGATTGGTATCTCCCTTCCATCGATGAGTTGGCGGAAATGTATAACGTTTTGCATCTAAACGGAAAAGGCAACTTTTTAGCCCAACAGTATTGGAGTTCTACGCAAGGTACGACCAATGGGCCTAATAATTATCAATACGCAAAAAACATCAATTTTGGATTTTATAGCAAGTCAGAATCTTATAAAAGTCAGAGTAAATACATTCGAGCGATACGGTACTTTCAATAGGTTTATGAGAGTTGACGATTGTAAACTTTATAACAGTCCATTAGCATCAAACTGATCATAGGACTGAACCGACTAAAATGTAAGGGTTAGACCGATTTTTATAAATCATTTATTCTTATTATTATTGTTATCGTTATGAAAAAATACTGTTTGCTTCTATCCGTCCTGTTGTTACTGGTACAATCACAAGTCACTTTTGGGCAAAATTGGCAACCTGTAAACAAAGATTATTGGTACAACTATCAACATGACACCGCTAATTACATTAGTCATACGATCAAGGTTGATTCCTACAACGATTCGTTGTATAACTTCAGTTTAGCCTTTCAATCGGATCCACAATTCCTTCTTAGAACAATGCAAATTGTCAGTGATGCGTTTCATTTTACGGATTCCGTCGCAGGAAGTTCCTTTACACTACTTCCTCATTTAAACGATTCCATCTCCTGGGATTTTGACAGCTCGCAAAATATTACGGCTCAAATAATCAAATCAGATACCTTAACGATATTTGGTCAATTAGATTCTATCAAGTGCATCCTTTTATCTTCCTCAGATTCCATTATTGCGAGTAAAAATCATGGTTTATTACTTTTTCCAGATTTTGGTTTCTCCAACAATTATTATCGTCTCATTGGAATCGAAGGACCGAATGTTGGAGAACTGCTCCCCACCTATCGTGCAATATTCGACTATGAAATCGGCGATGTCTTTTGGTATGATTATCATACGTATAGCAGCGGTACTAGCTCTGGTACTTATTCAGAACATGGAACCAAGCGGTATGAAGTACTAGACAAAACCTCTACTCTCACATCTGTATCCTATCTTTTCAAGATAAATAAAGCTTGCGAGGAATATGAACATGTTACTGTTCAAGTATCCACAGAGAAGGAAGAATGGATTACTTATGATAGTAGCGTATATCCTACTGTCCCTCCTCTACATCATAATAATCTTACCGGTGATGTATTTTATTATGGAGAACAAAACAACATTCCAATAATTCGGGAGGGAACTGGTGGGATTTTCAGTGAATATGCGGTTGGCTTTGGGAGAATATTTGATGGAGATCCAAATTTTCGTTCCGACAATCCCCTATTCGTCAAATCGGCTAAAACTGCCTCTTGGCACGAAGAATTAATCGGGTATGTAAAAAATGGAGATACAGTTGGCACCATTTACAGTGAAGATTATTATTTGGTCTACAATACTCCTGAAAAATTCAACATGGATTTATCGGTATTCCCAAGTCCTTCCACTGGATCTGTTTATGTCAAATCTGATAAATTAATGCAGAAAATTGAAGTTATTGATGCCTTTGGTAAAATAGTCTACCAAACCAATTCCTACCATTTTCAACAAGGACTGGAATTAAGTTCTCTGGCCAATGGCATATATGTAATCAAAGTATATGGAGAAAATGAGGTCGCTACTAAAAAACTTCATATCAATCCTTAACCCCGCTTAAGTTTACGTCTTCGTGCGGCGCTTTTCTCGTCGAAGCATAATATATTTTACTCCCCAACTAACCTGACGGATGTACTTTTTACCAGGATCCCAATTGTACGATGATAACTCAATGTCATTAATACCATAATAAAATTTAGTTTCGAGCATAATACGGTTTTTGAAGATCGAACCTAGAAAACCCGAAGGTATAAGGTATTGTATCGCACAGGTAATTCCAGCATCAAACTTATCCATCTCAATGTCTACTAGTTGAGCTGAGTAATTGGTTGTAACACCGTCTTCGGTAAATTCCGACCACCAACTAACTCCAATAACGTTTGATTTACGTAGTTCCATACCTACGGCTAATTGGAAATTATTGAGATAGAAGCCAAATTCCATAGGCACTGAAACATAGGAGGCATAACCAGCATACTCACTGTTCGAGGTCCAATCCCCATTCGTCCTATAAAATCTTTGGTTAAATCGTGTGGTCACATATTCCAAGCCTATTTTATAGGTTGGTGAGAAGTTGTCTCTCTTCTTTTTGTTTAAGCGTCGATTCGTTCTTTCATAAAACAAAGCATACCTTAAACTGGAATCCCAATCTCCATTTACGTTGGGTACCCAGCGAGATTTACCGTTTTGAATTTTAATGCCTGCAAAATGTCGCGTTTCTTTTTCTTGCCCACGCATTCCAAATGCGAGTAAACTGAAAGCGACTAGTAGTATGATTTTCTTCATTGATCGTATATTGAGGACGCATTCATTTTCTACGATTTTTATGCAAAAAGGTTTATCATTGCTAACAGACTTATTGCACTTTCTTATTTGTCGACCGATTTTAGGATACACTAACATATCCTATGCTCAGAGTCCTCTGGCGAGTGACTCTGAGCGATATTGAAGTGACTCTGTGAGATATTGCTCTGGCGAGTTACTCTGAGGGATGTGCTACTACGATTTTTATGCAAAAAGGTTTATCATTGCTAACAGACTTGTTGCACTTTTTTCTTTGTGGACCGATTTTATGATACGCTAACATATCCTATGCTCAGAGTCCTCTGGCGAGTGACTCTGAGCGATATTGAAGTGACTCTGTGAGATATTGCTCTGGCGAGTGACTCTGAGCGATGTTGATATCCTATACTCGTGACTCTGAGGGATGTTGAGTATATCAGCTTACAAATTCGCTCCTTTTATCTTTGCTGCTTTTATAACGGCTTCGGCGTTTTTGTTTCCTTGAGCTATGATAAATGCAGCACTTTTGTCCGTTTGATCTCGAAGTATTTTAGCTGCTTCTTCTGCCAAGAATTTCGCTAAGATCTTTTCTCCTGCTTCCTTTACTAGTTCATCTGCGCCAGCATATCCATCTTTTTTCTCCTTTGCCGCTTTTACTTTTGCGTCTGCTCTAATTTGATCCGCTTCTTTTTGTGCCTGCGCCATTATTCTTTTACGCTCTTTCTCCTTTTCTGGGCTAAGCGGCTTATTATCTACACCACTAATCCCGTCCAATTCGTCGTCACTTTCAATCAATAGAAACTTGGGCTTTTTTATCGTTCCTCCAATCTTGATGTATACGATTGCATCAGTGGAATTTCCTTTCCCTAAAAACATATTCAACTTGGTTCCTACCTCGCCAATAGGAAAGACCATTTTCATTTTAAAATCTAAGGCTCCTTCTAATGTAGAAACACCCATAATAATTGTTTCATGGCCTGCTACGGACAACTTGAATCTCTTTACATGTAGTTTTCCATTTTCAACACGGAAAGGCAATTGGATGTCTCTAAGAACCATGACGCCATCCTCCACCTTCATATCTGTTACTTCTTCCAATCCTGCCGTTAAACCTGATTTCTTTAATTTGGCTTCTGTAATCTTTAATAGTCCACTCGCATCTACTGCTTTTAAATTGGGGGTCATGTGCTCTGTCAAAAGCCCACTCACTTTTATTTCAGTGTTAAAATTCCCAAGTACATTTTCTACCATTGGTGCAAATGCTTCTACGATGCTAAATGCTTTAAATGACTTATCTATCGACAACTTATTTATCGCCAATCTTAAGTCATACTTTGGATTCAGCGTATCCTTTGTATCATAGGCCCCGTTGACCATTAATTGGCCTCCAAGTGTGTTGACTTTTAACTCCGACAAATTCACAACCCCATCTTTCAAACCTACGTTACCGACTGCATTTTCAAGCATCAAATCTGCCATTTTGATTTTGTCGACTTTCGAATCAAGTACAAAATCGATATTCTCTGGAATTTGAAATACTCCCAACGATGTGGTTGTCTGCTCTTCATTCTCCTTGCTTGTTTCCTGTTTTGTTTCAGGTTCTGACTCCAACATGATCCCTTGCAACTCATCTAAATCAATCAGCGAAGAGGCTACGTTTAAGTTTCCTTTAAGTACCTGCTTGTCATCCAAAAAGTATCCCATATAGTTCGTAACCAAACCATCCATCCGAAGATCACTTTTCCCAATCCTTGTTTCAAAGTTTTTCAACTCAATCTCCTTTGAATCGAACGTTCCAAGCGCCTCTTTGATATCTAAATCCAATGTTAATCCAGGATCTGTAAATTTTACCTGCTTTAAACTCACATTTCCACTAGTAACAAGTTGATCATATTTCGCTCCTTCGATCATTGATAATCGACCTCTACTCTTCGCATCAAGATTAACCAATCCTTTTAGCGTACGCCCATTCATTGGAACCAAACTCGATACTTCTGCTAAATCCAATTTTCCTTTCATTTTCAAGTCCCACTTAGCATCATGCAATTCACTTACCTCAACCGATGCATCGATTGGATTTCCCATCACATTCACATGAAATTTGGTTACATCAATATGCGTATGGTCTAAAATTCCATCTTCATTCGTTACCTCAGCCTTTACGTTTATTTCCGAAATCACCTTTGAAATGTGCTCATATTTATAGCTTGCATCCGTCACGTCCAGATGAAGATTAATAGCAGGAATGCGCTCGTCATTGTATATCCCTTTTGCTATTCCCTTAAAAGAAAACATCCCAGTCGTTTCTGCTGATTCGAATCCCTCCAAATAGGTTTTTGGTACTAATGACAAGAAACTTTTAAGATCATTGTCTTCAGAAGCATAAATTAGATCCATATCGAAATCGTCTCCGACCAAAGCAAAGAAGCCGTCTACTGCCACCTTAAAATCATTGATCTTCACATGCGCTTCTTTAAAGGCGAATCGAGAAAATTCATTGCTAATTCCTAGTACCACATCTGCCTTTAGTTTTTTATTGCTCACGTATTTCACGCTATCATAAGCAACATGGAATGCTTTTGCCTCCGTTTTTGTAATTAAATCAAACGTGTCCAGCGAAAAATCACCCTTTCCTGTATGTTCAAAATCATTTAATTCAAGTTTAAATGGAAGCGATCGGTCGTCGTAAACCAAATTACCCTTACTGATCTTCCAATGGTCAATGGCTAACGAAAAAGCACTTGAAGTATCTTCGGTCGCAACCGAATCCTCCTCGGAAGCTGCAATGCCAATATCATAATTCGCACGTCCGTCAGGAAGTACTTTAATCCGAATTTTAGGTTCATCCAAGTAGATTCCTGTTAAACGCATATTGCCATCGATCAAATCCATGGTATTGGCTTCCAATTCCAGTCTTTTGGTCGTAAACAAGGTGTCGCCTTCAAAAGGGGCCCGATTGATCACTCCTAATTCATCTATTGATATAGTAAGGGCAGGAAAATGACTAAAAATAGAGATATCAATTTGATCCATCTCGAAGTGCACTTTTGCGTTTACATGGCTCGATAATTCTTTGTCGATCATCGTTTTAATATGACCTTTAAAGAATACAGGAATAAGGGCTGCCGTAGCTACCAGTAACACCATTACTCCTAGCACCGTAAGCAATATAATTTTACCCCAAGAACGTTTTTTAGCTAAGGCCATACTTCAGATTCAATTCAATTCAAGTCAACTCAATTCGTTTTAAGTCAAAGACAAAGATATTTCTAATTCTAACATTCGGTCTATTTATCCAATATCAAATCCCACTTATCTATTTTGATTTAGAATAGAAGGAATCTGAATTGGATAAACCTTTGTTCTTTATTCAACAAGCTTAGCGCCGGTTAATAATACTTGGACCGGATTCCTCGAAATCCTCCACTGAAATCCACAATTCCTGCATTGTCTCTAATTGAGAAAAATTGGATGCTCCAATCCAGCTCAAAGTGGTTCTACCCGCTGGCGCAATTATTTTTATGTCCGTAGAAGATGTCAGAGAGCTAATTTCTTTCGTTAGTCGTTCTCTTAATCCTTTTAAAGAACTATTGCTCCCCGCAATCACGATATTGTTGTAAAAATTTGCTTGGTCGCCTTCATCACAACTCGTGATAGATTCATATAATATCTTATCAACGCCATTATTTTCTATTCCCACCAATTCGGGGTTAAACAAAATTTCCGCCGACCGATATCTTTCAGTGCTTAGCTTAATCACTTCTCCATTGGGTAATTCATACACCGCATTATTTTCAGTGGACATCTCCGATTTTTCATTTTCCTTTTCAAAATCCAATACTACAAATGATCGTTTTTTATATATTTCATTGGCTGTTTGCTCCTCTTTGCTTGTTGTAAAAGAATACCCTTTCTCCGTTAACAATTTCATCAAATACTTCACGCTATTCGACCCACCTAGTTTTATTTTTTTAACTGTATGAGGCAACACATAGTCATCCTGTATTGCCACGCAACTTGTAATACCATCGTCAAACTTCACCACGATACCGGTTGTTTTCCCAGTAGCACGTAAAGCAAAGAGATCTCCTGAAGCCATGTACATAGATGGCACACGAAATGTTTCGAAAAGTATTTGTGTTATTTTTTCCCGATTAGGTTTTGCATTAAGTGTTGCTTCAGAAATAATTACAGGATGCTCTTCTGGTCGTATGTTCAGTAAATTATAAAAGGCATGGTGTAACACCTTTTCAAAATCCGCCCATTGCATAATAACTCCTTGTTCAACTGGGTTACTTAAACTTAGTAAACTTGCTTTTTCCAAAGCTTCTATCCCTACATAAGCATCTTTAGGAGTCGCTGGGTTTGCTTTGCTTTTCGGACGACCAACAACATTCGGAAAAATGAACCTTGGCTCCTTCTCTCCACTTACACCTAAATATACATTGGCATCGTCATAGGCAATCACAATCGCAGCTTCATCAGGAACAGCTTTTTGCTGATTTACCTTCCCTTCATTGCTTTCAGTTAATGTCTGGGAAAAAATTGGATTAAAAGATAGAACGCAAGATATTGCGATTAATAAATTGATTGTTTTTTTCATAGTATTCTAATTAATTATTGATGTCCTGACAAAAGTAATTAATACCCCACATTGCATATGAATACGGTTTCGCCAATGTTTATACCATTTCGCCAAAGCCTAAAAAGTTGCATAAAACGAACCTAGAAAAAATTATTAAATGTAAGTAACGAAGAAAATAGTACCTTCGTTTTAGCATATTTATGAGAAGATATTATTATTTCATTTTATTGTTTTTTTGTTCTGTCAATCTAATAACAGGACAAGTGGCTAACGATATTACTCCTAAAATCAAGAATGTTGGTCTTCCTTTTATTTCACAGTACAACACCTTAGATTACAGTTCCAAAGAATTTCTTTTTGGAAGCCAAAATTTCGATGTATTGGTTGGTGATGACCAACGAATATACTTTGCTAATTATGAAGGGATATTGGTTTATGATGGCAATTTCTGGACACAAATGCCTTTGCCTAATAAAGCCGGCGTTTATAGTCTCGTTAAATCTGAAGAGGGAACAATCTATGCCGGTGGAGTAAATGAATTAGGCTTTCTAAGCACCAACATTCATGGAAAATTAATTTATTCATCTCTAAAAGAGAAACTAGGCACTAAAGCAAACAGCAGTTTCACCTGTTGGATCAACTATCGAATTGGGCACAAAATATTCTTTGTAACGAGAACCCAATTGTTTATTTATGACATCAAGAGCGATAAAATTAACATTGTAGACTGTCCAAATGCAACTGCGGGTGTATTCAAAAGTAACGATGAGTTCTATTCGGTTAGGGAGGATGGACTCTATCACTTAGATGGGGCTACATTTGAAAAAGTTAGAGATTCAAAGTTATTTAGTTTAGCCTTGGGAGGTAAAACATTATCCGTTGACATTGCGGGGAAATCAGAAGTATTAGTCAATAAAAGTGGTTTCTTCGACCTTCGAACGGATCAAGAAATAATGATTAATAAGGAAGTTAAGGAATTCCTTATTAATTCAGTACCCTATAGTGTAAACGTGCTTTACGGAAAATACATTGCCATATGCACCTTGCAAGGACTTTTAATAACAGATCTGGACGGCAACCCGGTTCAGTTTCTAAACGATCAAAGAGGGCTCACAACCGACCTTACTTTACACACCGCCGTTGATCATTCGGGGATCTTATGGGTTTCTACGAATAATGGGATCAATAAGGTTGAACTATTTTCTCCATTTAGCCTTTTAGATGATCGACATGGATTAAAAGGAAGCACAAATAGCGTTACACTCCATAATAATGAAATTTACATGGCTGCTTCTACCGGATTATATAAAAATGATTGGGATGAATTAAGCAAACCTCTACGCAATGTTTCTTTTGAAAAAATGAATGCGAATACATCCTGGCATTTTATTAAACCCGATTCGTCATTGATCTCACTTACCAGTCAAAGCCCTCAGGCCATTAAAAAAGATGGATTTGTAGATCTACTTCCAACAAATAAAGAATTGTTTTGGACTGGAATATCGTATGATCAATCGAGTGATATCGTATTAGGATCTGTATCGGGAAAATTAATGCATCTGTCAAAAACCAATGACACTTGGAACGTAAAAAATAACGTTGCCGTCGATATACCCGAAGCAAGATTCATGGTAAAAGGAGAAGGAAAGAATATTTGGGTTTCGAATCGAAACAATGGCCTTTACAAGATTGTATATGATCCAAACACATTCGAAGTGATTGAGCAAAAAGATTACGGGCAAAAAGATGGGCTTCCTTCTAATGTTGGAAATCACGTGTTTTTAGTAAATGGATCGTTGCACGTTGCCACCTCTGAGGGTATTTACAAATACGACTCTGTTGCGGATCAATTTATTCCTTTTCCAGAATACTTTGAATTTGTGGGTGCTGAGCCAGTTTCTAGGATTTGCAATGATAATCAAGGCAACATATTCTACCTTTCTCATAGCCTTGTCGAGCTTAAAAAATTGGATGAAAGTTATGTTCAACGCATTCTTCCAGACGTTAAAATAACTCAATACCAAGCGATCAATATTATAGCCATTGATTCTTCTAACATTTTTATGCCTTCATTTAATGGAGTAATGCACTTTGATCCAACGCACCCGTATCGTTATAAACAGCCATTCAACGTCTTGATTACAAACCTGAAATCTTTAACAAAAACGGATACAACACGCTATAATGGGTTTGGTGATTCTCAGCCAAATTTGAGCATCAATTATCCCAATAATGCCCTTAGAATTACATTTTCAGCAGCCTATTATAGAGACAATGACAAGACACTTTATAAATGGCGCCTAAAAGGATTAAAAGACATCTGGTCCGACTGGTCAAATGAGCGAACTAAAGATTACACCAACTTACCACATGGTGATTATACATTTGAAGTCATCGCAAAAAATGCATACAATATTCAAAGTGAACCTGTAAGTATTAAATTCTGCATCAAAACGCCTTGGTACTACACGTCTTGGGCAATTGGCATTTACATTGTTTTAGGCTTTGTATTCTTGTGGGGGCTTGTAAAACTAAATACGCGGCGATTGGAACGAGACAAAAGAAAACTCCAAGCCATTATTGATGAACGAACAAGTCAATTAAGAGAACAAAAAGAAAAAGCAGAGAAAGATAAGGAAACGATTTCCTCACAGCATGATAAGCTCGTGGACATGGACAACTTAAAAAGTAGGTTTTTCATTAATGTATCACATGAATTGCGGACTCCCTTAACCATCATAATGGGTATAATAGACCAATCCATTAAAGGAAAATATGGCGATTTGGATCATCAACTAAATGATGATTTAAAAATGACCTATAGAAATAGTAATCGCTTGCTTAAAATGGTCAATGACATTTTAGACATTTCTAAAATTGAAGGAGGGACAATGCAACTTTTTGCCTCCAAATCGAATCCTGCGAGATCCATTGTTAACATTTTAGATTATTTCTCCTCTAAATTTTATGATAAAAACATTTCACTAGAAAGCCAAGTTAATCCAGATATAGAACTTTATTTGGACCTGGATAAATTTGAAACCATTCTCATTAATCTAGTTATGAATGCGATTAAGTTTACGCCAAATGTTGGACAAATTCGGATCTCTTCAGAAGAAACACAAGATCAGGTAAAAATCATCGTTACGGACAACGGTTCGGGGATACCTCCCGAAGAAATTCCGTTTATTTTTGATCGATTTTACCAAAGTAAACTTTCGACCTCGGGCGAAGGAACTGGAATTGGTCTTTCACTTTGCAAGGAGTTCGCGGAGCTACATAAGGGAACGATTGAAGCTGAAAACAACCCTGAAAAAGGAGTCCGTTTTATACTCACGTTTTTAAAAGGAAAGGAACACTTAGAGCCCTATCAAATACTCGAAAGTAAGGAAAATGAAATGCATCTTTCTTTGCAAGAAAAGTTTCCAGTAAGTGACATCATACCAAATAAAAATACACTTGTCGAAAAAAGCGATTCAAATGCAACGTACCATGTCTTACTTGTGGAAGATAATCCGGACATGAGCAATTTCATAAAGGGTCTATTGGGGGAAACTTACAATGTTTCCGTAGCGGAGAACGGACAGAAAGGCTTAGATTTTTTAAAAACCAATAAACCTGATTTCATCCTTACGGATTATTTAATGCCAGAAATGAACGGGTATCAAATGGTGTCAGAAATCAAAAAAATAGATGACTTACGCTTTATTCCCACCATTTTTCTAACTGCACGATCAGAAGAACAAGACAAGCTTAAAGTACTCAATTTAGGCGTGGATGATTATATCACAAAACCGTTCAATGCGGAAGAATTACAAATACGAATAAGTAATTTACTTGAAACAAGAACTGCTAGAACCAACTTCATTAATGAAGAATCCATTGATCCGCTTGACATTGAATGGAAAGAATTCCCTTCTAAACTTCAACAAAAGATCGATCAGTATCTCGAGCAAAATTTAACAGAAGAAATTTCTGGAGATGATTTAGCGAACTGCACCAACCAAAGTGAACGAACGCTCTATCGAAAAATCAAAGTAAACACAGGGCTTTCATTGATGCAATACGTGAAAGAATACAGGATGAGAAAAGCTCGAAAGCTGCTTGAAAGTGGTGATTATCAAACGGTTTCAGATGTCGCCTATGCTGTAGGATTCAATTACTTAAGTCACTTCACGAAAAACTACAAAGAGCGATTTGGAAAAAAACCTTCTGAGTATTTGGAGTAATTGAATCAAGATAGGATACTATTGATAATAGTGATGGCTTTTTAACCGCTTCGCCTGTTGAAATTCTTAACGCATCCCTTCTAGGTCGGTCCTTAAAACCCCCGTTTTGATCTAAAACTTGAAATAAGGGGTAATGAGGTCAAAAATAGTTGAAATCAAAAAACAAAAGGTTTGTCCTGCGTTCCAATCTTCATAACATATCCCCCATCTGGAACTTCTGGAAGCGTAATCGTCTCAAAGCATAAATGATCGTTACCAAGAACTTCTTTCCCCAAAAACTTCTGCCAGCTAGGTTATACAATACTGCCTTCTTTCTTCAAAGGAAATGATAGAATGAATGTACAGTTGTTTAGATAGTCATTATCTCTGACTCAACAACTTAAGAGCATTCATAAATTCAGCAATAAATGCATCTGCTACTTGTCTGTAGCCTAACTTTATTAGTTCATCTTTCAAATAAAAGTGATTCTCCTTACCTAAAATAGAATGGTTTTTCTCCAAATAGCGAGTTTGAATTTCTACAAGTTCAAATACCGTCTTACGCGAATACGTCTGCTTCGAAATTGCTGTTAAATTTTTATAAAGGTAATTTGATGGTTCTCCATAATTCAAGGATTCCATTGATTCAGAATAGTCTTCTCCGCCACTTAAATTTGTCCCCATAGCCTTTAATCCTGCTAACGGATTACCCATGAAAAAACCCAACAGAAATCCCATGAAAAAATTAGACAATGCGTATCCTATACAAAGAAACACCCACTGCAACCTTGAACTGATCAAGTAAACTTTAGAATCACTCCTTCTCACCAAAAACAGAGCAGAAACAATTATTTTAAAGACCCTATAATTCGGACGCGAGTTTACCATCAAATCATTATGTATAGTGTCATCTAAAGCTACAAAGGTCAATTTAAAAAACGTCTATACACGAAGACAGTTTAAAGTAAGATAAATATTACAGGCATTTCATATCTTGTCAAATTCCCGACGGGATCAATGAATTACCGTACCATCGTTATTTCTCTAATAAAAACTTTGCCCATCGTGACAATTTTCATGACATAGACTCCATTCGGAACTTCTGGAAGCGAAATGGTCTCAACGAATAAATGATCGTTGCCTGAAACTTCTTTGCTCCATACACTTCTTCCTGCGAGGTCATACACCACAATGCTACCTTCTTTTTCCACTGGAAATGACAAGGTAAATGTGCCATTGTTTGGATTAGGGTATAATTTACAAACAGGAGACAATTCCTCATTGGCAATACCTACCGTATTTTCTACAATGATATAATTCGTTTTGGTTTCACTATCACTTCCAAAAGCATTGGTTGAAACCAGAGAAACCGTATAGATTCCATCTGTAGTGTAGATATGCGAGGGATTCTCTTGCGAAGATGTTCCGCCATCTCCAAAACTCCAAGACCAAGAGGTGGGTGATTCCGTTGAAAGGTCTGTAAAAGCCACACTACCTGCTTTTGTAATCGTCGTTTGTCCTGCAATAAAATCAGTCACAGGAGCACTTCCCGCTGGATTAACCGTGATGTAATTTACTTTCGTTTCATTATCACTTCCAAAAGCATTCGTTGACACTAAGAAAACCGTATAGGTTCCGGCTGTAGTGTACGTATGGGATGGGTTTTCCAATGTCGATGTTCCACCATCTCCAAAGTTCCAGGACCAAGAAGTCGGGGTGTTCGTAGAAAGGTCTGTAAATGCCACACTTGCGCCTTCTACAACCGTTGTCTGCCCTGCAATAAAATTAGATACTGGGGCTGTACCAGCTGGATTAACGGTAATGTAATTTATTTTCGTCTCATTATCACTTCCAAAGGCATTCGTAGAAACCAAGAAAACGGTATAGGTTCCGGCTGTATTATACGTGTGAGATGGATTTTCTAACGTCGACGTTCCGCCGTCCCCAAAGTTCCAAGACCAGGAGGTGGGAGTATTAGTAGAAAGATCCGTAAAAGCTACGCTACTTCCTGCTGTAATGGTGGTCTGACCCGCAATAAAATTAGACACAGGGGCAGCGCCGGCTGAATTCACCGTAATGTAATTGATTTTCGTCTCACTGTCATTTCCAGCAGCATTGGTCGCGACTAATGAAACCGTATACGTTCCGGCTGTGCTGTACGTATGAGACGGATTTTCTAACGTCGATACGCCGCCATCTCCAAAATTCCAAGACCAGGAAGTCGGTACTTCGGTAGATAAATCTGTAAAATTCACGGTTCCTCCTTCAGTAATTGTCGTCTGATTGGCAGTAAAATCAGATATAGGTGCCACCAAGGAATTAACGGTAATGTAATTTACTTTCGTCTCACTGTCATTTCCTACTGCATTGGTCGCTACTAAAGAAACCGTATACGTTCCGGCTGTGCTGTACGTATGAGATGGATTTTCTAAAGTTGATACTCCGCCATCTCCAAAACTCCAAGACCAAGATGTGGGCACTTCTGAAGATAAATCCGTAAACATCACACTGCCTCCTGCTGTGATTGTGGTTTGGTTCGCTATGAAATTAGATACTGGAGCCACTGGAGGATTGACGATAATGTAGCTTACTTTCGTTTCACTATCATTGCCAGCCGCATTCGTTACCACCAATGAAACGGTGTACGTTCCAGCAGTGCTGTACGTATGTGACGGATTTTCTAAAGTCGATACTCCGCCATCTCCAAAGTTCCAAGACCAAGACGTCGGTACTTCGCTCGATAAATCCGTAAATGTCACACTGCCTCCTACTGCAATTGTGGTTTGATTCGCCGTAAAGTTAGCCGTTGGTCCCACGATGGAATTTACCGTAATGTAATCTATTTTCGTTTCACTATCATTTCCTGCTGCATTGGTGGCCACCAACGAAACAGTATACGTTCCGGCTGTATTATACGTATGCGACGGGTTTTCTAAAGTCGACGTTCCCCCATCTCCAAAGTTCCAAGACCATGAAGTCGGTGTTTGGGTGGATAAATCTGTAAAATTCACACTGCCTCCAACGTTTATTGTGGTTTGATTGGCAGTGAAATTGGTTACTGGTCCGACCGTAGAATTGACCGTAATGTAGCTTAGTTTCGTTTCGCTATCATTTCCTGCTGCATTGGTCGCTACCAACGAAACAGTATACGATCCGGCAGTGCTATACGTATGCGATGGATTCTCCAATGTCGACGTCCCACCATCTCCGAAGTTCCAGGACCATGAAGTTGGTACTTCTGTGGATAAATCCGTAAAACTCACACTGCCTCCCACATTAATTGTCGTTTGATTCGCCGTAAAATTAGTTGTTGGCGCCACCGTAGAATTAACGGTAATGTAATTTACTTTCGTTTCACTATCATTCCCTGTTGCATTTGTAGCGACTAATGATACCGTATAGGTTCCTGCGGTAATGTATGTATGCGATGGATTCTCTGACGTTGAGGCTGCACCATCTCCAAAACTCCAAGACCATGAAGTTGGTAATCCCGTCGATAAATCCGTAAAGTTCACACTTCCGCCCACGTTAATTGTGGTTTGGTTGGCTGTAAAATCAGCTACTGGTGCTAAGACCACGGTATCAACGGTAATATAATCTACTTTCGTTTCACTATCATTTCCTGCTGCATTGGTAGCAACCAACGAAACGGTATACGTTCCGGCTGTATTATACGTATGCGACGGGTTTTCTAAAGTCGACGTTCCCCCATCTCCAAAGTTCCAAGACCAAGACGTCGGTACTTCGCTCGATAAATCCGTAAATGTCACACTGCCTCCTGCTGTAATTGTGGTTTGGTTCGCTGTAAAATTAGCCACCGGTGCTACGGTAGAATTAACGACAATGTAATTTGTTTTCGTTTCGCTATCACTCCCTATGCCATTTGTTGCTACCAAAGTAACCGTATAGGTTCCGGCTGTACTATATGTATGCGATGGATTCTCCAGTGTCGATGTCCCTCCATCTCCAAAATTCCAAGACCAAGACGTGGGTAATTCTGTAGATAAATCTGTGAAGCTTACGCTTCCTCCTACGTTAATGGTGGTTTGATTCGCTGTAAAATTAGTTACGGGTGCTAAAGTAGAATTAACTGTAATGTAATCTATTTTCGTTTCAATAGCACTTCCGGTGGAATTTGTTGCTACCAAAGAAACAGTATAAGTTCCCGCCGCACTATAGGTGTGTGAAGGGTTTTCAAAAGTTGATGTTCCTCCATCTCCAAAATTCCAAGACCATGAAGTCGGTGTTTCTGTAGATAAGTCTGTAAAGTTTACGCTTCCACCCGCGTTAATTGTGGTCTGGTCTGCCGTAAAATCAGATACCGGTGTACCAGGTATGGCTTCAACTGAAACCAATGTGGTAAATAATGGACTCCAAACGCCATCGCTTCCTTTCACTCTTACATTAAACGTATGTAATCCAGATGCCGGAACGCTTATTCCTGTTTTAAACACTTCTTCAATCGCACTATCAAGATTACCATCTAATGCCAAAAGCACAACTCCACTTCCTTCGCCCGGATCCGTATCCCAAAAGTATTCCGCCATCGTAACTTTAATTACTCGGTTGATGGAAACCGGTCCTATTTCTACGCTGATCGCTGTTGTAAATAATGGACTCCAAACGCCGTCACTGCCTTTTACACGCATATTGAATGTATGGGAACCTTGCACCGGCAAACTTACGCCCGATTGCATTACTTGTTCAATTGCACTATCAAAGTTGCCGTCAAAAGCCAACATTGCTACTCCACTGCCTTCACCCGGATCCGCATCCCAGAAGTATTCCGCCATCGTTACTTTAATAACTCGATTGATCGAAATTGGGGCATTTTCAACACTGATCGCTGTCGTAAATATTGGACTCCAAACGCCGTCACTGCCTTTCACTCGGATATTGAATGTATGAGAGCCAAGTGCTGGCAAATTGATTCCCGCTTGCATTACTTGTTCGATCGCATTATCAAAGTTGCCATCAAAGGCCAACATGGCTACTCCACTGCCTTCGCCCGGATCCGAATCCCAAAAGTATTCAGCCATCGTAACTTTTATTACGCGATTAATCGAAACTGGGGCATTCTCCACGCTAATCGCGGTCGTAAATAAGGGACTCCAAACGCCGTCACTGCCTTTCACACGGATATTGAAGGAATGAGAACCTAGCACTGGCAAACTAATTCCCGATTGCATTACTTGTTCAAGCGCATTATCAAAATTACCATCAAAAGCCAACATTGCTATTCCACTTCCTTTGCCCGGATCAGTGTCCCAGAAGTATTCGGCCATCGTCACATTAATAACTCGATTGATCGAAATTGGGGCATTCTCCACACTGATCGCTGTCGTAAATAATGGACTCCAAACGCCGTCACTGCCTTTCACCCGTATATTGAAGGAATGTGAACCTAGCGAAGGCAAACTAATTCCTGACTGCATTACTTGTTCAAGGGCATTATCAAAATTGCCGTCAAAAGCCAACATTGCTACGCCACTTCCTTCGCCCGGATCGGTATCCCAGAAGTATTCCGCGGTTGTAACTTCTATTGTTCTGTTGATAGAAATTGGTGCGGTTTCTACGCTAATGCTGGTAGTAAATACAGGACTCCAAACTCCATCACTTCCTTTCACTCGCATATTGAAGGAATGAGCGCCTAACGACGGCAAACTAATTCCCGATTGCATTACTTGTTCAATTGCATTATCAAAATCACCATCAAAGGCCAACATTGCTACTCCACTTCCTTCGCCCGGATCTGCATCCCAGAAGTATTCGGCCGTGGTAACTTCGATCGTTCGGTTTACTGCTACAGGTGCATTTTCTATGCTTATTAACGTTGTAAATACAGGACTCCAAACACCGTCGTTTCCTTGCACACGGATATTAAACGAATGTGAACCAATCGCTGGTAAATTGATTCCGGATTGCATGACTTGCTCGATTATTTCATCAAAATTACCATCTGAGGCAGCCATTGCCGTTCCACTTCCTTCACCTGGATCCGAATCCCAGAAGTATTCCGCTTGAACTAACTGTGCATAACTTTGCAAAGGAAGCAATGAGCCAGACAATAACAGAAGCAACAAAAGCAGTCTGTAGATTTTATATGTTTTTACTGTTTTCAACGTGACAGGACTACTCCTCTCTATTTATCAAAAGTTCCTGCCTCTACATTCATTGTATTTCCTACAAAGACTCTACGTGGCGTATTTACGATATAAACTCGAGCGCTACCTGCGTCAATCGGATGAAAATTGTCTAAAGTAAACGAACCACCATAGCAACCTGCGTCATTCCGACTTAGATCAATATCATTGTATTCTGGTAAAAGATGTCCTCCATCTATTGCCGGGGAACCAATATCGTTTACACCAGTGGTGGTATGAATTCCAACCGTACTGATATTGACATTTGTCCCATCATTGCCAAAACCACTTAAAACAAAATAATTTGAATAATTAAAACCTACATTGAGTGTTCCGTTCGGGGTCGTGCCAAAACTAATTCCTCTGAAACCACTGGTCGTATTGGTTTCAAATACATTGTTATAAATGTTTAAACGGACCAACGCTGGAATAGAAACTGAAAAATACAATCCGGCTTTGGTTGTTGTAGAGGTCGTTGAACTATAAAACGAATTATTAACGATCGTATTCACACCTGCACTTGAGTTTTTTACATTTTGCACATAAATCCCTTCTGGATAACTAGATGATGAAAACCTTACATAGTTATTGGCAAAATATAAATATTGAGATATCGAGTTCCAGTAGATTCCATTAGAGGATCCTATTACAATATTTGCAATCACCTGAATTGTATCTTCAGTAGCAGTAGCATCCGAAGCTATGTATATAGGGTTTCCAGTGGAGGAAAACGAAACCTCATTTCCTATCACCTTTCCAAAACGGATAGACACCTTTCCGTAAGAAAGTATATTTGAAATTACATTTACATTGTAATTGTTGTAATTGAAATCAATATCTCCATTGGTCAATTTACAAGACATAATGTTCACCGTAGTTCTATTTCCAGAAGCATCTGCGGTGGCCTTAATATCACCGGTAATATTTTCCATTCCAACGAAGCTCACAACTCTATCTGAAGCACTCACAATGGTATAGTCTCCTTTTACGATAAAGCGAATACTATCTACTGCACTTAGAAATTCCAAGCTTTTATTAATAGTGACATCATCCAACCACGGAACGTCTCCGACTTTGTTATTGATCAGAATTCGATCTCCATCCACTGCTGCCGCCACGGCAGAAGGAATGTTTGAATAAGTTCCAACCGGACCATTTTCCTGTACAACCAAATCGGTTGCTTTTGCTGCAAAAAGGACTATTACTACTGCCGTAAATAGAATTAGTTTTTTCATGGTTTCTTAGTTTACAATATTGAATATTAGTTTCTTAAAATGATGAATGTCATTGACGTAAGATGAATTACATATCACACCAGCTTAATCCATCATCATACCAAACTTACATTATTTACAATTTTAAAACTAATTCAACCTCTTTAACTTACCAACTGGACGATTTTTTTTTTATCTGGTAGGTTATATCTTCTACCTTTTGCCACACGTTCATACTAAATGATTATGACTTATTGATTTATAGTACTATTGGTTTTGGTCAGATTAAACATTCTATGCTCAGAGTCCTCTTGCGAGTGACTCTGAGGGATGTAGTTAAAATATTTCCCTATTTTTTAGGCCGCCTTTGCTGAATAAGAACCTGAAACTTCTTCTAGTATGCTCCAAAACTCATCTATTAACTCTTTATTGCTAAAGTCAGGATTGAGAGCTGTTTGATCTGTAAATTTCCCGATTGATTTCCCTTCCGGAGCTCCAATCAAATCACCATTATTACCTACCTTTCCAATCAAACAATCAGCATATTTTCTACCTCCCTCTTTTGGAGTTTGAGATTGTCCTATTAAACCAAGAATTCCAAACATGATGTTTTTCATAAACCAGCGTTTACCGGCTGGCAAAGAATTTAGACCTGCTGAACCAGAGGTCAGTCCTGGTGAAAACCAGATTATTTCCATCATTTCTTTTTCAAGTTCAGAAATTTTTGTCGTCCAAAATGCGCCGCACAATTTCGATACACCAATGGCATTCATTGGATTGTATTTAGGTACTTCCTTTAAATAAACATACTTCCTGAAATCACTTGCAGAGGGGAAATGGGGTCTTTCAATCATTCCTTTAATTCCTCTTGCGCCTTCTCCTCCTGCCAACACAATCCGAGCTCCTTTTGCTAACAAATTGTTTTGTTTAAGTAGCGTCAAGGTAATATGACTACCAATCATATTCTGAAAAATATTCTTTTCCACTTTTTTCCCATTCCATTCTATCGCTTGATAGTCTTCCGTAAATACGGCAAAACCTGCCGCGAGAAAAACAATGTCGAAAGATCCATTCGAAGATAGGGAATTGATCGCATTTTCAATTTTATCAGGGTTGGTCATGTCAAACCCGCCCACCACCGAAAGACCATCTGTTTTAGCGGAATTTGATGATTCATTTATTATTTCTTGCAATGCTTCTTCCCCTTTCGATTTGTTTCGGCATGCCATTAAGATATTGCTTACTCCATCATTTACCAGACATTTGATTGTCTCCTTCGCCAGAGCACCGTTTGCCCCGACTACTAAAATTGACTTGTTAGATTTATTGTTCATCATGTTTTCCATTTTATAGGCTCATTTGGCCTGTACTCGCAAAAAATTCTTTTACTTTTTTATTAAACGAAATTGCCATTGAAATTACGGCGATCACCATTCCAATGTAAGCTCCTGCTGGAATAGCTATTAAGATATTAATTCCAAACATCACTCTGAAAAGAATTAATTTTCTCTTTAAAATGGAAAACACTAATAAGAGGAAACTGAGAATATAACCAAATCCTGTATATACCATCATTATTGGATCTAATCCTTCTATTGAAATGTCTTTTGTAGTAAATACGTAGTAAAAGACAAAAGGAAGAATCATCATCAGCGCGTTTAGAATAAAGATAATTCTTAGTTGTATTGGTTTCTGTACTTTGCTTGTTGTAGTTATTGCCATGACTTTGATTATTAAATACTTATGTGAATATTAAAATTATTAATAGGCCCTGATTAGAAAAGATGGATACATTTACCATTCTTCCTTTCAAGAGCATTGAATTAGATTTTTTTGTAAACACCAAGAGCAAAAGCCCCGTTAAATCCTATATACTTAAATTTAATTGGTATTAAAGGCACAGCTACATTGAACCCCAAACCATTCTCTTTTTCATAGGCCAATTTGCCTCCGATAGCCATATAACCTTGATTATTGGGATACAATCCTGTTTGTGCAAGATTCGCATTATAATATGAACCATTTTCTAAGAAATGAAGTGCGTCTAAAGCGAATCCAACATTTAATCGTTCTTTAACTTGCCAACCATGTTCGAGACTTATTTTTACCGCGTCGCTAAAGTTATTGGAGTATTTATGAAATCCTACTTCCAAAAATCCATACTGTTTATTACTGCTCCTCCCAATATGAGCTGTTAATCCTAATGAATTGGCATCGTAACCCGTGGCTAAACCTTTATTCAAATCTTGACTAATCGTATTCCAACTAGAATTTAGAGAAACAGCTACTTTAACTTTTTTATCTATCAACTTATATTTTAGTGCCAATTCATAGTTACTCATTCCAGATAAACTGCCCGATGGTAGTAAGTCCTCAAAAGATTGCTCATCGGTTAAGTCACCTGTGCTTACATATTTAAATGGAAGGCGCGTAATCACATTTAAATCATCCATTAAACCATATTCAATATAAATTCCATAATCAGAATTGAATGTTTTACGATTGACTCCTTGAACATCTTTAATGAAAGTCCCCATAAGCATCGAACTATAGCGATAAGCAGGCAAAACAGTCTGCATCTGAACAAAACCATGATTTTTCTTTTGTAACCATGGACCTCCTGCAAATGAGGACAAGCTAATACTCATTATAACAGCTACGATTAATACTTTTTTAATTGTGTTTTTCATATTCTTTTTTTTTAGTGTTAAACTATAACGACCGTTCGTCATATATTTAGGGTAAATTTTTTTACTTCAATATATTGTTCATTATCATATATTTACAATCCTCCAGAGGTTTGCTATTACCAGTAGTTTTCATTCTTAACATTGCCCCGTGCCAACTATTCAATATAAAAGCGGCTACTTGACTCGTATTCAAATCTTCGGATATTTCGCTGTTGTCCTTCGCCTCATTCAAACAAAGAGATATTACGTGCTCACATCGATCAAATTCTTCATTTAATAAAACTCGAAATTTTTCATTTGTATCAGAAAGTTCCGTGGAAAAATTCCCCATGATACACCCCAATTTAAAATTTAATTCATTCGTGTATACACCAATTAATCTATTAAAAAAGTTGTTAATTCTATCCAATGGTGCAATTTCATTATCCAGAAATGATTTTTCATACATTTTGAGGCCATTATCACAATACATTTTTACTACTTCCAACCCGAATTCTTCCTTGTTGGTGAAATGATTATAAAAGGAACCTTTAGGTATATTTATATTCTCCGTGATTTCCTTTATCCCCGTTGCGTTGTAACCATTTACAAACATCAGGTTCAACCCCGCATTTAAGATATCTTCTCTATGTATTTTTCTTTTCACACCACAAACATAATGACCGTTCGTCATATTTTCAAATAAAATTAAAACTTTTTTTCTCTTTCCCGTTTTATACCTTCCCTCAGAGTCCTCTTGCGAGTGACTCTGAGGGATATTTAACTTCAAAAGATCAAATTATTTAGATAGGTCGTTTTATTAAATTTAACCCTAGAGGACCAAATGAATAGTTGGGATGGATTGGATTCAACTTCTTATTTTATCTTAATTCTCAGAGTCCTCTTACGAGTGACTCTGAGGGATATTTAGTTTAAAATTTAGCGAAAAGACTTGATTCAACAGCCTATTCAATAATCATTTTCCGGGTAATCCGTGTTTGTCCACTTTGAAGTTCGATCAGATAAATCCCACTTTCAAAACCAGAAAGTGCAATCGTCTTTGTTGGTTGACGTACGTTCTTTTCGATTAATATCAATTCTCCTATCGAATTATAGATGTTGATCTGGTAAACGGATTTAAAGTTTTGCGTATGAAGTTCAAACATTCCTGAATTCGGATTTGGAACTATTTTAGTTTGAAACTTTGCTTCCATGTTGGAATTAATTGCGCCTATCGAACCAACGGCAATATAGTTTTGCTTCACCAGCGTATCTGAACCTCCATTGTTGGTCGTTATCAAAGTTACATCGTACGTTCCTGCTGTACTATAAGAAATACTTGATGGGTTTTGATCGATTGATTGCGAAGGATTTCCTCCTTCAAATTCCCATTTCCATGATAATGGTCCGTTGGCCGTTAAGTCTGAAAAATTAACACTTTCGTTCACCAAAATCGAAACGTTATCTCCCATAAAATTACTAATCGGTGCATTTACTGGAATTGCAGAGACTTCCACATATCCGCTTCGCGTTAAACTATCGGTTCCTTCGTTATTGGAACAAATCAATTTTACTTGATAAGTTCCGGCAGTATCATATCGAATTCCTATTGGGTTTTTCAATGTAGAACCAGCCACAGAGGCTCCTTCAAAAGACCAATTCCATGAAGTTGGATTGTTGGTACTAAAATCAAAGAAATTCAACGATTGACCTTCGAAAATTTGATTGATGCTTGCCGAAAAATCAGCATTTGGAGACTCAGAGGTATAAATTACTGGGAAGATTGCGAACGACCTGTCTTGCCCCCATGCGGACGCAATCGAATGCCAAGCGTTCGTATTCCATTGTTCCCAAGCTGTTCCTGGATTCGTATCCCCATCGCTATTCATATAGATCCCAACAGTATCTCCTGCTTGTGTACTAAGCTGAATCCCAATATAACAATCTCCAGAAATAGGTAAGGGCGAATCAAGTGTAACTTCCGTCGTTCGAGCATTGGCTACGTCATCTGCAATCTCAGAAATAAGAACGGATTGGGAGTATAAAACAGTGTTTGGACTATTAGACGTTCCATCATCATCCCAAACAGTTAGTATTATTTCTGAATTGGCATTGACAAACTGCCCTTCGATAAAATCTATGTTCACAGCGCTTATGACACTTTGGGCACTAATCCCACTGAAAAATTCCGATTTCGCTATATCTCCATAACTATTGTTTCCTCCGATCCATCCGCTCCCAAAAGGTGCCATTGAAATTGTTCCGTTCAAAGGATAATTTAACGTATCAAGAGCCGTATTTTGTCCGGACCCTACTGTTATAATTTGCGCTTTCAATTCGTAGTCATTGCCGGAAGCAGTTGAAACAGATAGAAGAACATCAAATGTACCCGTACTATCGTACACAATATTACTTGGATTTTGCAAAGTAGAAAAAGAAGGTGTTCCGCCAGGGAAACTCCAATTCCAAGCGGTTGGATTATTGCTACTAGCATCAAAAAAATCAATGCTATCTCCGGTGTTTAATATACCGTTGGAGTACGTGAAATTGGCGTTAGGAATTCCTGTTGAATCCAGAATGGTGATATAATTGGAATACAATATCGTATCACTCCCAACGGAATTGGTTACAATTAACTGCACTGAATAATCTCCAGAAGTAGAATATTCAATTCCACTTGGATGCTCATCGCTGGATGCCGACGGAGTCGCTCCTGGAAAAGACCATTGCCAACTGGTTATCCCTGCGGAGGAACTTGTAAAAGTCAACCCTTGTCCAACAAACCCCGTAGTTGAATTCGCTTGAAAGGTTGCTGTTGGAAGCCCATATTTACTGGCATACGCCCCATAAGGAACAAAGTTATCTACATATCCAAGGTACAACTCCCCTTTATTGTTGAATGCGATATCTAAATTTTCCAAACATGCTCCATAAGAGGCTCCATTGGATCCTACATATTTCCATTCTCCATCAAAGTAGCGAACGGAGGCTTTATTACTCTGATTTGGATCTTGATCAGTTAAACAATAGGGATTCCCCGTGACCGGATTAAACGCAAAACTTCGCATCAGCGTTCCATTCGAAAAAACAATCCCTGAGGTATCTATATTTACCCAATTTGATCCATCCCATTTTTTCATGTTTGATGTACTTGCTGGAAGATATTCGTTGTAAGCGACATAGATTTCATTGGTGATTGGATGAAGCGCTATATAGCAATAGGCTATTTGTCCATTTGAAAATTCTGCTGGCCCAACATTCGTCCAAGTGCTGCCATCATATTCTTCCACACTTATTTTTCCTGATGTAGATTGACGATAGCATACATACAAATTGTCATTCGTTTGGTCAAATTCCATATCAATATAATAGGTCGATAAGGAATCTGACCACATCGTCACCCATTGAGCACCATCATATTTTTTAATAAAGAATCCAAAACTCTGGTCATAGTAGCACACGTAAGGCTCATTCGTAGTTGGATGAAATTTAATTGATGGAGTATTAATACTGCTATTTGAGAAATTCGCTGGCCCCACCTGAACCCAATTGTTTCCATCAAACTTTTTTACATTCATGTAACTGGGACCTACTCCACTTGCATTTCTATAAGCAACATATAATTCCGCATTGACCGGATCAAATTCTAAATCTACCAGATCGGATGTAACTCCATAATAGGTGTTCCCCATTGGAAGTACCCCCACAGAATCCCAACTTACCCCATCCCATTTCATCACTCCCCCACTTGAGTACAACACATAGGGCTCTTGAGTGATTGGATGAATCGCGATATCCGCTGCTTGACTATAAAATGCTGAGTTATTTATTTTTCCTCCCACACCTTGCCATTGACCAAAGGACAAATGACAAATGAATATGAGCGAAGATGAAAGTAGAAGTTTAATAGATCTCATTTCAATATGTTTATTAGACTAGATTAGATTAATTCACTAATTGCTAGCTAAATCTACTCAAAACATTTAAACTAATACGTTAACAACTTGACCCCCTTAGTTTTCGGTAGATTTATAGAGTGAACTGCACACATTGAAGAAAATAGAAATGAGTCCATCGTTGTAACTTAGAGTAATGATTATCCTCTCAATACATACCTCTTTTCATTCGTTTGTACATTGAATGAGACTAGGTAATACTTAAAACCAACAATTTAACACAGCTTATATACCTTTATAAAAAATGACACAAGACTTAATTAAAGCAAAACGCAAGACGTATTGATCAATCGGCGATCCCAGAACTTTTCAAGCTATTCGATAGCTACAATTTACCTGTCTCCTCATCCAAAATTAGCTATTTCAGCATTTTCGAATATGAGCATTCTGAAGAAGATCTTAAGCGCAATAACGGAACACGTTATAAATCTTATGAACAAAAACTTGGCCTTATTTTTCCAATTGCATTTATTAAAATGCACAATGAAAACAAGTGGGTCGGTGGGGACCATTACCATCATTACCCGCTAGATGAGTACAAAGTGGAAGAACGTCATTTACCTGATAATAAAGTGATAAAATACATTCGAATTGCAAAGGATCAGCGTAAAGAAAGTTATATCGTTTTGGTTACGGAACCAGACAAAGATTATCTCCGCGATGAGTTCATATTATTGGATGAAGATGATCGCTTTATTACAAAAGGGCAATTATATGCATATATGCCTTTATAATTCTCAGAGTCCTATTACGAGTGACTCTGAGTATATTTAACTTCAAAAGATCAAATTATTTAGATGGGTCCTTTTATTAAATTTAAGCCTAGAGGACTAAATGAATAGTTTGGATGGATTAGATTTAACTTCTTATTTTATCTTAATTCTCAGAGTCCTCTTACGAGTGACTCTGAGGGATATTTAACTTCAAAAGATCAAATTATTTAGATAGGTCGTTTTATTAAATTTTAGCCTAAAGGACTAAATGAATAGTTTGGATGGGTTGGATTCAACTTCTTATTTTATCTTAATTCTCAGAGTCCTCTTGCGAGTGACTCTGAGGGATATTTAGCTCACTAAATGATCGTTTTTCGAGTTCGAAAATGATTATAAGGATCTTCAGAATAGTTCTCTTTGATCCTTTTCAGTTCACCATAACTATCTCCAAAGTACGTTTCAGTTGGTATTGAACTATCTTTAAAACTAATGAACGCTCCAGCAGTATTCGGAATAACTGCACTTCTTCCAGCTTGGATCCAATCCATTCCCCGATTGGTCTGGTCGTACACCTCATTATTCTGCTGTTCTAATTTATTGCTTAATTCTTCGTTCCACCAACATTGATACTGAATGGTGTACATTCGATCTTTATAAGGAAAGGCACTATTTAGTTTTTCTACTTCTTGCTCATTCTGGTAAAATGCTCCCGTAATTGCCCCTAGCGTAACATAGGAAAATAATCCCTTTTCTCTATTTCCTTCGTAAACTAACGGAGACGTAAGCGTTCGTAAAAAAGCACTCGCCCCTTCTTTTTTCAAACCTCCACTATTTACCAATCGAGAGGTCAGTTTATGAGGTGCAGGTTCGTCGTTATCTGGTGGCAACGGAGATCCTGCATCTTTACCCAACTGAAGTTTATCTTGTAGCAATTGTCGTACATTGTACAATGATTCTCTATCCCAAGCACTCATCATATTTGAACCATATGCTTCGACTGAACCACTTCCTCCAAAGCCTACGATTCGAACCTCATAGTTTCCTTTTGCCCCATAACTTTGTTCTATGAATGTCTGAAGTGATTTTTCATCTCCCTCCCAATATCCATACATTACACAATTATGATACACCTTGTCTACTTTGAAATCCTCATCCTTTTCCGGTCCTGGAATAGCTGAAATTTTAAGATTGGTTCCGATCAATTGCTCGCTTAATTCTTGTTTGGTATCTTCTATTACTGTCTCCCATTGAGACAAGACATCAATGGTAAGAAGTCCTTTTTCGATTTTTAGCCCTCCATTTTCCTTATCAACTTCGTATTTATTCCATTCCACCTCAAATTTTATCAATTCTACCGGCAATTCAAATGTCTGAATTTGCAGTTCTGTTACAATTCCATAGCTGAAACCTCCTCCTCCTCTAAGTGCCCACAAGAGCTTCTTAGATTGCTCATCTCCGTTTTCACTAACTTCAATTTGCTTGCCATTTCCGAGTACGATTGTTGCTCCTACCAAATACTCGCAGCACATCCCCTTTGCCCTTGTCCAAGGCCCCCATCCTCCACCAAATGTAAATCCCGCAATCCCTACCGTGGCACACGTACCATGTGGAATCATTACTGGAGTAGGTACATTTTCAGCAAGTCGTGTAGTAAGTGTTTCAAATCTATTTCCTGGGCCAATAGTAGCTATAAGAGTCTCGGGATCAACCGTTACCTTATTCATTTTAGACAGATCAATAAGAATCACATCTGTACCGGTACACTCTCCTTCATGATCATGCCCACCTGATCGCACTCTAATTGGCAAGTTATTGTTGATTGCACTTTTATATGCCAATTTCACCTCGTCCGTACTTGTACATTTTATAATAGCAAGCGGCTTGAATTTAAGTCTTGTATTAAATATTTGACTAGCATTACTATAGTTCACATTGTCGTATAAATTCGCCCCCTCTACAATCACATTATCACTCTTAAATTTACCTTCAATCTCTTTCAAGAAATTATAAAAGTTATAGGACTGAATAAAAACCGGATTTTCGGCAATTACAACTTCCGCATTGAGTTCAATAAAATTATTGTATTTGGTTTTAACTTGATCTATTAAATTGTCTTTGATATCAGAAGTAACCTCCGAAGCATATTTATCAAAATTCTTATTTATGTTTATCGCAATGCTTCCTAAAGAACCTTCATATGCAACAGAAGTTTCAATCGCTTTATCAATGTCCTTCTTGTTGGTTAGGATTACACGTTTAAAATCATTGGATTTAATCACTTCAGGAAACTCTTCATAAAAAGGACAAGGTTCAATGCAAACGGCCTTGGTCAATGCTTGTTTGGTTTTATTCTTGATTAACAATTCAACCAGCAAAGAAGAGGCACTAATACTGTATACGAGCACCTGATAAATTTTATTCGTTAAGTCATCCGTGGATGAAAAAAAGGAAAGATCGTAAAGCCAATTGTAATGTTTTCCAATTCGAAATAAACCATAGCCTTTGAGCGCTGAATGGTCGACAGCTGATACATTTCTTGTCTCCAAAACTTCATATACTTGTTCAAAACTTAATTGCCAGTTGTCTTTCGGTACCGCACTATTTCTGTAGAAAAAAACTTCGGTTTCTGGGGTCGCATCTGCCGAATATTCCGCCCACAAACTAGCTTTAGCTGACAATTTAAGTTCTTTACTGTTATTCATAATCATTCATTTTACGTTATTTGACCACTTCAAGGACTTCAATCCTAATGTTATAATGTTAAATATTTATACATATCCTCGCTGCACATAGGAAAACCTTAAGCAAGTGCACATCACTCATCACACATGATCAATAATTCATAATATTAACAAACTAATTACGCTCAAACAACATTTAATTAAGATATAAATATTCATATACATAAATATTTTACACTAATTTGGTACATTCGGTTTCTAGGTGCAATTTAAAAACTCCAATTTCCAACTTAAATTAAGGAAGACATAGATATCGAATGATTGCATTCGCATCCAGCATTCATGGATATTAAGCCCCAATTGAAAGTTTTAGAAAAAAAAATGGATCCCCTGCAACAAGACTATTCGAATCCGTGAAAAATTCTTGAGATTGACTAATCATTCAACGCATTTGACTTGAAAATAAATTAGATGTAGAATGGAGTTGCTCCAAATCAAAGGAGAGTCAATAGTTTATATTAATTTCCCTTGTTAAATGATTATAGGTAAATGAATTAAATGACTGTTTCCAAGTAAGCCAGGTAAGCATCAAATTTATTCTCCAAGTCACTCGATGGACTTGCACTAATTAACTATACTTTCACTAGTCATCAACATAAAACGCAAGACGTTAAATTTCTCAATCTAAGTCTTGCGTCTCTATTTTTTTTTTAAAATATATGTGCTTTACAACAATACTTCTTTATTCTGCAAGCCACTTTTCTGCGTTCGGTACCGAATCAAATTTCGTCACCAATTCATTATCCGGCATTGCCTTGCTCGCTGACAATTCCGCAAAAATATTTGACGGAAAAACCCATGCAAACTTTGTCATACCTGCATTCATCATTGCTGGAAACCAAACTTCTTTTACCCAATCTGCACCTGCTGCCCATGCACCTCTTACTTTAGTGTTATCATTGAGCACATTGGAACATTTAGGCAACGATGCCATTATTTTCACAATTTCAGGTCCATCTACCTTTAAATCTTCTTCTACGCGTTGAAATCCTATCCACTCATGATACAAATAGTTTTGATCTTCATCGTACTCTACAACTAGATTTTTCTTTTCTAATAAAACTCTTTTACCCATACTTTTCTATAATGTTTATTAATTTAACTATGTATAACAATATATTACATATATCATCGACCAATGTAAAAACAAATATTGAATTAACAATACTTATATATAATAACATTTATTCAATATGTATAAACACAATAAGTTTTCAGATGCTTATTTGATACAAAATAAGCTAAAAAGCACAATTACACTGACTTAGAATATTCGTTTAATCTATTTTAATTTACATTATTTTATAATCTATTACAATTTGTAATTTATCTGAGATCAAATCATGTTCCTACCTTTTTCCATGTAATGAAGAACTCTATATTTCCATTACTGGTGGGTGTTGGAGGCGTAGAAAGGATCAACGTGTCAGAATTAGATTTAATTTCAGCATACCGAATTTCTTCATGTCCCAACCAATTGGGAAAAAGTGTTCCAACAACCGTATGAACAAATACACCGGGCTCCCTTTCTTCGTAGGTGCCGTAATAAGACAAAAAACTAGCGAATGCATCCGCCATCTCTTTCGTTTTCCCTGCATCAATGGCATCTGAGTCAAAGGGTGCGCGATCTTCCTGAGCAATCTGCACACTCATGTATCCTGAATCAAGATACACAAGAAGTCCTTTTGGATTTTCACCAAAATAACGGATCTCTTCCTGCTGCTCATTTTTAAAAATCCAACTAACTAATTCCCAACTACCAATAATTGACTTCCCTATATGCTTATGTTCCTTCATGATTAAACTCGACAAATTAAAATTTGATTTTTTGCTTTCTAGATAATTGGATTAATTCTTCATTCATTTTCTGACAAATGAACATGGTATCATTTACGATATACCTGTGTCCTCCAGGCCGTTCAATAACTTCATGGCTTCCTGTAGTTTCCTTATTCCAATTTTCGATTTGTTCTAAACTGATTCCGTCATCTTCAATTCCTCGTAGTGAAATAATGGGTATGTTAAACTTCGGAGATTTCGTATAATAATAGCTATCCAACAATTCCAAATCAGCACGCATAACCCGAATAAGCTCATTCCTTATTTGATCATCCTTAATATTCGAGGCACTCAAGTGCGGAAATCTTTTTATTAGCGATTTCTCATCTAACTGATTACTCACCTTTGAACGGTCATAGTTAAATAATGTAGGTGTCGAAGATGTTACCAGCATTAGTGGAAGTTTCATGTTTTGCACACTTAGTTGCTTCATAACTTCATAGGCTATTGCGCCGCCCATTGAGTGTCCGAAAAACACAAAAGGTGTTTCTTTACTTTGAGTCGTTATTTCCGCAACAAGCATACGAACCAATTCTTCCATATTGGAAATAGGTGATTCTGAAACTCTATTTCTCCGTCCTGGCAACTGAATCGCTCTTAATTCAAAAGACGGGTCCAAACTATCCCACTCGTTGTATAACGAGCTATTTCCTCCGGCATCATGAAAACAATATAAATGTATTTTTGCTTTCGGATTTACTTTACCACTCCACCACTTGGATTGATTTTCATTTTCATTCGGAGCGGTCATTTTTTTATAGACAAATCCAGCAAACTGCTCCATCGACGGGTACTTCCAAAAATTATTCACAGCAAGCCCAACTCCCAGTTGTTTTTGAAGTTGATTTCGTAATTGAATCGCCATCAAAGAATCAATTCCTAAACTTTTGAATGTAGTGGAACTGGAAATCAGATTCATTGGCGCTTTTGTAATAGTCGATACCATTTGTATTACCATCTCCTGGATCAAAGGAACTGCCTCCTTTTGATCCATTTTTTTTAATTGCAGAACATTTGCATTCGCACTCTCCGATTCCTTAGATGAGATTAAATTTTTCAAATAATTGGTATTTGCCAACGCATCATAATATTCCGCAGTTTTCTGAATATCCAATTGACCAATACTGATTTGAACAGGAGATTGATTGAATATTTTTTCCAACATATCGATCCCTTGGTCCATTTTGAAAGGAATAAACCCTTCTGCTCGAGCGTAGTTGTCCAGGTTTTCTTCGTTTGCCACCATCCCTACATCCTTGATTACTCCCCAATTAATTGCCATTGCGGGTAATCCCAATTTGTTTCTAAAATGTGCAAAGAAATCAATGAATGAATTTGCAGCAACATAGCTTCCTTGACCACTCAGACCAATTAAGGAAGAAGCCGATGAGAATAAGATAAAGTGATCTAATGCTAAATTCTTACTTAACTGATGCAAATTCCAAGTTCCTTCCTGTTTTGGAGATAAAATATGTTGAAATTCATCTACCGCTAAATCTTTAATGCGATTTGCCTTAATCAGTCCAGCTGCATGCACAATTCCTTTTATATCCGGCATCACCTCTGCTATTTCATTGAAAACACCTTTCATTTGAGGATAACTGGCCACATTTCCCTCAAAAATTCGAATATTAATCCCTTTACTGCGGTATTTAGAAATCGCTTGTTCTACATTCTTTGGAGCTTTACTACTTCGACTAATTAAGGCGATATGAGCCACTCCTTTCTCAATCATCCACTCAACAAGCGGAAAAGCGGCTCCTTTATAGCCCGTAACAATCATGGTTGCTTTTGGATCAAAGCGCACCTCCTCAAAGTTTCGAACAGGAAATGTTTCTTTTACAAGTCGAGATCCATAGGTTTGCTTCTCTCGCAATGCCAATTCCGGCTCTACCACCTTTTTTCGCTGAATAAGATCATATAACGTTGCAATTTCTAGCTCATTCGGAAAATAACTAAGATCTATTCGTTGGCATTGATACGCTGGATGCTCGTTGAATAGCACTTTTGCCATCCCCCAAATAGTTGCTTGTGAAATATTTAAATGAACATTTTTATTTTCAATCGACAACAAGCCATTGGTCAACACAATTATTTTTGGAAGTTTTTCAGCCATTACTTTCTGAACGGCCTTGTGCAAATTAATTAATAAAAGACTACTATTATTTTGCATGACCGACATGTCCTTTGTCGTTAATTCATTATAGTTGATATGATCATTTAATGAAGAAGCATGGATTATTCCTTCTATAGGAATATTGTTATTTGTCAAGTGCCTAAAAAGTTGCTCAATGCTTTCTGTGTCTTTAAAATCAACTAAATAATGATCGTCTACAATTTTGATGTACTCTTCTCCAGCACCGATTTTAATCAACTCCTTTTCATTCCTTCGAAACTCTTTTTTCAGCATAGCTTCAACTCCTAGGTAGTCTTCAAAAATGAGCCACTTCCCCTTACTTTGATTCCTATTGCCCTTTATTTCCACATCAACTTGTTCCCATTTGGCATTATAAAACCAGTCCAAATGGTTGTCTTGCTCCAACTTATCGTTGTTTATTATAGTCGCTTCCAGCATTTCCAAATTGGCCAAAAAATTACCGTTTTCATCGTAAATTGCGATTGTAACTTGCTGTTTTGTAACTCCGTTTGGCAACGTTTTAGAATTCAGAATCTCCGCTTTTACAAGAATTTCAGCGTCCGGTCTTGGTTTATGATACCATTTAAAACCTTTTAATTGGGATAAAAATGTAGTGTAATTGGCATTCTGTTTTTTCAACTCTGTTAATGGAGTGAATATGGTTTGAAAGCAACTATCCAAAATCGCTGGATGAATAAAATAATTATGATCCTGACCGGCGATCAACGAATTTGGAATCACATGCGCAATTGCTTGTTTTTCATTGATTCGAATCCAATTAATACCTTGAAACTTGTCTCCATATTGAATTCCAATAGTATTGGTAAGTCTATAAAACTCATCTTTATGAATAATGACATCCTGCTTCGTATGGTGAAGGTTACTGAGATATTCTTTGGACACCTGCTCATGACTTCCGCACACTTTTAAGTTACCGGTCGCACTCACTAGCCAATCTGAATCATTTTCAGAAGAAATACGCGTATAGAACGTAAAAGAAGCTTCGTACTGATTGGATACTATTATTTTCAGCTGCGTATCAATAGTTTCATTTTCATTTAGAAAAATCGGGGTTTTAAAATCCATGCTTTCCACTTGATGAAATCCATTCCCAAAAGCTTCTTGTAATGCTGCAAATAAAATCTCTAAATACGCTACCCCCGGCAATACCGCCGAATCATTAACCTTATGATCATTAATAAACGGAAGATGATCCAGACTCAACTTATTTTCCCATAAATACGTGTCCGAAAATCCAGCTAATGGAATTCTTCGGCCCAACAATGCATTTTTATTCTTATTGGCATCCATCCCTTTTAAGCTGGATCGATCTTCCAATTCATAGTTCTCTTTTTGCATTGGGTAACTAGGAAGCTTTACATCTGGAGCAACATCCTTTTTATAGAAAGACCTCCAATCCAAATCAAAACCTTGTTCAAATAGCTTTCCTATATTCTCCAGAAACGCCCGATTCTCTGGCTCATCTCTGCGAATCGAACCAACAGCAATAACGGATGCTCCTTTATCCTCAGCGCATTCATTTATCGCATTTGAAAGAACTTGATGCGGACTCATCTCAATGAAAATTGCATAATCTTCACTTATAAGTGTATCCATTACTTCTGAAAAACGTACTCTTCCTCTTAGATTAGCAACCCAATAATCTTTGTCTAGTTCATTGCCTTGCATCAATTCGTTTCGAACGGTTGAGTAAAAAGGAATCGTATTTTTGCGGGTTTTAAAACCATTTAATTCTTTGTGCAATAATGGCATCAATGGATCCATTTGTGGAGAATGCGAGGCGACACTCACTTTTATTTGACGTGCAAAAAGTTCCTTTTCTTCCAACTCTTCCAACACCTGAAGCAGTTCTTTTTCATTTCCAGCGATAACTGTTGATTTGGGACTATTACATACGGCTATAGAGAGTTTCCCCTTATATGGTTCTATAATTTTTTCAGCTTCATATGCTGTAAGCTCAGTAACCGCCATCGCGCCTCCATTTTTACTTTCCGTTTTCATCAGCTTTGATCGGCTACAAATCACATTGGATGCATCTTCCAGTGTGATTGCTCCGGATATATAAGCAGAAGCTATTTCCCCCATGCTATGCCCCACGACAATATCTGGTTGAATCCCTTTGTCCATCCAAAGACGCGCCAACGCTATTTCCACAGCGAAAAGAAAAGGTTGCACTACATCAATATCCGCTAATCGAGAAGTATCTTCCGTTGCAAAAAGTTGTTCTTTTAAACACCAATCCACGTAGGGTGCAAATGCTTCTGCGCAGGCGTCAATCGTTTTTCTAAAACTTTCCTCCGAATCGTAAAGCTCTTTCCCCATCCCAAGCCATTGGCTTCCTTGTCCTGGAAACACAAAAACGATCTTTTTATCCTGATCTATGTTTTTATTGCCTGAATGCACTTCTCGGCCCTCTTCAATAAATGAATTGAGTTTGTTTATAATCTCTTTTGCATCTTTTCCAGTAATGCTCAGTCGATTTTCAAGTTTTGGTTTATTTATGGCAGTAGCCTGACATATTTGCCCCATTTCAGCATTGGATTGTACCTCTTCCAATTTATCTATGAACGATTGAGCCAGCACTTTTAATGCTTGTTCATTTTTAGCTGAAAGGCATAGAATATGATCGCTGACTTCCTCATTACCAGGAACTGGTTTTGCTTGCGTTGGAATATATTCTTCTATAAGGACATGTGCGTTTGTACCTCCCCATCCAAAAGAATTTACACCAGCTTTTCTTGTTTCTCCTTCTGGTACAGACCATGGATTCAACGTACTATTCACTTGTACATTCAACTCTTGAAAAGGAATTTCAGGGTTTGGAGTATCAAAATGAAGGCTGGCAGGAATCTCTTGGTACTTGATTGATAAAAGTACTTTTAGCAATCCAGCCATCCCTGCTGCTCCTTCCAGGTGACCAATATTCGTTTTTACAGACCCAATCTTTAACGGTTGGTTTTCAGCTCGTTTCTGTGAAAAAAAACTTCCAAGCGCAATCACTTCATTGGGGTCACCTAGTTTTGTTCCTGTTCCATGTGCTTCTACATAATGAACGTCGGATGGCTTAATTCCAGATTTGCGATACGCCTCTTCCAACATTTCAATTTGACCTTTCCTGCTTGTGGCAGGAAGGTTTTCATTGTAGCCATTATTATTCATACTGATGCCTCTAATTACACCAAGAATGTTGTCTCCTGCTGCTTCCGCATCGCTTAATCTTTTTATTAATACTACTCCTGCCCCTTCGCCTCTTACAAACCCATCTGCTTCACTGCTAAATGCGCTGCAACGTCCTTTTTTAGAGAGCCCTCCAAATTTTGATAATAATATATTTTGTTCATGATCCAAAATATGATTCACACCGCCTACAATAGACATGTCTGATCCTCCATCCCAAATACTTTGACATGCCAATTGCAACGCAACTATGGAAGAGGAACAGCCTGTATCTACGGTAAGGCTAGGTCCCGAAAATCCAAACGTATACGATATACGGTTCGCAATAATGTTGGTGGATTGACCAATCGCAGAATGGGATGTCGTATTCGCATTTCGATGTTTGCGAAAATGCTCAAAATCGTTCCAAATATTTCCTATATATACACCTACTTTTTTACCACAGACTTGATCGTACGCAAAACCACTATTCTCTATTGTTTCCCATACCAACTCCAACATCAGTTTTTGAGAAGGAGACATTTCAATCGCTTCAGCCGGAGAAACATTAAAAAGCAATGGATCAAAATCATTTATATTTTTAAGGAATGAACCGTGTTTTTGATACGATTTATTCGGTGCTGCAGGATCCGGATCAAAAAACGTACTTAAATCCCATCTGTCCTTCGGAATTTCGGTAACCGTTTGTCTCCCTTCTTTTAATAATTCCCAGAATTTCTGCAGATTGTGCGCCTCAGGAAATCTTCCAGACATCCCCACAATGGCAATGGTGTTTTTGCTTAGCATACAAAAGTTATCAAGTTGTTAATGTATTTAAAAGTAATACGCTTTTACGCTTAAGTCTAATCTATGCAGAAAGCTTTAATTATTCAATTATAAAATTAACTATTTCATACTTATATAGATTTTACAATATTTTATAATGAAATATGAATATTAATTAAAAAATATGACACTTATGAGTGACAAACTCAATAACTCTTATAGACGTTATTTACAATAAGGCCCGCTAAATACGTATTATTTATGCTTGTAAGACAGTAAGTGAACTCGTTCCATCTGCTAGAAAAAAGTGAGGCCGCTCTAACTAACTTCCTCTATCTGAATCCTTTGACAAGTTACACTTAGAGATGTTGAATTGAATTAAGTTGAATTAAGTTGAATTAAGTTGTGCTTATCTATTTAAGCTACCTTCTCTTCGAATAACACCAATTTATTTCGAGCAATCTTTGTGACCAGGCTATTGCTTAACTTCACACTTAAATTTGACTTATGCAACTGAGTTACATGCCTGAGATTGATCAACCAAGATCTATGGGATCGAAAAAAGTCATTATGATCGGATAACTGATTTGTGAAATATTTCAAATTTTTACCTACCAAGATACTTTCTCCTTCCAGCAAATGTATTTTACAATAAGACCCATCGGCTTCCATAGCTACGATACTTTTAGTTTCCAATACTCTGCGATCACCTAGTTCTGGAAGTACAATTTTTTGAATTGAACCCGTTTGCATTGATTCCACCAAAGTCTTATAGGTACGAAAAACATCCTTCTTTTCTTTGTGCTCCTTGACTCTTTGAACGGACTCTATCAATCTGTTTGTATCAATAGGCTTAAGTAAAAAATCCAACGCACTAAGCTCAAATGCTTTCAATGCATATTGATCGTGTGCAGTAACAAATATAATATCAAAGTCAAAGCGTTCGAAAAAGTGTACAATCTCATAACCATAGTATTCCGGCATCTGAACATCAAGGAATACTAAATCAGGCCCTAACTCCTTAATTACTTTTACGCCGTCCAGTAAATTACTGCATTCTGCAATTACCTCTACGCCATCACAATACGAACTAAGTAATGTCCTCAACACATTTCTAGCCCTGAATTCATCATCAATAATTACGCACTTTATACTCTTTTGCATACCTCTAAAAATACAATATTCGTTCACATGCAACCCTAAACCAACGTCCACAAACATGCATTAAACTCATTTATAATTATAGGTATTTGGGCGCTGCTTACAAACTCATTTCGCTCTTCACAAATTTGTAATGTAAAACTAAAAAAATTATGGATAAAATTACAGAAAGCATAAATGACAAATAAGATTCTTATTAAGAATAAAAAAAAGCAATCAAATATATCCATATAATTTGATCAAAATCAACCAAAATAAAGTGCTCATAACTAACAACATACAGCATGATTAATAAGTCCATCACACAGCTGGTTGATAAACTAAACAATTATTTGGGATCCATCCTTGATCCTTTGTTGCCTACTTTTAAAAATGAATATGCCGTAGTTGGTCATATCAACAAGGACTCCTTTATTGATTATAGCGGAAGAATCATCGTGAATTTGATCAATATTGAAGAAGATAAGGTTTACAAAAACCACATTAATTCCGTTCCTGCTCCAAATGCAGCTTCTGGAACACTGCCGCTCAATGGCGTTTCTAGAATGAGAGTAAATCTTTATTTAATCTTTGCTTTTAATCCCGGCAATACCGTCGAAAGCTACGGCAATGCATTAACATTGCTCACGCATGTTTTACGCTATTTCCAAGCAAACCAACATCAAGAAATAGACATTACCGGACCAAATCCTGCAAATTTCAGCTTGGAAATTAATTACCACAACATCAGTTTAGAAGATTCAAATAATATGTGGTCCAACCTGGGAGGAGAACAAAAACCTTATGCAATGTATAAAGTCCAACTTTTGGAAATTGAGGAGCTTTCTACGGATCCAGTTCCTCTCGTACCGGCCATATCCAATCCTACTTTAACCAACCTGAATTCACCGAATTCAAATATTCATATAATCTAAAATAACATAGTGGGATTAACCCATTATACGAAAACGAATAGAATAGAATCAAATAGAACAGCAAAGAACACAGTACCACATAACGAAATCCTTATCTCATGACTATAACAACCGCTAAATTGAAGACACCTGGAGTTTACATCGATGAATTATCGTTACTTCCTCCATCCATTGTACAAGTTTCCACAGCGATCCCTGTGTTTTTAGGATACACTGAAAAAGGGGACACGAATGAACCTACTAGAATAGCCTCACTTAAAGAATATGAGGATGTATTTGGGAGAGGCTATCAATATAAGTATGTAATCGATTCTGTTGCTAATTTGATCACGGTCGCCAATGACGGAGCTAATTCACCCATAGATTTCGCCGAATTCGGTACTTTTTTCTTTTACGAATCCATAAGAATGTATTTCTTGAATGGTGGTGGTCCTTGTTATATTATTTCCGTTGGATTACACCCTACCCTAGCCACTTCTACTTATCTGGATAAAGACGATTTTACGACGGGTCTGAATTTAATTGATAAAATGGATGAGCCTACGATTATCGCCTTTCCTGAAGCAACCAATTTATCTGCTCAGAACTATGGCGAAATTGCCACCGCGGCTTTGGTGATGGCCGAAAAGCTACAAGATAAGTTTGTACTCATTGACTCTGCCAAGGGGGAAGATCTTTCAAAAACGAACACTCAAACATATTTTAGAGGGCAAATTGCTCCGAATCCAATCCAAGCACTTTCTTATGGGGCCGCTTACTACCCTCATTTGATCACTTCATTGTTTTACACATTAAATCAAACTACGACCTATGATGGAAGCACGTTGACATCTCTTGCAGGATCGGCTAATTATGCCGCTGCACTGGAGTCGATTCGAAGTTTGACCATCGCCGAACTTCCTCCGTCCTCTTTAATCGCGGGTGTTTATGCTCAAAATGACCACAAACATGGTGTTTGGAAAGCTCCAGCAAACATTGCGCTTCAAGGAGTTGTAAAACCAGCACAAGCGATCTCCCATCAAGATCAGGAAAACATGAACATCGATGCGGATACAGGAAAATCCATTAATGCCATTCGCTCATTTTCCGGAAAAGGAAATATCATTTGGGGTGCCAGAACGCTTGACGGCAATAGCAACGAATGGAGATATATCCAGGTAAGGAGACTCTTCATGACAGTGGAAGAATCTACCAAAAAAGCCATTCAACCTTTCGTTTTTGAAAACAACAATGGCAAGACGTGGGTGAAAGTCAACGCCATGATCAGCTCCTATTTAAACGAATTATGGAAAGATGGAGCCTTGATGGGATCAAAACCAGAAGAAGCCTATTTTGTACAAGTAGGATTAGGTACAACGATGACCGAAGAGGATATTCAAAAGGGACGTATGAATGTGCGCATTGGATTAGCAGCAGTTAGACCTGCGGAATTCATTGTTTTAAGTTTTTCTCATTTAATAGATCAATAAACGCGTCTTTATTCTTTCAAATTCTATCTAACTAAATTTTCACGTTATGATCTATAAAACCCCCGGAATCTATATCAAGGAACAAAGCGTATTGCCTGTTTCCATCGGTGCTGTATCAACGGCGGTGCCCTTGTTTGTTGGATTCACTGAAAATGCCATTGCTCAACCGGAACGCATTCAGTCTTTAGCTGAGTTTGAAAGCATTTTTGGTGGTGGCTATGGACCACAATATTCGGTAACTACGACTCCTTCTGGTATTTCTGTAACACCAGACAAACGATTTTATTTATATGATTGCCTCTACCTTTATTTTCTAAATGGCGGAGGACCTTGTCATATCATTAGTGCCGGTACATTCCAAACAAATCATCTTAACAGTTCGGCTTTGGACGGTATTGAACAAGCAATTAACTTGATCCCTACACTGGATGAAGTTACGTTAGTGTCCATTCCTGATTTGCATGCTCAATATGATAATGCTGGAACTCTAGAGAACTTTTTTGATGGAGCTTCCTCGTATTCTACCCTTGTCAATCAATTAATTACCACATGTCGAAATGAGCAAGATAAGTTTGTCATTTTAGATTTTCACGCACCTGATTCAAACGTCTCTGATATGAGAAATTGGATTACGGTGGGAGAAGAAGTCAGACGTTATGGAGCACTTTACTACCCATGGATATTGAACGCAGATCCATTTGATGTCAGCTTTGAATCCATCACGGGATATACAGATGTGGCGGCTCAGCCAGTATTAGATTTAGACAACGATCTAAGTCTGTACAGTAATGAATATGGAGGTACAACCCTTCAAGATTTGCAGAATCGCTACAATACCGCAAAAACCACTTATACTGGCTCAACTGGAAATCAAAAAAGAGCAAATCTTAAGAATGTTTTCAAGGTATTTGTGGAGTCCATAACTTCTTTGGAAACATTGGAAAATGACCCTACGTCCTCCAGTAGCTTAATAACTGAAGTTAATGCCCTCAAATCCAATTCCTATTTTATTTCGGTGGTACAAAAACTGATTCGTTTGATCGGAATTCTGGAAACTACCAACGTTTCTGGTGGTTCTACTACCTATATTGGAACGATCAATGCCAACAAATACCCTGTAGCCACGGATTGGTTCAATTACGATGGTGTTTTAACGGCGTTATCAATCAGTGATCTAAAAACGGATCCTAGTTTAATGGATGTGGCCCAGGTTACAGGCACTAGAGATCAATTATTACAAGATTTTGATGCAGAAAATTTAGTAGACTATAGTTTACTCTTTTCTTACATAAATGGCATAGCACAAAATTTATCAAAACGAAAAACTACGGCTGAATTGAATCTTTTTTCAACGGACCCTACGTACGCTGAGATTAAAGAAAAAATTCAACATTTAATGAAACAAGTTCCAGCACAAGGTGCAATGGCTGGATTGTATTGCAAAAATGACCGAGATAGAGGCGTTTGGAAATCTCCTGCAAATATGACCTTGCAAGGAATTGTAAAGCCATTGATCGATCTATCCAATCAGGAACAAGATGATTTGAACGTAGATCTAAATCATGGAAAATCGGTTAATGCCATTCGAACCTTTACTGGAAAAGGACATGTAGTTTGGGGGGCCCGAACATTAGACGGAAACAGTAATGAGTGGAGATATATCGCCGTTCGCCGCTTTTTCAATTTTGTCGAAGAGTCCATTCAAACATCCCTGGAAGATTTTGTATTCGAAGCCAACAATGCCCACACATGGGTGAAAATTAAAGCCATGATCACCAGTTTTCTTGTGGAATACTGGCAGGCAGGTGCACTTACAGGAACAAAAATGAGCGAAGCCTTCTTTGTTCAGATTGGAACGACTACTACCACCGATCAGGAGATCCAACAAGGAATTATCAATATCGAAATAGGAATGGCAGTAGCCCGTCCGGCCGAATTCATCATTTTGGAGTTCAGTCACAAAACCAATGTGTAATATGAATTAAGAACATATTTCATATTCAAACAATATCAAAACAACAAATTAAACCACTCACTAAATTAATTTAAATAAAGTACCATGAGCAATTACGTATTAGCAACGCATCGTTTCACCGTGACATGGGGAGGAACAAACATAGGCTTTCAGGAAGTTTCCGGAATGAGTCATGAAACAGATGTAATCAGTTATGAGCACGGAGCAATGATTGATGGCACCGCACCAATGAAAAGCCCTGGAAAAACGAAATATGCCGATTCAATAACACTTTCCAGAGGATATTTTAAAGGAGACGACGAAATGCAACAATGGTTGCAGGATATTCGTACGGACGAAACGCAACGACGAAACGTGATTATCACTTTGCTTGATGAGCAACAACAACCAATCATGAGTTGGACGGTTTATAAAGCGTGGCCTTCACAAATTGAGGGAGTTAGTTTAAACGCAGGAAACAGTGAAGCCGCGATCGAAAAAATCACATTGCAGCACGAAGGGTATGACTTTCAAATTCTTCCTTAATACCTATTACTTTAATTTATCAATTAATATATAAAAGCTAAGTCAGTTACATTATGCCACAGCAATTTCCATACGTAGGATATCATTTTGGAGTGTTTTTTCTCTTTCCAAAATTCAATTTCGACGGCAACTTCAAATCAGTTTCGGGACTTGATTTTAGTTCTGCTCCGGAAACTGTTGCAGAAGGTGGCATCTCTGGGTTTTCACATAGCTTGACCAATCGTGGTAGTTATAGTAGTCTTAAGTTAGAAAGAGGGTTTACAGATCGTAGAGAATTGTATGAATGGTGCGAAGGCACACACAACACCTTACAAACGCAACCTTGTAACATTCTTATCTCTCTGCTAGATAAGAATGAATTTCCGGTTAAAAACTGGCTCGTTTTTCATGCTATACCAACGGCATGGAGCACTGGAGGTTTAGGCGTAGATAATAAGACACCTATGATTGAATCCGTTAGTTTTTCGTACCAAAACTTCATCTTGATTTAATTTATTCTATGGCAATCAAGATTAACGAGCTGCAGGTAAACATTCATTTGGATAAAAGTACCGAGGCATCTGATAATGATAATAACGGTAGTTCTGCTGATTTCGCTACAGGTACGGAAATGCAAAAACAGGAACAATTGATTGATAAAGCGGTAAAAGAAGTACTTCGAATATTGAAGGAACAACAAGAAAGATAAAGGATTGAAAAAAAAAACAAAACTAGATGGCAGATTTCCAAACCATAGCAGATCGAATAGGGCTTCCTGATCACATGAAGATTTTACTATTGGATCCAAAAGATGACCAGAATGTACTGGATTCATATACGGCCCTAGTAAATCCCGAATCATATAGTGTTGAACATGCTACAAGTCATTCAGAAGATCAAGCTATTGGAGACATTCATTCTGTATTTAGTTTTAATAAAATTAAACCGGAAACAATGAAGATCGTCTTTCTATTCGATAGTACTGGATCGCTTGGAAAAATCCCATTCATTAACAACCAAAATGTTTTAAAACAAATAAATCGATTTCTAGAAGTTGCTTTTGCGGACGCCGCACAAACCTCTGAACCAAAAAAACTTCAATTAGTCTGGGGACCAATGGAATTTTTTGGTTTGCTCAAAAGCGTAAATATATCCTATTCCCATTTTGATTCAACAGGAATCCCAGTTCGAGCACGCGCGACTTGTTCGTTTTCAGGCGGAAAAATACGTTTTAATGAGAAGAAACTCCCTAAGGCTCTTTTTAGGAAAAAGAAAAAAGAAGGTAAAAAAATCGACTTTGCAAAAGAAAAACATGCCATCAATGCAGTATTAAAATATGGCAGTTACCTTTCCATTGTCTCTTTGCAACCCCAAACGGCGCTACCCAATTCTTTACGAATTGCTTCGGAGGTAGCTAAAATGATTATTTAAATATAATAGTGTAGAAATATAAATAAATAAACACAATACCACATGATGGACTAAGATCAAACGATCAGACAATTCAAATGGCACAAGTAGTAACCCAAAATATAGAATCCGAAATCCTTATAGAGGATACATTAGTTGAAAATCTCCCGTTGATTTCGCTTTCCGTAAGCAATGAAATCAATCGGATTCCACGTGCGAAACTACAAGTCCACTACCGAAGAATGCCTTTTGAAGCGGACACAACATCTACTTATCAATTCCAAGAAGCATCCAATTTCAACCCCATTCCAACTAGCCCCACTCCTGAATTTAAACCGGGGCAAAAAATAGAAATTAAGTTAGGCGAAGAAGACAAAACTGAATCCGTTTTTGTTGGATACATTACAAAACATAGAATTGAAGCCAACAACAATGGCTCCTTCTATTTATTTATTGAATGTAAACACATTGCCAATCAGCTCACCATCAATAAACGAACTCGTGTATTACATCATTTTGATGATCAGGCAGGAGTATCTTCCGATGGAACAATCAATAAAATTGATGAGCTCTCGGTTCTTCAAAAATTAGTAAAAAAGGGATCCGGAGATGCTCTAGACTTGAAATGGGATAACGACGTTCAATCATTAAAACAAGAAAATCTAATTCAATATGAGGTAAGTGACTGGGATTTTGTACTTACCCGCGCCGAAATTCATGGATTGGTTTGCATTGCAAATTCAAACGAATTAAAACTCACCAGTCCAAAAATCCAATCTTCCACAGACTTAGAAATCACGCTCGGCGAAAATTTATTGCAGTTCGAAGCTGAATTTAATGAAGTTCAACGTGCCAAAAACTACACATTTGCCAATTGGGTTTCAGATGCAGATCAGCAAAACGAACTAGATCAAAAAAATCAAAACGTAGAGTCCAATACATCCAAAATTCAATCCGACGTGGAAATAACGTATTCCGCGGAACTAGAGGAACAGGAATTGAATGCGCTACAGAAAAATTTAGAACAACGTCAGGAAGCCGGATTAATGGAAGGTACGGCTACCGTATCAGGCACCAATGAATTTAAATTATTAGACACCATATCCCTCAAAGGCTTCAACGCTCCATGGGATCAAAATACTATCATTTCAGGAATCAAGCATGTTTTTAAACATGGCACGTGGCATACCCATTTGCAATGCGGCATTTCTCCTGAGAATCATCAAGATACTTATCAAACGGGAGGTTCAAACGGTTCAAATCCGTTTATTCCCTCTTCCTCCGCGCTTATTTATGGGAAAATAAATCGCTATGTAACCAGTTCCAACGGAAATGAAATGGCTGAAATTTCCATTACGTCGGCAAGCAACGAAGAAGATCATCGAACCATTTACGCTCGACTTTCTTCCTTTGCGGCAGGAAGCAAAGCAGGGGCCGTATTTAGACCTGCCGAAAACGATGAAGTCATTGTTGGATTTATCAACAGCGATCCTCGATTTCCTGTTATTCTGGGTTGCACCTATAATAGCAGCAATGAATCACCCTATGCACTCGAAAGTGAAGGAGGTGAATTGGTCCAACAAGAAGTCGGATTTTCCTTTTACGATGGATGGAATTTAAGTTTAAACTCTAAAGAGAAGACTATGAGTCTTTCCACTCCAAAAGGACAAAAATTTGAATTAGCGGCCGATGATCAAGAACAATCCATCACGATGTTATACGATGATTCCAATTCCATTGTAATCGATAAGGATGGAGTGAAAATCAACGCATCAAAAATCAGTCTTAAATCTGAAAAAGGAGATATAGAAATTGATTCTATGAACACCAAAATCAATGCAACAGTAGAAGTAGATATCCAAGGAAGCCAGTTTAAAGCCGCAGCAAAAGCAACAGCGGAAGTTTCCGGATCAATTACACAAGTCAATTAAATCATACTAAATAAAACGAAACGAAACCGAAATTATGAGCAAGCCCGTTACACGCGTTACAGACGTTTATACCAATCCTACCATGCAAGGAGCTTCTGCCCCTATTGCAAGTAACGGATCAAGCACATTATTTGTTGGTAACCTACCTGTTATCCAACTTATTAACCCGATCACCCCTATTCCGGATACGTCCTTACCGGGAGCTACGACTGTATTCCATAACAATCTACCTCTAAACACATTAGGAGATGATACGGCACAAGGAGGAAAATTGCTTTTAGGAGATGTGACTGTCCTAATCGGGTAAGTTTTGTTCAAAATGTATTGTAAATAGACTAGAATCCAATCGAATAATTAATGAGTGCGCAAAACGACATACTTGGAACTGGCTGGGATTTTCCACCAAAATTTGATAAAAACACCTTAAGTCCGGCGATGATTCAAGGGGTAGCTGATATTGAAAATAGCATTTACGTAATTATTCACACTAAACTAGGTGAACGAATTTTACGAAATGAATTTGGATCCAACATTCATGAATTATTATTCGAACCACTCAATTCGAATATGAAAACATATATGGCCTCTTCCTTAAAAAGTTCCTTAGAAAACAATGAGCCACGGATTAATGTAAATAAAGTTGAATTAGAACAATCCAATCCTGGACTGGGTAAAATTGAAATTTTGATCCAATATGAATTAATTGAAATCAATGAAACACGAAATCTAGTAGTTCCTTTTTACACGCCTGAAAATGTAACTCTAAGTTAAGCTAACTGAACCTATTTATTCATTACATGAACACAAGCATTCCAGAAATAAAAAACCCACTTACGCATTCAGGCACACATCGTTTCGAGCGTCTGGCTAAAGAAATGGATTTTAGCTATGTTCAAATTGAAGAACGACACGAATCAGATTTTCTAACGTATGCGCATGCGTTGGCTTCACAGTTTCAATTTTATGACTCCAACAACCTACCGGTAGGCACGTGGAAAGAATTTTTCGATCCTTCTCTGGACTCAAGCAGACCTCATAAAGCACTTTTTATTGCCTTTTTAAGATTATTAGAAGCGTTAAATGAGCACGCCAACGGATTAACCAAAAGACATTTAGATTTCTATTATAAAGAAGTACTCCAATTTACTCAACGGGAAGCGGCTCCACAGTCTGCTCATCTCTTTTTTACTTGTGCACAATCGCTGAGTGAGAAATTTCTTACAAAAGGTGCAACGGTTTATGCCGGCAAAAATGAGGACGGCAAACAGCTTCTTTTTGAATTGGTTGACGAAATTGTAGTGAATAAGGCACAGTTAACACAATGTCTTGCCTTATTTCAACATGATTCTCAATCCAATAATCGACTATTCACGAAAGATTACTCTGATTCTATACTTGGAAAGAACTCCTCGGATAAAGGATTCCCTCTTTTTGGTGAAAATCAGTTGACTTATTATAAAGACGGAGATGATTTCAAATTCAAACTAAAAGAGCGAGAAGATCAAACCATGGTTGAACCTCAAATTGGATTCGCCATTAGTTCTCCCCTATTAAAACTAGATGAAGGACGAAGGATCATTACCGTTAAACTCACCTTTGAAAAAAACAATGAGCAAACACCTTTAGACTCCTTTCGATTCCATTTAACTTCCGAAGAAGATTGGTTTGAAATAAACAAAGACATCGCAGCGAGCGTTTCCTTTTTAGATGGAAATAGTGACGAAATTGAAGTGAATTTGGTCTTACAACCAACGGATCCAAAGGTTATTGCCTACGATTCAGAAATTCATTTAGGCAGCTACACCACTACAAACCCGATATTGAAAGTGACGTTGGATCATTCGTCCAACGAACATTTTGGTTATCCAGAATGGAAAAAACGAATATTATCCAATATCTCTCTTAAAGTAAAAGCGGAAGGAGTACGATCGTTGAAACTTCAAAACGAACTTACCCCCTTGGATCCATCCAAACCGTTTCGACCGTTTGGTCCGATTCCCGCGATTGGAAGTCATTTTTACGTTGGTCATCCAGATTTATTTCAACATGAATTGGAATATGCTCAAATCCATATTAATTGGAAAGATCTTCCTTCTGAATCACTGGAAGATCATTATGCCGACTACAGCGCAAAACCTAAAAATCAGGACTTTCGAATCCAAACGGCCACATTGGAAAATCGGAACTGGAAAAACATCCAACAAAACGTTCGATTATTTGAAGATAATGCCAAGTTGCAACGTACCATTTCACTTAACTTTTTAAACTACACAAGAAAGGCAAACAACAACAACGCTCAAGAATGGAACTATGAAACACATCATGGATTCATTCGATGGACTTTAACCAAGCCCGACAACAACAACTTTAGAGCCTTTGGAAACACCGTATATGCGAAAGAAATGTTGCGAAACAATCAGTTGGCGAACCCGGTTTCCATCAATCAACCCTATGCGCCTGTGATCGAAAGCCTCACCATGGATTTTGAAACCAAGGAAGTTACTTTTTTTGATCCACATACTTATGGAGAATCAAATCCACTTGATCATTTTTTCCATGTAGGGGCCTTTGGCGAAACGAATATATTAATTGACAAAAAACAAAAATCGTCGCCTCTTATTCCGCAATACAACCACGAAGGGGAATGTTTTCTTGGATTTAAAGAGGTAAATCCACCGCAATCTCTAAGTGTTTTATTCCAATTCAATGAAGGTACAGCTGATGCAAACCTCAGCACTATTAACTCAGGAATAGAATGGTTTTATCTTACTTCCAACGATTGGCAACCTATTAGCAAATTAGAAATAAGTAAGGATACAACCCGAAACTTATTGAACACTGGGGTAATTCGATTTGACCTGCCTGAATCTATCAATTCCTTACACCAGAAAATGCCGAATGAGTTGTTCTGGATCAAAGGGGTCAAGAAAGAAAAAACGGCAGGATTGGATTTCATACAGGGAATTCATACTCAAGCCATTGAACTTGTAGAACAAGATCCGAATCTTAATTCAGAAACCATTGCACCAGACACCATTTCAAAATTGGTAGACGGAAATAAAGGATTAAGCAGCATCAATCAATCGTACGCTTCGTTTGGCGGTCGTCCGGCTGACTCAGAACATGATTTTTACGCCCGAAGTACGGAACGATTACGCCATAAGGACCGAGGGATTATGATTTGGGATTACGAACGTCTTTTACTGGATTCATTTCCCTATTTATACAAAGTAAAATGCCTGAACCATACCAATTATCAAACGGAAATGGTTCCTGGTCACGTGATGTTAGCGGTCGTTCCCAACCTTAGAAAGCAAGGAGTTCAATCTCCATTTCAGCCAAAACTAAGCATCCACAAACGAATGGAAATGTATGATTTCCTTCGAGAACGGATTTCTCCGTTTATCTACTTACGAGTTGAGAACCCAATTTATGAACCCATCCGACTTTCATTCAACGTTGGATTTCATGAAGGAAAAGATGAAGGATTCTATGGTAAAAAATTGCATCAGCAATTGCAAGAATTCCTTTCACCTTGGGCATTTGACAATGAATGGACAGAAAGCAACGACTTAGTATTTGGTGGAATATTACACAAATCGACCATTTTAAAATTCATAGAAGACCTGCCCTATGTTGATTTTGTAAATGACTTTAACCTATTACATATCTATCAAGATCCAACGATCGCTTTGGATTTTGAAAAAGAAATTAACAATCCTCCGCTTCCGGATTATCATGCGTCCTATGCCGTGAGTCAACCTGATACTGCTGCGGACATTATCAAAATGGCTTTTCAAGTAGAGGATGAAAACGAGTTAACCAGTTTAATCCGTGCAAAAGTCCGTTTTCTAAAAGGCGTAATCAACTTACCGGCAGGACAAACTATCGAAGAAAAATTCATTAAACAACTCCATAAATCCATCGATCGTAGAGCAAAAAAAGGAGATCCCATTACCAAAACGATGGTTCGAATCATTATCAAAAACATGTTCTATGTGGATCAAATTGTGGATTTAGACTTTTATAAAATTTTACCCGATGGATACATTATGGAAGATACCGATGCTGCCGAAGCCAAAACTTCGAGAAGTATTATGGTAACTTCTGAACAACATCGAATTGGCGTATATAGAGCAGGCGACTACAACTGTGAAGGAAATGTAGTCATTGGAATTGGATTTATGATTGTGGAGGCTGACTTCATAATCCCCGAAATAAACGAAACAAGCAATGAGTATCAAGCAAGATAGAGATCTGTTAAAAACATACTTTGAAACCGGAGATCGTCCTACGGAAGAAGAATTTGCAGAGTTAATTCACTCTGGCATTAATCAAGTAGATGATGCGGTGGATGTCAATGCAGACCAAAACGTTGGGATTGGGAAAGTTGATGCTCAACGTAAATTACATGTTGCGGGCAAGACATTTATTGGGATTGACTCCAGCAAGGAGCCTACTAAACATAGTGCACTGGAGATCAATGCTGGAGATTCGCATGGAGTGGCTATCACTACCAAAACAAATGACGTATTTAACTTTTTTGATGACGGTCAGACCTTAAATCCGGAGCCGTTTACCATAACTGATAATTCTGGAAGAGGATTTCGCTTTTATCGAAATGCATCTAATTCAGGATCGAATGGCGAACGCCTTCGAATTGCGGATAATGGGAATGTAGGAATTGGAACACAATGGGTTGATCCGGAAGCAAAACTGGAAATACAAGGCAATTCAGGAGACGAATGGTCTGATGGATTATTACGCTTAGAAACAGCTGCAAAAACCGGTGATGCCAACTTACGAATGGGCGTCACTGCCGGCAGTCATAGCTGGATTCAATCCCACAATGGTAAACCATTAGCCATCAACCGGCTCGGCAATCATACACTTTTGAATGAAGACGGCGGGAATGTAGGAATAGGAACCGCTACTCCCGAAGAAAAATTACATGTAGCAGGCAATACCGAAATCAATGGAAATGTCCAGGTCAAAGGAGACATTATAGGAGACGATGATAATCTGGGACGATTAAATATTCATGCTTCCAAATTAGGCAGTTATGGTGGATCTTATGTGCACATGAATGGCTCTAAACTCAATTCCAATGGAACTCCTAACTCCAATCAAGGCGGTATAACCTTTGTTGCAGCTGGAGATGGAAAATTGAATGGCTTTGACTTTTTTCACTATAATCAGGAAAAAGATCCTGCCCACCCTGACTTCGACAATGCCAATTCCGGAAATCCTAAAACATGGGATCTATCCATGCGAATTAATGGAGAGGGCAACGTGGGTATAGGTACAAACGATCCAAAAGAAAAACTCCATGTAAATGGAAATATCAGAATCCCTAAAACGGATCTATTTTTTCATGATAATAGCGCGGACGACAACCACGGCATTGGGTATTACGGCGCTGGGAAACCTTTTGGGACATTAAATGTAGATGGCCCTGTTGCCTATGGTTTTAGTGGTGGTGCATTGGGTAGCAATCAGAATGGGAATAAAAACGTTGCTTTGCGATGGATGAGTAATGGAAATGTAGGCGTAGGAATTCACGATCCAGATCAAAGATTGGATGTGGATGGATCCGTCGGAGTTAAATCTTATATCCGAAATAAACAACTGGATCACTTTGCCATATTTGGTGCACCTGCTACAGAGGTCGGGCCCTGGTTAAGAATGTATCCAGAGGGCATCAATAACGCAAATGCTGGAAACATCAATTTTGTTACTACAGGAGATGGTACGGATTCAAGTACTAATTCATTTAGATTCATCAATTACAATTCTCCGCTTGGAAATAATGGCTATAATGAACTCCTTAAAATTAAAGGAAATGGAAATACAAGAATAGGTAATAAGCCATACAGCTTAAACAACATATACAGTAAATTAGAAATAATTGGACAGGAAGGAACTGAAAACAACGTGCATGGAATTATCCGGGTGCAAGGGAATGAACATTACAACAACACAAATCTTCGACTAGGCGTCGATTATGCAAGTAATCGAGCTTGGATTCAATCTGTCAATGGCGAATTAACCCTAAACTCTAACAAAACCAATGTGGGCATTGGCCGTGCTAATCCTAATTATCTCTTGCATGTTGGAGAAAAAACGAGCTCGCATAGCGGATCCTATAATTACTTAACACATTGGACCAATAATATTGGATCTAGTGGAGGAAACCAAAGCTTTGACATTAGTATTTACGCAGATGGAAGAATTCTTGGTATAGAATTTAATGCACATTCAGACGGTAGAATTAAGAACATCACCCGTAAAACAAATAGCATTGAGGATCTTGCGAGCTTGCAACAAATTGAGATCACGGACTATAAAATGAAAGATGTGATTGGTAAGGGTAATGGGACTTATAAAAAAGTAATTGGACAACAACTACGCGCTGTATTCCCTCAAGCCGTTTCACTAAATACGGAAGTAATTCCTGATATCTATCAAATTGCAAAAGTAAAAGACAACATCATTCAACTGGACACAGATTTAAAATTAGGCGAAAAAGTTAAGTTAATCTTCAATGATGATTCAAAAGTAGTTGAAGTTACTGAAGTGTTGCAATCCGGATTTAAAGTAAATGAAAAAGTCGACGCAAAAGAAGTTTTCGTCTTTGGCCGTGAAGTGGATGATTTCCATGTTGTTGATTACGATGCTATTTCCATGCTAAATGTATCTGCGACCCAGGAACTAGCTAAAAAATTAGACCGTCAAGAAAAAGAAATCGAAGCTTTGAGAAAATTAATAAGTAAACAAACAGCGCAATAGCGTTTGAAACCAAATCAAAAAATGAAACTAAATCTAACTACCGAACAAGTAAACCAAATCCTGAACGCATTGGCTCAACAGCCTTACATTCAGGTACACGAACTAATTACCACCATTCAGCAACAAGGAGCTACCCAAATGAAAAATGGGCAACAAGATCATTCTGAGGTCAAACAACCCCAAGAATTGATCCCACAATCGAATGGTAAAAAAGAAAAAGTAGCCTAAGCTTACTTCAAATTCGGAAGCATACTGAAGACTAGATAAAAGTACTCGCAGATCGACTAAATGAGCAACGACAACAACGATACCGCAGAAATCAAAACTTGGCACCAAACATTCGACTTTGAAAGTTTAATGCGCGAGGCCCGCAGGCACATCACCCAATTAGCCGGAAACCTCTGGACCGATCATAATTCATCGGATCCAGGGATTACCCAATTGGAGGTGCTCGCATTTTGTATTGCCGATCTCAGTTATCGTACTTCGTTTGATGTAAAAGATATTTTAGCAGGTTATAAAGGAGACAAAAGTCTACCTATTGATTTACCGCTTGCAGATGTCGCTCTTCCAAATCATCCTGTTACCATTCAAGATTTACGGAAGGTTTTAATCGACATGGCACACCCAGAACAGCCTAAGGCTTTGCTGATTCGAAATGCTTTTCCGGTTATTGCGGAACACACGGAAATTCCATTCTACGCAGTATCCAAAAAAGGAAAAGATTCGTTTCTTTCATTCAGCACAGAATACGAAGAAAAATATGCTGCTGAACTTATCCGAAACAATGAACTTTCCAGTAAAGGGAATGTAAATGGGTTAAAACTAGCCAAAGTTGATCCGGTTGCAAAGGCACTTAGTCCTCGTCCTTCCTCTGCTTCTATTTCTGATTATTCAGAACATAACTTGGCCGGTGTGAATTATTCCAAAAAGAAATCATATCAATTTTTGGACGAAATCATCCTCAATGGGCTATACAATTTGCAAATTGAATTTGAAGAAGAAAGCAAATTAGATGCTAGCGGGAATGTACGTGGAAATCACCTTCGCGACCTAAATCGAAATTATTTCGAAGAAATCATAACTGTAGACGGACAAGAATACACCATAAGTGTACTCCTTCCCTATTGGGACGAAATCAATTGGAATCTTCGAAACGTAATTTTGTCCAGTTCTACTATTGCATATCGTAAGCGGGGAAAAAATCAAGATGAAGATTATTTCATTGCCGTCGACAAACTCAATTACGATGATTATTTCTATGATTATTATGCAGAGGTCGATTTAGCGGAATTCAAACTCACTGCTTTCATTAAAATAAAAACAAGAAGTACACATTCCATTACCGCAAATGGAAAAAACTACGCTTTTAATATCAATTTCCTAGATTGGAATGAGATCAGTAATGGGGTAAAACGAGATTATACTCAACTTTATAATCAAACACCTCTTCCTGCCGATTTAGAAGCAACCAACGTAAGTCTCCTTGATGGTGAAGTCCTTTTTGATATTAAATCAAAATTCGAATACGATAAATTTGATGCGCTTGGAAATAGTAAAACAAAAGCGGTGTACTTACTTGCTCGAGTGGAATTTGAAGAAGGCACCATTATAGGTAGTGGTGAAGAATGGGCCATTGGTCAACAATTAGAAGCCGATTTTCCGTTGTTTTTCCAGCGTCAAATTGCGTTAGAAGACCATCTTTTCACACACTTAACTTCGAACACAGCTGAAATATACCTTCACTATCTTGAGAAAATTAAAAGGGTATTTCATTTGTTGTACAGCCATAACAAAGGTGTTTGGAATTATGTAAATCAATATCGAAATTTATCTGAGGACATTTCGAAGTTTTCTGCTTCTCGTGTACAGGAAATTGCTTTGTTTGGCAAAATATTGGTTGAACCCAACTACAATGTCAATGAACTATTGGCAGAGATTTATTTTCAGGTTGACCAGTTTCTTAACCCGCTCATTCAATTCAAATTATTGAGCGAGATGGTGGAGAAAGGGTTTGCTTTTGAGGATTTATACAATGGCCCACTCTTAGAGCATGGTTTTATTGAATCTTCAGATTTGGATAATCTAAAACGTCGAAGTGTAGTTTACACTTCTGATCTTATTCGGATTATCATGGATATTCCAGGCATCGTGGCGATACAAGATTTCAACATTTCCAGCTACATCGACAATCGATTAATGGGAAGAAATGTAATCGACTGTCTAAAACTAACCAATAGCAATATTTATAAACCTCGCTTTAGCGCGGAGAAAACCAACTTCAAAATTTGTATTGACGATCAACCGTTGGTTTCAGATGATGTAATCATTTTTGATTGGTATCGTCAAAAATTACTCGATGCGAAAACCCTTCAGATTCCTTCAAGTGATAAAATACCGTTGAGTTTACCACTTGGAGAGAATCGAAATATGGAAGAATATCTTTCCATTCAACATGATTTTCCAGAAGTATACGGCATTGGAGCTTTTGGACTCCCCCGCGATGCATCCGAAGAACGAAAAGCTGAAGCCAAACAACTCAAAGGGTTTCTACTCCCATTTGAACAACTCTTGGCAAATTATTTAAAACAAGTAGCACATCTTCCAGAACTATTTTCCTACAATCGGACGATAGACCAAACGTATCATACGCAACCGCTTTATAACGTTCCTGATGTGCAACCTTTGCTGGCTGAATTTGCCCAAAACAATGCTACTTGGGACACATTTAAAGACGATTTAGAACATTCCTATCAACAAACCATTCTTGCAGGCGAAAGCCCTGAAGATTTCAAAAGCAGGCGAAATCGATTTTTAGATCAATTATTGGCACGTTTTGGAGAGCAATTTGAGCAATATGCTACTCAAATGTTCAATCTGCATAAAGATTTACTCAATGACCCACTAAACGGAATCGAAGCGTACCAAATTAAACGAGCCCAAACACTGGATCGACTTATTGACGATAAAATATCCTTTGCAGAAGACTATTCTAAGGTTTCCGGAGAACGCTATACCTCTTTTGACGTAGCTAAAATAACTTCGGACCAACCAACCTTTCAATGGAATAACAACAATATCGAATCTTATAAACTCCGACTTTGCCGATTGTTGGGAATCAAAGAAACCAACAACAGCTTTTTATTTGGAACAGAAACAACAGATGATGGAGCAGTAACCGATAAGGAAGGTATGCACATTGTAGAACATATTTTATTGCGTCCAAGAACCGATCATACAGACTTACTAGATTTACAAAATCGACCGGACCCAGAAGGTGGAAACTTCATTTATGATTCGGACAAAGATCCGTACTCTTTTCAAATAACGATCGTATTACCGATAGAGGCAGATCGATTTAAACACGAAGCATTTCGCACCTTTACGGAAGAATTGATTCGTAAGGAAACGCCCGCTCATATTGTCGTAAATTTCAGATGGATGTCCTCTCGATGTGGAAAACAATTTGAACATCATTACAGCCTTTGGAAGAAAAACGCGCACTTGATGAAACCCTATCATTTTCAAGGGGTGGATGAATACGCACAAATTATTCAGGAGGAACTCATGTCTCCAACTCTGTTAGATTCGGCCTCCAACACCGCGAACCCAGCACAAGTGGCGTTAATTCATTCTAAAAAGACGAAGCATATTGGGATTGCCGCTTCATCGACAAAGGCTGCTCCTGTAAGTACCATTCCTACCGTTGAACTGCCTTCGTTTAACCAACTTACCCTTCAGGACAACCTAATAAAAGCATTGAATAGTTCCTGTGTTTTAACGATGTCCGTTTACAGCCAAAATCATGAAGCTTTTAATCCAAATGGAAACCTGATTTCATTCGAACACACTACTACAGATATTCACTTCGTACGAATTAGTGAAGCAGGAGGAGAACTACGCTTGTATAAATTCTCTTCGAACACCAACAAGTGGATCTCCAAAAAAGTATTTAAACCAATAGAGGAAAACTATATTGATCTTTCCAATTTCTTGAAGGAGGCCACCCTTGGACTTACCGAAAACTATGGGGGCGTTGGAATTTACAAACTACAATACCAACTCGAAAGCCAAGAGCGAGTAGAACAATTAATACAAGTAACTCCAAGGATTGTTCCGATTCGGATTGCGATAGGAAAAGCCGATGTCATGCTTCCTTTTGATACGGAAAACGACGGTGTATTCTCTTTAATTAACGGAGAATGGAAGGCGCATTTCCTCCAATTCATACCTTTGGGATTAGAATCTACGTTTACCATTTCTTCTACTGGAAACAATCTCCCACCAACGAAAATTGCTCCTAAAAGAGGAAGTGATTCCATTCAATTGGGAGATATTTATAAGCAATTTGGTACCGGTCAATTTCGTATCGTTTATCAATCAGGCGGACAACAGACCTTTGTAGATATTGAATTGAAATGGGTCGTAGCAATTAATTTCTTTGCTGATCAAAATCCTTTATTTCCAGATGTAAATGGAATCATCGCCATTTCCTCTCAAACGACGCATGCACGTGCTGTGTTCAATCCTCCTTATGGTACAATCAGCATTTACAAGAAAGATTCTGCCGTCGTGGATAGCTCTATAAACGCCACTACTAGCAAGCTAGAAACACGTAGAGATGTATTGGTTTTTCAAAGTTCGAAAGAATCAGAATGGAGTATTGATCGATCGGTGGACACCGTTTATAAGGATGGAGGTCTATATGAGTTTGTATATGAATTTGAAAGCAACGAAGTACGTCAATTGGTTTATATTGAACCAATTAAAGTTGTAGTTGTGCCAGATCCTGCCCATCAAACTACGGTGGAAGTCTTTAATCAACTAGAAGATAAACCTCTAAAAATGATTGGGAATCAGTACCATTTGGTATTTGATTATCAAAATTCAAAAGTAGCCTATTTGCTTCGATTCGACCTTAAGGTTGGAGTTTTGAGTTTCATAGATGAAGATGGTAAAACCAACAAAATTGAAATTAAAAACGGAGAATATCTGATCAAGATCGATTCACTTAAAAATGAAGTGTATAACGTAGAATTCGTTCCCGAAATAGGATGTTCGATTTCATTCGAAGTACTTTCGGTCAACATCAATCCCACATTTAAGATCGAAAATGTATCTCAAACAAAACTGAAATACACTGCTACAGCCATTCCAATGTTTCAGTCAACCAACACCTACATTTGGAGAATAAACGAAGTATATATCACTCGATCAAAAGAGCCTATTTTAGAATTGGATTTCACTAAAACGGATTCCATAGCGATAACATTAACCATGCACTTTGAAGATTACGAGGCTTCCTATGAAATGAAACTTACGAAAGATCATCTGAAAAAATTATTGTAAGATGTCGGATGAATTGATCATAGAAAAAATGGTAGTGAATGTGCATGCCAAAACACATGAACAGGAGCCTATTTTCTATGCCAATCAACTTAGTGGGTTCGTTCAAAATGAAATACTTCCAAAACTCGAACGCTTGCTTGAAAAGTATCCGTGGTCCGAATCAGACATAGAACTGGATGTTCTGTCCATAGATGTACAGTCCAATTTGGATGCGGATTGGGTCAACAAGACGGCTCAAAAAATATCTACTCAAATTGAAGAGGCTTATCTGCAAAGTCAATCCTCTAGTAAAACCAAAATAGATTCGGCATTTGAGACCTCCGAATTCGTACAAGAACGCATCAAATCCATTGGGAAGGGAAATTTGCACCCCTCTTCACCTCAAATAGCGTTCGATCCCAATCTATTGGAAGGGTTTTCACAAACCGAAAAAAGTTGGATTGGTCAATTTCAGCATTTTCTTATCACGGGTTGTTTACCTCGTTTAAAGAATGCTCCGGAAATTCAAAATTATACTTTATTGGAAAAAGAAATATTGAATCTCAACCTGAGCAAATCATTTTGGTTGATCATCGTGGCTACAATAAGTAATTCCAGAAAGGCGTATGAACGATTTCATCAACAAACTCGAAAAACCGATTGGCACCAACATTTACAAACCCTCAAGGCTCAGTTAAATACTGAAGAGATTCCGGTTTTCAGCCTTTTATTTATTAAAGCGGAAACAACATCGATAAATCAAAAACAAGCGTTCTTATTGATAAAGGAAGCCCTAAAATTGACTGCCAGTAAGAATACTGAATTAGCTCATTATTTTCTTATTCATAGTCAGATCCAGTTAGATCAGTTGCTTCTTGAAATTGAACGAAAAACCATTTCTACAGAAAAAATCCAATCCTTTCTGGAAGTGATTTCAGCATTCTTAAAGGAATCATCCATACCAGTCTCCGATTCTATTCTGAAAAGACTCCAAGAGCAACTTGGTGAATTCAAAGATCAGACGGAAATTGAAGCGAAAATTCCAGTAGAAGTCGATGCGAAAAAAGATAATTCTGCCTCAGCGTTAACGAATGAAGAACCACTGGAACTCGAACATTCTGGAATGGTATTATTACATCCATTCTTTCCTACATTGTTTAAAAATTTAGGTTTTCTAAACACCCAAGGTAAGTGGAATACTACAAACGATCAGGAAAGAGCCATTTATACACTAAATCACCTTGCAACGGATTCTTTTGAAAATACCGAAGATCAATTACAGTTATACAAACTGCTGGTAGGATATGACCTGACTTCTGTTCTGCCATTATGGGAAGAAGTTGAAGCAAATTGGATAGAACTTGATCGAACATTAATCGAAGACGAATTCAACGATCTTGTAAAGGGTGTTCAAAACAATTGGAAACCGATGCATCGTTGCACATTGGCAGGTTTACGAACTGACTTTCTACATCGATCGGGAACATTAACCACTAAAAACACGGGAGATTCTATCCAATATTGGCTTATACCAAAACCTCATGCGCTTGATGTGTTATTACCCTTCAAAAATTGGGGTATTTCCTTGGTGAAATTTTCGTGGATGGAGGCTGTTTTAAATGTGGATTGGAAGTAGAGAACAAGATGAGGGGCATGACTAACACATACAAAAATTCAGATTCTAGTTTCGCGCAACCGACTCCATCCAAAGCGAAGTCTATTACAGAAATTGTACAAAATAAAGAAGATACAAACTTACATGTACGAATGTCTCCAGATGCGTTTAATCATTTGGAAATTGGATTAAAAGCAACACTTGGAGACAACCACGGTTTTTCAATGAATGGTGCGATTTTAGCATACAGTCCTCCAGAAAACACAGCTTACAGTGCTATTCAGCAGCAAATCGTTGATCGACTTACATATTTAATGTCCAACACTAACGAATTAAATATAAACGTGGCTGTGATATCTAGAGATCAAGAACTTCGTTTATCAGATGGAAATACGATGACTCTAAATCAATCTGGCTTAAACGGAGCTACTTTGACTACCCGGAATTCTGAAACACAAGAGGTAAGTGGGGTTGTAAAAGTATTCCTTGCTGATCAAATCCTACTAGATAATGAAACGGAGCAGCAAGATTACATGAAAGGATTAAATGCGCTGCATGAACTCGTTGGACATACGTATTTGCGCATTGCAGATCCTGCATTAAGTCGTCAAGGCACGCCAACCCATAATCGAACGATTGAAGGTTTTGTCACAGAAATCAGAAAGATTTACAAGATCGGGCCGATACGAGATGAAGCACACGCTAAAATTTACAATGAAGATTTTGTCAAACCTAAAAACAAAAAAAGAGCTAAAAGAAATCTCCCGTTATTACCCGAATTAAGACCTGGAGATGAACGGACATTAAATGGAACCATTGAACCACGTCATAAAAATGAAGATTAATATCAAATCAATATAATTTAATATTATCAAACTAAAAAGCAACACAGAAACCTGATTCCCAACATCCAATGGATTACCTCTACGAAATACCCGACCCAATGCCAGATGATCTAATCACTACTGGAGGAGATAATACGTATACGAAGACGAAGGGAACAAGGAATACATATAGTGCTCCAGATGGAGAACCTTCAGCAGAAGAGGGAAACGGCGATCGAATTTCGTTTAGCGTACCGGTTCCATTCGACATGGACCCTTTTCAATCGCACATTCAAATTTACATGCATGCCTACAAAGTGCCCAAATATCGGGCTATTGAAATAATACGAGAATTGCAAACGAACGGCAACATCAATGATTATGCACAACTATGGGTTTCGGGTTCCTTCACCGAATTCAACGAAGACGACGTGAAAAGAGGATACAAGGTGTTTAGTATTTCTGTATCATCTCTGGAAAAATATGCCAGCTACCCAATCGTCCTAGATAAAAATGAAGAAAAAATAGTAGTCCCAGGATTCAAGCAGCGAAAACAATGGTTTGACAACCTTAAACAAGGTTCTTCGGCAGATCAAAAAATTCGACAAGACCTTTTTTCTAAAGCAAATGAGCGATTTAGACAAACAACTGGAAAAGATTCCCCTGGAGAAAATGCACGTCTAATTTCAATTTATCTAGAAATTCTAGATGAAGAAATTCAAACATACCGAGAGGGATCGGAGGTAATGTTTGATTCGGCCATAAAGATCAACGATTACTGGAAGAGAAATCGGACCAATACTGCCTTTAGTCAAATGAACGACGCACAGCAAGATGAATATTTAGAATTACTCGATCACTATGCTGATGATGAAATCTATAGCGTTGACGAAAACTATGACTACGAGCAACACCTAAAAGACTACAGCGATGATCGGCGAGAATGGTATGAATTGCTTAATGAATACATCTCTGGAAAACACTCCACTATTGATTTCCACACATTCTTGCGTGAATCACCCAGCTATCGATTGAGATATATTCCACCCTCAGATAAGTTAATCATTTTACAAATCTTAATGTTCGACAACTGGGAAAGCAGTCGTCATTTCGCAAAAAAGTTGCTGAACAGCATGAGGGGTGCACAACTTCAGGACTTTCTAGATGCATTACAACAAAATGATTTCGCTTGGTTAAAATATTTTGAACTGAATCGAAACATATTAAGTGATGGGATTCCGCTCATTCGCTATATGGCTTACAACGGTAATCTAAAGGAATTGGATTTTGCTTATCGGGAAGCATTGTTGATCGAAATGTCAAAATCAATCAGTGATGGATATGGACTAGGAATGGAATCCAATCTATTACTGGTATTAGACTCGACGCCTAAGGATCAGCTCCCTCAATTATTCAAATCGTTGAAAGAATATAAGTCGACATTGCTAATTCGCTTTCACGAAGGGATGGATTGGGGTGGTTTCGATAAATACTCTCAGTTAATGCTCGATTTATTTTCTGAAGAACTTGGGCCGGAAGAAATGTATCGGATTTTAAATGGTGAAAAAGAGGGCGTGCCACAAATTCCGTTTGAAAAAGGAGATAGAGGCGACATATCATACACAACGAATTTTAATAAGGAAACAGGTAAAGTTGAATTTAGTTACACGGAATCATGGAGTGTAAAAACCGGAAAGAGTCAACCGATAGGTCCGATTGTTCATACCCCAACAAAAAATCATTCCCAAACGACAAAAATTCCTGATCTAGATCCTTTACAGCCTGTCATAATTAAATTCGGTGGAAATAATGCAGAGTTAGATAAGAAGAAAGGACAAATTTTAGTGGTTCCAGCTATTTACTTGCTTTACATTGAGAATAAAGAATTCAAAAGTTGGCTCTTTAATACTGCCCTAACCATCTTAGAACTAGGTATGATGGCAAGTGGCGTTGGAGCCATTATGAGCGGAGCGCTTAAAGGCATTCGACTGGCGATTGCCCTTGCAGAAATAGCTATGACTACTGCGGATATTATTATTCGAACCAACTCGAATAAAATATCAAGTTTAGACGGAGGTCCTGAATTCCTAGAATATTGGAATAAGGCACAAATGATGATTGGCATCTATGGTGTTGCTCAAATTATTAGAAACGCTCCTGAAATATTCCAAAATCTGGGGTCCTCTTGGAATAGGGTCAAAGAAAACCCGAGCATTGCGAATAAATTAGAAGTTGATGGAAAAACAGATTTACACATCTTAGATGAGAAAATTGGAAAGCTGGACGCCGAACTTCAAAATGCGAAAAATGATGCAAACTATTGGGATGAAAGAATAAATAAAGCTAAAACTCCGAGAGCGTTTTTCTTCATTCCTTCTTTGAATATCTTAGCTACGATTCATGGTGCAGCACTGGTCTACAAAACATACCTCAAGATACGAAAAGGGCTGAAATTAAAACGAGTACATGGTTTAGAAAAAGCAAAAAAAGAAGCCGAAGATGCTTTTGAAGCAGCTACAAAAATTAAAAAATATGTAGACTCCCCTTCTGGGAAAAAATACCTCCACAATGAGGAGCAGTTAATTGAAGACATTCAACAGGGGAAATTCGAATTAAATTCGGAAGGAGATTTAGTTGAAATCAAGGCCGATTCTAAAACATCCAATTCTAACAACCAGACCAATCAAAAAGAAAACAATCCTTCAATTGATACAGAAAAGCAAAAATTTCAGGAGCAAAATCGAAAAAGATTAAACGAAGATCTTAAAAAAGCGAAAGATGAATTCAACACCAAAAAGGACCTTAAGGTCAAGGATGTTGGAATTTCATATAAATCTGGTGAGGAGTTTCCTGATCAATTAGTAGATAAAGTTTATTATTTAACTCAAAGCAAATCCTATCATACTCTCGGCAAGAATGCAAAACAAAAACTTAATGTTTTAGGAGAAAATATACTTTCAACGCGATCTAAATACATTGAATTGGTAATTCTAAACAAGAACCGGCTCTCTCCTGAAGATTTATTCCAATTAAAATTACGATATGATCAAGAATTCGAATTACTGGCTAGTCGCCTAAAAAATCTTTTTAGTGGCAATAAGGATCCAAATATCCTTGAAATTCTAAAATTTCACAACTCAAAATATGTACCTAATTTTGACCGTTTAGATCCTAAAAAACTGCAAAGTTCAATGAAGGGTGATTATAGTATAGGTGAACTTATTAGAATGAAATTATACGGGAAATGGAGTCAAAATGTTGAGAATTGGGCAAAAGACGTAACCTCCACTCCATTCGGAAAAATGACAACCAAAAGCTATGGTGGAAAACCTCGTCCTGGCGTGATGGATCCTAAAAATTCGAAAAACTTTATTTATGTCTGTAGCACTCAAAAGGAAATCAATTTAATGCTAAAGGCAAAGCGAAAAGGTGTGATTCAAGATCCGAAAGATCCATTCAAATTTTCAATTCCTCTTAAAAACAAGGGTAAAAACTACTATCAAATAGATCATAATGATTCGGTTGCTGCGCACTGGAATAAAGAGGGTTCCAATCAAACTCAAGTAGAACGTACGGATTGGTACAATGACATCGACAATTTAGAAATTATGCCAGAATTTATTAATTCCAGTAAAGGAAGCGATGGAGTAAACTACATCAATCATGTAGGTGACAAATTCAAAGGTCTTGACGAATAATGATGTTTTGTGCATTGTCCTTCATCATCACCTCCTACTTTAAATCCCAGTAACATGGCATCTTACGCATCCAAAACAAATCAACCAGAAGAACTTAACCAAAATCAGGGAGCAACGCATCCCATGTATCAAAGTGAAGGTCCACGCGTGGATGTTTCCAATGGCACAATAGAACTTCGAGGAACCATTGTACTTTACGGTCCCAATAACAATACGGAAATTGCCAAAAACCATTTTGAAAAAGGAATCAAAGCTTGGAACAAGCCTTCCTTTGCTCCCGGGACCGCAAAAGAAAATCAAATAGGTAAAGTCCGACTCAATGGACAAATGGTTACCTGCCATTTAGATATTAATGTCGTGGTTAAAACACAGGCGCAGGTTCAACGTGAATTAGCTCCCCCCGCTCAAATTGACCCAAGCACCGTTTATATTTTGGTCAGCAATGATACCGTTCAAGATTACAATGAAAATCGACCGCAAGTGCTAGCGCGAACGTTAAATGCAACTCCCGCCGATCTAAACTACGCACAACAAACCGTCACCAACAATGGAGGTGTATACAATCCGGGCATGGTGAATCAAAATAATATGCTACCTACCAGTTTTATTATTGGGAACCTTGGATATTATGACCTTCCTACTTCTCAAATCAATAGTAATACCAGTGCCGCGCATGAAATAGGACATTGGTTATCACATCATTTCCCTATGGCTGGAATGACTCCTTCAATCAACGGGAATCCTGCACCTAATAATTTTGATCCACATTATCCAATCGCTTTGAATGCACCAAATAATCCATCGCCTGATTTTTGGCAACATCTGAATCCACTGCCTCGACGAGGATCCAGGAAAATAATGTCTTTTAGTCAGAATCATGCCAACCGCAAACCCTTTGTAGATGAAGTAGCACGACTAGGGTATGGTCAGGATTTCAATGTATATGCACGTAATGCCGCTAGACCCACTGCGCATTACTTAGGCGATCGAGATTCGACCGGAAATTTGCTTCAATATACAGCTGCGGATGTGTTCAGCAATCCGGCTCAGGCCAATATCTTTCAGCAATTGAACGGTGGACCGCAAGGATGGGCCGCCAATCCCAACTGGAATCCACTTCCTTTTTGGAACCCATTAACCGATCCCGTTCCTCAATAAAAACAACTATATTATTATCATACCATAGCAAAGCAAAGCATAGCACAGAATTCTAAAGCATGAACGCACTCAACCAAATCATAAAGACAGCTACCGAACTGCACGTTGCGCACATCAACCACACGGAAGTGTATGACATCGATAGTGTGTATTCCATTCCGGTCAAAATGGAGGACCCTACCTTGGCTGCGATCATTAAAGAAAACTCATTAAACTTTCAAGAGCAGGTAATTTTAATGTTAGCGCTCGCCCCTTATCTTTCGCCTCAGGCATTAGATATCTTTTTAGCCAAAAACCCAAGTTTTGACATCATTTGCACGGAATTTGGTGGAATGACACAAAATCCTCATCGAGGAGTAATTCCAACAGGTGAGACCGCCGTATTCCTATTAGCTGCGCGTGATTTAGAGAAAAGGAAGGACATCGCTTCCCTTTTATTACCCGAAAGTAAGTTGGCACAATGTAATTTGGTAGACTTAGAATCTGTCGCCACTGGACTTCCCATGCTTAGTGGAAAATTAATTCCAAGCGATGATTTAATTCAAGTTTTACTTTATGGACAGGTTAAACCTCCAAAATTAAGTCCTCATTTCCCAGCAGAACAAATCTCAACCCAAATGGAATGGAAGGATCTTATTATTCCCGAAAATACCCGAAATCAATTAAAGGACCTCGAAAATTGGCTCACTTTTCAACCCAAATTAGAACAACATCCGGAACTAAGTAAACGGGTGAAAAAAGGATATCGATCTTTGTTTTATGGACCTCCTGGAACGGGAAAAACACTTACCGCAAGCTTGCTAGGTAAACACTCAAACCGACCCGTTTTTCGCATTGACCTTTCTCAATTGGTATCGAAGTATATTGGAGAAACTGAAAAGAATTTGGCCGGTATTTTCAAAAGAGCCGAGCACAAAAACTGGATCCTATTTTTCGATGAAGCAGAGGCGTTATTTAGCAAACGAACGAATTCGGAAAGCTCCAATGATCGATTTGCCAATCAAGAAGTCGCCTACCTGCTGCAACGTGTCGAAAGTTATGATGGAATGGTGATTCTAGCTTCCAATCTGAAACAAAACATGGATAAAGCCTTTATTCGCAGGTTTCAATCCATGGTCTTTTTCGCTAAACCGGGTAGTACGGAACGCGCCGCACTTTGGAAACTCATTGTACCAATAGACTTGCCTTTCGACAAAGACATTAACGTCAATGCATTAGTCGAAAATTACGAACTTACGGCCGCCCAAATCAGTAACATCGTTCAAAATTGCTTCATTGATGCCTTAGCGGATAAAAAGAAAAAAATATCGAGAACTAACTTGATCAAAAACATCCGACTGGAACTCGCGAAAGAAGAGTTGTTATTTGAAGAATTGATTTGATTACCAATGTCAAAAGTGCATCCATGATGTAAACGGATGAATCTAATTCAGCTAATCGAAATAAAACCGTCCTCCTCATAGATTTAGGACATATATCTCTACATTTAACCTTTCAACCATTAACAGAATCTTAAATTAAATAAAATGACAAAAATTATATCGTATTTCACCCTAACAGTGGCTTGTGCTCTAATTATAGCATCTTGCGAAAGTAAAACAAATGTACAAAGTGATATTTCTAATGCCACTGAGAATACTGCAGAACCAGTAGCAGTCGCTTCATCAGGTGATTGTGATGGCTATTACCCCATGACCAAAGGAGTGGCGTATGAAGTAACTTCCTATGATAACGCTGATAAAGTTCAAGGCCTAGTGAATTACAGTATAATCGATGAAAAAGAAATTACGAATGGTTTGGTTTCTACGATTCAAATGGAATTTAAAGATGACCAAGGAAATGTTGGAATGAGTGGAACGTTTGATTCTAAATGTGAAAATGGCAATTACTATTTAAATTTAGAAGGGATGTTTGCTCAATTAACATCTCAATATGAAGCACAAGGCATGAAAGTTACAATAGATAACGGAATTGCCGTGATCCCAAATAACTTAGCTGTAGGCGATAAATTAGAAGATGCTACAATGACCATCAAAATGTCTGCTACAATAAGTATGGAAATGAGTATTACAATCTCTGACCGAATTGTGGAAGCAAAAGAAACTATTACGACTCCTGCCGGAACATTCGATTGTTTAATTCTGTCACAGAATACAACCGTAAAAATGGGAGATTTCGTAAACACCACCTCAGGTTCCAAAGATTGGATAGCTAAAGGAATAGGGAATGTGAAATCTGAAAACTACGATAAAGATGGAAAAAAAGAAGGGTATAGCTTATTAACCAAATTTAGTAAATAACATAACGGATTTAATATTCGTCATTAAACAATCTACAGACATGTATACATCCCTCAAAGTCTTCTTACGAGTAACTTTGAGGGATGTTCGTTTTACAAAAAAAACGAACACAAACTTCGTTTACTCCTCAATCTACATCGGCCCCAACAATAGGAATATTGTAAACCAAAGCTCCAAGACCCCGCACCGTTTCTGTTTTACCCTGAAAATTCTTCCGCACTACTTTCTTAATATCGACGAGCAATCGGTCTCCTGGTTTTGACAGAGGAATTAGAGATGTTAAATTGGACTTTCCATTAATTATCTTCGCCTTAGCTAACACCGCTTTCCCTCTAACAAGTTCTACCGATCCTTCCGTCACTTGATAACGTGAATCTGCAGGTAAAAACTCCTTAAAAGAAGCATCTGGTATTGCTTTAAACGTAAGTGATCGTGGACATTTAATAAATCCTGTTTTTAAATTCACTTTCCTACCTGAACTTAGAATATGAACGGAAGGAAGGGGTATCTTTTTAACTCTAAATATTTGTTTTCCAACCAGCACTCCTCCACTACTAACCGACAACACCACTTTAGGTGCTACAGGTACGATCGTAACGTCTCCTTTCGTTTTCCCCATAATTCGTTGAGCTCCTGTTACTCCAAATGAAGGATTGTACTCTTTTCCAAGAGCTGGCACCAAAACTTTGACTTTATTTCCACAATTCAAATACAGCGACATTAGGGATGCTCCAAACACATTTATTACCGGCTTTTCCACAAAATAAGGGATCGTATCATACATTATTTTGGTCCTTCCCTTTTGGTCTTTAAACTCGATTGCCGCTACTAAACTTTTATTCACCGTCCCATCTTTATCGTAATATCCTCCGGTTGCTCTAAATTGAAACAACGCTTCCCTACTTGAACCTGCAATGGGAGTTGCTACATTAAATACTTTCGACTGAAGCTGTTTCCATTTAAAATTCAAAACGGTGCTCTTAGTCACATCAAAAAATGCAATTTTCGCCTCGTAAATGGTACCCGCAGCCAATATAGACCTCGTTGGAATAATTGCCATCCCGGTAGATTCAGAACTTGAAACTTGGGTAAAAGAGGAAGCTAAATTGGTTTCTGGTAATGCATTCGCAGAAGGTTGCTCTTTTTTTTCAAGGGCCGGAGCGTTCTCCGTCGCTTCCGATTTCGAAGAATAACCACGATTATAACATCCTCCCGAAAGAATCATTATGACAGAAGCAAATGCGAGGAGTATGTAAATTGAAAATTGTTTTTTCATACGAGCTTAAGTTAATGAAATCGTCAAAAGTTATTAAACAAGGCTACTTCTTCCGGTTCTTTTTCTTCATATTTTGAATCTTGTCCCCCCTTCTCTGAGGCTTTTTATATTTTTCAGCCAACTCCCGTCGATATTTCCCCCCTTCATTTACCTGGCTATTTTTAGCAGACTTCTCATGATACGCCGCTCCAGGACCATCTACATCAATTTTATGGATCGGAATCTCTTTATCAACTGGCTTGTTCCGTTCTTCAGGCACCAATTGAGCCGAGGTCTGAACTTCTTCCGGCCACTCAATTAATGGAATTTCATATTGCATCAATTCCTCAATAGCAACCTTCTTTTCCTCTTCTTTTTCCGTATAAAACAACAGTGAATTTCCTTCTTCACCCGCTCTTCCTGTACGCCCAATTCTATGAATATAGTTCTCCGGATAGTGAGGTGTATCAAAATTGATAACGGTCGAAATTTTCTCTACGTCAATCCCACGTGCGATCACATCGGTAGCAACCAAAATTCTACATGTTCCATCCTCAAACTTCTCAATGCTTTTTGTACGTTGGTTTTGCTCTTTGCTCGAGTGAATGACCGATACTTCTATCCCAAAACTCTTTTGCAATTCTTCAAACAAGCGATTCGCAGCCACTTTGGTTCCCACAAAAATAAGTACTTTACGGTATTCACTTTTGTCTTTCATCAAATGATTCAACAAATTCAACTTTGAATAAAAGTTCGGTGCTGAGTAACAAGCCTGACTAATTTTATCAAGGGGTGTCCCACTTACTGCGATGGAAATTTTGGCTGGGTTAACCAGAAAATCTTCCATTAACTGATCCACAAATTCCGTCATTGTTGCGGAAAACATGAGATTCTGTCTTTTCTTAGGTATATAATCAAAAATATTCAGTAGCTGTGTTTTATATCCAAAATCCAACATGATATCGACTTCATCGATGACCAATTTCTTAATGGAATTCAACCTCAATACTTTGCTTATTGCTAAATCATAACATCTTCGTGGTGTAGCTACCAATATATCTAAACCTTCCGATACAGCCAGTTTTTGAGTATTAATGTTCGTACCTCCATATACCCCTAAGACGCGTACATTGATATAAGAAGTAATTACTTTAATGTGTTCCACAATTTGAATTACCAATTCACGCGTAGGAACAAGAATCAAAACTCTTGGTTGAAGCTGCTGCGAAAACTTTAGATCCTGTAAAATAGGAAGCATATAAGCCAGGGTTTTTCCCGTACCCGTTTGAGCAATTCCAACCACATCTTTACCCGACATAATAACGGGAAAAGACTCTTCTTGAATCGGCGTAGGCTGATTAAAACCTAAATCGATCAACGCATTATTGAGCTGTTTGCTTAGTTTAAATTCTTCAAAAGTTTTCATTTCAGGTTGCCGTATTAATACACTAGAGGACTAAAATAGAAATATATTGAATGCAAAATTACGGATAATCTGCGGTAATCGTGCAATTATTACTTTTTCGGTATTTAAATTGATTGTTTTGGTAAGAATCTGACAACAAAAAAGAAAACTAAACTCCTTATTTAAAAAAAGATCCGGTAACTCTCCCAGAATTAATCTTGTTATATTTGAAAGTAATTAAAGCCTTTATTTGATTTAAATCATGGGAAACAATAAAAATCACATCATTATGATGTACAATGCGGAGAATCTTTTTGACACCTTTGATGACCCGTTGACCAATGATAACGATTTCCTTCCAGATTCAGATAAGCAATGGACCAATAAGAGATATCAACATAAATTGGATCAACTTTCTAAAGTGATCCTTGGGGTCGATGTAGAGCCTCCTGCCATCATTGGACTAGTGGAGATTGAAAACGCATTGGTTCTACAAGAACTAACCGGGCATGCCTATCTGAAAGCATTCAACTACGATTTCATCCATCATAACAGTCCTGATCAACGTGGCATCGACGTAGCCTTGCTTTATAACAAGGATAAATTCACCGTACTTGAACATTATGCCATCCATGTTCCACTCGAAAAAAACGATAACACAAGAGACATTTTATATGTAAAAGGTACGTTTAGTGGAAATGAAGAGCCGGTTCATTTCTTTGTCAATCATTGGCCTTCCAGAAGAGAAGGTCAAAAAGAAACCGAGCCAAAAAGAATCATCGCTGCGGAACAACTTAAACAGCATGTTGATCGATTATTCGAAACGGAAACGACTCCAAATATTGTTATAATGGGGGATTTCAACGATTACCCTGACAGCAAGAGTTTGATTGAAATTTTGGCAGCAAAATTTAGTAAAAGCGTGAAATCAAATGAATTATTCAATCTTTCCTATGCCAAACACATGGATGGAAGAGGAAGTTATAACTATAAAGGAAATTGGGTAATGATGGATCAATTTATCATAAGTGGCAATCTACTTGATAAGAAAAATGAAGCATCCTATTTCGTAAAACACGATGGCTTAGAAGTATTTGATGAAAAGTGGCTATTGTATAAGGACCGAAAGTTTAATGAAATGAAACCTCATAAAACGTACGGAGGAAATAACTATTACGGAGGTTATTCGGATCATCTCCCAGTCTATATAAAGTTGATTTGTTCAGAATAAAAAGAAGATAACGTATGATCAAAAAATGGAATTGGACCTTAACCGTATTGGCTGGTCTAAATTTACTCTTCTACTGGCTTATCATGAATTATTTGATGGGCCTTTCACAAGGCATGGCATTTATAGGTGTTTTTATAATCCCTGGTTATGCAGTGATATTTTCCGTAATCGTACTCATTTTCATTCTGGTCAATAGAAAAACGTGGTTTGAGAAAGGTCAACTTTTCAGTACTTTAATTCTACTTATTGCTTGCTCTCCAATCCCATTGATGATTGGATTGAATGCTTCCCAACCAACAATAACTACGATGACAGAAGAAAGTTGGATGTCAGAAGAAAGTAGTTTTAGATCAGAAATAGATTTAAAAAAGGGGCAACCGATTGCAATCAGATATTGGATTATTTACAACGGAAAAGATCAACCGATCAAAGACTCCACGTGGGTCTATTTTGATGAAAACGGCGATACTTCGGCCATTGAGATTTACAAAAACGACACGCTTGTATTAGAGCGGAATTATCAAATAAGTGCAGATAATTAGGTTCATATAAATACAAAACAAAAGTCATTTCGACCATGTGGAGAAATCTATTGTATTACGAAGTACTATGACAATAGATTTCTCCTACCGTCGAAATGACTTTAAGAGTGCATTGTGAACACTACTTATTCCTTTTTCAAACCCTGATTTGTACTAAATTCATCCCGAAATAACACGATGGAGCTAAAACGTCCACCTTTTTTCCAATTACAAAAAAAAAGTCATTTCGACCCTGCGGAGAAATCTATTGTATTACGAAGTACTATGACAATAGATTTCTCCTACCGTCGAAATGACTTTAAGAGTAAATTGTGGACACTACTTATTCCTTTTTCAAACCCTGATTTGAACTACATACAGCCCGAAATGACTATAAGAGTAAATTGCGGACACTACTTATTCCCTTTTCAAACCCTGATTTGTACTAAATTCATCCCGAAATAACACGATAAAACTAAAACGTCCACCTTTTTTCCAATTACAAAAAAAAAGTCATTTCGACCCTGCGGAGAAATCTATTGTATTACGAAGTACTATGACAATAGATTTCTCCTACCGTCGAAATGACTTTAAGAGTAAATTGCGGACACTATTTATTCCTTTTTCAAACCCTGATTTGAACTAAATTCATCCCGAAATAACACGATGAAACTAAAACGTCCACCTTTTTTCCAATTACAAAAAAAAAGTCATTTCGACCCTGCGGAGAAATCTATTGTATTACGAAGTACTATGACAATAGATTTCTCCTACCGTCGAAATGACTTTAAGAGTGCATTGTGAAATCTAATAACTGTTATTCTGCAATCACAGTCTTACGCTCACTACTATATGCACTAAAATAACCTAAAACAGCGCCGTCAATATTTGAATAAGGATTCGCAGGTGTAGTTGAATTCACTGGGCCACCAGCTAAGTTTCCAAAGCTATTAAGATATTCATAAACCGACTCGTCAATGTTTTGAATTTCGATTGTTAGTGTATCTCCTGGATTTAATTTTCGGTCCGATCTGGATAGAGAACGTGTCAGCGAAGAACCATCGGTTAAACGATCCCTAAAAACATAGTACGCCTGAAACTCGGAATTAATGTATTCCTCAAATCTATAATAGTTCGGAACATTTGGAGGATCTTGATAATACACCTCTACATCATAACTTTCATTTGAACCTGAACCTCCTCCAGGACCTCCTCCAAAGCCTCCTCCTCCTCCCGTAGTTGTTATAATCTTGATCGAATCCATTTCAACTAAATTCTGAATTTGAACGGTGGAAGATAGAATTTTGGTCCCACTGGTCACCGTTAAGGTATACGAATTCCCAATTGTCCCTAATACTTTGGAACCTTCATATACTCCTGGAGCAGTTTCGGTAAGTAATTCATAATTACCAGATGCGTCTTCTATTTCTACTACCGCGTTTTCAACCGTTGGAAAATTATTCTCCGCGTCAAAATTCACTGATTCCGTAATCGAAATCTGCGCTGTTTTATTATTGGATATGCCCCCCTCTACCACAATCTGAGGATCGGAAGAATTAAGGTCCAAATCAATTTCTGTAGTGCATGAGTACATTAGTGCACAAATCCCTAAAACAGGGAGTAAATACGTATTTTTCAATGCTTTTTTCATTTTCAATTTCATCTTAATTTAACATTTAAGTAATTCATTTCACTCGTTTAAGAAATAAGCTTAAAACTTAAAGTTGTACGTCAACGACGGAACAAATGTGAATAAATACGTTTTGATGGCATGCGTTTTAGTTGGATCATTCGGGTCCTCTTCAAAATCAATGGTATAGGCATTCTTGCGACCATATGCATTATATAATCCGAAACTCAAACTACTTTCTCGCTGCGCCGTCTTTTTGAAAAACCGTGTAGCGCTAAAATCCATTCGATGGTAATTAGGCATCCGATATCCATTACGCTCTGTATAATAAAATTGAACATCTCCATTCACCGAATACTTACCACTTGGAAAGGTCACTGCATTTCCGGTATTATATACCCACGTTGAGGACAACGACCATTTTTTATTAACATCATAAATCCCAACTACGGAAATATCATGCGTTGCATCTTGCCTCGCAGCATACCAATTCCCAGAGTTAATACCGTCAATTTTTCGCTCGGTACGGGACAATGTATACGCCACCCAACCATGTAATTTACCTTGCTTCTTTTTCATCATCAACTCCAATCCATAGGAGCGACCGATTCCAAATAGCAATTCCCCTTCAATATGTTCATTCGCTCTTATTTCTGCTCCATTTTTGAGATCCAATTGGTTTTGCATCGATCGATAATAAACCTCTGAAGAAAATTGGTAAGCGTTCTTTTTCAGGTTTTTGAAATAACCCAATGCTACCTGGTCGCCTATTTCTGTTTTAATATTTTTACTTGATAATACCCAAATATCTGTTGGTGTAGATGAATTTGAGTTTTGAATAAGGTGCAAATTTTGTGTATTCCGGGTATAGGAAGTTTTAATGGAAGAAGACTCATTTAGAATATAAGCTATGTTAATTCGCGGTTCCAAAAAGAAATTGGTCTCTACTACCTCATTGTTTCCATAGCTCGCCGTATCGAGTACATTTCCGTCCGAATCATAGGTGTAAAAATCTCCTGCGCCCAACCCAGAGAAGGAACTTGCTCTTATTCCATATTTAATATTCCATCGAGGATTTGGCTTCCAATTATTACTAATGTAGACCGCATTTTCCAACCCATATCGATCTTGCTGAATTTCAGGTTTAATCTCAGAATCTTCTGGCACTTCTAATTGCCCTGGAGTGACCGAATGATACACGCTTGATAAACCAAATGACAAGCTATTTTTCTTGTCGGCATAGTATTCAAATTCATGCTTCAAATTCCAATTATTAATCACAGATTTCAAACTGAATTCGGACTCGGTTCGGGAAATAGTAGCTTTGTAATCGTAGTCTGAATAAATCAAGGAAGTATTACTAAAGAGTTTATCTCCCCATATTTTTGCCCAGCGCAACGTACCTGTTGAATTTCCCCAATCAATCCCAAAACGATCCGCAAAACTTACCACATCTCTACCAAAATAACCGGAAAGAAACACCCGATTATTTTCATTGATTTTATAATTCGCTTTTGCATTTAAATCATAAAAATACAGCTTATTATTGTTGAGTTGCGCATCAGGTGAAAGCTTCAAAAACAGATCCGCATAGGTTCTTCTTCCTGCAATCATAAAGGAACTTCGATCTTTCACAAGCGGTCCTTCCACATTTAATCTAGATGCAATCAATCCAACTCCGCCTCCAACTCTGAATTTTTGATTGTTTCCCTCATTCATTTTCACATCCATTACAGAAGAAATCCTACCTCCATATTCTGCACTAGCTGTGCCCTTATAGAGCGATACATCCTTAATCGCATCGCTGTTAAACGTTGAAAAGAATCCTAGTAAATGACTTGTATTGTACACCGTCGCCTCATCTAACAACACTAGATTTTGAGAGTTATTTCCTCCTCTTACAAACATTCCTCCACTTCCTTCTCCACTGGTTTTAACTCCAGGCGTAAGCGTAAATGTTTTAATAATATCTTGCTCTCCAAACAATACGGGCATCTTCTTTACTTCTCGCATATCCAATTTCTCTACCCCCATTCGTTCATTGATAATGTTGTCATTTTCTTGTTTTACAGAAACAACCACCACATCTATTTCTTCCAAACTTGCCACCAATTTGAAATGAAGCTTAATATTCTCCTTAAGATTAATCTCAGTTGTTTTACTATCGTAACCAATAAAACGAACCTCTAGGACATGCGCTCCTTCTGGAATTTGAAGCGAATAATATCCGTATTCATTACAGGCTACCGCGGTTCCTGGAATATCCTTCACTAAAACCAGTGCTCCAATCATCGATTCACCCGAAAGAGAATCCGTAATGGAACCGCTAACGGTATAATTAGACTGCGCTACAAGTGCATTAGAAATAAACGATAATGATATGACCAGAATGAGGATGATTATTCTCATAGAAAGTAAATTAAATGATGGATAAAAAAAATAGATTGGATTTGGTATTTTGAGAGTGATATTCTACTCTCTCGTAAACATAAATGCGGGACCTGGCTTTCCAAATGGCGTACTTTTGGCCATCATCATTTCCAACTTTTCCATTTGTTTCTCCGACAGAATCAATTTAAGCTCCTTTTTGAATTTAATTTGATGATCCAATCGTTCGTTCATCAGTTCATACATTTGCGCATTATCTGGCTTTTTGGCTAAGTCACCAAACATTTTCATTTTATACTTTCGTAGTTTAGCCACTTGTTGATTGATGGAAGTCACCTGCTGGATTTGAGCGTCTGAAAGATCAAGGTAAAAGGTCATTCGTTTGGTTTGTAAGGCCGCCATTTGGTCTACTGATAAATCCGATAAAAAGGCCATTCTATGTTTCATCATATGATGAGCCATTGGATTCTTTCCGTTCGACTGTGCCAATACTTTTACTGAAACAAAGATGCCTAAAACGATCAATAGGGCTGCTGGAATAATTATTGCTTTTTTTCTCATGTTTGTATATTTGTATGTATGATATTATTTAATGTGATGTATGATTTTAGTTCTTAATCTTTCGATATACGAATTTGGGCCTAAAATCAGAGCTTCTAAAATAAAATCGGCAGAGACAAGAATTGTATCGGAGTTTGAAATTGATGGAATGAAGAATGAAGCAAACTTTGTTCATTGAGTTTCTCAATACACCCATTTTCTACCATGGTCGAAAAGACTTCTAAACTGTAGAGTAGAGTATAGTATATCGAGTATTCAATCAAGGAACTCGCTCAAGATCATACTCAAAGGACTTGGAACATAGTACAACTGGATCATCACGAATTTCTCTTAGAGTCAATCACAGAGGGCTCTGAGAATAAATAGGATGTGATTTCAAATCATTGCTGATAGCGATCTAGAAAAGCTTCTTTATAACTCGTACCAATTGGAATTGTAGCATGTGATAACATAATATCCTTCCCACGAACAGATAAAACCTCCGACATCGGAACCACATAAGAACGGTGCACCCGCACAAATTCGTTCGATGGTAATTTCGCCAACATCTTCTTCATACTCATCAACGTGAGAATGGGTTCTTTTTCCTTCAAATGAATCTTAATATAATCATCCATCGTCTCCAAAAACTGAATTTCAGACAAGCCTATCTTTACTAACGAATACTCAGATCTGACATACAAAAACTGTTCTTTTTCTTCCGAATTGGATGATTTCAGATACTCTAAATAGTCCTTTGCCTTACCACAAGCGATTTCAAATCGCTCCAATTCGATCGGTTTCAACAAATAATCAATCGCGCTTACTTCAAATCCTTCAACCGCATATTCACTAAACGCAGTTGTAAAGATTACCAAAACATCTTGCTGGATGTTTTTATAGAAATGAACCCCGTTCATATCCGGCATTTGAATATCTAAAAATATAAGATCAACCGGGTACTTATTAAGATGTTTTTGCGCCGCTGAAATCTGAGTAAATGTATGAGACAAATTAAGATATGGAACTCTGTTGCAAAGCGATTTAATCACTTCCAGTGCCATGGGTTCGTCGTCGAGTGCAATGCAATTGATCATTTATCCTTTCTTCAATGAATGAAGTTCTAAATTAACTTCAAATGAATCTTCCAGATCTTGAATATCCAGTTTATACGCATTTCCAAAAATCAATTCAAGTCTTCTTTTAGTATTCTCTATTCCGATGGAATTAGACTTGGATTGATCTACGTTGCGTTTAAAATTACTGTTTTTAACATGAAGTGCGATAGACTCCGTCTTTATTTCAATCCGAATCATAATCGTAGATTCAACCTCATTACTCACGCCATATTTAAACGCATTTTCAATAAAACTAATGAAAATTAATGGAGGAATTTCTTTGCCTCCTTCTGCTCCCTCTATTTCAAAAACCACCTTTGTTTTGTCGGTCAAACGAATTCTTTGAAGCGCTATATAATTTTTCAGATAGCTAATTTCTTTTTCAAGCGAGACTTTCTGGTCTTGAACTTCGGTCAACACATGCCGCATCATGGACGATAGTTTAGCGATGCTATTCGCTGTATCATCCGAATTGGTAATCGCCTGACCGTATATATCATTAAGCACATTAAACAAGAAATGAGGATTCAGTTTTGTCTTTAAAGACATCAGCTCCGACTTTACCTTATCTGACTCGATTTGTTTTAAGCGCTGATTAAATCTCAATCCTAATGAAACCACGAAAATAACCAAGAAGCGAGACCAATAGAGGCTAAATAATAAACGACGTTCTTCATGCGTAAACACTACAGGGATTCCAGATAGTTGCACACACAATTTGGTAATCAAAATCGCAAACAATACAAAAACGACTATTGAAATACCAAACTTGAAGTATTGTCTGTTAAAAAAATACCGAGGGACGGTAAAATGATAATTATAATAATGAAATCCGATCGTACAAAATCCAATTACAAAGTATACCAACAGTTGAAATTCATTTTCTTGAAAAAACGCAGACGGTCTAGGTAGAATAAAAGCTGGTAACGCCAGGTAAATGGACCAGATTAATACATGTAGAACGATATTTAAGTATTTATTCCTGAACATAGTCGAATCGAGTGCTAAAGTCCTATTTAATATGGTTCTACCCAAAATTTATCGCCGTTTATGCGAAATGTATCGGAGTTTCGTGATCAAAAAAATCAAAATTTACTACATACAGCTTTTTGCATCCTATTCGTAAACCGATTGAATATCAATTGATCCATTTATTTAACCCGTGCTAAAATTAAAAATCAACGAAAATTAAACAAGTGGGGTGTATTTTACTCTTACTGAACGTCAACGCTTCCTCGAGAAATCAAGTGGGGTTCCAGTTTCATAATTTCTTTTGCTCCGTTCATTATTCGAGATACGGAAATAGATTTTGGAACTACAATACCTTCTTTTGCGTCATTGTATTCAAAGGTCACCATGGCTCGTGCAAACGGAGTCATGATCCTTCCAGTAGCATCAAATCGATCCATTCGTTTTGTCCTTTTATTGACCCAAATTATGTATTGATCTACTTCCATACTTGGATTCAATTCGTTCCAAGTGGCAAACAGCAATTCATATTCTTGGTCATTCCAGTTTGCTGTTCCTATATTTTCGACGATCGTAGCGGAACTCATTTCAAATGGAAATTCAATCAAATGACGCATTCCTTTGTAAAAAAATTCTGTAGAATATCCATTGAACGTACTATCTCCTTCTAAAAAACATTTATAAATTCCTTTTGTCCCATTGCCCACCTTAAAATTCATCGCTTCATTGCCATGGTTAGCCGAAGCATAATAAGACTTGGCATAATCCTTCGGATAACTTGTGTAGTGGTATTGAATATTCATTTGATCTACGGGGGAAATCAGCCATTTAGAGATCCCAACGGTAAATTCCTGATCAACTAAATACGTTAAAGAATCACGTTGACTCCAAAATTCCATCCCATGTGCACGCTGACTTTCCTCCAATAATGCCCTTCCATTATTAGTTGGTACTTCCTGCTTTTTCAACTGCGACGGTCTAATATCTGCCAATAAAAGAGGCGTTTTAAAGACAATAATGCATATCATTAATAAAACACCTAATGCAATGCTTACAATTTTCAACAATCTCTTAAAAAAACGTTTCATATTTCTGAACTAATTTAATTCCTATAATTTATTTGTACCGAACGGTACAAATATAAAATAATATTGTACTGATTGGTAAAATACATTGCTTTTTTATAAATTGCATCCACTAAATATATGCCACGAGTTAAATTATTTGATGAAAAAGAAGCCCTAACCAAAGCAATGAATTTGTTCTGGGAAAAGGGATATGATGCTACCTCACTTGCGGACCTCTTATCTGTTTTGGGAATTGGAAAAGGAAGTTTTTACGATACTTTTCACAGTAAAAAAAAACTATTTGATCGAGCGTTATCCATGTATCTTGAAGAAAGAAAAATTGGATTCAGCAAAATTCTAGCTAGTGAAAAGAATGTTCAAAAAGGGGTTTCCAAATTTATGCATCTTCGATTGGAAGAATTGCTTTCCGACGAAAAACATAGAGGTTGTTTTGCTACTAACACCTATTCTGAATTAACAAGTCTGGATCATTTGGTTGAGGAAGAACTAACTCAGTTTCAACTTTTCTTGCATACCATACTTACCGAGTACATCAATCAATCAAAGCACAAATTTAAAATGGACACGAATTCGTTTGTGAATTTGCTCATGACGTTCACTTTAGGTATGAATCAGCAAACGAAGCTAAATTATGACCGTTTAAATTATACCACCTCTATCAACAACATCGTTAAGTTATTATGAGCCAAGCGTATTATAAAACGAAAGAATCTGTCACAGAATATATCCAGTTAGCAAAGGATGTAAACGGCAGTAATCTCATTGAATCTCTTGCAAAGGTGTTGCCTCATGCCGCGCAAGTCCTTGAACTGGGTTCAGGACCTGGCACCGATTGGAAACTATTAAGCAAGCATTTCAGCGTAACGGGCTCTGATAATTCCCCGGAATTTCTTGATCATTTAAACAAGGAGAATCCATCCGGTACTTTTATGGAGTTGGATGCCAGCACATTGAATGTACACTCAACATTTGACGGAATTTATTCGAATAAAGTATTGCATCATTTGAAAGACCAAGAATTGATGGATTCAATCCAACGACAATACGACATTTTAAATCCTCAAGGAATCATTTGTCATTCCTTTTGGAAAGGGGAAGGATCAGAAATTTTCAAAGGGTTATTTGTAAATTACCATAGTGAAAGCGACCTCACCAATTTGTTTTCTCCTAATTTCAAGATTCTTACTTTATCCTTATATGCTGAATTTGAAGACGCTGATTCAATTTTATTAATTGCTCAGAAAAAATAACCTACGCGAGATACAAAGTCATGCCTACATTCGCAATTGGAGATATCCACGGAAGCCTTACTGCCTTAAAAACTATTTTCGACCAAGGAATTATTAAAGAGAATGATCAGGTCATTTTTCTAGGTGATTATATAGATCGAGGACCAGACAGCAAAGGGGTGATCGATTGGTTTTTGGAAAACCGGAAACGTTATCAATTTGAGTTTATCAAGGGCAATCATGAGATTATGATGCTTACGGCAAGAACAAGTCCAGAGCGCTTAATGGAATGGCTTCAGTTTGGAGGCGCAGAAACATTGGATTCATATGGCATTGGCGATGATTCCGACTGGGAATTCAAAATTGACCCGGTTCACTGGGATTTCTTCGAAAATTGCCTGCCATACTATGAAGTTGGCAATATCATTTTTGTACATGCTGGATTGGAAATAGGTGTCCCATTAAATAAACAAAATAAGCATCACCTTTTTTGGAAAAAGTATAAAACTCCTGAATCATATTTGAAAGGCAAAAAAGTAATTTGTGGACATACCTCTAGAAAAAATGGCGAAATAGCCAATTTCAATCACACCATTTGCCTAGACACTTATGCGTATGGAGGAATGTGGTTAAGCTGCCTCAATGTCGATACGAATGAATATATCCAAGCGAATGAATATGGAATGGTGGAGTTGGGGAAGCTCTAACCTAATCTATTGGCCGATTACGACTGGCTCGGTTTCCGCATTTATCTATCTTTAAAGTAAATAAAAAAGGTATGCCCAATGCAAACAACATCAGACATACCTTCATTATAAGTATTTTGCAAGTACGTTAAATACGTTACTTGGATATAACCAATTTTTCCGTTATCAGATCTGTACCAGCATTAATAAACACATAATACATTCCTGGAGTAAGTTCCGATACATCCACCAAAATTGAATTTGATCCTTCACTTCTCAACATAGAATCTTCTACTACCATTACTTCTTTTCCAGTAGTAGTCCGAATTTCAATCCCTGTATTCATACCTTGACTTAGATCGAAATAGATCTCCAATTGCTCCGTTGCAGGGTTAGGTGCAAAGCGCACATTTGTAATTTTAGTTCCTTTGCTTTCATTAGGGCTAAATACCGTTTGATCTTTCGTATTGGAAGAACTAGTCAGGAACTTTTGACTTTGCACTAGCAAATCGGTACATGTACCTCTTAAAGTAGAACGCTCTTCCTTCGTAATCATACCTTCTTCATATAACAAATCGGTATTCGAAATACATTCCCAATGTCTTGCCAATTCCACTACTTCCTGATCCGTTGCATTATCAGCAACAACATTATATGCGTCTCTGGCCAATGCATTTAATCCAATAGCTTTATAAAGATGACCTCCATCAAATCCAGTTCGCTCCGCAGACGGATCGCAAGGACCTCCTCTTAATCGAGGACCATTAAATGGTCCAGTTCCTCCACCACTTCCATCTTTTTTCCACATCAACACAACTTCAAGTACTTTTTGTGCAGGCGCAGATAAGTTAGGTAGATGATCATTTTTATCACAACTTATCTCACCAGATTTGCACGCAAATCCAAAAGCTTGCTTCATCTTTTTATAACCGAAATCCAGAATCTTCCCTTCGTTTAAATTAATGTTTGAATATGGATATAATAGAATTTCATTCATCTTTTCAAGAGCTAATAAATCATCTCCGGTTCCTGTTGAGTTATACTTTTCCATAGTCAAAACCGCATCCTTCATTGCTTCATTAAGCTTTACATTATTAAAATGCGCGGTATTAATTTTTTCACAATTCCCACAATTTCCAGACATCACAGAAATTTCACAAAATGGTTCACATCCGCCAACCACTGGAGCTTGTGGACCACAAACAGTAGGAACCACCGTTTGTGTTCCCTGAATCTGTACCGACACACCATTTTCATCCAATAACTCATAATCAACATAGTCACTTAACGACTTTCCTTTTGCTTGAGGCCCCCGTGAATTCCACCGATTCCCAACAGCTGGCAATGGGTACTCTAAGGTAGGATCCGCCGCATAACATGCTACAGACTCCCTCATTTCTCCATAAATCACATGCTCTATCATTTCGGTAGATGGTATAAAATCATTATTTCCATTATCAAAATTTAGATAATAAGCTCGGTTCACACCTATCGAAATTTCATTATCCAAAACGCTTAACTTAGAATCGTTGGATAAATCCAATGTAGTATGGACTCCAGCCACAATCCCAAAATGAGTATTTTGAGCAATCGATCCACAATGCCCCGTAAGAGTAGTTCCACCAGTTACAAAAACCCCAGTTTGATTCGCCCAGATCAAAGGTTCTTCTAAGTGAAGCGGAGCGATAGCCCCTCCGCTGTAATTAATTCCCTCATTACAATTTACTATTTCACATCTCGTCAAGGTAGTTGGTTGAGTCGCTAACACATGAAGAAAACCTATAGCGTCCATTTCATTGATGTAAATATCAGACAAATCTGCCCCTCCTCCCATGAGGTTAATTCCATAATCACCGTTGAGGATTTCACTGTTTGTCATCGTAAATCTATTTGTTCCTACGGTATTATCCACTGTAAGACCAATCCGTCCACCTTTAAAAACGCAATTATCAATTGTTGAGTTATAGCCTTGCAGCATAATAGTTTCATATTCTCCTCCTGTTACGAATACGTCAGTATTGATGATTTCTACAAAGGCACTTCCTAAATCCAATATGCTATTATTACCTAGTAATACTCTTCCCGTATTTATAATAAAATGACCATTATTTACATTATTTAGAACTAGATCTGTATTTGGCAGCAACTCAAATCCAACAAAATGCCTCTGTTGCATGGAAAAATCAATTATACAATTAGCTCTCCAAGTTACTTCAGGATCATTAAAAACCACATGTCCTTCACCAAAAGGGGAAAATTCTGCCCCTGTCATTAAATTTAAACCTCCTGCAATTTCAATTACAGAAGTACGCTCTACTAAGTTAATTACTGGCTGTCCCTCAATAATTAACTCACCTCCATCTTCTATTATGATTGTGCTGTTCGCAAATAAATTTACAGTTGCTCCCTGATCAATCCGCAATGCAGCTCCATCTCGAACCGTTAATGTTGAATTTGCATCGATATCCAATGTTGCGGCGGCCGTAACGCGTAATAAACTACCATTCTCTAAAATCATTGTCGCTGTACGATTCCCATCGACATCTCCAATTCTCACTTCTCCTCCACCAATTACATCTATGTCCACATTGTCCAAACAATCAGTACCTTTCACATTGACTACAACATTATTATTAGGTATTGGATAAGGATTATTATTCGGCAATAAACCTAAACCTTGATCCAAATTCACACCTAAAACGCCTCCGTTACCAATGATTATTGATGTTGCAATGGTATTGTTTACGTAATAATTTGGATTAAATCCAATGTTAAACTCTTCATTTGCTCCATTTAATACGTTTGGCACTGCGTCGCCTACAATTTCGGCTTCGAAAAATGGAGCATTCAAATCTGTATAGTCGACATGGTATTCGGAGTTCAAACCTAAAATTGGACTATAATGAACACCCGTATAATTATCGAAAGCGGAATTAGGATTATTTAAGCCAACGGCATAATTTGGATCAAATCCCCAAACGGCCGGATTAATATCTGTACTACTTACGGTTGGAATAAAGCAAAATCTACCTGCATAATTGGTTCCAATAGGAAATCCACCAACCTCTCCATCATACCCACCTGGTGCAGAATCAAATGGCCTTACATGGGATATGTCCGTATATTTAGCCGCAAAGACTACTGGCACTCCTAATATTGTTTGAAATAATACTCCGGAGTAAAGAGGTACATCATTTACACCATAAAAAGGTAGCGCCCGCACATCAAAAGTGGCAAAAGTTATCGCTCCATGACTTATCAAAATCGGCTGTGCCCACCAAGGAAAGAACGTTATGTTTCCTCCAATTAATCCAAACAATTGAGAACTAGGTGTTATTAAATTTCCTTGATCATTCGCTTGTCCTATGCCATTATACGATCCATTACTAACAGCTACATTTTCACAATTTTGCGGATAACCCAAGGCGGCTAATTCCGTCTGAAACAAGAGTCTAGTATATGGATTATAGGCATGATATATCACCATTTGGCGTGTTGCAGGTAAATTCAACACTTCTTCCACGTCTCTTAATGGGAAATTTGTTCCGTCATAGGCTACATCTTTCAGTTTAGGTCCAAGTGCAAAAAGACGAACGTTGGCAACATGCTCCAACATTACTTGAAATCCCAAAGGGATGTTTGCTCCTTGCTGCGGAGAATCAAAAGAGATGAATTTACGCACATTATGGTCCATTGCTTGTTGTTCCATATATGCAAGTGCATACCTGGCTACCAATCCTCCCATACTTTCACCAATAACTACAATTTCCTCGTTACTATTGTTATTGGCGAGTTCATCGTTCAAATAATTTAACACCTCCATAAGAGCAAAGGCATTCTCCTGAATCCAAGTCCCTCCATCGTTAAAGTCAACATACACGATGTCATAATCGTGATTTTCTAACGCAAGTTCCAATTCTCCAGCACTCCTTATTCCATTAATAAAACCATTGGACTCAAGATTATCCCAGCCTCCAAATCCAGGATTGAAGCCTTCAACTAATACAATAGGCTTCGTTAATTGAGTCTTATTACATCCATAGAAAATATCCAACGTAGCTCCTCCATATACCAATGCGCCTTGCTCTTGATCAAAATAAGGTTGTACCGCCGTAATATTCACAATAGCATCAGGATTACCACGATCGTACCTTGCTTGATTAGGCCCTTCCGTTTCTTCTTGGGGATTTATAATCCGTAGATTTGCTGTTCCATACCTTTTAGTTCCATCCTTGTAATTGGTTATAAATCTAATCTCTTTCGTACCATAACTTCTATAGTCAACTTTCACAGGTTTGTCTATCACAAGTGTTCGTAGTCCTTGTTCATCCCCGAAATCAACGGAAATATGTTCTATTTCATTAAAGTTATCGGTAAAGAAAAACTCTTTTTTAAACAAAAATTTATGTTGCAATTGATCTGATTTCTCCAGAGCTATTGCAAAAGAATGCAATTTATCTTCCACAAATGGACTTTGCGACTTACCAGCAACATCATATAATTTATCATTTCTAGACTCCACTAGTCCCTTCTCAACTGCTTTCCGGTCAAGTCTATGATACGTTTGATCTATGCCCACGACGTAAGAATACGTCTGATTAAGATCATCATCCATAAAGGTTTCATATGGTTCGGGCAATTTTCTTTCTTCTGTTAAATTGGCCCCATACAATGTTGCATACAACTGAATCCAATTTGGAAATGATACTGCTGGACTCTTTTCATTTCCATTATACTTCGGATAATCCCCCATGTCATACCCCAAATCCATTAAATAACCCGAGGTAACTTCGGATAGATCCAAATTTTCAATTACTTGTTCCGTTTTCGTTCGAAAATCAACTTCTTCGGTTCGGGATTTTAAATGCTCTGGGTTTAATTGCGCCGAAACATTTGCTCCTAAGCCTATAAAGGCAATGAACAGACTTAGTAAATGGTACTTTCTTAGGATATAATTCATCATCGTGTACATTTTTATTTGTATAAAGGAATTAACTATATATGACTTTTAAACGAATTGTAAAACTCAATTCATCGATGGGCGAAGCATTACAATTATAACCTTATCCAAATAAAGAATCAACCGGAAATTTATAATCGGTACTATATTTTTCATAAGTGGTCGAATTTAATTAATAGATAAACTTTATTTGATCATTCATCCATTGGACTGCAGTCTAGATAAAACAAACACATAAGAAAGGATAAGGATCAGAGAGATTCAAAACCTAAAAGTATTAGACTCTACCAGCAATTTATTAATTTGAACAGAGTCCAAATCAACCATTTCAACCTCCTCAATCTTACTTGCCAAGCTGTCCACACTTGTTTGACCATAAGTGCCTACAACTAAAAAAAATACGCTAAGTATTAATGTAGATAGAATATGTCGAATCATAACTTATTAAATTGGTTGTATTCACTTCTTATCAAGAGAATAAACTAAACCTGGTCTAAACTTGAATTAATCAAGACAAACTATCCTTCCCACAAATCCGTCAATGCCAGTTCGACAACCATCGGTAAAAGGGAGAATTGGAATCATCCCTACCGCAAATATAGAAGTCTTTCATTTTGTAGAAACGAAATTAGTTATAACTCTAAGAAATTGCGTTCCTAATTATTCCTTTGTTCCGAATAATTTAATCTCACTTTTCATCAGTTCTTATTTAATTCTAACTAGTAACGCTTTAAACCAGAGCTATTTTCAACAAATAACCTTCCAATTTCCACAAGGCACTAATTGAATTTTGTCAAGAAACTTGAGTTTACCAGTTTTAAACATGATAAGCTGATGAAAATCACTTATCCTTTAACAACAAGAGTATAATAGATAGAATATAACCAAATCAACTCCCATGAAAAAAACTGTATCCATTTTAGCAATTTTCCTTTTCACATTCGCAACAGGAATTCTTCACGCTCAGGACATTAAAATGAGCATTCAAGGAATCTTAAAAAACTTAGATGGTACCATCGTAGCAGATGGGAACTACCAAATGCAGTTTAAAATCTACAATGCTGCCACTGCAGGTACTCAACTTTGGTCTGAAACCAATACAAGTGTGAATGTTTCAGGTGGTGTTTACAATAGCTATCTTGGATCTACCCCTGCTGGGTTATTATCATTGCAAGCGCTTCCCTATGACGAAACGTATTACATAGGAGTAACCGTAGTAGGTTCTCAGGAAATGACACCTCGTTTAGAAATAACCGGTTCTGCATATACAATACGATCGAATCACTCAAACAATGCCGATACTGCAACTTATGCGACTAGGGCTTTGTTTGCAAACGGAGTCACTTTTGATGTAGGGAATGCAGGTATTGCGAATGACGTTGCAACGGGAGATCTTGTATTAACGGCTGATCCATCAGATCAAGTAAGAGTAGATGATGCGAATTTGAAAGTGGAGAAAAATTTATTTGTAGATGGCTACGCAAGGTTTGATGCCAATAATGATCACATTACAATTGGTGGTACACACCCAACCGATCCATATTTCGATGCGACTGGGTCCAATTTGTATATTCAAGCATATAATACGTCTGGCTCAAGGATAAGATTCAATAATGGATTGTTAATCCATCCATTAGCAACGAGTAATGACGACTTACATATAGGACAATCGAGTGCGTCTGCAGCTTATATTGAAGCAAGCTCTAATAATTTAAATCTAAAAGCTGCAACTGGAGGAAGAATTTATATGTCTAGTGGCATTGAAGCGAATACCACATTGACTTCAAATACAGGTACTGTTGCCACATTTTATCTTAACGGTAGTACGGCTTCTACGAATACCTCTACTGGAACACTTTCCTATTCTTTTCTTAGTAATGATCGAATAAAAGCAGCCTCTTTTCACGCTTCCTCTGACCGCAGGATAAAAAAGGGGTTTCAGCTTGCTGACGGAGCAACCAGTATAGATTTGATTAACAAACTCAAAATCACCAAATACAAATTTATCGACGAAACTAAAGGTAAAGAGGAAATTACGGGTGTTGTTGCGCAAGAAGTAAAGGAGGTACTCCCAAATGCGGTAAATCTTAATAAAGGCTTCATCCCATCCGTGTTTGCTAATGCTAAATCAATCGTACAGCATGAATCTACGACCACAGTTGTAATGAATGAAGCGCATGGTTTTGTCGTTGGCGATAATATCAAAGTAGTTACTATGACGGAGTATGTTGAGAAAGAAGTGATTTCTATAGAGGGAAATAGTTTTACCATATCGAAGTTGGAGGATAGTCCTGAAAATCTATTTGTTTATGGAAAAGAAATCTCTGATTTCCATAATGTAGATTTCAATCAAATAACTTCATTGGCGGTAGCATCAATTCAAGAACTAAGTAAGCAGATCGCTTCGCTGAAAGCAGAGGCAGAGAACACAAAAGCTGAGTTAATCAATACAAAATCAGCGCATAACGAAGAAATAAAAGCAATACTTCTAAGACTAAACTCTTTAGAAAACAAAAATGATATTGCTGAGAAGTAATATGTTATAGTCGTTTTTTTAAATCACTAAAAACAAATAACATGAACAATTTTTTTAGCAATATAGCTCTGATATGCTTTTTGATAATACTTCCAATAACTCAAGTATTATCTCAGTGTATTCAGGAAGGATATAAGACCGAAGCTACGATTAACACGTCAGCCGGTTCTTTACTCAATCCAAATTTTAGTACCGAAGTAGTAGTAGGACAAACCCTAATCTCGGATCCATATTATTCCTACACAGGAACTCAAAAGTATATTTCATCCGCTGGATATTGGACCTATATGTATAATCCTCCAATCATTGCAAATGTGGCAGCATCAGATGGAGTACATGAGGATCGAATTGAAATTTCATGGTCGATAAATAAAAATACACCTGCTGTAAACGGTGGCTTCAATGTTTATCGCGATGGTTTTTTAATAGGATCCACCAATTCCAACGTGTTTAGTTTCATAGATAACAGCATCACTCCTGGAATTTATTATACCTATGCGGTAACAGGAATTAATTCTCAAGGAGAAGGCGCAAAAACCGAAGATTTAGGCTATGTAAATCCGAATGGGGTAGTTTCTGGTCGAATCACGACCTTTTCTGGAAGTTCTGTAGAAGGAGCAATTGTATCGCTCACACCAGATAATAATCTTTCGTTGCGATTCAATGGAACAGGAGGATTATTCGTGGATACCATCGGATCCAATCCAAACCCATTAATAGATAGTGCGTTCACACTTTCAATGTGGACGAAAGTAAATTCATTTGCTTCCGATGGAATGCTGTTTGATTATGGAAAGCAAGACGATGTAAATTTCTGGATGGGAGTAGAATCTGATTCATCGATATACATTGCCATGGCAGATGCTTCTGGGACGAAAAAAGTAAGTTATCAGTTGACAGAAAAATATAATCTGTGGCATCATATTGCGGGTCAATACAATGGGCGTGATCTTATTTTATTTTTTGATGGTGCGATTGTAAGTTCTACCACATTGAACTTTGCAAACAACAAATACGCAGATCATAAAATAGCCATGGGGTCTTTAACGGAGTCTCATCTTTCCACGAACAAGTTATTTGGTCATATTGATGAGGTACGATTAATCAATCGGGTTCAACGACCTTCTGAGATTAAGAAGTTTATGAATTATACCGTACCAACAAACTTTGATGGTTTGGTTGGATACTGGAAGATGAATGAGGGGAAAGGAGATCGAGTAATTAATCAGGTTGAAAAAGAGCGAACTTCTATCTTGTGTTCTGGTAATTTTTCAACTACAGAACCGGGGATTAAAATTGCAGGTATTTCTAATACCTCAGGATATTATCTGATTGAAGGGGTGAATTACGGAAGTGGAACTTCATTTACGGTAACACCAGAGAAATTTGTTTCGTATAACACAGCATTAGAATTCAACGACATTGAGAATAATTACGCGGTAACATCTGATTTTCGATTAGAAGATTCAAGTACTGTAGAACTTTGGTTTAGCCCTTATCACTACAATGGAACTCAATACATCCTTTCAGCTGACGGAGGAACACCATTCGATATTTATTTGAGTGGAAACAGTCTGATGTTGAATATTAATGGCGAAGTACAAGCGATTGCCACTTTATCCGGTATCGGGTATAAATATCTATCGCTTGTAAAAGAAGGGGGAACAATCACTGCTCGAATTGATGGTGATGTCGCTTCTCAACAAGTATTAAATTATAGTTATAGCACCATTATTCCTTCTACAACATGGAATTTAGGACGTTCTAATGCTGGAGCAAATTACTATGCAGGATTGATAGATGCCGTTGTTGCATTTAACGACCCTTTGTCGATTTCTGAAATTCAATTGCACCACAGTTTTGGTTTAATGGATCGAATGACGGAAGAGGCAGGATTAGCTGTGGTAGATGAACGAATCAATGCTTTTATTCACTTAAATGACCAGGAAGGAACTGAAATTGTAAACGATGTTCCTGTGAATGGCATGTTACAATATGGTTCTGTATCTGGAGCACAATTTGTGGATGTGGTTGCGCACGAATCTGGAATTGATCATGAATTCAATCCTAATTCGCGGATTGTAACATTAAACAACAGTAATACTTCAGCAGATCAAATTGACTTTGTTGATATTACAACCGTTCCTCTTACTGGAATTATTAAATATGAAAACAGTAAATGTTTTATCGAATTTGCTGAAATTCTATTGGACGGTCAAACTACTTCTCCTCCTACATTTACCAATTCAGACGGACAATGGTTGTTGGAAATGGAACCAGGAGCAAGCGGGCAAATTTCTGCACGTTTCCAGAGTCATCAGATGTTTCCAACTCCATTTTTTGAGGTTAAAAATGTACAATCTCCCATAGCTGGGATAACCTTTTTGGATCAGGAGAAGAGAACGATTTCTGGGGTTGTCGCAGGAGGGATGTGTCAATATGGAATTTTAGGGACAGGAAAAACAATGACCATTTCTCTGAACGCCACTACTGGTTGCTATTCGGATGAAATTGTATTGGATGAAAATAGTTCTGTGGAATACGTGTTTTCAAATGTTCCTCCCGGAGAATATACAGTTGGAGTCACCCATTCGGATGGTGTTTTTCCTGCAAGTATTGGAGAATTCTTTTCTAACCTTGGAGCTCAAACCATTGACGTGTTGAATGAAGATGCGGACAGTATTAATTTCGTTTATCGTTCAGGGCACAACCTGGAAATTTCCCAATTGGATACGAATACATGTGGAGATGTATTGTTAATTCAGTCATTGCCTGTTTCGGTTAGCATAAAAGTATACGAAGATTATTTAGGTCAAAGATGTTATCTTGATCAAGCTGATCTTGCGATTACAGATGGGATCGGAGAAAGTACAGATCCTGGTTTTACAGGAACAACAACGATGCAAGGAGGAGAATTCACCTACACCTTTGCTCCTGGTGAAGCGAATATCGTTTCACCTTATTTAAAAGGGATGCAAGTAATTGCTACAGTAGACGGAGTGGATGTTTCTGAAAACATTAATGCGGTCGTATTAGGTAAAAAGAAGCGATCTACAACGTTCACCACCACCACGCCTGAAATGCCAATGACGGTACTTCGCGATCCTCCTGGAGATCAGAGTTATGCATTTTTAACCACCAATCAAGAGGTTTGTATGACCAACATGAATTTTAAATATAAAGGTCTGGGAGTTGGATTTAATGCAAGTGTAAGCTTGGGGGCTGACGTTACTACATCCTTCGGAATTGGTGCTGAAACAGAACTGGAAGTAGATGTGACCGCCGAGTTTGGTTATTCAGCTAATTTGAGTTCAGACGGAACCGTAACGAATGAAGTTACACAATGTGTTTCATTTGAAGAAATTTTAGAAACGACACCGATTGCTGAAGATAAGGAAGGAAGTTTTGCTCTTGGAGAAGATGCGGATATCTATCTGGGTGCTGCAGTAAATCTTGAATATGGATTGACAGATATTCTTTCATACAATGATACCATTTGTGGCTACGAATTATCTACCGAATTAATGATTGATCCAGTTGGATTTAATACATTCTACATTTACACACAGCATCATCTGGAGAACGATGTAATTCCAAGCAACTACTTGTTAGGGGACACTGCTTCCGCAGAAGCTTGGGAGAATTTTATTGTATTAAATCAGACTTATAAAGATCAGGCATTGTTTAAAGAAAACAGATCGTTTGATGCAGGTGTTGTCTACTCTACCAGTTCCACGACTTCCAAATCAGAAACAGTTACGCAGGAGTTTTCTATGAATATAGATCAATCTATTTATTTGGCGGCTGGGATCGAGGTTAATGGTATCGGAGTCTCTTTTTCTGAAAACATCGATATTTCGATGAGTTATGGTGGTGCAATAACGAATGGCAGTACTAAATCACAAACGGTTGGTTATACACTAGCTGATGATGATTTGGGAGATAATTTCACTGTAAACATCTATGAAGATAAGCATTTCGGAACACCTGTATTTAAGTTGGTTAGTGGAGAATCTTCTTGCCCACATGAAGAGAACACCTTACCTAGAGAAGGAGTACAAATTTTAGTAGATAACTTGAAGGTGTCTACTAAAGTGAATGTATCTACAGATGAATCGGCCATCTTCAATCTTTACCTAGGAAATACTTCTCAAAGTAGTGAAACGATGACCTACGTTGTAAATCTAGTAAATGGGTCAAATCCTTTAGGCGCGGTACTATCTATTAATGGAAATGTACTTGGAACAGATGGTTTGGAATACCAATTGGACGCCAATCTAGGACAATTTGTAACATTAGCCCTCGACCGAGGTGCAGACCCAAACATCTTCGATTATGATTCGATTCAGGTAGTATTCCAATCACTTTGTGATGATCAAATTACAGATACAGTGATGGTGAATGCACACTTTGTGGAACCTTGTAGTTCCGTAGACATTTCTGCTCCAATGGATGGATGGGTAATTACTCCAGTAGACAATGGAACATTAAGCATCGTACTAAACGGATATGATGAATCGGATCCAGACCTTGAATTGATTCGTATTCAATACCGTGAAACTGGTACCGGTACATGGATAAATGTGGATGAAATCCTTACGTCGAACCTTGGAGCGGTAACGACACAATCTGATTGGAACATTGGGGCATTACAAGATGGAAATTACGAACTCCGTGCTCTATCTCAATGTGCTGGAGGATTACCTGCCGGATATGCCGATTTAGTTTCTGGAATTATCGAACAGCAGTCACCTGAAATCATAGGAATTCCACAACCAGCGGATGGGATCTTGAATGCAGGAGATGAAATTTCAGTGACATTTAGTGAATTAATCAACTGTGAAAATATTATTCAGGCAGATCAGTATGATTTGAATAACATTGGTCTGTTCAATCTTACCACAAATTCATTGGTGAACGCCAACATCCAATGTGTAGGTGATAAAATTACAATCACCCCTCTGATTCCAAGTATTTACATGGAAAACAACACACTGGAAGTGCGTATCCAAAAAATTGAAGACTTGGTTGGAAATCAACTTGGGTTAAATATTACAGGAGATTCAGTCCATAAATGGGATTTCTATGTGAACGTTAGTCCAGTAGGATGGATTGGGTCAGACATTAATGAAGTGGCATCGCTTGGAACGTTACATACTTTTACCCGAATCATTGAAAATACGGGAGGAACGAATGTGAATTATACCATACAATCTCCTTCTTATATCACACCTTCTTCTGCATCAGGAATTTTAGCAGCAGGAGCGCAACAAACCATCACTTTTACGGTAGATCAACAATTGTCTAGTGGCGACTATACAGATGAGATTGTACTGAACAGTTCTTATGGAAACGAGGTTTTGCCCATGCAACTTAGAGTAATGTGTCCACCACCAAACTGGTCGGTAAACGCAACACAATTCGCCGCAAACATGAACTTTTCTGTGTCGTTGGATATTGAAGGTTTTCCTTCCGAAGATCAATATGACGTAATTGCTGGATTTATTGACGGACAAGTACGTGGAATTGCCAATGTACAATATGTAGACGCATTGGACAAACACCTCGCATTTCTAAGTGTATATGGTGATGCTGCCGATAATGGGAAAAATATAACTTTCAAAATCTGGGACGCATCTGAATGTAAATTGTATGACCAAACGATGGAGTCGTATCCATTTGCTATAAATGGTCAGGCTGGTACGCCTTTGAACGAAGATGTGATTCATACGATTGATTTACTTGCACGGATGATGTATCTTAATCAGGGTTGGAATTGGGTTTCTTTTAACCTTGATTTAGCCAATGACAATACAACCGATGTACTAAGCGGTCTCAGTTACCCAGACAATAGTCTGATCAAGTCTCAAACGCAGTTTAGCCAATACTATCCTGCTACCGAATCTTGGGCAGGAGACCTATTGCAAATCAATGAGTATGAAATGTACCAGATCAAACTCGATGCAGATGATTCACTTGAATTTTACGGAAAACCTGTTGATGTGGACTCTACCCCTATTTCTTTGGAAATTGGGTGGAACTGGATTAGCTACCTCCCGCAGGGCGGAATGACTCCAGATCATGCATTCCAGGTGCTAGAACCATTGAATGGAGACCTTGTCAAAAACCAATACTATTTTGCGCAATACATTGCAGGATATGGATGGATTGGAAATCTTACATACATGAATGCCCCGTCAGGTTATTTATACAATTCATCCGTGGCAGACACATTGATTTATCCAATTGATGCAAATAGCATTGTTGGTAAATCCGCTGAATCACAATTACTTCAGGCGCATACCGACGATGAGATGTTCTCAATTTATGACTATGTAAATCTAAACCCAACGCAGTTTAAAAATAATATGAACGTGGTTGGAGTTGGATTAGACGGGAATCTTGAAATAACGGATCCGGAAGACATGATTTACGCATATATTGATGGAGAAGTACGTGGTGTGACTAAGGGGATATTTGTGGAGCCGGCGGAGAAATCCATGCTCTTCTTGACTATTTATGCAAATGATCAAGATTCAGGAAAGGAAATTACGTTTAAATATCTGGATGCTTCAGAAGGAACGTTATATGATGTAGATGAAGTACTAGAATTCCTGCCAAATGCTATGTTAGGAATTGTAAATGAAGAACAACCATTTACATTGGGTATGGAAAAAGCAACGGGCACATCGGATATTGAAAGTATGACAACCAATTCATTATCGGTTCATCCGAATCCATTCAAACATTCTAGTACGATTTCTATTTATGGAAACTCTGGAGATGACATCCACTTAAATGTGTACGACAATGTTGGTAAGTTGATTGCTTCAAAGGACATAAAAGGAATCACTGGAAAAGTGCAATTGGATTTCAACGATTTAGTAAGCCCTTCATCTCAAATCAAAGGTATATACCATATAAATGCAATCGTAGGAGATAAAGTAATAAGTAGAAGATTGATCAAGCAATAAAATAATAAATGAATGAATGAAATCAATCAATCAATCATGTATCAATCTCTTATTAATCGATTTATGAGAACTTTTAACATAATAATAATCAACCTGATCTTAATCATGCTCGTGGGGTGGAAGGCTTCGGCTCAAACCCCCACATGGAGCGTAAATCCTGTTGATTTCCAGTATACAGGTACGTTGACAGGCGTATTAATCCAAAATGACACTATTATCAATCAAGCAGGCAATAAGTTGGGCGCTTTTGTGAATGGTCAAGTAAGAGGAGTAGCTAACCCTACTTTTGTAAATGGAACTTACATGTACTTTATTACAATGTATTCCAATGTTGCAACGGGGGAAATGGTAACATTTAAAGCTTATACAGCTGCAGATGATTCCATTCATACAATACTGGATTCTGTCACATTTGTTAGTGGTGCAAGTTTTGGCTCCCCAACGGTTCCAGATGAATTGCATTTGAATCAGAATATTGCTCCTTACTGGAATGCCTTCTCAATATATACTTCCGTAGTTGATTCTCAGTTTTCAACCATAGATTTGAGCAGTTTTCTCAGCAATAATGGAAATTTACCTGTGGAATATCAAATCGTACAGTTAGGATTCAATTTATCAGGAGGTATTGTTGGCAATTCACTCGTATTAAATCACTTGGGAAACACTGGACTTGATTCCGTTTTGGTTGAAGTGATCGATTCCATTGATAGTACGGTTTATGATCAACAGTTTATTTACTTTCAGGTAACAGATGTGAATGATCCAATTGCTTTTTCCACCGTAAATGATTTCGTCCTAGGAACCAATTCTAATTCATGTTTGAACCTTGGAGCTTATTTAGCGAATATCGACAATGATCCCATTTCATGGAGTATCAGTTCCGTTGGATTAAATCAATCAGGAGATACGGCTGTAAACTGGAATGTGAACCCATCCAACTTTCAATATTCCATGAATTTTGCCATCGACGCTAAGATTAATGGAGTCTCTGTGGAAGATGCAAATTATAAACTTGGAGCATTTATGGGAGATAGTTTAGTAGGCACATCTACTCCTCAATTTTTAAATGGTAAATGGACTTGTTTTCAGACTGTTTATTCGAACGCCGTAACGGGAGAAATTGAATTTAAAATCTGGGATTCAAATGATTCAATTGTTCAAACGATGAAAAACAACCCCATTGATTTCGTAGCAGATGGAATTCAAGGAGCCCCAGGTAATTTATTTGAAATATATTTCGGGACGCATACGTATGAATTGAACGAGCAAACCGGAGAGTTGTGCATCACCCTATTCGACAGCTCCACAGGACTATTGGATTCATTCGTTGTAATTGCTTCAGAATCTGGAACAACGGATTTCTTTACGGATACAACGAACTTTTCAGTTTCTTTTGTGAATGAAAATCAGCCATTTTTAGTGGGAATCATGGATCAAACGATATTGGCCAGTGGTACTTTTGTAAGTTTTGATTTAGATAATTATTTGGTTGAAATGGATAGTGATGTCATTATATACAGTGTTTCGAGCAATGATAGTGTAATAGTAAATATAGACGGGAACAACGTGGTGTCTATTATCCCAATTTCATCAACCTGGTTTGGTAGCGACACAGTATACTTCATTGCAACGGATGACAATCCCAATGGACTATTTGATATAGATACAGTCGTGTATTCGGTTGTTCCTGGAATAGAACTTTCTGGTATCCCAGATCAATCTATCAATGTACTTCAATCCTTCGTAGATGTAAATCTGGATAATTACCTGAACCATTTCTACAATGATCCGGTCATTTACACTGCCGAATCATCTTCTTTAATCACCTCAATAAACAGCAGCAATTTATCCGTTTACGTGCCCTTTTCAGGTTGGACTGGTTCAGATACAATCATTATCACTGTACAAAACTCGATTCAAACAAGCTTAGTTGACTCGGATACCATCATTTATTCAGTTAGTAATTCCGGAGGGATCAACTTACCTATCGAATTTTCAGGAGTGACGGACATTGTTTATCCAGCAGCACAATCATGTTTTGATTATCATTCATTTTTAATAAATGTGGATGCAGATGCGATAACTTGGTCATTAACTCAAATTTCAACAGCTAATCTTACTGCTAACCTCGATGCGAATGGTCAATTATGCCTTACACTTAACAACACAAGTGATTTTACAGACTCCGTTATGATTATCGCTTCGGAATCCAGTACCAGTGAAGCGTATGCCGACACCGTTTGGCAAATTATTTCATACACTGCTTCAAGTACAAGTATTGAACTTTCTGGAATTGCAGATCAAACGATTAATTTCTCTGAATCATTTGTTTCAGTTGATTTGCAAAATTTCTTGACCTACTCAAATCCGAGCAATGTACAATGGGAGGTTTCTTCAAGCACGCTAACGGGAGTGATTCAAAATGATACACTTAATGTATTGTTCCCTTCTTCTAATTGGTATGGTACAGATACCATTTTCGTAAAAGTAATGGACAAAACCTATAATAATGTTAGTGATGTGGATACGGTGGTGTATACCGTTCAACCTCCTACCGGAATCGAGGAAAATGACATGGAAATACTCATTTATCCTAACCCTAGTAATGGACTGGTAAGGCTTGAATTCTCAAAATATACTCAGAACACTCAAATCTTCATTTACAATGCTTTTGGTGGATTGGTTACGTCAGAACAATTGATCGAAAATTCTACTCAAATTGACTTGAGACATTTAGGAAAAGGAATCTATACGATTCTGATCAATGATCAAAACAGTCAATTCAGTCAGCAGTTGGTAATTCATTAGAAAAGAAGGTTATTATTTAATCGAAGCACCCATTCAATAAAATTTATTTTGGATGGGTGTTTTTCTATTACCTCCCGAATTTGCTGAGTGTTTCACAAAGAAGTGCTAAGAAGTTACTGTTAAGTTTAGGAGAATGTAATAAACGAAATAGCGGTTATGCAGTTAAAAGTGCAATAGTTTGCTCAACTTCCTGCTTGCCAAAGGGCTTGGAAATATAGCCATGAGGACGAAGTTTATTAATTTCCTCTTGTAATTTTTGATTTTCAAAAACAGTGGAAAAGACAAAAGGAACTTTCTTTTTTTGCAGCATTTGAGCCACTTTTAATCCTTCATTTGCTTTATTGATACGAATGTCCAAAAGTACCAGAGTAGGTTGCGTTTGCTCGATAATTTCATTTGTACATCCCAGACAAGTACATATTTCTGCCACATCATGTCCCATAGAAGTCACAATTTGCTTTAAGCGTTCTCCCATCAGGATGCTGCTTTCAACGATTAATATATTATGTACGAGTTGCATTTATTTTTTTTTGATTAACTGTTATTTCTAAATTTCTCGAACTCTGCCTTGTACTTTTTAGAAACCGGGAATTGATTATCATTGATCCATACGTTTTGAACATCCATCTTGGTGACAAACTTTTTGTTTACAATAAAAGATTGATGTAATCGTATCAACGACGAACCAGTCAATAAATCCTCTACTTCATTTAATTTTTTTCGAACCACGATTTTCTCCCCTTCTAAATGAATTTCAACATATACATTTTCCGATTTTATCCAACGTATGTCTTCTACTGGTATTTTTTCAAGACGTTTGGCAGATCTAATTTCGAGAAAATTCTGCGGTTTTTCTTTTATGATTTTATTCAATACCTCTTCCATTTCCTTTTTGGAGAATGGCTTCACAATATAACCCTTGGGTCCTTGAATAATAGCGCTTTGCAATGTGTCCTTGTCTGAAAATGAAGTAATAAATACAAATGGAACTTTATGCTGATTCATGATTTTGGCAACTTCTATTCCCTGGTCTTCTCCTTGCATTCGGATGTCCAAGAGGGCTAAATCAGGTTTATTATGCATGTCATAATTCTGCACATCGGAAAGACTTCCGCATATATCCAAAACAGAATGGCCTAAGGATTTCACAATCTGTCTCAAGCGTTCCGAAATCAATACTTCGTCTTCTACTATTAGTATGTTTAGTTGATCTGACATTTTATTAATACAACAGCTCCTTCATCATTTTTCAGTTCGATTGACCCTCCTAATTGCCTGTTTACAAATGAGTTTACAAGCATAAATCCTAATCCTGAATTATCATTTGAATCAAATTCTTCCGGAAATCCAACTCCATTATCTCGAATTTCTAGATGACAAAACGCGTCCGTTTTATATAATTTTATCCGAATTTGTTTATCGGATGTGCTTTCACCTTCCCATGCATATTTCAACGAATTGGTAATTAATTCATTGATTACAAACCCAATTGGCTGCGCTTTTTCAATAGAAACCATTAGAATCTGATCAAAATCAGTCGATACATCCACCGTAGGATCCATCGCTAGATTTTCTACGATTTGTATGAGATATTTATTCAGTTCAATTTCGGTGTAGTTTTCTGTTTGATACAGCTGTTGATGCGCATACGTAAGCGAGCGTACCCGATCTATTCCTATTTGTAATCGACTTTTTATTAACTCGTTTTCATCACTTTCTTGCTGTAATTCCAAGATGCTAGAAACCATCAGCATGTTATTTTTAACCCGATGATTGATTTCTTTTAGCAATACATCTTTGTCAGAAATTAAACCGTTCAGTTGCCCATTTTTCTTGCGAAGTGTGCGAAAGAAAAAGAAAAGTACCAGCAAAATCAAAATCAGAACACAAACAGCCAATATGTAACCTTTGTTTAGTAAATCTTTTTTGGCTGATTCAGCTTGTTCTTTTTTACGCTCCAATTGTTCCATCGCCAAACTAATTTGTGCCTTTTCATAATCATATTTGGACTGAACTTCTTTTAATTTTGTGCCAGCCAAAAATATGACTTGATCTCCCTTTACTTTATATTTTATTTTATGGAGTCTAATCTGATTTTTGTAGTCATTTTTATACTCATAATAGTTTAGAAGATTGTTTAGATTAGCCTTGTACTCCCAGGTATTATTTGGACTAAATTTATTAAAAACGGTTATCGTTCGGTTGAACCTGTGTTCTCTTGAACTAAGCTGGTTATTTCTTTCAAAATTTGATAAATGATATGTTACTCGGGCTTCATCTCTGACATATCCCAGGTTATCATAAATCCGCTTTGCACGTTGATAGTAATCCCAGGCTCTTGAAATGGAAGTATCTCCATAAGCAATTTCAGTGTACGAAGAAGCCATTGTCGCAGAATCTCCTACTTCCTTGGCTAATTCCAGACATTTATTAGAATAAAACCAGACAGAATCTTTTGGCCCTTTAGATTCTGCAATTAAAGCCGCCATTCGATTGTAAATGGTGATTTTTATAGACACGGGAAGATTGCTAATTCGATCTATTTCGAGTGCCTTTCGCAAATACACAAGTCCTTCTTTTGGCATCACAAATCTTCTGTAACATTCTCCCTTTCGGGTATAAGAATAACATATCAACGCCGTATCCTTGATTGATTTTGACAGTTCTAGTGCTTGGTCAAAATAGGTTTGTGCACTATCCACATTGTTAGAAAGCGAATGTGCTGCACCTAGTACATTGAGTAAACGTATTTTTTGATCAGTCAAATGGTGTTTCTCTGCTATAAGAATACCTTCTTTTGCTTTTTGTAAACTATTGAAATGTTCTATATGGAGTTGTAATGCTTTGGAATAAGCTAAAATTGTTTCTATCCGTAAGTTAGGGTCGTTAATTTGTGTCGTTATCGTATCCAAAACTTTATAATAAAACAATGCGCTATCTAAGTTTCGATTAAGATAATATACTGCAATATCCTGACCTACAACCACTTTTTGCTGAATGGAAGACGTGTTGTTACGCCATACTTTTAGATTTTGTTCCAGATTACTTTCCTGAGCTTGGCCCGGAATGTGAAATGCCCACAAAAGAACAATTAGAAATACAAAGTGAGAAAGTCTATTCATCTCCAACAAATTTAAGCTTTTGAAAAGAAATAAAAACTGTGTTGTACAGAATGTGGAATTAGACTTGATTTTTGTTGAAAATGAATCGGGCTGGAATTGATTAAAAAACGAAGCTAAATATGATTGGGTGAATGAATATGAGAGGTTATTAATATTAAAAACATACGTTTCCCTATCCAATTTTCAGAAGAAGGAACTCTTGGCATATTAGTTGGTGTATCCACTTTAATTGAGATTAATAATCCTCTTATAAAATCACTTTTGAGGAATTTAGAACCTAATCGCAAGATATATTCAAACAAAACAACATATATAAATCATTCATTTTGTTCTAAAATTCACAACCGACCCGTATCTTTCAACTATGAAAATTAAACTCCTTTCAATCCTTACCTTAATGCTGATTTCAGCACAAGTTTGTTTTAGCCAAAATGCGGACGATGAAAAAACAGCACTCGTTTCCCGCTTCATCGAATGGGTAAAAAACAATGAGCTTGAAAAAATAACGGAAAAAGTACGCTATCCATTAAATAGAACTGCTCCAATTCCTCCTATAAAGGATAAAAAAGAATTTATTAAGCGTTTTTCCAACATTGTAGATGACAGTCTACGCAACATCATTCTACAGTCAGATCCTAAAGAAGATTGGTCTCAGGTTGGATGGAGAGGAATTATGCTTGGTCGTGGGGGGATTTGGTTGGATTTAAGTGGAAACATAATCGCAATTAATTATCAATCCGCATTTGAAATCAATCAAGCAAAAGAACTTATTGCATCTCAAAAAAAAGTATTGCATCCTAGTATTCAAAAATTCATTCAACCACGTTTAATGTTGACAACATCTAAATTTCAAATTCGAATTGATGAATTAGAAGATGGAACCCTTCGATATGCTTCATGGTCCCTAAATCAACCAATGAGTGATAAACCGGATCTAATCTTATTCAATGGGCGTCAAATATTTGATGGTTCGGGCGGCAATAATTATTACGAATTTAAAAACGACATTTATAGCTATCAGTGTTGGCATAACGTGATTGGTAAAACTCCGGGCCCAACATATCAACTGGAAGTGCTCAAAGATGAAAAGGTAGTGCTTTCCCAGCCCGCTGAAAAAATGGAATACTAGGAAATTGAATCACTCATAGACCAATGGAAACTTCCTTGGCAAGTTACTTAATTCAGCATTAGTAGATACGGAGTCAATGTTCCAGATGCTATTTACTTTTAGTCCGTATAATCCAATACAATATAATACAATACCGTGACTATCCGAGCTAGCTCATACGCAAGCCAAAAAGGAACTATAAAACTAGTCCCTTAGCATCACTAGTATCTCAATTCTTCCCTCATTCCGACCGTTGATTCGTCAAAATCGACCACTAATAAAGTGCGATAGATAATTTGTTTCGAGCAGACCAAATGTTCATATCTTTGATTTTGCATACCTGGAAACTGATTAAATAAAAAATGAAGTATCTACTTCACATTGTCATCATACTTTCTTTTACAGGATTTTCATCTGCCCAGGAACTTGTTATTAATGGTGATTTCGAATTAGACACAACTGGATTCACAAGTGAAATCGTATATAACCCAGGGTGTTTTCAATATAGCTATTCTGTTGAAAAGCTTTCCTCCGACAAATGTGGAAGTTTTTCGTATTCATTTACTGGTGCCAATGGTTCGAACGATCACTATATGGTAGTAGATGGTCCAAATACGGTTAAGCCAATCTGGAAAAATACCCATTTGATTTATGTTGAAGCAGGAAGAACTTATGACTTTTCTTTCGCCGCAGCCAGCTTTAACCCCTCAGGAAGCTACAATAACCTTCACCCCTCATTTGATGTACAGTTGAACGGTGTATCCATTCTTTCCGTCAATGATACCGACATACAAAAAGACGTATGGAACACATTTACTGCCTCATCTTGGACCGCCACCACCTCTGGCCCAATTACCATTGAAATCATCCAGTCGAATGCCGTTGGTGGTCTTGGTTATGATTATTGCATTGACAATATATCCTTGGTTGCGCAGCCAGTAGATGACTCAATGGATCCTATTGATATAAGCGATGATCCCATCGATACGTTTCTAGTTTTAATCCCCGTCTCAACTATAAATATCGAACTAATTCTACCAAATATCTTTACGCCTAACAATGATCAAACCAATGATTTATTAACACCAATAGTCCAAAATGGAATTGCAACAATGCATACTCAGATTTTCAACCGTTGGGGTGTATTGCTTCATGAAACAGATCAATTGGACATTCAATGGCAAGGGAGCAACTCTCCGGATGGAGTGTATTATTATTTGGCCGAATATATCGACATCAACTACAACACCGGAATTCAAAAAGGCTTTTTCACACTTCATCGTTAGCCTAAAACCAATGTCTTACGTTAAAACGAAAAAGTAAAAAACAAACTCATTTAATAATTATGAACTTACGATGATCAGTTGTCCAATTATTTTGTTGATTGTCCATCAGTTCATGTCCATTAATTATAATTGGAACCAAAAAATTGAAAAACCAAAGAACCAAGAAATCTAGGCCTCTTCTCCTATCAATCTTTTCAGCGTATGTAACAAAAAAGCTCCATCACGAATTTCTCGTTCACTAAAATGATCCGCTTCGACATAAAACAACATATACATTAATTCATCAATCTCTCGTTCCAAATCTTGTCTGGTAGAATACGTTGCGCATAACTCCTTACAAAGTTTCTCTAAATATTCGGGCGTCAACGTTTTCTTCATTATATAAGTATTTTAAGAATTGAACTACATTTTTGTAAAATAAACATAGTAAATATACAATATTTGTCTAAATAATTACACATTTTGTACAAATATTTATACAGTTTAAAATGTGGAGTTTATCGAATATTGCCATATGAACGATACTGACAAAAAACGCTTATTTAATATTGGCCGTAGAATAAATGATTTGAGAATTGAGAAGCGGCTTTCCATTCAGGAGTTAGCAGATTTAGCCAATGTCGAACGTTCCAATTTATCCCGGATTTGCACCAAGGGTTCAAATTTCACCCTAGTTACCTTTCTACGAATTGTGGAAGCGCTCCAGTGTACACCCGAAGAAATTTTAGGAAGTGAACAACATGATTGATTTATTCAAGTTTTAAAAATCAAGTATCATTAAATCAAGTAGCCTCTTCACTTGGCATTGGTCTGGTAATTTTAAACGTACCTACCGCCAACACTGCTCCTAAAATGGGAGCTGCGATATAGATCCATAACTGCTCCAAGTTCATATTAACCAACGCAGGGCCGATCGATCTTGCTGGATTCATGGATGCGCCACAAATAGGTCCGGCAAACGTAGCTTCTAATCCAACGATCCCTCCAATTGCCAAACCGGCTAATACCGCCTGTTCCTTTGGTCCAGATGTGCTTTGCAATATGACCAGCATCAAAAAATAAGTAAGAATTAATTCCAAAAAGAACGACTGCATATCACTTCCTGCAGGCAATGTTTCACCTAATGTATCCGCCTCTGGAAATATTAAACGCAGCATGCCACTTGCCAAAATAGCTCCTAAAATCTGTACGACAATATAAGGAAGAATTTGGCCTCCCTTAAACTTACCTGTCAACCAAAGTCCAAGCGTAACCGCCGGATTCAAATGAGCTCCTGAAACATGGCCAAAGGAATAAACCATACCCATTACGATCAATCCAAACGTTAACCCTATACCCAAATGGCCAACCGTACCGTTAGAAACTTCATTGATTACAATCGCTCCAGTACCACAAAACACCAATGCAAATGTCCCCACAAACTCAGCTACGTATTTTCTTATTTCCAATACCATTACGTCTTCACTTAAAATAACTCCTATGAATTAACCTCTCGCTTCTATTGATTTGCGTACTTCTTGAAATACGTAAAATAATTCGGAACCAATTTCATATGATCGCTCGTCGTATTTAGCCTCCTCTAGCGAGGTATCATCAAACGCCTTTGGATCTTCATAGCGCAATGCGATCCGTTGTTCTGTTCCCGGTACAAAAGGACAGTTCTCATCCGCGTGTGCACAAGTCATTACCGCAGCAAAACGTTCCGCTTTATTTACTGGATCATCAAACAACTTTGAGAATCCTAATAAATTGGTCCCATCCGACGCAAATCGAATCTGATATCGAGGATTTGTAGCGTTCTCTTCTTGAACGTCTACATCAAATCCAGTTCTTTTAAGCGAAGCCACTGCGCGCTCGTTTAACGCAGTCACTTCTACGCCGCCTGAATACGATTGAATAGGAATTTTAAAGTAGTCTGCCGTCACTTGAGCCCAAATTTGTGCGAATTGACTTCTTCTTGAATTATGGGTGCAGATAAAATTTAAATAAACCATCTTGTCTTTGGACAATGCATTTACCACATAATCTTTTAATTCAGATAAAATGACCTTACGCTCGTCTGAAATTAAACTTCCAATAGAATTCGATTCCCATTCAGAAATCTGATTGGCTATTTTTGCATTTAACTGAATATGATTTTCCACCATTTCCCTTATGACTTAATTAGATTGATAATATAATATCCCAATTTGATTTTGCCTTGAGCTCATCGCTTAACAACAACCTCCACCAGGTGTACATACTCCCTCATTATCTGAATCAATCACATTTAGCATTGACAAAGAAATCTTTTTCTTCTCCTCTTTAACCTCTGGCACACCACAGTTATCCTTCGCTAGGCAGTCTGTCTGCTTTGTTGTTAATAAGAAATTTCCAGAAGCAGCATCATATCCCATTCCGAATTTCCCAATTGTATCGGCCTGATATTCCACCTCAATTTCATCGTTGGTTAGTCCCAATTTTTGCTCCGACAACTCAATAATAGCAATCAATTTATCTGGATGCAATCGATGATCATAATCATCCGCTTCCCACAATTGAAAATTAACCATTCGTTCATTTCGCATGGTTCCTCCACAATCAATAAATCGTTTTTCAATTTGTCCTACTTCTGTTACATGAAAATGACCTGGAACCAATTTCCCATCTGGTAATTGAAAGCCTATGGTTTCCTTTGTCTTTAGTTGATCCTTAAATTCAGATAATGTCATATTGTATTGATGTGATGTGATGTTCTTTTATTTCTTACTTATTAGATTAGAAAATAACGCTAGCAACAGTTTGATTGATTTTCCAGTACATCCGAAATTGCCAATACAGCATCCCGAATTTGATTCCACATATCTATATTAATGCAATAGCAAATATTCTTCCCCTCAAAACTACCTTTAATCAGCCCTACCCTTTTTAATTCAGACAAATGTCTTGAAATAGTGGGTTGCGCCAAGGGTAATTCATCCACGATGTCATTGCAAATGCAGGAAGATGTAGAAGCCAAATACTGTATAATAGAAAGTCGTGCCGGATGTCCGATGACCTTCATCAAATCAGCCATTTCTGTTACACTGGTAGAAAATCCTTCTGTCTTTGTTATTCCCATATTGCAATATTAGAATATGTTTGTAATTAGAACAAGTAATTTTTGCAAAAATCACTTTTGCACCATGGTTTCAGAAGTTTTTTAAGGAATTCTATCCGTTCGCTACTTCAATGATTTTAACGCTGCAAGGAGCATTTCATTCGTAAGACGTGAACTATATATCGGATTTACATATCGATACTGTATTTCACCATCCTTAATGATAAATACAGCTGGCACAGGAACCATTACATCCTTTTCAGCCAATTTCATGACTCTAGCATACACTGGCAATCGCTTTTCAGATGGTTTGAATGCAATCCCCATCGCTTTCATTGCATCATATTTAGCATCAGAATACAGCTCATAATTCAACTTTTCCTTCTTCATCGTCGATGGCAAATCTTTCACGCGATCTGGACTTACCGCTACAATTTGATAGCCCATGTCCAAAATTTCCTTTTCCATTTTCTGTACTGCACTTAAATGCCGAGTACAATACGGACACCACCCTCCTCTATAAAAAATAAGTACAGTTGGTTTGGCAGATACTACCTCATTTAAATCAACTGTCTCGCTTTCTGTATTTTGAATTTTAACAGATGGAATTTGACTTCCAATATTAAGAGCACATACTTCTGAAGCAGATTGTGCAAAAGTGAATAAGCTAAAAAGACAAAATGCAGCTATAAATATGGATTGCTTGATCATAAAATTGGGACTAAAATTTAAAAAGGGTTATCCGGATTTCGATAATTTAATTTGGCCTACTATGAACCTAAGTGTTGAAAACAGATTCTCACTATGAATAGTTCCTATATCAATGTGTTTGCATCCATTTTTAATTGCAATGAGAAATAAAATTGCTTCGAATACAAGCCTAATAAAACGTCGATGGAACAACGCAGTAAGCTTGACTTAACGTGATTACATTACTTATTGCTAGTATCACCTCCCGCAGGCTTCACCATATTGACATAGGATATTTCAATGGCAAATCGAGCTCTTGCTGGAGCCAACCGTTCTACCGCATGGTGTGAAATCTTAATGATTCGATGAGGGTGCTTACTATCTTCAATCAATCGTCCTACTACTCGCACAAATACTTTGATATCATTCTCTGGATTTCGAACCTGAATAATGGTACCGATGGCAGCATCATGATGTAGACAATTGTATTTACTATCCCAATGATTATCTTCAATTAACTCACAAACTCCAGACTCTACAATTTTCCCATATTGACCTACATTTAATTTAATTCCACGGATCCCAAATTTCACGGAATCTTCCCAGGTTTTCACGTTACTTGGTACTTGCCAATGATCCATATCTTTCTTAGGTCCAGGTTGAGTTGTTCCGTCACCTGCACTTACGTACGCCTGCCGCTTTTCCTCATGCTTTTCAAGCTTATTATTAGACGTATTCAACGCTTGAGCTACTTCATTTTTCTCACTATGATCCGTATTCGTCATATTTCGATGCTCATTCAACGATCTTGACCCACCGTTTCCTGAATACGAATTGGTATTCGTATTATTAGTCGAACTGGTTGTTCTATTAGGATTATTTCTATAAAAAGGATCCGTACTTTTACTATATACCTCAGGGCCACTATCTTTACTAGATCCATTGGAATTTGTTCCTCCGCTTCTCTTTGTTGCGGTTCCACCACTTTCTTCTACATTCACCGCAAACAAATCATCCATGGCAGACGAATAATTACTGGAAGGTCGAGTTACCAATAATATTTGTCCCTCTGTAATAGAGCTACTTGGCAAACCATTCCATTTTTTTAAGTTATCTATCGAAACTCCATATTTTTTAGAAATGCTATAGAGCCCCTCCCCTTTCGATACGGAATGAAACCGCTCTTCTCCTCCATTGGTACTGGTAAAACTTGCGTCCCCAGAAAACCTACTTTCCGGATTCGCTGCAGGTTTGGAAGTGCGCGCTGCTGGATTTGAATTGGTCTTGGGAGTATTTGTTTTGGTCGTTTTCTTAGCCACCACTGGCTCCGTCTTCTTCGAAGGCTCCCCAGATACAGCCAATACTTGTCCTTCAGATAAACCAGAAGAACTCATTTCGTTCCATTTTTTCAAGTCGTCTACAGAAACTCCGTATTTTTTAGATATCCCATACATGGTTTCCTGTTTTGCCACTGTATGCGTTTTGGTTCCTGGTGGAAACTTTTTCGTTTCGACCTTTACCACTGGCTCCTGTACTTTCGTTTCTTTAACCGGATCGGTTTTCTGCACTACTTTTTTTGCAACTATAACTTCTTCCTTTTTCGGCTCGACCTTCTCATCTTCTAAAGAAGCCGCCGACACAACGATAATTTCTTCCTTTTTTGGAGCAGGGGTCTCTTTCTTTGGTGCAGGCTCTTCCTTTACTGGAACCTCTTTTTCATCTTCAAGCGAAGCTGAGGAAACGACAATAATCTCTTCCTTTTTCGGAGTGGATTCCATAATACCATTGCCTGAGACCAATAATGTTTGCCCTAAAGACAATTCACTGGAACTAAGTCCATTCCATCTTTTTATTTCTTCCACACCTACCGCATACATTTTAGAAATAGAATATAAGGTCTCTTTCTTAGCTACTTTATGTGTTTTTTGACCAGACGAATTAATAACTGTACTGTTCCCATCTGCATCAATCTCGGTAGGAACCTTTATAATCTGCCCTACTTTTAAGGCGATTTTGGCCGTAGGATTCGCTCCGTAAATGGCATCCTGAGATACATTGTAGATTTTAGCGATCGCGTATACCGTTTGCTTAGATTCTACTTTATGTAAAACCACCACCTTTCCATTCACCATTCTTCGTCCAATTGAATCGGCCATCGCACTCCCCTTTACGGTAAGCGAAGTTCCTCCTAGAATGAAAAATAAACAATATGTAAAAATACGTACGCGCATGTGACAACTCTCCTAATAAGCGAATTTACTACTTTTTTCATTAAAATAAAACAGTTTCAGCGTTTTATGTAAGCAATAAAATTCTATGTCTTTCTCAAATAACAGCAAGTTTCGTGCCTTTTCTAATAACGATAAATCATAAGTTTTAGTTTTTCCCTATCTTTACTTTTATGAAAAGAATCCTATTGATGCTCTTTATGCTAGTGAGTTTTATTGGCTTTGCGCAGGAACAAACCAATGTGTTTGTATTCACCATAGATAAAGAAATAGATCCAAGAACCAATCGTCTCTGTGAACTGGCATTGGAAGAAGCAAAAACACAGGAAGCGGACTTGATTATCTTAAAATTAGATACGTATGGAGGTGCTGTGGTAGATGCCGATTCCATTCGAAAGCGACTATTAGATCTTCCTATCCCCATTTATGCCTTCATCAATAAAAATGCTGCTTCCGCCGGAGCGCTTATTTCAATTGCTTGCGACAGCATCTATATGACATCCGGGTCAAACATAGGTGCGGCCACGGTCGTATTTGAATCGGGCGAAGCTGCTCCCGACAAATATCAATCTTACATGCGCTCCATGATGCGCTCTACCGCTGAAGTAAACGGTAGAAATCCGAAAATTGCGGAAGCTATGGTGGATCAATCCCTTATCGTAGATTCGATTTCTGCAGAAGGAAGAGTCATCACTTTTACTACTAGCGAAGCAATCAAACATGGTTTTTGTGATGCACAAGTGACATCTCTGGAAGATATTTTATCCAAAAACAATATTACAAACTACCAAATCACGCACTACTCCTTACCCATCACTGAAAACATCATTGCCTTTTTTCTAAATCCTGTTCTTAGCGGCATGTTAATCCTCATTATTATTGGAGGAATTTATTTTGAAATGCAAACCCCGGGAGTAGGATTCCCTATTGCAGCTTCATTAACTGCTGCCATTCTTTATTTCATTCCATACTATTTAAATGGGCTTGCCGCAAACTGGGAAATCGGGCTTTTTGGAGTAGGCGTCATCTTGATTGGCATCGAACTGTTTGCAATCCCTGGTTTTGGGGTTACCGGAATTAGTGGCATCATCTTGACTTTTGTATCCCTTATGTTGGTCATGATTAACAACGATATTTTTGACTTTTCATTTGTGCTTCCTGAAACAATTGGGAAATCGGCCTTAGCCCTTTTAGTAGCCGGCGTCGGAGGAATCGCCTTTATTATATTTGGAGGATTAGGATTAGTACAGTCCACTCTATTTAATCGATTTGCCATGCAAGGCACCCTTGAATCATCCGATGGTTTTAGTGTAAGCGTGGCCAATAACAACGTGATTGGTCAGGAAGGCCAGGTTTATTCTGATCTTAGACCTTCTGGAAAAATTTTGATAGACGGACAGCTTTTTAGCGCAGAAAGCAGAGGAGGATACATTGAAAAAGACACAAAAGTTGTTGTACTAAAAGAGCATGGCGCCATTTTAATTGTTAAAAAAGCCTAATTATACGATCTAGCAAATGAATTTTTTGGCAATTATACCTGCCCGATATGCCTCAACCAGGCTCCCGGGAAAACCGCTTCTGAAAATTGGCAAGCAAACCATGATTCAACGTGTATACCAACAATGTAGTAAAGTTGCGGCGTTCGCTAAAGTGGTTGTTGCCACAGATGATGAACGCATTGTTCAAGAGGTAAAACAGTGGAATGGAAACGTAGTACTTACTAAATCCAACCATCAAAGCGGGACAGATCGATGTTCAGAAGTCCTGGCCCAAATGAACAAAACGGATTCAATTAACTACGATTTTGTAATCAACGTTCAAGGAGACGAGCCCTTTATTCAACCGGAGCAGTTGGAAGATATTCTATCCATATTAACTCCATCCGTTGAAATTGGCACCTTGATTAAAACGATTGATACAACCGAAGAGTTATTTGATCCAAATAAACCAAAGGTAATCATTCGAAATGATGGGACTGCCATCTATTTCTCCCGGCATCCAATCCCATATCAACGTGGAACGGAAGAAAAGGAATGGTTGACGGCAAATTCATACTTCAAACACATTGGCATTTATGCCTACCGAAGCGACATTCTTACGCGTCTGGCAGCACTTCCTGTTTCTGGCCTAGAAATTGCAGAGTCCTTAGAACAATTACGCTGGATTGAGAATGGATTTTCAATCCAAACTAAGATAACCAATCAGGAGTCATTAGGTATCGATACGGAAGCTGATCTTAGAAAAGCAATCCATTTTCTGGGAAATGGCTAATATTTTTGTAAATTTGTCTCCACACTATTGAAATTAATCACTATTTAGATATGAAAAAGATATTTGCAATCGCGCTTTTAATGGGTATTGTAGGAAGTGTTACCATGACTTCATGCGTACGTGCCAGCAAATCCTGTAAAGCAAATCAAAAGAAAATAAAGAAAATGAGAAAAAGCGGACAACTTAACAATTTTTAAGTTTAACTGCTTACTTTCAATACTTTACTAGATGTTTCAGCATAAACTCTGAAACACGTCACAAGGAATTACAACTGAAAATGTTTTGGTTGTAATTTTTTTTTAATTACATTTGTTGATATATCAATTAATGATATTGAAACTAAATGGAGAATCTGGACGACATATATGTTTTTTTACTTGTGCGTACTGCACAGCAATTTAAGAAACAAGCACAACGAATACTGAACGAAGCAGGGATCGACCTTACAAGCGAGCAATGGGTGGTACTTAAAAGGGTACATGAAAATGAAGGAATTAATCAAAAGGAAATCGCAGAGTTAACGTATCGAGATCCTGCCTCTGTAACCCGAACACTTGATTTGTTAGAAAAACGAAAATTACTATACCGTGAAGTTTCTCCAAACAGTCGCAGATCGTTTTCATTATATCTAACTGATCAAGGAACTAAACTTGTAGGAGCTGTAGCTCCTGTTGCGCTGAAAAACCAGGAAAACGGGCTAAATGGAATTTCCGATGAAGAATTAACGGCATTCAAATCTACCATCAATAAAATGTACGCCAATTTTCTAAAATAATATAAGCGAATGGAATGAAAAACGTGCATTCCTCAATTTAATCACTAACTATTTTTTTATGTTTAAAATTGATATATCAATTATTTCATTATCAACGTTCTTGATAATCGGTATCCAAGCAATTGGACAAACCAATAGCACGACAGTGAATCAAACACATTCGACGTCTGTACGAGCAGGATCCATGACTGCATCTTGGAACGTAAATAAGAACCAGATTTCATTTATCATTAAAGCTCCTACGAATGGTTGGGTTGCAATGGGAATAAACGATAAGGAACAGCTCTCCGGGACCAATTTAATCATGGGAGCTTCGGAACATGGTTTTTATAAATTGGAAGATCAATACATTGTTGGAATTGGCAATCATCAAAGTATTTTGAAGCTAGGAGGGAACGAAGCCATTCTATACAGAAACGTGCAAGAAAACAATGGTCAAACCATATTACAAGTGACCATTCCATTGGAAAGTACGGATTCCTTTCATCACAATTTGCAACAAGGCAAATCGTATTATCTGCTTTTGGCTTGGAGTGTGAGCGATGATTTTGGACATCATTCACGTTACCGAACCTTCAAAAAAATAACCTTATAAGTATTTAAATCAACAAACACATATACAATTACAACATCAATCACACTTAAATTATTTAACTATTATGAAACATTTATTTTTTTTATCGGCTCTAAGTTTTATCACGTTATTCACCGCATGTGCTGCGAAAACAGAAGCTGGAATAGGAAAGAATTCAGGTAATTCTGCAGAGAATGACCGCATCAAAACAGCGGTAAGGGCTTTTTCCCAGAATGCAGACAAACAAAACGTCGAAGGCATGACTTCCATACTGCATAAAGATTTTAGAGCCATTGTAAATCGTCTATTTGGCAGCACAGAAGTTAGTTTAATGGACAAGGAAGCTTACCTTGGGCTTTTGAAGGCAGGCAAAATTGGCGGTGATGATCGTACCGTTTCTATTTCAGAAATGACCGTAATTGAAAATAATGCTTCGGTAAAAGTCGTGCTCACTGGAAAGGAACTTAAGTTCGAAACCATCATGCAATTGGTAAAAGATGCATCTGGCAATTGGAAGGTAATCAGTGATATGCCCTATATTTCTAAAATCTGATCTTACATTTGAACGTACAACATCGTATTTTTTTTTTTAAAAGATTGTCATCCTCTTCGGCGTGACATGAAGGCTGGAATCTTGTTCAATTATATACTTACTTATCATTGAACAAGGTTTCTTTCTTTTCCTATCTCCACTACTTTGCTTTAGGGAGCGAAGCCGAAAAATAGAAATTGCATTCCTTTATCCTGCTAATTCCCTTAACCCAGATTTAATATAATATTGAATTATTATCGAGCTTTTTAAGCTTCGACTACAGCATCCGATACTGACGTATCTTGCCTCCACTCATTCACCACTTGCTCCAAATGCAACCATGCGTGTGGATGGCCCTCTTCACGAGTGGCACGAATGTATTCTTGAAATTGTATGTATGTATCAATTAGTGGTTGTTCTATCGAACCTTGAATAATTTCTTGTTCATACACATCTTGCTGGATGCCTAAACACAATTGATCATACTCTCCCAATAAATATTGAAGCGCATCTTCCAACTTGATGTTTTTCGATATCTTTTCTTCAATTACTTTAAGTGGTAAAATTTCTGCTTGATTGCCTATACCAAATGCTTTTCGAAGCATATTCTTTTCCTGACTATTTACCACTGATCCTACAGCACGAGAAGTATTCAAGTTTCGTGTTGTACGAATACTTACTCGAATAAACTCTGAAATTTGCTTAAAGGCATCTACTTGCTCCTTTAATGCATCTCCTGAATTCTCCTGCGCTTCTGCTGATCTTCTCAATTCTTCTCGGGCCATTCTAAGTTCCTCCCGTTGTAATCGAAGTTCAATCTTTTGGACATAAATAGTATAGATAATTCCAGCAAATGCCAATCCACTAAAAAGGGAATTAACCGCTCCAAACATATCTCCAAATGTTCCTCGATCTCCCCAATTAGGGATGTAAGCAGTCACAAGATACCAGGAGGTTAACCATAAAACAACCACTGAGATGACTAAAGTCATGGTTAGTTTAATCCGCTCGTACTTATCAGAAGTAAGATTTGTATGATCCTTTTCCCGCACCTCTTCTGCCTGTTTCTTATCAGCAGCTTTCTGAATCTTTTTTGCCTGTGCCTTGTCGTTTTCCGTTTCTTGTTTCGTACTCATTATTCTTTCTTCAAACGATCGATCTAATCAATTAATTTAAGCCATCCACCTCCGTTTTTCGATGTTTGCTTTATTCATTCATCATGGGCTAAGAGCGTCTAAAGTAATTAAATTTAAACTCTAATTCTAATCAAATCAATCGGAACTTGGATATTCGTTCAATCGCCTTCCGCACACCTCACATTCAAGATCCCAATGCAACAACTTTCCTTAAGGTTTAGCTATTTCCTAGTCCACGTTCTACCACCAATTGCCAAACGGCTTTCGTTCTCCTGCTTTAACACCATAGACTCGTTCTACTTTGGGATAAATGAAAAAGTCTAACGCTCCCTTTTTGTCAAAAACATGTTTCCAATCATCCGTCTGAAACGAAACTGAAAGCATTCCTGCCGTGGGAATATTAAATATTTCCATATCCTTTTGAATGTGATTTGCAAAGCCCGTTATACCCGAATTATGCGTAACTAGCCCCACATGTTGAAAACGTTGATCTAGCGATTGAACAATCTTTTTTAGACTACCAACACCTGCCATATAAAGTCCATCATTAATCTGAATTTGTTCGCCCGTAAATGACTTAAATTCATTCAGAACCAATTGCATTGTTTCTTTAGCACGAACAGCTCCTGAAGTAATCATTACTTCTGGCAATTCCTTCGCTAAAACCTCTTTTAAACGTGCCCCCATGACTGGGCCATCCTTCAATCCTCTTTTGTTTAAAGGGCGGTCATAGTCATCCAAATCCAGGTTTTTCCAACTGGATTTAGCGTGACGGATCAAGGTTAACCTTTTCATTTAGGATCGTTTTGACTATTTCCCAAACTTTCCTTTAAGCATTGCTAGTTTTTCCTCCATGCTTAAATTTTCATCGCTATTGGAGTCCTTTCGTTCTTGCTGTTTCGAAGAAGATCTATTTGAGTTGGAATTGGAATGTTTTGATGAACTATTTCGCCCCTGAGCCGGACGATCTGATCTTTTTGAGTCAGATTGGGTTCGATTTGAGGGTTTTCGCTCGGCACTTTCACCCGCTCCTTTCATGGAAAGACCAATACGTTTTCGATCTGCATCCACTTCCGTTACGGTTACTTCCACTTGTTGATTCACCTTCACTACCTCATTTGGATCTGATACAAATTTGTCCGCTAGTTGACTGATATGTACCAACCCATCCTGATGCACGCCTATATCTACAAACGCTCCGAACTTGGTTACGTTCGTCACGATCCCTGGTAATTTCATGCCTTCTCTAAGGTCTTTTATTTCGGTTACTCCATCTGCAAAAGCAAATGATTCAAATTTTTCCCTTGGATCTCTCCCTGGTTTTTCCAATTCTTCCAAAATATCTTTCAACGTAGGTAATCCTACTTCTGTAGATACGTAACTTTCTGGCTTAATACGTTGCGTATTGCCTGCATTAGCAACCAAATCTTTCACTTCACAGCCGAGATCTTTAGCCATTTGCTTTACCAATGCGTATCGTTCTGGGTGCACAGCACTTTCATCCAGTGGATTTTTGGCTCCTTTTATTCGAAGAAATCCTGCCGCTTGCTCATATACTTTCGCTCCCAATCGAGGAACTTTTTTCAACTCTGAACGGCTTTCAAATGCACCATTCTCATTTCTATAATCAACAATATTTTTGGCAATAACTGGTCCAACACCGGAAACATAGCTAAGCAATTCCTTACTAGCTGTGTTTACTTCCACTCCTACTTTATTTACTGAACTCTCTACTACGCCGTCCAATGATTTCTTCAGTAATCCCTGATCAACGTCATGTTGATATTGCCCTACCCCAATTGATTTAGGGTCAATTTTTACCAATTCTGCCAAAGGGTCCATCAATCTTCTACCAATTGATACCGCTCCACGAACGGTAATATCATAATCAGGAAATTCCTCACGGGCTACGTCTGATGCAGAATAAATTGAGGCTCCACTTTCATTCACAACCACAATCATTGGAGATGAATCCAACTTAATGTTTCGAACAAAGGTTTCCGTTTCGCGTCCTGCAGTTCCGTTTCCAATGGCAATCGCCTCGATGTCGTATTTTTGAACCAAGTGTTTGATAATTGCTTCCGACTCTACCGTTTTACTTGCTGGAGGTGTTGGGAATATGGCTTCATTGTGCAGCAATTTTCCTTGTCGATCAAGACAAACCAGTTTACATCCGGTTCTAAATCCCGGATCGATGGCTAACGTTCTTTTCTGACCCAACGGTGCTGCTAGTAACAATTCTCTTGCATTATCTGCAAACACTTTAATTGCTTCTTCATCAGCTCCGAACTTGGATTTGATCCGTACGTCCGTTTCCATTGATGGTTTCAATAAGCGTTTATAGGCATCTTTCACTGCTAGTTCTATTTGCTTCGACGCTTCGCCACTTCCAAGAACATATTTTTTATCAATATAATGCACCGCATCCTCATCTTCCGGTGAAATATCTAAGCTCAAAAACAATTCTTTTTCACCTCTACGCATCGCCAATAAACGGTGAGATGGCGTTTTTGAAATTGGCTCGCTCCATTCAAAATAATCTCTAAATTTAGCTGCCGCCTCCATCTTAGATTTAATTACCTTGGAAGTCAACACACCATCTTTCCAGAACAGATTTCGAAGTGGCTCTCTAATTTCAGCATCTTCATTAATCTTTTCTGCTATAATATCCCGAGCTCCCTGCAAAGCGGTTTCAATGTCTTCTACTCCTTTCTCATCATTGATAAACTTAAGTGCTTCCCCTTCTATATCCCCCGATCCTTGCTTTAAAAGATAATCAGATAATGGTTCCAACCCCTTTTCCCTTGCCATTGTAGCACGAGTCTTCCGTTTTGGCTTATATGGAAGATAAATATCCTCCAACTTTGAGAGCGTCTCAGCTTGCTTAATTTTCTTTTCTAATTCCGGTGTTAACTTCTCTTGCTCTTCAATTGATTTCAAGATGGCATCTTTTCGCTTATCCAATTCCTGAAGTTGTTGCAAACGATCTCGCACCGCTCCAACTATAACTTCATCTGAACTTCCTGTCATCTCCTTCCGATACCTAGAAATAAAAGGTACCGTTGCGCCTCCTTCCAATAATGTAATGATTGCTGCTGCATGTTGAGTAGCAATATTTAGTTCCGCTGCAATTTTTGCTGAATACATAGAATATCTCGTGGTGTTTCTCTCTTATCTTAATTTTAAACCTTCTTTTTTCGTTTACAAGATTTAAGTTTCCAAAAATAAAACTTTCAGACTATACTGCACAAAAAAAAGTTCGCTCTTTCGAACGAACTTTTTTATTACTTCTTTTTTCTTGATCAAATGAGTCCCAACAACGATTAAATTGAGTTGGATTGTATTTTCTACAATTCGTTCAATTCCAATAGATCTTCATTTTAACCATACCGTATACTTTATTGGCTATCGGCACGCAATACAAACGTTTTCACCTTTCGTCGAAAAGACCTCTATTATGAATTGGATGAATGGAATTCCTCTTTTTCCACTAAAAAAAATGATTTACCCCCTCTTTGTCCAATCAATCCTACTGATAAATCAACTTTCTCGTCCAAGTTTGAATTCCATCTGTAATCTTCAGTAAATAAAGTCCTTTAGATTGTGCGGTTAAATCAATCGTTTTTTGGTTGCTCAGAATGGATTGTTGAATCAGCACTTTTCCATGAACATTCATTATTTCCATTAAAAATGTGCCTTCATTAGCATTGTCTAATTGAATTTCAAAACGCCCTTGTGTAGATGGATTTGGATAAACTACTATATTCAATTCCTCTTCTAAGTTTGTTGTTTGATTAGATCTTGCCAATCTAGACAATGTTCCCGGTGTCCCTGGACAACTGCTAATGGTCGCATTGACATTGCAATTGGTGTAACTTACACCATTAAAAGCATAGTTCTCCATGTTTTCGTTGTCATATCTCGAATATTGCATTGTATTCAAACCAAGGTTCCAGATCGATCTAATCTCATTGACGGATCCTATAATTTCATTCCCTCCCGGCAATGTACAAGTACCAATGTCTCCAATTGAAGTCCCTGTATTTACACTGATTGCATCAAAAAGGACTCCTGGTTTCCAATTGGAAGTTCTAATAAATTCATTGCAGTGTACATTATTTTGAGTTAAGCCATTAGAAAACGTCCCAGAAATCGCGTTTGAGTATGTTGTGTTCTCTCTAAATTGAATTGCTACACCAATATCTGTCATAATATTGCTTTGGATGTCAATTTTGTCTGAAGCAATCCCTGTCGCCCCATAAGAAAAGCCCGTTGGCATTACGCTAACACCTAAATTAAGTCCATTAAAAAGGCTATTATCAACACTTAAATTCCCAACTTCTGGTGCTGCCAACAAGGTCGTTTTATGATATACCCCTACATAGTTATTGATTGATCCTGCTACAAAATCTCCATTAAACGTACCTTTAGTTATAGATAAATCATGGTCTGAATAAACTCCGTATTGAATGGCATTCTGTAAATATTTTGGCGACTGAGAAAATAAATGTTCGTTGTCCTCCATATCAAATGTGCTCAATTTTAGCGCACTCGGAATTGAATAAACATGCCCTCGATAAATGCGAGCAAATTTATTACCCATAAATTTCGCCTCTAACCCCAGTGTAGGATTGCTTATGATATCCTCATAATAGACACCGTATTCAGCATTCGTAAAGACATTGTCCACAAATCTTGCTGGGATCTTATTGATAGGCAGTGTCAAATCAAAATACATTCCGTTCTGAAAATTCACATGTTTCAAAGAAAGGGATTTCCTATGTGGAAACAACATATGATCGAAGTCACTATCAAACGTGCATTTATTCACCTCCAAATTATAATAGGTTTGACTTCCTCCTTTCTTTCCCATTACAAGTGATTCCCAATTATTTTGAAATGTACAATTATCCAGAGTCAGTTCGATGTTCGTAAAATTACTAGTTCGGATCCCATTCAGCGCATCCCTTATCTGCGAATTTTCAAATTCATAGACACCTACATCTCCAGGCACCGCTGCATCATCAAAAATCTCTACCCCCTCCCACATACAATCACATCGGACCGTTTGAAAAGTGCAATTGGTAAACTTTGCATCACATAAAACAAATCGGATTTGAGATTTTGGATCTTTATCTGAACAACTGGTGTTCATGTAAAAATTATATCCATCCAATATTAATGGGTTATTGTATCCATCGTGATTTCCTCCAATAGCAATACTCCCTTCGACATAAATATCTTTAACCTTTGGATTCATGGCTAAAATATTGATCACATCTCCATAATCTATGTTCGCTGATGGATCATTTGTTGAAGTTGACGAAAGCACGTTGGGATCTCCCACATATCTTCCTGCTTTTAGTGTAATATAATTTTGACCTATATTACTACAACAAGGAGGTACTGTATAAGACTGAGTGATGATGGCCCCTGAAGTAAAAACGATTGTATAATGATACACACCTGCTTTAATGATTGGTAAAAAACTGCTGGTGCCTAAAACGGTTGGATTTGAACCATAAGTCCATGACTGCGAAGCGATCGTTCCACAGCTGCTCATTACATTCGCTTGAATCCATGAAGGTTCACCTGAAAGGCACACGTCTCCTATTTGGGAAAAGTTTACAATTACTGGTCTAACCAGCACATTCTTGGACGCGGTAAACACCACTCCATTAGCATCCGAAACGGTAACCGTTAGCGTATAAGTTGTATTGGATCCCGAGAGCGCATTAAGCGTAGCAGAAGCAGTATTGGAAACAACTCCCAAACTCGCCTGAGTCCATTGATACGATACGCTATAATCTGATGATGCAGGTATTAAGCAACGTGGTTCTACCAATGTTCCAGTACATACGTCTTCTAGAATATCCAATGCTGGAATGGCATACATATCGTCAAAATACAATGTTTTGGAAAGGTTTACATTGCCGGTATTGGCGGTATTTGTTCCGTAAAACCTTAATTGATTGAATGTCACACTATTGTTTGGCGTAAAACCGGTATAATGATGTACCCATCCTGCCGTGGATTGCTGATTCTTCGACGTGTACACTCTTTGTGTCGCACCTGCACTTCCATATGGCAGTGTTTCGTCTGGATAAGCAGATCCTCCGTTTAGCGCACTCCCTAATTCTACCCGTTGTTCGTATTTCCGTACGCCTGGAGTTGCAAAATTTGAATAATAAGATAAAAAATAAGGTTCTCCTGCTTTGTATTGCTGCCCTAATGGGAATGTTTGCATAATCCCCTGAGGATCCAGTTTTTTAAACTTTACTAAAGCAGCGCTTGTACCTGTATTGCTTTGATTTTTTGCCACATAGGGTTTACCGCTACTCATTGTCCAGCAGCTTAGTCGCCAGATTCCAGACTTTCTAAATGCACCTGTATTGCCATTCACAAAATTGAATTCAAATCCTGGATTACCCAGCAAATTGCATCCCGTATTCACACAAAATCCTAAATTGTATTTTTGATCGTAAGTTAGGGTGGATACGATACAAGTTGGCCCAAAGGATCCACCTATTGCTCGAATTTTGATTTCATATTCCATTCCAGAAATATATCCAATAGAAGGAAAATCGCTTAATCTAAATTCCGTACTGTCTGTCTGAATCGTATCGGAACCCAACGAATCCAATTCTGCCACAATTTCATAGCCGACGCTCAATGGTAGACTTTTAAATTCAATTAAATCGTTGGCTTCAACACCGTCCATTCCACAATACGCAGGCAATAAGCTCGTCGATTGACTTGGATTAGAGAATGGATCATTTCCATTACCCTGTTTGGCTTTCGTTCCATTGAATTGTCCAAACACTACACTTGTGATCACCAGAGCGACCAATCCCAAAACACCTTTTAATTTCCTCATTGAATTCAAATTTAACCCGTTAAAAACAAAACTTACGTAAGATACAAATTTCAGAAGCGCATAGCAACCTTAACTTTATAACTTGTCGGAGAAAATTTATAGTTGGTAGAATACAATTGATATTTCCATTTGACCAGGTATAATATCCAACTTAAACAATTGATTATCAAGTGTGCTAAAATCTTCTAATTCAAAATTCATCCGCGATTCCATTGTGCATATAATCTGAATATTGAACTTACCTGCATTTCTAAAGTAGTAGGTAATTACGAATCATTAGAAGTTATTTACTCTTTCCGTCATTGCTCGGTTTAATTTAGCCTCACTTCCATTTTCTTCACTGATACCCGTGAAATAATCCCATTTTTCCTTATTTAATTTCTATTTTTAAATCCTAAATGTTACATTTGTCAACCTACTTCTAATGTAATTGATTATGGATACGATTGCCGAAAACAAATATTATGAACTTTCTATTGATACGGATCAAAACCGAATCTTTGTAACCATTAAAGGTTTTTGGAGTAATAAATCTGTAGTTCCAGACTATTTGAATGATTGGCGAAAAGCGGTAAAAATGGCTAAACCTAATTTTACGGTTTTGGCGGATATCCGCACCATGAAAATTCATCCAGCCGAAGTATTGGAATTGCATACCGCATCTATTGAAATATCAAAGAATGCTGGTGTAGCACGTTCTGCTGAAGTTGTAGAGCAGATCATCGTAAGACGACAAATGGACCGAGTCTACAAAGAGTCTCACTTGAATGAAAATAAGTTTACAAGCATTGAAGACGCTAATGCGTACTTAGATATGCTAGAAGATTTACCAAAAGGAGGAGAATCAAAAGCTTCCAAAAAGGAACAACCTGTTTTGAAAAGTCAGGATGCGTTTTTCGGGTTGTTTTAAAATTCTCTTGTTAATGTAGAATATGATGATACGATAATTTAGTTTTTCTATTCACATTAAGACTGGCCAGAATTTAGAATCATTGTTGTACGGTTAGTTAACCCAAATGATTCATAAAAAGGGAACAAATTTGGGTGTAAAGTGTTATTTTTAAGTGACCAAAATGCTTTTTCGGATTTATAATCCGAAATTGGATACAATTAGGATTTGCAATCCGATTAATAAGAACATCAAACCAAGAAATTGAAAAACGTTTGTCCTTTCCGCCTCCCACCCCTCGCTCAAACCTTCAAAATTTGCTCATAAAAAGTAGACTCATTTTTATGGTATACAACAATTAATTATCAAAATTTTGAAGGTTATCCAACCCAATACAGCTCAAATACATTTTAACTAGACGATAGTAATTCAGAATTATCTCTATCTCATTACGAGAATCTTACCATTAAGTATTTTTTCATCATCATCGTAACCTATGATCTCAATGGTATACGGATACATGCCCGTATTAGTAATCATACCCTTGTCATCCATCCCCTCCCAATCAATTGATTTACTTTCAGTATAGAAGATAATCTCTCCCCACCGATTAAAGATGGTGGTTTTCATTGACTTTACACCTCGTATTTCAGTTGGTTCAAAAACATCATTTACGCCATCATTGTTTGGGGTAAAAGATTCGGGTAGCAATATATAAATTGAATCCTGTGGTTGCGCATGCTGACCATAGCCTTGAGTGATTCCTATACCAAACATCAACATACCAAGCAAAAACATCCAATATCGCCGTCTATTCGGTGCTGTACTTTTTCCTTTTCTAATTTTCATAAAACAGATTTTTAATTCTATCGATATTCTACCTTATCTATAAATACTGTATTTAGTTAATCGAATCTGAATCCAATCACGCACACGTCATCGAGCTGGTCTTGATCCCCTTTCCAATTTGCAAAAGATTGTTCTAACCGTCGTTTTTGTTCGTCCATCGACTTTGCCTTTAACGCAACCAATAACTGTTTGAATTGTTTTGTTTTGAATTTCCTTCCTTTTGGTCCTCCAAATTGATCTGCAAATCCATCTGAGAAAAGGTAGATAGTATCTCCTTTCTTTAATTCTACCTGCTGGGTAGTAAATGGGACTGGTTTTATAAATTTTCCAACTGGCTGTCGATTTGCTTTTAATTCGATTAATTCGCCTTCTTCATTTCGATCGTTCTCAGTAGACCGAATCAACCATAGTGGATTATTTGCGCCCGAAAAAGAAAGTATATTTCCATTGAGCGCACACAAAGAAATATCCATCCCATCTTTCACTTCTTGATCGGATTTTTCAAATTCTTGTATTACGATTTCGCGGGCCTTATCCAATACTTTTGCTGGGTCTAGCAATCCATGCTCTCGAACGGCTCGATTTAAGGCATTATTACAAATCACGTTTACCATCGCCCCCGGGACACCATGTCCAGTACAATCTGCAGCAGCAAAAAGCAGCGTATCCCCTTTTTTTTCCATCCAATAAAAGTCACCGGCTACTACGTCCTTCGGTTTATAGAGGATGAAAGCATCTTGCAAATATTCTTTTACGATTCGGTCTGGTGGTAAAATGGCAGTTTGGATTCGCTTTGCATAGTTGATCGAATCGGTAATCTCTTTGTTCTTTTCTTCGACTTCTTTCTTTTTAGATTCAACTTCTTCTTTTTGCGTCAAAATTAATTTATTGGCAACCTGAGAGCGACGATACGAACGAATGGAGATAATTAGTAGTACCAGCACAAACAGCATTAGCACCACGAAAAAGAGAATAAAGTAACTCTTACGCTCACTAAGTAAACGTTGTTTTTCCGTTTCTTTTTGGGAAGCAATTCGTGCAGCGGTTTGTTCCACTAATTGACGTTCTTTTTCACTTGTTTGATATTTGACATTCAAGTTATTGAGCACATCCGAATTATGGGAATCAAATAGGGAATCTTTAATGACACTGTATTTCTTATAGTAATCAAATGCCATTGCCGTTTTCCCCTGGATTTCGTAAATCTCACTCAAGACTAAATAACTCTCCTTAATCTCTTCAAATGCTCCGATCTGGTTACACAGTTCTATGCTTTCCTGATATTTACCTAAAGCTTGATTGTATTTTTTGGAATGTTTGTACATGCTTCCAATTCCCTTAAGCGTTTGAATCATGCCCAACAAATCATTGTCTGCTCGTTCGATATCCAATGCCTTCGATTGATAGTAGATAGCGGAGTCGTAGCGTTCCAAATTCTCAAAAGCACTTGCATAGCAATTGTACACAAATGAAAGTACATAACTATCCTTTTTTAGATTAGCAATTTGTTCCGCTAGGCGGAAATATGGAAGGGACAATTGGCTACTATCTTTGTACCAAAATACATTCCCCAAATTGGTATAGGTAATTACGGCACTTAGTGTATCTCCGTATTTCAATTTTATCTTGAAAGCCTCATTGTAATACCGAATGGCTTCATCATAGTTTTTTTGCTTTTTAAACAATACTCCCAAGTTATTGTAAGCATCCGCGATGCCGAGTGAATCTGGAACTTTGGCATAGCTATCAATCGCTTCAAAATAGAGAGTGATAGAACCATTATAATCTCCTTTTGTTCGAAGAAGCGCTCCTTTTTTATTTTGGCAAACGCCCAGTAAATCGAAATTGTTGGTTGTTTTAGCTAATGCGAGTGCACTATCCATGAAGAAGAGCGAAGTGTCTATGTCGGATCGGCGATATGCCCATCCCAATTCGTATAATGTCTTCACTTTTTCCTCTTGTGAAAGGGAAGGTAGATTGGTTCGAAGTTTTAGGCTATCAATCTTTTGTTGATCTGCTTTGACGGTTATTGTTCCGGCATATATTAGCAAGAGCAATAAGATCCATTTGATGGATTTTGAGAGTGTGATCAATTTTAAGTTTAAGCTCGGCTTCATTGATATCAAAAATACGATTTATTCAGATATATATGGATTGGGGTTTGAGGTGATAGATGGTGATTTTGGTCGTTTTTAATTACCACGAAGGGCTGGTTCGAAAATTATGCGTTAATCATTCAAGAATAGCAAAGGTCTCAATAGAAACGAATTTGCGAGCGCAGCGCCGCAATCTGTATAAGGCTAACTTAAGCCTAACTTTATACAGATTAATTCCCTTCTTCGCGATGCTACAGAAGACAAAGCGGTTCCCTGTCTTTCGACAAGGAAGCACAAAGGAAATCGTTGTTGATATTGGTGTTTTTCAGATTTGTTCTTTGGTTTTGCGGAGAGAATTTTTCATTCTTGTTTGTATTTAATATGAAATGAATTTAAACTCAATTGTATACATAATCTAAATATTTGTCTTGTATTTGGTATGTCCAACTGGGTTAGATCATAGTTCAATATCTAACCTTATATACATTCATGTTTAGTAAAAATACGACCTATCTATTTGGTAATCTTAACTATTTATTATCCATTTGGGATGATAATGCCGGGGCGTCATGCTTCATCCGAAAACTATCGTTACGGCTTCAATGGCAAGGAAATGGACAGCGAAGTTGGTGGAACAGGGAACTCATATGACTATGGTTTTAGGATCTATAATCCTAGAATTGCTAAGTTCTTGAGTGTGGATCCATTAACTAAATTTTATTCAATGCTTACACCATATCAATTTGCAAGTAATAGACCAATTGATGGTATTGATCTAGATGGTCTAGAATATTTCAGTGTACATACTATTAATGATGGTAAACATATTGTCGTTAAACTTGAGGATTCAAAAACAACAGATGGATTAATAGTTAATTTTGAAGATGGCAGTACTAGAAATAATTTTAAATATGCCAAAATACAGGAATACATGACAAAACGTACTAGGATAATTAATGGAGTTCAATATATCCCAGCAGAATCATCCTCTAACCGATTTGCTGATAAGACAAGCGATGGATTAGCCGCCAATGAGCAAAAAATCGGCTTGATATTTCCTGTTGGTCCTAATGATGAAATATTGCCAAAAGATTATTTTGATCCTAATTTGCAACCAATAGACGAAAGTGTTATACACCCTACATTAGTCCCCAGCACCCAAATGCAGGGTGAAGACAATTTAGCATCTAAAACGTTACAAAAAATAACCAACTACGTGGAAAGTTATTCTAAGTCTGATAAAGTGGATGAAATTAGAATTTTTACATCTAATAAGAATGACAAAACGGCGATTCAAAATAGATTATTAGAGAGTGGGATAGATTTATCTAAAGTTAGATATTCAGATCAAGCCAGATTCTCTGACGAAAATAAATTCGAAGTAGCACCGATAACCTATAAAAAGGCAAAACAAACTACTAATTAATCACACGGTTAACTGAACTTAGAATATTCTAAGTTCAGTTAGAGGGTTCCAAACATACAATACATTGATAACTCTTATAATTCGTGGTCTGGAATCTTTAACACTCGAAATTCCACTGGGGAATTTCAATCTAGATTTATTAACTTGACTTTAAAACTTGTAATAATATTAACTATTTCCAACTAAACGAGTTTACCACCAAACGTCATTTCTCATCTCAAATTTTGGTCTTTTAGGTAACTTCGAATCTGGGACTCCAGATAAATCAAATTTAATTTGAATGCCAATTGGATCATGCCCTAGATCTTTAAAGTAATTATCTTGGTTCAAATTATTAGGTAAGTCCAATCGTGAATATGGGGTCACGTTTTGTGAATTACCAAAAAACTTTCTGTTGATGAATTTAGCTCTATCTAAAGTGAATTCTCTTTGGCCATCGGGTTCAACATTGTATCTTATTTGTCCTGAGTTTCTATTAATTCTTATATAGCCTTCCCTCATGGGGTACGCGCTACTTCTAGTTCTATGCAGTTTTTTTCCGTTGTACCATTCATCGTCATTAACAAATCTTCTGGAACCAGTCATTCCAAAATTTCCCACCACAGCCATCTTAATCTCATCTTGACTATCAAGAAATTTCCCTAACAGTCTAGTCGCTTTTCTTCCATTACTAAATCTCTGATTCAGCATCTTTTGAGTCATCCTTTTTTCATCATTCATAAATTTCCTTCCACGTTCATCTCTATCAGATTCGTTTACTATGGCTTCAGAGTGATCGGACAGAAGAACATTTAATCCACCATCATTTAATCCCATGTTTAATTCAATTCGCTCAGCAACCATATTGTCATTCATTCTTAAAATCACTACTTTCTGTGGACTGTTTAAATCAAATATAAATCTATAATTCCTGTATGAAACCGCATATGGTCTTTCTCCATCTGCACCTCGTGGATCAATGATATTTATAGGATCATTATCAAATGCTACATAAGGAGACATATAACTATGCGTAACCGGATCAACGGAATGCCATCTTCCTAATCTTGAATCATATTGCCTAAAATGAGTAGTGTAACTGTTACCACTACCCTTCACCTCATCGTCTTTCTCCATTCCATTAAATCCATAACGATAATCGGGCGAATCCTTTGAGCGATTTGGCATTATCATCCCAAATGGATAATAGTTATTGTAACTCCGAACATTCGCAACTTTGGCACTTGCCAACAATCCTGGCTTATCACTTATCACTACTCGTACATTCCCTAAATGATCTTTCATTTCGTAATCTTTGAGGTCAGTTGTACAGTTTACAACCAACTCTTCTGTACGGATTGTAGTGATCTTATGATTCTGATGCAACATCCCAAATCGCGGTGCGTAAACCAATGTACTTCCTCCTACATTCCCACAGGCAAACAAGCTGTTAAAAGTTGTTCCTCCACCTGGTCCACCTACCGTTCTAGTTCCAAATCCATATATATCAGTGCCACTACATGCCACATCTCCTTTGGCATAAGGGGCATTAATTTTACATCCTGAACCGGGAGCATTTAGATGCCCCCATGCTTTTCCTGAAGTATATACCAAATCATCTCCGTTACTAGAATAACTTAGACTTATTTTTCCATTTGCATTTGTGTTAACACCATTATCTGTAGTTACTTCACTTACAAATTCATATGTAAGAAGATGTATTTTTCCCGTGCTGCTTGTCATCGCTACCGCTAACTCTTTGCCATCTGGCTTAATGTCAAATTCACCTTGTGCAGTATATGCTCCTAGTCCAGCGTCTAAGGTATTTGTCTCAATTCCTTTCGATGTCCACGTTAATTGTTCTAAAGAAGCGGTTGTAAAGCTACCATTCGAGATAGTGTAAAATAACGTTACCTCGTCTTTGATTTCATCCTCTATTACTCCAAGATAATTTCCAGCGTCTGCTAAGTCTGCAAGATTATTTCCTGCACTTAATATGGTTGCTGATGCAAATTTACCTACCTCAATGGTCATGTATTCATAAGAGCCCGTTGTAGTTTTGTATACCAAACAATACTGGCTTCCATTATATCCAGGTCGTTTAAATGCTACAGGTTTGGATTCATCCAAAATACTTACGGTCGGTATCGTGCCATTGCTCATCGTAATCGCGGCTCCATTCGGATTCAACACCAGCAATGTAGTTCCATTTGTTCCTCCGCTTACTCTTGCGAATACAAATCGTACCTCTCCTAAATCTTCTGCTAAACCAATCGCGTCGTTTGAAATCGTATTGAAATTGAATCCGGTAATGCTCATTGGAGTTGGTCTGCCCGCACTGGTAATATCCCCCGCTTTAGCTAAAATCAACTCATCTGGTGTTCCTGTGGTAGGCCCTTCTATAGCATAAACCCAATTATAATAATGCGCGTTATGAATGGCTACATCTTCAATGCGATCCATTGGCACATCATCCAGGTCAATCAACGGTTTGATTGGTCCACCCGAATTCGTCGCTACCACCACATTATCCGGGCGGTAAATTCCTACTCGATCACTTCCATATAATGGCACTTCTGTTTGTCGAATAGATGAGGTATAGGTTCCATTTGCCGTAGGGCCAACAGATTGCGCTTTACGCTCATAAATTGCCATCACATTTCCACTTGCATCCCGTACATAATAGGATGTTACCCGCTCTGCCGGAATCCCATTAAAGACGTCCTTGCGAATACGATTTCCAGACGCATCATAAGTAAAAACAAGCCGTCTGTTGGCAATCGAAGCCCCCCCTCCAATTGGGCCTACTTCTGCTACTTTCCCATATACATTCCAAGTGATTTCCTTGTCTTCATCTACATCTGTGACCAAATTACCAATTGCATCATAGGAATAATTTCCTGCTGCTTGTGTGGCTTTAATGTCATCCCAATTCAGAGCAGGATCATTATCACCCATGGAATTTGTGGCTGAATACGCTACATCACTCACCCAATCCAACTGATTCGATTCTGTTGGATAATGATAGGTAAAATGATCCATATTATTTCCATGAATGATTCCATCACTGATCAAACCTGTCTTATCTGTAAACGCCGTTCGATCCAATGTTTCGATATTCCCATTCCGATCATAGGTCAATGCCACCCCATAGTCCGTACTTGGATTAAATGTAGGGACAAAGGAAGTCGGAAGCTGTCTGTAATAATTATATTTTGCATTTTTCAGTCGGTTCAATCGATCATAGGTATACTGATATGCCGATTTTCTTCTTCCATTTTCAGTAGTTGGTGAAACCGGGTCCGCAATTACACTGGACCAAGTGGAAATGTTTCCATTAAACATCTCTCTTCCCGATGCAGCGGTAAGTTCACTATTAAAACTCGCTACATTGGAATTCCCAAAATCACCATTAAAATATCTAAGAGACATTCCAAATACGTCCGCTGCCGTTTCTTCACTCGAATTTAGATTTCCATAATTCACATCCGTAATGATCGAATTATCATCCAATAATTTCGTTTGGACACTGTTAATTCCTTTCAACCATCCATGAATTGTGTAGGCATAATCCATCCCTTGAAGATTATGTTCTCCCAGAGTAACCCTTGCCAATGGTCCATGTGGCATATATTCATAATGCGCATCATTTTCCCAACAAATTCCATCTTTGGATGTCAGCATATCCGTAATACGATTGTCTTCATCATAAACATATTTATGAAAATACTGGTCTGGTAATCCTTCATTGTAGCGTACTTGTTTTACATTTCCACTAATCAAATCATAGTCATATGCGATATAATTACGACCCAAACCAGGAACATCCTGAACTAACCACTCTACATTTCCATGTGGGTCGTAGCTATAATAAGTAGTTGAAACGCTCCCATTTAAATTATTGCTAAACGTTTGAGAAATCCTGTTACGTAAATGTCTCTGAGGCTGACCAAAATAATCAACTGAAGCGGGTGTTGTATAGGTTGTTCTCGTTTCTTCTGATGTACTAGCTACGTCAGACGGCATATCTTGACCTGAATTTAATGCAGCCAAATTCGAGTTTTCTATATCTGAAAAATCGCTTTCATGTGCCTGTCCAACTTCGTATATTCTACCTAAATTATCATATTTTGTATAGGAGTACTCTTCGTCTTTGTTAGAGTTCACAAGCACCTGTTCAGCATTTTGAGAGAAACGAAGTTGCCCAAGGTCATTATATAAAAAGTCAGTTTTTGCTCCATCTGGTGTTCGTTGATGTGTCAACTGACCTAATGTGTTATACGTATAGTATGTTTTGTATCCTACATCACCTGTGGCTACATTTTCATATTCATAAGGGAAGGCGTATGACTCCCCGGTAACAGGATAATTGTCTAATAAATACTTATTATATTTTGGATATAAATAGTCATTGGATGGCGCAGGGTCGATCGAAGTTAATACTGATCCAATTTCCTGACCATTTGTCTCATGTACTTCCAACATTGCTTCCACACCAGCAGGTGGTATGGTAGATACTAAATCACCTGCACGATCATAATAATAAAGTGTATAGTGATTGTAGTTTAGTGGATATTCCAACGTCAGTTTATCCGAAAATGAATTCACATCATAACATGCTTCTTCTACAATTGATTCTGCTGCATATTGTGCATTTTCTTCGCACTTCAATACCTGATCCTGAATTGATTGGGCAATTTCACCCACCGTAACCGTGATAACCGGAGGCGTAGGTGGCTCTTCTTCTTCCTCAGGAATCGTAAACCATGTTAAACACACATTATATTCTCTTAAATCCCGATCCGGTGCGATAACCTGAACCGTACCTGTATAATCAGCCCGACATCCATTCGCATCGACTGCATACACTTCATATAATCCAGGAGTTAAATGATCTATTGTATAACTTCCATCACCTGCCGCTGCAGCTGAACCAGCGGTCAAGGGTCCTACCGAATTACCATCCGCATTTTCAATTTTTACCGCATATACGTAGTATCCAGCTGTTCCTCCAAAAACTGCTCCAGAATTACCAAAAATTATGCATTCTCCTTCAGTCGTGGTAGCATGCGTGATTTGCAAATCGGTTGGTTCGTGAATGGTAAAAGGCACCAATGCAGTAGTACATCCTTCTGCCGTAACCACCTCAACTTCATAATCGACATTTCCACGTCCGTCCAATTCGTATATTTCAGATAAGGATTCATTTGGAATTTGACTTCCTCCTGCATCATACCAATTATAAGTAGCCTGCGTCCCACTATATCCAGATAAATTCGCAATCGCACTTCCGTCATTTGGATCGTCATAACATTTTTCATCTTCTGTACTTACTGTTAGGGTAAGCGGTTGACCTATTACTTTGAAGTTACCAAAATAACTACATCCATATACACTTTCTGTTATTGCATAATCATATGTACCTTCCTCCAAATCTAGAACTTGTGGAAAATCTCCGTTCGTAAATGAAGAAGTTTGCACATCGTAATCGCCCGTATACGTTTCATTAAATCCATTAGATGAAGTTAATGTAACCGTAAAACTATTGGTTGGATAATAGGGTTGACAACCGGATGTGGTGGTTTGAATACTTGGAGTAAGTGTTACTTCAGCCGTTGTTCCCATACAAAAATAATTTTTGTTGGGTACACCCAGAGCAAGTGTCGGTAGTTTAATTCTAAGCGTATTTGTGTGCGAACAATAATTCGTTAAAACAGATGGTGTAATTGGGTTATTATCCAAATCCATGTATCGATAATGTTCTACCGTAATCAAGTAGGTACCTCCTGGAATATAATTGAAACTATATGAATCAGCGGTCGCATCCAATGGCACTCCTCCGGCAACGTTCGTATTTTGCTGTAATAAATTTCCTAAAGCATCATACACATCACCTCCACTTAAGTCTGTTACTTTATAGGTATAAAATCCTCCTTCCGTAACAAAACGACCTCCGGCGTTAACTGAGAATTCAATGGTTCCATAATTTTCAACATCTGTCAACTCTTCTGTTGCCGTACATCGGGCAAACTTCGCACAAGATGTTAACACAATCCCTTCATAAGGAATTGTAAACGGTTTCGTACTTGAACAAGACATCGCAGCTCCATCCGTTGCGGTAAATACACTATTTGTCGTAATCGTATGGCTTCCAGCTCTAAGAGCTGTCCCGTCAAATTCCGTAATTTCTTGATTCACTACCAAACTCGGAAATATTGGAGTTAGATTCGTTCCTAATGCAGGAGTTACCCCATCTAACAACCAATCTAATGGATGGTGGTCTCTGAGCGTAAAATACACTTCTCCATCGCTACTGTTAGGATTATTACACCCCGTGCCTTCCGTACTTGCTATCGTAACTACTGGTAACGGATGTACTTTAAGGTCATGATCCACTGAACTGGAACATCCTCCATTAGATACTTCCAAGGTAATATTCTGGTTTATATCTCTTGTTATTGTAGCGAAACTTATGTTTTGTGGATCTTGTCCTGTAAAGGTGGTAATCGTTCCAAAAATTCCGCCATCGGCAGTCCAGTTATAATTTTGTATCGGCCCTGTACTTGTGTTATCAAAATCAACTGTCTCTCCTGAGCAGATATCAGAAGGCATTGAATAGGCTGCAATTACTTCTCCCCAGATTGTAATCACTCGATTATCAATCCGAACACAACCACTTGAGTTACTCAAAGTTAATCGAACAGTATACGTCCCTGCTCCTGGCGCAATCACAAAATCCGGAACAGAAGTCGAAGTTCCTGTCAACGTCACTGAAGGCGAAACATCATTTCCTCCTTGTAATAATCGCCATTCGTAAGTATCTACATTTGCATTATTTCCACTGCTAAACGTAAGTGGGCTCCCAACTAGGTCCGTTTCACAAAACTGATTTTGAGTAGGATCCGTACCCGCAAATACGATCGTAGGTATTGGACAAGGTGCCGCCGTAATTGCTGCACTTAATTCTGATGTACTTCCTACTGGAGTTGAAGAAGTCGTTGCTGTTGCCACTAATCGATCGCCAGGTGAATTACTAAATATTCCAGTCCCTAATGTGGTCGTCCAATTCCCTGAACCATCGGTAACAATTGAATTTGCTGCGGTAATGCATTCCTCTGCTTCTTGGTCGTTTCCGCCTGTAGCTATTTTATAGATTTGAATGATTTCGCCTGGCAATGCTGTTCCAGCTACATCTCCTGTTGTTCCATCTGCAAATGTAATTACCGGAGGCACTACTCCTTCATTTGTTCCTGGATTTGCATCTGCAAGAGCTATTGCCTGGTAATTTGCTCCTATTCCTAAGAAGCTATTGCATTGCACATAATTGAAATCTACTGGCTGCGCATTGGGTTCTGTAATTCGAATTCCGTCAAAACCATTGTAGTAAATATGGTTATCAATTACTTGATTTCGAACGGCACCATCTGTAGTACTATATTGCTTGATTAAGATCCCATACTCTCCGTTCCCTAAACCTGGAGCAAGTAGTTCATCCGTACCAATATAATTATCAGAAATCATATTATCTGAACTTCCAAATAAGTACATTCCTTGCCGTACATTTTGATTGATCGTATTCTTTGTAAATTCAAAGTGGGAAGATTTTTGTTCTAAAACTCCATATAACCCATTTCGCAAAAAGCGGTTTTCATCCACAATTACTCCTTCTGATTGGAACGTATTTAGTCCTTGTTTTCCGTTATCATTTACTTCGTTATTTCGAATAATCAAACTTGCTGCAGTAAATCTGGATTTATTGGTATAAATACCATAGCCTCCGTTAAAGGATAGATCATTGTCTCTAATTACAACATCCTGCGTCGCATTAAAAGCAGCCGCTCCATTGGAAACATTGATTCCATAAGCATTATTAGTTACCCGACTATTATTGACTAACACATCCTCAATCTGAGTAAGGTACATCCCAATGTTTAAATTTTCGGAAACGATATTGTTTGAAAATGTCAAATCATGTCCTGTACTTACATATACTCCATAAGTACCGTTCGGCTTGGGAACCAATGCTGGTAAACCGGTTGCAGCTACGATTTGAGCAGGGTCTTCATCTACACCAATTCGATTGTTATCAACCAACCAGTTGGAACAATTCAACATACGAATTCCAACTTTCGAATTCCCTGCAATCACATTGTTCAAGACTTCATTTTGTACACTTCCATTTATATCTTTTGTGTAAAGTCCATGAACACCATTTGGTAATGTACCACTTCCACCAATGGTGACTGGCGATCCATTATTTCCAATGATATTATATTTCACACTAAAATTATCTCCCCGTAAAAGGTAAATTCCATTGTTTGCATTATCTCCAATGTAATTTCCATTGTCAAATTCTCCAATCTCAATATTGGAACAAGTATTCGTATTGATCCCTTGATTCCCATTTCCTGCAGATTTGATTTGATTTCCAATTGTGGATACATTCAAGTTATCAAAATAGACCCCCACATAATTCCCGACAATCTTGACATTTTCAGAATAGTTAAGTAAGATTCCTTGTAAACCATTTTCGACGATCGTATTCCCTTCAATTAGTTTGTTATATGGACTAACAGAAGCATTAATTCCATCTGCTATGATAATACCTTGTTTTTGATTCGGCATTGACCTAAAATTACCCCCAGAAGGAAATACGCTAAACTGGAGCCAACCTCCAATCCAATTATTTGTGATGGTTGTACTTGTATTATTATGCGCATATACTCCTCTTCCTGTATTTCCTCCTATTATGTTTTCATCAACGTTTACATTTGTACAACCATTGGTGATTTCGATCCCATCTTGATTTGAATAAATTGCTGGAGGAGACACTCTAAATCCAGATGAAGTCAATGTAAATCCAATCCTATTACCATTCAACTCTACATTAGAAGTAGAACGTACCAGTCGAATACCATCTTTAGGATTCCCTGCAACTACATTTCCTGTTGCATTAATATTCGTCGCCCCACTAATCAATAATCCATGTGCAGAATTCGTGCTCGGAAGGAAGTTTTCATTATAAAAAGGGCAATCCACGGGAAAAGCAACCGTAAAAAAACTGGTTAACCCAATTTGACAATATTCTACCTCTCCTTGATCACAATCTAGGTAAATCACCTGAGCATTGGTATTATTCGCTGCGTTACAAAAACTAAGATTTACGTAATCACTTCGAACATCGAAACCATAATAAGGGAAATTATAAATATTCAATCCCGCAATTTCACTCACTGCACCCGAATTTGGATTTACCGTAAATGCAAAGCGTAGACCAGATCCACCTGAAAGTGCGGAACCATCAATATCGATTCCATTGCTTCTTCCTCCAAAACCAGTAGACGGTGCTACTCCCAGTATATTTACGGCTTCAATGATGGTAGGTAAAGGCGAAGTTAACGTAATAACCGGTGGAGGAGGTTGCGCTCCTCTAAATGCACAAAAATTCGGGAAATCAAATGTAATTGTTTGAACTCCTGGTGTGGTATTGGCACAATTAATAGCATCTCTTAATGATCCAGGACCGCTATCATTCGTATTACTCACCACGGTATTACACAGCACCGCTTGTTCTCCAATCGTCACTTGGGTGATATCACTTGTTATTCCAACTCCATCCGGGCCAATCGGGTTGATCATTTCAACCATTTGTCTTCCGTCTGGTGTATTTACAACTACACCTCCAAAATTGATCCAAGTATTGGTTGAAGCGCTGTATCCTACAATAATAGGTTGGGCGTAGGAATTTGCACAAGGACCTGCATTAATGTCTAATCCTATTTGATATTGGAAGGGAGACAATAATCCTCCCGCTCCAATTCCGAGGTCCCAATATTCACATGAGTTTACTTGTGCGATAGAAGCATTTGCACTTGCTCCGTTCGACGGATGGTTGGGGCTTTGTCCATTTATATATTCTGCACTAGAAGTGCTATTTATCAACCCAAAAGTGCCGCCGGAATGCTTAATTTTAAGTGGCTTATAATGATTTATTCCTGATACTTGTTTCCCAATTGGAAACGTAAAACCATTGGGAGAACTACACCCTTTACTACTACATTGTAAATTTTTATAAACTGGTCCTTCTACATAACTAAAACTTGAAGGATAAGTCGTGTTATCCGTTGACTGCCCGTGAAAATCAAATGTTACCGTGCCGCTTTGTGGAGCAAGAATTCCTTGCTTAAAAATCCCCCAATCCTCAATAACGATATTATTATTAATGGTAATATCATCATTGGTTTGTGCGCTGGTATTATTAAAAACCGCACTACTAAATGCTACATCCTGACCAAGTTTGATGTCTTGCTGCTGTCCACTTTCAAAAACAACTTCACTTTTCCCCGAAGAAACATAATCATTAAAAAAAGTCGCTTGATTATCTAAGTCACCGGTAATATAAATGCTGCTTTCATTATTCACACTTGCTCCCGCATTATTAATTACGCTTCCAAACACCTTCAAATTGGTGGTACCTGTAACATGCAGCTTATTGCTCGCTCCATTATTGACAAGATTGGATTGTGCCTCCATATTTTGCCCTATTGATAGGCAAAGAAGTAATGTAACAGCACATTTTATCTTATGTATATTTCTACGACTTAGGATCATATTTATCTAAGGTTGTTCTTTAGAAAAATTTATTTTAGTACAATTCTCTCCATTGAAGTGGAGAGTTTGTATTTCCATTAGCATTCACACCATATCCCATGTGCTTTTTCAAATCGGTATCATAAACGATCATTCCTTCTACCAAATTAGCACCCGAAAGTGCACTCCTTTCTGAAGTTGTTAATCTAGGAACAAGGAAAATAGAACCTTGAACATCTAGATTTTCAGTATAAGCAGTATTTGCTCGATCTGCAGAAATTCCATCTCCACCAAGAATAACCGAGTTGGATGCCGTCGTTGTCATGGTATTGTTACTTCCGCCAAGTATTGCTGAATTATCTGCACCTATTTCAATATTATGATCTGAACCACCTAGGATTGCCGAGTAATCGGCATAAGCTCCTATTGCTGTTGGAGAAGGATTATCAAATGAATATTTAAAATGTGCAAATGACATAGCTCCGGAAGCTACTAAATTGTGCACATGAAATGCGCCAAATCCTGAAGTTGGGACACCTCCACCCGCATAGGAAGCAAAACCATTGCTCGCCGTTCTTCTTCCTGTTGCAATTGCATAAGTACCCGCTGCAAACGTTTCTCCATTATTCACTTTTAGAGAACTTTGCCCTGCTCCCACGGCCCATAAGTTTGCTCCGGCACTAGTATTGGTTGCATGAAAGTCTTGTACCCATTCTTTTGTAACTAATACATTTGCAGGTGCATCATAAATTGCCGTCATATTATTTCCTGAATAGTCATTCAGAACACCTGCAACATTATTATAATATGCCAGACCATTTTGAAGCTCCAAATTCTCTGCAAAAGCATAATTAGACTTATTAGGAACCAAATTATGCCCCCCTAGTGCTACCGAATTATATGCAATTCCATACGTTACTCCCTGCGTAGATATTGCTACACCCGTCTTAAGCGTTGCCCCGTCTGTAGTGAAAGGAGCAAGACCAATTTTAATTACATCTGTTCCTAAAGCCGCTTGACTCGATGCATCAGAAACTCCCCAACTAATCGAACTTTCTGTATATAGTCCTAAAGATGCCTTTGCTCCAAATGCTCCTTGTCTCGCCTGAAACTTCATTTGATTTCCAGAAGAAAGTGACACATTCCCATCTGCCTGATCTCTTAAATTCAAACTTCCAATTCCATTCTCAGCAGCAATGACCTGACCATCAGCAGTCCAATTACCCACGCTTAATACTGCTTCAAGATTAGATGCCGCACCTCCACCGTTATTGGTATGATAATCTTCTACCCAACCCTTTGTAACAAGCACATTTGATCCGGCTTCGTTGATTGCCGCTAAGTCATTTCCTTCATCCACATATCCTTCTGCGTCTTTTAAATTTCCACTCCAAGCTGTCCCATTGTAATAAGCCATACCATTTTGAACTTCCAGATTTTGCATAAAGGCAAAATTAGATCGATCTGCGATTAAGCCTGTTCCTCCTATAACCATAGAATTCATCACACCAGCATTTAGCATCGCATTTCTTGCTAAAAAGCTTCCAGAATATGCATCAATATCATTGGAAGCTTGAGATGCAATTCTTGTATCTGTTATTCGAATAATTGGCCTACCATCCGGTGAGGCAGTAGAAATTGCAGGTGTTGCATCGTCATATGCCTGTACAAAATATCCAATGTTCGCGTTCTCCGGGTTTTCAAATGCGGAATACCAACCATAACCTGCCGGATTTGTGCTCAACATGTTGATATAACCAGCGGAAACATCAACGGTACCTTCATTATAATTAGCAAGATTGGTTTGAAGTGTAATATTGTTGAAGCCCGGATCATCATTATGAGTAATACCTGCAGTTGAATTTGAAACGCTTATTAATGTCGTTTTTGCCGTAGGATTTCCAGGAAACCTTAATTCTTGTGCAAATGCTGTGTTAGACTGATCTGCTGTTAAGCCTACACCACCTAGAACTACAGAATTGTTCGACCCAGTGTTGATTGTATTTCCGGCACCTCCCAGTATGGCAGAATTATCTGACCCAGCTGGGATATTATGATTTACTCCTCCCAAAATGGCGGAAAAATCAGAGTACGCTCCTTGATTTGTAGTGACAGTATTTAACAGTCCAAAATGCGTAAAAGAGATTGCTCCACCGGCTTCAGCAAAGACAGCACTGGAAAAGTTAAATGTGCCATCTTTGTTAAATGGTACATGTCCAGCTCCACCCGCGTGTGCTCCAATTCCTAAAGCTCGTGTTGCATATCCCTTAGAATGTGATGCAAACCCAGATGCCCCCGTTCCAAAGCCATGTGCTAACGCATAATCCCCGGAAGCTATGATACCAAAGATATTACCTACTGGAGTATGATCCGCTTCTATCGTTCCTGTACCTGCGGCACCAACTCGCCATGGAGAAGATGCTGAAGTTCCTCCAGATAAAGCTACCCAAGTTGCTCCATCAAAAAACCAAAATCCATTTGGTGCATCGGTTTGATAAACCAACAATCCAGTAGCTGGATTTCCTCCTCCTGCTCCTGTAATTGCTCCCCTTTGCGCGGCTGTCATTCTAGGTACTAATACCCCTTGGGTCGTAGACTCTACTTCCAACTTTGCTGAAGGATCTGGCGCAGTAGTAGAACTTGCTGCATCATTAATCAAGACTCCATCTTGCCCATTAACTAAAATGGAAACCCCCATAAATGCACTTAGAATTACTAGTTTCTTGTATATATTCATTTTTAACATTTTTCTATCTCTAAAACTTTGTCGTCGAACCTATTACCTATCTTATTTTTCTTGTCTCTATTATTTCGTTTATCAATGAGGGGCCGTAACCGGTACATTGATTACATCCGATTGATCATCTTCACCATCTCCATCCGAATCCGCATTGAATATGGTATTACTATTCAGTTGACCTGGTGTAACCCCGTCGTCCTGCACCTCAGCATTACATCGAGTAAGGTTGTTTGCATCATAATCCAGATTAGTAGTATTCCCCAAGTCATCGGTTTCCAATAATGGAGCACACTTATAATATTGGCGTACAACATTATTATCTACTACTATGTCATTGTATGGATTAATATTTTGATCAAACGTCTTAGTCCCAGGAGTACACCAACTCGTAATATCCAGTTTAAAATGCCCTTCCATTACGGCTTTCCAACGTCGTAATTCTTCGGGACTTCCTTGATATACTTCCACATATTGTTTTGGATTATTGGTTATCGGATCTCGATCACAATCATAGCACTCCTTACTTTGCGCAGCTACAAACTCAAGTTTACACATTGATTTGCATTGGGTTACCAATGTCGTTGCTATTTTAGTAACATCTTCTGCTGGCACTTCCCAATTCTGATACTCTGTACAGGTACTATTAACCAAAGTCCAACAGTTCGCCTCGAACATTTCTGTTACTTTTTGCTTATACAATGGTTCTTTCGAATTACACACGTTCGTGCATTCATCCTCTTTTTGCTGCGTTTCACTATCAATGTCCTGCCAGGTAACATACCCGCCGTTAAGATTATTAATAAATTCAATCACATCATTTGTATTCCGTCCCCAGTACAGATCCTGAATGATTTCACATTTTGTTTTACCTAACAAATATTCGTAATGTGAACTTCCATTTGGCAACGTAATTCCATATAAAGGATGCCAAACTGGAAAGACATAGGCTGTCTTCGCATCCGTAACTGCTCTGAAAGCATCGTCTATTACCGTTGAATTGGTAATATTAAACGGTGCTCCTGCCATTAACACATCAAATGCGGAAATACATGGACCACAACTTCCTTGCAGCAATGAAGGACAAAAGGTACATCCTGAAAGTGATCCCCCACAACCAACCATCGAGACATCCGAAAACACCGCGGTATGCAACATATCCAGTGTGATTGTACCATCCGTAATATCGGCGCAGGTCATATCTTGATAATCTACCGTTTGAGCTGGATTAACAATATTTCCAAGGTCTTTTTTTACACAGTTCAGAAAATTTTCCCGCTCGATAAAGTTCCATTTGAAATGAGAAGAATTCTCACATTCAACACTAGATTCATATTCGACACATAAATCTAATCCAGCTGGAGGTGTACAGTTTACAGGGTCTCCAGGACAAAAACAGTAATTAATTTCGCAACCTGCTTGTAGCCCCTTTGTATACAAGTAATATTTGAATGCATAGATTCTTTCAAACTTGTCCTTGTCTACCCCTGCACCGTTCCATAAACTTTGGTCTCTTTGATCATACGCATATCCATATCCTTCCGTATCCTCATTTCCACCAGTTCCATAAGTAATATTATCATTAACCTGAAAATTCGTAAAATCGGATTCGGATCCAAATAGGGCTCCAGTACATGCATAGTCTCCTCCACCAGTCGTATTTAATACCCGAGCTAATTTTAATCCTGCGCAATCAAAAAACATATCCATTAAGAGAGGTACGTTTTTAAATTCTGCATCGACACCTCCGGTACCGCTGGCGTCCAACGCGTCGATTGCCCCATATACCGAAGCTTCCGCTTCATCCACAGCATCTTCGATTGCTTCTTCTCGTTTCTTTTTTCCAAACATTTTCAGAAACCATCCAAAAGTCATATCATCAAATGCTTTATCAACGGCTTCTTTTATCTTCTCATCATCAATTTCAAATTCAACCTCATCATCTTTGTTCATTTCACCTATCGGATCAGTTACACTAAAATCATCCACATCAATATTTAGTTTCGCATTGATAACGGTCTGTAAGGCTCCCTGCCAACATCCCATCACATCTTCACACTCATATTGTTCATCGTAGATAAGGTTTTCTGCATTATCCCTGTATCGATCGTTAATCATATGGTAGACCATTTCATCTAAATCACGAATGTACTGATCGAAATTTGCCAAGTATTCCGTTTTATCCCAAGTCAACGAATTCGTAGCCGTTCCATAATTCACCAAATCCAAGGAGTTATCCATCGGTAAAAACATCGTAATTCTGGAATCTTCAGATGCCTGCAAAAATTCCCACATCGATAACTTAATTGCATTTTGATCCGCTACAGGTATGGAAGAATGATTAATGTCCGCCAGTGTTACGCCCATTTTATTTTCTTCAGAAACATTTGCCGGATCTACTATAATTGGATCTCCATTCGCATCTTTTAATAATCCCAGACCATTGAACAACGTGAACATGTAACTGGAAAAACCTAGATCAAAATGTTCAAAACCATCCGTATTAGTTACGATTCCACTGGAGAAATAAAACTGTGTATCATATACGTCCTCCAAGGCTGTTGCATCGTTGGAAGCGGAGGTATAATTCGTCATGTACTCCCGCATTTTTCCTAAATGTGGACAAGCCAAATCAGGCATATAAATGACTGGAATGTGCATATCACAACATTCTGACGTAATGTGCATTGTGGTGAAAAGTTGATCCAGCGTTGGCGCTGGAGTATAAACCAAAATGTCTCCCTGACATTTAGCGAAATGTAAAAATTCTGGTTCTAAACTAAGTGTTGGTGTATTATCAAAGTCAAAATAATTCAACTCAGTAATATCACATTCTTCTGGAGATAAGATTCTATTTGGAAAGTAGGTTTTAAAGTTCGTTCCATCATATTTAAATCTTCCATCTGCATTGTAGTCGTACCCAACTATGTCCTCGCATTTCACAGAAACATAATCCCACTTATCCACTGGTACTCCATCGATTACTTCTGTCCAAGTAACATATTTATATATCAGGCAGGCTTTGTCATCCACAAAATCATTGTAGTCTTGCTCATTTTCAATTTCATTTAAGTCATCGATCAATTGATCAGCTACACGCTGTACGCGTTGTTTAATAGTTGAAACAGCTGCATCAACCGTTGCTTGAGCATTTGCCTTGACTGGAATAATTCGTTTCTCAATCAAATAACTTCCTTGCTCCAATCGTAAAGTCGTTCCAGTTGGAACATTGGGACAAATTGGTTGTACATACGCGGTTTTATTTGTGTTAAATGTTTCCAAATAATAAAAGTCAGACGCCACAAAAGATGACGCTGTGATAGTGCTAACCCGATTTGTAGTGATTGACTTTGAGGCATCTTTCAAATTATGAATAGTGATCTTAAGATCGTACTCACAATCAATCTCTGCATCCACTCCACAAATTTCAGCAAATCCAGATGGTCCATCGTAGGTGATCGTCAATGGAGTACATTGTGTAATTGCCATTCGTTTCGTACTAATATAATTTCCGTTGGCATCTTCAAAGTTGGTTTGCAATACATCTTGCACAGAAAAATCATCTCCCATTAATCCATCATCGTCAAATTGGGTCGTTTGATCGCTTGATGATAGTGCCGTTGCGATCACCTTATTTTCAAAATTGGTATAGGTAACTGTAGCTACTCCATTTTGATCGTATACAACCGTTTTCTTAATCCGATCTCCTCTCGGGGCTTCATCCCCAAAAACCCGAATCAATTCTTCATCTCCCGACAGACCATAGTCATATTCCACAGTATGACCTTGCCCAATTCTATGTGTAGCTCCTACACCTGATTCTTCCGCTACACGACCTGTTCCATCATTGGTAAAACGCGCTACCGTCATTGGAAATCCATCTGCATTACCGATGGCATTGGTGCTATTATTTTGATAATAATTCGTGTGTACATTGCCTTGCATCGGATCAACTGTTGTTTTATCAAAATCCCGATCTCGGTACACATTCCCACTTGTATTATTAAACACATTGTCTTGATATTGGGTAATTCCATCCGAAGTCCCCTTTGGAACTGGCAATGTATTTACAGCCGCTCTTCCTTTATAATCATAGATACTCTGAGATATGAACGTTTCTCCATTGCTTGGTAAATAGGTTTGAGTTTGCTTTCGTTGCAACAACTTGTTTGCATATCCCATACTTTCACTAGTCTTATTTTCCTCAGAAAACGTTCGACTGTAAATCCAGTTTTTATCGTAATCTGGATCATTTAAGTAAAAGAAACCGTATTCTGCTGGGTTTTGAATATTCGCTATGTCAAAGTCAGGGGTAGAATGTGACCAACTTCCGTAGTTTTTATCGTTTGCAAAAAAGCCCTCGTAATAGTTCCCAACCTGTCGAACTCTCCACACATACATTCCTTTTCCTTCTGAAACCGTAATTGGAATGGAACCAAAAGCTTGAAACATATGATCTCGGTTTTCAATATTAAATTTCATTGCTTTGGACCAATCAATATCCCCTTTCATTCCGTCCACATCCTCATCCAACAGCGTCGGATCTTCATTAAACACCCGAATCATTTGAAATTCATATCCTGGTACGTATTCTGTGGTTTTATTAGATGATGTAATGTGATTCCACTTAAAACTCACATTTCGGTTTCCAAAGGCAGAGGGATTAGGATATAAATGAAATATTGGCAGTGCCGTAGCGACGACATCCAAACCATACTCGATTTCATACCACATTTCCACCTTTAAATCATCTCTATTCAAACCAAGAGGAATTAGTGAAGGAGCCGTACTTCGAAAAGTTACTACAAATTCTTCCACATTATTTATTTGGGACGTTATATCCTTGTAAAACAATTGCTTTGGAGTAACATCGCTAATTGCAAATGCGATCGGCATTGGTTCACTAAAAAAAGAAGATATTGGCGTGGATGAAGCGTCTAATGCCGATAACGAAACATTAGAAACCATAGGACTAGCTCCATTAAGTAGTACTTTATCATAATATACCTGCACAAATAATTTCGCCGAAATCACTCTTTTATTGGCTCCGTAGGTTGCAAAATGAGCCGCTTTATTCAATGTAAAAGCTTGTGTATAGCTCACCCCTCCTGCTCCGGCAATTTCAGTTTCAACCTCTGAATAATTCGCAGACAAAGTAGATTTTACTTTGGCAATATCAAAGATTTCCACCCCTCCCTGGTTTAATTGAGCGTTGGTAAAAAACGGTGCCAACAACAAGCAGGCAAGCGCACTTATGAATTTCAATCTCTTCGCAATCATATTATATTCTCTGATCAATTACTTGATAACCGCTGTATTTCGGCAACAGATTATTGTTTTTATCGTAAATTTTAGAAGAAGCCGATTTCATATCCAATCGGGCTTTTTCATTGAATTCTGAAAAAGAATTCATCACATAGTTAATTTGGTGTTTTTCCGGATATTTAATCAAAATCCGTTTTACACTTTTATTTTTCGCATCATACCAAAAAGTAAGTTGTTTTACCTCTAACCCACCTTGTAGGTTCGACGGAACTTGCAACACTACCTTCTTATTTCCATTCGATTCCACGACACATTCTACGACCGTTGAAATTTCGATGACTTTATCAATGATTTGCAAGGTCTGATTTGGATCCATTGCTTTAAAGCCATTGTTTGCCACATTTGCTCTATATATTTCTCTTGAAATATGCATTACCACAATTACCTCCTTCTGATCCTGATACATTTCAGCCATGGAATTCCGATAAATAACATTTCCTGCTCCACTAACTACTGAAGTTTTAATAGGAGCAAGTATTGGTGCATCTTTTGCAGTGTAGTCTACTTTAGTGGTGTAGTTATAGGAGACCGTTTTACTTGCCTTGGCATCTGTATTGGCTGTATGTACTTTATAAATTGCACGTACTTCTTCCTTGCAGACCTCATTCGATTTCTGATTCGCTTGTGCCCATCCAACATTTGACAGAGCGCACAATGCAAGGCTAATTCCCACAAATAATATGATTACATTTAATCTCATTGTTTTTCCGATGGCGTATTGTATTGTGTTTCCTGAATGGTCATAAATCCTCTTTCCGTCTCGATTCGTTTTCGAACTAATTTACCCTCTGGATTATATTCGTAATACATGCCAAAATGCTGATCGTCAAATGAAGCTACCAAGCGGTATAAATCATCATAAACATAGCAATTAGCCTCTGAATCATATGGTTGAATTCGAACATCATCCATATACGTGGTGGTAGCAGTACCAGATTGTACAACGATACTTCCTCCACTTGTAATTCGTGCAGTATATAATTCCCACTCTCCAGTTTGTGCAATTCGCTCGGCATTTACCCCGCCTATCGTTACATTTCCTTTTAAATCAACCTGATCGTTTCGTAACCAAACCATTGCCAGTGAAGCATCCGTAACGGACACGGTAGAAAACAAGATTGCAGAATTGGTAAATTGTTCGCAATACGATCCAGAATGTCCCATATTATCTACAGATCCTGTCCCTTCAAAATTTCGATAACCTATTTCATTGTATCGGGCATTTCCAGCTATCATAGAAGGCAGTCGCTCTACACCATCAAACCTTGCTGCGGAGTAAATATCCAATGCGTTTATTTCTTCTAAAGCTTCTCCATGTTCAGAATATAAAGTCACTTCATTCACCTTGATCCATTCATCTCCATTATTGGCCGGATCATCATAATCGAACATATCAAATGTTTGGAATGTACCGGCATTATAAATTCGTTGATCTTCTGCTCCCGTAAATTCAGGTAGCGCATGATGGGAAGTGGTTCGATCTGTTTTGAATGCGTAACTTTGGTAAGGACGCCATTTTGCATTAGCGGTGTTTCCTGTAACAACTGTCGTCCTTGGATACCAGCCTGTTCCAAAATTAAATTGACCAAATGTTTGCGCATCTGACATGATGACCGTTTTTTGTAAATCATCAAACACCCAATTCCCACTTACAGAAGGTTCGGTACTTTGGTCTGCATCAAATACATCGAAAATGCTAACCGTAGAGGATAAATAATCCATAGGATTGGCTTTTTCTCCGTAGGTTACAATGTTTCCTGCACCTAATGTTAACTCATTGGTATAATCAGCTGCATTGGCTTCATCAGTTGTCTTTTGTCTTAATCCTGCATACTTCAAATGAGCGGGGATCCTTAATGAATAATAAGCACCTACATGTTCAACTCCTGCTCCCGTATTATCTGCTCTATTAGAACGGGCTAAAAGTTCTCCGTCGTATTCATCATATGCCTTGGTAAGAATTGGTTTACCGGTGGCCTTGTCAAAAGCCAAATTTTCCTGATACGTTTGCACTCCATCATTAATCGTGGTTGTTGATTTTAGGATGGTAGGATATCTGGTTAATTTCGACGTTAAATGAGTACTCATTTTTTTATTGGAATAAGAATAGGTAAATCCTAATCCAACAGTAACACCTACGTAAGGAGGCGCACCCGCGATCATTAATCCAATTGTAAACGGCAGCGTAAAGTCGCTTGTAGTTTGTTTAACTTGTTTGGATTCCATGGCTATATCCATTTCTTTCCCAGGTAATCCTTTTACTACATTGCCATTATCATCAATCAAATTTATTTCTTCTCCTGGTTCAAAGTATTCAAAGACCGAACTTGAAATTAATGGATAATCTGCTATTGCCTTGTTTTTTTGATACACACCTGAATAAGACAATTGCTTCTTAATTTCTCCATGGCGATTATGTATGATGAAATTATATCCTTGCGTGGCCCATTCTTTTTTGATATTGATATTGATAAATCCTAGAGGAAGTGGCAACCAATCTCTTTTTCTGTTTTCAGTCACATCCGTATAATCTACGGCTTTTTCACCTTCATCCGTTTCGCCCAGTAGCGGAAACCGCGTACTTTCATTCATAGGATATTCATCTGCGGTATGATATTCATAGACCATAAATCCACCCAGAGAACGATTGTCTTGTAGCCATTGGTCCGGACTTGCAATTGGATCATGCTCTTGTCTATATATATTATGAACCACCACTCTGGAATGTCCTACTGTCGCTGAAGGCATCAAAGATTCTCCAATAGGCCCTTCAAATTCTTGCTGATATCTTCCGGCAACTAGTTTACTAAACAATGATTGTTCATACCTTGCAACTAAGCTTACCAACGCATTTTCTTCTCTTCCAACTTGAGGTTCATTTGTCGCTATTCCACTTGAGGTCCCATCTTCTTTCACATAATCATATTCAGTTCCATACAGTGCTTCATCTCCGCTTTCAATACCTTCATCATAAAACATTACGCGTTTTACCCGTATTCCTCCTCCTCTTTTAGCTTTTAACATTGGGATACGTAAATAGGATAATGGGAAACATAAATCCATGCAATAATCTCCTTCACCGCGAACCGCATCTCTCAATAAATCTTTGGACTCCTTGTCGGTAGAATAGCTATTTAAGTAGCGAATTACATCTTCCCTCATTTCTCCTCTTCTACCTTTCGCGTATTTTTGACCTGTTTTAGGATTCGTTCCATTATTATCGCTGTATTCGCGATCTCGTTTCCCCATCGGTGCCATTCCCCGATCATCGTCTACTTTTCCTTTGACTGTATTATCATTGTCGTAGGTTGCTTCTTCTAAGTAATATCGATTTACCTCATCGTCAAATTCCTGCATATCACGCCAGCCATTTGGACCTTCCTGATCATCTGAATCTGAATTATTCTCTTCTACTCTTGGAGGCAACGTACAGTCGTTATTGTCAACCATTCCCATTCTCTGTGCGACCAAATAATCAATACAAGCCTGCTTGGGCACCGCTCGTGTATTTTCGTTTCCGAATACAACCTGATACAATGGAGATCCATGATTTGGGAATACACGGTCTTCTCCTAAGGTAAGATAAACGCCACCTGCATCTTCAGCAACTTCCGTAACTTTTACATATCCTGTAATATACTCCGCCTTACACTCTTTTAATGCATTCTCCGGATTCTGGCTTATTGCTCCTTTTAGCGCATATAAAAATTTAAACTTAATAAACTTCTCTTCTTCTATAAATTCATCTTGAATTTTAGCGATCAATGCTCCAGTTTCGCTTGGCTTCACATCTATATCATCTAGATTCAAATAAAACTTATTATTATCCGGTTCATAATCATCTTTGGAATTCGTCTTTAAGCTTACCATAGCAAGGGCATTTTTATCTTGCACTTTTTGATAATCTTTTTCTTCATAATGAATATGCATTTCTCCTCCTGATGGAAGCGTTATCTTCTTCAATTGCCATGCGGCAGGATCATACTTTGCTGCTGTGCCATACACTCCTTGATACAACCATTCCTGCATATAACTAAATCGCTGCGCTCCATTATATTGATTAAACCCCCATCGATCTAGGTTCTGCGGAGCGTATGCCGGATTGTTTTTCAACCCATAATAATCATCTAAAAAATGTCCGTATTGTCGCCTTACAAATGCTCCGTAGTTATTCGCCTCAGGATAGTTATAATCAAATACATAGGGACTAATTCGTGTATTAAATGTTCCATTGTATTCTGTCCATACTTTCTTAAGCGTCAGTTTTCCATTTTGTCCAGATACACCATTTGAATTGGGCAGTCCTTTACACAAGCCATATTCATATTCAAAGCGAACTGTTTTTAATGGTTTTGGATTAGCGTTATTCTCTAGGTCTTTTTTCGAAAACAATACAATTTTCTCTAAATATTCCAGACCTGCTCCGCCCCGTGGCCCATCATTTTTCTTCATGTTTGCAACTTCATCCTCAAAAGTGGTTGCATTTGGTCGCTTAGAAGAAAATCCATCCTTTCTTGGAGTACCTGTACCTGATAAATATGCATCTATCGGACTTAAATCATCAATAGACACCGAATTAAAATCATTCGGATTTGCATCATTGGTTACAAAAAACGCGATATGTGTTTTAGTTTCAATCTGACCTAAATAGAACACTTCTTTCTCTCCCGTGCTTACAGATCCCATGTCATCTTTTTTAGTTGACAATTCCCCTTGCTCATATTTCAAACCATAATATGGCATTCTCCAACGATACCAATTCGTTTCAGCTTCTCCTCCATCCGATACATCTCCATCTCCATTTAAATCTCGTTCCGCACCATATTTCTTTCGATAATTGAACTTTGTCCATCCTCCAAAGTCGTTTTCCGAAATTCCAAAATCAGGATCACTGGGAGATGCCCCTTCCCTATCTACATAATCGGCCGTTAAAATTTCCGTCATTAAGTAATTAGTTGCATATGGTTCTTGTGTATAGGTACCAACGATGTGCTCATTGTGTGATTGATTGTCATTTTTAACATTTGCAGTCAAATTAGCATCCGTATTATTAAAATACGGAACTGCCAAGTCAGGTTTTTGCGGATCCACAATAGGCTCTAAATATTCGTCATCCATCCAATATTGCTGCTGCGCTATATATCCGTCAGAAGGTTTCGTATCGATGTGAATTTGGGTGTTCGATTCATTTCTTGAATGCACCGGGATTCCGTAGACAAAACGAGATCCTTCTTGATTTGTAACGCGAAAATCATTCAATTTCCCACTTACATATCCCGGCTCAATATAGGATGAGCGATGCATGGTTTGACCATCATTAATATCTCCGTACGGATTTCCACCGGACTTATAAAATTGGTCTTCTAAATTTGGATTAAAGCCTCTTGTTCCAGGAATAAAATTTGGAGAATTCGCTTTTCGCAATTCTGCCGCTACTACTCCATCATGATCTGTATAACTTACATCTCCTGCCATATCTGAGGTAAATCGAAACGATGTATGATTTGCCCCTCCTGCATACGCAACTTGATCTGGATGTACAGCCGGTCGATTTACAGGATCATTTTTATGTGGCCCTGAATAGTCCCAATCTTGTAATTCAATTTTAGATTTCCCACTTAAAAACGTAGTCCCGATAGCTACTCCGGCTCCAGTAACAGGTACTGGGAAACCTAAAGGTGTTTTTGCAGGTCCAACCAATGCCGCTTCCTTCAATGGCCCTCCATTATATATTTTTGTAATACTGGTTGCATTAGTGGGGTAAAAATGCCCTACGCGATCGTGGTGTGCTCTAAATGCACCTGATAATCTTTCTCCAGCCACCATGAAATTATCAGGGTTTGCAAATGGAATTCCCAAATATTTCATTCGACGATTATAGGTCGACTGCTTTTCTACATAATAATCATGTAAGTTTTCACTAAACGTATAGTTCGGAAATGAGCCTGTACGCTTTGTTCTTTCCGAGTTTGAATGAATATAACCTACCATGCTATTTTCAACCACTGGCACATTACCATTCACATTTACGTTTCCTTGAAACCCAACAGAAGCGGTCCCTCCGATTTGATGAAAATCAATAGGGAAAAACCACCCAAGATACCCTGTATTTGAATTTGTATATCGAAAACTAAATCCATAAGCCGGAGAAACTGCCAATTGCTGATTAAATTGTCCTCTTGCAAAAATCCCATATTCACCACCAAAAACACTGATACTTCCACTGCCTACTAACCCTGAAGCAAAGTTTTCTGCCATACCAATTTTCGCTTTTGCTTTGGAATTATATCCTCGTTTCCCTGTTTTACTTCGTGTTTTTTTTACGGTTGCCTTTGCTATTTTATTAGCCACTTTTTTCGCGGCTCCCTTAAGGGCTTTTGTTAAAATTGCCGGAGATGCAGACAGCGAAAAAGTAGGTTCCCCGTTGGAAACATTCATTCCTAAACTTGCCGAACCTAAATCACCAACTGGAACGGTCACTCCTAATCCATAAAACTTACTGAATCCACCATAATTCGAGTAATTTCTTCCTTGAAAGCTTCCACTAAGACCATACCCCGCGAAATTTGCACTTGCTGTTTTATTCGCACTTCCTGTCCAAGAAGGAGGCACCTTGTTGTACGTTTTTTGCACCTGAGATCCGTCAAAATCATCTGGCAACCCCGCTTTACTCCGGTTTATAATACCTGGATTAAGCGTCCAACCAAAACCTACCCACGATGCTTCCTGCTCTGGACTCATTCCTTGATGGTAAGATAACGACATCGCATACCCACTTCCTGATGGTCCAGGCACATTAATAACGGGCAAATTATAACTTAAATCCCCGGTAAATGTGTTTACCATATCGGTTGAGATTACTGATTCGAAATCTGAAAATTCGGGGGACGCAGGTCCGTCTGTAAGTGCATAACTTACGGTAGGTAAAAGCAGTTGAAATAACAAACTAAATAATGTTGTTATTGCCAGTTGCCTTGCTAAACGTTTCTTAAAAAATAGAATCATTGAATTCTTGACTTATAATTAATTTCCGGGATCGATTTTATATCACTGGATAGATACTTGAATTTTGAAATTCCAGTATTGAATATTTGATCATCATACACAAAAGCGTAATGATCTGCCTTGTTAATTTCACCATCTTCATCCGTGAACAACACATAGATACTTCGCTCATTCTTAAGTCCATAAATATTATCTAGTGATGCTAATGCAGGATAAATTTCTTTCCCATTCACTTCTATATGAATGTATTCTTGAATATTGAAATTCATTTCCATTACACGGTCGTTGAACTCTTCTTTGGAACCCACATTCGCCATCATTATATCTCCATGCTCTTTATTCGTTGGCCCCATAGTCAATAAAAAAGCGTATCCATGCTTATAAAATTCCATCAAACTATCCTTTACTGCATTACTGCATTCCAATTTCTGAGATTTTATATCCTTATAAACCAAATAATCATTTGGAATATACTTAACTGCCAAATTTAGCCCTCCTACATCTTTGACTTTTATCAAACCGTTCTCCTCTTGCCCAACCCACTTGATATACGCTTTTGGTTCCAGCGAAGACCTTGAACAACTCAAGAAAGATAGCCCGATAAGTATTCCAAAAATCACCCTCATCTACTTTCCTTCTTTATATTCCTTATTCAAGCCCGTAATTACTGCCTCCGTTAAATCATATGCATCACCCGCATACATAATATTCCCTTCTATAGTTGTTCCAAAAATCAAATCATACCCGTTGTTTTTAGCATAATCTTGGGTATAAGCGTTTATTTGATTTAAGACACCTTGCATCAACTTATTATCCTCTTCTCCCATTTTCTTTTCGATCGAACTAGCATATTGTTGAAGTTCCATTTCCTGTCTCTTCAAATATTCTCCTTGTACTTGCTGTTGCTCTACAGACAACTGTGCATATTCTGAATTGTACTTTGCGACTTGTCTTCCAAAATCCCTTCGTAGCGTATCTAGATTATTTTTGTATTGACCTGATTGGATTTCATATTTTTCCTGCGCCTCTTTCATCGCCAGATACTTCTCCATTACAACAGCATTTCGAATGTATCCAATTCGATTTTTGGATTGCATGTTTTTAACACTAAGACCTAACGCAGCCAGCGCAAGTAGTGCTATAATCGTTAATATAATTTTATTGCTCGTTGTCATAAAGTTCAGTCAAGAATTAAACACATGCTCTTTCACCTCTTGAAATTATTACCAACTGCAAATACGTACCTTTTATAATCACATACAATTGACACTTGATAGTTGGTTACATATTTTTGATAACTGGTAACCTTTTTTTGATATTTGGTAATCGAACTTTTTGAACGAAATTAAGCATCGACTGAAGAAATTGTCACGAGCGATTCAACCCTGTAATCGATTATCCTGAATAGATATTTTTTTTTAGGAGGGAAACATTAAATTTCCTCCATTTAAACAAAACAATTTTCAACTTTCTTGTACTTTCATTTAGTATCTTTAACTTGCGTGTCCGCCCTTGTAACAACATTCATTTTTTGATTTACTATTCAACTACTTTATGATCAACATTGCATCCAACGCCCTTTACGAAATCCATGTATTGCCTGAAAAGAATCGCATGAAAATTCGAATAATCGGCTTTTGGAGAAATCCAGAAGTTGTACCTGATTATTTAAGTGATTTAGATAAGGCGACGAAACTTTTAACTTCTGGTTTTACGGTATTGGCAGATTTAAGAGAAATGCTTACCCACCCTACTTCTGTATTGGATATTCACGAACGTGGTTTTCAAATAACCAAAGAAGCCGGCGTACGATGTTCAGCCGAAGTGATAGACTATGACATGGCTAAAAAGCAAATGGATCGTATGTATCGAGAAAACATGGTCAAGCAAAATAAATTTGATACCATCGAAGAGGCAACCCAATTTTTAGATTCGCTAGATTAGATAAATTAAAAAGAATCAACTGTGTTTAGAGCGTCCTTCCGTTTTTAGTATAGAATGAAATCAAGAATGTTTGATCAAATAAAATCAAATTCCTAATTTTTCTTTTAAGAGGTTTTTTCGGGCACGAGAAATCGTGATTTTATTTCCATTTGTCATCATTAAAATACCTCCGTCTTCACGCAGATAATTACGTATATTTTGAATATTAACAAGGTGACTATTCGAAACTCTTAGAAAACCGTCGGATGGCAATAATTCCTCATACGTTTTTAAGTTTTTAGAGACTATATATTCTTGATTCAAAGTGAAAAAACGTGTATAGGACCCTTCGCTCTGCAAATAAATAATCTCTGCATGATCGATAAAAGCGTATCCTTCTTTCACACAAATTGCTATACGCTCATTTAAAACGTCTGGCTGCTTTACATGTTCCAAAAATTCATTGCGGGCAATTTGATGATCTATCATCCCGTCCAACTGCTCTTTGGCTAAATCTACTGCAGACTGTAACTCATCAATATCAATAGGTTTCATCAAATAATCCAATGCACCATATTTTATAGCACGGATCGCATAGTGATTGTACGCAGTCGTAAATATCACTTTATAATTGAGTAAGGAAGTTGCTTCCAATACGTCAAAACCATTCCCTCCAGGCATTTCAATATCTAATAACAACAAATCAGGTTTTAGTTGATTTATCATCTTGATTCCTTCTAAGGGACTTTGTGATGTTCCAATAATTTCCACATTCTCGCAGAACTCTTCCAACATCATCCTCAATGCTTCAATCGCATCGATTTCATCATCAATAATTAAAATTCTTATCATAACACAACAACAGATGCGAATGTAACGAAAAATTACAAATTCTGGTACGGAATTTTTAAAATCACTTTGGTGCCTTTAGGTTCCTTATTCTCGTCAACCACATCCTCTATAACATAATTCAAGTTCCTATTAAACAACTGGTTAGCCAACTCAATTCGCTTAGAGGTAATATCCATTCCTTGCGAATTATGAGCTATCAAATCCTTGCTTTTGATTTCCATTGCTTTTTTACGTCCGACACCATTATCTTCTATAATACATACATAGTATTCGTTTTCTGTTAAAATAGTAACCGTAATTTTCCCTTTTTCTGTTTTATGCATCAACCCATGCCACACTGCATTCTCAACAAAAGGTTGAAGTAAGAGAGGAGGTATTTTTAAATCTGCTGCGGGCACCCCCCCTCGATGAATTTCAAATTCCATCTTTTCTTTAAATCGTAGGCATTCCAATTCCAAATAAATCTGAAGTGCGGTTAATTCATCTTCCAAAGAGATTAAAGTCTTAGTTGAATTACCTAAAACCAAACGCATAAGTTGCGAAAACTTCGCTAAATACTTGTTACTCGTTTTACGATCATTTTGTAAAATATACCGCTGTATTGAATTCAATGAATTAAAAATAAAATGTGGATTCATCTGAGAACTCAGTGATTGTTGCTTTACTTCCGTTAATTCCTGCAATAAAATTTGTCGCCTTTTAATGGTTTGTAATCGAATTGAAAATCCTAAAAACAACATGCTAATGACAAAGGATATCACCAGAAAAATAAACCACCCTTTTTTCCAGAAAGGATCCGAAATATGAAACGTAATAATTTTTACATCTGAATAAAATTGCTCAAAAGGATCAGAGGCTCGAAGTTCTATTTCGTACTTTCCAGCAGAAAGTGCTGAAAACATCACAAAGCGATCTGATGTGGTAGCCCATGAGGTATCTACATTTGGAAAGCGATAATGGTATAATATTTTACTTTGGTTTTTAAAACTAATCGCATGAAAATTAAGTCGAATCGCATTCTCATCGAAGTTCAGATCGCTCAAATCATCCATGGATCTGACTTGATCATTGACTTGTATTGAATCCAAATATAACAATGGATCAGAATACGATGGACTTGCATGAATCGCAAAATCGGTGATACCTTTAGAAGTAAGACATCGTACCTTATCCTTTTTCCTGATCACGTCATATACTTGATCTGAAAGTAACCCTTCATTCTTTGAGATTCGCTGCACTTTAATCTTCTTTTGATCCTGCCAATCCGTGATTTTAAATAAACCTTTGTTGGTACAAACCCAAAGCAATCGCCCATTTTCAATACGTATAGAATTGAACAATTGACCAAACATTCCTTGCCTTTCGTTGATTAGAAAAGATTCATTTATTTGAGATCCTTTTGCGATTACAATCCCTTCTCTTTGCCAACCTGCAACAACTATATCATTCCATATATCAAAGCGACTGATGTATTGGTCTAACATTGGATTTCCATGACGATCAAACGTAGAATCTTTTAGGTCAATCCAATAAAGTCCTCCTCTTCCCGACAACCATATAATGTCCTCTATATATTTGGCATGGGTGACATCCGCGGTAAGGCCCAGGTTTTTGGATGAAAATACTGACTTCCCAACAGGGTCTTGTGAATTAATTCCACTCGCATTACCATAAAAGATTTGATTGTTATTATCCACAAATGAAACACGCCCTGCGCCGAAACCAAGATTTTTATCGATTTGAAAGTCCATTACGGTTCCATGAACATCGCTACTACCTTTAAACCCAACCAAAAGACGTTTATTTATATCAAAAAACAAGCTTCTTAATTCTCCTTGGTAGTCTTTAAATAAATGAAGTGAATCATTCATCACTTCATAAATTTTAGTATTGCTCGTAACTACATAACATTTGTCTTTATATTGACCAAAAGCTCGACAATTGCGATCTATTTTAATTGTTTTTGCAAACATTGAAGGAATATAAAAAGCCCCGTTATCCAAAGTCGTGACCCAATATGCCAACTCATGGTCTTGCACAATACAAGTCGGACGTTCAGAATCCAATAGCACTTCCAGATTTTGAAAGCTCAAATTATCATAGCATAAGACTCCTTTATCAGGTGCAGTAATCCATACCCGACCCAAATGATCAATCAATACTGACGTGATCTTCAGGTGAAAATTATGTACTAATTCAATGTGATTATCTTTAACTTCCAACAAAAGATTTTCATAGGTAAAAAATGATCTACCATTCTCTTCATAAAAATACGTATGTGTAGTACCGTAGCGTATTTCTATCTGTTCTTTGATTTTGTTAGAGAGGCTGTAGTGCTTTCCTTTAAAAATTAATTGTACGTCTTGTTTTAGAAAGTTTATGGTATCCTTATAAAACACAGGATCTGCAATATCCTCATACTCTTCCGGAGCGGTTAACCAAAGTGAATCTTTGGAAAAACTTAGCGAATACAGCCCGTGATTAGTCCCTATAAATGCTCGCTCAATATTTACATTGTAGGCAAATGAAATAACCTGAAATTTAGAGTAACGTTTTAGGACATTGTGTAGCTTATCCTGAATCTCATCCAAATGAGTGGAACACAAAATTTCATCATCAAGCGTCATGGCTGTTACACCTCGAATTCCATTGATTAGAACAATCGAATCAGGCATTCGAAATCGATTTACAAAATCATATCCAAATTTCGAATTGGACTGATCATAAATCTTAAAGTCATATCCGTCGTAACGAATGGCTCCTCCATCTGATCCAAACCAAACGTTGCCACGTTTATCAATCTTGACCGAGTACAATTCATTGCTGGGCAAACCGTCCTCGGTTGTATGATTTCGAGTAAACAGTTTTTGCGCGTTTCCCGTATACGAAAACAACATCAACAACACCAATAGTCCAATTCGGGTCTGTATCGGCATTTTCTCTTTATACGGTTTTGGAAAAAACCTGGGTGTTTGGCTTATTCCTTTGTAATCTTGCATCAAAAGGCATGCAGGCATTTCGAACAAAAGGAATCCCATCCTTGGTAATGCGTAGTCCGTGCTCTTCAAATTGAATTAAGCCATCCGCTTCCATTTCCATCAATTGAATTTTGATTTCATCCAAGCGATCAATTTTCTCTTCTTCTTTTTCCCAAGACGTTTCAAACTGACACATTAGATTTAATATGTGTTGTCTCAAAACTAAATCTTCCGCCGTTAATATATGTCCACGAAAAACAGGAATTTCTCCCTCATTTACCAATTGCTCATACTCCTTAACCGTCTTTACATTCTGAGCAAAACTATACCAACTATCACTAATCGCAGACATTCCCAGCCCAACCATTAATTGTGTTTTGCCCGAAGTATACCCCATAAAATTACGATGTAAGGTGTGTTCTTCCATCGCTTGAAACAAAGAGTCTGTTCGCAACGCAAAATGATCCATCCCTACTTCCACATATCCAATTTCATCAAACATCTGCTTCCCCATTTCATATAAGGCTCGCTTTTCCTCATCTTTAGGCAGATCATTTTCATCATAACCTCGCTGCCCTACTCCCTTTATCCAAGGCACATGGGCATAACTATAAAATGAAATTCGATCTGGCTTAAGTTCTTTGGTTTTATTAATTGTATCAACAATACTAGACATAGATTGTTTCGGCAATCCAAAGACAAGATCGTGACTTACTGAAGTATATCCGATTTCACGCGCCCATTGGGTTGTTTCTTTCACAATTTCGAAGGGTTGCACTCTATTTATGGTCGTTTGTACAATCGGATCATAATCCTGCACTCCAAAACTACATCTTCTAAATCCAAGGTCAAATAGAGCTTGAAGTTGCTCTTTTGAGGTGTGATTTGGATGGCCTTCAAAACTCAATTCATATCCATCTACCAAATCAGACTTATCCAGAATCCCATTGATTAACCTAGCAAGGTTGGATGAATTAAAAAAAGTTGGTGTGCCGCCTCCTAAATGAATTTCTTTTATTCTTGGCCTTTCGTTAAACATCGCCAAATACAAATCCCATTCTTTTAATACCGTATCAACATAAGGATCCTCCACATCATGTCGTTTCGTGATGTGCTTATGACATCCACAAAACGTACAAAGGCTTTCACAGAAGGGCAAATGAATATACAAGCTAATTCCCTCGCTTTGATTGCTCTCCTTAAAAGCCGTTGCACAAGTTTCTAACCATTTAGATTTGGAAAAAGAATCGGAATCCCAGAAAGGCACAGTAGGATAACTTGTATACCGTGGTCCTGCGATATTGTATTTTTGAATGAGTTCTTTGTTTAACATAGTGCACAAATTTCGCAAAAGAAATGTGTTTGACTGCGTATTTGAATAATTTTCTTTGATTGATCCTTCCGGTAATCAAATCTTTTATTTTTAATGATCTCCGAATGTTGCTAATTTGCATCTTGCAACCACCTCAATGAAACAACAACGAATCATACTTTTTTGCTTACTGGTATTGTTTTATTGTTCGATTCAGGCTCAACAACTCAAACCTGAACCTGCATATAAGAATTTCACCGTAGATCATGGTTTGCCTAGCAATGAAACATACGCTGTTTTTGAAGATTCGTTGGGTTTCATCTGGATTGCAACAGATCGAGGCGTTTCTCGGTATGACGGGTATAAATTTGAAAACTTCACAACCGAAGATGGATTACCGGATAATACTATTTTTGATTTTGAAGCCGATCAACATAGTCGAATATGGTTTAAAACCTTTAATGGGAAAATGGGGTACTATCATTTGCTCTCAAAAAAATTCCACATTCTTAAAAACTTAGACTTTGGATGTCGGTTGCTTCAATTAGAAATAGACTCTACGGAACGATTCTCGGTTTGGTGTTCCAAAGGCTTATATTCTTTTGATATGAATAGCCAATTTGATACTACGTCTTATCTTAATTTTTTATCAAAAGCCACAAGGGAAAAATATCAAATCGAGGATTCTAACATGTTAATCGAACTGATAAACTATTCTCATTTATTTTCTGGAATATCCAGTAATCAACTATCCTTAAGTTTAAATGGATATACCCTTGTCTGCCGAAACAGTACTTTAGTCATCTTTGATAAGGAATTTAGACTGGTAAAATCACTTATGCTTCCTGATGGCCCTTCTCACTTTCAAATTGCTGATTCTGCAATCATCGTATTTTTTAACAATAAACAGGTAATAAAATATTCAGTACCCAACCTTACTCCTTCTAAAACAGAGGAAAAAAAATATGTTCTATCCTATCGAATAATGGATCGTTCTGGAAACAGGTGGGAATCTACACTGGACAATGGAATTCTCTGTTATCCAAATCCCGATTGCAAGATTTGGAACAAAGACAAAGCCATTATTTGCATTGGTGATTGGAAGAATCAAATTGTTTATGCCTCAAACTCCAGGGACATGTACTTAAACCATGCGAAAGTGGCACATACGAAGAATAAAGTGCGACAGTTTGAAAAACTGGATACTACGAAGCTTTATTACATAGATAAAATGCTCTATATCAACCACGTTAAAATACACGTGCCCTCTCAATATGCTTCTAACACCTTTTATGTAGATAAGGATACAATTTGGTTTGCAAACCGAAGACTAATTGCCAAAGGACATGTTGAAGGCAAAAAGTGGAAAATGGATTGGGAAATTAAAGTGCCAAAACATCGAATAGAAAAAGTAAAACGAAGTAAAGACCTGTTCTGGATAGCTACCATCAAAGGATTGGCTTGGTTCGATACCAAGAAGAAAACATTCCGTTATTTCGATTCTCCTACCAGAAATGATTCATTACTTCGAACTCGAATTACAGACCTTGAAATCTCAATTAACAACGATTCACTGCTTTTCCTTGCTACTCGTGGGGCCGGAGTTTTAATAAAGAAAGGTCCACAGCTTATGCAAATTGATAATGAGCACGGCCTACTTACCAATCTGACCAATGCCTTGTACAATCAAGGTGACAGTACATTATGGATTGCTACCAACATGGGCCTCAGTAAAGTTTCCTTAACGGGAACATATCCCTATGACTATAGTATTGAAAATTATACGAAAGCTGAAGGTCTTTCAACCAATAATGTAAATGACGTTTACTTATTGAACGACTCCGTTTTTCTTGCAACTAAAAAGGGTATAAATAGCTTTCCAGTCGGTATGAAAACCAAATCTACGCCTCCAATCATCTATATCTCAGGGATTCAGATCAATCGCACGGATACTATTGTCAAAAACAACTATGAGCTTTCCTTTGATCAAAATACGATTAAAATTGATTTTTTGGCATTAACTTTTTCTGAGGCAGGTTTAACAAAATATCGCTATCGATTATTAGGGGCGGACAGTACTTGGTATGAGCAAAGTGCTCCAACCATTCAGTTTCTAAGGCTTTCTCCAGGGAATTACACCTTTGAAATCGTAGCGGTGAATCATAATGGTATTACTAGTCTTGAGCCCGTTCGAATTCAATTCAGCATTGCCAAACCGCTACTTCTGCGTTGGTATTTCATCCTTATCTACATAAGTTGCATTGTGTTCATTTTATACCTAATCGTTCGTTTTCGATTCAATCTTATTCGACGAAATGAATCCAATAAACGGCAGTTAGTTGAGATGGAATTGAAGGCGCTTCGCTCTCAAATGAACCCCCATTTCACTTTTAATACGCTCAACTCGATTCAATCTTTTATTAACACAAAAAACACCGATGATGCAGTAGATTATATTGCCAAGTTTGCGGAACTCATGCGCATGATTCTAGAAAACTCGAGTGAGGAATTTATCGAGCTTGCCCGTGAAATTCGTGCATTAAATCGATATTTAGAAATAGAGCAACTTCGATTTGATAACAAATTTGATTTTGAAATTATTATAGACAAAACCATTGATATCTATTTTGAAAAAATCCCATCCATGATCCTTCAGCCCTACATCGAGAATGCTATATGGCACGGACTTCAGTCCAAGGATAAAAAGGGTGAAATTCGCATTGAAGTAGAATCAACGGAAAATGGATTACGCTGCATCGTAGATGATAATGGCATTGGCCGCTCAAAGGCAAAAGAATTAAAACAAAGTAGAGACAGAGATCGTAGATCTTTTGGAATGCTTATTACTAGTGAACGGCTAGAAATTCTGAATCAAAACAGAAATAAGGAGATGACCGTTCGAATTATTGATAAGGAAGATGATGAAGGCAATTCTACTGGAACACGTGTGGAATTAACCATTCTTGATTAAGCACGAGTATCACGAACTGATTCGTCAAAAATTATTCGTTTTTGAAGGATAGTATTACCTTTAAAGCAAGTTTAGGTTTGTTCAATGAACAAAATTTCAGTACAGACTATACATCAAACCAAGAACATGCTAAAAGCTATTATAATAGACGATGAACGTATCGCTCGCGAAAACCTAGTCGCATTTATAAATCGACTGGAATCGGATATTCAAATTGTGGGGCAAGCTGAAAACATCACAGAAGCATATGAAAAAATCCAAGTTGAAAAACCAGATTTCATTTTTCTGGATATTGAAATGCCCGGTGGAAGCGGCTTTGATCTATTAACGCAATTCGACAAAATTGATTTTGATGTAATATTTGTTACTGCGTATGGCCATTATGCTATTCAAGCAATAAAAATGGCTGCTTTTGGGTATATTATGAAACCTATTCAGTTTGAAGAATTAAACAACTCTATCGAAAGAATTCTTGATAAACATCAAAAAGAAGAAACCCCTTCAGTATTCAATAACATGCCTCATAGCCTCATCCAAGAGTTTTTGAGTTCCATGCAAAAATTAGAAGCTCCGAAAAAACTCTATGTTCCAGATATGAAAGGCTTTTCCATTATAGATCTGCCAAAGATACAATATTGCAGAGCTGATGGCAATTACACTGAAATCATAATGAAAGAAGAACGGTTGCTTTGCTCTAAATCTTTAAAGGATTTTCAGGACATCTTATGTAAGGCGAATCGATTCTACCGAATCAATAAATCGTACATTATTAACCCAGAGTTTGTCCAGAAATACATCAAAGGAAGCGGCGGGCATGTAATAATGAAAGATGAACATGAAATTGATGTACCCCGTAGAGGTAAAGAAGATTTTCTTCAATTCATGGGAATAAAATAAATAAACAATGCTCCCTCTTTACTACTTTTAAAAAAGCACTTCTACAGCCAACAAACCACACAGTAGCCGATAAAATCCTATTTATCAATGAAATAATCCCAAAAACAAAGACTGAATTTGGGTAAGTATTATCATTTTAGCTACCATAGATCATGTGAAACCTACCAGTTATGAACAAAACTCTACCATATATAAAGTGGAGTGGCTCAAACACAACATTTTCACGCCATATACGATATATTTGTATAGTACAAGTCCTTAACATACTAAGGAATACAAAACAAATATCTGACGGAAGGCTGGATATTCTTTTTGACATGACATAAGCTAAATTGATATTCGAATTTGACATTCTTTGATATAGACTGATTTGATCATTTACATAAATCAAATCCTATTACATCAAATAGAAACTACCAAGAGATTTAAGTTCAACTAATTAAGTCTAATAAAGTCGCGCTGCAGCTTGGGAAATATTCTTTGTTAATAAGAATCATTTCTACAAGTTGTTTCGTGATCTCTTAATCCAACTTTATTAATAATGTTTTCACCTGACTAAATCTACTTATTGGTAGAATGATCAATTTCATTTTCATATAAAGCACTACCATTTATCTGTAAATCAATAAATCCAATACAGCTGAATTGCACTTCATAATAAATGATACAACTCAATTATGATACAACTCAATGACGGCATTCATGCCGTTGTCCAATACATACAAATAAGTTGCAATTCAACTCGATTGTTTGATTCTTTTTTATATCGTAGTTAATATTCCAAGAGATAAATGGTATAAGCCTCAGTGATGGACGATCTCTGAGGTTTTTTTTTGCTAAAATGTATTAAATAGTGACTAATACACGTTTCTTAGGCTTTTTTAAGTCATTTCGAAATCTTATTGCTTAGTGTGCACAGTGCACGCAAAATCGACCATGAGGCACCAACAATATTCGACCAATAGGAATTGGATTGGAACACTTCCCACAAATTCCAAAATCTTGGTTATCAACCTTAGCAAGTGCGATATTCAAGCCTTTTAACTTATTCTCCGTTGTTCTAAGGGCTGCTTCTACTACACTTTTATTATTAATGGCATCCATTCGGGAAATTCTACCTAATGAGTTTTCAGGAGAAATGGGTTTAGTCTGTAATTTATAATCCTGCACTAATTGTGTGGTTTTCAGAATTTCATCTTGAATCAACTTTTTTATCTCCTGACGTTCTTCTTTTGTCATAAATTAAAGATACAAAAAATCAAATACTTACTTAATACTTAATTAATCCTCACTCTACGAATGGCGTTACGTCCAAAATACTGAGGAAAGTACATTAGCTCCACCTTGGTTGGATTCAATGTATATGCTCCTTTGAACCTAGGTTCTAAATTCACATAAAACGTATGTTTCCCCACCCCCATATCCTGACAAAAAATGGATGTCTTGTGCTTAAAATAAGAACGATGGACTTCATAAACGCTACCATAACCTCTTCGTTGCTTGGCTCCATAGGAACAACCAGCCGGAATAGGGACTTCGACCATTACGTATTCTGCACTCTTTTTACAATCCACCTCGATTTTCATTCGGTACGATTCGCCTTTTTTGAATTCTTTTACCACTCCACCTTGCTTATTTATGATGGTAGAGTGAATCTCAAATATAGATGAAGAATCTACCGGATCGGAATTCCAAAATTTCTGGGAAAAGTTCACATATAATGGTTTCGTTGTTTTAATTTCCATTCGAAGACTATCCGTATTGGACTTAAAATAACTCTTATCAAAGGGAAGTTCTGCGATCGGAATTCCATTGACTTTAATCTTGGCTTCTTTTGTTCCTTTCATTTTTTCTCCCTCCGCTTCCATATTATCAATTAACAATTCCAATACTTCCATTGTTTGACGTGTGTTTGTCCAATGGTTATTTTTTCGTGCCTCAAAAAAGAATTGATTAATCTGCTGCAATTCTTTCTCATACCCTCCAGCCTTCTTCAAAATTTTATACACTAGCGTCGTTACATGAATAGCATTGCTGTTCCAGCCATAACCATTGTTTCCCCAATACAATCCTCCTAGTGCAGTGCGTTTTGAGCGTGTAAAAACCTCTTTTAAATCCTCTTCATAGGCTTTTCCTTGTTGTTGATATACATAAGTTCTCAACACTCTTCCATAGTCCGTTTCAAACAAATAATCCGAATATAGATACTTGGTCAAATAGTCTGAATTGTACGTATGAGACGCTATCATTTCCTCTACATATTTAAAGTCTTGAATGGAATTCAAATAAGCTATTGCCTCCTTATCCTTTAATTTAACTTTATATCCAGCCGCTGAAGCTTTTTTGAGTGTTCGATATACATAGGAACTCATCCACGGATTCGGATCTCCATCAGGCCACCATCCCCAGCCTCCTTGGAAGTTCTGTCGCTGCACCAGCTTCTTAATGATTTTACGAATCACAATCCGATCCCGAATTGAGAATCGCTCTCCAAAGAATTTCAAAATGCGTTTCTTCATCAATAACGCTCTAAGCTTAGAAGACAATTGTTCGTTACATCCATACGGATAGTACTCTAAATACTTAATGGACTCAAGTAATTCCTTATACAAATTCGCTTGCACATGTACCTGCACAGAGCCCGCATTCTCATTTGGCTTGAATATAATTACAGAATCGGATTGGATATAATAAAATTGACCCATCGCTTCTTCTGTGCCTACAGGCAATACTGGGATTTTTCGTCTTTCCCCATCAAAACCTTGCGCATCATTTTCAGCAGTGTATTCAAACTGTAGTGAATCCAAACTATCTTTTGGAACGACCAAATGTTCATTAAAAATAGAATAACCAATCGTAGTATCCGCTAAGCTTTTACTCTGAAAACGATGTTTGATTCGCATTGAACGTCCAGAGTAATTAAGCACCTTCGAGATCACGTAAGCGCTATCCCCTTCTAACAAAAATCGAGGGGTACGAAGTTCCGCTACAAAATCCTGCACACTTTTCGTAATAAATCGAAGTTGACGACTACGTTGATTGGCCCCAACAACAAGTACATTGGTATTCCAGGAGGTCAAGTTATCCGGATACTTTACTTGAAAAGTCGCAACTCCATCTTTATTTGTTTGCAATCCGGGTTGCCAAAACGCCGCATCAGTAAAATTAGTTCGGATCCGCTTCTTTGCTTTTGCGGATGTGTTTTCAATCTCTCCCTTCGGATTTTTCGAATTCGAAACTTCTTCCACAATTGGTTCTTGTCCATAATTTGCAGAGGAAACCGGCAACTTCATTGCTCCAGGTAAAGCCGAAGCTGTACTTTTTAAGTTCGCTTGCTCAATTCTTGTTACTCCATTGACATAAACCGCAGTGTTCCCTCGAGCTCCGGTAATTAATGGTATTTGCCCATCATCACTGCTTACGGTACCTCCCACCAAATTCACCACATTATTTACACTTCGCGTGCCCATCTTTTTTAAATCATCTCCGGCAATTGCACCTCCTGATGTTCCTCTATCCCGAATCAACGGTTCACTATGTCTCAAATAAGGATAAGAAGCACTTCGGTGGAAATGATCCAACGTATTGATCACCTGCACTACTCCATTGCTTTCAATTAATGTTATCGCTCCGACGGCTACTTTAGAATGTCCTTTTACGTCAATATCACATTTATATGTTGGATAGAAATTCTGTGCTACCACTTCCAGTTCATAATTACCTGGTTCCAATCCATTAATCGTAAAGTTTCCTTTCGCATCCGACAATACTCCGCGTACGGGGTTATCATTAAGCATTAACATTACTACAGCCCCTTTCAAAAATTTTCCAGTCCTAGGACTTCTAACTTTTCCTGTAATGCTACCTCCATTAGAAACTCTTGGTTGACTAGTAAATGATCTTCTATAATCATATAAATACCGAGATTGGTTTCGGGCATTGGTACTCAGCACTACATCCAATCCGTCATCAAACCAATTTTGAAGAGGTTGATGTATTTCATAGTATTTTCGAAACGTAAGTTTATCTGAGTCAATTATCCGCCTTCCTAAAATTGAATCATTCAACTCCAAACAGTTAGTTTGATTTGACTTGATCTCAATCTTATCCATAACAAACAAACCACTGTCGCTGATCCAATCAATTGTATAAACGCCCTCAGGAATGTGATTTTGATTAGATATCCCAAACCCATTTAAATAAACAGTATAATTCATAACGAAATTTGCATTCCGGAAACGAATAATCTGGCCTACACCCTTACTTTTTGACAAAGTAGATTTAATTAACAAGTTTCCTTTCGGAATGGAATCCGGTTTAGGATTTCGATAATAATAATAGTTGTAATAAGATATAGGTCCTTGCCCATTTGGACCATCTGTTTTTATCTTTGTTTTGATCTTGAAAGAAGTGTATTCCGGCTTGTTAGGACAATCTAAATATCGGTACCCTCCAAAATAAGAGTTACCTACCTGTTTCTGCAGTTTCGTTTGTGTACTTAACCAGTCCAACACAGTACTTTTACCTGTTTTTTCCTGTCTTTTTTCCCGAATCGTATAATCCATGGAAGGGTCAAAATTTACTGCATTCACATCTCCATAGATAGGCCAAAGAAGTTCTCCTGGATTAAATGGTCCAACGACCATTTCTTCCTGACGATCGTACAAATAGCTATTATAGACCACATTATTCACTTTGTAATGTTCCAGAATTTCATAACTTTTATCAAGCTTATAATAATCTCCATATTTATCTGTCTTCCCTTTTAGCGGTGTTGGAGATCGATACCATTTTACCCGCATAAAATACTTCGCCAAATACGCCACTTCATCTGTTGTAAGTATGTCTGGACGCTTTTCTATGCGTTCGAAATTAGCTGGATACGTTACATCCAATGCCAATTCCAATTTAGTGTTGGCTTTAATTTCTACATCTTTTACTTCATAATAACCGTACTTGGTACGAATTCCCACCCGATGCCTACCCGGTGCAGCGTCAAAAGAATATATGGGTGAACCTTTTTGTGGTGTTCGCCCTGAAAAATAAACAGGCACGCTATCCAAATACACCACATGAATCGGAATGGAAGTGCCATTTCTAAACAAGTATACCGAAAACTGACTCCCACAATCTAATAGGTCGTCATCATAATATACAAAAGGCTTATCTCCCGGAAAAACAGCCTGATAAAACAACATTGTATCAAGATGAAGGTATTCTTGCCAAAATGAACTTAACCAATTCCAATGCTTTTTCAAATCTAAGGATTGTACTCGATAGGTTACATTTTTAGGGCCATTTGGAATGGATCTTGAACGTAACGAAACCGAAGGAACATTATCTCTTTTTATTTGATTGTTATAGGCAAATGCTGTTATATCGGCATTCTCAACAGGTTGCAATTGATCATCCCACACCTCAATTTTTACTTTTTGTTCATGTCCAGGTGCAATTTGTCCAGGGATATTAGTTTTAACAATCAGCTTATTTGGGTTATGATAGATTTTAAGGGACCGATTTACTTCCTCATCCAACCACCTGCATTGGTAAGCAAGATAATGTATCTGTAATGGCTTACAACGTATTTTTATCTCTTTAAAATCTTCACTTACAAAGCCCTGCTGCACAATTTCATGCTCCTCATCATACAAGAAAAAACGAACATCGGAATTCCCTGGGTTACTAAAAAACAACTTTAAACTATCCCGTGAACGGTCGTAGGAAAAATTAAACCGATTTGGACCTAGTATCTTCCTGGTCCTATATTCTTTCTTCTCTCCGTCAATAAAAAATCGATATAAGAGGTTTTGAGACACATCTTCCACGGTATAAGGTAACTTTACTTGCTTAATTACTTTAGTGTTGCCTTGCGGATTATAGTAATTTCGACTCTGTTGCATAGATAGTATTTCCAAACGAATATCCTCTCTGGGAATCACAACCGAATCTTCCACATATTGAAAGGTGATTAAACCGTTTTCTTCGATTTTGTATTCCAATCGATTCTTATTTCCTTCATAGGAAACAGATCGAAACTGCTCATGCAACTCGTTATTACTATTATTAAAGATCACCTTTGTATTAAGCGACGCACTAATTTCCGGAATGAATCCATTTTTCAATGTGAAAGTCGTCTTCTCTGCCGGATTAAGATAAATGGTCGTATCCACTAGTGTGTCTGGCACAAATACTTGTTTTTCATACAAATTAACAATCTGGGGAGTAATAATAATTCTTGCACGTCCATCTAATATATATTGACCATTTACATCCTTCCCTTCTAACTCCAATTCGATGTCTTGCGGATACTGATAGGATTGTTTGGATGTATTAACCGTATAACTCGACTCATCCAATTGATAATCTTCAACTCGAAATGAATTCGTAATTTCGCCATTTCCATTGCGCGGTTGAGCACTAATATAATATTGCTGATCTACTCTAAACATATCTGAGACAGGCACCTTCAATTGATAGTTCCCTGGCCGTACACCCTTAATAATCGTATCAATCAAGTAATTTGGATCCTCTTCGTCAGAATAATAAGGTGCGTCTCCTATTCGAATCCGAACAGGTCTACGTGCAAATTTAGGCTTCATCGTCTGAGCAAAGACCTTAATATTCAATGTATCAAGAGGTCGATACATAGGTTTATCCGTAGCTAGGTAGCCTTGAATTCCATAATTTTTAAATATTCTTCTATAAAGTCTTTTTGTCTTATAGTAAGGCCACAATGGCAAGATGTAAGGACGCCTCAAAAAAGTTCTCCACCATTGTTTTAAGGTACTTCTATATCTAGATCCGACTATTCTTGTTCGATTATATCCTCCGTAGTATGGAGATGTTTCTCTGGAATTTATTTGATAATAAGCCAATTGTCCGTCAGATTTTACTCTGAGGATTCCTTGATTTGTGTCAGGAAGGAAGGAATAGCAATTGAGGTTTTGCTCAAATGAAATAGTCTTATTCTCTTCCAAAAATGTGATATCTGCATCCTTGACGCGTTTATGCTTCAAATCAAATAAGCTAAACATCGTCTTCTTTTGCAGATTGTGCAATTCGATGCTCAACGGACAATGTTGAATTACATTTACTTCTAATTGTAGTTTTTGCGCGTATATAAACACATAATGTCCAAACGGCTTATCCGACAAATAAGATTTGGCATTAAAACCAGTGGGGTTTTTAGCTGAATCAATCGGTATTCTACTGGTAACAATCCCTTCTAAATTCAAGGAATCTTGTTCGTAAAACAGCTTCGCTTCGTCTTGTGTTAATTTGAAAATATAGCCAAATGGGGAGGTATGCTTAGCCCCCCTCAGATCTTGCCCAAATCCTACACTTGCACTCCACAAAGCGCAAGCTGTGATTATTACTTTTAATACCGTTCGCATACTTTTAGGACGGCGAAAATTAAAACTTGGTTGCTTTACACGCCTAAATTCTGTTTTAATGATGTTTAAAACGATTCGGCCTGACTTGAGTTAAACAAATCTTAATTAGAATCGAATCTTATTTCTTCAACTTTTCCAGCTTCTTTTCCACGGATCGGTTACGTAGATACGAAGCTAGAGTCAGTATCATCATCGCAATAATTGTGTAGGTTGCCCAATCTGGAAAAGGTGCAGGATCTCCTTTTGCATACGAATGCAATCCGGACAAATAATAGTTTACTCCAAAATAAGTCATTATGATACTTGAATAAGCCCAAAGCGCAGCAAAGTTAAACGTGAAAATGCCACGCAAACCAGGTACGAGTCGCATATGTGAAACAAATGCATAAACTAATACCGAAACCATTGCCCAGGTTTCTTTTGGATCCCAGCCCCAATATCTTCCCCAAGATTCATTGGCCCAGACTCCTCCTAAGAAAGTACCAATGGTGAGCATAAACAAACCGACCGTAATGGTCATTTCATTCACATATGAAGTCTCTTTTAATGTCAAATTGATTCGCTCCGCATTATCAACTGTTTTGAACAACATCAGACACACATTGATCAAAGCCAAAATACATGCCAATCCTAAGAACCCATAACTTGCCGTAATGATGGCAACGTGAATCATCAACCAATAAGAGTCCAATACTGGAACCAAATTAGTAATGGTCGGATTCATAAAATTCAAACTTGCCACCCATAAAATAAGTGCTGCTAAAATAGCCGTCGCAGCTAGAGTGATCCTAGAATTTCGCAAGAAAATAAATCCAGATACCATTGTTGCAAATGCAATATATGTCATTGCCTCGTATCCATTACTCCAAGGTGCATGTCCGGAAATATACCATCGAACAGACAATCCATATAAATGATATAATGCAGTTACTACCAATAAACCAATTACAATCCAAGTAAGCCCTTTTGCAGTGGTCCTTCGAATTTTCTCAAACAACGAAGCCATCATAAATCCGGAAAAACTAAGTGCCAATGCAATTGCAAACAACGATGAAAACCACAATTTACTTTCCGACATTAGTATGATCGGAGCAAATATGAGTAAACTCGCTACACATTGAAATATCAGTTTATTGATTTTCGAGCCAAAGAAGTTGGTCCCCTGAAAGATCTGTCCAAATAATAAGAACAGCAATAAAATCCCCAGCACTCCATACATTCTATACACTTGAATAAATATGTTCTGCTTATTATACCCAATTTCCAATTCGATTTTCTTCGAGGATGGCATAATTGCCGGATCAGCATGCTTGTTCTGATATCGTTTCAAAAATGTAATGGTACTATCCGCAGCATCCCATTTTTCTTCTTTTATAGATTGGGAAACCGTCTCAATATAAAAATCGAAAAAGCGTGATACCCATAAGGAATCTACCGCATTTCGTGTAGGCTGTGGTTGACTTGGAGCATCCCAAACATTATTGATGTCTTTACTTCGAGGGAACATTTTAAAAATCGAATGACTGTACACCATATAACAAATGTTTACCCGCTCATCCACTTCGATTACATCTTTGTCATATTTATTCCGTACACCCGGCTTCTTTCGATTGGCTTCTTCTACCGCTGCTGCCAGTCGATATTCCATTCTTTCCGAAAAGAAATCTAACAAGGAAGCATGTTTCCCCGTAATGCCCAATTCCTTTTTCAGATCAGGATTTTTCACCTTAATCATTTTTTTTGTTTGCCAGTAAACCGGTTGGTAAAGCATGGACAAAATCATTTGAGTAGGCACCAAACCTTCGTACTTAGGCGCTCCGGTCACTTTTCTACAAATTTCTGAGCATACCGTATGAAAAGGCTTCATCCTTCCTCCCTGATCCTGTACTACAATACGTCCAAATTTTTCCGCATGATCTCGATCAATTGTTACGATCTTAGATTCCACTGAAAGGGAGTCTCCATGCTCTGCGTGTCCTTGAGCAGAATTAACAGAAAGCAATGCAAACGGGATTAAAATCAACATCAATGCTTCCTTTTTCACCTGCAACTCTTTAATTTTCATTCTCAAAGAATGGAAACGGGTGTTTCGCATAAACAACGTTAGAATGAATCCAAGTGTCAGCAAACTATACCCCAAGTACGTAACGTACGTACCCCAAAAATCGTGATTAACTGACAATACCGTTCCTAACTCATCTTTATCATAGGAGGATTGAAACAATCTATACCCATCGTAATCAAGAATATTATTCATGTAGATTCTAAATGGAAAACTTACTTTCTTCTTTGCATCAATCAATGTTACTTGACTTGCAAAAGACGCTGGACTTTGAGATCCGGGATATCGTTCCAATTGAAAGTCATCCAGTTGGATATTAAATGGTAATTCCACATGTTTGGATCCATAGGACAATTGAAATGTCAATCCGCCACATTGAAAATCAGAAGGTCGGTATACAATACCTTTCCCTCCAAAAATAGCTACGTCTTTTTCTTCTTCTCCACACTTCAAATGTACATTAACTACATCCTTGCCTTGATTTTCCTTTTCAGCTTTTACAAAGGCCATGTTTGCATTTTTGAAGTAATCCTTTAATACAAAATTAACCCCACTGCAAGTGTGTAAACGACCTGCTTCTAATGTATTTAATGTATCCGAGCGAAGTGTATCAATTGTACGATCTCCAACCTTCACTTTGGCCATCGTCATGTAATTGATTTCAAAAGGTGACTGCATATAAAGTCTTCCGTCCTTTTCAGTTACGTTTACAGCCCCCTCGACCCCAGAATCAAACGTAAAAATCAATCCTCCAATGTTGATGGTTTTACCATATTCCAGGTATTCGCTTACTCGACCTTCATCACCAGCTCGAACAAATTCAATTATTTTAGCTCCTTCTTTATCAGACTTTACTGGTTTCAGTAACGCATTCGTCGTAAATCCAGTTACCTCTATGTCAATGTCTTTTCCTTTGAAATCAAAACTACGACTGTATGAAGGTGTCATGAATTCTGAAAAGAAAACGGGCGCACTAAATTTTGGAATCCGTTGATCTTTATCGTCATGTACGATGTAATTGAAGTACACCGATTCGGATACCATTTTATTATTCATTTGTCCTTCCCGGATCCTAAGACCTCCTTCATACCCAATATATCGAGTAATTCCGGCTCCAATAATAATAATAATGAACGCCACGTGGAAGGTAAGCACTGAAAGCTTTTTAATTGATAACATCTTGTATTTGAAGATATTTCCAATCAAGTTGATGGTCAAAACCAGCAATAGGGCTTCGAACCAATAAGTATTATAAATGTATCCTTTGGAAGCTGCTGTTCCATATTCGTTTTCCAGAAAAGTGGCAAATCCGATGGCAATGGCAAAAACCAAAATAAGTACGGCCATCAATTTGTTGGAGAACAGGATATTTTTGATTTCCTTTAACATTGAGTATGCTCGGTTTAAACGCGCACAAAGGTAATAAAATACAGATATTTTCGTGATAAACATTGGGATAATTGGTTCGGGTAAAGTAGCTACCCACTTAGCGCGCGTTTTAAGCCAAAACGAAATGCCAATTCAGGCCGTATATTCTCGAAATGAAAAAACAGGCAAAACCCTAGCTGTCACTTGTAATGCGCAATGGTTTACGAAACCTGATTTCACAAATATCAACCATTCATTAGATGTGATTTTGATTTGCGTTGCAGATGATCAAATTGCAAATGTAGCATCCGAATTGGTTGTTAAAAGCAAAACTATTGTAGCGCATACTTCCGGTAGTATTTCAATGGATGTACTTAAAAATCAAAAACTGGCTTCTGTAGGAATCTTTTATCCACTTCAAACTTTCTCTACAGATCGAATCCCTGATTTTTCTGAAATTCCGATCTTGATCGAAGGAGAAAACGCACACGTAACCAGCCTTTTAACCGATCTTGCCAATCGAATTTCGAATCAAGTCCGTTATGTGCATTCGCAAGATCGAAAAACAATTCATCTCGCTGCAGTATTTACAAATAACTTCACCAATCATCTGTTTTCCATTTCAGAAAACATTTTAAAACAAGCGAATCTAGAACCAAACTTACTATATCCATTAGCTAAAGAAGGCATTGAAAAAGCCATGTCGTTAGGTGCAAAAAATGCGCAAACCGGACCGGCCAGCAGAGGAGATGAAGAAGTTATGCGCCAACAAATGGAAATGCTTAAGAATAATCCAGAATGGCAATCGTTGTATAAAATGTGCTCCGAATTGATTCAAAATGAATAAAAAAGAAATAACTCCTCCCCAATTTAGTTTTGCCAAATTCATCCGTTGGAGCGGCCTTCTTTTTACCTTTCTGATAATTGGAATTTCTTGTCAAACCAATCATGAAAAGTTACAAGGAAACTGGGCCTTCAGCTATGCTTATGACACGAGTGGAGTTATTGATTTCACATGGAAAATCGAAGGGGACTCTGTGTTTCAACATTGTGGTGTTTTCAAGGATACTTTTTCTTTAATATTAACGAAAGACAGTTTATTTACACCTACTCATTGTCATTTTAGCTTTTTAGAATTTAGAGGCGACCAAATGATATTAGACAGCATATTAATTGGGACACGGATCCCAAATCACCAAAAAATGCCGCTGCTCCCCCTTTCTCTTGCCCATCATTTGAATCTTTCGTTACCTGTTTTAGATATTGGAAGCCCTAGCTCCTCCTTTGATAAGGAACTTAGAAATACTCATTCTCTAAATGATTCGGCCTGTATCTCAACTGCACAATATGGAGAAAGTATTTATGTAGGAAAGCCCAGAAATCATCCTGATCTCGGTTCATGGATCATTCAAACCAATGATTTTTTAATACGTCCATCAAGCATTACTTCATTTCTTAACTCCGAAACATGTTGCAGTTGTGAAATTAAGGAACGGCACCGTCGAAATCAATTCATCTTATATGCAGACCAACAAACGCCAATGGGATTTATTGATAGCATTCGAATTGAGGCTGCTAAAGCAGCCAGCCGGAACATCTATTTTGCAGTTCTGACCAATTCAACTTCAACCGACATTAATTTACTAAAAACAAACATCCCTCCGTATCTCATGTTTATTCCGCACCCGAATAATCCCTTTAAGCAGCCCGTATTTAAAAAGGTGAAAATTCAACTTCCAATCCAATCGAGCATTGCTATTCTTAAATCCACATTATCTGAAATAGATTTAAAAGAAGAAGGAATTTCAGCAGTTTATGATTCCGATTTACCTTATAAAGAGTACCTTCAATTCCGTGCTTCATACGAAACCATTATGGACAGTATTCGAAATGATTATTGCCAAGCGACAATGCAACGAAACTACCTTGATCTAACAAAAGTAGAAAAACGGCAGGTTTGGGAAGAAATCCCTAAATACTATGTTGAACAATGGAATATGGATGGTCTGGAATGAAAAAAGCATTGTTCTATATTGCCCCGCTAATCTTACCTTTTCTGGTGATGATTATCATCAACGAAAACTATTCGCCTACGGTTGCTAATACAACACATAAGTATATAGGAGTGAAGACTCAAAATTCGAATATCCTTGACAGGAAGTTATGTTCCTGGGCTTGTCATAATACAATGATTTGTCAAGTCCAACACACTAGTAAATGGCCCGATTTCATTGAAAAACCCATGGGCGCAATTTATGTTGGGATAATTCGATCACTTCGTTCAACGGGTGATTATTCAGGTGCCAATGTACTTTTTTTGGTAATTCTTTGGCCATTGATCATGTATGTTATGTTGATTTGGATTATGCGAAACTCTCTTCGCATCCGTACACTTAAAGCGAATAAATCAACCTAATGCAAGTCATTCATCATATCGTAACGGTAATTTATGTGTATTGCACTGATTTCATCATTAATCTTTCCAATATATTTGGCATCTCTTATATTGAAACCAACGCATTGTTCTTTTGTGTATTATGGCCTTTGCTTACTTTCATATTTCCAATGATCATACTGATTCAATTACGAAAGATACGGCGATTAAAAAAGAACATTTGACCCAACGACTCAAGCAAAAACACATGAAATCCAACTCCAATAACCCAAAAGAACAACTTCGCCAATTTATATCTTCTTTCTCCATCCTAGAAAAGGATGAAATCGAAACAATTATTGACCATACAATTGTTAAAGAATTTAAAAAAGGAACCCATTTGTTAAAGGAAGGACAAGTTGCCAAAGAATGTTATGCGGTCATCAAAGGTTGTATCCGAGAATATTACTTGAAAGATGGGATCGACAAAACTACTGCCTTTTTCACGGAAGGTCAGCCGGTAAACTCCTTCTCAAGTTATACCAATCAGGTTCCTTCCAAACATTATCTACAATGCTCAGAAGACTGCCTTGTTACGGTTGGCAATCAATCATTAGTGGACGAAATGTGTGAACGCATTCCTCGCTTATCTGAATTTATTAAAAATGAAGTGGAAAAAGACGCGGGTAAATTACAAGAACGAATGGCTGCTTTTATGACATCCTCTCCTGAAGAACGATTCCAGAATTTATTAGAAGACAATCCAAGTTTAATGAATCGCGTACCTCAACATCAAATCGCAAGTTACTTAGGAGTTACTCCCGAATCACTAAGTCGAATTAAGAAACGTTCTCAGAAAAAGGACCAGTTATAGTTATACCTATTTTGTACTGACTTGGCCTTGCTCAACGCTTAAGCCTTTAATCAATAACCAAAAGGCAAACCACAATTCTCCAATTACGGCCAACGCCAATAAACACGAAAAGAGTATAGAAACCCACGCTGAATCAATTCCCATCAGCTGAACATACACATCTCCACCATATCCTAAACTCCCAATTATAAGCAATACACCCAGATATTTCGGAGTAAAATTTGCTTTATACACCGTATATCCTAAACCAACCAAATGTAATGCAAAAAACAATTGCCAAGTCAATTCACCAAACTTATGCACATTCAAAAAAAGCAGCGTAAATGATTCTAATTGACTGGGAGTAAATGCATCTAAATATCCAGATTGATTCAAAATGAGCATTGGAATCATATAATTTAAGAGATTAATCCCCATAATAATTGCCATTGCAATTCTAGAATATGTCGCAATTTTGATTGATGTAGGACTAATTTTTTTAAACAGTTGATAGATCAAAATAGTCAAGACCATTTCAAAAATGATCACAAAAACATCTCCCGTTATTCCAACTCTAAACAAAAAAGCATAATCATGTAGGTTTTGAAATGTTTGATGTGCATCGGTTGGCATCACGATTTTCCCTGGCATATAACCTATGCTAAATCCTCCTATGAGAGCGATTAATAGATAAAGGACTCCTGCGATCCGTCCATAATTTTTTGGGTTGTTATTAACTATTGAGTTGTTCATATGCGCGCTTATTATTGAAAGTTTGTTCTTTAAATTGTATGTGATGCAAAATTCGGAGGTTCAACATAGAAAAGCATTGACTTAAGATAAGGAATCAGTTAAAGCAGAAAATCATTCAATATTTAATGGCTCATGAACTTGCTATCTTCCTGATATATTTTTCTAATTTTATGCTTATATGAGTACTGAAATTTCAAATGCAGCATTTATCGAGTTGGTCGAGGCTAATGATTTAGAAGAAGTGAATCGTTGGCTTACCGAAGGCGGAAACCCGAATCATGGAGAGGGTGAGGAAAATTATATTCCTTGGATTCAGGATATTTTAGATGAAATCTATGATTCAGGAGAAAACGAAGCGTTGTTTCAAATGCTGGTTTCATTTATCAATCATGGAGTAAATTTGAATCCAAAAAGTGTTCATTTCATTCCTATTTTGGAAGCTGTTGTGCTTAAAAGCCCCCGGATTTTCAACTTGTTTATTGAAAATGGTGCAGATCCAAATGTACTATCAGAAGAGCGGGAAAGCATTATATTTCGTGCCTTGACAGAAGGTAATTTGGAAATGCTGGAACTCAGCTTGCAACATGCGTCTAAAGAATTGCTCCATATTACAGGAGGTATTTTTTGTGCCAGCCCATTAGGACTTTCTTTCATTAATTTGAATTTTGACGCCATTCAACTCCTGCTTCAAAACGGGGCTAACCCCTATTTTGAAGAATGGGATTTTGGTCATGCCCAATCACGTAAACTAACTCCCTCTGAAATATCACAGGCAGATTTAATGAAAATAGACGATTTAATTTCCAAGTATAGTCAGTTTGAGGCGCCTACTAAATAAAGGATTAAAGATCAAAAGTTTTATTGGTAGGTTCTTAATGATTTACTAGATATAATTATACTTGATGAAATTAGAAATGCGAATAAGTTAAAGTTTGATCTGTTGCCCACCTTTTTTCCATTGCATTTTGTATCTTTTGGCTTCCAAACTAAATCTTCGAAATCTATGTCTTCAAAAATGTACGAACACTTTATTTTGATTCATCCTTCATCCAATTTTGATTTTCATTTACTGGATGAAAAAATCAAGAATGTTAATTGGGATGGAAAAGAACTGCAATCTTCTTTTACCGAAAATACCATTCAACTATCGCTAAATGGTTGGGGTTTTCATATAGGATTAAGCGATGCGGATCATGTGATATTAGAATCAGAAGAGATGGCGAATGATTTAGGGAAGGATCATGTATTATATTCCAAAATCAAATCGTGCAAAATACGTCTTGAAATTAGTGGGGATTCAGATTTCGATATGGAATACTTCAATGACTTTTGTTACATTCTGGAAGAAATCGAATCTTTCACAGATGTATATACCTTCAACCCACACGAAGGATTTATGAATCTTTAAAACATAAAAAAAGCAAACACATTAATCACGATACAACTTCTCTGTTTCATTTGACTTAACCAACTTTATCATACCAACTTCCTGCATGAATTTATTTGAAAAAAATACGCTTTCTAATACTCTCCTAGAACTCTCTTCTCGCGTAGTAATGGCTCCTCTTACCCGTTGCAGAGCTATAAATGGAAATATTCCAAACAAAATAATGGCAGAATATTATGCACAACGTGCATCTGCAGGGTTGATTATTACCGAAGGAACCTCTCCCTCCCCTAATGGATTAGGCTACACCAATATTCCAGGAATGTACAGCAAAGAACATGTAGACGGTTGGAAAAAAACGACTCAAGCTGTGCATGAAAAAGGAGGTAAAATCTTTCTGCAAATGATGCATACAGGTCGCATCGGACATACCGAAAACTTACCTGAAAACGCCATTCTTCCAGGCCCTTCCGCCATTGCAATGAAAGGAGAAATCAAAACGTATTCTCTCTCTCGCAAAGCATACCCCGTTCCTGTTGAGATGGATGGTGAACTTATTCAGTCAACCATTGAAGAATATGTACAATCGGCCAAGATGTGCATGGAAGCCGGTTTTGATGGAATCGAAATTCATGGGGCACATGGATATTTACCAAACCAATTTATTAATACTGCTAGCAATCAACGTACAGATCAATACGGTGGAAATATGGAAAATCGATGTCGATTTATGCTGGAAGTAATGCGCGCATGTACCGAAGCCATTGGTGCCGACAAAGTGGGGCTCCGGATTTCTCCATTTAGTTATGCGGATGTGGAAGAGGATGCACAGGATTTAATCACGCTTTACACCTATTTAGTAAAGGAATTGGATCAAATGAATCTCGCCTATCTTCATCTTAGTCACATGGGAGAACCAACCCCCGTTAAATTTGAGTTATGGAAATCATTAAGACAAATTTTCAAAGGCTCTTTGATCATTTGTGGAGATTTCACCAAGGAAGAGGCTCAAAAAGCATTGACCAATGGGGACGCCGATTTGATTGCTTTTGGACGAGATTACATTGCCAATCCAGATTTAGTAGAACGAATGAAAAACGATTGGCCTATTGAACCGCAAGATCGCACCCATTGGTATTCTTGGGAAGCAAAAGGATATAATGATTACGCTGCTTATAAAGCATAATGCATTCATTTTCTATAAATCAACCTTATAAACCATTTCATGTTGTCCCTAAAAACAACAAGGGGCAACGTTATGTAATTACCGATATTCACGGATTCTACAAAACATTTCAAGCCCTGCTTACTCAGATTCAGTTGACAAAAGAAGATCAACTGTTTTTTATTAGGTGATTTTATCGACAAAGGGAAACAAGGAAAGGAAGTCCTCGACTACATCATGGATTTAATGGAGCAAGGCTATGCTGTATTTCCACTAAAAGGAAATCATGAAGATTTAATGCTTAAATCCCATCACAAAAAACACGATAAAACAAGTTTAATGCTTCCAGTACTTTCCAGAACCAAAGGGATCCGTGATAAAAGTCGCAAACTATTTTCAAAGTACCTTCAATTCTTTGAAAAATTGCCTTACTATTATGAACTAGATCACTTTTATCTGGTACATGCAGGATTTGATTACGCTACGAATAAACCATTCGAAGATTTTCAAGGCATGATGTGGATTTCGGATGCTACAGTTAACAACAGCTTTTTAAAAAACAAAACGTTGATTCATGGACATTCAAAAAGAACACTTCAAACCATTCAGAATTCTATTGAGAATAAAAATCAACTCATTGGATTGGATAATGCTACCTTGCTCAAAGATGAAGAATATGGCAATATGGTTTGTTTAAACTTGGACACTTATCAGTTATTTATTCAACCCAATATTGACCGATCTATTAAAATACGTTAATTCAACTAAAACTAATTCTGAGGACAAATAACATTTAGTAGTTACAATATAAAAAGAGCAGGCATCGTTTTTTCAACTAACATACCTACCTTCCAATTCACACATCCATGCGCAGTAATCTTTTTTCTTTATTCATCGTACTTCTTTTCACATCTAACCATTTGTTTTCTCAAGGTCAATTGAACTTGTATTTCAAAAGCAATGAATATAAACTTACGGATTTACATAAGCAGAAATTAGATCAATATCTAAGTAGCCTAAAACAAGGAGATTATTATCATTTAGTTACAGGATTCACAGATAGTGTTGGATCCGTTCAATCAAATCTAATCCTTGGTGAAAATCGGGCTCAATCCGTTCAGAATTATCTGATTTCGAAAAAAGCAATCAAGGCCTCCGCGATAGAAACTAAAAGCAACGGAGAAAAAGGGTCTACTTTACAAAAACGATCGTCAAACCGTCGAGTTTCGTTGGCTTATATCGTCAATATTCAGCCGAAAAACACATCTACCATTATTGCTACCGGAAAAGAAGGGTCCGTACTCACTTCGCTTACAGGAGGTGGATATAAAGTTAATATCACCGAAATTCTAGATGTGGAAAGAATGATTGACAACAATCTTTTTCCACTTACAACGAGCGAAAGAGGATTGTTTACTGGCGGAATGGCGAATCTCGTTCCCAAAACCGATGAAGATGCCACAGCGATGGCCAAAGATACGGTTACGTTTTGCATGCCTGCATTGCGTAAATTAGATGGACTGACATTATGGAGAATCCAACTAGACAATAATGGAAACGAACGATGGGTCGACACCGACATTCCATTTGAATACAATGAAGAAACGAAACAATACTGCATTACCACGATTGGAAGTAACGTCATTAGAAAATGTAACGCAGACATAGATTCTTCATTTGCATTGGCTCAATATCATTCTTGCTTCATATTAGAAAACAACCCGATAACAAATATTCAAAACGCCAAATGCGAGTTTGCTTCTTCCAACAAAAAAGGGGAGTTCATTTACTATAACAGCGATACGCTTTGTTTTATGCACTCAGAAGCACAGCGGACATTCCTTCCACAATATACGTTTCATATCACGGGGAAAACTTCCAATGAAGAAACAGTTTCATTCAAAAAATCCGTACGCGCTTTTCAAACACTCGACCCACAATTAACCAATAACGGCTGGAAAGACTATTTTAAACTTGACCTTGATTCAGACTAAATGAAACGATTTATCTTTAAATTTCGCTGGCCATTAATTGTACTCAAATCATTGTTTACAATCCCTTTTGCATGCATGGGATTATTGATATTTTTTACTACAACGCTAGGATTGATCTCTACAAAGGATCGGTATGCCACCAAAGACAAAACGGAAACAATCTATCTCGCTTCTAATGGGGTACACACTGATTTAATTCTTCCAGCGGAATACGTAGCTCCTGCTTTGAAAACTCAGTTCAAAGTAAATTCAGCTGTTAAATACGTGGCTTATGGATGGGGAGATCAGGGGTTTTATCTACATACAGCAAAATGGGCTGACCTAAAATTCAGTACGGCCTGGAAAGCCTTGTTCCTAAAAAGTCCTACGGCAATGCATATATCCCGACATAGTACTACACGGCCTCATTGGAGCAAAGTATCTATCACCAAAGAGCAATTAACCACATTAAAAATGTATTTGAATAGTGGTTTCCAAATCAGTGATGCGGATCAAAAATACATTCTAATTCCGAATCAATCTTATTCAACAAATGACCAGTTTTTCCAAGGGACAGGATCTTATTCCATATTTTGCACATGCAATGAATGGGTTAACCGAGGATTAAAAAAAATTGGATGCAAGACGGCTTATTGGTCTCCTTTTGACTGGGGGATTTTTCGTCACTTACCCAATTCTAAAGAAAAATCGCTCGATTGATTGAAGATGACCGTTGTTTGTTTGACAACATTTATATGTTATATTTGAGACTAGAACTATTGCAAACTGCATACGTAACTTAACATCGCCCCAATGGCATATCGAAGAGAAGATTTATACGATCAGGAAACAACCAGTGAACTTTCCGATAACTATCTTAAAATTCTATCTGAATTAGGAGAAGATCCGTCTAGAGAAGGACTTTTAAAAACACCCGAACGTGTAGCAAAAGCACTTCAGTTTTTAACACAAGGTTACCATCAGGATCCATCGGAAATTCTTCGAGGAGCTATGTTTGCTGAAGATTACAGTCAAATGGTTGTGGTAAAAGACATTGAGGTATATTCAATGTGTGAACACCATATGTTGCCATTCTTTGGTAAGGCGCACGTGGCTTATATTCCCAATGGTCATATTGTAGGACTAAGTAAAATCCCACGTATAGTAGATGCATTCGCTCGTAGATTACAAGTTCAGGAACGACTGACTAATGAAATTCGAGATTGCATTGAAGAAACGCTAAAACCAGTAGGAGTTGCTGTAGTAGTAGAAGCCTCTCATCTTTGCATGCAAATGCGAGGAATAGAAAAGCAAAATTCAACAACTGCGACCTCTGCATTTTCAGGAGAATTTCTTGATAATGAGAAAACTAGAGAAGAATTCTTCCACTTGATTTCAGCAAAATTAAGCTAGCCAAAACTTTTGTTTCATAGAAGTAACCCAGATTAATAAAACTCAATCAAGTCAAAATCGAGCCTGGGGGAAAAGAAAATGAATTCTGAATTCTCCGGTCACTAGCGTCAGGTCAAAATAAATTTCAGATTAGACATTGTTATGGGTGTTGATTATTGGCACAGTAAAGATAAACGTAAAAAGCAGGCCCTAAATTTTACCGGACAGTAGTAAATAATTTAGAATATACTTCTGCACAAGACACAAAACAACAGCGGTAAGCGCTTTTTCGGATTTGTACACAAAGAGCCTAACTCGCTGGCGCTTTTTCGGATTTATAATCCGAAATTGGATACAATAAGGATTTGAAATCCAATCAATAAAAACATCAAGTGGAGAAACTGAAAAACGTTGATCCTTTAATCCTCTAACCCGTCGTTCAAACCTTCAAAATTTGTAGACAAAGAGCCTAACTCGGAGGCCCTTTTTCGGATTTACAATCCGAAATTGGATACGATAAGGATTTGAAATCCGATCAATAAAAACATTAAACGGAGAAACTGAAAAACGTTGATCCTTTAATCCTCCAACACGTCGTTCAAACCTTCAAAATTTGTAGGCAAAGAGCCTAACTCTGTCGCGCTTTTTCGGATTTATAATCCGAAATTGGATACGATAAGGATTTGAAATCCGATCAATAAAAACATTAAACGGAGAAACTGAAAAACGTTGATCCTTTAATCCGCTAACCCGTCGTTCAAGCCTTCAAAATTTGTAGACAAAGAGCCTAACTCGCAGACCCTTTTTCGGATTTACAATCCGAAATTGGATACAATAAGGATTTGAAATCCGATCAATAAAAACATCAAGTGGAGAAACTGAAAAACGTTGATCCTTTAATCCTCCAACACGTCGTTCAAACCTTCAAAATTTGTAGACAAAGAGCCTAACTCGGTCGCGCTTTTTCGGATTTGTAATCCGAAATTGGATACAATAAGGATTTGAAATCCGATCAATAAAAACATCAAGTGGAGAAACTGAAAACGTTGATCCTTTACTCCAATAACCTTCGGTACATCTGAATTGTATTTTCCAAGCCTAAATACAGCGCATCACACACAAGTGCATGACCAATCGAGACTTCGTCTAGGTGAGGGATTTCTGTTTTCAGAAAGCCTAAATTGTGCAAATCCAAATCATGTCCAGCATTAATTCCTAGACCAATCGATCGTCCATAGTCGGCACATTGTTTAAACGCTAATACAGCCTTCTCTTTATTTTGCACGTAATTCAACGCATAGGATTCGGTATAGAGTTCAATACGGTCTGCTCCAGTTTCCTTGGCTCCTTCTACAAATTGCTCAATCGGATCCACAAAAATCGAAACACGAATTCCCAATTCCTTTAAAATTCCAATTGTGTCCTGCAAATAGGTCTTATGCTTCACCGTATCCCATCCTGCATTGGAAGTTAATACATTGTCCGAATCAGGAACCAATGTTGCCTGACCCGGCTTAATCTCCTTAACTAATTCTAAATATTGACCTTTCAACGGATTCCCTTCAATGTTCAATTCCGTTGTAACTACCTCGCTAAGATTGTACGCATCTTCATACCGAATATGTCGCTCGTCCGGACGTGGATGAATGGTAATCCCTTGCGCACCAAATCGTTCGCAATCTTTAGCTACCTGAACCAAATCAGGATTATTGCCTCCCCTTGCATTTCGAAGGGTCGCAAATTTGTTGATATTTACACTAAGTCTGGTCATGGCGCAAAGGTACAAAATCCTTCTTTGAAAATTATACAAAAGGACCAGCGGAATTTCTCAACACCTATTTTGAATTCCTGTCTTAAATCATTTTATATGTGACTGAAATATACGTTCTTTGCCCTTATTTAAAATGATTCTAAATAAGCGGCATATTTCATTCATTTAATTTTTTGATGATATTCCCGTTTCAATGAAATAAAACAATGGAGGACTGTAATTCAAATTTGAACGTAGCTTCGATGAAATTAGGCGAAGAAGGCATCATTTGTGGATTAAGTGAACAACCAATAAGCTTGAAATTAATGGAAATGGGATGCATCCCAGGAGCGCACATTTTAGCGAATGGTGAAGCTCCTTTTGGTGATCCTATTAAAATTCGCATCGATGGAGAATATACCCTTTCTTTGCGTAAAGCGGAGGCTTCCAATATCTGGATTAAACCCGTTTCTAGCTAAATTTCTGTCCTCATTTAATAAACACGACGAACCCTTTTTTGATCAAAATGTCCGCTGAATCCACATATAAAATTGCCCTTGTGGGGAATCCCAATACTGGAAAGAGTTCCCTCTTCAATTCCTTAACTGGAATGAATCAAAAAGTGGGGAACTTTGCGGGAGTTACAGTTGACAAAAAAACGGGCAAAATCAAATTGAACGATGGCAGGCCAGCTGAAATCATCGATTTGCCCGGTACTTATAGTTTGTATCCAAAATCAATGGATGAGCAGGTGGTTGCGAATGTATTGCTTGACCCAGCCCATACGGACTATCCTGATTTAATTATTGTCGTAGCCGATGCAACCAACTTAAAGCGTAACTTACTGCTTTTCACGGAAGTACACGACTTAAATATTCCGACAATTTTAGCGCTCAACATGATGGATCAGGTAGATTCAAAAAAAGTAGAGTTAAACACGGAAACGCTTGCTGAAAAATTAAATGTTGATATTGTTCCAATTAGTGCTCGAGCAAACATGGGAATTGATTTGTTAAAAGCACAAATCACCAATGCTACAAAAAAAGTTCCGGCAAACCCATACCAACCCAGCGAAGATGTACAACAATTGGTACAAAAAGTAAAGGATTTGACCGAGGAACCAAATGATTATGTAGCCCTTCATTTACTTCATCAATCCGAAGATTTACCTTTTCTATCTGAATTGGACAAAATCGAATTAGCCTCAATTCGAAGTGCGAATGAATTCGATTCTAATCTTCGACAAGTAGAGGAAACACTGAAACGCTATGAACAGATCAACGACGTTCTGTTAGATGCATATAATAAATCTGCCGCGCCAGCCCAAGAAGAATTCAGCAATCGAATTGATAAAATCCTTACTCATCGAATTTTAGGTCTTCCGCTCTTTTTCGTGGTGTTATTTTTAATCTTTCAAGGAATTTTCACCTGGGCTCAAGCCCCTATGGACTTAATTGACAGCAGTTTTTCATTGCTCAATGTTTGGTTGCAGAGTATTATGCCGGAAGCATGGTACACCAGTTTATTAACCGATGGAATTCTGGCAGGAATTGGCGGTGTTGTTATTTTCATCCCTCAAATAGCCATTTTATTTGCCTTCATTGCCATTTTAGAAGAAACGGGCTATATGGCACGTGTCACATTTATGCTAGACAGAGTAATCCGAAAATTTGGTCTAAATGGAAGAAGTGTGGTTCCACTGGTTTCTAGTGTTGCCTGTGCGGTTCCAGCAATTATGTCTGCACGAACCATTGATAATTATAAGGATCGAATCATTACTATTTTTGTAGCTCCTTTTATTAGTTGTTCTGCCCGGATTCCGGTTTACACTTTATTAATAGCGGTGGTTGTACCGGCAAAGAATTTAATCTCCATTCCTCTAGGGGATACCTTAGGCGAATTGCATTTGGTCAACTTGCAAGGCTTGGTAATGTTTAGTTTTTATTTCCTTGGGCTTTTGGCTGCATTATTGACGGCACTTGCGATGAAATTCATTATGAAAAGCCGTCAACAGAGCTATTTCATTATGGAATTACCCGTATATCGTGCGCCACGATGGAGAAATGTAGGCATTACCATTTGGAGTAAGATTAACACATTCGTGTTTGAAGCGGGAAAAATAATTGTGGCTATTTCAATTGTACTTTGGTTTTTAGCCTCCTTTGGTCAAGGACCGGAATATCAAAATACCAAGTATGATTTGCAGCAAAAGTTTGATCAAGGTTACATTTCACAAACAGAGATGAAGCACATGCTCAGCTCTAAAAAGCTGGAAGCTTCGTATGCTGGTCAATTTGGTAAATTAATCGAACCTGCTATTGAACCCTTAGGATTTGATTGGCGCATCGGGATCGCATTAATCACATCTTTTGCCGCAAGAGAGGTTTTTGTCGGAACCATGGCAACCATTTATAGTGTAGGTGGCGACGCCGAAGAATCCACGTTGAAAGAAAAGTTAAAAGGAGAAATCAATCCAAAAACGGGAAAGCCATTTTTCACCTTGCCCGTAGCGCTATCACTCTTGATTTTCTATGTGTTTGCTATGCAATGCATGAGTACGTTGGCAGTTGTAAAACGAGAGACTAAAAGCTGGAAATGGCCTTTATTACAATTAGGTTATATGACAGCATTGGCCTATGCAAGCAGTTGGATCGTTTATAACATTTTTAGTTAAAAAAAAACGAAACTCCATTAGACCAAAATCGATTCTCACATAGATTCGGCTACAATCCATCCTCCAGTCCAGGCATTTTGAAAATTAAAGCCACCGGTTACGGCATCAATGTTCAATACTTCACCTGCAAAGAATAGATTCGGAAACAATTTGCTTTCAAATCGTTTAAAATCAACTTCACTCAAATCAATTCCACCGCTTGTCACAAATTCATCCTTAAACGTACTTTTTCCTTCCACCTTAAAAGTACATTCAGTCAGTTGACCAGCGAAACCATTGAGTTGTTTATTGCTTAAATCCGCCCAGTTCTTCACTTCATCAATTCCAGCTGCCTTGCATAATTTTCGCCAAAGTCGTTTTGGAACATCAAATTTCGGAGTCCCATATACTTTTTGTTTTGCACTGGTCTCTTTCAATTCCGCAAAGTGCTCCATCAAATCATCTCTTCGATCAAATTCGCTCGCAATCCAATTTACATGAATTTCAAATCGATAATTGAGCCCGTGAAAGGTACGTGCTCCCCAAGCGGACAACTTCAATACCGCCGGGCCACTAAGTCCCCAATGGGTAACCAACAAGGGACCATTTTCTTCTAATTTATCTTTCTTTGAAAGGCCCAAAACCTTCACTCGAGCTTTAGGCATTGATACGCCAGGGATCTCAGAAATTCGATTATCTGAAATATTAAATGTAAACAAAGACGGAACCGGATCCACTATTTTGTGGCCCAATGTCTTTAAAATTTCCCAAGCCTGCACGCTACTACCTGAGGTATATACAACTCGATCCGCTTTGTACTCTTTTTCTTGTGTTTCCACAATCCATTGCCCATTATCTTCCAATCTCAACGAACGTACACCTTGATTCATATGTACTTTCACGCCTGCTTCGTGGGCCGCATTTTCAAAACAATCGATAATGGTTTTGGAAGAATTGCTTTCTGGAAAAACTCGATTATCGTCTTCGATTTTCAGTGGAACATCTCGTTTTTCAAACCAATCGAACACATCTCCGGTCATGAATCGATGAAAAGGCCCCAACAAGGCTTTATTTCCTCTTGGATAAAAACCAACTAATTCGGAAGGATCAAAACAAGCATGCGTTACATTACACCTTCCTCCTCCAGATATTTTAACTTTTGCCAACACTTTGGAAGACTTCTCCAAAATGATTACTTCCGATTCCGGATTTTGCTCTGCAAAATTAATTGCTGCAAAAAAACCCGCTGCGCCAGCTCCAACTATAATTATCTTCTTCTTTGTCATTTCACCTTTTAAGGTGGCAAACTACATAATATCTTCTTTTCAGATTGTTTTGTTTATAGAAAATATTCTTTATCTTTAATTAAGAAAATTTAAAAAAAGCTATCTTTGCACTCAAATCCGCAGTAATAAAAGAACTATTTCATTTAACATATTTCATATGAATAAACTATACAAATCACTAGCTATCAGTCTTATACTATTGGCATCTAGCACCTCTTTTGCGCAATACGACGCAGGAGACACCACGGTTATTAATACCATTAAAACAACCAATTTTGGTGTAGGAACAACATTAAACTGGTCGGACTCTGATCCAGGAAACTGGATGGGCGTAGTTTGGGACACCACAGTTACACCTTATAGAATTATCGAATTAGAGCTTGCGAGTTCTGGTTCAAACGGTGGTAACACCAATAATGGTCAAAATACTACATTTGGACCAATCAACTACAGTTATTCAAGCCAAACGCATACTGTAACAGGAGCAACAACTGATTTAACAGGGACTTTGGATGTTTCAGGGTTATCGGAATTGAAGAAGTTGTTTCTTAATCGGAATCCAAATTTAACGGGATTAAATGTATCAGGATTAACTAAGTTAGAATATCTCTATTCTGCAAGATGTAATTTTTCCATCTTAGACGTATCGGGCATTACAAGCCTTATACAGGTGAAATCTGGTAAAAATAGCAATATGAAAAGTGCTGATTTTAGTGGTTGTTCTGGATTAAAACATGTTAAATTAGCTTGGGATTTCGATAGTCTAGAAAGTGTAAATTATGCTGGATGTACAAGTTTAGAACATCTAACGCAAAAAAATGCACCGTTAATTTCCTCACTTGACGTAAGTGCTACTACAAGCCTACTCAAAATATCCGTTACTTCTGGAAATGGACGAGGAGGAGGAGGATTAACCTCTCTTCCGACTGGATTAAGTGCAAACACCAATCTAAGAGCGATAGGATTAGCCCAACAATCTTTCAGTGGAACCATCGATTTATCCCCATTTGATTCTTTATTCAGATTTTCTGTTCGTAGGAATTACTTCACAAAAATAATTGGAACCGAGGGTCTTACTCTTTTAAACAGACACAAGGGGGATAACAACAATCTTACCATTACGGATGCTGCTCAATTACATAATGATACCAATGCTAGTGGTACCGTCGATTATGATCCGCAAGGATTATCTTATGGACAAAATACCGTTCTACTTCCAGATTCTCTTGATATGAGCGCTGAAGATTCCATAGATATTAATGGTACAATGACAAGTACGACATTCACCTTATATAATGAGGCTGGAGTAATGCAATCTTCAAATAGTACTGGAGTTTTCACATTTGACACTGCTACTACTGGATGTTACTATGTTGTATTAGTAAACAGCGGTGTAACTGTTACAACCGACACCATATGTGTGGTAGCTACTGCTGCTTTTGCAAATGTAACTCTTGACAATGTGGATTTTGGAAGTGTGGAATTGGGTTCTACCAGCACAAGAACACTTACCGTTTCTAATAGTGGAAATGCTACACTTAATGTAAGTAACATCACATTGCCTACAGGATATACATCTTCTGCAACTACAGGCACAGTAGCTGGTGGAGGTTCTACTGATTTCACCGTAACTTTCGCTCCTACAATGGCTCAAACTTATGCTGGAATGATTGATGTTGCGAGTGACGCATCTGCCAGTGGAGGAAGCAATTCAGTTTTGATTACAGGTACAGGTATCGTAGTTGATAACACGGGTATAAGCGATGAAGAAAATGCATTGGTATCTTTTTATCCAAACCCAACAACGGATGTATTATATGTAAAAGACAACACCAATAAATTCAGCACATTTGCAATTTATGATGTAAACGGTACATTGGTAAAAGAGTTTAAGTTACAAAACTCTGTGGCACAAATTGACGCAAGAGATCTAACTACAGGTATTTATTTTGTACGTTCTGTAGATGGTAAAATCAATCGAAAAATCGTAAAGTATTAATTACTGAATTGAAGAGTATATATAGTCATTGTTATAGCATTGGCTAATTATCAAATTGAAGAAGGTTCTACATGTAAAAATGTAGAACCTTTTTTTTATAACGCATTTTGCAGAATTAATAGAAACGTTTACATTCGATCTCATACAACTCTTTATTTTAAACCAACATAACAATAAAGTTTCCTCTCATTTAAAAACCCATTAACACGCATATCACATATATATTATTATTATTATATTTGTGACGGCATTATCACAATCAATTCAATAACTTCACGAATATATCTTATGAAAAAAATTTACAAAATTGCAACGCTATGCCTAGCAATATTGGCATCTAGCGCCTCTTTTGCGCAATACGACGCAGGAGACACCACGGTTATTAATACCATTAAAACAACCAATTTTAGTGTAGGAACAACATTAAACTGGTCGGACTCTGATCCAGGAAACTGGATGGGAGTAGTTTGGGACACCACAGTTACACCTTATAGAATTATCGAATTAGAGCTTTCTGGTAGTTCTACAAACGGTGGCAACACCAATAATGGTCAAAATACAACACTCGGACCAATCAACTACAGTTATTCAAGTCAAACATTTAATGTAACAGGAGTAACACCTGATATAACAGGAACTTTGGATGTTTCAGGATTATCTGAATTAAACAAGTTGTTTCTTAATCAGAATCCAAATTTAACGGGATTAAATATTACCGGTCTTACTAAGTTGGAATATCTATATTTTGGACAATCTGGTTTGCTCACATTAGACGCATCGGGTGTTACAAGCCTTATACAGGTGAAAGGTCCTGTAAACAATAATCTAAAAAGTGCTGATTTCACTGGTTGCTCTGGATTAAAACATACTAAGTTAAGTTGGGGCATGGATAGTTTAGTAAGTGTGAATTATACCGGATGTACAAGTTTAGAGCATCTAACGCAAAAAAATGCACCCTTAGTTTCCTCACTTGACATAAGTGCTACCACAAGTTTACTTAAAATAGCTGTTCCTTCTAGACTAGGAAAAGGAGGAGGAGGATTAACCTCTCTTCCAACTGGATTAAGTGCAAACACCAATCTAAGAGCGTTAGGACTAGCGCAACAATCTTTCAGTGGAACCATCGATTTATCCCCATTTGATTCTTTATTCAGATTTTCTGTTCGTAAGAATTACTTTACAAAAATAATCGGAACCGAGGGTCTTACTCTTTTAAACAGACACAATGGGGATGACAACAATCTTACCCTCACGGATGCTGCTCAATTACATAATGATACCAGCGCTAGTGGTACCGTCGATTATGATCCGCAAGGATTATCTTATGGACAAAATACCGTTCTACTTCCAGATTCTCTTGATATGAGCGCTGAAGATTCCATAGATATTAATGGTACAATGGCAAGTACGACATTCACCTTATATAATGAGGCTGGAGTAATGCAATCTTCAAATAGTACTGGAGTTTTCACATTTGACACTGCTACTACTGGATGTTACTATGTTGTATTAGTAAACAGCGGTGTAACTGTTACTACAGACACCATATGTGTGGTAGCAACTGCTGCCTTTGCAAATGTAACTCTTGACAACGTGGATTTTGGAAGTGTGGAATTGGGTTCTACAAGCACTAGAACACTTACCGTTTCTAATAGTGGTAATGCTACACTTAACGTAAGTAACATCACATTGCCTACAGGGTATACATCTTCTGCGACTACTGGTACTGTCGCTGGTGGAGGTTCTACTGATTTCACCGTAACTTTCGCTCCTACAATAGCTCAAACCTATGCTGGAATGATTGATGTTGCAAGTGACGCATCTGCCAGTGGAGGAAGCAATTCAGTTTCGATTACAGGTACAGGTATCGTGGTTGATAACACGGGTATAAGCGATGAAGAAAATGCATTGGTATCTTTTTATCCAAACCCAACAGCGGACGTTTTATATGTAAAAGACAACACCAATAAATTCAGCACATTTGCGATTTATGACGTAAACGGTACATTGGTAAAAGAGTTTAACTTACAAAACTCTGTGGCACAAATTGACGCAAGAGATCTAACTACAGGTATTTATTTTGTACGTTCTGTAGATGGTTCAATCAATCGAAAAATTATAAAGTATTAATACAACTTAACCTGTATTAGGCTAGCTAAATAGCACCAAATTGAGAAAGGTTCTACATGTAAAAATGTAGAACCTTTTTTTATGACTAAATTTTGTCAAAGCCTAATCCGATTTCAAATAGGCGAACAAACATGAACTTCATTCAGTAAGTAAGTGATATGAAATTTCTAAAGGCTGAATATGATTCAATTAAAACTATTATTGCAGATCTAGATCTAAATCATGTCGATTTTTCATTTGTGAAAAAGAAAGGCACTGTCTACATAGAACATAACTCCGGCGTTTCATTTAGCTATTTTCGCAAAAAAGAAACCACATTAAACAACAATCATCAATGGGAAGAAAAAACATTTTTCCTTATTAATAACGATAAGAAAACAGAAATTCAAACCTGGGGAAACCTATTGATTTTATTGAAAGAATGGCTTACCAATATAGACGGAAAATAACTCAAGGTTTTTACATATTTTCGAACCTTTTTATTAGTATTGTACTTTAACTAATTTGACATAATTTACTCACCGCTATTTGCTCACGCAAACTCTTATGAAGAAAATTTATTTACTCACGATCTTCGCTCTGACAGGAATTTTACCAGCTACTTCCTTTGCTCAAAACATTGATGGTCATGAAAATGTAAAACATTCGCGTGACAAGCACAAGTTCGATCTTGAAATAACCTATAACGATGGGAAAACAGAAAAACTCCGATCCGAACTTTATGACAACCCATTCAAGCACAGCATGCTCGTGTATAATTTTAAAACACAAAAAGAAATTTACCCTGAGCAAACCAAACAATTAAAACTTTTGAGTCACCCATTCTTAACAGGAATGTCCATGGACAGCAGTTGGCTTTTTGAGGTTCATAGTGGACACATTACAATCTTTTCGATCTATCCGGAAAGTAAGTTGAAATACGCCGATTACATGCGGCAAGGAGATGGAGCCTTAATTCCTTATGAAAAAAAGGCCTTGTTCAAAATGCTTCGGGACAGCCCATATGGAGCCAAAGAAATAAAAAGTTCGAGAAGAATGGATACTTGGGGTAAAATTCTTGCATTTGGTGGATTGGGAAGTTTGGTGACCGGATTATTAATGCCGGAAAGTCAGTATGCTCCTTATTTCATAGGAGGAGGTGCTACGATGATTGGAATCAGTTTACCGCTAGAGATCTTTTCACACGATAAGGAAGAACATGCAGTCGATGTCTATAACGGACATTATAAAAAATCAAATCAATAACCAATAATATTTATACGATGATACAAGGACACACTAAATTCAAATTATTTTCAAAAGACTTCTCCTCAGAAGCTAGTATTCGGGAGTTATTGAATGACATAGAAAATTGGGTTAGCGCTAATGCAGTGGGACCAAAAAGCATTGGTGTTGAATTTCTCGAAAGTTCAAAAACAATTGTTATGTCCATAGGATTCAGAGACGATGAAAACTACAACGTTTCCCTAAAAAGTGATTTAATTGGAAAAATGGAGGCAGGAGCAGACACTGCTACCATTGAAGCAGGAATGGAAAAAGCAGCAAGCCAGTACAGCGATGTGATTTGTCATGAATTATTTATCACCGGTGCAGGAGATTTCTACATGGTATTCATGAATAAAGAATAGAATAGATTAAATTAACTCATTCGTAAAAGCGAATCATAAAATAAATTTTAAAGCCTTTTTGTAAAATGATACAGAAAGGCTTTTTTCTTGCATCCTACCCAACGCTTTATTAAATTTATACGTATGATTAATAGAATGTCTTCATTTCGCCTTGTAAATGAACGTTCATACTTGTTTGTTTTTAAGTTCAACTTCTAATTATGAAAAAACCTTACCTATCTCTATACGTTCGTTGGTTCTACCTAATATCATTCGTTCTAGTCGTCCAATTTGGACAAGCACAGCAATTTTATCAATATTTTGATGGTGCCGATACGAATACGAACAATTCATTGATTATTGAAATTGATGCGGATAGTTCCAATGTTTGGCAAATTGGACCGCCTCAAAAAACAATTTTTGACAATGCTTCAACCCTACCCAACGCCATTGTCACAGATACTGTCAATAGCTATCCACCAAACAATTTTTCACGATTTCAATTCGAATTCGAGAATCAAGGTTTTGCAAATATTGTTGCCATACGATGGATGCAAAAACTAGATTTAGAAGCCAATGCGGATGGTGGAATCATCGAAATGTCCGTGAATAATGGGGCGACTTGGTCAAGTGCTTTTGATAATCCTAATGTTTATAACTTATATGGGTATGATTCCAGCAATGTAGATACGTTGCAAAATGGCACCATCGCTTTTACGGGGACTGATTCTACGTGGAAAGACATCTGGTTGTGCTATGATGCCAATTGGTGGAACTCGATTACTTCCGTTGTTAAATTTCGCTTCACACTCATTTCCGACAGTACTGAATCCTCGCAAGACGGCTGGATGATCGACAACCTCGTCGTCTCTCCTACCATCACACACACCATCAATGAAAAGGAAACGGATGCCTATATGCACATCTACCCTACTCAAACCGATGGACGGGTATTTATTGAAACTAAAAAACTGCAGCAATATCATATTATTGAAAATATAGAGGTCCTTAATTCGAGTGGACAAGTGGTGAAATCGTATGGTATTAGTCCAATTAAGTATTTTCTAAATTTGAATGACCTAGCAGATGGAGTTTACATTATCAAAGTAAAAACGAATGTAAAAACGGTTACCGAACGAATTGTACTCCAACGTAATTAACCTATAGACCTCTTAAACATAGAATTGTCATCTCGGTAAAAATTAACTTGTACAATCTTGGTATCTGGAAAATCCTAATAGCAACTTTATTTGTTCTAAGTACAATTTATTTTACCAGTTTTAAAGGGAGGAAAAATGCCTCGGTTAATCTAGTATATCTAGATGCACCTAAATTTTTCCCTCCTTTTCCAATGGACTCCACCAACCCATTAACCCTAGAAGGAATAGAATTGGGTAGATTTTTGTTTTATGATTCCGTTTTAAGTGATCAAAATAATTTTTCATGTGCAAGTTGTCATCAACAACAATATGCATTTTCGGATGGTCCAAAAACATTAAGTACCGGACCATCGGGGATAAAACAAAAACGAACTACACCGCCATTATTCAATCTACCTTGGTATCAATCCTATTTCTGGGATGGACGGGCGCACACATTAGAAGAACAGGCATATTTCCCCGTACGTGCTCATTCTGAGTTAAATTTAGATTGGAAAATAGCCGAACGTCGAATCCAAAAAAGTAAATTCTACAAACCAAAATTCAGAGCGGCCTTTGGCAATATTCGGATTGACAGTAGTCTAATCGTAAAAGCAATTGCTCAATTTGAACGCACCTTGATTTCCCACAATTCAAAATATGATCAGGTGATTCGAGGAGAAACAACATTAACTGCAGAAGAATTTGAAGGATTTGTATTGATCAATGATCAAACCAAAGGAGATTGTATGCATTGCCACACTACCGATTCGGATGCACTCGGTACCACCGGAAAATTCAGTAATAACGGACTTGATTCAGCCAAAACATTTAGTGATTATCCTGATTCAGGCCTTGGGGGGGATACCAAAACAAAATCAGATTATGGAAAATTCAAAATTCCTTCGTTCCGAAATGTAGCATTCACCGCCCCTTACATGCATGATGGCCGATTCAAAACCCTAGAAGAAGTTTTAGACTTTTATAGCGAAGGAGTTGTCCTCTCAGTCAATATTGATTCCAAAATGCAGTACGCCCATAAAGGAGGGGTGCATCTGAATAAAGAAGAAAAAAGAAAAATCATCCTGTTCTTAAATACATTGACTGATTCCACGTTTACCACGAATCCAGCCTATTCAAATCCATTTTAACTCCAAATTCAATGGAATGTTAAAATGAATTAAACGAAACAGGAATATGTAACATAATAGAATCATTGCTATTTTTGTTTCATATGGAATTTGCCTTTTTATGAAGTTAATTAAAACCACCTCTTTTATTCTTACACAAGAGGGAGTGAAACAGCTTCTTCAAGAAAAACAATTCGATCAAAATGAAAACGTGATCGTTCAAATTGATTATCAGGAAAATGGTCAAATTTTGATAAGTCGTTCAATGAATTATGACTCGGTTGGTAATCTAATTAATGATCGTATGATTGTGGATCAGGGCACTTCCCAAACAACGGATTATCAATACGACACACGTCATCGTATCGCGCAACAAATCACCAATTACGGAAACGAAGAATATATCCGTGTAGAATTTGAATATACGCCAGACAAAACCATTCAAATTTCCTATGATGCACATAACAATATCGAACAGATTATTGTTGAAGAATTCAATCCAGATATGTTGCCGATCTCACGTACCATATTCAATTCTACCAACGAAGTTGAAGAACAATCGCTATATGAATACAATGATCAACTATTAAAAATAAAAGAAATAGAACATAGAATTGGGCAAGATCAATTTATTCAAGAATTTAAATATGATGAGAACAACCACCTCATTACGTTGGAAAAATGGAAGGACCAAACTCAAATTATTAAAGAACAGCACACTTATAAAAACGGATTACTCCATTCAAAAACAGTGGTAGACTTTACAACAGCAAGAGATAAAGAAGAAACGACCACCTGTTGGTTCTACACCTATGACGCTCAACAACGATTAATTAAGGAACAGCAACAAAACACCTCTGGAAACCTACTTACCTCTTGGGTAAACGTCTTTGACAACGAAGGTAATTTGGAACGAACTCATTATGTGAAAAGTGGATACTTCAATGCCATTTACGGAACAGGTAGTATGATGGAACAAATCGAAACCCTATATATAAACGAATATGAAAAGACACAATAGCTTTCGGTTGCTTGAATTAAATTGAAATAAAATAAAATCATCAATTAAAAAACCAAGAAAGGAAATCCAATTCAAAAATAAAAAAAAGCCTGCAATCGTCTCCGATCGGCAGGCTTAATAAGTTCCAAAATACGTTACACTTTAAAATGAAAATGGAACCTTATTGTAATGGTTTTATCTATTTACGCGACTCTTTCAAAAAGGTTACCCTATTTACTCTAAAAACTATTTTTATCCACATAGCACGGTTATTTTTACGCAAAATTAAAATTTAGCACACGCCAGCTTTCAATATTGATTGTCTAAAACATAAATTTCACCTCAAAGATTGTATGGATTTTTAGGGAAATCTATAAATTGCGCCCTCATGCGTAAAAGAACCTCACTATGAACTTTGGAGCATTTTCCCTATTCAAAGTAAGGTACTTAATCTGCCAGAAAGAGATCTAAAAATAACATGAAAGACAGTCCACAATACACGCCAAATAAGCCCACTACTAAACGCAAAAAGCGCAACTCATTTATCAAGGTAATTCGTTATTATTTTGATAATTCCATGACCAAATCAGGCAACTTTGTTATACTGATTTTGACTCTAGGAATCTTAATGGGATTCTTAATGGTATTTCTTCAAAATGCTTTAAAGCCAGATGACACAAAGGATTTCTTTACCTTATGGTGGGAAAAGTCTGCAAATATTCTAAAGTTAGGGAAAGGTAATACTTGGCCAGATCGAATATTAGGTTTTGTATCAATGGCTTGTCAAATCGCATTGGCCGGAACCATCATTGGCTTCTTAAGTTCCAACATCCGTGAATTAGTTGCCAAACTAAAGAAAGGAAAAAGCACCGTAATTGTAAAAAACCATATTGTGATTCTAGGATGGTCAAACAATATCTTCTCTATTTTAAAACAACTTTCCACTGCCAATGAAAATGTAAAAAACAGTACGGTGGTGATTTTCTCTCCATTGGATAATGAAAAAATGCAGGAAGAGTTAAAAGCAATTGCAGATGACACCAAGGGTCTTCGTATTGTGACGCGCTCTGGAAACCCTGGGAGCACTACTGATCTTGAAATTACTAATCCGCATGAAGCTAAGTCCATCATTGTATTAAACGAAAATGGAGAACATGATCCTCAAGTGATTACGACTGTATTAGCACTAGGATCAATGCTTGAAAACAAGAAAATCCCAATCATAGCCTCCTTAAAAAGTAGAGCCTATGCTGAAGTAATAACCGACCTTCAACAATTTCACATCTTACCGGTTTTGGCAGAAGAAATCATATCAAATGTAACAGCACAAGCTTGTCGTGAACGTGGATTAGGATTGGTATTCCTTGATTTATTGGATTTCGATGGAGACGAAATTTATTTCAAAAAAGAAAGTGTGTTAAATGGTAAAACCTACCAGGAAGCATTGGTCTCTTATGAAAAGTCATCCGTAATTGGACTTATGAGAGGGAAAGAGGTACAACTAAATCCAGATCATGATACCATAATTGATTCAAACGATCAATTAATTTGTATTTCGGAGGATGATGATACAATGCACTATAAGGAAATGGATCTATCCAAATTTACGGACTTTAAGAAACCCGTTTATGAAGGGAATCGAAGAGCAAGAAACGTACTATTTGTAGGTTGGTCAGGAACAGGAAATGTAATATTGGAAGCGTTAGTACCTACATTAAGTCCTGAATCAAATGTGATTATTGCGTATCAAGAAAGTTTTGTGGATGCAGGAACATTACCTGATACTGAAGCTGAAAGACCAATTAGTCTGTCCCTTTTAGACGTTGGCGAAGATTTCGGAAACATCACCAGCATCTTGGACTCCAACGAATTAGATGAAGTTATGATTGTGGGATATGCCGAAGAATTATCGATCGAACAAGCTGATACCACCACGCTAATGTACATGCTTCAACTCGATTCATATCTAAATAAAAATGCGGAAAAATCCTTCCGAGTTGTTGCTCAAGTATTGGATTCTTCGAAAGCTAAATTAGCGCAATTCACTCGTACAGATGAATTAATCATTAGTGATAATCTTTCTGGTTTGTTAATGGCGCAATTATGTGAAAATCCTGAATTGGAGTACGTTTTTGATCATTTATTTGATGAATCGAACTCAAATATTAACATCTATCCTATCTCTAAGTATATGGAACCAGGGCAAAAAGTAAGTTATGAGCAATTAGTTTACATCGCCGCTTCTTACAACGAATCTGCCATTGGATTTAGACGTGATACGGACGACGACGATACGCACTTAGCTGGCTTAAATCTCAATCCGGCGAAAAAGACGGAACTGGAAATTACCAATCAAGATTTCCTTATTGTAATTGATCATGATCATGCTTAAGCAGGAATAGATTTGTATTGCACGTTTATTCTAGAGTTGAAAAAGATCACCTAACCTAAAAATAAGTTAAGTGCAACGTGATTAATTTTGTAGATTTGGTTTTAAGAAGAGCTCTTTCAACCAATACATTATTCAATGAAATTAATCTCAAGCAGATCAATCAATAAAATTACAAGATTCGTCTTTATAGCACTATTTAGTATTGCTTTTATAATTCCAATTAAGGCCCAAACATCTGTCTGGAAAGTGACCAAAGATGGCAAGTCTGTTTTTTTGATTGGGACTATTCATTTATTGCGTGAATCGGACTACCCGCTTCCAAATGAATTTAATCAAGCCTATGAAGAATCTTCTAAAATCATATTGGAGGCAGACATTGACGGAGCAAAAGACCCAGCTACACTGCAGTCCGCCATCATGAAAATGATGTATGAACCAGGTAAATCACTAAAAACCGAACTCACTCCAGAGAATTATCAACGTTTGTCGGATTTAGCAACAGCAGCCGGACTTCCTATGGTCGCATTGGACAACTTCAAACCCGGAATGGCTTCACTTACGATTTCTATGGTACAATTGCAATCTAAGGAAGCAGCCCAAGATGGAGTGGATGTACACTTTTTAAATAAGGCAAAGGAGGACGGAAAATCAGTCGAATTTCTTGAATCCGTTGAGCTACAAATGGACTTAATTGCCAATATGGGTGTAGATAATCCAAATGAGTATATCAAACAGTATTTAGAAGATGAAGCAAAGACAGAAGAAAATTTCGACGAAATGGTAAAGAATTGGCGTTCAGGAAAGGGCAAAGCTTTTTCCAAGGAATACAAAAAAATGCGAAAAACTTCCCCTGCCATGTACAAATCAATGTTAGTTGATCGAAATGATAGCTGGCTACCAATTATCAGACAATATCTTGCGGATAAAGGAATTGAAATGATCTTGATGGGTGCTGCGCATTTGCATGGACCGGATGGCATTTTGACCAAACTTAAATCGGAAGGATACAAGGTTAAACAAATCAAAGCTTAATAGATAGAATACAGAGAATATGAAAACAACCACCTATCTCCTACAATTAAGAAATCATGGTTTTCTAGGCTTATTTGTGGCTGTACTTTGTTTTCTCTCTCTCTTTTCATATCAAGCCAAAGCGCAAACAAATCAAACGAACTATCAATCTGTCACCGAACTGTACGATTTCAACAACATGCTATTCGCAGACGAAGGAAGTTTAAAACGGTATTATTTCATCCAAAATTCACCCGAACGTCGGGAACGACTTCAACAATTTTATACCAAAAAGTTAACGATTCTCAACGACATGGAAATGTCAGTTTTATCTACTGGGGGTCAAGTTGACTTTGTATTGTTACAACGATATTTAAAGGATCAATTGGTGCAACTGGCAAAGGAAAAAGCTGAACTAAAAACCATCGACCGACTAATTAACTATGCTTTGCCAATCTATGAACTAGAAAAATTAAGACGTAGAGGCAACTATCTTGACTCTAAGAAAGTAGCACTTGATTTGGATCAGGTACGAGAAGAAGTGGAGAATCGATTACAACAACTAAATGAAGGAAAGGAGTTGTCAAAAATCAAATTAACTCCTGCATTGGCCAAACGTGCCAACATTACTATCAAGTTTCAAATCAAGGCTTTGCAAAGCGTTTTTGATTTTTATAAAGGGTACGATCCTCAATTCAGCTGGTGGGTTGAAAAACCAAATTCCGATCTAATCTCCAGCCTAAAAAAGTATCAAAGCAAGATCTCCACAATGGTTGATTCTACCCTATTACCTAAAGATGATGGAAGTGGAATTATTGGAAATCCTGTAGGCAAAAAAGGGATCGAATCCATGCTTGAATACGAAATGATTGCCTATAGTCCTGAGCAACTTATTGATATTGCAAATCAAGAATTTGCCTGGTGTGATCAGGAAGTGTTGAAAGTTTCGAAGGAAATGGGATTCGGTAAGGATTGGAAAAAAGCATTGGAGAAAGTGAAAAACACGTATGTTGAAGAAGGGCATCAACCAGAAACAATGTTGAGACTGTATGATGAATCCATTGCTTTTCTGAAAGAAAAAGATTTAGTCACCATTCCTGCCATTGCGGATGAAACTTGGAGAATGACCATGATTTCTCCCGAGCGACAGAAAAAAAGTCCCTTCTTTTTAGGAGGAGAGGTACTTCAAATTGCTTATCCAACCAATGACATGGAACACGAATACAAAATGATGTCAATGCGAGGGAATAATCCACATTTTGCGCGCGCTGTGATCCATCACGAATTAATTGCTGGACATCATTTGCAGATGTTCTCTTTTAAACGACACAAACCCTACCGAGATTATTACACTCCATTTTGGGTAGAAGGATGGGCTTTATATTGGGAAATGCTGCTTTGGGATCAAGGTTTTGCCAAAACACCTGAGGATAAACTGGGCATGTTATTTTGGAGAATGCATCGATGCGCACGAATCATATTCTCTTTAAATTATCATCTTGAGAAATGGACACCACAGCAATGCATTGATTTTTTAGTGGATCGCGTTGGCCATGAACGAGCAAATGCGGAAGGAGAAGTACGCAGATCTTTTACCGGTGGATATGGACCTCTTTATCAAATTGCATACATGACAGGGGGACTTCAATTCAGTCAGCTTAGAAAAGAATTAGTGGATGGAGGCAAAATGAGTCATAAAGAATTTCATGATGCCGTACTTATGGAAAACAGCATGCCCGTCGAAATGGTCCGTGCTTTGTTAACCAATCAAAATTTGACTAAAAACTATAAAAGCAACTGGCGTTTTTATAACTTTAAGAAATAGTTCAAAGTTCAACGCACCAAAAGTAAAAGCTATGGATCAACAAATGGAAATGGATGGGATTCGCGAATCTGAGAAAAAATTAGAAGCCCTTCTTCAACAAAATGCCAATGATCCTGCGTTTATGCAGCAACAATTGATAGATATTTTTCAAAAAGATGTGATTAATTTGTCAGATCAGGAAGTGATTGACTTATTCATAGATAAAGATCTTTTTCGCTTTACAGAGGCTGAAAAACTGGCGTTCTACTTAGAAGATCTCGCCAGCGCGTATGGGGCCTGGGAAATGGTGTTAAAAATGAAGCAATCGTATGAAAAAGCGGTCGTTCTTCAAGAATATTTAGAGCTGCATTCACCTAATTATGATCTCGCTCGGGGTCAAAAAATACGAATCTTAAAAGAGCAGATTGAACACATCTAAAATGAATAAGTAATCTTCAATCTTTAAGTTCTAACCACTTTTCTTCGTGCCAACTGAAAAAAGACAAGATATACTCCAAGCCGCGCTTACATTATTATTAGAAAAGGGTGAGCAGGCTACTTCTATGAATTTAGTTGGAAAGCAGGCAGGCTGTGGAATGGGCACCATGTATCATTATTTTGATTCTAAAAACACATTGATCAACGTACTATATTCGGAAATATACCAGGCTCAAGTTGACTATTTAGACTTGAGCAATCAAGAATTACCTTCGGTTAAAAAGAAATTCATATTCTATTGGACCCGATTGATGGAATATGCCATCGCATTTCCAAATGAATACTTGTTCTACGAGCAATTCACAGCATCTCCACAAATCAATCAATCAACCAAGGAAACTTGTACACTCCTTCATGAACAACTATTGGAAATTTATTCGGAAGGTCAAAATCAAGGAATTGTAAAAGAAATTGACCTTGAACTATTGATTTTATTCAACCAAGGGGCACTATCATCTGCCATCTTGAAGGCGATTCAATCCAATAAAGCGCAAGAAAACAGCAAAGAACTTGTAACAATGGCTTGGGATTCTGTGAAGAGTTAACCGTCCAATCAACTTTTCAAAAGAGAAATCGGAACAATTATTGTGTTTTAGTTTATAAAAGTTCGAACGGATTGTACATTTACATTTCATTTGGAAAAGAATAGGATACGAAACGCTTTATATGAAACCACATTTCAAACGACTCTCAACCTTTATAATGCGCTTTGCATTTATACTAATGGCCTTATTACCGTTCGGCTTGTTTGCACAGAGTACCACATTTATTTTGAAAGAATGTGAACGTCCAAAAGATCAGGATTTTCTAAATGCACGAACTACAATAGCAAGAGAGTGGAATATCACTTATAAAGTGGAACCCACTTGCGACATTGATCCTTCTTTTAAAGAATGGATTCGCAAAAACAATTTAAAAGTTGGGGAGAAAATAGCAGAGGAAAAGGGAGAAAACTGGATGGCTGATTTTAGTGCGCTTGTAAAACAGGAACTTGCCATACAAAAAGCAGCAAAGCAACTGATTATGCTCAACGAGCAAGTCGCCAAATTAGATTCAAACAACTCCAATGGAGGTGCTAAAATATTACTCCGTAAAAAACCAGGGAATGTATATGCTGCCTTAGTAGTAGCCGCAGATGATTGGGAAGACCAATGTCAAATGTTGGTTTATTTCAAAATCATTGTGGATCCAAACACCCAGTCGATTACCGTAAAAAGTGATAAGATTCAGCCTTTGAGATAGGATAAAGAATGTAGTACAACCTACATCATCCTATAACCGTCCTACTAACTATGCTTCAAAATAATAGCAGAAATCACGTCATCGTTTCCCTTTTTTAACGCTATATCAAGCCTATAATCTTCGTCTAATACAAACGAAGTAGAGTTCTGCATACTCTGAAATTCGGAAAAGACTGCTGGCTGAAGTATTTTCATCGTAAATTCTTTGACCTGTGTATTTCGAACTTGTTCATCTGGCAAGACCTCACATTGAATGGTCAAATCTGAAAATACAAGTACCCCTTTCGCCTTTGTATCTTCCATTTCTAATTTCAAACAAAGCGCTAACCCTTCAAAGGAGATCGTATCTTCCTTGAAAATCTCTATTAACTGAAATACAAAATTCGGAAAGGTTAGATTTAATAAAAAACTGTTGATTTGATCGAAAGAAAGGACTTTATAGTTTGGATTCATCCAGTCCATTGTTGCCTCATGGGCATACTTTCCATCCACTCTTCCCAGGCGCCTGTATAAGTTATAATACTTAATCATTCTTCATTGACAGGACCAACTATTTATGAAACTATTGAACGGAATCACCTAAGGAATTCGAACCTCCGCATCTGGTGTAAAATAGAATCCTGCAAACGGATAGCTGTCCTCTTCCACAAAGAATCTGAAATCCAAAAAGCCTTTTCCTTCATAGCCATACACAAAGGCAATCATCATTTTACCGCTTTTATCATTGTCCATCCACGTACTCTCAAACTTGTTTGGAACACTGTCGCATTCTACCATTATTTGATCAATTAAAGACTGAACTTGGTCTAACGGATACTTTTCATCAAGCAATTCATATACTTTCTGATAATCTCTTCCATTAACAGAGTTGGCTACTGGTTCAACTAATCCTTTTATAAAATCTGATTCTTTTCCCCATTTTGGGCCGTCAATGTGATTCTTTAGCAAGTGTCCATTCAAAAATTCCGCAGTCATGGTCAGCGTTTCTCCGTTCCCATCTGTTAGGCTATATACGTACACATTGGTACCCGATGATTTGTATGATCCACTTGATTCATTTTTAAGTGTAGCACTGCCCATTTTACCATAAAGCTTCTTCTGAAGATTCGTAATATTCAAAAATACATCCTTAGAAACATACTGCTTCATACTCACAGAAGCATCTTCATAAATCGCATCATAATTCTCATTTTCGAAGTTAGAAATAAACGCGTCTGCAGCTGTTGTAACATCTTGACTTGTTTCTGTATTTACAGTGCAAGAGGCCAAGATTAATATAAAGGGCAAGAACAATAGGCTGTTTTTCATGATTGATTGATTGTTTGGCATTTATATTTCGCATAACTGTTCCAAAGCAAAAATAATGAATTTTATTTTATAGAAATTGCTCAGCTATTAATTGAAACATTTACATTTTCATATTAGAAAGAACTTTATACAGTTCTGCTTTTTGTTCTTCACTTGAATAAGATGCTACAAATGAAAGGCTAAAGCCTTTGGTAACAGTTGTGATATAATCTTGTGTTATCTGTATTCCTAAATAGCTAATATTCGCCTTCATCACATAGAAAGTATGCTCCCCAATGATTTTTTCACTTAACTCCTCTTCAAATGTATATTCCATTTGCGATTGTTCTAATATCTTTCTAGCATGAAACAAATAATCCTTCCCATTCTTAATCCCAGGCAAGTTTTTTGTGTTTTCTGCAATTATCATGAATGAAGGATTATAATCAACAGCCGCACCCGCCTCATTCTCAAAAACGGTCAATAAATATGCCGCATTCACTTGCGATGCTTTAATTACTGCCTTCATTTTCTTATCCTCGCCTGCGACCAAATCCTCCCCCGCATCAATAAGATCATTCATTTGTGACTTATTTTGAACCTTCCAATCCGGATTAAAGGTTACCTCCATATTGAAGTAATTATTCGTATACTTTCCATTTTCCGTTTTTCCAAAATCAAAATCTAATGGAACATTTTTCTTAGGAGAGGTGCAGGACAAAGCCGCAAATGCAGCTATCAGATAAATAACGTTTTTCATCACTTACAGTTATGGCTAGAGAATTATTTTTTCAGGTGTTTAATCCAAAGATAAAAGTAAACATTTACACTAGTATCATTTATCTTTTTCTTTCACTTAATATCTTAAAATTCTATTACTAGTTCCCTCCCAAGAACGGTATCTCTTTTTCTTCTTTCTTTCCTTCATTGACTGTAAACGTCAACACATTCGACGGATTCGAATAATAAAAAAGTTGAACTTCATACGTTCCAGCTTTGATCAAATAATCCGATTCATTAAACACCACAATATCGGTTAATACATACGTTTTTCCGATAGTTTGACCCGGGAGTAAATTGTAATAATGGCTTTGAAGTTCTTCTTCCGTATATATTTGAGAAGATAATAGTGCCTTGTTTTCATATTTCAATACCGATTTTCCGGATTCCTTATCAACTACTTTCGCGGTGGTTCCCCAAGGTCCACCCGTTGAACAAGCCGGTTTATCAAACAAAAATCGTTGTATTTTAGACCCATCATTCGATAATGTAATCGTTAATAATACCGAATCTCCATTATTTAAAATAGAATCTTGCATTATGATATGCACATCCAATTTAGGTGATTTAGGAATGATGGGATCGTTTGAAACGTCTTCGGCAAAATATTGTTCGGATTTAGATGCAGCAACTTCATTCTTCTGCACTTCACTGATACAACCCGACAGATAACAAAGCATTGACAACAAAAAGAGTATTTTCTTCCAAACTATCGCACTTTCCATTGTCATTATTCGTTTTTAGTAAAACGTCTGCCGTAATGTTCTTTTAGGATTAATTGAGTTTTTTTCGCAACACCTCTGCCAACTCATATTTCAACTCATCTGAAAATCCAGTCAATCCAGGGATATCATTGTATTCCACAATATGTAATTTCCCATTCTCTTCCTCTAAAATATCAATGGCTAAAATATCTGCTCCTGTTTTGTTTTGCAATGCCTTCAATTGATCTACCAAGTCCGGTCTTGGTTCGATTTGTTCATAATCAGTGGTCTCGACATTGGCCTTCCAAAACTTTCCTCGTCTTGACATAGCCCAAACCTTATCAGCAATCGCAAGGTATCTGATATCTCGAACATAATTAATATAAGGTTCGATCGTGATATAACAATCAGTTACAAACAATAAATCGTTAATATCCTGCCATTTCTTTTCGTCTTCTATTAATACTTTCCCAAATCCACCATGATAATTTCCCGCTTTCACCACAAATGGAAATTCCATTTTAATGTTTTTTAAATGCGTTGATTTTGTCACTACATTAAAATTAATTACTGGCAATCCTTGATTTTTAATGGCTGCAAGCATCGATAACCGATCAAAACCTACTTTTAGTGTTGCCGCTGAGTTCACACAAGGAATCCCTGCCAGTTCTATTAAATTTAAGGCGTCTGTTTGAATTCTAGTAGGCTTAATGGCTCCTACTCTCCAAAGTATTCCATCAGGCTCAAATACACCTTCAGAATCCGCAATAAATAAGCGTCCATTTTTTATAATCCAGGAAGTATTTTGAATTGATTTTTGAACCACTTCAAATTCTGACAATATATCTGCCCAATACTGCTCCCCATTTACAATCAATACTTTTTTCATCTCCTAATCTACATTAACCCATAATCACCTCGAAATTCTTTTCCGATGGTGGAAATCCTTGATCCTTACACATATTGAGGGAAAGCATAATCGTATTATTTATGGCTGGATCATCTAAAAATCTATAGACAAACATGGATGGATATAGGACATATTTATTATCATTGGATATGACGGCAACTTCTCCATCCGGCATGAAATCACATTTAAGGAATTTCATCTGCCATTCTAAAAAGGATGTAGCATATTTGGCTACTGTATGACCAATGGAGTAAGCCAATTCTTCCTGATTCAAATTCGATTGGATTCCACCTTTTCTCAATTCATCCAATAGGTTCCGAACACCTTTCAAAATAACATGAGGATCATTCGCGTCTAAAGACTGATCCACGTCAATAGCATTTAAATCCTTTTCAGTCAAAGGTGCTAAACCATTGCTAATTACCAATGCGTTCGTTTTGATTAAGGTTAAAACGACTTTGACTTCATCATCAATCATTTTAAGTTCTTCTGCTCTTAGTTTGGAGGATCTTGGATTCATCGAATTCTTTAGTTAAAATTATTGCAAGATACCGAATTGAATAAACATTCGCTATTACATCAATTTGAATTCGAAAACTAGAATCGAAATCATACTCCCTCCTAGGATTAGGTGCAAAATTGAATTGTTCATTATTACAACTAGTTCCTAAACTTCAATTTCTAATTTAGTTTTCGTCCCATCCGGATCTATCCAATAAATTTTCCATCCTTCTAAATTAGTAATTTGATGCTCGGAAAGATCGATTTCAAAATGCTTCATTCCAGTTTCTTTATTGCCACTCATCATTCCTTGAATAGCGGATAACTTTAACTCTTTTTGGTCATTTAGAACTTTTGCATCTATTCTGTTAATTACTAAAGCAGAGTTTACTTTAGAGTTTTCAGCCTCTATAATAAGCCTTCCATCTTGTAGATTCAGTTTTGGAGGTGCACTCATTTCCGAATACGAAACTTCTTTATTGCCTATCGAACAAGCACCCAGGAGCATTATGGGAATGATTCTAATTAAATTCAACAGTGTCTTCATTTGATTAACTTAATTTTTACATGTTTGTGATATTTTGAATCTCAGATTAAAAAACGGGCCATCTTATTCAAGACAAGAGCATAACATAAGCCATTACCACGAAAAACGCCAACTAACTAATCTAACTTCACTTCCCAATAATAACAGCAAAATTTCAATTAACACTCGTTTTAAGACCTCCAATTAGTTATCTGCACGTATGACTTAGCAAAAGAACTTCACATAACACGAACCACCCAGAGACGACTCAATAAGCCAATCCAGCAAATGTCTTCAACTCACTAAAATCAATATGATCGTCAATATGTGCTCCATAATGGGCCTTCACAACTTTGAAATTCTCATCGATTAAAATATCTGCCGGAATTAAGTTTTGAGTGGCGTCTTTATCTTTTTCTGTTGGCAAAGACAGTTCCTTTACTTCATTACGGGCTTTAAAAGTGTTACTTGAATAAAACGTCTTTAAACTCTTTAATGTAGATTCTTCAACTCCATATTGGCCGTAAACACTCTTTTCTGGATCTCCGATTAATGGCCATGGACTAATCCCCTGATGAAACGTACTATTGGATAGTTTCTCATTGGAACTTTCAAATAAAAATACCAACTCTACATCCGAACGACGTAATTGCACACTGCGACTCATTATTTTATGCACCCTTCGATTGCAAAAAGGACAATTCACATTCCGATAAAAGCTCAACAAGATCTTTTTTCCTTTATGTTCCGATAATTTAAAAGCTGTACCATCTATTGTTGTGGCAGTAAAATCATAGGCGTAATCTCCGGTAGTCAGTTTCATAGTTAATATAATTATTGCGTTGATTAATGATAAAATCAGATTGGAAAATCATAGAAAATGAAAACGGATTTGAATAATCACAGCTATGTAAACCAACTGGTCTAATTAACGACATAAAACCAAATTAAATTCAACTGATTGATCTACTATTACCCAATTGCAGAAAATCATTACTCACTTGCGGAAGTGAGCTACTGAATGTTCAACAAAACACTAGAGAGATAAAATAAGAAATATTAATTGCCACAAACAGACTTTCCTACCTATTTGTCAACTTTTTCTGCTCCAATTGCGAATAGCTCTTTATCCAAGTTATATTTCAACAGAACGGATGCATTTGGAATGGCCCAGCCTAAATCTGCTTGTACTTCATCTGCAAGTTTAACAATGTAAACCTCCCCAAGCTCAAAAAAATCATCTCCATAGAACTCAGGACAAGTAAAAATCACAGGAACGGAATCCAACGAATAATTGGAGTCAGAGAATTCAATTATCTCAAATTCAATCACAATTGCAAACGCAACATCCCCACACCGAGCCGGGAATAAGATATCATTGATCATTTTCCCTTTTAGTTCAAATTGATTTCCACGAATAGAATCGACCTGTGCGAATCCAAATGTGGAAAAAAATAACAATGTGAGCGGAAGAATAAATCTGTTCATCTTAATGAGTTTTAATCGTGGAATCTGATCCTAGCTTTTCAATAGCGATACTTCAAGCATTTTTAAATGACATAAGGAAGTCGTTTCAGGTGCAGCGAGAAATATACAATGTATAGAAAACATTATAATACTTTTCTCCACAGGCTTATCTGTAAGTGACAGTGAGCACACATGCTCGCGTGCTACGCTCTACAAAACTATTCACCTTGTACAGCCTTAGCAGCCCGACGTTTCAAAAAATGCTGTACCAATGGATAACAAAGCACCGTTGCCAAAATCATCCCGGCACCCATATAAAATTTAGGGCTCATCGTTTCATCACTAGGGAAAAATATGACAGCCATTACAATTCCATAGACAGGCTCCAAATTGATCGTCAGATTCACCGTAAAAGCAGATAAGCGCTTCATAATCTCCACAGAAGCAGAGTAAGCATATACGGTACAAACCAAGCTCAATATACCTAGCCACATCGCGTCCTCCCATGAAATCGCAAAATTCACCCCTTCCTCTGGAAAAAAGTAAAACTTATATAGGGGCAATACCAAAAAAGTACCAATAAACGCTCCAATCATTTCAAACACCGTTATCGTATTCTCATGAACTTGCTCATTATTCACCACATTAAAATTTAACACAGAAAATAAGGCTGCAAACATAGCTGAAGCTATAGCCATAAATAATCCCAACGCGATGTCAAAATCAGAGGAGAAGATCACATACAAACCACTAACAACAGCAAGTCCAAAGAGCACGTCAATCCAACTAAACTTCTTCTTAGTTAACAAAGGTTCAAAAATTGATGTCCAAAAGGAAGTAGTGGAAATTCCAACCAAGCAAATAGAGATATTCGAAACTTTTGTCGCTCCAAAAAATAAAATCCAGTGGATCGCCACAATGATCCCAATACCCAATAATTTAAGCAACGTTTTACGCGTTGCAATGATTTTGTGCTTTTTTGAAAAGTACATGATCCCTCCCATAATCAACGCGGTGGTTCCGGTACGATAAGCCACGGTTTCTACTGCTGGAATTTGAATCAACTTCCCCAAAATCGCAGTAAATCCAAAAATTATTACCAAGAAATGTAATTTAACAAAATCTTTTATTTGCATCAGCGTGGAACAAATTTGTATAAAAACATGCCCAAACAGACATACACAAGGGTAGGAAACGCCGCCGCTAAGGCTGGATGCATATCACCAACTTGCGCTAAATTACGACTCATTATCACAAAAATAATATACAGGAAGGCCAGTACAAACCCCAAAACAATCTGAAACCCGACTCCTCTTCTGGATTTACGCGCAGACATAATCGCCCCAATGATTGCTAAAACAATAATGGCAAACGGATACATGATTCGTTCGTACTTTTCAATTTGATACGTTTGCACATCATCCGCTCCTCGATTAATCCGCTCTTGAATATAGGTCTCTAACTCCGTCACATTAAGCGTTTCTGCCAGACGGTAGGTACTTTCAAAATCCTTAGGAAACAAATTCAAAACGGTATCCAATCCTCTCCCTTCGTTAAACGTTTCTTCCATTCCATTAAAGGTTCGAATCTGATATCGGTCAATATGCCACAACAAGCTGTCTTTATCCCATTGAATTTTGTTGGCATTCATTTTCCACACCAACTTATTTCCGTCAAAGTGCTCTAATGAAAACTTATACCCAGCATGGATGTCGTTGTTATAACTTTCCATATAGACATAATCGTTTTCAGAAACTTTCATATGAAAATCCCGATCTCTAAAACGAAAAGGGTTTTTCAAATACTGAATTTCAAACGAAACCCTGGTTTTATTCGCTTCCGGAATCACCCAATTAATAAGAACGGTAGTCATCGACGCCAGTAAAAGTGCACCCATAAAATATGGATAAAGCAAACGTTTAAAACTGATTCCTCCGCTCAACATTGCAATTATCTCCGTATGCGACGCCAATCGAGAAGTCACAAATACCACCGCTATAAATACAGTAATCGGACTTAATAAATTCGCATAATAGGGAATGATGTTAATGTAATAGCGCTTTATCGCATCCCAGAACTCCACCTCATTCTTTACCAGATCTTCACTATTCTCCGTAAAATCTACGACCACAATAATAGCCATCAAAATGATTACTACAAATACATAAGTCACCAAAAACTTACGAATAATGTACCAATCCAAGATTTTAAACTTTGTAGCAGCATAGGCATACACCACAAAAAGAATCAGTGCTCCAATTGCAATAGGCCAATTTATGTTCTGAATAAAATCCAATTAACTTCGTTCTGCTTATTTCTTATAACCGTGTAGCAACTTTCTTGACCATCTGGTCTTTCCAAGTTGCAAAATCTCCTTCCAAAATATGTTTTCGGGCCTCTCCTACCAACCACAAGTAAAAACTCAAGTTATGAATACTCGCTATTTGAGCTGCCAAACGTTCTTTACTTACGGTTAAATGACGTAAATACGCTTTGCTATAAAACCCACTTATATCTGAATTTATTGTGGTATCAATTGGAGAAAGATCATTCTTCCACTTTTCATTTTTAATGTTGATAATACCTTCCGCTGTAAAAAGCATGCCATTTCTTGCATTCCTAGTCGGCATTACACAATCAAACATATCTACTCCTAACGCAATGCATTCTAGAATATTGGCTGGAGTCCCAACACCCATCAAATATCTAGGTTTATCTTTTGGTAAAATCCCACAAACCAAATCGGTCATTTCATACATATCTTCATGAGGTTCTCCAACAGAAAGACCTCCAATCGCATTCCCTTCTCGTTCAAATGAAGCTATCATCTCCGCAGATTCCGTTCGTAAATCTTTGTAAACACTTCCTTGTACAATCGGAAACAATGTCTGATCGTAATCATATAATGGCCCAGTAGCATCAAAACGATCACAACATCGTTTCAACCATCGATGGGTCATATGCATCGAATCTTTTGCGTAACGATAATCACATGGATAAGGGGTACATTCATCAAAAGCCATGATAATATCTGCACCTATCTTACGCTGGATATCCATTACGCCTTCCGGTGTAAAATAATGCTTCGATCCATCAATATGAGATTGAAACGTTACTCCATCTTCCTTAATTTTTCGGGTTCCAGAAAGGGAATACACTTGATATCCTCCACTATCGGTAAGAATTGGTCCATCCCAGCCATTGAATTTGTGTAACCCTCCTGCCTCTTGTAAAATGTCCAACCCCGGTCGTAAATACAAATGATACGTATTACCCAGAATAATCTGTGCTTTAATATCATTTTTCAACTCCCGCTGATGTACGGCTTTAACGGTCCCTGCTGTACCAACAGGCATAAAAATGGGGGTTTGAATAACTCCATGATCTGTGGTTACCGTTCCTGCTCTTGCACTGGATTTATCATCCGAATGTTCCAACTCAAATTTCATGAGCGCAAAAGTACCGTATTATATTCGATTTTGAAACTGAGAACCAATAATCGTAACACGGAACAATTTATTATATCGGTAGATTTATAGAAAAACAAAAGGGTTGAGAGATTCGAACTCCCAACCCTTTCTTAATTGAACTCTATATAATTCCCTGACAATCTCCTAGGGATTTTCAACTTTCAGCTTCACCTTTTCAACCAATTGTAAAAACTCCGTTCGATAACCATGTTCATCTGCACCTTTCGCCTTTTTAACCCGCTCCATCACCGCTTTATACGATGATTTTCCTTTGAATTTAGACTGCCGTAATAACATTCCAAATTCAGCTACTGCACTTGCCAAATTAAAGTTTGCCGAAGGCGTAACATTCATCTGATCCTTTACCACTTTCACAATCAATTTACTTTTACTTTCTGATGGCGGCTTGTATCTAAACTTTACCGTAAGTAACTCATCACCATAAGTCGTATCGGACTGAACCACCACTTGCTTGTATTTCAATCCATCCTGACTCCCTTGTAAGCCACCGGAACCGACAGGAACTATTTCATACAATGCGGTTACAGTATGTCCAGAGCCTAGTTCGCCTGCATCCTTGGTATCATCTGCAAAATCCTCTTTGTTTAACAAACGATTCTCATATCCGATCAAACGATACTCCGCTACTTTTGCTGGGTTAAATTCCAATTGCAACTTCACATCTTTGGCGATTGCTAACAACGTAGATCCCATTTCCGTCACCAATACTTTCTTAGCTTCCAAAATATTATCAATGTAGCTATAGTTCCCATTCCCATTGTCAGCAATTTGTTCCATTTTACTGTCTTGGAGGTTCCCGGTACCAAATCCCATCACGGAAAGAAAAATGCCCGATTTACGTTTTCCTTCAATGAGTTTTACCAATGCATCATCTCCAGATACACCCACATTAAAATCTCCATCCGTTGCCAATATTACTCGATTGTTTCCCTCTTTATCGAAGTACTTTTCAGCGGTTTTATACGCCAATTCAATTCCCGCTCCTCCGGCGGTAGATCCTCCGGCACTCAATCGTTCCAAAGCAGCCATGATTTTAGGTTTATCATTTCCTGCGGTTGGCTCCAACACTACTCCAGCTGCACCTGCATAAACCACAATCGCAACCTTATCCTGCGTTCTTAATTCATTGGTCAACATTCGGAAACCCTTCTTCAAAAGCCCCAACTTGTTCGCAGAAGTCATGGAACCGGATACATCAATCAGAAACACCAGATTATTTGTCGGCATATTAGTTTTATCAATGCTCTTTCCTTTCAAACTGATCTGCACCAATTTATTTTTCTTATTCCATGGACAAACTCCTGTTTCTGTAGTAATCGAGAATGGATGTACTCCTTTGGGCTCCTCTAAATCATAATTGAAGTAGTTAATTAATTCTTCAATTCGAACTGCATCTGGAGGAGGAAGCTGATTATCATTAATAAATCGCCTAGTATTACTATACGAAGCGGCATCTACATCGATCGAAAAAGTAGAAACCGGCTCTGACAGAGATTTTATAAATTCATTCTCGTTGATACCGTTGTATCTCTCTCGATTTTGATCTTCTTGATATTCACCAACAACAGCTAAATAACCGCCCGTCCCAGGAGAATTTTGACTCCAAGTATAAGTGGCGCTTTGTCCATTAGAAACCGCTCTTTGCCTGGAATTAAATACTTGACCAACATCACCCCATCCTACCTCATAGCTTACTAAACCTTGATTACTAAAAGTACCTGAATTCAATTGACCCAATCCTTCTCCAGTAGTAGCATTTGTATAAGTAAAACCATTCATTGCCAAATTGGCTGTTCCTACCAAAAAACCAACCGAATCAGTTAAGTATATTATTTTAGAACTATCTAAACCAATAGTGGAACCTGCGGAACTATCAACCAAAGTGGTTATTCCATTCAAGCTATCATTCATCTTTAAAGGAATGCTGTTGTCTACCTTTCCTATTTTGCCATTCTGGACTCCTAATGAATGGTCCCTTGGTTTTTCTCCATTTGGAAAAGACACATTCTCATCGTCATAATTTATAGAGATACTGTTACTAGTTGATCCGCTGTTTAAGGAAATCAAAAAGTACCCGACGGTCAATAGTACCGATGCAGCCGCAGCGATCATATAGTAGACACCTCGCTTTTTTTTCTTTTGTTGTTGTAAATTTTGTTCGATGTTGTTCCAAATCATTGGACTTGGAACGTCTACATCCAGTTGTTGTCTGTTATCGTTTATATATTCTTCTAAATTCTTCATGCTACCATCGATTTTAAAAGTGAAACACGGAGCAATTGCTTTGCTCGAGCCAATTGCGATTTTGAGGTGGAAACGGAAATACTTAGCTGATCTGCTATTTCTTGATGATCATATCCTTCCATTACTTTCAGCACAAAGACCATTCTACATCCTTGTGGAAGGTCTTTAATACAAGCATTAATAGTGGAGAAATCAACATTTAGAGGTTCTTCTTTTTCCTCTTGTACATCGTATGCATCTATTTTTTCCCAAACAATTTTCTGGGAACGTTTGATTTCATTAATGCACTTGTTAATAACAATTCGTTTAATCCAAGCTGCAAACGATTTCCCTTTAAATTGATTTATCTGGGTGAAAACCGTAATAAAAGCTTCTTGCAACACATCATGCGCCTGTCCGGAATCCGGCAGCATCCGTGTACAAATATTAAACATGGCCTGTGAATAGCGTTGATACAACTCCTTTTGAGCTGAACCATCATTCTTCCGGCACTTTTCGATCAGTAATTCTTCCAATTGCACCTTGTTTCTCTTTGATTCACCCTAAAGACAACGGGATGAGTAAAACGTTGGAATTTATTTTTAATTATTTTTTCAAACGCCTCAATCACTAAGGATTAACCTCAAATCAGAATCCAGAATTCAAAACCAATAACGATAAACTACAATAAACAAATAAGCCGGCAAATGACAAAATCACTTACCGGCTCCTTTCTTTTTTCAAATTGAATTTAGTATCCTTTTCCGAACTAAATTCAATACGTGAAACTATTCACCATTATGCACATGATGCACTTCAAAAATCCCTGCACTCAAATTAACTCCAACTGAATCCATTGTTGTACCAGCTGCAGCCACCGTTTGAATCTTCGAAATATCGATCGTATTCGGATTCCCAAATAATTCATCTACGTGACAAACCGTATGTACGGTAGACACAGTAGCCTCTGTAACTATGACAGGCGTAACACTCAAATCCACACTGTATGTGTTATAATTATTATCTCCCCCAATATGATATGCAATGAAATCATTGGCTCCATTGTCTGTATAAAACCCATCAAATCGCCAAAAGATATAATTTCCCCAGCCTGCCCAAAAAAGACCATTTCCAGTCCCTAAATCTCCTCCGGCGCCTAAATTGTCGTTGTGCGCCGCATCGACCCCTAAAGAAAACTCCATTTGATCAAATTCATCAATCGGTACCGAATCCAACACAACCTTCAGCGTTGATTCGTCACTCTGATCTACTAAATGATAGGAATCACTTTCACTATACATCAACGTCCCTTCCTTATAAAGTTTCACATTGCTAATCATATATTTCAACCCTTCTACTTTAAAGGATTGGTCTTGTGCATTTTTATAAGTACCTGTTCCAAGCACAATTGTTGTACCTGCAACCTGATTTTCAAACTCAAGTTCCAACATGCCAATAGCTGGTTCTTTATCTTTACAAGCACCAAACATCATCAAGACGCTCAATCCGAATAGGTAAATAGATAACTTCTTCATAGGTATATATTCTTATTTCAACTGGTATTTCAATATAACGAACAACATCACCGGGCCTAAGTCAAAACGTTAAAATAGCTGCTTAATTTGGAACGGAATGGTTTAATAAAATGAAGTCAATTACGCCTTTGTGCAACTCTAAAATGGATCAGAAAAGCCATCATTATTTATAAACGAAGTATCCGTGAGTGTTTGCATGAAAACGATAATATCCTGCTTCTCTTGCTCTGTCAACAACAATGAAGTCCCCATTGGTTCATTTACTCCTCCAATTATTTCAGGATCCACGTTTTCATGGACCGTAATCGTCGTGTCATTATAATGATCCATAACCTCATCTAATGTGGCAAAACGACCATCATGCATGTATGGAGCTGTCAATGCTATATTTCGTAACGAAACTACCTTAAATTTACCTCGATCAATTGTATCCCCGGAGATTGCTTCAAATCCTATATCACTTCCAATAATTCCGTCAATGCCATTGTTCTTTAAATCTTTGTTGATTTGAGTATACCCAAGATGACAATCCCCACAATTTCCTCCACGTACCTGTCCTGGAACCGGATGGGTCGAAAATAAATTGAATCCGCGCAATTCTTGTTCTGTAAATTGAATTTCCCCTCTGAGGAATTGATCATATCTAGAATTACTGGAAATCAATGTGCGCTCAAATTGAGCCAATGCCTTTGCTACTAATTCAGATGTAATTTGCGTTGTTTCAAATGCAGCCTCAAATTTTGCAGGATAAACAGATGATGCTTGCAACTTTGCCAATACATTTGGCAACGTCTCATTCATTTCTATTGGATTTTCAATTGGAAGTAATGCTTGCTCTTCTAAAGTAGCAGAACGTCCGTCCCAGAAAAAATGATGATCCCAAGCCGCGTTTACTACAGACATACTGCTTCGAGTACCTTCAAGATCATCGATCCCTACTGCTTTTCCCAAGCCGTCCGTAAATGCATGTTCTTGTTGATGACAACTCCCACAAGACACTGTATTGTCACCCGAAAGCATCTTTTCGTAAAAAAGCATTCTTCCGAGCTCAACACCTTCCACCGTAAGTGGATTGTCTACATTCTCATAAGGGGCACCAAAAAAAGCGGGCAAATCTAGTTCTAAAGGCGTCGGAGTACCTAAGCCTCCATTTACATCAAGTTCATCATCTACACCACAACCAATCAATGTTACCATTGACAAAATAACCGTTCCAAATAACCAATTTTTGTTCATATAAATTATTTAGGATTCGCAATATCGTAAAATCCTTGCTGAATTACAATCTGTTTTGCGTCTCAATAACTATATTTGCATAGATTTATTTGACACAAAAATAAATATCACACAAATGGTTGCACGGTTAATAAATTATATTAATTTTGCAGACCGTTTGAAAAAATAGAAGTTAGAGATGGCAAATCATAAGTCAGCATTAAAGAGAGTTCGAAGTGACGCAAAGAAGAGGTTGAGAAATAAGTATCAACTGACTACGACTCGTACGTTTATCAAAAAATTAAGAAGCACTTCTGACAAGAAGGAAGCTCAAGAAATCTTTCAGAAAGTTACTGGAATGATTGATAAATTGGCGAAGCGTGGCATTATTCACAAAAATAAAGCTTCGAATAATAAGTCCAAGTTAGCAGCTCATGTTGCTAGTTTAGCTTAAGAAAAAACAAATTGGACTTCCATCGGATAACCGAGTGGAGTTCCGTTCAGTTCATACTTAAAAACGCTTTAAACTTTTTACAAAGTTTAAAAGCCGTTCGATGCAAATTCGAACGGCTTTTTTTGTTGAACCTTTTTCCTTAGGCATTTATTCTGGTCTATTTTTCTGTAATCTTAATCCAGGAAAATAAAGAATGACGAGTTCATTTCGGATCGTATGCAAAGAATCAGGAACAAAAAACTAAGGTTATTCTACCATTCAATACTTGCTCCAAAATCTGAAACGGATCAATCTTGATTGCAAACACACTTAATCCTTAAGGTACTTACAAGAATTTACATATATTTGAATTCTTAAGATTCTATATGAAAAAGTACGTCCTTCTCTTATTGACCATCACTTTTGTGCTTCCTTCCATGTTTGCTCAAAAGCTTAGCATTCAACCAAAAGAACAATTAGTGTTTAAAGGTGACACAGCAGAGTTTATAGTCAACAAAGAAAATGCAAATGGACCCGTTTCTGCTAAAATCAATGATCAATCCATTACGATCCAATTCTCAAGAGGAGAAGGAAAGATTTCATTTATTCCGGAAAAACAGGATATCACGCTTTCTTCCGCAGGCGAAACAGCTACATGTGAAATAAGAAGAATCTCAGCTTGGTGGAGTATGCTACCTCCATTAATCGCCATTTTATTTGCACTAATCTTTCGAGAAGTAATCCCTTCATTGGTACTTGGCGTGTTTTCGGGCACGTTGCTTTACTTTGGATTTGGATTCACAAATTTCATTGAAGCCTTTAAAACGTTAATTGACACCCATGTTTTAGGTGCTTTGACAGACGGCGGCCATATTTCCATTATTATTTTCTCCTTGATCATAGGAGGAATGGTCGCAGTAATTTCTAAAAATGGAGGAATGGCGGGTATCGTAGATGCACTTTCAAGATATGCTCGTTCCGCTCGAAGTGCACAAATGGTAACCTGGTTTTTAGGGATTTTAATTTTCTTTGATGACTACGCCAATACATTGGTAGTAGGAAATACCATGCGGCCTGTTACCGATAAGTTTCGGATTTCAAGAGAAAAACTTGCTTACATTGTCGACAGTACGGCTGCTCCGGTTGCCGCAATCGCATTTATCACTACCTGGATTGGAGCGGAATTGGGTTATATTGGCGATGCCATTGAACCATTAGGAATTACAGAAGGACCTTATTCTATTTTCCTTAATTCATTGCGATTTGCGTTCTATCCGGTACTCACATTGGCTTTTATGTTGATGCTAATTTTAATGAAAAAAGACTTTGGCCCTATGGCCAAGGCGGAAGAAAAAGCACGAAAAGCAGAGGAAGAACTTAAAACAGAGGACAAGCTTGAAAAAGAGTTGGAGGAAATCCAACCAAAAGAAAACATCAAACATCGATGGTACAATGCAATCATTCCAATCATAACCGTCATTGCGTTCACCATATTGGGATTATTTTACACCGGAGGGGAATCTTCGGCAGACAAAATAGGAGCTACACTATTAGAACGGCCGGCAGATTTTAGCAATACTTGGAATCAATTGAACATTCTTGCTCTTAAAAATCCTGCATCGCTCACATTAGAAGTATTAAATGATGCACCTGAAATTGGCTTTGTTCAACAACTAGGAACCATCATTGGAAATTCAGATTCGTATCAAGCGCTGCTCTGGTCAAGCGCGGCTGGACTTTTAATAGCCATCTTATTAAGTATTGGACAACGTATTCTTACCATACAGGAAAGTTTTGAGGCAACTCTGAATGGATTCAAAGCAATGTTACCTGCTTTTGTGATTTTGACACTGGCTTGGGCATTGGCCTCGGTAACAGAACAGCTACATACTGCAGGTTTCTTAACTTCCATTTTCTCAGATAACATCTCTCCAATGTGGATGGCTGGAATCACATTTATACTGGCTGCAATCGTTTCATTTAGTACTGGATCAAGCTGGGGAACTATGGCCATTTTATACCCTTTAATTATTCCAGCAGTTTATACTGTTTGTAAAAATTCTGGCTTGGCTCCAGACGAAACAATGGAAATTATTTACAATGTAGTTTCAGTTGTATTGGCTGGTTCCGTATTGGGAGACCATTGCTCCCCTATCTCTGATACTACAATTTTGAGTAGTATGGCCACGCAATGCAATCATGTTTCCCATGTTCGCACCCAACTTCCTTATGCGGCAATAGTTGGAGGTGTAAGTTTATTTATTTGCCTCGTTTTCGTAAATATTGGTTTACCATGGTATTTAAATTACCTAATCGGATTTGCGATTTGTTATGCAATCGTACGATTTTTTGGAAAGACAATTCCAGGTTTTTCGAAGTAAGGTTCTTTAGTTTTTCGGTTATTCGGTTCTTCAGTTTTTCGGTTCTCCAGTTCTTCGGTTTTTCGGTTCTCCAGTTCTTCGGTTATTCGGTTTTTCGGTTTTTCGGTTCTCCAGTTATTCGGTTTTTCGGTTCTCCAGTTCTTCGGTTATTCAGTTATTCTTCCTTAACTATCAACTGAATAACTGATCAACTGAACAACTCTTTCTTCATAATCATTCCGTTCTTCAGTTATTCGGTTATTTAATTATTCTTCCTTAACTATCAACTGAATAACTGATCAACTGAATAACTCTTTCTTCATAATCATTCCGTTCTTCAGTTATTCGGTTATTTAATTACTCTTCCTTAACTATCAACTGAATAACTGATCAACTGAATAACTCTTTTTTCATAATCATTCCGTTCTTCAGTTATTCGGTTATTTAATTACTCTTCCTTAACTATCAACTAAATAACTGATCAACTGAACAACTCTTTCTTCATAATCATTCGGTTCTCCAGTTATTCGGTTATTCAGTTATTCTTCCTTAACTATCAACTGAATAACTGAACAACTCTTTTTTCATAATCATTCCGTTCTTCAGTTCTTCGGTTTTTAATTATTCTTCCTTAACTATCAACTGAATAACTGATCAACTGAACAACTTAACACTGCAAAGAAACTTAATTCCTCATCTCTCCATCGCCTTCTTAACCAACGCGTGAAAATGATGTACGCATCGTTCCATTGTGGGAGAATACCTTCCTGCTTTATAAAAACGAGATTGAATCCCCTTTTGAACGCTCTCCACTACTTCTTCGTCTTCTAATTCAGTTTCGTCAATGTTGTTATCCTCAAATTGAAATGAAGTGCCTTCAAACTGATACGTTCTGAAAACGACTTTTGTATTTTCATGATCCAGCGGTTGAATATAATTAAACGAAACACCCCATGGATATACATTTAACATCATATTTGGATACAACCAAAAATAATATGCCACAATGTTCTTGCCATAATCTGGATGAGACTCGGGTAAATCAAAACAAGGCTCGCCCGGTTTGCCAACCCCTATTTGCAAATTACAATACTTAAACACCTCATAATTGTAGTCTTTATAACTCAATTGCTCCTTCAATGCGGGATGAATATAGGGCACATGAAATCCCTCCAGATAATTGTCTACATACAATGCCCAGTTGGACTTCACATAATATGTTTTGGATAGCTTCTCTTTAAAATGCAGCTTATCCAATGGAAGAAAGTCACAGCGATCTTCAATCGGTTTTACCAATTCACTAAATTCGAAATCCGGATCCAACGCAACGAAAATCATTCCCAACCATTCCTGAGAATTAATCTGGGTTAAATGATCTCGTTCTGAAGGAAAGTTTTTGGTCTCTTCAAATTCAGGCATAGATTTAAACGTTCCATCCAAATCAAAACATCTTCCATGATAACCACAAGAGATTCTTCCTCCCCTCCTTGGTTTTTCAACCAAAATTTTACCTCGGTGCGTACACACATTAGATAAACAATGTTTTCGACGTCCATCATTTACAAGTAATAATGGCTCATCCAATACCCCTTCCAACAACGTAAAAGGATACATCTCTTTTGCATCCTCAATCCAATCTGTATCAGCAGCCCATTGCCAACTTCTGGCAAAAATTTTCTCCGACACTTGTTTAAATACTTTTTCGCTTCGATAAAATTCTCCCGATAGTGTATCTGCCGTTGCAATATCTTTATGTGCTGCTGAATCCATTGCTAAATTTGTATAGGTATCTATTAATTAATTTATTTGGTCTTTCTGATTTCTACTTCGCTGATCTAGTTTTTTATCGCTAATTCCAGGCTCGAATAATCAACTGCAATTTGCAGAAATTTATTTTTTCAATTCTACAAGGGTTGAATAATAATGTTCGGATAGAGGAAAAACACACATTAAAATCTCAAAACAAACAAAAAAGACCATCTAAAATTATTTTCAAGTACAATGCAACCTTTTTAACTTCATTTACATCTTAGGAATATACGGATCTGAACAAACACAAGATTTAACTGTATCAGTGCAAAAGTAAACTGACATTAATTTTCCCGATTTAAGTAATAAATATGAAACCAACGAACTTACTATCCATCGCTATTGTCTTATTTTTAGTAGTCATTTCAACCGCTTGCCATCGAAAGATCACATGCATCGAACCTGCACAACCTATCATTCCAGAATGTATTCAGGAAAAAATTGATAATCAAGATGAAAATTCGACAGTTGAAACTGTGATCCGATATACGTACAATAATGAATTCGTATATTTATTCGCTCAAGGAAGTGCCTATTCTTATAATGTTGCATATGATGAAGACTGCAATCTATATTGTACATCCGGGATTATGATTTGTGGATTTGGTGAAGATCATTGTCCCAATTTTAGAGAGGAAGCGGAAGAAGAAACGCTTATCTGGGAAAAAGAAATAATGATCAATTAAATAAAAGAAATTGAACTTAAGCTAACTTATTCGCTTCTACTTCCACCGCCACCATTTTTGGTTAACCATAGGAAGGAAGTATTTGCGAGGATCTGAATGGATGAAAAGCAACTGCTGAAAGGCTGCATAAATGGAGACGCAGAGTGTCAACGCACTTTGTACCGACAATACGCATCAAAAATGATGGGTATTTGTATCCGCTATGCCGCTAATTCAGAAGAAGCAAAAGATTTTCTACAAGAAGGATTCATCCAGATTTTTACCAAAATAGAATCATTCAAAGGTTTAGGATCTTTTGAAGGATGGATGAGAAGAGTGGTCGTAAATATTTGTCTAGCACAATTGCGAAAGCAAAATCAATTCTTTCAGGTCGTCGATGACAACCAAATTGAAAGTGGTTATGATTCCACAGACAATTATATTAACACCGAGGATTTACTACAGTTTATACAACAATTACCTGCCGGATTCCGACAGGTATTTAACCTTTTTGCTATAGAAGGTTATTCACATAAAGAAATTGCAGAAATGCTTGAAATCTCAGAGGGAACATCCAAATCTCAGTTCTCTCGAGCAAAAAAAGCATTGCAAAAATTATTAAAAACAGAAGAAGCATCATGGAAAGGGGTGACAAGGAAATAAGAGACCAAATGCAATCGCATTTTTCGGACTTCGAATTCGAAGTACCGGGAAATGACCTTTGGCCCGATATTGAGGGCAAAATTGGCAACAATCGGAAACGTAAATTCCTTTGGTACGCTTTGGCTGGAGCCATTGCCTTTTTTATTATTGGTTTTTTGAGTGGATTGGGATACTACAAAATGTCAACTGATCAATTACAGTCATCGAATGAAATCTCATTTAATGAAAAAACAGAAAACACTCAAAACTCAACCCAGATTGCCAGTCCCAAATCGGAAACCGATGCCAATTCATTAAACCAGCACGCAAACAATTCCAATACGAACAGTGAATCATATGCTTCCGATGGAATTGAAAACGCTGTTTCGCAGTCACCTAATATCCAAAATGGATCAGAATCTAATTACGAGAATGATCGACAAACGAACAGCAATAATAATAATAATACCCCGGCTTCTGAGATGCCGTCAAGTAATTCTCCATCCGTTCAAAACAAGAACAAACAAGAAGACAATTATCTTGTAACAAATGTCAATGCCATAGAAAAATCATTTAACCAACATAAAGGAAATGAGCATAGAGCGGATGAGCCGCTGACTCAATATATAAATGAAAAAGGAAACGATAATAAAGATGTGAATTCTGAAAATAACGAGGCTAAAAACCATCCAGAAGGAGCCTATCCACAATCAAACAAGGACAAGGTTTCCTCAGATCATTCAAACTCTATTGCGACTAATACTACCCCCGAATTGGATAACAACCTAAAATCAAATAATAAAGATCTGCCTGAAAACGAGAACAATCTAATTGCAAATCACATCCCTGAAGCTCTTCCTGAAGATTCGAGTGATGCGAAGGAAGGCAAGGACAATCAAAATTCCACTTCACTTGTTGAAGATTCAAAAGAAAAGAACAAGCCTAAAAAAGAAAAGAAAGAATTTGCCCATGGCCTACAACTAATCGCTCATGCTGGAATTGGCAATAGCCATCGCATTCTTTCCTCCGCAGGGAATTTTCCTTCTCCAGGACTAATTTCACTTTCAAAGGCGGATGCACTCCCTGCAACTACTCTAGGTATCAATGCCATACCTACAGACTTTACTTCGTTGGATTATAGCATTCCAGTCAACCTGAATATTCTGATTCAAAAACAGATCAGTAGCCGATGGTCTTTGGAAACGGGGCTGATGTTGACCAAATTGAATTCTGAATTTAGCAACGGTTTAAACATCTATCGACCACGATTAACGTATTTAACTTTACCATTGGGTGCTAGTTATCAATTCTTACAAAAACAAAATACCACCTTGGAATTCAATATACAATCTAGAACTGGCATGATCCTCACATCAAAAATGAGAAGTATAGCCGATCCATATTATGAAAATTATAGTAACTACTACGATTCATATAACGACAATTCAGGAATCATTCAGGCAAACGCCTCCCTTGGACATGATATAATCCCCTCCAAAACTGGAATCAATTCAAGTATTGCATTGGGGCTTGGTATCAATCAAAGACTAAGTGACAAATGGAATTTAAACGGTCGCGCCGGAGTTTCCACATTTCTAGTGCATGACAATCAGGAGGCATATGTCCGCACCATTCAAAATTTCTGGCCCGAATTACATTTGGGTGTAGGATTCAAACTAAAATAGATCCTTTCTAAGATCTATCCTTTCCATAAGTAATTAAAAAAGATTACGTAACCGAAATGGTCGACTGTTCCTTAAAACCGAACCTTCGACCATTTTTTTTACCCTATGCAACCTTTTGAGCTTATCTCGCTTCTTATAAAAAGAACGACGTCTGAACAACACAACACAACAACAATGATTTCTAATTTGAATTAAGACATTTTAAAAGATTATACGTAAATCCATTATGAAAAATTTATTCAAGACTACTTTTTTATCCTACACTTTATTGCTTTCCAGCATTATGCTCGTCCTTCTTTCCAGTTGTCGGGATAAAGAAATAAATAAAATCACTTACATAGGTAATGTACCTATTTACATGAGTTACTCTGACCTACGTAGTTCTATTCAATCTGAAGAATCCAAAGAAATTAAGATCTCCGGTAAAATTTACATATACAACAACTATTTACTGATCAATGATTACCTAAAAGGAATTCATGTATTTGACAATAGTAATCCATCTAATCCAATAGCATTAGGATTTATCAATATTCCTGGAAACATTGATATGTCCATAAAAAATGACATCTTGTATGTAGACAGCTATATTGATCTTGTTGCCCTAGATATATCAGATATTACCAATGTGCAAGAAATTGATCGGGCCAAAGACATCTACTCTTACAAGATTCCAGCGGCTGAAAACAACAATTACCGTGTCGCAGCTGCGGATGAAAACAAAGGAGTGGTAATCGGCTATGAAATAAAAGAAGTTTCGGAACGAACGGTTTACGAAAACCACTATCTATATTATAATTGTTGGACATGTAGAGACGATATTTTTGCATTTGATGCGTTGTCCACAACTGGAATTTCATCTCCAATCACGAACTCTGTTGCGGGAAACACTGGATTAGCCGGATCTATGGCTGGTTTTTCTCAAGTAGGTGATTATTTGTACTGCATTGATGGCAACGACATTCTTTCCATTTCGCTTGACAAGCTAAAACTTGAAAACACCGTAGAAACAACCCGAACATTAGAAACCATTTTTCCAGCCAAGGGTAAATTATTTTTTGGTACCACAAGTGGAATGGTAATCTACGATTTAACGGATCCAATTGCACCTACCTTCTTCTCGGAATTCAATCATGCGATAAGTTGTGATCCAGTGGTTGTTCAAGGAGATTATGCATATGTAACCCTTCGAACAGGAAGCGCATGTGCTGGGTGGAATAATCAATTAGATGTGATCAACATTGCTGACTTAGCCAATCCACAATTGGTCAAATCAGTCGACTTCCATAACCCTCATGGATTGGGAATTGATGGCGATCATTTGTTTATCTGTGATGGTACGGCTGGTTTAAAAATTTACGACGCTTCAGATATCTCTGCAATAGAATCGAATCAATTGTACGCTTACAGCAATATCACTTCCACAGATGTAATTCCATTAAAAGAAGGTAAAACATTGATTATGGTTGGTAAAGAAAGCTTGATTCAATACGATTATTCTGACATTTCAAATGTAAAAGTGTTGAGTACTATTAATTTTTAAGATTCAATCATAAATTTAATTGCCTTTATTATTACGTAAATAAATCAAACGCATAGTATGAAACTTGTTCACTTCTTTATTCTTGCATATCTAACGCTTCCAATAGGTTGTTTTGGACAATGGAGTCCTGTTTACACACATGCAGATCAATATAGTGCGCTTTATGCCACTGATTCCAATACGGTTCACGTTGTCACAAGCTGGGGAGGTCGAATTCATTCCTCCTACGATGGAGGGGATTCCTGGACTATGTTTCAAACCTTTGTAGAACATTCGTGGTTGGTTGATATGTCTTTTCCTTCTACACAAGTAGGCTATGCTTGTGGTGGAACCGCTTTTGGATCTCACCGAAACATATTGATCGGAACAACGGATGGTGGAGTTTCATGGGATTCGATTACATCGAATGATTACGAGGGATATACCTTTTCCAATTTGCATTTCATTAATGATTCCGTTGGATTCGTAGCACAGGAAAATAATGGGTTGCTAAAAACTACAGACGGAGGAAAAAGTTTTGTCTATTTAAACATACCTGACACCCAAGCCATTTATACAATCAACGACATCCAATTTTCAGACGATCAAATTGGATACATTTTAACCAGAGAGCCTTACGACGCGTTTCAAAACAACGTAAATCGAATTCTGAAATCAATAGATCAAGGATTGACATGGAATGAAATTTACAGAGATACCACTTTTAATGCACTTCAGACAGCAGGTATTCGTACCCTCAACGACATAGACATCGTCAATCAAGACACTTTATTTGTAGTCGGAAATAATGGTAGATTCATGAAGTCGGTTGATGCAGGCAATCAATGGACAATTTCCTCCCTTGCACCTGGCTCTTCTGATCTCACATCCGTTGACTTCATCAATTCTAGTATTGGCTATGTGAATAACGCTGGAGGTATGTATGTAACTACAGACGGAGGAAATAATTGGCAAGTGCAATCCATGCTTCCTCCCGCCATTGTCTCAAGAATTCATATGGTTGAAGATCGAGGCTTTCTCATCGCAGGACAAAGCATATATAAGACCAGTAACGGAGGTTTATTAGGAATGGAAGTAGATGTAAATTCGAACATCCAATTCTTCCCAAATCCTACTACTGGACAGCTTAACATTAACCTGCCAAGCGACAATACGAATTTATTACTCGATGAAATTGCTGCTTATGATTTACTAGGCAAAAGAATAGCTGTCTTTGACGTTAACCAAAAGGTTTTCAATTTAGAAAAGTTTCCTACTGGTCAATATTTCATGGTTCTAAGAACTGTCAGTGGACAACATTTTACCTTTCCAATTCAAAAAAAATAAGATCACACATTACAATACACCATTTATGAAATTATCCTTTCTAAAATACCTACTTATCATCCCCATCCTATTATGCGGATATCAAGAAATTCAGGCACAACGTAAACAAGATGTGGTTTATCTTAAAAATGGAGGCGTACGAAGAGGAAAAATCGTTCCAAACGAGGAAGCTAAACCCGGTCTAAATGTGACCAGAATTAAAACTCGAGATGGGAATATCTTTGTTTATCAGAAGGATCAAGTGGAGAAGATCACTAATGAAGCTTTTTACCGAAGAACAGTTCCTTTAAAAGAAAAAGGTCTATTTGCGACGATACATACAGGTTTACAAATCTCAAGAGGCTACTGGGGAGGATTACGTTCCAATGGAATCCTGAAAGCAACAATCGGAAAACAATTCAACCATAAACATTCGTTGGGACTTGGAATAGAGATCACAGAATTACGATATTATAATGTCATCCCGTTGTTTTTAGAAACTCGATATAATTTAATACCCGGAAAAAGAACTACGCCCTTCTTAAAAGTACTTGGAGGATACTCCACCCCAATCTTCAATCAAAAAATCAATGGGAAATGGGAGAATCAAGGTGGATTTGTTGCCGGATCGAGTATTGGTTTACGACATAATTTCTCTTCATCTACTGCATTAGACATCTCATTAGGCTATCGTTTTCAGAAAGTCACTCGCAATGAACGGATATGGGATTGGTGGAACTGGGAAGGAGAAGTTATTTCCAGTAAAGTAATCAATCATTACAAACGATTATCGCTAGAGGTAGGCTTCTATTTCAACTAATTGATTGACAAAGAAATTGTTAAACACAATTAATCTAAGTATATTACGTTGTAGAATCGAAATAGACAATAGTTCAGTTTCGGGGAAGTAGACGTAGTAAACGCATGTATTCAACCTAAATTTAAGTTCAACCTAAAATAAGTTCAGCCAATACAAACTACTTTACATCACATTAACTATTATTTATCATTATGAAAATTTCATTTAATAAGAATGTAGGTTCCCTATTATGGATAGCTACAGCCTCGATTGCAATTTTATTATTCAGTTCGTGTCAGGACAGAGTAATTAAGAAAGCCGAATATACGGGGAACGCTCCACTATACTTAACGTACGAAGATTTACGTACATCCATTAAAACTGAAATGCCGCGCAATATCGAACACGCAGGCAAAATTTACATTTACGGAAAATACTTATTCGTAAACGAACAACTAAAAGGAATTCATGTATTGGACAATTCAGATCCGTCCAACCCTAGAAATGTGAAGTTCATCAACATTCCTGGAAACATTGATTTAGCCATAAAAGAAAACATTCTGTTTGTGGACAGCTATGTAGATTTAGTTGGACTGGACATTTCTGACATGAACGACATCAAAGAAGTTCGACGAAATAAAGATGCGTTAAGCTACAAAGTCCCAACTCCGGAAGAAGATTATCGAGTTGCTCGTATCGATGAAGGATTAGGTGTGGTAACAGGATATGAAGTAAAGGAAATCAAAGAAAAGTATGAAGATGATGGCTCCTATTATTATTATGGGTGTGCCTTTTGTGACTTCTCATCTACTACTTCAGAGAACTCCACAATTAGCTCTTCTTCTACTGGAATGGATAAAGCGATCGGTGGTGCAGGTGTAGGTGGATCCATGGCCGGATTTACGGTTGTTGAAGATCATTTATATACTATTGACCGACAGGAATTAAAAACATTTGCCATTGCTGATTTGCGTAATACTGCCACCGAAAATAGCTGGAGAGTTTTAGAAACGATTTTCCCATACGGAGACAAATTATTTATCGGAACAACCACTGGAATGATGGTATACTCCATTACCAATCCAGCTCAACCTTCTTATTTCTCTGAATTCGAGCATGCAGAAAGCTGTGACCCAGTAGTTGTACAAGATGACTATGCCTACGTTACCTTGCGTACCGGAAGTGAATGTGGAGGATGGAGTAATGAATTGAATGTGATAAGTATTAAAAACTTAAACTTTCCAACATTGTCAAAAACAGTTCAAATGACAAATCCACATGGACTTGGAATTGATGGAGATCACCTGTTTGTATGCGACGGTGAGGCCGGATTAAAAGTATATGATGCTTCTGAAGTAAACAACATTGGTAATGAAACGATCGCATCGTATCCAAATATTCATGCGGCAGACGTTATTCCATACAACAACACCTTAATTATGGTGGGGAATGATGGCCTAGTTCAGTATGACTATTCAGACATCAACGACATTAAGGAATTGAGCCGAATCGAACTTTAATTTAAATCAAATCAATTCAAATTTAGATCGAAAGGAAGATTGGAATACACGATTCTTCCTTTCGGTTTTTTGAAGTTTTGACATCCATTTATTTCTAATGTGAGTCACAATCTTCCTCCTAATTTTCAACCTTCTTTTAAAAACTAAACTAATTCATTTCGACATACTATGAAAAAGTTCCTCATCCTCTTTTCAGCGATCATTGTACTTTCCATATCGGCTAACGCACAACGCAAACAAGACGTGGTTTATTTAAAAAACGGATCTATGATTCGAGGTGTCATGCTTGAATTTAAACCAGATGAATATGTCAAAATTGAGACAAAAGATCGAAGCGTATGGGTGTTTAATAACGATCAAATTGAAAAGGTCACGAAAGAAGCTCGATTAGGAAAACAAATTCAACCAAAATATCATGGCTATTACATGACGCTTTCCACCGGTTTTTTACCAGGAAGAGGAAATTGGGGAACGGAAGTAAATGTTTTTTTAAGAATGGTCAATGGGTATCAATTCAATGAAAAATTTGGATTGGGCTTTGGTACAGAATTGAGCGGATTAGATTCTAGAAATGGGGGCCTCATGCCATTATTCTTAGAGCCAAGATATTATTTACTTAAAAATAGAACGGCTCCCTATCTTTTAGGACAAGCTGGTTGGTCTATGCCACTATGGAATCAGTCTTGGCAAGGTCGGAAATTAAATAACGGAGGCCCATCTCTTGGTGCATCTCTAGGGATTCGTCATCATTTCAGTAGTGGTTCTGCCTTTGATGTATCGTTCGGTTATTTATTTCAACAATCCTCTCAAAATTTTGATCGATGGTCTCAGTGGGGTTGGAATGGATTCCAAGGTGGATTTGAAGATACAAAAACCATAAACTACTTCAATCGTGTAGCAATTCGATTTGGATTTTTCTTTAATTGATTCATACATCCATCCATACAGACAGACAGACAGACAGAAGAAAGGAAACGCATCACTGAACCTGCACCACTACCTTTTCTAAATTGACCGAACGAACCAAAATTTCCGTTTGAGACTGAAAGCTGCTATCCAATAAGGAAAGTCGCGGATCCATGTCTTTAAAACGGATATTCACCAAATCAGGAACTGTATGGAAGACGGATTCTAAGGAAACCGTTTTAGCTTGATTCTCTTTTAGCGACTTTACAAATTCTTCGGTCTCTTGCTGACCACTCCAAATTAACAAAGGTACATGAATTTGTTCAGTCGGAATCTCCGTCGTACCATGCAAAATTAAGTCCTCTTCATACAAGGATTCTCCATGATCTGACATATAAACTCCTACGACATTACCAGGAACAGACTTCATTCGCCTTATTATAGTAAACAATAATGAGTCTGTGTACACAATCGAATTATCGTAGCTATTAATCAGCTCTTGTTTTTTACTTTTTGAAAGCACAGAACTATAATCTCCCGTACCGGACAATGAAGGTTTAAACACATTCATCCGTTCTGGATATCGATAATTATAGCGAAAATGACTTCCTAAAGTATGTAAAACGATCAACTTTAACGGGTGCGCTGTATTACTTAATATGGTATCAAAAGGTTTCAGTAGTTTCTCATCCAAACCGTCCTTATAATCAAATCGATTGTGCAAATCGATCACCTCGTCTGCTTCCGAAGAAATCAACTGTACATCCGAGTGAATCGATTCCTGATTGGTAATCCACCATGTCTTGTACCCCGCTTCTTTGAATAAAGAGATCAAACTTTTCTCCTTGTAAAGCAACTCAGGATGTTCTGCATTCGCTCTTGTAAATATTTGAGGGATGCTAATGCTAGTTAAATTGGCATTGGAATACACATTTGGAAAAGAAAACAAATGCATGCTTGTATCCGAAAGCAATGAATTCAATTTAGGCGTGGTATTGCGGCCATAGCCATTGAGACCAAAATGATCGGATCGAGCGGACTCCCCTACCACAATCACAACGGTCTGGGGTTTATTCTTGCGATCTTCTTGGAAATCCATTCCCGGGATGGCTCCAAAACTAAAGTTCTTTAAGTTTTCATTTCGACCCTTTGCTTTGCCTTTTTGATCTCCAATTTTATTCCATTTCATCAAAAAACCGCTAGGAAACACCTTCTCATATTTCAATAAGTATTGATCTTTACCATCGACCAAGGCCATTGCAAAATCATCCGAGTAACGCAGTTTTGACGAGATGTATACCTCTCGTGAAAACACTAATATATTTATTAGAATCAACGCATATAGAATGCGTTTCCTTCTTTTATTTTCCCATTTGAATTTAAAATCTAGCTTAAATACATTCCTAAAATATAGAAAACCTAAGCCTATAAAAATCAATAATGCCCACCAATAACTTTGAACCTGCTCCAGTGCTTCACCGACATTAAATTCCAACGTTGCATTCCAAATCCCAAGGGAAGGGGGTGTTTTAAATAAAAAAATGTGAACTACTTCAAAAGGTAAAATCAACCATAAAGGACTTAAAATAAGCAACGCTAATTTCGGCCTTATCAATGACACAAACGAGCACATTAATACCCCGCTGAACAACAAAAAGAATACGCTTTTAAAAAATCCACCGGTTTCATTTCCAACGAATGCAAATGCTAAATTTGGAAGCATCAATAAAAATAGGCAGATCACGACTCGCGTGCTTCCTCCCATCGGTTTGAATAACCTAATTTGCGGTTTTTGGAATATTTTTTTTAAAGGATTTAAGATGTTCAATGCGCTTTAATTCTTTTCACAAATTTTAATATCACGAAGATTTCTAGTATCAAAAGTACAACAGATAGAGCACTGATCCATTGAAAAGGACGACTTTCCAACATCTGCAAAGTCGCCACGCTTCCATACTTCACAAAAGCAAAACAATAAATCAGTTTAATAACCACATTCAAATAGAACAACAAGAACAAACCATTCAAGATTAAAAACGATAATAACTGTTCTTTTTTCCGAAATCCACTCCACAGCACACGACAAAATGCAATTGAAGTCGTACTCAAAAATAGAACAATGATAAATACCTGATAACCTGGCACTATGTAGAAATGATCATGCAATTGAGCATTCAAAGGGGCAGAAAAATTAAAATCAATCAAGAAACCAATGACCAATACTTCAATCAAAAGTATACTTCCATACAGCGCAATTTCCTTATAATATCAATTTTGGATAGAAATGATTCTTTCATTTAAGTGTTTGCTCAAAGTACAAAAAAATAAAAACACCGACACGCATTTGATTGCGAAGTCGGTGTTCGTTGCAGAAATGCCTTATGAGCACTACATCAATTATCCCCTGTTGATTTGATTTGTTGTGTTATGTTATGATTGTTATGATTTGTTATTGGTTGTAAAATCATGATGATAATGGACGATTAAATTATCTTTTGTTGCGTGTGTATATTCATTTCGTTGCTTATACATCCCTCCACCGTTCATAGATCTGAGTATGAGTGTTATGATTGATTTGATAGATGAACAATCTTTGGAATGAAACGAAATTTAATATACAGTGCTCATTCGGCGTGATTCTAATAAAAAAAGGCTTTGTTATGGTTGTGTTATGTTACCTTAAATTATCTAGTTTCTAAAGCCCTTTTTCTATCCTCCTCTTTCTGCAAACTTTTTTCCGCGATCATATTTCCTACAAATAATCCCGCTCCACCGAATAGAAGTACCATCGCAAAATATCCAGCTTCTTCATTTAAGTTTGTTTGTGTTTCCAGTACATTTCCCATAAGGATCCCTAATCCAATTCCGATTAGCATTAAAGCTATTTTGATCGCAATTCCTGTTCGATTCCTAGGCTTAATCATTGTACTCATATCGGTACCCATCTCGATCATTTTCATTTTTTCCAAATGTTCCATTCGACGAACCAATACGATCATTGCCAGTGTTCCTAATGAAACTAAAATTGGTATAAACAGTGCTACTACTTCTTCCATGTTGTTTATTGTTAATGTTATTCGTTGTAAATTCTTTAATTCAATTTGTGTGATGTGATCCACATTCGAAAACTTAGACAGGCATAAATCGAAACAGGTTACAACATTTTGAGAAAAAGTTTAAAAACCTTCATTCAGACCAAACAGGGAGCTTTATTTTTTTATTCCAATCCCATTCCACGCAATTGAATTTGCCATTATATCGTACTTCTAAAAATATATTAAAAGTTTATCCGGTTCTTTGTAACCTATTGAATGATCCCTGTGTCTAAAGAGTAACAATGGCTTAATAGGCTTTACAGAATACATATTAATTTAATATAATAGGTTCGCGCACAATTGGAAGAAATTGATCTCATAAACGGATTACAAAACAGGAATCAATCCAGTATCATGTATTTTGTGCAGGGATACCAGCAATTTGTATTCGCTGTTATTTATCGCATGATCGAACAACGGGAGTCTTCGGAAGAAATCACACAGGATGTATTGGTGAAGTGCATAGAACGGATTGATCAGTTCAGCGCTCAGTCTTCACTAAAAACATGGGTATATAGAATCGCGCGAAATGAGACCATCAATTATATCCGTAAAAATGAGCGCCAAATTGAAACGGTACACGAAGATCAGGTCCCCATTATTTCGATGTATGCAGGGGATGAAAAAGATGACCTCGAATTTCGAGACATGCAGAACCTGATCAAAAAATACCTAAATAAGCTTCCTGCGGACCAAAAAGAAATGCTAATTTTATTTTATCTGAAAGAACTCAGTATTAAAGAAATTAGCCAAGCACTGGATTTAAAAGAAAACAATGCCAAAGTAAAATTGTTTCGTGCACGAGATCATTTTGCCAAACTTTTAAGCTCCAGCGATGTAGAACTTCTTAATGAAATGAGATATGGATAAGGAAAACGATCAAAACAACATACAAAACACTCCTTCCGGACATTTGAATTCAGAAGCAATATTTTCTATTGCAAACGACTTAGATGTGAGCTCCAGCGTTCTTTTGCATCTTGAGGGTTGTTCAGATTGCCTTTTACTTGTTGAAAAGGAAAAGGCGTTCAGTCAAGTAATGACCCAATCTCTTCGTGTGGAGTCAAAAATAGACGTATCCGAAAAGGTGTTTGCTCAATTAAATTCAAAGGCACAAGCCAAAATTCTTTTCTCAGGAGAAACACTCTACTTTAGTATCTTAGTTGGAATTATGGCCATCTACTTCTGTTTAATTTCGGTAAATGGAGCGCATCAAGTATTCATCCCCAAAATACCTTACTTTTTATCCATTTTTACTGCTATTGGAGTTTTAACAGGCTTGACTGCCTATTTTAACTATCGAAAATGGAATCGAGATCGGTCTTCGACTTCAGCTAAGTAATTATTGAACGGTATTAAATAAAGAAGTCTGGATACAAATCCTCTTCTGCACACTCGCTATACCCGCTCAAGTCATTGATTCCTTCCGAATGCAATACTTCATCATCGATAAAGAAATTGCCTGTCGTTTCAGCACTTTTTCGTTGTAAAATATAAAATGCTGCATCCGCTACTATTTTTGGTGAACGTGAATGTGCCTTTAGTAATTCACCTCCGATGACATTCAAAGCAGCCGTTGCAATAGACGTTCGTGGCCAAAGGGCATTCACTGCTACCTTTTGCGCTCTAAATTCTTCAGCCATACCCAACACACACATACTCATTCCATATTTGGCCATTGTGTACGCCACATGGTTTTTAAACCATTTTGAATCCATCGTTAATGGTGGCGCCAAATTCAGAATATGCGCATTCTCTGATTTTTCCAGAAAAGGTAAACATTTTTGAGAAACCAAATAGGTCCCACGCGTATTTACACTGTGCATCAAGTCAAACGACTTCATTGGCGTGCTCTTTGTATCCGTTAACCGAATAGCGCTGGCATTATTAATCAGAATATCAATGCCTCCAAACGTATCTACCGTCTTTTGCACAGCCAATTCTACCATTTCCTCAGAGCGAACATCTACCACCAAAGGCAATGCATTCCCTCCAGCTTCAATCATATCTTTTGCCGCAGAATGAATCGTACCCGGTAATTTGGGATGAGGCTGATCTGTTTTAGATGCAATCACAATATTTGCCCCTTCTGAAGCCAATTTCAACCCAATTTCATGCCCAATACCTCTGCTTGCTCCAGTAATAAATACTGTTTTACCTTTATAAACTCCCATATTCTGCTCTCTATTTAATTCTTAATCTTGTTGCTTAAATTAACCGCTTTTTTCTGAAAACTCATTCGAATATATTCAAAATCATACCACATTCAGCCGAATGTTAGATTAAAAAATGGACCAATCAATTTCATTGTCCAACGACCCATCTTCAAAATAGTACGTCCATATTCCAACTTTTTTACCATCGATGTATTTTCCATTCTTGTGAAGTTGCCCATTCGAAAAATATTGGGTCATTACTCCGTCCCGTTTATCCATTTTCCAATTATCCAAAAGTTTCAATTGGCCAGTCTTATAAAAATAACGCCACGTGCCATTCTGCTGGTCATCAATCCATGGACCTCTTGATTTAAGCATTCCATTATTATAATACTCACTGGAAATTCCGGTTCGTTTTCCATTTATATATATACACGCTGCTTCTATTTCCTTATTTCGATAATGCCACATCCAAATGCCTTGTTTCCTACCTTGAATGTAGCTTCCTTCGCTCGATTGAACTCCATTGGAATAATACGTTTCCCAAGCTCCCTCTTTTAAATTTTGTTTCCAAGACCCAATTTCAGCCATATTCCCATTTTCATAATACCGCTCATAGGGTCCATCTATGATCCCATTTTTAAAATTACATTTAATTCGAATGACCCCATTTTCAAAATATTCCGTCCATAACCCATGGCGCTGTCCATTATTTAATTCACCCCTTTTTTTTACGTTGTCATTCCAATAATAGCTTATATATCGCTTCGATTTCTGCCCACTCCTTTTATCACTTTTCGGAACTTCCTCTTTTGATTCAACCGGGGATGTAAAATACTGATTCGTCTCGTCATCTAATTTGATAGGACTCAGTACTAGATAATCTAACGCAAAGAGCGCGATAAAAAAAACCGCAAAAAGACATAAAATTATAATTACGATTTCTCCGGGTCGCCTCTTTTTTAAAATTTCCTCTATGTACATTTATGAAGTTGAATGATAAACTTATTCTATATTTTATTCAACGCAGTATCCTTCAAAATGTTCAACTAAACATAATGACATTTTTACGGACTTAATCTGATTTTTCAACGAAAAAAAATGAGATCCCCATCAATTAAAAGCTCCTTTGAATTTAATCGCCTGTTTGATATGTGCTAGATGATGTTTACAATGCCAAGCATAAATCCCCAAATTCTCCTCCAACAAAACTTCCTCACCTGATTCAGGATGAATAAAAGATTGCTTCCATTGATCTTCGCTCAAACTATTTAAAAGCATAACCCATTTGGAGTGCAGCCCCTTAAGAAGCAACAAAGAATATTGCAAGTCCTCACTAACACCATCTTCGAGTTCCGACCATCGATCTTCAAAATATGCTTTAATTATTGGTTTATTCTCGGTTAATGTCCACTTGAACCGAATAAAGCTATTCATATGACTGTCTGCACAATGATGTACCACTTGCTTAATCGTCCATCCTTCTGGCCGGTATTTCCAATTTAATTCTTGGGAATTCAATTGATGAGTTAACTCCTTTATTTCCTCCGGGAATTGAATTAACTGTTGGGTCCATTCAACCCTATTTTTCACCGAAATAGTTTCCGGTTTTTCAAAATCCCCTACCGGAAAGCGCAATTGATTTAGATCAGCCTGAGTCATAACAATTTATAGTACAGTTTATTTTGACATCTTCAATATACGCAGTTCCGAATCGAAATTGGGCTAATTTAACCCAAAAAAGAATTTAGCATCCAAAGCGTTTTCTCGGTTTCCGTTATATAATCGCTCATCAAACTCATCGTCCCTTCATCTTCTGCTTCACCTGCAAGCGTTAATATTTTGCGTTCCAATTGAATTAAAGTTGAAAAATTATCCATTGTAATTTGAGCTCCCTTAATCCCTTCAGTTACATTTGTTTCGGATTGAATGGTTGCGTGCTCTAAGTATTTCTCAAACGTATGAAGTGGCTGTCCTCCTAAAGTTAAAATTCGTTCCGCGATTTCATCAATTTTCAAATTCGCATCGTTATAAAACTCCTCAAATTTCACGTGCAGCTCAAAGAACTTCGTTCCTTTTAGATTCCAGTGAAATCCCCTCAAGTTTTGATAAAAAACCTGATATTCGGACAGCAATCCATTCAATTCTTTTGATAGCAATTCCGCTTTATCTTTTTCTATTCCAATAAAATTTTTCATAATAATGTTTGTGTTAATCTTCTCTTAATATTCTGTCTTATTTCACTTTTTACGACAATGTTTTTTGTCCAGGCTGCCAATTACATGGAGTCAAAGCTCCCGTTTGCAATGCATCCAAAACCCGAATCACTTCCTGTACATTTCTTCCTACATTCAAATCATTTACTTGGACCCATCGAATCGTTCCTGTCGAATCTATAATATAAGTAGCTCGATAAGCTACACGCTCCGTTTTTTCCAATATGCCCAATTCTTCCGCTAATGATTTCGATGTATCCGCCAACATAGGGAACTTCAAATCTCTTAAATCTGAATGGTCCTTTCTCCAAGCAAGATGTACATATTCCGAATCTGTAGATGCCCCAATTAAATTCGTATTTCGAATATCAAAATCATCAAAAGCGGCATTGAATTCTGCAATTTCCGTAGGACAAACAAACGTGAAATCTTTTGGCCACCAAAACAGCACCGTCCAACGATCCTCCTTTGTTAATTCACTCGATTTAATTGTTTCAAATTCGTTTCCCTCTTCTAAAGAAGTAACTGCTATTTTTTCGAATTCTGGAATCGTTGATCCGATCCCCATTAGATTATGTTCCGTGTTCATGATTGTATCTTATTAATTTTAGTACTTTTTATTTCTTTGTTCAGCACAAAATTCGACTCAAAACACTTATAAATCAAATCAATTATACCTATCTTCACATAGATAAAAACTATAATCGTTCCCAACATGACGCTTCAACAATTAGAATACGTAGTGGCCCTAGACAGTTATCGACATTTTGTTACGGCCGCCTCGAAATGTTTTGTTACCCAACCGACCCTCACCATGCAGGTTAAAAAACTGGAAGATGAAATTGGTATTTTGCTTTTCAATCGAAAAAAAACACCTCTAGAACCTACAAAAATGGGTGAAAAAGTAATTTTGAAAGCTCGTCAGATTTTGCGTGAAGCAAATCAATTAAAGGAAATGGTCAATCAAGAAACGGATCCGGGACTGTTAGAAGGAACTTTTCGGATCGGAGTCATTCCAACTATTGCCCCCTATTTGCTTCCTGGTTTTTTGAATAAATTTCTAGAGAATCATCCACGTGTCTCTTTAACAATTGAAGAAATGAAGTCCTCTGACATTATTGAGAAGTTGAAAAGCGACCAATTAGATCTTGGACTTTTGGTCACTCCCCTAGAAGAATCCCAACTTAGAGAGATTCCACTTTATTATGAACCCTTCTTAGTTTTTGCTTCTAAAGCGCATCAATTGCTTAAAGAAAAGAAGATCACCCCTGAACACGTTCAAAATGCGAAAGGCCTACTTCTCCTTAATCAAGGGCATTGCTTTCGCAATCAAGTATTGAATATTTGTGATTCAAACAGCTCCAAAAGCTCAGAAAATACCAGTGGATTAAGCTACGAGAGCGGCTCAATCGAGACCATCAAAAATCTAATTTCTGCAGATGCTGGAGAGAAATTTTCTTTAGTACCGGAACTCGCTATCAATTCAGATGTAGAAGCCGCGTATTTCCGAAAATTCACTCAACCTGAACCTGTACGAGAAGTCAGTATTGTAGTTCACAACAGTTTTACCAAAGAAATTTTGATTGAACAATTGCGAAACGAAATTTTAAATAAAGTTCCAAAAACGTTCCAAACAGGAAAACGTTTTATCAAGGTAAAATGGAGATAAGGTTAAAGAGACCTGCACCATTTTAAATGGTTCGCTAGATAAAAGAGTTGAATTCCAAACTATCCCTCCCTTTTATCAATACCCGGATATCATCAATGTCTTAAATAAATGCCGTGGTTTTAATTCAACTAGAGAAAATCGATTCCATATGTACGTAGTTTCGTATATAACTAATTTGTACTTACTATTTTCATTGTCGTTCGCTGCTTCATTTGACCCAAACTCCTCTTCCATAAATTTAATTCTTCCCTTCTCACCGCCTACATCCGTAGGATACACAATGCGCTGCCCGTCACTCGCCCAAGCATCTCCAAAATAAATTGCATCTCGTATCTTTTTAAATTTCTTTCCATTCCAAAAAACATGTTGGTTGCCTATCGAACATCCACACTTTCCGCAAAAATTGGTCACTATTATTATATCATGTAAGTCCGACAAGCCTTTATTGCCCAGTGAGGACGCTGAATATTGAAAACGATTAATTGCGGCTTTAAAAACAATCTTATCCAATTCCTTTCCATTTCGAACAGCCCGAATTTGAATGTACACATCTCTCAGATATTCGTCCTTTCCATCTCGCGATTCTTGATATCCCATCAACAATAATACATCAGGATCTCCAGTACTCTTAAACCCATGTTTTGCTATATTTCCTCCCCAAACCCAGCCTTTCTTACCCCCAATTTTACAAAAATACCACTGACTTTCAATCCCACGAAAAACGGATACACTATCTGATTTGCGTACTAAATCCAAACTTGCGCCTATTTGAACAAAACCAATGAGTTCTGAATTTATTGATGGATTTTCCCGGATCGAAACGCTATCCGCAATGCAATAATGTGCTTCATACAAGTTCGTTCGTTCATCATATGGTAATTCATGATCCAATCGAATCACTTCCGCCGCGGATAAGTTCATCGCAATACCCAACAGGGTCAACACAATTAGAAGTTTCTTCGATGGCTTCATAAGGCAAGATATACTTAATACTTAATTAGATACGTTCGTTGATCAAACCACGCCTTAACGCAAAATTACTGAACTAATCTTTTTACGAAATCCAAGAGCTACCATTTTATCACCCGTCCATTTATAATCTGTCTGATAAAGATCCTTTTTCATTGCTGTTTCGCTTACAAACGTTTGATCAAAAGATTCATTCATTACCTTAATTACACCTGCACTTCCTTCCTCATCATCTGGAAAAATCAAATACGTTCCTGTGCTATAATCTGCATCGGGCGAAAATTGAGTATCCTTCATCTTATTCAACTGACCACCGTCCCAAGAAAAATAATGGTCTTCACCAGAACACCCGCAGTATTCGCAAGCACTTGAAATCATCAAAATATCATTCACATTTTGAAGTCCCTTTTTACCCATATTTTCAGTATAAGCCAATGGGAAATCTTCGATTCCTGTAAACAACGTTTTATCCAATAGAATTGAATTCTTAACCACCCGTACTTGAAGAATACTCTTCGTATAGGCATAGTCTTCCTCAGTTACTTCTTTCAAACGGGATTGAAACCCCGTTAAAAAAACCACCTCAGGATCTTTTTTACTTACTTCACGTCCAATAGCAAAGTTTCCTCCCCAGATCCATCCTTCTACTCCATTTACATGACATTTGTACCATGGACTTTGCACTCCATTCAATTCCGTTACATTTTCAGACTCTTCTAACAGGTCCAATGCTGCACCTATTTCAACCATACCAATTCGTTCAGAATCTAAATAAGATCCTTGACGAACAATTACATTATTAAATAAGGTAAACACTTGGTGCGCAGATGTATCTCCGTCGGTCGGAACCTGAAAACGAATTTCATCCGGACGCTCATAATCAAAAATTTGACCCTGTACCAAGGGCACATTTCCAAGAAGCACAAATACGGCTACCTTGATTAGAAGTTTATGCATTTTAGAGATAGAAGATGGAGCATTGTTTGATACCTGATTTGCTTTGCTTCCTATAAGTGTGTTTAAGAATGTTTTCATGATTCTGTCTGTTTAAATTAATTTCGTTTCAAATAATTAACAAGACAAACTTAGCCGCACTTAGCCATTCCATTATAGGGCAATTATTATTTGCAGGAATCGGATTATTATTCGTTCGATAAAACAAAAAAGCCGCTTAGGAATCCTAAACGGCTTTTATCAACTCAATGGTTGATTCTAATCTTTAAAAGATCTTGATGTTGCTTTAAGGCAATTTATTTTCCTGCATCAAATCGAGCAGATACCTCTTCCCAGTTAATTACATTGAAAAAAGCAGTAATGTAATCCGGTCTTCTGTTTTGGTAGTTCAAGTAATATGCATGTTCCCAAACGTCCAATCCAAGGATTGGTGTTCCACCGCATCCTATTCCTGGCATCAATGGATTATCTTGATTTGCCGATGAACATACTTCTACTTTTCCTCCATTATGTACGCATAACCATGCCCATCCTGATCCAAATCGAGTAGCAGCTGCTGCCGAAAATGCATCTTTAAATCCGTCAAACGAACCATAAGCATCGTTGATTGCATCCGCTAAGGCTCCAGAAGGTTGACCTCCACCATTTGGAGACATTACTTTCCAAAACAAATCGTGATTATAGTATCCTCCACCATTGTTTCGAACAGCGCCGTTATTCATATCCATTCCTTTGCATAGATCTTCAGCAGATTTAGATCCTAAATCCGTTCCTTCAATAGCTGCATTCAATTTACTGGTATAACCAGCGTGATGCTTGCTATGATGAATTTCCATTGTACGAGCGTCAATATTTGGTTCTAATGCATCGTACGCATAAGGTAGTGTTGTTAATTCAAATCCCATGTTAATTATAATTAAGGTTTAAGCTTTGTTTGTTTAATTTATTACTGTCTTTATTTAGAATAATTCTAAATAAATCGATGTACCCAAATATAGATTATTTTCTTAATTCCTGAAAAAAATCATTCATTAAGTTTTGGCTTTCATCTGCCATTATTCCGGTAACTACTTCGGTTTTAGGATGGAGTATTTTTCCACCAAAAGATCGATATCCTCTCTTTTTATCGGTCGCGCCAAAAACTACCTTACTCAACTGAGACCAAAATCCTGCACCCGCACACATCGCGCATGGTTCTAGTGTAACATAAAGCGTACACTCTTTTAAATATTTACCCCCAATGGCATTCGTGGCTGCCGTAATGGCCAGAATCTCCGCATGTGCTGTTGGATCCTTTAATGTTTCTACTTGATTGTACGCTCTCGCGATAATCTGTTTATTTGCTACAACTACCGCACCTACAGGCACCTCGCCTTGCTCATAAGCCATTTTAGCTTGCTCCAAAGCTTGCTTCATATAATGTTCGTCACTAAATAAAGATAAAGTCATATGTACCTAGGTTTATAGTTCATTGGTTATAAAAAGTTCTTTAGCCTGCTCGGCCATTGATCCAATTTCAGTATCATTAATTATAAATATAGAATAAGTATCCATTCTTAAAAAGTACTTAATACGATATATATTCATCTATCAATACTTGCAACTGCGCATGACCGTCTTGTTTAAACTCATTAAATAAGATCGGGCCTTGATTCGATTTCCCTTCAATCATTTTATCTGGCTTAAAATCATAGCCATAACTGCTATTTGCATCGCGATATCCAAATCCATCTCGAAACGTATGAAACATAAAGCTCTTTTGATACGGATTAAATAAATCTTTACTCCACTTCAACTTGTCCGTCTCCATATTCAATTGCTTTAACAAAGTCTTAGGGATATCAGTTTGTGAACACACTTTGTCATAGTTCATACCTCGATAAGTAGAGTCAATTACATTGCCGTACCAGATCATTGGAATCTTCTTATATCTGGTACTCGTAGGTTTATAGTACTTCATACTATGATGACTATGATCCGCAACAAAAACAAATAAGGTATTATCATACCATTCTTGCTTTTTAGCCATTTCCATAAACCGACCTAAATGAAAATCACTATAGTGTACACCATTTACATATCCTTTACGGCGTCCTCCCATATCCAATTTTTCCAGCTTATCATTTTCTGGATAATCATATGGAACGTGTGAACTCATAGTAAAAGCAGAAGCAAAAAAAGGCGCTTTGTAATGATTGACCTCTTCTAGAAAACGATCCATTAAAAACTCATCGTGCGCACCTAGTTTCCCTTTAGGGATTTCATCTCCAAAATCCTTAAGTTCCACTAAATTATCAAAGCCATTCTGCATCATGTACCCTCTTAAGTTTCCATAACTCAGTTGACCTCCAAAATGAAAGGAAGTGTGATATCCTCGTTTTTTAAAATCTGGAATGATGCAATACAATTTCTTCATCTTACTGGGCTGTCGACCAATTGAGGTGGTTGGTTGGGCCGGAATTCCACTAAATATACTGAGCATTCCTTGCTCTGATCTAAAACCCGATGCATAGCAATTGGAGAATAAAATTCCAGACCTACTCAACGCTTCTACACGAGGAGTTATCCCAAGATGCAAACTATCAATCCCGTATACCATATCTGCCGACCAACTTTCTAACACAAACATGATTACATTAGGCGTCTCAGTAGTTAAAATACGTATCGTTGTGTCTTTTTTGGGCTCGAACAATAAGCGTGTCCGTTTAATTGCCTCCATTGAATCAAGTGTCACATATACATTCCCCTCCAAATGCTTTTGATTTTCTAGAATGCTATGCAGAAAATTCCAAGGAGAATTTACTGCTGCATCGTTTAACAAGGTATGCTTTGAAAAATACACATCACTTTGTATAATCGGAATTTGTTGCAAACCACCACGTAATCCCGTTCCGATTAGAAAACTTCCGAGTAATAGCGTCACGAACCCCAACACTATTTTTTTAGATGCTTTCAAGCTTGTCCTTTGAAAAGTATTATAGCATAATCGTTTATATCCATAAATACCCGCTCCTCCTAAGATCGTAAGCGTCGCTATAGCTAAGATCGTCATTTGAGTTGTTGACGTTTGAATAACTTCTTGAGGATGTTTTAAATAGTACAATACCGAATAATTAAGCTTTACTCCCCATTCTTCATACAAACCTAATTCAGTAGACGTAATCAATGCGCCAATCACAATAAATAAGATATTGAAAACAAAAACCGCTTTATGGAACCATAACTTTGAGGTAAACAGTTGTAATGTATAAAGTACAACCGGAACGGACATCAAATAACAAATTGCCGCATGATCCAAATACCAAGCAGCGGGGAAAGTTTGAAGGATTTCAGACCAAGAAATAGACTCTAGTAATGGATAATTATATGCTAGAAAAACAGCCCTGCAAACAGCAAAAAAGAGAATCCAAAACGTATACTGCATGAACAGGTGAAATGGATGTGTATAAATTCTTTTAATAATGCTCAAAGCAGATTGATTATAAACTATTCAATACGATTGTTATTGTTACGAAGCAACTGCCACAAGACGATCCCCATACTTACAGACACATTTAACGAATGCTTGGTTCCATATTGAGGAATTTCTAAACATACATCCGCCAATTCCATAATTTCATCTTCCACACCAAACACTTCGTTTCCAAACACAATACAAAATTTGTGATTAGAGTCTCCGTTTGCAGATTCAAGCTGATTCTTTAAGTACATATCCAATTCATTAAGGAGCACACTCCCATCGGCTTGCTCAACAGCCGCAATTGTATAACCTTCTTTTTTCAGGGCTATCAATCGCTCAGATAAACGCTCATGGTGTTCCCAAGGTACCGTTAATTCTGCTCCAAGAGCCGTTTTATGAATTTCATTGTGCGGAGGACACGCTGTAATCCCTCCTAATAATATCGATTCGATTAGAAAAGCATCAGCGGTTCGAAAGGCTGCTCCCACATTGTGCATACTCCTAATATTATCCAATGCTAAAATAACAGGCTGTTTGTTTGCCTGCTTAAATTCATCGGCATTTATCCGAATAATTTCGTGCGTCTTGAGTTTTTTCATTTTGTTGCATTCAAGCTTCAAAAATATTATAAATTGCAACATAATTCCATAAACAAATGAGAGAGTTAGTAAAAGATTTTCCTGGCCAGTTAAAAGAGGCTTTAGCAGTATCCGCAGAAATGAGGATTTCTGAACCAGAAATTGACATTTTTAATATAGTGATCGTAGGAATGGGTGGTTCCGGAATCGGAGCAAATTTAGTGCGATCCATCGTATTAGACGAAGCAACACTTCCAATTCACATTGTTAAAACATACGATTTACCAAACTTTGTAAGTGCGGAGTCTTTAGTGATTTGCTCTTCTTTCTCTGGAAATACAGAAGAAACATTATCTGCCTATCATCAGGCAAAAGATGTGAATGCCAAAGTATTGGTGATTACTTCTGGAGGCCAATTAAAAGAATTAGCTGATAATAATGGAGATGATTTGGCCATTTTGCCTGGAGCAATTAAATCTCCTCGAGCTAATTTGGGATACTCTGTTGTACAATTACTATTTGGGTTAGAAGCATATGGTTTTATTTCTGACAGCTTCAAATTAGAAATTGAAAACAGCATAACGCTTTTAAATCATAATCAATCAAATACAGAAGGGAAAGCAAAAGAACTTGCCGCTTCTTATCATGATAAGTTGCCTATTTTTTATTCAGGTGATCGTTTTTCTCCTGTAATAATCCGAAGCCAACAACAAATAAATGAAAATGGAAAGCATCTTTGCCATGTAAATTTCTTTCCTGAATTCAATCATAATGAATTGGTAGGATGGGTGTTTCCAACGCAAACCGTTTCAAATACGGTCGTGACTATTTTTCATAGTGAATTCGATCATGCTCAAGTAAAAAAACGCATGGCTATTTGCAAGGATATATTCACCGAAAAAGCACATGAAGTTCTTGAAGTTAATGCCAAAGGTTCTTCGTTTTTAGAACAAGCATTTTACATCATCCACCTATTTGACTTTGTCTCACTTGAATTAGCGGAATTAAATCAGGTTGATCCGACTCCTGTGGAGATGATCGACATGTTAAAAAGCAAACTCGCGAACTAACCAACCTTGCTCGCTGTTTAGTAGTTAATTTGATCAGTAAATGATTTTATTCCTTTACGATCGGAGATACTACTATCGAACAGATAAGTGCGGTAACCCTGCAATAAAGTCAATTTAAGCGAATTCTTTCACGTGGATTGGATAGTTAGTATTGTATTTATGTATGTATGTAAGTAAGTGATACATCTGAAATGACTCAAAACAAGCAAATACGTTTCGAACATCTTGGTTTAATGGATTACAAAGAGGCTTGGGATTACCAGGAAACACTCTTTAAAGCAATTGTTGACAATAAAATTGCCAATCGAAAACGAGAATTAGCAAACGAACCTCAAATCTCAACCGAGAATCATCTTTTATTTTGTGAACACCCACATGTGTATACATTGGGAAAGAGCGGCGATCGTAAGAACTTATTAATTGATGACGAAGGTTTGAAGGCAAAAGAAGCGACCTATTATGAAATAAACAGAGGAGGCGACATTACATATCATGGGCCAGGTCAAATCGTTGGATATCCAATTCTAGATTTAGACAATTTCTTTACCGATATCGGGAAGTACCTCCGTTTTTTAGAAGAAGCAGTTATCTTAACCTTGAAAGAATATCACATTGAATCTGGTCGAATTGATGGATTAACCGGTGTTTGGATTGATTTCGTAGAACAAAAAAGGCCACGGAAAATTTGCGCAATAGGTGTGAAATCCAGCAGATGGGTCACCATGCATGGTTTTGCATTTAATGTGAACACGCAACTCGATTATTTCAAAAACATTATTCCCTGTGGCATCGATGACAAAGAAGTTACCACAATGGAAGCCGAATTAGGGCAAAAACTCAATTTTAAAGAGGTAGAAGAAAAATTAAAAAGGCACTTGGTAAATTTATTCGAAGCGGAGCTCGTTTAATATTGTAAGGAACTGTCTTTAAAAGAACTCCACGTAAGTTCCAGTAAGCAAATACAAGGTATAGTATAGAATAGAATTGTATTCTAATGTAACGAAGGAAAAGGTATGAAGAAGCATTTGGATTTTAAGCCGGTAGACGGCGTACAAGTAGCCATTACTCAAAAAATCAATGAGTTAAACCAGGAAGAATGGTATGTTTATATCATCAATAAAAACAAATTTCCAATCGAAAATGTTTTGGTTGTAACCAAAGGATATGGAACCATAAACGGAGAGGAAAAGAAAACTTCCGTTTTGAGACATATGATTGAAAAGGTTCATGCAGAAAGTGCCGCTGTGATTGAACCAATCCAATCTGAACTGTTTGTATTAAGCAATGAATTCTGGGTTAGCTATTATATCGAGCGTCAAATTTTTGATAAAAAATTCGTATTTGTAGCGGGAAGTATTGATCAAGACAATTTGATCGAAGTTCCATTTGTAGAAATGAAAGGCATTTTACATAGCTAGAATCTGCGTCTCACTTCCAAGAAACCGTTCACCCCTCTTCTTAAGAAAAGAAATTTTCGACAGCTATATTTGCCAGATAAATCACGCTTTCATTAATTGATTTGCTATATTTGGGCACTTGAATATATTATTTTAGTCACTTAAAATTGAACCGACTTCTATGTTTGTGCTATCCAACGAAAACACCTTGGCAAATAACTTTCTTGCTGAAATGCGTGATAAATCCATTCAAAAGGACAGCATGCGATTTCGAACGAATATTCATCGCTTAGGGGAAATTTTTGCATATGAAATCAGCAAGGAATTTGATTTCGTACAAAAAGACATCTCCACTCCGCTAGGAACACATGTTTCCAATGTATTTGAAAATCAACCCATTCTGGTAACCGTTTTAAGAGCTGGACTGCCATTTTATCAGGGACTATTAAGTTATTTGGATAAAGCAGAGTCTGCATTTATTGGTGCGTATCGAACGGGAGAAGAAAGTAAGGATTTCGTAGAAATTGCCTTAAATTATATGGCCAGCCCTGATTTAACAGACAGAAATGTAATCATCGCGGATCCAATGCTTGCTACTGGACGATCTATGGTTAAAACGTACGAAACGCTGTTAAAAAACGGTAAACCAAAATCAGTTTTTGTAGCTGCGATTATTGCAAGCCAACAGGGAGTAAATTACGTAAAAACGCACATGCCCGACGCAAAATTGTTTATCGGAGATATCGATGCTGAACTAACCGATAACGCATACATTACACCAGGATTAGGAGATGCCGGTGACCTTGCGTTTGGACCAAAACTATAAGAATTCGTTCGGTGAAAATTGATTTAAATTAATTAAGCCCAGTCCATTCAAATTATGTCATGTCGTTAGAAGATCCAGGTAAAATATTAAAGCTCCTCAAAGTGGATAAGTTGGTTACACATCTCATTGGATATGTAGACACTAAAATCGAACTTACAAAACTGGAATTAGAGGAGAAACTACGTGATCTGATCTCTAATACACTACATTTCTTTATCATCATCCTTTTAGTAAGTACATTTTTGCTTTTCTTAAATGTTGGAATTAGCATCATTATAAATACTTTTTTCGATAACAATTACGCAGGCTTCCTAATCGTTTCTTGCTTTTACCTGATAATTGTGTTATTTTTCGTGTTAGATAAGAAAAAAACAATTTCGACAAAAATCACTAACAATATATTTAAGGAACAGGATCAAAAGAAAGATGTCTAACTCGATAAAATCCAGAAAATCCAAATTACTTGAAAGAAGCAACAATCTGAAATCAGCGCTATCGAAAGATTTTTCAGAGATGAAAGAACATTCCAAAGAAATTGGAATTGCAGGTTTAATGTTTATTGGAGTCCTCGCAGCTGGATTTATAACTTACAAACTATTAAGTTCATCCTCATCGGAAGAACAAAATTCAGAATCTGGAGACTCAGATTCTACTAAAATAGTATACGTTAATTCCGGTAGTGAAAATCCGGTTTTCAATGAAATAATGCGTAGTATCGCTACGTTCCTACTTGGGATTGCAAAAGAAAAACTTCTTGAGTTCATGGAAAAAAGAAACAAATCCAGTGAATAATAATACCGCTACATTTAGGCACATTCAGGATTGCGTTCAATCCGGCAAGAAACTTTTTGCAGTATTGATTGATCCGGACAAATCAGACGAAGCACATTGTAAAAGGCTATGTGCATCACCAAATGTTGATTTGTTTTTAGTTGGAGGAAGTTTGCTATCGAAAAACACAACGCGTGAAACCATTGCGCATCTTAAAGCAAATTCCGACAAACCAGTGCTCATTTTCCCTGGAAATGCCATGCAGGTAGAAGACAATGCCGATGCCTTACTTTTTCTTTCTTTAATTTCTGGAAGAAACCCAGATATGCTCATCGGTCAACATGTATCTGTAGCACCATTACTAAAATCAATGGACATTGATGTTATTCCTACAGGATATATGCTCATCGATTCAGGTAAACCAACGGCAGCACTTTATATGAGTCAGACACTGCCTATTCCTGCAGATAAGCCTGAAATTGCATGCGCAACGGCTTTAGCTGGAGAATATCTAGGACTAAAAGCCATTTATATGGACGGAGGAAGTGGTGCGCATCAACACATTAATTATAAAACGATCCGGGCTGTTCGGGACTCGTTGAACCCATCCACGCCCCTATTTGTAGGTGGTGGTATAGATTCGATCGAGAAAATTTCCAATGCGTTCCAACATGGAGCAGACATTGTGGTGGTAGGTAACAAACTGGAAGATGATCCTGATTTTATTCATCAGATTAAAGACGTTACCCGCATTACCTAAAATAAGTTGGCAATAAAAGCCATCATGTACCGTTTAACAAATATTTGACAACTACTCTTTAAAGTACTATCTTTGCAAACTTTTATGCGAAAAACGGGAATCATATTATTTGGCTTGATAATCACAATGTTGGTTTCATCCTGCAGCGAATTTCAACAAGTTCAGAAAAGTCAAGATGTGGATGAGAAGTATGCTTCAGCCATTTCTTACTACGACAAAGGCGATTATTACAGGGCAGGACTACTTTTCGAAGAGTTGATTCCGCTTTTTATCGGACGTAAAGAAGCTGAATTATCTCAATTCTACTATGCGTATTGCCATTACCATCAAAACCAACTTTCATTGGCAAACTACTACTTTGACCACTTTGCCACTACATTTCCAAGAAGTGAAAAAACGGAGGAAGCACTTTATATGAAGTGTAAATCCATCTATTATCAAACTCCAAAGTCGAATTTGGAACAAAATTCAACTTTGGATGCATTGGAAGCCATTCAAATTTTCACCAATCGTTATCCAAAAAGCGAGTTTGTTGAAAAATGCAATGACATGGTTGATAAGTTGAATTTCAAACTGGAGCGAAAAGAATATGACAATGCTAAGCTGTATTTAAAATTAAGATACTATAAAGCTGCCGTAATTGCATTTGACAATTTTGTGAAAACCTTTCCTGGGTCAAAAGATCTTGAGGAGATTTACCTATTAAAAGTAGAAGCACAAGCAAGCCTCGCGGAAATAAGTGTGATTGAAAAACAGAAAGAGCGATACGACAAAGCCGTTCTTTTTTATCAAAACTATGTAGATAAATTCCCAAATGGGACTATGCTAAATAAAGCTGACCAGCTATATAGCCAAATATTATCCAATCTTGGAAGAGTCACAAGCAAAGAAGAATTAAACCGATTCGAAGCAACAAAAGATATTTTCAATCGAAAACGTTATCAATTGACTATTTCAAGAACAGACGTTTTTGCACAAGATTTCCCTGGATCCAAATATTTGGAAGAATTGAGTTACATGCGGTTCAATTCACAATACAACGTTGCAACTCAATCCGAATCAAAAGATAAGAAAAGAATCTTATTGGAAAGAGCTGTAGAATATTACAACGATTATAAAACGCGTTTTCCTGCAAGTAAATCATTAAAAAAGGTAGAAACGGTTTATACCAGAACCTTGGATGCGCTGAAAAAGCTGGAAAACACAAACAATTAAGGAATATTTAAATTAAAAAACGTAATTTTGCAGGCTTCGCTTTATATACGATGTATGCAATTGCGAAACTTAATTTAATACTTGGATAAGCAGTGCTTGTCCTAATGCAAAATAGAGATTAGAATAATAGATAATATAATTCAACACTATGACACCAACTTCAATCATTACAAGAGATTTAGGTGAATTAACCAAAGACACTGAAAACATCTACGAAAGTATTGTAGTAATTTCAAGACGAGCGGTTAAGCTTGCTGCGGAACAAAAAGATGAGTTAACAAAAAAATTAGCTGAATTTGCTTCTCCTGTTGACAATCTTGAAGAGATCTTTGAAAACAAAGAGCAGATTGAAATTTCAAGATATTACGAGCGTTTGCCAAAGAGAGTTACTGTTGCTACAGAAGAATTCGTAAACGGTGAGATCACGTTCAAAATGGTCATTCCAGAAGAAGAAGTTTAGGAAATCTTCTGATCAAGTTTGATCAATCGGTTCCATAAATGAAAATGGAACTTTTAAATCATTTAAAAAATAAACGACCAAGGTTTGGTATTGGAAGGCAAGAAAATAGTATTAGGTGTTTGTGGGAGCATCGCCGCATACAAGGCCGCACCGCTAACCCGGGAATTGGTCAAAAAAGGAGCAGAGGTACGAGTTGTAATGACTACCTCTGCTCTTGGATTTATAACCCCACTGACCTTAGCTACGGTTTCGAAAAATCCGGTAGAACATTCTTTCGTAAAGAATGAACAAGGTGAATGGACTAATCATGTAGAACTCGGACTATGGGCCGATCTATTATTGATTGCCCCAGCCACAGCCAACACCCTTGCCAAATTTGCCAATGGGTTTTGTGATAATTTATTAAGTGCCGTTTACCTTTCTGCTCGTTGTCCCGTGTTTGTTGCTCCAGCGATGGATTTAGACATGTATGTTCATCCATCAGTTACCAACAACATTGAAAAGCTAATCGAGTATGGCAATTTCATTATCGATGCGGAACATGGAGAATTAGCAAGTGGACTTACTGGAAAAGGACGCCTAGCGGAACCTGAACACATCGTTGAAGCAGTAGAATCATTCTTCCAAAAACAAAATGGGGCTAATCTCAACGGACAACTTTCTTTAAAAGGAAAAAAAGTACTTATCACAGCTGGCCCAACAATCGAACACCTAGATCCAGTACGCTTTATAGGAAATCATTCTTCTGGTAAAATGGGCTTCGCTCTTGCGGAAAGATGTCACGAAGCTGGCGCAGAAGTAATCATTATTTCGGGACCTGTTCATCTAAAAACAAAGTACCCCGAGATTCAGATCATTAAGGTACAATCTGGAGATGAAATGTACAGTGCAACATTGAATCATTTCAAATCGTCCAACATCAACATATTCGCTGCTGCCGTTGCCGATTATAAACCAGCAAATGTTTCAGATCAAAAGATCAAAAAGAACGATACCAATATGGTCTTGAACCTTGTCAAAAACAAGGACATTGCCCATGAAATGGGACAAATTAAATCCGCAGATCAATTTAACGTTGGATTCGCCTTAGAAACAGAAAACGAAGAAGCAAATGCGCTAAAAAAATTGCATAAGAAGCAATTTAACATGATCGTTTTGAACTCTCTAAATGAAGACGGAGCGGGATTTCAGCACAACACAAATAAAATATCCATCTTAGATGGTAATAATATTGAACATTTTGAGTTAAAATCAAAAGACGAAGTAGCTTTAGATATTGTACAAAGCATCGTAAAGCGAATTTCAATCACTGAAAAAATCTAAAAGGCATAAAAATTGTGCCGCCTAAGTGAATTTACAAGAACTGATCAATAAACAACCAACTTGAACAAATTCTCCCAAATATTAACACATTTAAAATCTTCTACAACTGGTAAGATAACCTCCTTAACTCAAACCGTCAAAACGACTCTTTACATGCTTCTGGTTGGAATTGGTTTCCTGCTCAATGTAGGAACGTTGAAGGCGCAAGAATTAAATTGCGAGGTACAAATTAATTATCAACAAATATCATCCATTAATCAGGATGTATTTGAAAAAATGCAAACGGCTATTTGGGAATTTGTAAACAATCAACGTTGGACAAACGATCAATACAAGCCAGAAGAGAAAATCGTATGCAACATTTTCATCAACTTAAATGAAGCAATATCAACGACGACTTTCACTGCTACTGTAAGCGTCCAGGCTTCCAGGCCCATTTATGGAACTAGTTACGAAACGACCATTCTTAATTTCGTAGACAAAAATGTAATTTTCGAATATCAGGAAGATCAACCTCTTTATTACGTTCAAAACTCATACACCTCCAGTTTAGCCTCTCTAATGGGATACTATTCGTATTTGATCCTTGGTTTTGATTACGAATCCTTTTCAAAAAATGGCGGAAGCAAATACTTCGATTTAGCCAATGAAATCACATCCTATGCACAACAAGCTCCAGAACAATTTCAAAAAGGATGGAATGTAGACGCCAAAAATAGTCGCTATGAATTGATACAAGATTTAACCAATACACAATTTTCTTCCTTTCGAGATTATCTATACGTTTATCATCGAATCGGAATGGATCAACTAGAAGCAAATCCAGCAGCCATGAGACAAAAAACATTGTTCATACTAGAAAAACATCGGCAGATCTTTCAAATCAAGCAACAATCCATGCTGTTAAGAATCTTCTTTATGTCTAAATCTCAGGAATTAATCAACATTTTTTCAAAAGGAAACTCCGTTGAAAAACAAAAGTTCCTCAAGTTGGTTGGTGAAATGGACGCCAGTAATCTAACCAAATACGAAAAAGTCAACGACAAATAACGGGCGCACCAAAACACATCCGTCTACCCGATCCGAACCCATTCATTTTTTTATCTAAAGTAAATCTGGAATTCCATTCGATTTTATTTGAATGGACATAAATAATTTATTTATTTTTGAATGAAGATTCGATCAGAGATTGGTATTTTCAAAGAATATTTACTTTTCGAAGCCACCAAACTTCATTGTTAACAAATATGAAAGGTGAATGATCGAACAAAATTGAATTAAACTAAATGTTATTACAGCTTAACATATCCAATTATGCATTAATTAAACAATTGCATTTTGAACCATCTCGAGGGATGAATACCATTACGGGTGAAACCGGAGCTGGTAAGTCCATCTTATTGGGGGCGCTTGGATTGTTACTGGGCAAGAGAGCCGATCTGAAAGTGTTGATGGACCAAGAACGAAAATGTTCGGTAGAAGGAACATTTAGTCTGGAGTCATACAACATGAAATCACTGTTTGACGAACATGATTTGGATTACGAAAGTGAAACGATTATTCGAAGAGAAATCGCTCCTTCAGGAAAGTCCAGGGCATTTATTAACGATACTCCAACTACATTGGACGTGTTGAAGCAATTCGGAGTGCGATTAATGGATATTCATTCACAGCATGACACCCTTTTAATCGGAGGCAAATCTTTTCAGCGATTCGTTATAGATGCATTTGCGGAACATAACAACCTGATTACTTCATATAGTCAGACATTCCAAGCATATAAGGACCTAAAGAAAACACTCACCGAACTACAGTTTAAAAAACAAACGGATTCGGAGGAATTGGAGTTCAACAAACTTCGATATAATGAATTGAATGGAGCAAAATTGAATTTTGAAGAATTTGAAACGTTAGGATCAGATCTTAAGATTGCGGAGAATGCTCAGGACATCAAATCATCGCTGCAAACAATCAGTGAGGCAGGAATAGAATCGGACTACTCAACGATTAGTTCGTTACAAACCATTTCAACAGAACTTAAAAAGTTATCCCAATTTTCCTCAGATTACGAAGGCTTAAACAGCCGACTGGAATCTTCCATATTGGAATTACGAGATATTTTGGATGACCTAGGCCATCGTGAACAAGAAATTGATTTTGATGAAGGCAAGGTGTTACATCTGCAAGAACGGTTTGATCTAATCAATGGCTTACTGTTTAAACACAAAGTAGATTCCATTTCCGAACTCGAAGAAATTCGGGACCAACTTGCTGCTGAAATTGATCTGGTTGCCAATCTGGATGAGGCCTTAATAAAAGCCGAAAAAGATTGTGCTTCTGCTTTGAAGAAAGTAGAAGTTGCTGGTAATAAATTGAGTGCTTCTAGGAAAAAATCAATCCCGGGACTGGAAGAAAAAGCACAATTACTTTTAGCTGACCTCGGAATGCCAAATGCAATTCTCAAAGTTCAAATGGCTTCTCAGGAACCAGATGTACACGGATTGGATGACATTGAAATTTTATTTTCAGCAAACAAAGGGTTTGAACCTCAATCCATTAAAAAGGCCGCTTCAGGAGGAGAAATGTCCCGTTTGTTATTTGCAATAAAATACATACTCGCATCCAAAACGGCCCTACCTACAATTGTATTTGATGAAATAGACACAGGTGTTTCAGGTGAAATTTCATTAAGAATGGGTAAAATGATGCAGCGAATGGCGGAACATCATCAGGTAATGTCTATCACGCATTTACCTCAAGTGGCTGCTTGTGCTGACAAGCATTTCTTTGTTTTCAAAAAAGACGATGCGAACGCGACTCATTCAGATATTCGCGAATTAGTGGATGAAGATCGAATCAAGGAAATTGCCAAAATGTTATCTGGGGACAATCCAAGTGATGCAGCATTTCAAAATGCAAAAGAATTACTATCTTTGGTCCACTAAAGCATGAATCTTATTAATAAGCATAAGTTCAACAAATTAACATTTAATAAAGAGTCTCTATTTGCTCTAATATTCAAGTAGATTTAAACGAAAGAAACAAATTAACAATCTAACCGAATTTATAAATCAGTCTTATGGGAAACGGATTACTTAATGGAAAAGTAGGTGTGATTTCTGGCGCATTAGATAGTACATCTATTGCTTGGAAAGTAGCAGAAATAGCACACGCTGAAGGTGCTAAAATTGTATTAACAAATGCGCCAATTGCAATGCGAATGGGTGCTATTAATGAATTGGCTGAAAAATGCAATGCAGAAATTATTCCTGCAGATGCAACTTCAATGGAAGATCTTGAGAACCTATTTTCAAAGTCAACTGAAATCTTAGGAGGAAAACTGGATTTCGTTCTACATTCTATTGGCATGAGTCCAAATGTCCGAAAAAAGAAAGGATACGGAGATCTAAATTACGATTGGTATCATAAGTCACTTGACATTTCTGCAATGTCATTTCACAGAATGATGCAGGTAATGGAGAAGCAAGATGCTCTAAACGAATGGGCTTCCATATTAGGTTTGTCATATATCGCAGCACAACGAACGTTCCCTGATTACTCGGACATGGCCCAGGCAAAAGCAATGCTTGAATCCATTGCTCGAAGTTACGGTCAACGATTAGGTGAATTGAAAAAAGTACGAGTAAATACTATTTCTCAATCCCCTACTATGACTACTGCAGGTTCTGGAGTTCCTGGTTTTGACATTTTCTTCGACTATGCAGACCGCATGTCTCCACTTGGAAATGCATCTGCTGAAGATTGTGCGAACTATTGCATCTCTCTATTCTCTGATTATACTAGAATGGTAACAATGCAGAATCTAATGCACGATGGTGGATTCTCTACCTCTGGAATTACTGAACGAATTATTGAAAAACTGAATTAATCGTAGCTAGACTATTCATTCCGATTGGAATAATTTTCAATGCAAAAAAATACTAATAACAAAAAAAGAGGCTAAGCCTCTTTTTTTGTTATATCTAATCACTGTGAAGTTCTTCACTCCTCCTTATTCTTCTACTCATCAATCTTATTCATATAAAAATCTTTCGCATGAGGTGCATGAAAGCTATATGTATATGGTTCCCATTTCCCATCTTTGAAATGAAAATAAATCGTTAGATCCTCGTGGTCTTCATAATACATATGTAGAAAATGAATTGCTCCCTTATCTATATCCACAGAATATCTCGCTTTTTCAACTTCTACTTCCTCCACATTTTTTAGCAAGTCTATATAAGACTCATATTCACCCGTAATAAAATCCGCAATGGGCACGTCTTCTTCTCGAGAAAAAGCGATGAGCATCTCTCCAAATGTATGAAGCGCTTCATGTTCTTTAATGTGTTCCGGTTCAAAGTGTCCTCCTATTTTACCATTCAAAAAGTATGGAATATGATTTACGTCCGTATCAATTCCATCAATAATCCAGCCCTCTCCTTTCTTCAACAAATAAAAATAAATCTCGTCAGGATTCTTCCCTGGTATAAAACGAACAAGGTGGTATACCGCACGTTCTCCTTTCACTTCTTTTTCACGCCGTTCCAATTTCCAATCGGCATCCAACACTTTATGATAAAATTTATCTCCAGTTTCACCATAGGGATTATCCCAAAAATGCTCAGAACAATAACTTTTCATCACTTCTTCATTTTTATTCCAAATTGCTTTTAGAAATTTATCCACCTCTTTACCCTGTGAAAAGACAGGCTGAAGTGCCAATAGGGACGTGATGAGAGCGAAAAGGATTGATTTTTTCATATTACAAGATGTTGATAAAACGAAATAATAGTTTACTATGTTCAATATTTATACCAAAAAAATATAAATTGTATTGCTTTTGAAAGTTTATGCGGTTAAAAAGTTTCAACTTAGGTATTGGATGTCAAATTTTTAAGGCCTTGAGCGACGAATCAAGGGTTCGAATTTTGCATTTATTGGATCGAAATAAGGAAATGTGTATCTCTGATTTGGAACAAGTTCTCGATTTTACGCAAACCAAAACTTCTCGTCATCTTATTTACCTCAAAAATGCTGGAATCGTAAGTACACGAAAAATGGATCAGTGGATTTTCTATTTTATTAATTCCGAATTAATCGACCTTACCGATGAATTATTAGCGTACATGGAAAAAGACGCCCAACTACAAAAAGATTATGAAACCTACCATACCATGTATTCAAATCGAGCATTGGCCATTAATAAAATTGAACAGAAAAAGTACCGGGCAGGATTTAAGGTTTAAATAAATCTAAAAATAAACCCAACCTATTTAAGTCGCAACATCATCCTTCTTCATTTATGACGCAAACACCTTCCGAACAAAAAGAATTTCCATACAAGTACTTACTTTTTGACCTTGATCATACCTTATGGGACTTCGATCGAAATTCTAAAGAGACTTTAGATCAGCTTTTTTATGAATTTGAATTGGATCGGGCATTGAATGTTTCCGTAGATACATTTATGCAAATCTACATTCGAATAAATAGAGAAATGTGGAAACAGTACGAACTTGGAAAAATCAATCAAGAAGAATTAAGGCACGCACGATTCTACAATGCAATGGCACACTTCGGATTCAAAAACAAGGAGGTTGCAGAAGAACTAGCAGAAAAGTATCTCAGCATATGCCCATACAAGAAACACCTCATTCCGAAAACCATTGAGACCCTTGATGCTATTCAAGCCAATCCAGTATTCCAAACCATTATTGTAACCAACGGCTTTGCGGAAGTCCAAGCCATTAAAATGAAAGAATCAGGATTGGATAAATACTTTGAACATGTAGTAAGTTCTGAATCAGCAGGGGTGAAAAAACCCGCAGGCCCCATCTTTAAATATTCACTGGACAAAATTGGTGGAAATCGAAAACAAGCATTAATGATTGGAGATAGTTTTCACTCAGATGTCGCCGGTGCAAGAAACTTCGGTATTGATCAAGTATATTTTAATCCGGATAAAAACAGACACAATCAAAAGGCAACCTATGAAATCACATGTATTTCAGACCTGCTAAAGATTCTTAAACTTGAATAGCATAATGAAATGAAACTACTTAGAATCTAGGTCCAGCTACTTAGATTCCGTATTCCTTCCAGCAAGAAACATTAAACCTGCTCCTAGCAACAAGAAGCTTCCAATGAAGAGCATTCCCGCTTTGATTCCAATAAAGGGAATAAAATAAAGTCCGAATACTAGGCTAAAGATTACCCCTCCTACCGTCGATACGCCATAAATGGTTCCCGCTGCAGGACCCGCAACATTAAATTGCTTAGAAAGTAAATGAATGATCAAAGGAGACACCATTCCAAAACTACACAAAATAGGAGTTAGAATTAAAAAGCTGGAGATCACAATACCCGGCTTCAACGACATGGACACCGTCGCTTCCAAAATAAGCTTACCATAGAAGGGTAAAATCAGCATAAACACTCCGGATGCTACAAAAATCAACAGCAGTATCCGGTTAATTTGGCTTTCATATTTTTCTGTAAACGAGCCTCCCAACCAATATCCAAGCGCCAATCCCCCCAATGTGGTGCCCAAAACTGCGGTCCAAACGTAGAGTGAAGCTCCATAATACGGAGCAATCATTTTAGAACCCAATAGTTCAACCGCCATCAAAGCCCCACCCTCAATAAAAGAGACCACATATAAAATATGAAAAAGAGGTAATTTTGAAGAAGATGTATTCATACGGAGAAGGATATTAAATTATTCATTTTCCTTTTGATGCAAACGATTCAACCCTTGCATGCCTGAGTGCAAACTAGTTGAATTCAATCAATATCGAAAAAAAATCCGTCCTTATTTTTAATTAACAATGGCTACGCGCGTAATACAAGATCGTTTCTTGTCGCCTCCATATACCACAATTTGATATACTCCTGTGGCTACCCGTTCTCCATTATAATTTTTTCCATTCCAGGAAAACCCACCTCCATTTGCTTCAGTTTCAAATGCCAAGTTACCGGCCATGTCCAACACTTTTATTTCTGCTCCATTCCTCAAACCAGACACGGCGATATCACCGGTGAAAGTTGGTTCTACTGGATTGGGAAACACTTTTATTTCATCCTGACATTCTACGTAACCAGTGGTTGCATCTCCACGAAAAGATACTAATCCTAAATCTGTAGCAATAAACACTTCGCCCGTTTCATGTTGAATTTCGATATCAATGATGAAATTAGAAGGAAGTGGACTATTTTCCTTTGTGAAATTAAGGATAACCTCACCTACGCTTGCATCAAATAACCAAGCGCCATTAGGTGTTCCAATCCATTTCCTATTGCCTGCATCGATGGCTATACAATTTACAACTTCTTCTTCTAATGGAGGTCTCCCATCAATCGGTGGAGGTGCACCTGCATCTGTATTTCCAAATGAATCATCAAACATGGCAAAAGAAAAATAATATACGCCTAATCCATTGATGGTTCCAACCCAAATGTCTCCTGATAAATCTTCCACCATACACCGTACATCGTTGTCAGGAAGCATTCCTTCTTCAAATTCAGTGTTTAAATGTCGATCATTCACAACATTCCCATCTTCATCTGTTTCAAACACAACCATGCCTCCACCAAACTTCTGTGCTAAAATCGCCCATTTAAAACCATTCTTATCAACCATAATTTGCGTTGGGTAACCAACCCCATTAACATGAGGAAGTGGATAAGATCGCCATTCGCCAGCTTCACTCAAACTATGAAAGGAAGCTTGTGAGGAACTTTTTGATTCGATATAATTCGCGATCCATAGCGTCCCGTCGTTATCTATATCTAAATCCATTACTCGCACAAACGGACCCGATTCCAATACGTTCACCAAATTACTATTAGTCTCATTATAGAGAGTAAACTCTTCATCAGCGTTTTGTTCGATAACTCCGTATCCATGTGATGCATAAAATATTTTATTCGTATTTGGATTATATTTCGCCACTTGCACATCCTTCACACTAAATAAAGGAGATGCAGTATTATATTGATACGCCTTCGTAATCCATCCATAACTTCCTAAAACATCAATTTGCATAGGTGAATTTAACTGTGTATACGATCCATCATGCCCCCCTCGAAGCGCATAAATTCGATTATCAATGTTCTCCAATGCAAAAATTGTTGCATTCCCTGGCGAATTTGGACGTAGTATCGTAGAAACTCCCTCCTTGTATTTTACAAGTCCACTTGCAGCATCGGCAGCCCAATAAGATTGATCTACTGCGTCGTAGACCACTTCACCTAAATATCTAAAATCGGATGTCTCTTCCTTCGTTATTGTTCCTTCATTATTTAAAACAAAAAAACCTTTATCAAATACCGCAATCATTCGATCACCTGATCCTACACTAAAACTCACCAATTGCTCAGAAAAGCGTGGATCCAATGCCCAAGTATCATTTTCCAAACGATAAGTAGTCGAATCAAGCGTATCCGCGTAATATGCATAGATGTCATTTTCATAACAAGTTATAGCAGTACATTCTGTTTCAGGCACGCCATCCGCATTTATATATCGGTCCCAGTTATTGAAATCAAGTAAATTTACACCGGGAGAAACCGTGGCATATAACACCCCTTCTTCCGTACCCAAATAAATTTTCGAACTATCTATACACAAATCATTCACTCTTAAAGGTTCTCCATTCACCCCAAGGCTTTGATATGTTTCCTTCACCTCCATTTTATCCAAATCAATCACCACAACCCCAAAACTACATCCTAAATACGCTTTTCGATCTTCAAAATAGATTTGATTGATCGTCTTCTCTCCTATGATTTGCTTTCTAAAAATATCATTCAGGTTAATGATTGTGTTGCCTTGAATAATATCAATATTCGTATTTACATATGCAATCAATACCAAGTCCATCTCCTCGTAGTATTTGATCGCACTTATTTCTATGTTATTCAAACCGTCTTGCTTGGTCATTTGAGTCATTGATCCAAACGACTTGTCATAATAATACAATCCGGCTTTAGAAGAACAGTAAATCCGATCGCCTGCTACAGTGACATGTTGACCAAGATTCAGTGGTAAATGATATTGCCAAGTGCCAGAGGCTACCATTGTTCGTTGTTGAGCTCGCATATTTCCAAAAGAAAATACGACCAAAAACAAGGCGACAGACACGTTAAATTTTCGCAGTAAATACATATTCTTATTCATAACCTAAGGAATGAAATAACTGAATTCCATCTAATTTATTGCATGAGTAATTGATCTTTAAATCCACCACTCAACTATTCGCCTTTCCCATACCCTCTACAAAGCAACTTCGACAACGTGCCTCATAAGATTCTGTTTCTCCCAATAAAACTCTATTCTCTTCATCCGATAAGCGATATGAATAAGAGGCAACTGAACCACATTGTACACAAATCGCATGCACTTTGGTTACATATTCCGCCACAGACATCAATTCCGGAATTGGTCCGAACGGTTTTCCTAAAAAATCCATATCAAGACCTGCAACGATCACACGAACTCCCTTATTTGCTAATGTAACACAAACATCTATTAATCCCTTATCAAAAAATTGAGCCTCATCCACTCCTACAACCTCGCAATCTCCAACAAAGAGTAACATATCATTGGAATTATTAATAGGAGTTGATCGGATTGTATTTTCATTGTGAGACACTACATCCGTATCATCATATCGTGTATCAATGGCTGGTTTAAAGATTTCTACACGCTGCTGAGCTATTTTTGCCCGATTCAATCGACGAATCAACTCCTCCGTTTTACCGGAGAACATAGACCCACATACTACTTCAATCCACCCTCTATTCTTACGAGCTTCTTTATTTTTACCAATTTGTGGTTCTATAAACATAATTCAGGCATAATAAATTCTAAAAAATTAAGTTCGTCTTAACACGAATGCTTATTTTTGGACGAAAATGAAATCCAACACAAAAGAAATAAAAATTAATTAAAGTGGAGAACAACTTAACTATCAAATCTGCTGTAAATTATTCCAACGCTTTTGTTGAAAAAGTATCTAAGTCTAAATTCGACGAAAAAGATACCATAACAGGGCAGGAACTTCCAAAGCTGACTGAAATCAAGCAAATAAATTTCCTACTTATTTATATTTTACTTCAAAGCTGGAAATCTGAAATTAATAAGCTCAAAAGCCCATATTTTGATTTTACCAACGACCAGGTAAAACAAGCATTGGAAACTTTTATGAATGTGCTTTCCCAAAACATATCCATTCAGCAGAAAGACTTCGAACCCCTTTTAAAGAAAGCATTTCAATTAGCATTGCTCTATTTCAATAATCCAATAAGTTTTCTAAGTGAAATTTTCCAAGATAAAGTATCGAAAAAAGAGCTTAAGGAATTATCTAAATTAGTCAAAAGTCATTTCATAGAAGGAATCATTAGTTTTCTGGATGACGAAAGTTTAGATGAAATCGAATTGGATGAATTAGAACCTAGTTCATTGGAAAGTGAAGATCCAACTGAGTTTCTTAAGGCATTAACATCCTTTTTGAACATAAAACAAGAGGAGGAAGAAAAAGAAACTGATACAAAAAAGGAACCGGCTGGCTTTGCGAATCAGTTCAAAGTAACCCCAAATCTGAACGATTCATTTCAAAAGGAAGGCAACAAGGCCACGTTAAACGATCAACATAGCGACAAACAGGAGTCTAAAACGATCTTGGAATCTCATTCAAAAACGAAAGTGGAAAGTATTTCTCAAGAAATACCTCTCAACGAACAATTTCAACTTACAAATGACGTTTTTGGTGGTATGAAATCCGTTTATAACTCTTTTATAGAAAAAGTTGATGCTGCTGACTCATTTGCAGACGCAACTTTATTGGTAGATGAATTTATTTCAAAAACCGAGCATCGCGCCTCCAATAGATACCTCCACAAACTGGTTGATCGAAAGTTTATGTCTTAAGAAAGTTAAGCTCAGATCGCATTTACAAATAAAATGAACAGATTACAAAATAATCGCTATTTTCGCCTTTTCGTTTGCACCTTTAATAAGGTTCAGGAGGCGCAAACGGTTAAATAAATAACAAGAACAGTAGAAATTAAGTTCGATAGAATAAAAATTAAATTACGCACCTCATGTTAAACTATAAAAATCTTAATAACGTAATTGGTTGGTTGATCTTTTTGGTCGCAGCCACCGTTTATACGTTAACGGTTGAACCCACTGCCAGTTTCTGGGATTGTGGAGAGTTTATTGCCTGTTCATACAAGTTACAGGTACCTCACCCTCCTGGATCACCTACCTTCCTGTTAGTAGGACGAATGTTCTCATTCCTCGCTATGGGAGATGTTGAACAAGTCGCATTTTGGGTAAATATGGTTTCAGTAATGGCCAGTGCATTTACCATATTATTCTTATTTTGGACTATTACCATATTAGTTCGTAAATTATTAGTTAACCGAGGAGAAGATCCGACCATGTCACAGTCAATAAGTATACTGGCCAGTGGTATAATTGGTGGATTAGCCTACACATTTTCAGATACATTCTGGTTTTCCGCTGTGGAAGCAGAGGTATATGCCCTTTCTTCCTTTTTTACGGCCATTGTATTTTGGGCGATGCTTAAATGGGAACAAATTGACAACAGTGAATCCATGGGAAATAAGTGGTTATTGTTTATCGCTTATTTAATTGGATTATCAATTGGAGTCCATTTACTGAACTTAGTTGCATTACCTGCATTAGCTTTAATTTACTATTACAAACGTTACACTAATCACAGCTGGCAAGGAGCATTGATCGCTTTTACATGTGGTTTAATTGCGGTTGGAGTTATTCAGGTAGGGATTATCCCAGGATTGCCAGCAGTAGCTGGGAAATTTGAAATTGCCTTCGTAAACAGTATTGGTTTACCATTTGGAAGTGGAATTATCTTCTTTGTAACTATTTTCCTTGGCTCAATTGTAGCCGGAATATGGTATGCCATTAAATCAGGAAAAGTATTATTACATACTGGATTATTATCCCTACTATTTATTTTGATTGGATATTCGTCTTATATGATTATCCCAATTCGATCTACTTACAATCCTCCGTTAGATGAAAATGATCCAGAAGAGGTAATGAGTTTTGTGTCATACCTAAAACGTGAGCAGTATGGAGATCGTCCTTTATTATATGGTCCAACCATCAAGTCACGGGTTGTTGAGCAAGAAGAAGGAGATCCTAAATATCGTAAAAAAGGAGATGAGTACATCATTTACGATTACAAGATCAACAACATTTATGATGATGATACAAAGATGTTGCTTCCGAGGATTCACTCCACGCAGCAAAATCATAAAAACATGTATAGCCGATGGGTTAAAATTCCGGCCAACAAGAAAAATGCGGATGGAACAACCCGAAAGATCGTTCCTATTACGCAAGGCACGAATATGAAATACCTGTTCAGCTACCAAATGAACTTTATGTTTTGGCGTTATTTCTTCTGGAATTTTAGTGGAAGAGCCCATGATCGTCAGGATGCGGAACGTTTATATCCATGGGATACCATGCAAAAAGATAAACTCCCATTTATGATGGCAAACAGTAAGGCTCGAAACCAGTTTTACATGCTTCCATTCTTCCTTGGTTTGATTGGTGTAGCATTTGGATTGATGCGAAGTGGAAAAATCAGTTTGATTCTGGGAGTATTGTTCTTCTTTACCGGAATTGGTATTATTATATTCCTGAATCAGCCACCGGTCGAACCGCGAGAACGTGACTATACGTACGCAGGTGCCTTCTATGTCTTTGCGATATGGATTGGACTGGGCGTCGCCGGGATGGCCTATTTCATAGGTCAGGTCATAAAGAATAAAATTGCGGCCCCTGCCTTAGCTTTTGTACTTTCCTTGATTGTACCTGTACTAATGGCTAAAGACGGTTGGGATGATCACGATCGATCCAGCAGATACTTCTCTGTGGACTCTGCTAAAAACTTACTAGAATCCTGTGCGCCAAATGCGATCATATTTACAGGAGGGGATAATGATACTTTCCCACTTTGGTATGTACAAGAGGTAGAAGGATTCAGAGATGATGTTCGGGTTTGTAACTTGAGTCTTTTAAATACAGATTGGTACATTAACCTAATGAAACAGGATGCATATGATTCTAAAGCATTGCCAATTACAATGCAATACGAAGAGTACATCCAAGGAACAAATGATTATCTTCCTTTCGTAGCAGACCCTAGAGTTGGGAAAAGCATCGACATCGGTGACTTCATTAAGCTAATTCGTAAGAAAGACAATCCTTTACAACGAAGAGCTCAGTCAGGGAAAAAAATAACTACTTTCCCAAGTAAAGTATTCACTTTCCCAATCGACAAGCAAGCGATTATAGATAGTGGAATTGTTCCAAAGGCATACGAATCAAAAATATTGGATCGAATTACTTGGAATATTGGACGAGGAGGATTGGAGAAAAAGCATTTAATCATGCTTGATATGATCGAACAAAATCAATTTAAACGTCCGATCTACTTCTCTACAACTATATCAAGTAGAGATTACTTGAACCTTGAAAACTATTTCCAATTAGAAGGATTAGCTTATCGCTTTTTACCTGTAAACAATGGAAGTAAGTCAGGACGTATCGCGACAGAAATCATGTATGACAACATGGTGAAGAAGTTTCACTGGAGAAACTTGGACGATCCAACTGTATTCTATGATGAGAACTACCAACGTTTCCCTGCAAATACCAGAGATAAGTTTTACCGACTTGCTTCAGAGTATTATAACCAAGGAGCACGTCTTAACAATGAAGGTAAACGATTGGAACAGCAAGCTACGTTAATGGAGCAGGCAAACGAAACAGAGATGGCCGATTCTACCAGAGCATTAGCAACGGAGAAAATGAACCAAGCAAAGGTGAAACAAGCAAAATCTTTGGAAGTAGTAGACTTCTCGTTCAAAGTTATGCCAGATACGTCTATTCCTTATGATGCAACGATTTCCAGCTATGTTGATCTTTTGATCAAATTAGAGCAGAAAGATCGAGCTTTGGATATAATGGAAAAGATGATTGCTAGATACAAGCAGTCGTTGGATTATTATAGCGACAAACGAAACAAATCCAATGGTATGTTTGTAGAGCCAGATGTACGAATGGCTATGTATGGCTTAAATCGATTTGCATCTTTTGAACGTAATTTCAAAGACGATGAACGATTCACCAACTTAGGAATTAAGGGATTATTTGAAGGTTACGTACAAAGTCCAACCATCAATGATATCATCCCATTAAATGCACCAAAATAGCACGATAGAAACGGATCGATTCCGTCCAACGTGTTAAACGTTTTGAAACCTCTAAGTTTTTTATAACTTAGAGGTTTCTTTTTTAGGTCGAGTGTCATCATTCATTTACGGCGCACTTTATTTAAGTTTGTTGAAACATGCCATTACGAAAGAATCTTTTTCTTAAGCATCTTTTAATGACTCCACTTGGAGCCTTGGCATATTATAGATTAAATATTGCCAATAACCTGAAAATTTCCGGGCTTGAAAAACTTCATACATTGCCCAACAAAAACGTCCTTTTCATTTCAAACCACCAAACCTATTTTGCGGACGTAGCTGCACTGATTGTCGGTATGAGTGCTGCCAAATGGGGACGCAAAAAATACTTGGGAATCCCCTATTTCATGTTGAGTCCTAAACTGAATCTTAGTTATGTGGCTGCCAGAGAAACCATGGTTGAGGGAGGGATTCTTCCTAAACTCTTTGCCCTATGCGGTGCTATCACAGTCCAACGTACTTGGAGAAGTCAGGGACAAGATATAAAACGCGAAGTAAAAACATCTGATCAGGATAAAATCGGATGGGCCCTACGCAATGGTTGGTTGGTCTCTTTCCCTCAGGGCACGACTAAGCCTTATGCTCCTGGAAGGAAGGGAACAGCACACATCATAAAGCAAAACGAGCCAATTGTTGTACCCGTTAAAATTAATGGGTTTAGAAGAGCTTTCGATCACAAGGGATTGCGTTTCAAAAAAAAGGGCACAACCCTATCTTTGGATATAATGGATCCATTAGAAATTGATCCTGATGAAGATGTGGATTCTATTATGAAAAAAGTGATTAGCTCAATTGGGCAAGATATGCCTGCCAACATTAAAAAGCGGATGAAGTAAAAAGACACTCGTTTAAGGTTAAATGCAAATATGAGGTTATAAACGAAACGTTTTTGTCCATTTTTTCGTTATCTTTAAAGTCCGAGTACTTAAACAAAAAATGGATCGAGTCAACCGGCAATAAAGTATTAAACACAGTACTTTTGTATCTCAAGTGAATGAATAAAAAACAATCAAAAATATCGATTCGTAAACTCCCGTCGTTCCTATTACTTTCGATATTGTTCTTGATATTGTCGTGGGGCAGCGTTCAAGCTCAAAATGCACAACAGCGATTCGAAGAAGTTCCCGTTCAATATCATAATTTTAAGTGGCAACAAATTTCCACACCTGGATTTGAAATATTTTATTACAAAGGTGGTGAGAATCTAGCAAAAGTGGCCGCAAAACACGTAGAGCAAGAATACCTTCGGATTTGCGAATTGCTTGGTTATTATAATTTCGAAAAAATGAAGTTGGTGCTTTATTTAAATGAAGCCCAAAAAAGCCAAAGCAACATCAACAAAGGATACTTCAACAATCCATCTGGAGGTGATTCATATTATGTGAAAAACTTGGCTGAAGTTTCCTACCCAGGGACAATGATCAAGTTCAAAAAAGAACTTAGCCGACAAATTGCCAATTCTGTTGTAAATGAAATGCTTTACGGAAGAGGCGTAAAAGAAATCATTCGAAGCTCTCATTTTATACGATTCCCAGGATGGATATCAGATGGATTGCCTGCATATCTTGCCAATGGATGGACTGTAGAAATGGATGGATACATGTATCACTGCGATACTAAAGCAAAAGCGACTTATTTAAATGGATTAAACGGAGATAAAGCTCGTTTGGTTGGTCAATCAGTTTGGAATTATATTGTAGAAGAGCATGGTCCGATCACCATCGCCAACATCATGTTGTTACTTCGCTCTACCCGTGAAATTGACCTTTCCGTTTCAGGATCAGTAGACAGATCATACAATGAGTTTCTATTTAACTGGCATAAGTTCTACCAAGGCAACCGTCAATTTTTAAATGAAAACTTTGAACGGATTACGCCCAACAAAGTAGAATCCAACTTTAAAGTTAAAAAGGGGTATAGCAATCTTACATACAATCCAGACCATTCCAAAGTAGCTTTCTCTTCTCATAAAAATGGATATTTAAAAGTATTAGTCTACGATACTGAAAAAGGTAAGAAACTTAAGAAATTCAAAAAACGAACGAAATCCGTTCCAGATTCCGATCAAAATGAAACCTTAATCCGATGGCGTAATAAAAATGACCTTCGTGTATTGTACCGAAGCTTTGGTGAATATTCTCTCTTCTATAATATATCAAAGAATAAGGGATTGTTGGCCACAACAAAAGACAATCTAGTCATTCGAAACATTTTGGCTAAAGATCCTTGGAATAAAAAGAAGTTAGAATTACCTCGTTTTGACAACATTGAAAATTTCAATTACTCCCCGGATGGAGAACAAATAGTATTCAGTGCTTCCAGCAAGGGAATTAGCAATCTTTACATCATGCTTCCACGCATGAAAAAGATGTTTAAAGTGACCAATGATGTTTTTGATGACATTGATGCTTCTTTTGTAAACGATGATAAAATAATTTTTGCTTCCAATAGGATTAATGATTCAAGTGGCTATAAAGGTTCGGTAGCCGAGGTAGAAGACAATTATGATTTGTATCTGTTTGAAATCGCATCCAAAAAATTCTCCCAACTAACAAGCAACTTGGGGCATGAAACGCTTCCCAAAGCATTAAATGACAGCACCATTTATTATTTAAATGACAACAGTGGTGTACGCAGAATTCACAAAATAAACATCAACACCGGAGAAGAAGAAGGCGCACTTAACTCTTGTTCGAACATTGATAATTACTTTTTCGATGACGAAAATTCCATGTATGCAATGATCCCTTTCAAAATGGATGCATATCAAATATCAAATGATTTATTCGACAATGCAAATTCCAAAAGCATACTTCAAACAAGACGTCAAGTAATTCTCGAAAAACGTACCGAACAACATCGCTTAACGCTGGACACTTCTCGAAAGTGGCTTTCTACACTCATTGATACTTCCTCTAATAGACAGGTTAAGAAATCTCCTGATTTGGCGTTTAGCATCAAAAAGACCCTGTCCTCCTTTCGGATTGATCCTATTTTTGGAAGTGGATTGATTGGTGGAGTTACACTGACAGACATGTTTGAAAATTACCGTGTAGAAGGACAAGTTTTCGCATTAACAGATTTTTCCAGCACCATTGTCAATTTAGACTTTGAAGGACGGTCATGGAAGTTACTAGATTGGAAACTAGGTTATGCACGAAAGAACGTGTTTTTCGGAGATGAAAATCAATTTTCTAAATACGGCATCCAACAATTCAATGTAAAGTTAAACATGCCTTTTATGTCTCGCATTGCGTTGACGGCGATTCCTTCAGTATTTCAAACCTCTTTATCCGACGTAATTCAATTTACGCAACCCGTTAACCGCAAATTATTTGGAGGTTTTGAAGGCAAGATCACCTTCAATAATACCTTCGAAAAAAAGGCCAATCGACTAAAAGGAACTCGTGCAGTATTGTCCTATTCTACCTACTTTGGCTTGATTTCCAATGATTCCACGTTTGTAACATCTAGTGAAAATTTTAGTCGTATTAATCTTGATGTTCGAAACTACAAATCCATTTTTGGAAACATCATTTGGGCCAATCGATTTGCCGCTGGAAATTCTTTTGGCAACGCTCCTAAGAACTATATTTTTGGTGGAATGGACAATTGGTTTTTCCCACGAATGGCATTAAATGAAATCTTCTCCAATGGCACATCTGCAGATCTTTTCTATACCTCATACGTCACCAACATGCGTGGTTTTGGCTATAATGCCCGAAATGGAAATAGCTTTTTTATGTATAATACGGAAATTCGAATTCCATTGAATGCTTTATTTGGCAGCCAGATAATTCGTTCCGGATTTTTAAACAACATGCAGCTCAACCTATTCTCTGACTTTGGCTCTGCATGGACCGGCAGCAATCCATTTACCAAAGACAATTCATTCAATAGAGAGGTACTAGGAGGTGGCGGAAGCGCGTTTGAGATTACCGTATTAAACTATCGAAATCCTATTGTAATGGGATATGGATTTGGTCTTCGGACCATCGTTTTTGGTAGTTATGTGAAAGCTGATGTTGGGTTTGGATTAGAAGATTATCAAGGAAGTACTCCGATGATCATGATCTCACTTGGAAATGATTTTTAATTTAATTTATTTTAATTTAATTCCTGCAAGCGTATCCATTTAATCAAATACTATTTTAATATGAAAAAGACATGCTTTTACGCTCTTACGAGCCTAATTACATCTTTATTACTCTTTTCATGTGGAGGAGAGAAATTAGTTCCAACTTGTGATGGTTCTAATCCTGTTTATGACAACGAAATCGAAACAATTCTGTTTGCCAATTGTTCATCGACTTCATCTTGCCACGGAGAAGGTGCAAGTAAGCGGAAAGGAGAATACATTACTTATGAACAATTTAAGGTGAGTCTCGACGATGGATCCTTCCAAAAAGATGTATTTGAAAAACAAAACATGCCAAAAAAGTCAGTTCTACTCCAACAAGATATCGACCTTATCCAGTGTTGGGTAGATAACGGTTACCCAGAAAATTAAGTCTTCGTATTCTATCGAATTCAGTAGAGCGTTTTTGCTTTTTTCACTAAAATGAATTTAAAATTTAAACCTTGGATTTCCATGCCTGGATTATAGCGAAGCTTAACCATGTCATCAATCCTAGTTAATTAACTACATCTGCTCTTTTTTTTTAAAAAAATAAGTTGGCATCCATTATATAACGCAAGGCCACTTCTATTCTGCGATTAAATACATTCAATTACAACGCTCCATGAAACTAAGTCACTGGGAATACGATTCTTATTTCAAAAATATAGACATCACTATCATAGGAAGTGGAATTGTCGGATTATCTACCGCTATAGAATTGAAGCGAAAGTATCCGAATAAAAACATTTTGATTCTTGAAAGAGGAACGTTGCCATCAGGGGCTAGCACCAAAAATGCAGGCTTTGCCTGCTTCGGAAGTCCTTCAGAAATTCTAGATGATCTTAAGATTATGTCGGAATCCGAAGTGGTAGAACTGGTAGAAAAAAGGTGGAAAGGACTCTTAAACCTCCAGTCATTAGTTGGTAAAGACAACATGGATTTTCTAAACCTTGGAAGTTTCGAACTCTTTGACAAAGCGGCAAACGACACGTATCAAGAATGTGCAGATCAAATTGACTACCTAAATCAATTTTTAGGATCCATTTTTAAAGAAAATGTGTTTTCAATTTCTGATGAATCCATCGAAACATTTGGATTTAACAACGTTCAGCACGTCATTAAAAATCAATATGAAGGTCAAATTCATACGGGTAAAATGATGCGAACCTTACTTAAATTAGCCAACGAATTAGACATTACTCTGTTAAACGGCGTTGAAGTAAAAGGGCTTCAGCAGACTGGATCAGGTGCAACCATCGAGCTAGATGACTTTAGTTTTCAAACATCCCAAGCCATCATAGCTACCAATGGATTTGCAAAGGGGCTTCTTCCAGAACTGGAGGTCTTACCTGCACGTGCTCAAGTATTAATAACATCCGAGATACCTAATTTAAAAGTTAAAGGCACATTCCATATTGAAAAGGGATATTACTATTTTAGAAATATTGGAAATCGTGTTTTACTGGGAGGCGGACGAAATCTGGCAATAGAAGAAGAGACGACAACTGAATTAACCACCACACCTCTGATTCAAAGTAAATTGGATCAATTGCTTTCAGAAGTAATTCTACCTAACGAGGAGTTCAAAATTGAACGTCGATGGGCAGGCATAATGGGAGTAGGATCTAAGAAAACAACGTTAGTGAAGTCTCTGTCTGAGAATGTACATATTGGCGTTCGATTGGGCGGGATGGGTGTAGCCATCGGCTCCTTGATTGGAAAAGAAGTAGCTGAGCTAATCTAACCGATCAAAATTTCGCTTTAGGCGTTCAATAAAACTTTTCTTTCTCGCTCGCGAAACTGGGATCTTATGTTCGTTATTCAAAATTACGAACCCTTCGTTTCGCATATATTCAGAGATATAATTTAAATTAATAATATAAGAATTATGAATTCTTTCGAATTCTTCTCCATTAAGAAGTGTGTCATAGAATTTCAAATTTCTACTTGCTATTACACTTTTTCGGTTAACTAAATTAATCTCGGTGTAACTCCCTTCTGCCTTTAGATATAGTAGATCTTCGATAGGAAACACAAATAATTCGGTTTTGCATGGTACCACAATCTTCGTGATTTCTTCGCTTTTTGATACGTTCTGAACTTAAAAGTAGCGTCTTCAGCTGCAAAAAGTCAACTTGTTGCACTTTATGACATGCAAGGTAGATTGGTTTTAGAAACAAGCCCCCTACTTTCCTCCACAATATTATATAAAAGCAAAAACCCTCTGGAACATTCACTGTTCCAAAGGGTTTTTACAATTTTGTTTTACTATAATCTATCTATAAACAGTAACCTAGTCGGTCAAATGTTTACCAATTAAAATCAACTCAATATTAACGCTGCTGTTGTCCTGGCACAGGCTGTGTTGTTCCAGTATCAACGCTAATCAAGTTTATTTTAAAAATCAATGTAGAATATGGAGGAATCCCTGGTCTTCCCTGCTCTCCGTACGCTAAGTTATAAGGAATATACAATTCCCACTCATCTCCTTCTTTCATAAGCTGCAACGCTTCTGTCCATCCTTTAATCACTTGATTAACTCCAAACGATGCAGGCTGACCTCGATCCATGGAACTATCAAATATTTTCCCATCAATAAAAGTACCGTGGTAGTGTGTAGTTACTTTATCAGTAGCACCGGGCGTTTTACCCGTTCCTGATTTTAACACTTTATATTGCAATCCACTTGGCTTAGTAGTTACACCGCTCTTAGTAGCATTTTCAGCTAACCATTCTCGACCTACCTTACTCAAACGCTCCGCTTCCTCTTTTTGTAAACGGCTAAAGTAATCGTTTAAGATCTTCCCTGATTCTTCTTCCGTCATCAATACGGTATCTCCACTTAAGGTAGCACTAATCGCCGTACCCATAGCATCCGTATTCATTTTTGTCATTCCGCTTTTCTTCACATTATTCGCAAGATTAATTCCCAACGCATAACTTACTGAATCTAGTTCGTTTTCCAATTTCATGATATTACTGTTATTTGAAGTTTGTTCAACTTTCCCTTTCTTCTTGTTTTTCTTTTTCTTCTTTTCTTTCTGTGCCATCACATCAGCAGAGATCAAAGACATGATCAATACAAATGGCAAACTTAATAATACGATCTTTTTCATATCTAACTTTCTTTCTTATATAATGTTTTTACTACAGCACTATTCACAGCTGCATTCCCGTCTATTCTAACTAACGTAAATACCTTATTCAAATTACATTTCAAAATTCAAATTAAGTACAATGAATTTCGAAATGTAACTTAAGCTATTTTTTGCTTAGCTATCTACAGATATAAGCTGCACCTTAAAAATCAAAGTTGCGTAACCAGGGATTGGTCCTGATCCTTGCTCTCTATATCCTAAGTTATAAGGAATATACAGTTCCCAAAGATCTCCTTCTTTCATCATTTGAAGTGCTTCAGTCCATCCTGGAATTACTCCATTTACAGCCAAAGGAATTGGTTGACCACGATCCATAGAACTATCAAATACTTTCCCATCAATTAATGTACCGTGATAATGTACGGTAACCTGAGAAGTTGGTCCCGGAGTTGCTCCGCTTCCTGACTCAATTACTTTATACTGCAATCCAGATGGAGTAGAAACTACACCTTCTTTCTTCGCATTTTCCGCAAGCCAATCTCTTCCTACTTGACTATCTGAATCTGCTTTCACTTTTTGAAGCTTTCCAAAATAAGCGTTCAATATCTCACCAGCTTCAACCGGAGTAAATTTAGCAGAATCTCCTTTCGCACTTAATTCAGCTGCTGCTCCAAGCGCTGCACCGTTGATTTCGGTCATTCCGCTTTTATTCACATTGCTTCCTAAATTTATACCTAAAGCATAACTTACTGAATCCATTTCAGTTTTCAATTCTAAGGATCCTTCAGTACTTTCCGTACCTCCATTTTCTCCTTGCTTGCAAGCTACAAAAGCGGTTAAACTCGTAGCCATAATTACTATTAACGTTCTAGTTTTCATTCTCTTTAATTTAAACAAGTGCGAAAGTACTATTTATTTTATTATTAAAAAATTTACTTGTATATCCTACCTGTTATTCCTACTTTTGCCTAATATGTTACCAAGTTTTAGACTAGATATTAATCATGAGCGCAGATAGTAAAGAAAAAATGAAGGCTCTTCAGCTTACAATGGATAAGCTGGAAAAAGCCTACGGTAAAGGTACCGTAATGAAATTAAGTGATGAACGTGTAGTAGATGTAGAGGCAATTTCTACAGGTTCATTAGGATTAGACATTGCATTAGGCATTGGTGGTCTTCCCAAAGGAAGAGTAGTCGAAATTTTCGGACCAGAATCTTCGGGAAAAACGACTTTATCCATGCACGCCATCGCAGAATGCCAAAGAACAGGCGGTTTGGCTGCTTTTATTGATGCAGAGCATGCTTTTGATCGTAGTTATGCAGAAAAGCTAGGGATTGATTGTGAAAATCTATTGATTTCTCAACCTGATGATGGAGAGCAAGCGTTGGAAATTGCAGATCATCTAATCCGCTCTGGAGCCATCGATATTTTAGTTATTGACTCCGTTGCAGCTCTTGTTCCAAAAGCAGAATTGGAAGGTGATATGGGGGACAGTAAAATGGGCTTACAGGCACGTTTAATGTCTCAAGCCATGCGTAAATTGACTGGTTCCATTAAGAAAACAAACTGTTGCTGTATTTTCATCAACCAGTTGAGAATGAAAATCGGTGTGATGTTTGGGAATCCTGAAACAACAACCGGTGGTAATGCATTGAAGTTTTATGCCTCAGTTCGATTAGATATTCGTCGTATTGCAGCTATTAAAGAAAGTGCTGATAACATTACTGGTAACAGAACACGAGTGAAAGTGGCTAAAAACAAATTGGCTCCTCCGTTTAAGCAAGTGGAATTTGACATCATGTATGGTGAAGGAATTTCAAAAGCTGGAGAGATCATCGATTTAGGTGTAGAATTCAATATTGTTGAAAAGGCTGGATCTTGGTTTTCATATAATGGAAGTAAACTAGGACAAGGTCGAGATACTGTCAAAAATTTAATTTTAGACAATCCTGAATTATCGGATGAACTGGAATTAAAAATTAAAGCGAAAGCAAAAGGAGAAGATGAAGAAGTAAAGGAAGTTGCAAGCACTGATGCTGAATAATTCCTACATATTTTAGAACGAATCCGGGTTTTAATCCGTTTTCGTTCAATTACATTCAGATTAACTCTTTTTATAGCAAAGAATTTGCGTTCTTAGCAAGAGATCTAATACATATAACAGAAAAGCCAGAAGAAAGTTAATTTCTTCTGGCTTACTTATTTAATTTATGTCCAACAATCAAGAATATATTGAAGTTTACGGCGCAAGAGAGCATAATCTTGGGGATATAGATATTAAAATCCCAAGAGAAAAGCTTGTCGTGATTACCGGAATCAGTGGAAGTGGTAAATCATCATTGGCATTTGACACCATCTATGCAGAGGGTCAACGCCGATATATGGAAACCTTTTCTGCCTATGCGCGTTCATTCATTGGTAACATGGAACGCCCGGATGTGGACAAAATTGAAGGATTAAGTCCTGTTATTTCAATTGAACAAAAAACTACTTCACGAAACATCCGTTCAACGGTTGGAACTACCACGGAAATTTATGATTTCCTACGTCTATTATATGCTCGTGCAGGAATAGCTTATTCCTACGAAAGTGGAGAGCAGATGATCAAAATGAGCGAAAGCCAGATTTTACGACAAATTCTGGATTCGTTTAAAAATGAAAAACTCGTTGTTTTAGCCCCGGTTGTCAAAGGACGAAAGGGACATTATCGAGAATTGTTTCAACAAATCCGAAAACAAGGTTTTGTCAAAGTACGTGTAGATGGAGAAATCCGGGATTTGCTTCCAAAAATGCAAGTAGATCGATACGTAACGCATGACATCGAAATTGTAATTGATCGAATAGTTGCAAAGGAAGACGATAAGCATCGAATTGCTCAAAGTATCCAGACTGCTTTTAAGCATGGAAAAGGAACATTAATTTTATTTGCTCCAGATCAGAAAGTAGAGAAATTCTATTCCAAACATTTGATGTGCCCGACATCTGGCATTGCCTATGATGATCCTGCACCAAATATGTTTTCGTTTAATTCACCCTATGGAGCCTGTGCAAATTGTAAAGGACTAGGTACAATCGAAGAAATCACCCCGGAAGCAATCATTCCGAGTCAGGAACGCTCTATTTTCAAAGGGGCCATTGCTCCTCTTGGTGATTATCGGGATATTTGGATTTTCAAACAAATGGAATCCATCTTGAAAAAATTTAAGGCTTCTGTTTCTACAAAAATCAAAGATATTCCTGCCGAAGCACTGGAAATCATACTTCATGGCTCCGATCAAACCTTTAAAGACAATAGTAAAAACAGTAATGGAGTATATTTCGAATTTGACGGAATCATTCCCTACTTAAAAAAACAAATGGAATCCGAATCAGATAATATACGGAATTGGGTTAAAGAATATACACAAAGTGTCGTTTGTCCTGTATGCGCAGGAAGTAGACTCAAATTGGAATCTCGTCATTTTCGGATTGACAAGCATGACATTACTCAATTGGCAAGCATGGATATTGATCGGCTTCAAGATTGGTTTGTAGGAATAGAAGATCGGCTCAATGAGCAGCAAAATCAAATTGCCAATGAACTTTTAAAAGAAATTCGAAAACGAATTCAGTTTCTTTTAGATGTTGGACTTAACTATTTAACATTAAATCGTCCACTCCGTTCGTTATCCGGAGGTGAATCCCAGCGAATTCGTTTGGCGACTCAAATTGGAACACAACTAGTTGGTGTTTTATATATTATGGATGAACCCAGCATTGGACTTCATCAAAGAGATAATGCACGACTCATCAATGCGCTAAAGGATCTTCGAGACCTAGGTAATTCAGTCATTATTGTAGAACACGATAAGGACATGATGCTTGAATCAGATTATCTAATTGATATCGGACCAGGTGCAGGAAAACATGGAGGTAAAATTGTGGAACATGGCACTCCTCAAGAAATAATCTCTGGCACAAGTGTAACCGCTCAATACTTAAATAATGAGCGTAAAATTGCCATTCCCGCCAAACGCCGAAAAGGTCATGGGAAATTCCTTGAACTGAAAGGTGCTAAAGGAAACAACTTGAAAGGAGTTAATCTGCGGATTCCATTGGGTAAAATGGTTTGTGTTACAGGCGTAAGCGGTAGTGGAAAGTCTACGCTAATTCACGACACCCTTGTTCCTATTTTAAAGAAAAGCTTTTATGACTCAAGGCGAGAGCCTATGCCCTATGATTCAATCAAAGGGATTGAAGAATTAGACAAAGTAATCGAAATTGATCAGTCTGCCATTGGAAGAACTCCTCGATCCAATCCGGCAACTTATACAGGTGTGTTTTCCGAAATTCGAGCATTATATGTTCAATTACCGGAAGCCAAAATACGAGGGTATAAACCAGGTAGATTCTCCTTCAATGTCAAAGGAGGAAGATGTGAAGAATGCAAAGGAGGTGGTTTGAAAGTCATCGAAATGAATTTCCTACCAGATGTATACGTTAACTGTGAAACCTGCAAAGGCCAGAGATATAACCGTGAAACGCTGGAAGTTCGGTATAAAGGAAAGTCAATTAACGACGTCCTCGAAATGACCGTGGAAGAAGCCGTTACGTTTTTCGCTGATCACCCAAAAATAATCCGAAAAATCAACATGCTCCATGAAGTTGGTTTGGGGTATATTACCCTTGGTCAACAAGCTACTACCCTTTCTGGTGGAGAAGCACAACGCGTAAAACTAGCCACTGAATTATCTAAAAAAGACACAGGGCAAACCATCTACATTCTTGACGAGCCTACAACTGGTTTGCATTTTCAAGACATAGAAAATTTGTTGGAAATACTTCACAAACTTACCGACAAAGGAAATACCGTAGTGATAATTGAGCATAATCTAGACGTTGTAAAAGTAGCGGATCACATTATAGATATTGGACCCGAAGGAGGTACTTCAGGAGGAACCATCGTTGCAGAAGGGACTCCAGAGAAAGTGATCAAAAGTAAAGAAAGTGTAACTGCTAAATTCCTTGAAGACGAGTTAAAACAAAGTAAAGTAACTAAAGCGTAATCTAAATTTGTGTTTGCATAAACTAAGACTCAACACATGACCTTTGTTAGTACTATCCAATTTCGTCAAATAAAACACATTAAACGAATCCTAAATAGAACATGGATTACCCTGCTATTGAACAACTAATAACAATTTCCCATACATTTTCTACCCTCTTCATGTGTGGACTATGTTGGTTTGTTCAAATAGTGCACTATCCACTAATGCATGAAATCGATCCAAAGAGCTTTTCAAACTATGAAAAGAAAAATCTTCGAACAGCCTATATTGCTGCTCCGGTAATGACCTTTGAACTAATTACAGGAGCTGCACTTCTATATTTCAACCAAGAATCGCTGCTTTTCATCAATCTTGCGTTAATGACTCTCATTTGGCTTAGCACATTTATATTTCAAGGTCCTACCCATTTAGCTTTAACCAAAGGCTACGACTCCACGCTTGTTCAAAAACTCATTCATACCAATTGGATTCGGACCATTGGATGGACCATTAAAAGTGGACTGCTTTTTCTTTGGCTTATTTGATTTATAACCAATGCCTTTTAAAACTTGATTTAATAAAAAAGGAATGCGGTATTTAATAAACCCGCACATTCCTTCTACTTTTCCTCTTCGATCTACCCCGAATTAAGTTCTAATACACCGCAACTTGCCGAATCACATCTTCATACTTAGAAGAAGAAGACATAAATCTCAAATAATATATTCCTTTAATCATTGAGCTAACATCGATCACATTAAAACCTGACTTCATTACAAAATCCGAAACAACTCTACCGTCTGCGCTATAAATAGCCACATGGTGAAATTGATTATTAAAATTCATAAAACTCAAATGATCAGATGTTGGATTAGGATAAATCGTTAGGGCAAGCTCATCGTTACTTTCATCCAATCCCAATGATAAATAGTTGAACGGTGACGAACTATTGGAACAACCCTTTACATCCGTAACTTCTACCGAATAATCTCCATTCTGATCTGGCGTATATTGTTGATTCGTATCTCCAGCAAGTAAAATTCCATCCTCAAACCATTGATAAGATGTAAACAACGTTGTTTGCAATCCATCACCTACTTTCGTTATTATTGGAATTGTAGGCAATGCATTTACAACTACAGCTAAACTGTCCGAATTGCTACATCCTGTTGAAATATCATTTAACATAACTACATAAGTAGTGGAACTAGTCGGCGATACAGAATGCAGCGAGTCACCGGACAATCCTTGATTCCAGGAATAAGTTACGGAACTTGCACTGGTTGAAACATTAATTTCTGTGCTGTCTCCTTCACAAATTTCTAGGTCCTGCACCGTAATTAAAATCGGCAATTCAATTGTAAGATTAATGGTAAATGCCGTATCACAGCCACCTTGATGCATTATTGTATCTTCATAAATACCACTAACTGTCCAAACATCATTACCTGTTATTCCTGAATACAAGGAACACTCCGCCACATCGATCGTATCATTGACAGGAGGTAATTCAAATGCTCCAATATCTGTCATAACTCCGCTTACTCTAGCTTGACCTAATTGATCATAAGCCAAGTTCAAAGTGTCCTTTCCGGCATCCTTTGCTATACTTGAGCAATTAAACGAATGTGTTTGTGAAAATCCTCCATTTACATAACCCAAGGCATTAAGCATCGGGTCTCCAGTTAAATCTGTTGACAAATAGACCATTCCAGTAGTGGTAGAATCTTTGAAAATGTTGTGCCCACGACTTACCGTTATCTGCCCCGTTCTAGTATAGACTTGCTCTCCGAATAAGGCCGAATTTTCTGTAAAAATGGTGTTCTTTATATGTGCAATTGCTAAATTATATAACCCTCCTCCTCGAGCTAATGTCGATGACGAGCAATTCGTAATATTTCCATAAATCGTGCATCCTATCAATTTTAACACACTCAAATTACAAATCCCTCCTCCAAAAGCGTCATCTGTTGAATTCATTCCAAAATCATTATGCACCTGATTTCCTGAAATCGTGGTGTTTTGAACAAGCATATAACCAGCTGCATTATATATGGCTCCTCCCCTTGTAAGTATGGTAGAAGAAGGACCAACAGCCTGTGGTCCAACTACTTCATTTTGATAGAATCCTGAGTTATTAATGATTACTGAATCACCTCTACTTGTTAATGCTCCTCCTCCGGCGAAGGTTCCTGGATCAAAACGCATGCTTTTGTTATTATTGAATTCACAGTAATTAAGATGTACAACTCCATTATAATCATTAAAAATAGCACCTCCACTTGTGTAAGATTGATTTCCAAATAACTTACACGAATCTAAACGTACAGTTCCTGCATTTAAAATTGCACTCCCTTCATTTACACCTGCTCCTCGAGTCAAATTAAGGTATTTTAGTTTTAGAGAAACCCCTGAGTTAATATCTAATATTCGAACGGTGAATCCACCGCTAAGCGACAACATCGTTGCTTCTGGAAAGCCGATTACTGTTAGGCTGTTATTGATCACCAAAGTAGAATTAAGCGTTATTACGCCTGTGGTCAGGGATGAATCAAAATAAACCGTATCATTGGCGGCAGCCGTAGCTATAACATCTCTCAATGACCCAGGTCCTGCATCATTATTATTTAATACTAAATGGGTTGTTGAATATGCCCCTGTTGTTAACATCGCCCCAACCACTAATCCTAAAAATTTTCTCATATCTTATTTCACTTTTACTTTTGTAATAATTCAAAAGTAAAAACTCAAATAAGCATTTAGAGCCAATAAAGACCACTTTGGGGTAAAAACAGTTGTATTAGGGGTGAAACTAAATCACTTTTTAGGAATCCTTAATATTTTATGAATTTCTTCCAGATCTAAATTTCCTGTCGGAATTCGTTCTTCTCCTAACTTAATAAACCCAGAATGGATTGCAGTCACTTTTCTAGCATTCACAATATAGGATTTGTGGCATCGAACAAACACCTGTTTAGAAGAATCAGAAGCTACCAATTCCAATACTTCCTTCAACGTCATACGCACTAAGACATTTCGTGGATATTGGGATGAATTCAATTCTACATAATTGTTTGCCCCCTTAATGAAATTCAGCTGATTCAAATTGATTTTTGTTTGACTTCCATCGGCTACATTCTTTACCATTACAAACGCTTCTTTTTTAAGTTTGTTCAATATGATTTGAATCAATTCGCGCACCACATCCTTATTATAAGTAAGTACTCGTACTTTAAAAAACCAATAAATGATTGCGGCTATCAATAAAACAAGGGCCATTAAAAACCACCAGGTCTTCCAAAATGGTGGTAAGATCTCAAATTCATATTTAAAAACATTTGACTCCTTCTTATCCAGTACGGCCTTCACATTTAGGCTATAACTTCCCGGCACAAGCGATTTAAATTCCAAATACTTCCCATTAAATTCCTGCCACGAATTGTTTTCTTCCGCATCTAACGTATAAAATAACTTCACCCGATCCCTATCCCCAAAGACCACCGGTATAAATCGAAAACTAAATTGATTCTGCATGTACGAAAACTCATGGGTTTGCACCGCATCCACATTTAAGCCATTTACACCCATTCCTTCTAGATAAAATGGCACCTCATGTGATACTTCAGAAGAAAGAGAATTCAACGGTATTTGATGCACTCCTTTTAACGTAGCGAGCAAAACATACCTCTCAGAAACTACTATATCCTGAATATCTGAATCCGTAAGTCCATTTTGATTCGTTACGGCTATAATTTCCCATTCTTCTTTTTGTAGAATATGATGGATTACATTTAACCCCTTATTCGAACCAACAAATACAGCCTTTTCATGGATAAAAACAGATTGACAATAATTACTTAAAACCCCTTCCTTTTCTGTTATTTGAATCGTATCGTTTTCAAGTATGTAAAAAACACCATCCCCATAGGTAGAAATAACGCATGCAGCATCTTTCACAAAAATATCAGTGATTTTGGCTCTCGATAATAACGCATGCCTGCTTCTTGTGACTTTATCCTGATCCTGAAGAAACAGTCCTTCATTGGTTCCAATTAAAAATCGATCTTCACATTTTTCAATAGCGGTTGTTTTGTATGAAAATTTCCTTTTTTGTACCGATAGATTATCTTGAAAAGAAGAACTACTGATTAATGAATCCATCAAATAATCATAATCCACTTCCCAATATCCAACCTGATTTCCTAATAAAACGCGACCTCTATCAAACAAAAGTGTTCCATTTCCAGTACGGAAAAATTCAGTTTGACCATTTATATATCTTGCACTTCCCCCATCCAACATAAACCACAATGCATCTCCGCGCTTCGTAATCTCGTTTATTTTTTGAGACGTATAGTCATTTTTCCTTTTAATCTTTGAGTATCGAATTGAACCATGCTTTAACTGACCAAAACGATAATTCCCATAACCTATATAAATTGAAGCACTGGAATCTTCATAGAACGAATAGGCCCCTAAAGGCTCACCTATTACCTTCACACTCGTTTTTTGCAAACGAAATAAACCTGAACCTAAGGTAGAAACCCAGTAGTTCCCTTCATGATCCTGTATAATATTGGTCGTTTTGTAATTAGTCAGCGCCTCTCCTGTAATTTGAAGTTCTCCATTTTCAATTTCAAAAAAATAAACCCCTTGGTTGGTACACGCAGCAAATTGCCCACGAGACATTGTACAAAGTTGATTTAACGTATGCGAAGTCAAGTTCTCTCCTCCTTTAACTACTTTAACTGAATCTCCATCTGTAAGTACCAATTTCTTTTTAACACTACACAGAATCCAATCATTGTCTACCTTACATGCTCTTGAAAAGTGAATTGGTTCCTTAAAAGCCACCTTTCGGCTTGCATTTCCTGCTATATCAATTTCATTAATGAAACTTGATGATATTGCAAACACTGCATTGGAATGTTCCGGCTGCCATAAATAGCTTGCATAATTCTCGCTAACGTCTGCATTTGAAGATATAACAGATTTAATTTCTCCATTCGCCTTTCTCATTCGAATACCTCCACCAAAACTGGAAAGCACTATCGTCCCGTCTTTTAAAAATAAAATTTCGGAAAGAGCCTTATCCATGAAAAGCGAGCTATCAACTGTAATATCCCCATTCAACTCTATGTGGCATAACTTTCCATTTCCAGTAAGAATCCACTTTTTCCCTGCAGGTCCCTCTTTCATCTCAAATACAGCATGGTCGGTTAGTCCATCCTTTCTTCCGTATTTTTTGAAATTCTGACCATCAAACCGACAAATACCAATTTCTGTGGAAGCCCAAATAAATTTATCTTGATCCTGAAATACGTGGTAAACAATGTTACTACTTAAGCCACCTTCGGTCAGATATTGCTTTTGATTAAATTGCTGACCTTTTCCAATAACACATCCAATCATTAGCGTAAACCACACAATGAAATGTGTCCAATTTACTGGGGAAATATTGGATAAAATAATTCTCAAGAAAGAAGCGTTTCCTTTATACTATCTATTGACTCTGAACGAATTTAACTTTTCAGTTTTTGCACTGCTGCATACGCCATTAATCCGGCACCAACTTTCATCGCTTCCTCGTCAATATCAAAAGTGGAAGTATGTACTGGTGTAATTTCATTGGATTTTTTCTGCGTTCCCAATCTATAAAAGCAGCCATTGGCGTGATGAGTATAAAAGGCAAAATCCTCTCCTCCCATCCATATGTCTAAATCAACGACGTTCTCGGCACCTAAATAGTTTTCTGCATAGCCTCTAACTTCATTGGTAAGTTTTTCTTCGTTCATTAAAAACGGGTACCCAATCTTTATTTCTACTTCGCAGGATCCTCCCATTGATTTCGCTACGCCCTCTGCTATTTCTTTGATTTTCTCATGCCCTACAGCGCGCCATTCTTCATTCATGGCTCGAAACGTTCCTTCCACCTTTACCTCATCTGGAATCACATTCGTAGCACCATGTGCCTGCACTTTCCCAAACGATAATACAGAAGGATACTTAGGTGGTAACACACGGCTTACTACTTGTTGCAAAGCCACTATAATGTGCGACGTAATCAATACTGTGTCAATATTCTGTTCAGGCATAGCTGCATGCCCTCCCTTTCCTTTTACAGTTAGATAGACTTCGTCCGCACTTGCCATGTACATCCCACTTCTAAAACCTACCTTACCTGCAGGAATAAGAGGCATTACATGTTGGCCAATGATATTTTTCACATCGGGGTTTTTCAAGACCCCTTCTTCAATCAAAATAGAGGCTCCTCCCGGGATTTTCTCCTCTCCAGGTTGAAATATAAGCTTGACGGTCCCTTCAAATTCGTCCCGCATTTCATTCAAAATCATCGCTGCTCCTAGAAGGCAAGTAGTATGCACATCGTGCCCACATGCGTGCATTACCCCTTCATTTTTTGATACAAATTCATGCTCATTGGTCTCGATTATGGGCAATGCATCTATATCCCCTCTTAGTGCCAGCGTATCTTTTGTTGGATTCTTCCCTTCAATTAAAACGATTACTCCTGTATTGGCCATCCGAGTTGATTCTAACCCAATCTCCTTGAGTATACTCTCAATGAATTTCGCCGTATTGTATTCCTGAAAAGACAATTCAGGATTTTGATGAAGATGTCTTCTGATTTCTACAAGGCGAGGATACCATTCACTTGCACGTTCCTTTATTTGAGTTTCGAGATTCATATAGATTGATACATTCGTTCGTGTAATAACTAATTGAAGGTTGGTTTAAGCCCACAAAAACGAACTCAATTCTACATTTAGGTAAACTAAATATAATTGAATTCATAACCTCCAATGTTCTGGCGGAAAGTAAATCTAATAAAAAATGGAATGGAATGAAACGTGCTCCATTAAATCATCGTTGATTTAATGCTATGCTTATCAAGATAAGAAGTTTAAAATTCCAGTCGGATTAAACCAAACTTGAATTCCAAATGGAACCGAATTAAATCAATTTTTAACTTCTTTTCCATTTCGATATAAAATTGGATCAGGAATAATCAATACGTTCGGATGTCCTTTTTCACGTAGTTTTTCCTTGATTTTCACAGCCATTAATTTATCTATAAATGGTCCAACTTTCACTTTCCAAGTAGGTGCTACATATTCGTTATTCACTCTCGCCTCTGGAAACATCCCTAAGATTTGACGTCTTATTTTCAACGCTTTATCTCGGTTAGGGCCATTATAAGCCAATACACTATGTGCCGCTTTCCCAACCCCTTTTCCATAAACCACTTTCATGGAATCAGTGAAATACGATAAAGAATCATTAATTTGATTTAAAAAAGTAAGACTGTCTAGACTATCCGATTTTATTTCAGGAACATCTTCTACCGAAAGTTCATAGGTCGGACGAGAAGTTGAAACATAATCCCCCCCTTTACGGCGACGTTGCCCTTGTGCAGAACATACTCCCAAAAGGATTAAACAAAACAATATGGTTCTCAACTGAACAAACATCTATTTATCTTTCTTATATTCTTTACTCTCTGTAATTAGGTAATATTAATCAATTATCAGACCATTTTATAATCACGGTTCTAATAGTTAGTCATTCTACCCAATTCTTTACTCCTCCACAATCACACATTGATTGCTCGCCACATCATTTTCTACCGTCTTAAACTTCACATCCTTCTTCACTTGACCATCCATGTACTGCACGGTAACACGGTCATTACGACCATATATTTTCTCGGATTTAACTGGAGCTTGCACCGGTTGCTGTTCTCTTGTATCTTGATTTTGAGCGGCGGCTTGTCCTTGGCCTCCTCCACTTAATACAGAACTTGAGTCTTCTTTGTTTTCATTTAACCTTTTCCGCTGCCCTCCTTGTTGATGTGCTTCATTTACCTCACTTGAATCTTCCAACGGAACCTCTGCATGTGCAAGAAAAGAAACCGTCTCTAAATTCAATTTAACCAACATCGATTTAAACAACTCAAATGCTTCAAATTTATAGATCAACAGTGGATCTTTTTGCTCGTAAACCGCACTTTGAACAGATTGTTTCAAATCATCCATTCCACGTAAGTGCATCGTCCATGTTTGATCAATAATAGCCAAAGAAATTGATTTTTCCAATGCTATGGAAAGCTCCTTCCCTTCACTACCAATCATTTTCTCCAAATTAGCTACAACACCAATTCGTTTTTTCCCATCTGTAAATGGAACTACAATGTTTTCAATTGTACCCCCTCTATTTTTATGAACATCTGCAATTACAGGATATGTTCGTTCTATGATTCGCTTAAGCTTTTCATCATAGCTTTGAAGTACTTCGTTATAAAGTTGGTTCGTTACCGGTTCTTGCTTCCCTCCGATCAAATCATCAAACGAAATCCTGGTTTCGATACCAAACTCTTTGATTATTTCAAGTTTAAACCCATCGTAATCCTGTGCCGCTTGAAATCTTGAAACGATGTCTTCTGCTACATCAAAATACATGTTCAAAATGTCAATCTCCAATCGATCTCCAAACAATGCATTTCGACGACGCTTGTAAATAACCTCTCTTTGAGAGTTCATTACATCATCATACTCCAATAATCGCTTACGCGTTCCAAAGTTATTTTCCTCTACCTTCTTTTGTGCCCGTTCAATCGACTTAGAAATCATGGAATGTTGAATCACTTCTCCTTCTTCCAATCCCATTCTATCCATCAACTTCGCAATTCGATCTGATCCAAATAGACGCATCAAGTTATCTTCCAAACTCACATAGAACTGAGATGATCCGGGATCTCCTTGACGACCAGATCGACCACGTAACTGACGATCTACTCGTCTCGATTCATGTCGTTCCGTACCTATAATCGCCAATCCACCGGCATCTTTCACTTCCTTAGAAAGTTTAATATCTGTTCCCCTACCAGCCATATTGGTTGCGATAGTTACTGCTCCTGACTTACCAGCTTCCGCAACAACGTCCGCTTCTTTCTGGTGCAATTTCGCATTCAATACCTGATGTTTAATGCTTCGAATATTCAACATTCGACTCATTAACTCCGAAATCTCTACCGAAGTCGTACCAACCAATACTGGTCTTCCTGCTTTCGTTAATTCAACGATTTCATCTGCTACTGCATTAAATTTTTCCCGAACAGTTTTATAAACCAAATCATCTTTATCATCTCGTACAATCGGACGGTTTGTTGGTATTACAACCACATCCAATTCGTAGATATCCCAAAGTTCACCTGCTTCCGTTTCAGCTGTTCCTGTCATACCACTTAATTTGTGATACATTCGGAAGTAATTCTGTAACGTTACCGTTGCATATGTTTGAGTAGCATCTTCAACAGTTACATTTTCTTTGGCTTCAATTGCCATATGCAAACCATCCGAGTACCGTCGTCCTTCCATTACACGACCTGTTTGCTCATCTACAATTTTCACTTTCCCATCTACCAAAATGTATTCGGTATCCAGTTCAAAAAGTGTATACGCTTTCAACAACTGATTAACCGTGTGAATACGTTCGGTTTTCTCTGCGAATCCTGCTAAGATTTGTTCTTTCTTAGTAAGCTTATCTTGTTCACTTAATTCACCGTCTTTTTCAACAACATCCAAGTCAATTGATAAATCTGGAACAATAAAGAAATTTGGATCTTCCCCTTGTCCAGTAATCAAATCCGTCCCTTTTTCAGTTAAATCAACCGAATTAGACTTTTCATCAATGGTGAAATATAATGGTTCATCCGCTTCAGGCATCATTTTCATGTTGTCCTGCAGATAATAGTTTTCTGTCTTTTGTAAAATCAACTTGATTCCAGGCTCACTTAAGTACTTAATAAGTGGTTTTGCCTTAGGCAAGGCTCTGAATGCGCGGAACAATGCCAATCCTCCCGCTTTTTCATCTCCTCCTTTGATTTCCTTCTTAGCAATGTTCAAGAATTCATTCACTACTTTTTTCTGAACCTCCACCAACTTGGCTATTCTTGGCTTCAACTCATAAAATTCATGCTCATCTCCTTTAGGTACTGGTCCAGAGATAATCAATGGTGTTCGCGCATCATCTATTAAAACAGAATCGACCTCATCGACCATGGCAAAATGATGTTTTCGCTGCACTAAGCTCTCCACTTCACCAGACATATTGTCTCTTAAGTAGTCAAAACCAAATTCGTTATTTGTACCATAGGTAACATCAGAATTATACGCTTTTCTACGCTCTTCTCCATTTGGTTGATGCTTATCAATACAATCCACCGTCATACCGTGAAACTCAAATAAAGGACCAATCCACTCTGAATCTCGTTGTGCTAAGTATGTATTTACAGTAACAATATGAACTCCTCTTCCCGCCAAAGCATTCAGATATGCCGGTAATGTCGCAACCAATGTTTTTCCTTCCCCCGTTGCCATCTCTGCAATTTTCCCTTGATGCAGTACGATTCCACCTACCAACTGTACATCGTAATGAAGCATATCCCAGTGAATTTCAGTACCCGCTGCATCCCATTTGTTATGCCAAATAGCATCATCACCGTCAATTTCAACGCTTGTTCGTTCCGCCGCAATTTGACGATCCATCATCGAAGCTTTCACTCGGATCTGACCATTTTCCTTCCATCGACGTGCTGTTTCTTTTACCACAGCAAACGCTTTCGGCAAAATAGCCATTAAAACCTCCTCCAATTTCGTATTACGCTCTTCCTCCAGAGCATCTACTTGTTGATAGATATTTTCTTTATCTCCTACATCCATTGCTGGATTATCCTCCACTTGCTTGTTTAATGAAGCAATCTGGTCGTCCACAACTTTAAGTTCTTCACTAAGAACCCCCTTTAGTTTCGTGGTTTGATCACGCAACTCATTGTCCGAAATCGAAGTTAATTTGGCAAACTCTGCATTAATCTTGTCTACATAAGGCAAGACCAATTTAATGTCCCGATCGGACTTCGTTCCAAACAACTTCTTCGCAATTCCTCCAAACATGATAGTATTTTTATTTATATATAATTGGAACGACTTACAGCGGTTCCAAAATTAATTTCAAATTAATCTGCAAATGTACTGAATTTACAGATTTGAATAAAGCTTAAACGCATTACTTTTATACATATTTCGAGCCAGTCAAAAAAGGGCGACAGTTTGACATACTCAAAAAGCGATCACTTCATTTATTCCATTCAAAAACATCTCCAAGTCCACGCATTTTATCTGCGAATTACAAGAAACAAATGAAGCCATAATCTCGTATAATAGGCTATATGAACACTATCTTAAACTCAACAAATCACTTAAGTCTAATCACCATAAACGAACCTACCTCTACTTTTCTTGTATTCACGGGAGTTGCTCTAGCCATATTTCTTTTTCTTTTTATTCTAATGAAAATAAATAATTCTGGGGCTATTCACACATTGTATAAATCTAAAAAATCACTGATTTCAGATGTTTCAGAAGGAGAATGGGTTAAAATTGTGGGAACCGCTTCACAAATCAACTCGAATACGCTCGTAGCTCCAATTACAGAAAAAAATTGCATCGCATATGACGTTTTATTTAAATGCGAAATGGAAATGAGCAACAACCAATTCCATCGTTACTGCGAAAAAGAAGCTACTTCATTCTTTATTTCAGACGACTCTGGCTCCGCATTGATAAAAGGTCCTACTTTTAAACTTGAATTAACCAAAACCTGGAAATTTAAAGATTTAAAACATAGGAATACGGGACAAAGCATTGTATTGCGTTACTTCAATAAGTATGGTCACCGTCCACATTCTCCAATTTTAAAACTAAAGAAAAAGCGTATCCTGCACGAAGGAGTAGTTGAAGATAATACGAAAGTGGCCATTTATGGATTTGCTCAATGGGAAACACATGCCAATGGAGAAAAACAACTAATTATTCGGTCCAAAGGAGGGGACCCTGTGCTAATCAGCAATGACATCTCAACCTTATGGAGATAGAATACATCTACTTTATTTAGTCCAAATTAACTCCATTCAGTTTCTTTTATTTAACTTGAAGAAATAAAACACACCAATGAATTTAAACACAGAACTTCAATCCCTAACAAACTGGACAAAAGAAGACAATGCGATCAAGCGAACCATCGTGCTCCAAGATTTTAAGCATGTAATGGCTAAAATGATGGAAATTGCTTTTTATTGTGAAGAACTCAACCATCATCCGGAATGGTTCAATGTTTATAATAAATTAGAGATCAAGCTTACTACACATGACGAAGGCGGCCTTTCCATGAAAGATGTCGAATTGGCAAAAGTCATAGATCGGATTTGTCCGGCTTAACAAATTAGAATTCGCAACTTTATTAACCTGAACGCCGTAATACACCTATAAACGTTGTAGACATTCTGCATCTAGTAAATGTTCTATTCTAACACCTCTTCACTTAGACATGAAAGGAAAAATAAATATTGTTTCGTTCGCCGAACCTTCTCACAGGCAAGTAAACGGGTTAGACCTGGTCGTAGTTAAATATGATGATGATGATGTTTCCGCCTTGTACGGACGATGTTTGCATCGCGGTGCCCTTATGAAGGTAGTTGCTCGTTCTTATAGACATGATGACATCCGAAAGTTCAACTTCAATGATCGATCATATAGTACACTGAATTATGAAATGCATAAACTGATAGGTATTGCTTATGCAAGCGTACATTATTAGCTCCATCAAGATCAAGCTACTTCACATTTTATTTCGATCTTATAAAATATTTGATACCTTTAGATGTTAATATAGTTCGCAGAGATCATGAACTCTAATTAAATAAAATGAACAAACACAACGCATATTGGATGTATTATTATTACCAGGGAAAACCGGGGAAACGTTTATGCGCTGCTTAAAATAGATTAAAAACATCGTAAATAATTCAAACCCGGCTCCTACAACGAACCGGGTTTTTTTATGTTAAAATGTACCACATCAAATGAAACTAACACAAATTTATAGCAACTATACACAAGAAGATTTCGAAGTATGGAAAATCCTTTTTGACCGGCAATTTGAAAACCTGCAGCAAAAGGGATCCTCCAAATATTTAATTCACTTAAATGAAATCAAAGATGTGTTGAATCCCAACAAGATTCCTGACTTCAACGAAATAAATGAATTATTGGCTTCTTCTTATGGTTGGCAAATTGAGGTGGTAAAAGGATTAATTCCTGTGGCGGACTTCTTTGAACTTCTAGCAGAGCGGAAGTTTTGCTCATCCACCTGGCTTCGTTCAAGAGCTCAACTTGATTATCTGGAAGAGCCAGATATGTTCCATGATATTTTTGGACATATCCCTTTGTTAATGAATAAAGAACTCGCTGAATTCACCCATCAGCTCGGCGTATTAGGAGCAAAATATATTGATCATCCAGAAATTATTTTACAATTAGAGCGACTGTACTGGTACACAATTGAGTTTGGGTTAATCAAGGAGAACGGCAATACGAAAGTTTATGGAGCGGGATTAATATCATCTTTTGGCGAAACAAATCACATAATTTCTCCTGAAGAAGAAGACTCAAATGTCATTATCACCAATTTCGAGATGCAAGAAGTACTCAAAAAGGTTTTTACTACCAATTCTATTCAATCTGAGTATGTTATTATTAGTGATTTGCAAGTGCTTTTTGACTCAATTATCACACTTGATTCATATTTTCAAAAAACATCGCATTAAAGAGTATTAATAGGCGATATTTTAAATTATGCTATTTTTTATTGGTTCATAATTAAAATATTTATATGTTTGTACACACAATATAACCTTATTCATTCTATACATGTATAAGTTATATCCATAAATACACCTAACCCTGAAAACCCAATACAGAAGGTATTGGGTTTTCTGTTTTTTTATGGTTCTTCCGGTAACCTTTTTACGCTTTTACGTATATATAGCTACACTCGGTCTAAAACACCCAGTTCGACTAACTAGATTAAATCAATAATCAAGCTTGATTTGACACTAAACTATACTACCATGAAGCACTTTACTTTACTTTCAAAACTATTAAGTTTCCCTTTGGTTTTGATCTTATCAATGCACAGTTATGCTTACAGCCCGAACGAGTTCATTCCGGCAAGCGCACATTTAAAGGAAGTAAACACGCAATGGATGAAATATCCAAGCTTACATTCCAATAAATCAATCGCATTTGATTCAGACAATGACCGTATTCAATATCATTTACAAGAAGTCATCAAGAATTTAAGGAGTTCTCCCCCTAAAGGAATAAGCCGCTCTGCACTGCTAAAAAGAACAGATTTGATTGAGTCGCTGAATCGGTACCAAGCAAGAAAAGTGTTTCCTATTAATCTTTATCATTCAGAACGAACGCCGTATTTTATCGATCATCGAGGGATCCATTGCGCCGTAGGATACCTAATTAAGGTAAGCGGGTACGAAGATTTAGCCCTCAAAATTAAAGAAGCAGAGAATTATGCCTATATCGGTGAGATCAAAACTGCTGGAGTATCGGAATGGGCCGTTGAACATGGATTTACCCTAGACGAGTTAGCTTGGATCCAACCTTCATACCCTTCCTCTATCCCCTATCGTGCCGTAAGCGGAAGCCCGAATGGTCCTGTGTACAAGATGGAAAATAGCACACTCTATTCTTCTGACGAAAAAATTATCATAGGATCATTTGACAGCATTAATGGAAGTCCATGTTCGAACGTAGGTTTCTATGATGATTACCAATTTAGTTGCATAAAAAATGGCCTTGAAGGGGATGTCAGAGGCTCTCGACCTGATAATAGTGCGTTTAACGAACCTTCAAAATTATCTTTCTATGGGAAAGTTCAAGCTAACGGACAATTTTATAGTGTAGCCCAATTCTATCCAGACAGCAATTATTGGGATTACATCAATGTACCAGGCAGAGAAGGGAACTTGGCTACAGCATTTTTCCAGGGCGTATATACAATGCCTTCTATGATTTGTTTAGACGTAGATTCAATACCTGGGTTGCAGGAATTATATATAAAGCAAGGACAAAATGCGTGGAAAAGAGTTGCTAGATTCAACGGACAAGTATTGGGATTAAATGATTTTGGTTTGTCTGGATCAGATATGTATTTAATTGGGAATTTTGATTCAATTGAAATATATGACACTACTGGCTCTACGATCCAATCTACTCTAGCGGTTAATAACATTGCATTCTACGACTGGTACAATCAATCCTGGACAAATCCCGGAAACCCTGGAATTGACACTATCAAGACAAGTTTTGGCAATTTCTTTGCAGGAAGTTGCAACAGTGGCACATCGAATGATGTTTGCTTATCACAATATGTGAATGGCGTATTTGCACCACTACTTATCGCAGGGCAAGATCTTTTCGGAGCCAGTCCTAGCATAAATACACTTGCTGCTCACAATAATCAGTTGTTAGTCGGAGGTTCTTTTGGAGCTGGATTCTATATACAAGGACAAAATCTAGCAATTTATAATCTTCTCTCACATACCATCGAAGGATATGGGTATTTCAATAATTCAGTTTCGTCTATTTGCAAGGATTATTTTAATAGTCAAGAAGTTACATTTGTAGGAGGGGCCTTTACCGAAAATACTGAACATTGGACTGTATCTCCGTTAGAATATTTTGCCGAAATAAACATTTCTCCTACCACAGATACCACAATCATTGATACCGTTCATGTGTATGATACTATAACTGTAATTGAAACAACCACCATCATCGATACAATTAACAATGACACATTGTATGTAATGGACACTTTGGTATTGCTCGACACCACCTATATAATCGATTCCATTGTATTCACAGATTCACTTGTCATTATCGTTTCTGACACCGTTCAGCTAGTTGATTCTGTACTTATTACCGTTTCTGACACCGTATTTTTCACTGACACTGTATTTGTAATTGACACGGTGTTTCTTGGAAGCTCATTTGAACCATTGAAAGATGTGGACCTTGGCATTTATCCAAACCCCGTTTCTAACCGCTTACAAATTTCTTTTCATGAAAATTCAGAAAACCTAGTTGAACACCTTTTTGTTTATGATATAGCAGGAAGGCAAAGGAAAGCTTTGGAATATTCCGTACCTCGAAATCAAAATTTAGTTGAAATTGACGTTTCGCATCTCCCGTCCGGTCAATACATTCTTCTATTAGACGGAAAAAGGATGAAGATGCAATCGAAACCGTTTGTTGTACAGCATTAATTGTACACGATTCTTAGTTTCTGCTCTGATGCAGACATGTAATTTATAACTCAAAATACAATTTCAGCCCCATTCAAAAGACATAAAAAAGCCTCTGAATTCGTAGAATTCAGAGGCTTTTAACGTTCCCTAGTTATTAAAAAAAGAGATGTACCCTCCTTATTAATTTTCTAAAAATAAATTGGATTAGTTTCCACTTGCCAATGCTTCTGCACCACCAACAATCTCCAAAATTTCTTTTGTAATTGCGGCCTGACGAGTACGGTTGTAAACTAATTTCAACTCTTTCAATAGTTCATTTGCATTTTCAGTCGCTGCATCCATCGCTGTCATTCGAGCACCTTGTTCGGAAGCATTTGAATCCAATACCGCTTTGTACACTTGAATTTTAAGTGACTTAGGAATCAGTTCTTCTATAATAAACTCCTTATTCGGCTCGAAAATGTAATCATTTGAACTGGTTGATTCTTCCACTTCCTCCGCTGCTACTACAGGCAAATATTGTTCATTTTGAACTATTTGAGTAGCTGCATTTTTAAACTCATTGTATATCAATACAACTTTGTCGTAGGTTCCATTTGAGAATGCCTCCATTGCATATTCTGCCGCAGGCTTTACGTTATCAAAGGATAAATCACCAAAGACTCCCTGATAATCCGCATTTACTTTCTCTCCTCGCTTAGCGAAAAATTCAGAAGCCTTTTTTCCTATACAAAGCAACTCTACATTCTTCCCAGCATAGGTATCACTGATTAAGTTTGATACAGATTTAATGATATTACTATTAAAACCACCACATAATCCACGATCAGAAGATACTACAATTAAAAGTACGTTCTTAACCTCACGTTCAACCCCATATGCATTATCTGCATCTTCCGAAGAAGAGGAAACATTTGATAAAATTTCCTGAAGTTTTGCTGCGTAAGGACGCATTTGTGTAATGGCATCCTGCGCTCTTCTCAACTTCGCTGCCGCAACCATTTTCATAGCTTTGGTAATCTGTTGAGTCGAGGTTATCGAACCAATTCGGTTTCTTACTTCTTTTAAATTTGCCATTCTATTGTATTAAAAACATCCCCAACTTTTATACGTTGGGGACTTACTAAAATCGGATTCTTAAACGAACGTCAATTTATTTGTTTACTCAGTAACATATTTAGCAGCTATTTCTTTAGCTACTTTTTCAATTACTGCCACTTCTTCTGGATCTTTCTTTTTATCCAATTTAATGGACTTCAATTTATCCAAAACATCTTTGTGAGATATTCTAAGTGCCTGAATGAATTCTCTTTCAAATTCCTTCACTTTGTCCACAGGTACTTTATCTGTAAATCCTTTAGAAAACACGTAAATAGTAGCTACCTGCTCCTCAACCGCTTCCGGAGAGTATTGAGCCTGCTTCAACATTTCTACGTTTCGCACACCTCGATCAATTACCAATTTTGTTGCTGCATCTAAATCAGATCCAAACTTTGCAAATGCTTCCAATTCACGGAACTGCGCTTGATCTAATTTCAAGGTACCTGCAACATTCTTCATTGACTTGATTTGTGCTGAACCTCCAACTCGAGATACCGAAATACCTACGTTAATTGCTGGACGAACACCTGCGTTAAACAAGTTTGATTCAAGGAAAATCTGACCATCCGTAATCGAAATTACGTTGGTAGGAATATAGGCAGAAACATCACCTTCTTGTGTTTCAATAATTGGAAGAGCCGTTAAGGATCCACCTCCTTTCACCTTACCTTTCAAAGATTCAGGAAGATCGTTCATTTGTCGAGCAATTTCATCCGAACCAGTAATTTTCGCCGCACGCTCCAATAATCTGGAGTGAAGGTAGAATACATCTCCTGGGTATGCTTCACGTCCTGGAGGACGTCTAAGAAGCAATGATACCTCACGATATGCTACCGCTTGCTTAGATAAATCATCATATACAACCAATGCAGGACGACCTGTATCACGGAAAAATTCTCCGATAGCAGCTCCTGTAAATGGTGCAAAATATTGCATTGGAGTAGGATCAGATGCAGCAGCTGTTACAATAGTTGTATACGCCATTGCTCCCCCTTTTTCCAATTCATTTACGATTTGTGCAACGGTAGATGCTTTCTGACCAATTGCTACGTAAATACAATAAACAGTTTCCCCTTTATCGTAAAATTCTTTCTGGTTAAGAATGGTATCAATACAAACAGCAGTCTTACCTGTTTGACGATCTCCAATTACCAATTCTCTTTGCCCTCTACCAACTGGGATCATGGAATCGATTGCTTTGATTCCTGTCTGCATTGGTTCAGAAACTGGCTCTCTGAAAATTACACCTGGTGCTTTACGCTCCATTGGCATTTCAAACAACTCCCCTTCTATTGGTCCTTTTCCATCAATAGAATGACCCAGTGTATTCACAACTCTACCAACAATTCCTTCTCCTACTTGAATCGAAGCAATTGTTTTCGTTCTTTTTACAGTGTCACCTTCTTTTACTCCAGTAGATTTACCTAACAATACCGCACCTACGTTATCCTCCTCAAGGTTCAAAGCTAATGCTCTCAACCCGTTGTCGAATTCCAATAGCTCACCGGATTGTACGTTACTCAATCCGTAGATTCGAGCAACTCCGTCACCTATTTGAAGTACCGAACCAACTTCTTCTAGTTCTGCTTCGGTTTTAAAATCTGCTAGTTCCTGTCTTAGTATTGCAGAAACCTCATCTGGTTTGATATTTATCATCGCTATAGCTTATTAATATAGGTACTATCGTTAAATTTATTTTTCATTCTGATCAAATCGGCCTTTATAGAGCTATCGATTTGCTGGTCATCTACTTGGATTACAAAACCTCCAATCAAATCTGCATCGATTCGCTCTTCAATTTCAATCTTTTTCCCAACAGATTTGGCAAGCATATCAATAATTTGATCTTTTTGCTTACTTCCAAGCTCCATTGCAGTAGTTAATCGCGCTCTTCGAATTCCGTTTTTAAGCAAAAACTGAATTTCAAATTCTTCCGCAATTTCAAATAATATATTTTCTCTACTCTTTCTTGAAACAATTTCAAAAAAGGCCAAAGTCAATTCATTCATCTTTTTCCCAAACACTCCTTTCAGGATACTTACCTTCTTATCATGCATGATAATTGGGTTACGAAGTACTAAAACTAATTCCCGGTTTTCCTTGCAGGTTGCCGCGAATAATTTCATATCCTTCTCTACTTTATCAAGTACGTTCTTCTCCTCTGCTAATTCAATCAGGGATTTGGCGTATCTCGATGTAACTCTTTGTACAGACATTTAATTATTTATTTAAATTAAATTAAATGAACCTAGTTAACGGAAGTTTCTCCGAGCAAAGACTCAACCAAATCCTTTTGAGCATCTTTCGAACTCAATTCTTTTCTCAACAATTTCTCAGCAACTTCTAAAGAAACAGATGCTACTTGGTTTTTCACCTCCGCCATAGCCGCTTTCTTCTCTATCTCAATCGCCTCTTTGGCTGCAGTTAACATCTTATCTCCTTCTTTCGAAGCAGTTTCTTTTGCTTCCGCAATCATTGCATCTGTAGCCTTCTTAGCGTCCTTCAACATATTATCACGTTCAATACGTGCTTCGGCCATCAATTGCTCATTGCTGGCGTTCAACTTAGCCATTTCTTCTTTTGCTTCACTCGCAGCATTCAACGCATCAGCTATGTTGCTTTCACGTTCGTGTAATGCCTTCATGATCGGCTTCCATGCAAACTTTCCTACTATAAACAATACAATAAGAAATGTCATTGTTTGCCAAAAAAGCAATCCTAATCCAGGGGTTATTAAATCCATTTTCTTTTAACTTATTTTAACGATTAACCAAAAATATAACTCGTCTGATCTTTTCAAAAATTAACATTAATTTGACCTCCACACCTAGCGAGCAGAGGTCAAATCAATTCTTTACTTCCTTTAGTTCTTATCCAAGAACCTCAAGAAGAGAAACTACTACTCCAAACAATGCAGCACCTTCAATAAGTGCAGCAGCGATAATCATACCTGTTTGAATTTTACCAGCAGCTTCTGGTTGTCTTGCCATTCCTTCCATCGCACCTTTTCCGATAAGACCGATTCCAAGTCCAGCTCCGATTACTGCAAGTCCTGCTCCAATTGATAAAGCCATAACTAATATATATTTAGGTTAAAAAAAAAATTACACTTTTATTAATGATGTCCCTCTGCCACTGCTTGTCCGATGTACATCGCAGTTAACATTGTAAACACATATGCCTGAAGAATTGCCACAAACAATTCCAACAAACTCATTGCACCCGCAAACAAAGTTGCAGCACCTCCCACAAAATAACTTCCTCCAATGAAAGTTAATCCTAACAAACTCAAAATAATAATGTGACCCGCTGTAATGTTTGCAAACAAACGTACTGCCAACGAAAACGGTTTAGTAAAAATTCCAATGATCTCAATTGGAATCAAAATTATGTACAATGGAATCTTTGCCATAACTGGCATTGAATTCCCTAATGGATCGAATATATGAAGCCAATAAACTTTTTTACCATTAAAAATGGTCACAATCACAACCAATACTGCGAGCATTACTGTCACAGCAATGTTACCTGTAACGTTTGCTCCACCAGGAACCAAACCTAACAAGTTGTTAAACCAAATGAAAAAGAATATAGTCAGCAACAAAGGCATAAAGCGCGCAAAGTGCTTATCTCCAATATTTGGCTTAGCTATTTCATCTCTGACATACACGATGAGCGGCTCAAAGAACGACTGCATTCCCTTAGGCGCTTTCCCTACATTCTTCCTATAGCTTCTAGCTACACTGAAGAATATGAAACACAAGAAAAACACACTTAAAAACATAGACGCTACATTTTTAGTAATAGAAAAATCATATACAGATCGAGAATCTTCTATTGGTTTGATTTTAGCAGCATGCTCATCCATCTTGTACCCCTTGTAATGGTAGTACTTATGCCCTAATGAATCAATTACAACCTCACCATGATGATGAAAGGCCGAAGACATCATTACTTCCAAACCTTTGTCGGTACTATACAAAATAACCGGTAGAGGGACAGAATAATGATCATGTCCTATCGTGAAAAAATGCCAGTCATGCGCATCCATAACGTGCCCCATGATGTCCAATTTCTCTTTTTCCTCTGTTTTAACCTCTGATCCTTCATTTTCTGCGTGATTTGACGCAGAAGCTGTCTGAACAAGAAACAAGCAAGCGATAACAATTAACGCGCTGTTTTTCAATATATTATACACTGTATTTTTCACCTTTCTTCAGTCCCTTTTCGAATTTGGGCGCAAGGTACTTACAATAATAATTATATCAAAAATTAAATATGAGAAATATATCGTTAATAAATCTAGGATAAATGGAACCCCTGTAAATTTGAAATAGGCCATTAAAAGAAGGCAAAAAAGCATGCTTGCTAAAAGTCGTACCACAACCGAAATCAATAAAAATTGAGTAGATTTCTCCGGATTGTCTCCTCCAGCAGACGAAAGTTTTAACGAAATGTAATTAATAATGGCAAATCCGATAAAAATATGCCAAATCCCAGGCTTGTAAATGATGGATGGTGTCAGTTCAGAAAGAATTAGAATTAATCCTCCCAAGATTAACGTAAATACTAAAAATCCACGTAAAAATTTATTTTTGCCCAATAACACCTTTTATCAAAATAAACATGGAGCCCATGACTCCAATAAGAATTAAGGAGATCGTCATCCAAGGCTTTTCAAAGCCCCAATAAGCATCCAATTTCATTCCTCCCCATGTAGACAATAAGATGACCGTAATCATTTGAAATCCCATTCCGGAAAATCGCATGAATGGATTAGATTTAGGCTGTTTTGGATTGTTCTTTTCGGGATTCTCCAAGAGTGATTTCTTTTATAACTGCTCCCATTTTACAGGAACCATTGAATATTGCTCCTTCTTCTATTATTAATTTCCCAGTGATTACATCACCATGAATAACCGCACTCGGACGTAATGTAAGTACTTCTTGCACTTCTATTACCCCTTTAATTTCCCCAGATACGTCAGCGTTTTGAGCCAAAACATTTCCAATTACTACCGCTGAATCACCAAACGATGCCTTAGATTTAGTTTTGATGTCACCCTCTACTTTCCCCTCAACTCGTACATTTCCAAAAGATTCGATATTACCAGAAATGGTAGTCCCTTTGCCAATAATGTTGCTGGAATTACTTAATTCCGCCTGCATTTTTTTTGATTCCTTATTTGGACTAAACATGTAACTATTATTGTAATTAACTAAATACCTGTCGTTAACGTCGAATAAACTTGTATTATTCTAATTAAAAATAGATCTATTTAAGCGTAAACCTACTCAATAATTTATATAATTCAATGGATTTATGGCTTTTCCGTTATGCCACAGCTCAAAATGAAGATGTGGTCCCGTCGTCAATTCTCCTGAATTCCCTACGATTGCGATGATTTCTCCGGCCTCTACATAACTCCCTAGTTTTTTTAATACCACGGCATTATGCTTGTATACTGACATTAAATTATGTTGATGCTGCACCATTATTACGTTGCCTGAATCTTCTGTCCAAGAGGATAGAATCACCGTCCCTGATGCAGTACTTTTTACTGGTTCATCCGGTTTTGCTACTATATCTATTGCTAAATGATCTTTTTGAGGTTTGTATTCTTGCGTGATTACACCTTCTATAGGTTTGAATAAAAACATATCAATCAATTCACTTTCTCGCTTATTAGAAAACGTCAAACTGTAATCTTGTTTTTCAAACTCTTTTCGAATCACCGAATCAACCGGTGCTTTATAATCAATATTAATTTCATCTGGATCAATGCTTGCCGAAGTTGCTGTCGTGGTATCTTCTACCATTGGAACGCCTCCATTCATCATTGTTTGAAAACTTCCAATAAATTGATCTCGTCGTTGTAGTTCATTATCTAGAGAGTCAACTCTTGAACTAAGATTAACAAGCATTTGTCGATTTACTTTCTGAGCGTATCTTGGATCCATCCATTTACCAAGCAATGTATTAAAAGCTAAAAGTGCAATAGAAAAAATTGCAATAAAGATTATGGTGCTAAATACAATCAAACGGGCATATGTGAAGTTATAAGTGCTTTTCTCAGCAAAATCTTCTTCATTTCGTATGATTAACAAATAGCGACTTGTAAGCCAACCCGACAATGTTTTTCTTTGTTTCACCCTTACCAGTTCGTAAATTCGGCGTAAATTTAGGGTTAATTCCTGTATTTTTGCAAATAATGTGCATTTTTGCAAAATAAAACACGCTCGGATAAGTTATTAAACCGTTGAAAAAAATCTTTCCATATCTCGCCCTGATTAGCTTGCTATTATCGGGCTGTTCCATGCATAAGAAGACTTTTACAAGTTTGCTTTGGCATAATACCAATGCTAGGTACAATGGATACTATCTATCCAAAGAAAAAATCCGCGAAGCTGAAAACACAATATTTCATGCAAAAAAGGATAATTTCAATCGGGTGTTAAGGGTATATACACCATTAGAAAAATCTACGGTCGGATCGATTAAACCGGTTTTGGAAGAGGCGTATAAAAAGGCTTCACTCCCTATTCAATATCATAAGAATAGCAAATGGGTTGACAATTGCTACATTCTAATTGGTAAAACTAACTTTTATCAGAAGGAATTTGAAAAAGCGATCATTGCCTTTAAATATGTAAACACTATTTCGGAAGATGACCAGGATAAAGCTGAGGCATTAATTTGGCTAGCGCGTTCCTTTAGTGCTACAGATCAAATGGAATTTGCAATGGGGGTAATCAATCATATTAAAAAGATTGATTTAAATAAGGAAAACAAGGAACTGCTTGCCTTATCAGAATGTGAACTATACCAAAAACTTGATTACGACTCTCCTTTTGCCGAAAATATTAAAATCGCTGCTGAAAATGCCACTACGAAAAGAAATCGGTCTAGATCCAATTTCATTGCTGGACAAATTTTTCAAAAACTCGAACAAAACGATGACGCTTATTACCACTATAAGAAATGTCTTCGCACAAATCCAGAATATGAACTGGAATTTTACTGCAAGCTAAACATGGCACAAGTAGCCAATCTGGAAAATCAGGGAGGCGTCAAGAAAATTCGTAAATACTTTAAGAAACTTTTGAGAGATATTAAAAACATCGATTATAAGGATAAGATTTACTATGAAATGGCCAAGTTTGAAATGAAGCAAAACAAAACGGAACAAGCCATTGTCTATTTAAATGAATCTGTACAAAACAGTACTTCAAATGTAAATCAAAAGGCCTATTCGTATTTGATGCTAGGTGAAATCTACTACGAAAAGCTTCAGTTTTATCGAAAATCTGCTGCTTATTATGATTCGACGATGATGTTCCTCACAAAAGATGAACCTGATTATCTAGCAATTAAAAAACGAACCAAAATTCTTCAAGAATTTGTAACGCAACTAGCCATTATTGAAATGGAAGATAGCCTACAAACTATGGCCAGAATGGATTCCAGTCAATTGGTAGATTTAATCGATTTTAATATAAAGAAGGAAGAAGAACGAAAACGGCGTTTGGAAGAATTAAAAAATGAACGGGAGAAAAAGAAGGAGGAAGATAAAGCTATTGACAACAGCGGTTTATTAAATGGACCAAACGCTTGGTATTTTTATAATCCAACCATGATCGCGAAAGGAAGAGCAGAGTTTAACTCCAAGTGGGGAGAGCGAAAACTCGAAGATAATTGGCGAAGGGTTAATAAAGAGGAATTTTTCACCGAGGAAGATGAAGACCCAGAAGATATTGACAGTAGCGCATCTGCCCAAAACAATTCGAAAGACAATAATCTAAGTACGGAAGATAAAGAAGCAAAAGAGGCGGCACGCTTACTGAAGTTACGTAACGAAGTGTTAAAAAACATTCCATTTACTCCCGCTGCATTAGCCGCATCTAATAAGAAAATTGAAGATGCACTTAGTAAATTGGGGAGTATCTATCACTTAAAATTAGAAGAACTTGAACGAGCTTCAGAAACTTATGAGACATTACTGAAACGTTTTCCTGAGCACAAAAAGAAAATTGAAGTCTATTATATACTTTTCATTATCAATAAGGACATTAATAAGACAAAATCAGATTATTACAAAAACCTAATCTTAACAAACTACCCGGAATCTTTATTCGCCAAACTTGTATTGGATCCAGATTATTTGACGAAAAACTGGCAACTCAATAAGCAAGCCGAATTGATGTACGACAAAGCCTATAAAATGTACGAAGGAGGTCAATATCATGAATCCGTTGAAACGTGTGATGAGATTGAAACTAAATATCCGGAAAACTACATCCATGACAAAATCGCATTGTTGCGTATTTTGAATACGAGTAAAATCAAGGGCTTAATTATTTATAAACAACAACTTAATGACTACATCAAGAAATACAAGTCGAGTAAATTAAAAGCGACAGCACAAGCTTATTTAAAAGAATGCGAAGCGTTTATCGAACGAGAAGTAAATGGAGGAGTGAAAGTATCTGATTCTGCACAAGTTCAGATTTATGATGAGTACGTTGATGACAAACAATATTTCATATTCTTTGTTCCCAAAAACAAAGGAATTTCTCTTAATGATGTAAAGGTAAACATTGGTGAGTTCAACAATTTATACAAATTCCCAGGAAAAGAATTGAAAGGACCAGTGCCGTTTAACGCCGATTTAGACATCTATTTCGTTCGTACCTTTGCTAATCGACAGGATGGATTAAAGTATTTGCAAAAAATTGACATGCCTAAGATTGTCGAAAATGACAAAGTAGAAATCGAAGCATATTGCATCACCATTAAAAACTTCATTAAACTCCGCAATACAAAAGCACTAAAAGAATATTCAACTTTCTTTAAAAATAACTACTTTTAGGCGTTTGTTGTATCATCGCCTTTATGTTTAAGTGGATCAAGCGTTTATTAATACTTCTGTGGGCCGGTTTTCTGATCGGTACGTTTAGTTTCACCGCATTAGTTTTCATGGTCAAAAATAACTCTTTTGGTTATTTTGGAGAATTACCGGGTATCGATTTTATCGAAGACCCCAATTCTGAATTATCCTCGAGATTATTTTCATCGGACAGTATTTTGCTTGGAAAGTATTACCGGAAAAATCGAACAAACGTTGAATACGAAGACATTTCTCCCAAATTAATTAACGCCTTATTGGCCACAGAGGATATTCGATTCTATGAACATTCGGGAATTGATTTCCGTGCAATGGGAAGAGTCTTAAAAGGAATTGTTTCTGGAGATTTAAGTGGTGGAGGAAGTACCATCTCCCAGCAGCTTGCCAAAAACATTTTCAGGATGCGTAAACGAACGCGCTTTCGTGGTAACGCCTACAATAATTCTCTAATGCGTAAGGTGACCATTAAAATCAAAGAGTGGGTTGTGGCGGTACGATTAGAACGAGCCTATACTAAAAAGGAAATCATTACCATGTATTTAAACACGGTTGATTTTGGTCGACTCTCCTTTGGAATTAAAGTGGCTAGTAAAACCTACTTTGGAGTTGAACCCAGTGAATTAAAACAGGAGGAAGCTGCAGTACTCGTTGGACTGCTAAAAGCACCGGGAGATAATGACCCGATTGTGCATCCTGAGGCTTCTCAAGTTCGACGGAATGTCGTGCTAGCTCAAATGTATAAATATGATAAAATCAATGAATCTGAGAAAGATTCATTGCAAAAATTAGATTTAACGCTTCATTACGGAATCGAAAATCACGTGGGTGGATTAGCTCCTTATTTCCGAACTCAAGTACGAAACCAATTGATGTATTGGTGTAAACAAAATGGATATGATCTTTTCTCCGACGGACTAAAGATTTATACAACAATCGACACCAAATTGCAAGTAATGGCCGAGAACGCTGTTTCTCAACATATGAAGATTTTGCAACAACGTTTTTTTGAACATTGGGAGGATAAAAAACCATGGCGTGATGAAGATGGTCATGTGATGGAAGATACTCCAATGAGAGCTATAAAGCGTTCTCAACGATATAAGAAACTAAAAAAGAAGTATGGCGAAAATCAGGATTCCATTGACTATCAATTGAACATTAAGAAGCCCATGAAGGTTTTTAGCTGGAATGGCGATATTGATACTGTGTTCAGCTCAATGGATTCCATCGAATATTACATGCATTTTTTACATTGTGGTATGGCGTCTATGGACCCTAGAAATGGGCACATTAAGGCATGGGTAGGTGGTATAAACTACAAGTACTTTCAATATGATCATGTCCGAACTGGATCCAGACAGCCCGGTTCCACTTTTAAACCGTTCATTTATCTTGCAGCCATCGACAACGGCATGTCTCCTTGTGATAGTATTTTAGATGATATTGTGACCTTTACGGTTGATGTGGACGTAGATGGAGAATCTAAACCAAAGGCGTGGGCTCCACAAAACTTTGATAAAGTCTATACACAACGGAATTATACATTGCGCCAAGGATTAGCTGAATCTAAGAACGTCATCGCGGCCAAGATCATGCAACGGATTGGTGAAACTACAGCTGTTTCTTATGCTCGAAAATTGGGATTGACTACCGAATTACCTGCTGTTCCTTCGCTATGTCTTGGTACTGGGGAAGCTAAATTAATCGAAATGATTGCGGCATATAGTACGTTTGTGAATGAAGGGAATTACAACAAACCAATTTACATTACTCGAATTGAAGATAAAAACGGAAACATAATTGCCTCTTACAAAAACATTCCAAAACAGGTGATTTCCAAAAGATCAGCACAAACTATGTTATACATGCTGCAAGGAGCAACATCTTGGGACTACAAAGATCCAAAAACCAATGATGCCTTGGGAACAGCTATTCGACTACGAACTCGAAACAAACATGAACTTGGTGGGGAAGAATGGAGATTTACCAATGACATAGGTGCGAAAACCGGTACAACAAGTAACAACTCCGATGGATGGTTTATGGGTGTAATGCCTAACCTAGTAACAGGTGTTTGGACGGGTGCAGATAATCGGAATGTACACTTTAGAAATGGAAACTATGGTCAAGGTTCTCGAATGGCTATGCCTGTATTCGGACATTTCTTAAAAGCCGCATTCTCCGATTCTACTTCTGGTTTAGTCCCAATGAATTTCCCCGAAGAAGTGGATTTAATTGGAAAAGCAGCTTGTTCACAAGGTAGATACTTGAAATCAGATTCGTCGGGAACAGCTGCTCCTATTATTCTAGAAGACAATGGAGACGATGATGAGGAGGACATTTAATCTTTGCATTTGCGAATAATAGACCAACACTCGCGAATAATAATTCCAATCCATATTTGAATGTACTTTGGTTAATTTTACCACGTGCAATTCATGTTTAAGAAATCATCGATCGTTTGGGTTTCCAATCTCTTATTGGGACTGACTTGGTTTTGGATACTTTGTAACGGATTCCAGATTCGAGACTATTCCAAAACAGAATGTAGTACAAACAAAGCTGATGTTGCCATTGTGCTTGGAGCCGGTGTTACTAAAGACCAGAAGGTGTCTCCCGTATTTAGAGAACGCTTAAATCACGCTTTTCTATTATATACTCAAGGAAAGGTCAAACGTGTACTAATTACCGGTGGCTATGGCAAGAATGGTAATCAATCTGACAGTAAAATAGGAAGGACATATTTAACGAATCTGGGAATGGCACCAAATCACATTTTGATTGAGGAACAATCTGTCATTACATATGAAAATTTAAAATTTGCCAGGAAATTGATGGAACAAGGTCAATTAACGTCAAGCCTAATTGTCTCTGACCCCTATCATATGAAAAGAGCTATGAGCATGTGTGATCAATTGAAAATTTCAGCATTCCCATCACCTACTACCACATCCATGTATCGATCAAGGAAAACCAAAGTACAGTTCCTTTTCTTTGAAAGTCTAAATTATTGTGGTTATCAAATGTATGGACGGTTTCGAAAAATTGACTAATTTTATCCATAATATAATATTCAAGCCTTATTTATCATTCTTATGAGCAAACTGATTAAACGTCTTATCATCCTAATTTGGGTTGGCTTTCTAGGAGGTACTCTTAGTTTCACTACACTGATTTACATGGTAAAATATGACTTCAATGATTATTTTGGAGGAATGCCTCCTATTGAGTTTATAGAAAATCCAACAAATGATGAATCCTCTGAATTATACGCTGCTGACAGTGTACTATTAGGCAAATACTTTCGAGAGAACCGAACAGAAGTAGATTACACCGAAATATCTTCCAATGTATTTGATGCATTAATTGCAACCGAAGATGAACGATATTATGAACATTCTGGTGTTGATTTACGGGCCTTGGCAAGAATGGTATTCGGAATTGCAACTTTTAATCGAAAAGGAGGCGGGAGTACAATCTCCCAACAATTGGCTAAGAATATTTTTGACATGAGAGATAGCAAAGAATATCGTGGCCCTGCGTATGAAAGTAAATGGGAAGAACCCACGATTAAAATAAAAGAATGGATTATCGCTACGCGCCTAGAAAGAGCATATACTAAAAAAGAAATAATGGCTATGTATTTAAACACGGTCAGTTTTGGTCATAACACCTTCGGCATTAAATCTGCGGCTAAAACCTATTTTGGAGTGCACCCTTTTCAGCTTAAAAAAGAAGAGGCTGCTGTATTAGTCGGAATATTAAAAGCCAATACTTTTTACAATCCAAAATTGAATCCAAAAAATTCAAAGAGACGACGAAACATTGTATTGGGTCAAATGGGAAAATATGATTTCATTACCGAACAAGAAAAAGATTCTCTTCAAGAATTACCTCTTACTTTAAACTTTGGAGTTGAAAATCACATAAATGGTTTAGCTCCCTATTTTCGAGCTCAAATTAGAAAGGAATTAATGCGATGGTGCAAGCGGAATGGCTATGATCTCTATGGGGATGGATTAAAAGTATATACCACGATCAATACGAATATGCAGCAAAAAGCGGAGGTTGCGGTTCATAAGCATATGAGCATTCTTCAAAAACAGTTTTTTAAACATTGGAAGGGGAAAAACCCGTGGCGAACGGAAGGAGGAAAAGAAGACAAATCATTCTTTCAAAGAAGGTTGAAAAACACCTATGCTTATCGATCTCTAAAAAAGAAATATGGTTCTAAAAGTGACTCATTAAATTATTATTTAAATGTCAAAAGGCCCATGATCGTTTTAGATTGGGATGGTCCACGTGACACGGTGTTTAGCACAATTGATTCAGTAGGTCATTATTTGAAATTTTTACATACCGGAATGGCTTCTATCGATCCAAATACAGGTCACATTAAAGCATGGGTAGGAGGGATCAACTTTAAATTTTTCCAACGTGACCATGTCAACGGAAGCATGAATCAACCCGGATCTACGTTTAAACCATTCCTATATCTTGCTGCCCTAGATTGGGCCAATCTTTCCCCTTGCGATAGTATCCGTGATGAAAAAGTCCTTATACCTACTGGAGACGGTAAATACTGGAGTCCTCCTAACTATAGCAATACCTTTTCTAACAAAAATTACGCTTTACGAAGAGGTTTAGCAGAATCAAAAAATTCCATAGCTGGTAAATTAATGGAGAAAATTGGTGCGCGTAAACTGATAGAGTATGCGAAGTACTGTGGTATTAAATCTAAGCTGGAAGCTAATCCGGCACTATGTCTTGGAACAAGCGATGTAAATGTACTGGAAATGGTTGGAGCCTATAGTACTTTTGTCAATGAAGGATATCAAATTCAACCTATTTTGATCACTCGCATCGAAGACAAAGATGGGAATGTCGTGGCACGTTTTAAATCCAAGAAAAAACAAGTCATTTCCAAATCTTCTGCAAATAAAATGGCATACATGTTACAGGGGGCTACTTCTCCAATCTACAAGAACTCGAAAGGGTGGCCTAGTGGAACGGCTATGCGTCTTAGAGGTAGTAATGCCAAAGAATTGGGTGGTGAGAAATGGGAATTCACGAATCAAATTGGGGGGAAAACTGGAACAACGAATAACGCTAGTGATGGTTGGTTTATGGGGGTTACACCGGAATTAGTAACAGGAATTTGGGTAGGTGCAGATTATGACCGTGTACATTTCCGAGGTGGATCGATGGCACAAGGATCTAGATTAGCATTACCAATATTTGGTCACTATTTGAAATCACTTTATGATGATCCTGAATCCGGTATTTCTACAGATCCATTTCGACCAGAAGTGGATGAAGTTGGTGCCCGTTATTGTCAACTTGGAGATAGTACCGTAGTTGATTCACTCATGAACAATGCGATTCTTATGATGGAAGAAAACGAAGAACTCGAAGACGTGGATTAGATTATTCTAATCAGGATACTTTCATTAAATCTTTCAAATACGAATTAGTCACGTGATTACACTTCAAGATAAAATTGCTTCATTACCACATCAACCTGGTATTTACAAATATTTTGACGAAAGTGATGTCATATTATATGTTGGTAAGGCCAAAAATTTAAAGAAGCGCGTTGCTAGTTATTTTAACAAAGATAGTGCACTCAATCGCAAAACAAAAAACCTTGTTCGGCAAATTAAACGAATGGAGTACACGGTGGTTGAAAATGAAACGGATGCGTTATTGCTTGAAAACAACATTATCAAGCAACTTCAACCTAAGTATAATATTTTACTTAAAGACGGTAAGAGTTATCCATTTATCTGCATTCTAAAAGAGCGGTTCCCAAGAGTAATAAGTACTCGAAAGAAGGATATGAAGGGTACTTATTACGGGCCTTATTCAAGTGTCACAACCGTAAGCACCCTTATGGAATTGTTTCATAATATCTACCCTTTACGGACTTGTACCTATGACCTTAGCGAAGAAAATATTCAAGCTAAGAAATATAAAACCTGTCTCGAGTTTCAAATTGGAAACTGTAATGGACCTTGTGTTGATAATGAAGCAGAAGAAAATTACATGCAATACATTGATGCGTGTAAAAATATTCTTCAAGGAAAACTTCAAGCTACTAAGCAATATTTGAAGGGCGAAATGGAAACTTTCTCCAGCAACTATGAATTTGAAAAAGCAGAGACAATTAAACGAAAACTTGATAGTTTAGATAATTACCAAAGTCGTTCAACGATCGTGAGTACAACCATTAAAAGTTTATCGGTTGTCTCCATTAAATCCAGGAATACACTTTTCGTAATTAATCATTTAGAGATTCTAAATGGGATGATTATCTCAACCAACACGATTCAAGCTAAAGCAAAACTAGAGGAATCTGAATCTGAAATTTTGGAACGCTATGTGTTAAGTTTAGGAGCGGATTTTCTCCAGAAAACTTTTATTGCGAATGTAGCTCTTCCCAGTTTGGAAGAAATTGTGTCAATTGAAATTCCAAAACGAGGGGATAAACTTAAGTTGCTTCAATTGTCTATTAAAAACTGTTTAACCTTCATTCTTGAACGTGAGAAACAACAGCAAGCCAGCAATAAGAAGAATAGTGGTTTAACCATATTAGAACAAGCTAAGAAAGACTTAAATCTTAAAGAGATTCCAGTTCACATTGAATGTTTTGATAATTCAAATACCCAGGGTACAAGTCCGGTAGCATCAATGGTATGCTTTCGAAACAGTCTACCAGCTAAAAAGGATTATCGACATTACAATATAAAAACGGTAGTGGGACCTGATGATTTCGGTTCTATGAAAGAAATTGTTTACAGGCGATATAAGAGACTTATAGAAGAAAATACACCATTGCCTCAGCTAGTCATAGTTGACGGCGGTAAAGGACAGTTAAGTAGCGCTATGGAGTCTATTAAGGAATTGAATCTTGAAGGCAAAGTTACTGTTATCTCCATTGCTAAACGATTGGAAGAAATTTACTATCCAGGAGATGAGCTTCCAATATATATAAGTAAAAAATCAACTACCCTAAAATTGATTCAGCGGTTACGAGATGAAGCGCATCGCTTTGCTATTACTTTTCATCGTTCTAAGCGAGACTCCCACTCCATGGATCTACAATTAGCTAATATTAAAGGTATAGGAGAAAAAAGCATGGACATGCTACTCAAAAAATACAAGTCCCTTAATAATATTGCTAGTGCTGACCGTAGGGAACTTGATGATTTAATCGGCCCTTCTAAAACTACCCTTTTATTAAAGGCCATAAAAAAAGGGAGTTGAATTAACAACTCCCTTTTTCTTATTATCAAACAGTTTGTTTCCAAACCGATCAATTAAGTCTATTAAAACTAGATTAGAATTCCCACATATTATGCTCTAACTCCATAAGTTCGAACATTTTTTTCTGGGATCCAAGAATACCTTTTTCAGGTGAACCTTCGATATCTTCAATAAATAAATCATCCGGGTTATCTACCTTTCTAATAAATGAAGAGAATAATCTCAAGTCAAATGCATCCTCCATGTTTTTGTGCTCTGCATTGTTTTCACGGTTGAACCAAATAGCTCTTTTATCTTCTCTGAACAACTTAACCATGTCCTGATACTTAAAAGCTGCTATTAAGATCTCAACCCCTTTAAGGTTATCTGGGTTGTCTGATGGTACATAAAGAGTCATTGCTTGAATATCATAGTACATTCTTGATCTTTTACGATCGAAGATCATATCTTCTTTAATTTCAAGTTGATATAAATCCTTAGATAAGTACTCGTTACTAATTGGCTCATCATCACCTCCATCCTCATCACCAAAATCATCATCACCTTCTTCGTCATCTCCCCATTCATCATCTCCTCCATCTTCGTCTCCCCATTCATCATCTCCATCATCCCCAAACTCATCATCCTCTGCTCCTGCAAGTGTGATATTCTTAATGAACTCTTCAATTTTCATGGTACGAGTAAGTGAATCATTAACGTAAGGAGTAATTTTCCCTGCTTTAACACCATCCACTAAAATTGTTGAAATCTCACGAGTCGTTGAAAAGAATCCTTTATTCTGTGGTTCTCTCAAATCCATCATTCTCCACAAAGTTTTTCTAAACATTTGTTGTGAAACATGAATTGGTCGAACAGAATTTGGATTAAATCCCCCGTTTTCCGCATAGTCTTCTTGAGCAAACATGCTGCCGCTCATTCCCACCACTACCATCAAAGCACAAACTAATTTTTTCATAATTTCTTTCTCTTTATTTATTCATACATTTTAACAGTTCCCAATAAACTTAGCTGTTTATTGGAAGCTGATAAATTAAGGCTCCTAAACCTCTTACTGTTTCCGATTTTTTCTGGAAATTCTTTCTGTTCACTTTCTTAATCTCAACAATGATACGATCACCATCACGTGCAGCACCTTTCAATGCAGACATGTTCGCTTTACCACCTTTGATTTTAGCTTTCTTTACAATTCTTTTACCTCGAGCTAATTCAACCGTACCAGCCACAACTTGATATCTTGCGTCATCTGGAAGAAATTCTTTAAACGAAGCATCTGGAATTGCTTTGAACTGTAAGGAACGAGGACAAGATTTAAATCCAGTCTTCATGTTAATCTTACGTCCGTTGCTCAAAATCTGAATGGTAGGCAATGGAATCTTTCTAACTTTAAAGTTTTGCTTTCCAATTAAAGCTCCACCACTGCTTACAGACAATACTACTTTAGGAGAACTAGGAACGATAGTAACGAATCCTTTGTCTTTACCCACAATACGAGTACCACCTGTTACACCAAATGAAGGCTTGTATTCCTCACCTAATGCAGGAACCTGAACATTCAATTTGTTACCACAGTTAAGATATAAAGCAGATACCGATGCAGATTGAATCTGAATTACTGGCTTAGACACTGTATACTCAACAGTATCAGAGAATACCACCATTCCTTCAGGTCCTTTGAATTCTAATTCACCGATCCATTTTTTCTTAGCATTTCCATCTTTATCGTAAGCTCCACCTGTAGCTCTGAAATCCATTACACCAACTCCTCCAATAATTTTTGAAGAATCCAATGCAGTAAATTCTTTACCACCATAATGTTTCCATCTCATTTTAGGCTTAATAGTACTAGATGTTGCAGAAATAAAGATTTCTGATTCATACTTAGTACCAGCAGCTACAACTTGAGATGTTGGTTTAGAACCAAACGATACAATGTCAAATTTAAAATCTGATGCTCCAACTAAACCACCTAGTTCAGCTAATACTTCAGATTCATATGTAGACACTTTAGATTGCAACTGAGACAATACTGCCAATGCTGCAATTGTTGGAGTTTCTTCAAAGTTCAATTCAGCAAAATCTTTTCCATTTTGTTCTGGATCATCTTTTGCCAATGGATCTTCTTTTCCATCTAAAGCGAAATACTTGTGCTTACGAGCTTCAGGAGCGTGCTGATTAATAAAATCAACAAATCCATTCAACTTTTTCTTCAATTCATAAGCTTTACCATTTTTCGCTCCACCAAGCATCATTGTCATAACAACGTCTCTGTTTTTTGCACCAGGGATCATTCCTCCCCCTTCTGCAGGTCCACCAGACTGTGTTATCATCGCCTCTTTTAGGCCTTCAATGTATGTGATCACTTTTTCAGTTTCTTCTCTTACTTCGTGAGCTTCTTTAAGGATTTTCACTTCCTTAGGCTTTTCACCTCTTTCTTTTACTGATGCATCAATATCAGAAATTTTACCTTCATTTCTTTTTACGGTTAATTCCATTGCAGAATGCAGGGAACCATCCAAGAAAGCAAATTTCTGGAGAATAGATGCACTTACGTTCATCGCCAATAGTGCAGTAAGTACCAGGTACATCATCCCGATCATTTTCTGCCTTGGCGTTTCTTTACCTCCTCCCATAATTTCTTTGGTTTAGATTTATGTTAAACAATTAATTAATTTAATATCAGTTATAAAAAGGTGATTACCCTTTCATAGCTGAAAGCATGTTTCCATAAACATTGTTCAAAGAAGACAAGTTTGAGGTTAAGCTAGTAACTTCACTTCTTAACTGCTCAGTATCTTCACCTGCAGCTGCCATGTTTTCCATAGCTCCTGAAAGCGTACCGTAGAACTTATTAATAGACTTAATATGGCTATTAGCATCATTCAATTCAGCTTCATACATTGCATTCATTGCACCAAGATTTTTAGTGATTTCCTGCATTGCATTTTGATATGCTTCAGAATCACCAGCAGCTGAAGACATAGATTTCATTGAATCTAAAGCAGCACCGTAAGCAGCATTCATTTCTACCATTGAAGAAGCAGCTTGTTTTACGTTAGTAGCATATTCGCTCGTAGCAACAGAAGCATCTGTCAAATCACCCATTTTAGCAGCGTTTGTGCTAAGGCTATTTAAACCTGATCCTAATTTAGAAATAGTTTCTTCTGTAATGTTTGCATCAGCCATCATAGCATCAAGCTTCTTAGAAACATTTTCTGGAGTTGCATCCTCCCCTTCTTCAATATATTCGTACTCTTCTTCTTCATCAGCCAATTGAGGATATACTTTTTCCCAAGCTGGATCAAGATGTGGTGGCTGGAATGCAGAAATTGCAAAGATTATTGCTTCCGTGGTTAATCCAAGTACAAGCATTGCTCCTGCTCCAGGCCAGTGCATAATCTTAAACATCGCTCCCAGAATTACAACAGCAGCCCCCCAACCGTATACTTTAGGCATAATTTTTACCTCTAATGTATACATAAATGTTCCTTTTTTAACAGACATAATCTTCCTAGTTTTTTGTTAAATTGTTAAGTTAAAAGTTAAATAAAATTTGTATTGTATTGTTTTGTGTTTGTTAAGTCTAAACAGTCAATTCGATATCTTAAAATTCGAATCCTGAAGAACGTCCCAATTGCGTCATCACATTTCTAAATCCTACAAATGAACGACAAGTATCAGCGTATTCATACGTTCTGGTTCCTGTTTCCAAGTAGTACGCTACGTCTTTCCATGATCCACCTCGAATCACTTTTTTATCAATTGTTTCATCCCAGTAAGTTGGGTTCAAATCCCATACGATCGGCACAGCTGCTTCAAAGAAAGCATCTTCTGTCCATTCTGACACATTACCTGCCATATCATAGATTCCGAAATCATTTGAGAAATAAGATGCTACAGGACTTGTATACTGAAAACCATCATCATAATAGTTACCTCGACCTGGCTTAAAGTTTGCAAGCATACATCCTTTTGCGTTTCGAAGGTAAGGACCTCCCCAAGGATATTTCGCCATATCTCTACTACCTCTAGAAGCATATTCCCATTCTGCTTCAGACGGCAAACGAAAGTTAGGCATTGACCACATTCCATTATCATTTCTCCAAGCATTCATATACCCTGTTCTCCATTCTGAGAAATATCTAGAAGCATACCAATCTACTCCAACCACCGGATAATCATCAAAAGCCGGGTGCCAGTAGTAGTATTCCATCATTGGATCTCCATAATGGTGTGAGAAATCTTTCATCCAAACATTTGTATCTGGATAAAGTTCATCCATAATTTTATCCAAACCTAATACATCAACAGAATCAGTCAGCATCACATTCATGAACTGACGATATTCGTTGTTTGTAATCTCGGTATCATCGATGTAAAAACCACCAATGGTAACCTGTTTGTTAAAGTTAATTTGTGTTGCAGGAACATCCTGATCGGCCTGTCCCATGTGAAACGTACCTGGTATACAATACACCATCCCGTACGGAACAGTCTGTACCCATCCCTCTCTTTCTCCAGCTCCAACCAAATCCCCGGTTCCTTCTGTAGGTACTGAACCACCTCCGCCACAAGCAGACAATAATCCAGCTGCCAGTATACTGGCTGCATAAATCAATTTATTCATAACTATTCTACGTTTTTTTCCTATCCTAAACTATAAACGATATTGCAAGTTAATTATTATCTTAACAAAGACAAAATTATTTCGCACAATTTTAGCACCTACGTGCTTCTTTCCTAAAACTGAAACCTAGGCGTGTGAATCGCCGGAGGTAAATTATCGATTGCTCTTGGCAGAGCATATGTGAGCATGATTTCATGACTCGTTAAGCCTTTTGCAGCAGCACCTTTGATCGTTAGATCTAAAGCATACCCCAATCTTAATTGCTTAATTTTCGCTGATTTATTTGTTTTAAAGCTCTTCCCAAGCAATATCCCAAATGAATCTCCTTGTCTAAAATTCAATCCACCCCACATGTCATTCTTATAAGTAGCCACACCTCCTAAATCAAAGGAAGACCCTTTAGATAGACTTGACTTAATTAATAAAGTAGGCATGAATACCCAGTTATATACATCATCGATGCGATATCCCGCTGAAATGTACATATGCTTTCTAAATCCTCCTGTTCCATTTGGATCGTTGAAATCGAATTTTTTATCCAACAACCTGTTCATACCGATTCCAGCATAATAATCTGGTGTTTCATACCAAATACCTGCTGCTGCATCCGCGAACCCTTGAGTAAACGCTGATTGATCCATCAATATGTCTCCTGCTGCATTTCTTGGATGAGGAATGGCATCATCTGTATATAATGTACCATTATCCGGTGGTCTCCATCCTGCATCAAATCGATTGGACGATACCGACCCTTGTAAACCAATACTTAAAATATGTCTTGGCTTGATTGTGATATGCTTAGACAACGAAAGCTGTGCCGCCGTAAATCTCTGCAATGCAATTTTATCTGTTAGAATTGTCAATCCAACTCCACCTTCAATACTTTGAAGATAAGCATCTGTTGAGAAAATTTGAGTAGTAGGACTTCCTCCTTGATCTATCAAAGACGGAGAATATCCTAACCACTGAGTACGATGAATCATGCGAAACTCTGTCCCTCTTCCATGCACAGGATTACTGACACCCGCGAAAGCCGGGTTCACATACAATTGATTAAATGCGTACTGCGTGAAATGTGCCTCTTGCTGACCAAATACTGCAAGTGATGACAATAAAATAACCGAAAAAAATATTTTCTTCATACCAACTTTTCTATTTGAGGCTCTAAAGATAGTACGAAATTTTAACATTTCGGAATAATAAACCCGATTTTTTAGGTGTATTATTATTGTATTGGCTGGATGAATTATTAAATATTGTTGGCTTTCTTGATATACAACTCTATTGCACCTGTCATTGAAGGAGCATTGGGCTGTGGAGCCTGAATGTTTAATTTAAGACCTGCATCCTCTACTGCTTTAGCTGTAGTTGGTCCAAATGCTGCGATTCGCGTTCCATTCTGAGTGAAATCAGGGAAATTCATAAATAAAGAATTAATACCTGATGGACTAAAAAACGCTATGATATCATAATTCACGTCGGCAAGATCGGATAAATCACTTGCAACGGTTTTATAAATAACTGCTTCGCTGTAATCCAAACCATTCTTAATCATGAAATTTGGAATATCATCCTTTCGTATATTCGAACAAGGAAAAAGGAATTTCTCTTTCTTTTTATGCTTCGCAATAACCTCTAATAAATCTACAGCAGTTCGTTTTCCTACGAACAACTTACGCTTTCTTAGTACGATATATTTTTGAAGATAATTGGCTGTTTGTTCTGAAATACAAAAGTATTTCATATCCGTTGGCACTTCGATTTTTGCTTCTTCGCAAATTCGAAAGTAATTATCAACTGCATTTCGACTTGTAAATATTACCGCAGAATGCGCTAAAATATCGATTTTTGATTTCCGAAATTCTTTAAAGGTAACGGGTTCTACCTGAATAAACGGCCTAAAGTCTATTTGAAGACTATACTTCTCGGCCAATTTTTGATATGTGTTAGTAGAATCTTTGGGAGCAGGTTGAGATACTAAAATACTGCCTACTTTTTTCACTGGATTTCCCATAATACCTTCGACCTATAATATTTAGCTAATTACTATAAAGCCTGAACCAATATTGACGCAGGCAAAATTTCGAGGGCGCAAAGGTACAAAAATAAATAATTAAAAGGCAATAATTTAATATTCTTTATTACTGTCAAAATACTTCCTATGGTAGGAATCAATATTACTAGTATCGGTGCCACTTCATAAAACCAAGATACGTCTATGGCCAATAGTCCCATAAAAACATACAATACTATTAATAGAAATGACATTCTAATTATGTTAAACAGCCAATCCAAATAAAAGCCTGTAAGCAATTCGTTTTGATCCATAGCAAAGATCATAATGCGATTGAACATAAACTTTATTGCTATAAATAGGACAATTGATCCAAAACCTATTGCTAGGTTCATCCATTCAAATTCTCCAAGACCATTTACGTATACAAACGAAAATATAATTGCTGAAACGACTACTGAAAGTAAGATTGCTCCATTATTAAAATTAGACTGTAAATCATATCCAATAGTAGACCTTAAACTCGTGACAACAAAACCAAAATATTCAGGAAAAAGGAATCTCAATATCCCAAAGAATAGCAATAAGCCTAATAAAAGGAATCCATAAAATGTCCTTTCCGAAGTTGGTCGCTCTGTAGCAATGATATTAATTCGATCAACAATTTCGACCTTGTCAATTTTAAATCCAAATTCAGATTGGAATTCTATTTTCTTGCTATAAAAAGCAAACTTAATGGAGTTCTTAGGACCAAACACTTCCATTAATTCTCTTTTATCCATATGTATTACGGAATCCTTTTCGAACAGGAATACCAACGCTTGATCAATAAAAATCGCGTCTCCCCTCTTTCCATTCGCTTCAAAAACGATTTTATCATCCAAACGATATCGATCCAGACTAATTTCAAACAAATTACCCCTTTGAACCCATTCATCAGGAATTTGATTGGAGCTCGATTGAGCATTAGAATTTATGGAGGCAATGAACACAAAGAACCCAAGACATAGCAGGTGGAATAGGCTGGAAGCTTTTAGGTCTCTTATTTGATGCATTCAACTGTTCGTATCTAGTAATCGTATTATGTTGCAGATTGAATTCACTTTAACATCGTAAAACAATGTTCTGTTCGGTCATGAAATCTTTTCGCTTTAACCTATATATTAGTGACTTCGATATTTATTGTATTAAGGAGTAATATTTGATTCTGGCATCGCTTCTTTTTGGCTTTCCTCTTGGTTGGCTTGTTTTCTTCCAATGACTTCTATTATTGTCACTAGAATAGCAAAGAATGATACTAACGCTCCCAATAAAAACAGATTACCCATGTGAGATAACGTTACTACAAATACAATAATTGCAATATTCAGCAAGGCCAACGTCAAAACGGTATTTTGCTGCGACAATCCTGTTGATAAAAGTAAGTGATGAATGTGATTCCTATCAGGCATAAACGGCGATCGGCCTTTCAAAATTCTCCAAACAAAAACTCTTGCTGTATCAAGAATGGGAATAAATAAAATACCTATGGCTATTGCAGGAGCAGATGATACCGGAGGTTTCAACGCAGATAATGCTTCTACAGACATGTTTAGCATATGATTCATTTCCACAAATTTGATCGCTAATACCGAAATAATAAATCCTGAAATCAGTGATCCTGTATCCCCCATAAAGATGATGGCATTTTTAAAATTGTATCGAAGAAACCCCAATATCCCTCCTACTAAACTAAAAGCAACGAACGAATAGGAAGCGTAAGGTGTATCCGCACCTTTTATATAAAAGAATAAGCCAAATGTTCCTGCTGTTATAAATATAATCGTTCCAGCTAAACCATCCAGACCATCTATAAGGTTAAATGCGTTGGTAATACCAATTATTACAATAAATGAGAAGATATAGCTGTATTCAATTGGCAATTCATGGATTCCAAATATACCTTGAAAATTATCTATCCGAACTTTACCAATATACATGATGATACCAGCAGCAAGCATTTGAACGAAGAATTTTTTAAATGCGGAAACCGCTACCATATCATCTTTCAATCCAATAAAGAATAGAATTATACAGCCTGCTATTAAATATTGAATTCCTCCGTCAAGTTTCCCAAAGATCATCAACGATGATACAAACCCTCCAAAGATTGCTAACCCGCCTAATCGTGGCGTAAGAGTGTCGTGCACCTTTCTTTGGTCTGGTTTATCAAGAAGATTCTTTAGATGAGCAATATAGATTATGGACGGTATTGCAAATACCGAAACAAAAAATGCCCAACTGAATGTTAAAATTTCTTTCATGCACGTCTAAAAGTCCGCAAAGTACAAATTAAGTTGCAATTTATAATAGATGTACCGTATTTTAAGCATATTTGTATTAAACCCTTATGACATGGCAGAAGACATAAAAAAGAAATTATTTCTACTTGACGGAATGGCGCTAATATTTCGTGCACATTACGCTTTCATTAAGAACCCAAGGATTTCATCAAAAGGGCTAAATACTAGCGCCTTGTATGGGTATAGCAATACGCTTCTTGAAATTATTCAGAAAGAAAAGCCTACACATTTGGGGGTATCCTTTGATACTAAAGCACCTACGTTTCGCCATGAAATGTTTAAGGAATACAAAGCGGGAAGACAAGAGACTCCTGAGGATATTATTATCTCTATCCCTTTAGTAAAACAATTAACTGAAGCCTTCGGTATACCTGTATTGGTTATGGATGGATTTGAAGCGGATGACATCATTGGAACATTGGCAAAGAAAGCAGAGGCCGCCGGATTTGACGAAGTGTTTATGATGACTCCTGATAAGGATTATTATCAGCTTGTAACCGAAAAAATAAAGGTCTACAAACCAGCTTTCATGGGGAACCCTCCTGAAATTATGGATATCCCTAAAATCTTGGAAAAATGGAAGATCGCAAAGATCGATCAAGTTATTGACATGTTGGGTTTAATGGGAGATGCTGTCGATAATATTCCGGGTATCCCTGGCGTAGGTGAAAAAACAGCACAAAAACTTATTGCACAATATAATTCGGTGGAGGGTCTTCTGGAGCATACAGATGAGCTTAAAGGTAAATTGAAAGAAAAGGTTGAAAACAATAAAGACCTTGCAATTTTATCAAAACAATTGGCCACTATCAAACTTGATGTTCCTGTTGAATTTGACGAAGCTGCGCTTGAATATCCAGCTATTCCATTGGACAAGGTTACTCCTTTGTTTGAGGAATATGAATTTCGAACATTGATGAAACGACTTGGTGGAACAGCCTCTCCTGCTGCATCCACTACTACTGCTAAATCCACTGCGACTAAGTCCAATGAAAATCAAATGGGCTTATTTGATATGGGAGCTGCGGAGGAATCGGAAGAAGTTCCTGTTCGTAAACGAACTTTACATAATACCGTATCACGGTATCACTTTGTCGATACGGATGCAAAATTAAATGAACTCATCCCATTTTTAATGATGCAGGATGAATTATGCTTTGATACTGAGACAACTGGAGTTGATGCCAACATTGCGGAAATTGTAGGGGCTTCCTTTTGCTATCATGCGGGTGAGGCATTTTATGTCCCTTTCAGTCCAGATCCGAAAGAGGCTCGGGCTAAACTTGAATTACTTCGACCTGTTTTTGAAAATGCTTCTATTGTGAAGATTGGACAAAACATTAAATACGACATCATGATTCTTGCCAGATATGGCATTAATGTGACCGGTAAGATATTTGATACGATGCTAGCGCATTATTTAGTTGCTCCAGAACAGCGACATAACATGGATCATCTCGCGGAAGAATACCTCAATTACACTCCTGTTTCTATTACAGAACTTATTGGTAAAAAAGGTGCAAAACAGGGTAATATGCGTGATCTCCCGCAGGAGTCTATCGTCAATTATGCTTGTGAAGATGCCGATGTTACTTTTCAACTTAAAGGTCTTCTTGAGCCAGCGGTGGCTGCTGTTGGAGAATTGGATTTACTGCAAGATATTGAAACTCCATTGGTCCCGGTTTTGGCAAAAGTGGAATCTCATGGGGTACGATTGGATTCTGAGTTTTTAAATAAATACTCTATTGAATTGGGAAGTGAATCCACCGAAATTGAAAAAGCGATTTACAAAGAGGCTGGGGTTGAATTTAATATTGCCTCTCCTAAACAACTTGGTGAAGTGCTTTTTGAAACGTTGAAAATTGATACCAAAGCTAAGAAGACGAAGACAGGTCAGTATGCTACGGGTGAAGAAATATTAGTCAAGTATGCGAATGATCATCCGATTGCGAATATGATTTTAGAATATCGTGAGTTGAACAAATTAAAATCAACTTATGTAGACGCACTGCCTCAAATGGTCAATGAGCAAAGTAAAAAAATACATACTTCCTTTAATCAAGCTGTAGCAGCGACTGGAAGATTAAGCTCGGTTAATCCGAATCTTCAAAACATTCCTATTCGAACGGAACGAGGACGAAAAATACGTAAGGCATTTATACCTTCAGATGACAATCATGTATTGCTTTCTGCAGATTACTCTCAAGTCGAATTGCGGATTATGGCTCACTATAGTGAGGATAAACATATGCTGGAGGCTTTTAAGAATGGGGTTGACATTCATTCTAGTACTGCTTCTAAAGTCTTTGAAGTAGGTTTGGACGAGGTTACTACTGATATGCGTAGAAAAGCTAAGATGGTGAATTTTGGGATTATTTACGGAATCTCTGCTTTTGGATTGGCTCAACGTTTAGATATCGCAAGAAAAGAGGCTGGAGACATTATTGACGCTTATTTCAATGAATTTTCTTCGGTTAAAACATTCATGGATAAGGCGGTAAACTTAGCCCGTGACAATGGGTATTCTGAGACTCTATATGGTCGAAGACGTTATTTAAAAGACATTAACTCTCGAAACTTCACTGTTCGTAGTTTTGCTGAGCGGAATGCGATCAACGCTCCTATTCAAGGGTCCGCTGCTGATATCATTAAGATTGCAATGATTCAAATGCAGGACTATCTTGATAAAGAAAAACTCAAATCGAAAATGATTCTTCAAGTTCATGATGAATTGGTTTTTGATGTGCCTAAAGAGGAATTGGATATCTTAACGCCTAAAGTGGCGGAAATAATGAGTGGTGCGGCTGATTTAAAGGTGCCTTTGGAGGTCGAAACTGGAACGGGTGACGATTGGTTGGCTGCGCATTAATTTTTTGTTTAGAAGAGCGTATTTAGGAGGTTTTTGGTTATTCGGTTTTTCGGTTACTCGGTTACTCAGTTCTTCGGTTCTTCGGTTCTTCGGTTTTTCAGTTCTTCTTTCTTAACTATCAACTGAATAACTGATCAACTTAATAACTCTTTTTTACAATTCTTCCGTTCTTCAGTTCTTCGGTTGTTCGGTTTTTCGGTTACTCGGTTCTTCGGTTACTCGGTTCTTCGGTTCCTCAGTTTTTCAGTTCTTCTTTCTTAACTATCAACTGAATAACTGATCAACTTAATAACTCTTTTTTACAATTCTTCCGTTCTTCAGTTCTTCCGTTACTCGGTTACTCGGTTATTCAGTTCTTCGGTTGTTCGGTTTTTCGGTTACTCGGTTACTCGGTTCTTCGGTTACTCGGTTACTCAGTTCTTCGGTTATTCGGTTTTTCAGTTCTTCTTTCTTAACTATCAACTGAATAACTGATCAACTGAATAACTTTTTTTTACAATTCTTCCGTTCTTCAGTTCTTCCGTTACTCGGTTATTCAGTTCTTCGGTTGTTCGGTTTTTCGGTTACTCGGTTACTCGGTTCTTCGGTTACTCGGTTACTCGGTTACTCAGTTCTTCGGTTCCTCAGTTTTTCAGTTCTTCTTTCTTAACTATCAACTGAATAACTGATCAACTGAATAACTTTTTTTTACAATTCTTCGGTTACTCGGTTCTTCAGTTTTTCGGTTCTTCGGTTGTTCGGTTTTTCGGTTTTTCGGTTTCTCAGTTATTCGGTTATTCGGTTTCTCAGTTATTCCGTGTTTCGGTTTCCAATTATTCTTTCTTAATTGGCAACGAAATAACTGATCAACTGAATAACTCTTTTTTCTCGGCTCTTCGGTTTCTTGGGTTTATCTAATTCTGCAATCTAATTAACCTATAGTCAATGAGTTATTAATTGTAGATTAATGGGTTGCTCTAATTCGGCAGTCATTTTACCAATTTAGTCTTTTTGTTTTTTCTGCGTAGTACATCTTTGGTACACGCTTTTTAGATCTATGGAAGTGAAATTGGTAATTGATGAAAAAAGCGGTATTTGAATTTCCTTTTCCGGTTCCTGATTGATCTCCGGTTGACTCATTGTACTTCATTAGAATCAAATTGAATCTGTGACGCTCTTTTAAAATATACTGTGCTCCTAACACGTAACCTGCAGTAAAAAACTGATACTCCGGATCCTCTTCAGATGTAAATTGTGTTGTTGAAATTAATGCTCCTGTAATCGCATCATAATAATTAAAATCGCTTGTGTAAGATTGCGTAGCTCCAGAAAGCATGTTTAGAGAAACTCCTGTTAGCAAGCCCAACTTTGGCGTAATTGCAGAATTTAAAATGATCGGAAAGGACATTCTTCGATTGCTCTTTTTGCCTTTTGTTTGAATGGTTCTAATCGTAACCTGTTCTTCTCCATTCACGACTTTTGTTAAGGTGTCTGTAATGTCATTTTTAAATGAAAAGTTTACAAATGCCCAATCAAATCCGTATTGAATACGTGTTCGTAAAAACCTTGTTGGACGTTCTCGCATGATCCCAAAATTATAAGAGATTCCCGGTGCTACCTTAGACGGATTGTCTGTACTTCTGAATTTTCCTGTTCCAAATCCTGGCCCCACAGATACTGCTGTTGATTTCTTTGGAAGGGATGCTTCCATTGTTAAATTAGACTCGTTTTTGGTCACCGCATAGCTTTTTACCGTATTCGACTTTTCTAAGTCTAATCTGCTAAGAGATATTCGCTTGGTTGAATCCATTTTGGATGGATCTATATAAATAGAATCTATTATTGAGTTTGTGCCATCTTCTTTCCTTAATGTTAGATATAGTTTTTCCCCTGGCAGAATGATTAAACCTTCTGCATATCTTTTGGTACTTAATGGCAAAGGATAAAATTTCCCTTTACTTCCAATTCCTACATATGCACGTCGTTTGTTCTTTCCCTTCAATTTGTATTTATTGAACATTTTCGCCTCTACCCTCCATTTCAATGGTTCCCCGTTTTCATCACTTAAATAGAGTTCCAAATTATGCCTTTTAGAGACAGCTGATCCTACCAGCGCTATTTCAACCCAGTTCTTTGTGCTATTTTTCGGATGGATAAATACTTCATTTAACGTAATTTTCAATCCACTCTCTTGCCCAAAAACAAGCGATGAGGCAAAAAACACCAGTATTCCTAAAATAGTCCAACTTCTCCTGTTCATGTTATGTTATCTTTTCTTTATTTAGAATCATGCATGTCTCGTATAACGAAACGTTGCTTCCGTATTACAAATTGATATAAACTGTTTTACCTTACTACCGTAAAATACCCTTTGAACTCTCGATCTTCTGGTGTGTTTTTCAAGTAATAATAATAAACTCCATCCACTAATTGATCTGCATTAAAATTGTTTTTAAAACCATCTTGCTGAAACACAATTTTGCCCCATCGATTGGTTATAAAAATATTCCAACATCCGTGATTGACCCCGTTTAAGGTGAAAATATCATTTTCTCCATCTCCATTTGGTGTAATAATATTTGGAAGCACCATTGGATTTGAAATTGTTATAGACTGAAAAATAGTATCACGGCATCCAAACTCCAAATTCTGTGCTATTAGTCTAATATCAAAATCTTGAGGCTCCATTTGATTGACTGCTGCATAAAATGTGTGGTTGGGATGTTTTTCTATGCTTTCTTCTCCGTCTCCAAAATCCCAATAAAACGTATCTGCTTTCGTAGAAAGGTTGTCAAAAAACACATCTACGTTTGTATAACATTGTTCAAAATGAAATGAAAAATCTGCGGATACGTCAAATGCCTGCACGTACACGGAATCATAACTTTGACAGCCAGAAACTCGATCTGTACCATAAAACCAATACAACGTATCTACCGAATTATTTGCTATCGGAGATTGACATGCTGAACAACTAAGATACTCCGATGGCAGCCAATAAAGACTGTCTGTAATACTTGGAGGCAAATTGAGTATGACCGGACTTGAATTACACCTAAAAACTGAATCGAGGGGGTGATTGTAATACTCATGAATTGGCACGATCACGGAGTTATCCAAAATCGAATCTGTACATCCACTAAAAAAGGTAAGAATTACATTCTCATTATCGTCGAAGATTCCGTCTACCAATGGTTCAATCAAAATTGAATCTACTACTTCACCTACTTCCAATACTATACTATCGGTAATTTGAGTATAATCTATTCCATTTTGGGCTGAACCTGATATTTTATATTTATATACTTGTCTGTTATTCTGGTCTTCATTGAATCGGTTTCTACGTACAATTACATACGCGTTATTACATCCTTCAATCGCTCTATCAAATTTTTCGTACTCGTATTTAACGGTTAATTTTGGTGTAATCCCACTACTAAAGCTATTCTCTTCTAAAAACACACCGCTATCTACTGAATTATCTGAGGCATCTGCAATCGCTAGTTTTATGTGATACGTCATACACGGAATCACGTCTGCTCTAGCCTGCAATGTAGTTGTATAACCATCGTATTGTAGATCCGGATTATCAAAAGGGGTACTTCCATTTCCATTGTTGACATAATATTGCGCGAATTCCAAATGGTTAATTTCACCAACGGATACGGGGATATTTGTGCCTGGAACTGTGGCAATATTAATTGTATCTGTGATACCTGGTCCGGAAATGAAAAAACCAAAAACATCGTTAAAGCCTAAAAACTCAGGATATTCCTCCGATGCAAATATGTAATTAAAGACTAATAGATTAGAAGCTATTTGAATATCAAATTCGATTACGCAGGCATCTCTTAATTCTACATCTAGCAAGTTAGTATCAATCAAAGATTGCAAGTTCGCATCATAATAAGCAGAGTCATGATTGTTTTGAGATACTGCCGATTGATCATTGGGACCTACTGCACCTACTGCGGAACCATTGGTCATTATGATACCTCTGTTCATACCTAATGCTCCAAATTGGTCATTAAAGATTCCATAAGCTGGAGAAGTTGGAATGTTTAAAAACGTATCCGGAGTTAAAGGAGCATCTACCGTTAGATTCGAAATGATGACTCCTTCCCCTTGAAGTGTCTCTAAAATTTGTTGTACGGTGATTGAATCTTCTACCGTAATTTGCGCAATGCTTCTATAACTGATAACAGTAAAAAAAAGCAAAGTCAGTACCTTAATATAACTTTTTGCGATCAATGGAGTTGTATTTTAACTAAAAAAACGTTCTCTTCATTTCAAATAAAACCTACCTTTTGTGCACTCTCAATTAAAGATAATGAACTTATCATCCTCTTGATGCACCATGTTTGTGTTGTATAAACGTTTGTAAGCAACATCTGTTACCACACAAGACGGAAATCCGCAGCAAAAGGTTGTACGATACCTAGAAAAATTATGAATAAATCTTAAAGGCTACATTTCGAACTCCTGTTAAATCACCACTGGAATAATCCAATAGCATCTTTTTAGCTTTTTCTAACTCAAATAAATCTTTCATATTATTAATGGCGCCAGCCGGAACTTTTTGAGCATGTAACAAATCCAAAAATGATTCTCTGTTGAGTTCCTTAATTTCTTTTTCAAGAATGGAGATTAATTCTATTCGATATTTTACACGTGATTTGTTTGTCATAAAACGAGTGTCATCACTCATTTCTGGGATTTTCAGAACATGACATAGTTTTTTAAACTGATTATCACTCCCCACAGCTAAAACCAATTGTTTTGAATCTTTTGTGGTGAAAACAGTTCCATAGGGAACGATGTTTGGATGATCAGATCCCATTTGCGTTGGTAAATGATCCGCCACCAAATAATTTGTTGCTTGATTGGCTAGTGAGGCTATTCCTGAATCGAATAGGGATACATCTACCCTACTCCCTAATCCGGTTGTTGCCTTTTTGTACAAAGCCAACAAAATTCCTTCCTTTAATTGATGGGCTGCCATCAAATCCATCATTGCTACTGGAAGTTTTGTGGGCAATGTTCCTGGCTCCCCATTCATATACATGAACCCTGTCTCAGCTTGAATAATCGCATCGTATCCTGTGCGTTCCTCGTCTTCTCCATAACCTGTTATGTTGCCATAAATCAGTGTTGAATGGATTTCTTTTAATGTATCATAGTCTACTCCCAATCGTTTCGCATCTCCGGGTTTATAACTACAAATTACAATGTCCGACTTGGCAATTAAATCAATCACCTCTTGCCGTTGAGTTTCGACTTTTAAGTTTTTGTAAAGATGCTGCTTACCCCAATTGGCCGCTGCGAAATACGCAGACGTTTCCGTATCTGCTGATTCAGACTTCAATTTCCAACTTCTGGTTACATCTCCTTTAGTAATTGGGTTTTCAATTTTTATGACTTCTGCTCCAAGTTCAGCAAAAAACTGACCTACAGAAGGTCCTGCCAAAACACTTGCTAATTCTATTACCTTCAGATTAGAAAAAATTTCGTTCTGATTCATTTCATTTCAATTCTTTACTTTACTTTACAATGTCATTCACCTCAAAACTACACAGATGAAGAATTATATCTCCTATTTCGCACCAATAATATTACTTGCTGTATTATCACATTGTGCTCCAAAGGAAAAGCAGGTGGAACAAGTGAATATTTTCAAATCCGAATGGAAAGGCATCGCAGTAATCAATCTTCCAGCCGGTGAGTTGCCATTTAACCTTACTTTAGTAGAAAAAGATGGCAAGAATAAAGCCATCATTTCTAACGGGAAAGAAAACTTGTATGTTAAAGATGAAGTGCAAGTTTTGGGAGATTCATTGGTCATTCCAGGGCATGTATTTGAATCAGAGTTTAGAGTAAAAATAGTCGCTAATGGAGATAGCTTAATTGGAGAATATATTCGAAAGAATACCAAAAAGCCTTATTCTATTCCATTTTATGCCGTCAAAGGGCGTACATATCGCTTTTGGGAAACTCCAGCGGAACAGATCCAAAGCTTTTCGGGAAGTTGGGAAGTGAATTTTATGGGAGATAGCTCCAAGGCAATTGGTCGTTTTGAGCAGCAGGGTTCCAATGTGACTGGAACGTTTCTTACACCAACAGGCGATTATCGCTTTTTAGAGGGTCAGGTTTCTGGAAACCAGATGAAATTATCTACGTTTGATGGGGCTCATGCGTTTTTATTCACGGCAAAGATGAACGAAGGCGAGCTAAAAGGGAAATTTTATTCTGGTAAAGATTGGGAAGATGATTGGACTGGTGTTCGAAATGATTCCTTCCAACTTCCATCTGCAGAATCGCTTACTTATCTTATGGAAGGTTACGAGGGATTTGAATACAATTATATTAACGAAAAAGGGGATAGCGTCAACGTAGCGCAATCTGAGTTTCTTGGTAAGGTTTCTATTGTTCAAATCCTTGGTACCTGGTGTCCCAATTGCATGGATGAAACAATGTTTTTGGTACCATTAAAAAAGAAGTTCCCGGATGTAAACGTTGTTGGGTTATCCTTTGAGCGCCCAATGGAATATGAAAAGGCATACACTCGTATTAATAAATTAAAAGATCTTCTTGAGGTAAATTACCCAATGTACTATGCTGGAATTGCAGATAAGGGAGTGGCTAGCAAGGCGTTTCCAATGCTAAATAAGATCATTTCGTTTCCAACTACCATTGTTATTGATAAAAAAGGAAAGGTGCGAATGATTCATACTGGTTTTAGTGGACCTGGAACTGGATCTACGTATGATCAGTTTTCGGATGATTTCTATAAGCTAATTTTGGAGTTGAATGGGGAATGAGGGGTTTTGAAGGCAGAATTTAGAATGCAGAATTTAGGAGGGGGAGAGAAGGTGAAGGGAGTTAGAGGAGTTATCGTTTGCTCTGCAAACTAGGAGTTAGAGGAGTTTGGAGGAGGTATTTTGAATGCAGAATGCGGAATTTAGAAGGCAGAAATTAGGAGGGAGAGAAGATGAAGGGAGTTTGAGGAGTTATCGTTTGCTCTGCAAACTAGGTGTTAGAGGAGTTTGGGGGAGGTATTTTGAATGCAGAATGCGGAATTTAGAAGGCAGAATTTAGGAGGGAGAGAAGATGAAGGGAGTTAGAGGAGTTATCGTTTGCTCTGCAAACTAGGAGTTAGAGGAGTTTGGGGGGTATTTTGATGACAGAATGCGGAATTTAGAATGCAGAATTTAGGAGGGAGAGAAGATGAAGGGAGTTTGAGGAGTTATCGTTTGCTTTGCAAACTAGGTGTTAGAGGAGTTTGGGGGGTATTTTGATGACAGAATGCGGAATTTAGAAGGCAGAATTTAGGAGGGAGAGAAGGTGAAGGGAGTTTGAGGAGTTATCGTTTGCTTTGCAAACTAGGTGTTAGAGGAGTTTTGGGGGTATTTTGATGACAGAATGCAGAATTTAGAAGGCAGAATTTAGGAGGGAGAGAAGATGAAGGGAGTTTGAGGAGTTATCGTTTGCTTTGCAAACTAGGTGTTAGAGGAGTTTGGGGGAGGTATTTTGAATGCAGAATGCGGAATTTAGAATGCAGAAATTAGGAGGGAAAGAAGGTGAAGGGAGTTAGAGAAGTTATCGTTTGCTCTGCAAACTAGGAGTTAGAGGAGTTTTGGGGGTATTTTGATGACAGAATGCGGAATTTAGAAGGCAGAATTTAGGAGGGAGAGAAGGTGAAGGGAGTTTGAGGAGTTATCGTTTGCTTTGCAAACTAGGTGTTAGAGGAGTTTTGGGGGTATTTTGATGACAGAATGCAGAATTTAGAATGCAGAAATTAGGAGGGAGAGAGAAGGTGAAGGGAGTTTGAGGAGTTATCGTTTGCTTTGCAAACTAGGTGTTAGAGGAGTTTGGGGGTAATTAGAAGATCCAATTTTAGTTTTTATTTTTTGAACTATAAGAATAAAATTATTTGCAGTTGCCGGATATAAATCTTTGGAATCGTTTGATGGAGTTTGAACTTGATGATCCTGATTCTGATTTTACGTTTACGGATCGATTAAGTCGTGAAAATGATTGGTCTTTGGAATTCTCTATTCTAGCTGTAGAGGAATATAAGCGATTTATGTATTTGATCTGTGTTGGGGGACATCCAATGACTCCTTCTGATCATGTGGATCAAGTGTGGCATTTGCACTTATTGTATACTCAATCTTATTGGCAAGACTTCTGCCGCGATGTACTTAACCAACAAATTCATCATGGCCCAACCAAGGGTGGTAATAATGAAAAGGCCAAATACGATGATTGGTATGCTCGTACCAAAGAAACATATCAAACTATTTTTGAAACTCCACCTCCTGAAAACATTTGGCCTCCTCATGAAATTCGATTTGGGCAATTAATTTTCACCCGTGTCAATCGACATACGCACTGGGTGTTTCCTAAAATAACGTTCAACAAACTATTTAAATGGAAAAAATAGAACTACTTAAGATATTAAGTCCTGCTGAAGTTAGTTATCTGGCTAAGCCTAGCAGCTTTACTGTTAAAGATATTCTTCGGTCTACTTTTCTTGATTTGGTATTAAAAAAAGTACTTATCGTTCACTCTAAGACAAGAATAGACAAAAAAACGGGTAAAGAAGAGGGCAGTGATTTTTTTGTGAAACCAGGGCCCAAATATTGGAATTATCGCGCGGTTCCAATCGAATCCCCGTTTTTACGTATTTATTCTCAAAACATGAAGCTGGACCTTCGACTAAAGACGTTCACCAAACTTCTAGCGTCTTATATTAGGCCCTCTAAAACGTATCTGCCAAAAATCCATTATCACCCGCGATTAAAAACCTATTATCAGCAAAATTTTTTACAGAAATTATTCGGAAATTATAGCCTTTCCGAGGAGGGTGAGAGGATTACTATTTTGGTTAAAAAAGAATTGACAGTTCTTAAGAAAATGGTGCCTAAACTATTGAAAAATGATTCTGAAGAATTAATACAACTTGTGACTGAAATTAACGGCAACATTTTACTGACACCAGGAGTCGATTATCAGGAATTTAGCAAGTTAGACACCGTCTTTTCAAACTTAATGGTGGATTTGGACACAAATTCTGATCACAACAACTCCCTTTTGCATGGAGGAGGTTGTAGCGGTTGTGGCGTTTGGGCAAGCTTTGATTCTATTGGCTACGGATTCGATAGCGGTTTTGATGCGGCTGGATGTGGTGCATCTGGAGGTTGTTCAGGGTGTGGCTCGGGATGCAGCGGTTGCGGTGGAGGTGGTTGTGGAGGCTGCGGTGGATGTGGAGGCTGTGGTGGATGCGGTTAATCCATTCATTGTGAGCAATCAACGAAATTCAACTTAGAATGAGCTAATTTTTAATTTTAGAAATGCGAAATTCTACCCTTCTATTTTTCCTTCTACACTCTTCTGTTTCCTTTGTGCAAATTGGCATCGTTGCTCCAAAACCAATCGGTTTAAGTCGGGCTGCAGGCATTCCTTTTTTGATCATGTAATCACATACAACTTGTGCTCGTTGTTTTGACAACTTCCCATTATAGGAACTGCCTCCGGTTTCGTCCGTATGCCCTTCTACATCAATCGTTAAGGAAGGATAATCAAACATTACTTTTAGTATTTTATCCAACTCGGCATGTGCTTCTTCCTTTAAAATAGCACTATTTACATCAAAGGCGATATTTTCTAAGACAAAACAAGATGTACCGACTACCATTGGGATCAATTTTACTTGCTTTTCTACCAATCCACTTACTGAATTTATCTTAACCGCAAATTTTCCTTTCAAGTAATTCTGTTTTGTTACAACTACATTCCATTCCGAACCTAACACTAAATTAAATTTCGTCTCATTGGTTTTCAAGATCGTTTTGTCCACCTTATCCACGCGCTCGAACTGTACTGTAAAGCCATTTAATTTCGTTCCTTTATCGTCTACTACTTCCAATTTCAAACGGGAATATGAATCTTCTTTCTTCTTTTTAAAGAACTCTGGTCCATAACTAAAAAGATCCAAATCTTCACTTCCCGGTGCTTGACCTACATAGTATTTTCCCACATTCTTTCCTTCAAAATAGTACCCTTCAAAACGACTTGAGTTAAAATCACAACTGGTAAGAATCGTCCATTCTGACAACGCTGGATTTTTGGCTTGAATGCCAAAAATATCAAACGAACCATTTCGATTGGACGTGAGATAAAGGATTCTTTCGACCTCGTCAAAAAATGGTGCGGCTTCTACAAATTTCGTATTTAGGAATTTTAATTCCTCAGGCTCATTCCAACTTTTTCCATCTTTAACTACCTTAAAAATATCTTTTCCTTTTCCCTTCTTCTTTTCTGTTGCAAAAAACACCAAATCATCTTTCTCTGAAATCCAAAAGTCAGCGGAACCATTATTTGAAAATGGAATTCGATAGATTTCATTAAAACTCCATATTGTTCCTTTTTTGACCACTTGTACAATTCGGGCTTGCCATTTGTTCTTACCTTCTGTACTCGCAATAATTTGATTTAAATACAGTGTATCTTGGTCTTTAGATACTTTACACACCGCATAACAGTTATTACCTACATTTAAATTATCTGAGAGTTTTTCGGCTTTATTCCATTTTTTTGTTTCAAAATTGTACGTACTCTTCCAAATGGATTGTTGAGACAGATGTTGGAGGTTTTTTGTTCTCACAAAATACATTACTCCATCAGACACGTAGGGTTTAAATTCCGTATACCCACGTGCATTTATCTCCGGTCCAAGTCGTCTTGATTCCATTTCCATTTGGCCCAATGCCATTAACGGACTTAAGATAAATAGGACGAGCGCGAACTTTAAGAGCGTAATTTTAATGAGCCGTATTTCTATCAAATGCAATGAGCTAATGTTTGTTATATAATTTCCTATTAATGTAAATAACGGAAATTGTAAACTTGTCGTACGAAAACTACGGATTTACTTTTCTAACACGGTAAATTCAACCCGACGATTTTGAGCTCGTCCTTCATCCGTACTATTGGTGGCGATGGGTTGTTTCTCTCCCATTCCTTCCCCTACTACCTTTATCTTATCCACTCCTTTGTAGATGAGATAATCTAATACAGATTCTATTCGATCCTGCGAAAGACGTAAGTTGTATGCATCGTCTCCTTGATCATCTGTATGCCCAGTAATCTTGATTTTCACTCCTGGATGTGAAGCCATAAACGAGGCTAACAATTCAATTTCAGGATAGGATTCTGGCTTTAAAAAAGACTTGTCACTATCGAAAAAGATATTGTGTAAAATGATGGTCTGACCAATTTCGATCGGATCTAGGGCCACGTCCTTTATTAACTCCATCTTCGTCATCGGGATTTCAAACGATTGAGGATAAAACCCATTTTGTGATACCTCTACCTTCACTTTACTGTCTTTTGGTAATGCAAAATCTGTTTGACCTTTATTCGTTTTATTTGTTTTTTCCTCGGATGGAGTCTTAAATATAACTTGAGCATCCAAAGGTTGCTTGGATGTTTTACTTTGAACTTTAATGATTAAATGTGCTAATTCCGGTACAATTTGTATTTTCTTATTCTCCTCATTTGGTTTCCAATCTGGTGTAGTGTATTGAAAAATATCCAACTGATGTTCTGCGCTGCTTTGACTCACAAAATAGACCCCTCCCCAATCACCAACATGATAATAACCTTCAAACAAATCCGTATTGAAATCCGAATAAGTCAACGTTGACCACGTATTAAAACTTGAATCTGTTGCCTGCGAACCGTAAATATTATAGTTCCCGTTTCGATTGGATGTAATAAATAGCGTCCGATTCTCTACGTCGAAAAACGGCGCTGCATCAACAAATTTTGAATTAAAGACTTCCAATATCTTTGGCTCCTTCCATCCTGTGGAATCTCTTTTTACCATAAAAATGTCTTCTTTGGAAGATTTGCTTTTAATGGCAGAGAAAAAGATTAAATCATCCTCATCTGAAATCCAAAAATCTACGAATCCTGAACTTTTAAAGGGACATTCATAAAATTTCTCGTATACCCAACTCCTACCTGTTTTAATGGCTTTAGTGATTCCTGCGTTCCAGCTTTTTCGATCTGATGTAGCATTGTTTAAATAGAATACTTGCTCATCGTTTGATACTTTGCAAATGGCATTAAAACGATTGCTCATGTTAATATTCGTATCCAACAATGTCGGTCTTGACCACTTACTTTTAGCATATTTAGAAACCCAAACGGATTGGATCGCATTATTTCCAGGATGCAATGTGCGCACGAAATACATTTTCCCATTGGAAATTAATGGCTTTACTTCTTCATATCGGGAATTAATTTCTGAAGCCAGCTTTATTTTCTCTGGTTGCTGCTGCGCATGCATCGAACCAACAAATGCCATTTGGATAAAGAGCATTCCGATGATTCTCCAAAATGAGCTATGTTTCAATCCTTCTTTCATTTCATGTACATACATTACACTATCTAAAAACGTGCCTGTTTTTTTATGCATCGCTTTATTGACCCGATTATGCTATCGCGCAAACGAATATCCCAAACTTAATTGATGATTTCCGTTTCCAACCTGATTTAAATTGGAGTTTACTATGTCGTACGAATAATTAAAGGCAAAGGATCCTCCTATCATAAAGCCTAAATTAGTGCTCACATCTCCATTGTTTCGTGCGCCTATTCCACCATTGACGATTCCGTAAAATACTAATTGCGTATTCAATTCAACTACATTTGGAGCGCCCTGGATTGCACGATACAAGACCGTGGGCATTAGTTGAAATTTATCACTTAATACAACTACTCGACCAGCTGAAAAGTAATGGTGTAATCTTAAATTAGCGTTTCCCGCATTTAATCCAAAGTCCAATTTATTGTTCAATCCTTGTTTTACTGAATAGCCTAAATATCCGTGGCGCATGATTGCCCATTTGGAAATACTGTAGATAAATCCAAGCTCTATATTGGGTTTGACAAATGAGAAGTTATTTCCTGCAAGGGCCGTTTCTGGGTCTGAAAATCGTACTTGACTTAAATTTGTTCTAAAATTGGACATCCCCAACCCTATTCCAATCGAATAACTATTCGAGTAGGCATCTTTTGGAATGGAATGCATTGCATAACTTACCATCAACGAATTCGTTGCAACCGTTCCTTGATTGTGCGAAACCACACTTACTCCCATCCCTTCAACAAACATTCCGTAGTCGTCGTTTCGTACTTTTTCGGAACCTAATTTGTTTAATGTATCTGCTAGTGCCAATCCTAGTACCGGCATTGGATAACTTTTAGGAATATATACCTCCATTGGTATGTGTACTGTTCCAATAAACGATGACGGTGCATTATCAAATCCAGTCCAACTTTGTCGATAGGACATCGATGCGTCTACTCGACCTTCGTATCCGGCCCATGCATTATTTATCGAGTAAGGATTAAAATAGTAATGTCCATTTAAATTTTGCTGCTGTCCAAACACATTGGATACCACAAAAAACAAAACGATATATATACTCTTTTTCAACATTTACAACTCACCTACATTTCATTATCGAATTAATGTAATTGATCCTCTCAATAACGTTCCGTCATCAAAGTAAATCATATAGTAATAATTGGCTTCTGGCGCTTGATTCCCATTCCAATTTCCATCCCAACTTGCACTTCCGTTTTGAACGGAGCCATTATATACCATTTGTCCCCACGCAGAAAAAATCTCGTACGTGGCTGTAGGAAATTCATCTAAACCATTCAAAATCCATTCATCATTTGTTCCGTCTCCATTTGGAGAAAACCCTGTTGGTACATTCAAAATTTCGAACTCCATCGAACGTGTACAACCTAATGAATCTACAATGTAAAATAAATATGGGCCCGGATTTAAGCCAGAATACTCCAATTGAGATGAAAAACTTACTGAGTCTATACTCGTTTGAAATGGTGGAAAACCTCCTGAGGGTGCTGTTATCTTTACTGATCCATTAAGACCAGCGTCATCTGGCGGACCAATTTCTTCTATAGCTGATTCAATTGGTGCCCCCACATGTAAAGCAACACTATCCGGGTCCGAAGGACATCTACCATAATTGATACTCCATTCGAATATATATATTCCCGGTTCTAAATCAGTAACTCTTGCATCTGGATTATTAATATCTGAAAACGTCGGATCCATACTTCCTTCCGGTTTTTGAGCAACTGTCCAAGTCCCTATCGCTTCCGCAGATGGATTATTTCCATCCAAATCATATTCCGTTTCACAAATAAAATCATCTGGGCCTGCCTTCGGCTTTGTAGCCAGCCATCCGTTCGAACTTACACCGGAAATCACAGGATAACAGCCCCACCATCGAGTTATTGCCGCGTTTTCTGTTCCACAGCCACCCGGTTGTATATCTGAAGTAGAAGCCCCATCGTTCACTCCTACAGAAGGACCATCATCTGTTGTTCCTGTTCCCCAAGGAGATTCGGCGTAACTAAAGAAATTTCCTCCACAAGCTCCTGAAGATTGTTCCACCTGATAGAAAACAATTCGCATATTATCGGGTTTTCCGTTGCCTCCTGTAATGTCGTCCCAAGCAATCTTAATTTCCATGTGATTAATTCCTCCTTGGTCCGAAAATGCAGGAGAAAGACTGTTTGCAGTCATATTCCAATTGGTCCCGTCAAATGTTCGATATTCATGGTAATTATCTTTCAAATAACATACAAAATTGATCCCATTCATATTGGTAAACCGAGGATCAAAGCCATCATATACCGCATCAACAGAATCCACAAAGGAAGAGGTAGATTGATCTGCTCGAATGTAAATTAAACTTCCTTGTGCATTATTTCCACCGATTTTACCGATGTACACAAAATCATCATCCCAAGACAAATGCCAATTTACGATTGTATTGAAGCCTTCAAACACTTCATCCAATTCCCAGTCCGCTGTATTCGTACCTACTGAAGTTCCAACTGTAACGACCCCATCAATATTCACATTTCGGGTGGTCCCGTTTCCCGTCGTGCGCGCCCAACTGGTAGTACACCAAAGGATTAAAATTAAAAACGAGAGAATATGTTGTTTGTAACTGCGCATTGTTACCACAATTATAGCAATAAAAACAGATAAACAAAATTATCTTAGTGTCAATTTGACCATTTGAAATTTCTTCCTATATTTGCTAAGCTAAAATCAAAGTGTCATTTGAACACTATCAAAACCATATTGTCCTCATTCCTTGTATGTTTCGTTGCTTCTTGTTACGGAGCAGTAGGTATTTTCCAAACCTATGTCAACTACGACATTGGGGGTGGAGCCACCTATGAAGCAGGTGGTTTTAATGCAGATGCAGCTCCCTTATTCGATGGAAAAAGCATTGGCATCGTTACGAGCCTAACTTTAAATGGAGGTGAAATCAAATCTTATAAAAATAGTGGCGGAAATATAACTGGTGCAAAGCTTTATTACCGGGTGTATGAAACTTCATCCACACCCGGTGCTTTTACAGAATTAGATTTGCCATTCGGAGCCAATATTGGCAACTGTTGTGGAAATGAAGATCAACGGTGGGATGCTACTGTCGCAGGAGTTGATCTGCTCCAATGTCTTTCGCCCGGCACCTATTATCTGGAGGTATATTGGCGCATCTTAACGAATGAAGGAGATGTCTACGATTCCAATGGAGGCGCAAACTACAAAGGGACATTTATCCTTACGGGATCTTCATCTGCTGGAAATGGGAACTGGGGTAGTGGAGGAACCTGGACTTCCGCTCCGACCTCTTCTGATATTATAAAAATCGAAAGTGGCGACACTGTATATCTGGACATGAATGATACGATTGCTGGACTTTTACTTAACGGAGTTCTGGTTTTTAATGGAACTGAGACATTAACCATCCTCAATTCTTTGAATTGCACAGGAGATATATTTACTATAAATGGTACTTTAACTGCTGGAACTGGCACCGTTATTTTTGAAGGACCTGCAACTATCTCTGGGGTGGTTGAATTTAACAATGTCGTCATCAAAGGTTCTGTTGATTTTGGAACCACAGCCACAGTAATAGATACATTTACCATTGCTTCAGGCAATGTACAGAACAATCCCCCTTTATACGGTTCGAATTCTACATTAGAATATGCCAATGGATATCCTTCGGGGGCGCCTTATGGTCGATTTCTAGAATGGGACGGCGCTGCAGTGCCTCACAACGTTCTAATTAGCAATGGATCTTATATTGACATTCCAAATGGTGCTCCAACCATTGATCGTCCTATGACAGGAGATTTTGTATTGGACAGTGGAGGAATTTTAATGTACAATATGGATCACGCCATTATCGTAGATGGAAGCGTAACTATTAAGCCGGATGGAAATTTATTTATGGGCACTATTGTCGGAGGAGATTTGCACATCAAAAAGGACTTTACTTTAGAAGAAGGTGGTTGGTTTTTTGCCAACAATCGAATGGTTTTATTTAACGGCTCCACCTACCAAAACATCAATTCAGTTGGTTCTGTTTCATTTACAGACACAAACAAATTTAGCTTTATAGACATTGAACATACAGGTCCAGGGGTATTGGTAAATACAGATATTGAACTGGAAGACGACGTACGATTTCGAGGCGGTCAATTTATATTAAACGACTATGACTTCACTTTTACCAATACGGCAGCTATTGATCTTACGGATGTTCCAACGGACAATTCAAACATTGTTACCACAAATACAGGGGAAGTACGTAAAAACTTCACAACAACAGGAAGCTTCACCTTTCCTCTTGGCGACTCCACAGGCACAAAAGAATATACTCCAATCACCATCAACATGACATCTGGAACATTTGGTACTAACGCTTATTTAGCAACGCAAGTATTTAACATTAAGCATCCTGGCAACCCGAATAATATGCATTATCTAGACCGTTATTGGATTGCCCATGAAAATGATATTACAAGTTTCACATATGATATTGATTGCAGTTATAAAACGGCAGATATCGTGGGAACAGAGACTTCTCTTAGGGAATTAAAATCCGATGATAATGGTTCAAGTTGGTCTGATTTAGGTGCAGTCAATGATGCAGCCAATCTTATTGACCTTTCTGCCTTAACGGGATTTTCTGTTTTTACAGCCGGAGCTAATTCCATCGTAAAATTGGATGAAAATCTTTTTTCCTTGAAGCCTAAAACAGAAGTGGCGACAGTAGATTTGCAATTAACCATGTCTGAATCAAACGTTTTTTATCATTTTCATGCTAACGAAGACGGACAAGGACGCTTTCAATTGTATGATGTGACGGGTAAATTAATTGGATCCAAATTAATCTCATTTACTACGGGAGACAATAACGGGTCAATACTTCTTCATCCTTATTCTACTCAAGTTTTGATCGTACAATTCAAATCCGGAAACCAATTCATTCACCGAAAGATTGGAAATTTAAACGAATAGAGTTAGCTAAATTAACGCATTATTTAATTACATAAATGAACCAAAAACGATTTAAAACAAGCATTCTTTCAGCATTCATTGCTTTATTTTCGATAACAACGGTCTATGGTCAATGTGATATTGATCTTGGACCTGACACGATTTACTACTGTCCATCTGCTGGAATTAACATTGATTATGATTATGGCGTGGAATTAAAAGATTCGCTTGAAATATTATATTACTCTACTTATGGTGTTTCTGGAATTGTTGCTCCCGAGAAAGTATATATGCATTCTACCTATGAATTATGTGCGTTTTGTGGAGGAGTAAATCCATGGGTTGGAAATTGGGGTGCAGATGATGGCTTAGGTGAAATGACTTACGTTCCTCTAAACACGTATCGATTTGTCATCGATCCAGAAAGTTACTATGGTACACCAACAAGTAATATGAACGGTTTATTTATGGTATTTCGAAACGCAGATGGTTCTGCTACTGGAAAAGATGGTACAGATCAAGACATTTGGGTGGACATGAGCACTAATCCTCCATCTTCCGCCTTTACTGGGGTTGATTTTTATTGGATTAAAAGTAAATATGACTCTTTGGTTTGGAGTGACGGTTCAAAAGGTGCTGATTTTTCCATAACAGGAGCCGGAACTTATTCTGTCATTGCCTATGGAGATATGGGTTGCGTTTCCTATGATACCATTGTTGTTTCCGAAACCGTTTTTGCAAGCTTGGATTTAGGTACCGACACTACTATTTGTACTGGGAATAATCTTGTATTGGATGCAGGTTCGGGATGGGCTTCTACTTTATGGAGCGACGGGGATACGAATCAAATCAAAAGCGTCAATTCCGCGGACACATATAAAATTACGGTTGGAGATGGATTGGGTTGTTTTAAAACAGACAGTATCACGCTCGGAATTGACAATTTACCTGTTGCTGGGTTCACCACATCCGTCTCTGGAAATACCGTAATTATTACAGACACTTCATCAAATGCTACCTCCTATTTCTGGGATTATGAAAACGATGGATCAAGCGACAGTACAATTGTTGGTTCGCATTCATTCACTTATTCTTCCGATGGAAATTACAGCATTCAGTTAACTACTGACAATAATTGCGGATCGGATTCTTCTATTCAGATGATTACAATTACTCCATCCTTTACGGGAACTCCTTGCGATGTAGAACTTGGAAATGACACGGTTGTATGTTCTGGTGGATCTCTCAATTTAGATTATGATTTTTCCGACGTACTTTTCTCTGATTCTTTGGTTATCATATACGATGCTACCAAAGGAACTTCCGGTTTGGGAGGAGCAAGCAAAGTATATATGCATTCTACCTATGAAGCTTGTCCGGCATGTGGACCTTCTACCCCTTGGATTGGTAACTGGGGACTGGATGACGGCATTGGTCAAATGACCAGCTTGGGAGGTGATCTATGGAAAATTGTGATCGAACCGGAGGCTTATTATTCTATTTCTTCGGCCAATATTCATGGTTTATTTATTGTCTTCCGAAATGAAGATGGAACGCTAACGGGTAAAGATGATTTGGACAATGATATCTGGGTAGATATGGGTACCAATCCTCCTACTTCCACTTTTGATGGATTAAGCTTTTCTTGGATTGAAAGCGCCAACGATTCCATCATTTGGAATGGTGCTTTTAGCAGTCCAACCTATTCGATTGGCTCTCAAGGAACTTATACCGTTGAAGTAGTAGGAAATAACGGTTGTACTTTATATGATACGATTTCAATTACGGAAAATAGCATTCCATTTGTTGATGTTGGAAACGATCAAACCTTGTGTGATGGTCAAAACGTCACATTAGACGCTGGGACAGGCTGGGCCTCTTATTTATGGACCGGAGGAAGTATGTCTCAGACGCTCACCGTGTCTAGTACGGGCACATATATGGTAACCGTAACTGATGGACAAGGGTGCACTGGTTTTGACGTAGTAAATGTAGGAACAGGTCTTGCTCCCATCGCTAGTTTTTCGACAAGTGTAATGAATGGAAATGAAGTTTCTTTTACCGATAATTCGCAAGCAAATGGTAGCACTTACTTTTGGGATTTCGACAGCGATGGCATCGTTGACGATACTACTTCAGGGGATGCAACCTACACTTATACCCAATCAGGTACATTTACTGTAACCTTGAAACTAGAAAACAATTGTGGGCTAGATTCCGTTGTGAAAATTGTCAATGTCATCTCTGGTATACAAAATGCAAATTTAGATGTTGAATTTCAATGTTATCCTAATCCGGCTTTTGACCACCTCACAATTAATACCGATCTTCCAAAATTTGAATTATCGATAACCAATATTTTAGGAGAGCAGCTTGTATTTGGGGAAAATCAAAAATCATTTGATATCCAAGAGTTAGATGCGGGCATTTATTTCGTCTCGCTCTTCGACGCTAATCATCGACTTATTCGAATCAAAAAATTAATTGTTAAATAAGAAAATAAACAGCTTACGATCCTAAACGCCGAATAAAGCACTTAGAGATTATATTAGATTACATCACTTAAAATAAATCGGAATGAAGAAATTTTACATCACCCTTACCGTAGCCTTTGCCTTATTCACCACGGTTGCCTATGGTCAAAAAACCAAATTGACCATTTTATTGGATACAAAAAAAATGCTTTCGGTTGATTGTAACTTAAGTGGAGATGGAGCTGGTGGGCCTGCTCAAGTAGGTAAGATCTATATGCACTCCGGAATGTGCACCTACGATCCAAGCGATCCAGACAATGCCATTGCAGCAAAGCAATATTGTCTAACTCAAATTTCTCCATTTGCTTCTGAAGTATGGCAACATGTGGTTGGAAATTGGGGAAGTGATCCTCAAGATGATGGAATTGGTCAAATGGATAGTATTGGTGATGGCGTATGGCGAATCGAGTTTGTAATTGAAGACTATTACAGTGATGCTGGATTGGTGAATACCGACATTAATTCAACTGGAACAACTCAATCTACCCCGATGGCTGTAGATGCAGTACCTTATGTTATGGGTATTGTTTTTCGAAATGAGGATGCTTCTCAATCCGGTCGAGATGATGGCTGCAATGATATCTTTATTACGGATTTTGACGATGACGAACCTACAGTGATCTCTAGTACCGACTTAGCTGTTTTTGAAGCGATTACATTTGAGAAAGCACCTGCAGGAGTACTTGACATGGATGTGGTGAATGATTATAAGATTTTTCCAAATCCAATTTCTGCTAATGAAACATTATTTATGACGTATTCATTAAAGAGAAAAGTGAACAATTTAGAAATTGGGCTATACAACATGATGGGACAAAAATTGTTTGTTGAAAAACAACGAATTTCGGATTATGGTGAGCATAGAGTAACTTTTAATACCGCTAAACTCGGACTTCCTCAAGGCATCTATTTCATCAAAATGAGCAGTTCCAAAGGGGATTTAATGTCTGAGAAAATTGTCATTAAATAATTCAATTTAGATTTAATTCAGGAGACTTAAATCAAAGCCAAGTTACCAATTACTTTTTCAACTAGTATTAGTTCATACCATGCGACGAATCTTTCGAATATTGCTGTGCACATTGCCTCTCTTCTTCATTCACTTTAGTGGACTAAGTCAAGTTATCACATGGTCTCCAGCCTATCCAACCATGGATGATAGTATCACTATTACCTTTGATGCATCACAAGGTAATGGAGGATTAAATGGAGTCAACACCGTGTTTATGCACACTGGGATCCTCACGGATCTAAGCATTGGCTCCGCTGATTGGCAATACTTGAAAGGACTTTGGGACGTTGGTTACGATTCCAATCTTGTAATGGTTAACATTGGCTCCAATAAGCATGAAATTAAATTTCACATTAAGGATTTTTATCATCTTGGAAGCAATAGCAATCCTAGAATGATTGCCCTAGTTTTTCGAAATGAACTAGGCACACAGGTTGGGAAAAACGCAGATGGATCGGATCTTTTTATTCCCATTTTTGACAACACTACTCTTTCCGCAGAATTTGCCTCGCCCGTAAGTCTTCCAGTGATTACCGATCCAGGTCAGTCATTTGAATTTAAAGTAGTGTGTAATCAAGATGCCATGATTAACTTGTTTCGGGATGGTGCATTAGTTTCTCAATTTTTCGGCAAAGAATTGACCTATACTTCTTCGATTTCTAACTATGGAAAAACGCTGTTTCACTATGAAATTCAGAGCTCCGGGACCACTTTAAGAGATACTACTTTTGTCTTGATTAAACAACCGGATGATTTGCAATGGAAGCCAAATGGCTATCGAGACGGAATCACTTATATAGATGATAGCACGGCATTTTTTGCCTTACAAGCCCCTTTCAAAGATTATATTTACCTAATTGGCGATTTTAACAATTGGGAAGTGGACCCGGCTTATCGAATGAAAAAAACACCGGATGATGAACGTTATTGGATTGAAGTAACAGGGCTTACTCCTGGTGTTGAATACGCTTTTCAATACTATATTGATCAAGAGGTAAAAGTAGCTGATCCATATAGTGAGAAGGTGCTTGACCCACTAGCTGATCCTAGCATTAGTAATGTGGTGTATCCAAATTTGAAAGAATATCCTACCGATAAAACATCCGAAATTGCCGGTGTTATTCAGACTGGACAAACACCGTATCAATGGGAAATTCCAAATTTTCAGCGTCCGGACAATCGTGATTTAGTGATTTATGAATTATTAATCCGCGATTTCACACAACGTCATAATTTTCAGTCCATCATAGACACATTAGATTATCTAGAAAAAATGGGGATAACGGCTATTGAATTTATGCCTATCAATGAATTTGATGGAAATGATTCATGGGGTTACGGTCCTTCTTTCTTTTGCGCAATTGATAAATACTATGGCCCTCGGGAAGATTTCAAAAAATTGGTTGATGCTTGCCATCAGAGAGGAATAGCTGTAATTATGGATGCCGTATTTAATCATGCGTTTGGACCTAATCCGAATGTACGTATGTACTGGGATCGAAGCATTGGTAAAGTGACTACACAAAACCCATGGTTTAACCCGGATATACCGCATCCTTTTGGCGTTGGAATTGATTTTGATCATGCCAGCTGGCGTACCAGAGACATGGTGGACAGCATTCTTTCCTATTGGGTCCACGAATACAATATTGACGGATATCGATTGGATTTATCCAAAGGATTTACCAATAAATGGACGCAAGGAGACATTGGTGCATGGACGGCCTATGATGCCGATCGTGTGTACTTTTTGAAACGATTTGCAGATGTATTCTGGGGGAAACATCCGGGACGATATTTGATTTTAGAGCATTTGGGAGAACCGGGAGAAGAAACTGAATTGGCCAATTATGGTTTTATGCTTTGGTCCAAAGCTACTGACCCTTATCGACAATCCGCCATGGGATGGGAAAATGCTTGGGACTTTGAATGGGCCGTCTCTCATAATAGCAAAGGATGGAATTTTCATAATGTTGTTTCTTATATGGAAAGTCATGATGAAGAACGGATCATGCACGAAGTCCTGGAATTTGGAAATGAATCAGGCAATTATTCCACGAAAGATCATGCGATCGCTATGGAACGGGGTGCCCTAATTGCTGCGTTTTTCTTCACGGTTCCTGGTCCGAAAATGATGTGGCAAATGGGGGAATTGGGCTATGATTATTCCATCAATTGGCCTTCCGGATTGGAACTCTCCAGAACGGCAAAAAAACCGATTCGTTGGAATTATTGGGAAGATCCAGATCGACATCGCTTATACAAAATGTATGGAGCTTTGATTAAGTTGAAAACTGAAAATGAGGCTTTTCGAACTGCAAACTATGACATCGAAGCATGGGGAAAAACCAAACAAATATACATTACTGATCCTACCATGAATGCGGTGGTATGCGGAAATTTCGATGTTGCTCAACAAAGTGTATTTACCGGATTTCACCATACCGGAACTTGGTATGATTACATCACTGGTGACGCCTTGGATGTCACGGATGTAAACATGTCCATCACAATGGAAGCGGGTGAGTGGCATGTGTTTACAGATATGCAATTAGACGTTCCTGACTTGAGTGTTCCTGCTATTGATACCACGGGCATTACTCCAAAGTTGGCCGATTTTGAATCTGGTGCTTATCCGAATCCTTTTGAACATTATACTCTTATCTCATCCAGCTTAACTAAAACACAACCGTTGAAAGCGACCATATTTAATAGTTTAGGGAAAGAAGTTGCTATTTTATTTGATGGAATAAAACCTGCCGGAAATATCAACTTTCAATGGAACGGTACTTCGGAAGATGGATCAAAAGTGTCCGATGGAGTTTACTTTTACCGCATTGAAGGAAGTGAATTTCAATCTACTGGGAGGATTGTTAAGTATTGAACTTGGAACTAATAACAGTCAATTGTCGGTGACAACACCGACGATGGTTTCTTTCTAAATTCGGTGATGACTCCGACAATGATTTCTTTCTTAACTTCGGTAATCGCACTGACAATGGTTTCATTCTATGTAGACAATGATTGCAGAATCCTGTACCTTTGAGGCGCTTAGTCAAAACTGTTTTGTTTTGCTCATCAAACTCTTACAGGCATGTCCAAACCCAGCGATACTAAATCAAGATTACATACGCGAAACAAACATCGGGAACGTTATGATTTCGCCAAGTTAACTGAAGTAAGTCCTGAATTGAAGCCGTTTGTTGCTCCGAACAAATATGGAGATGATTCGGTGGATTTCTCAAATCCTGAGGCTGTAAAAGCTTTAAACGGAGCCATTTTAAAACTTCATTATAACATTTCTTATTGGGATATTCCTGCTGGTTTTCTTTGCCCTCCTATTCCGGGACGGGCCGATTATATTCATTATATGGCAGATCTACTTGGCGGAAGTAATTTTGGATCTTTACCCAAGGGAAATCATGTCGTTGGACTAGATATAGGCGTAGGCGCAAATTGCATTTATCCTCTTTTAGGGGCACGAGAATATGATTGGTCCTTCATAGGCTCAGATATAAATCCCGAGGCCATCAAATCTGCTCAAAATATTATCGATCAAAATCCTCCATTATCAGCGTCTATTGAACTTCGCCTACAGGAAAATTCAAAAGATTCATTTTATGGTATTATGCGTATGGAAGATCGAATTGACTTTACGATTTGCAATCCTCCTTTTCATAGCTCTGCGGAAGCCGCACAATCAGGTTCTATGAGAAAGGTAAAGAATCTTGGATTAAATAAAGGTGCTAAGTCTTCGAAGCCCGTCCTAAATTTTGGAGGGCAAGCGAATGAACTGTGGTGTGAAGGTGGTGAAAACAAGTTCATACGAAATCTTATTAGAGAAAGTAAAAAGTTTGATCAAAGCTGTTTTTGGTTTTCCAGTTTAGTTTCTAAGCAGTCCAATGTAAAAGGATTGCTCAACGCATTGACGGAGGTTAAGGCTGTCGAAGTACGAAACATTTCACTTGGAACAAGTAACAAATCAAGTAGAATTCTTGCTTGGACTTTTTTGAGTCCTGATCAACAAAAGAATTGGCGAGAATCGAGATGGAGAAAAAACATTAATCAATAAATCACAGTACGTTTTCCCAGAAATTATGTCTAACGAACTTGTCCATAAACCTAAAATAATACACTGGCTTCCACTTTTGTTTATAGGAATTGGAATGGTTGGTCCATTCCAATCATTGTTACGTCTTCAAATCATAGAACTCTCTCCCTTATTTCCTGTTTTCAAAATATGCCTAGCTATTGGTTCGCTTGGCGGTTTATCTCTAATGATAAAAGACGGTACCTTTATTGAAACTGTCTTCTTTCGGATTACGCTAGCTTTCATTTCAATTATTATTGTAGGTGCTATGTTTAAATTTATACATTGGCCAGGAGCGAACTTAATGTTGATTGCTGGGTTCATCTGCATCCCCCCCGCTTATTTAATCTCGTTTGTTGGAAAATTTGATAAACAACTACTGGATTACTTAAAGGCAATATGGGTCGTAGCCAACTACACCATTGGCATCCTAATTCTGATGAACTGGATTGAAAATTATTATACCATAATTCCAACTACGCTATTATTAATAACCTATTTGATGTATTTGAAGGATAAAGCTAAAATGCCCGTTACTTAATAGTGAGTTCAATATCAGCTCCTATTTCAATGGGTTATGTTCCTATTTATTAATGAGAACGAACAACAAACTAAATTGAGTATTCTACGAAACCCAAATAGCCTCCACTAATATTCTGTTCACTTTCAATCACGCTATTTTTTCATGTCCAATAATCCATCAAGTCACCCCAAATTCCTTCTTCAACTCCCACTTTTACTTCTTGGAATAGGCGTCATAGGCCACCTATTACCTTTTCTACAATTACGAACTGAAATTCTACGTGATTTATCCCCTATTTTTAAATTCTGCCTAGGATTTGGTTCGCTTAGTTGCGCCTATGTGATGCTAAAAAATGGCACAATGATTAACAGTGTGTTTTTCCGGTTGATTCAAGGATTAATAGCTCTTCTTATTATTGGCATCATGTTTAAGTTAATGCATTGGCCTAGAGCAGGCTTAATACTCGTTGCTGCATTTTCAGGCATCCCAATCACCTATTTTATTTGGTTTCTAAAAAAGGAAAAGAAAGAACTCGAGGACATTCTCAAATTACTCTGGGTCATCTCCAGATTCACCATTGCTCTATTTGTCATTATGCATTGGATTAACAACCAATATGTCATTATACCTGCCCTACTTCTTATTATAACTTATTTGATTTATTTAAAGAACCATACGAAAAATCAGGAATCTGATCGGATGATTTGATATAAATATCCACTCATCTGTAGGAAGTTGACAGTTTTACTTACTTTCATATTTAAAATTGATAATGTCGAACGATTTAACCTGGAACGAATTTTCAAAAGTAGATATGCGCGTCGGCACCATTACCAAGGCTGACCCCTTTACAGAAGCACGAAACCCTTCGTATAAATTGGAAATTGACTTTGGAATCGAAATTGGTTTCCGAAAATCATCCGCACAAATCACAGACCTATATCAACCGTCCGATTTGATTGGCAAACAAATTATTGCAGTCGTAAATTTTCCTCCAAAACAAATTGCCACTATGATGAGTGAATGTCTGATCTTGGGAGGTTTAGGAGGTAATAACGGAAAAGAAGTAACCTTACTTACTTCCGATAAACCTATCGAAAATGGTTCAAAAATTGGATAACGAAAACTGCTTCAGATTTTATTTACATCGAGCGACCACCTCATCCAAATCATCAATCGAATAATAATCATACGCAAGTCGATACAAAGGAGTCTTAACTCCTGTTTTATCGATCCTATTCATTACAAGTGTTAGTATTTTACCCTGCTCATCATACCAAAATTGTTGCTCATATTGAGCGCCACTTTCAAAAGATATGGTTTTTCGTTCAACTTTCCCTTTGTCATCCTTCTCCCATGACATCCTGAAATTTTTAGACCCATTTACTTCTAATCCTGTAATTTGCTCATAGTTGGAATCATAGGATAAATTAACTGTAATATCTCTATATCTACCTCCAGAGACATAATAGTATTTATATCGAGCTGCAACAAAACTGATCAACTTCCCATCTACATAGAGCTCTTTTCTACGCCAACGCCAGTTTCGATTACGCTCTTTTAATAAATATTCAAATGAAAACGGCCTGATTGAAGCTTCATAAGGTCCCGTTTTTTTCGGCACTTGTAAAAAAGTACCATTTGGATTAAAATGTACAACCTCCACGTCATTAACAAATTTCTCTGCGACGGTATCGTATTTATCAATTGTAATCTTGCTTAGTTGATTCTCCAGCCCATTTATATTTTTCACATATTTGATACCAACGGTGGTGACACGAGTATAAGTCGTTGAAGTTGTTTCAACTACGTCATCCACTTCACAATAATCTGAAGATGTTTCTGTGAACGTACTGGTATGCATTACAATTAATGCATCTACACCTATTAATTGAGCTCTCTTTTTTAATCTTCGCAAGACAGGCCCCGCATATGAAGATTCTACTACACTTGCGATGCTTTTAATCTTTACATAAGGTTCAGTAATTTCCTCGCCCAAATAATATACATCCACAGGATTTGAATGCGCCTTTGTAGGAATTGGACAAATTCGATTCTGAGCGTTACGATCTGAAGTATAGCTAAAGGTTGAATAAGGCATAGTACAGGCCGCCATTACACCCAAAAGAAACGTAAACGCACTAATTTTTACAAATTTCGAAGACATAGGTTGAACTAGGTTAATTGAACATGGAAAACACCAATAAAACAACCAAAAAACGTGCCGAATATAGGTGTAATCAACCCACAGATTCCTCCCCTTAAAACGAAGACTTATTATTCTATCCCTAATTACCGTTTTCTGTCCCTAAGACTACTAATTATTTCATTTCAAGTACTTGGAAAAGTATTTTTATCCACCGGAATTCGTCTCTGCTTCGAAGGTTTTTCTTAATCAAGTTCTATTGTTATCCCCTTTTTTCAATTGTATTGCTCATCATAGCCCCTAATCATTTACACAAATACAACTTTTCCTACCCACAATCAGTCTTCAAGGAATTTGCGGAGCTCATCTATTGGAGGTTTCAAAAGTTACCAAACCGAAACTTATCCAATGAGCACTATGAGTATTTCTACACTACTCAATTTCATTTAACTAAAGCTTCTTACACAAATAAAACGGTTATGGACTTAGGATGTGGACCTGGAGGTTCTCTGGATTGGCTTCCTTCAAATGCAGAAGGAACTGGTGTAGATCCAGCTGATAAATACTAAAAACTCGGAGCGCTAAACCATACCATGCATTATGTAAAAGAGTATGCCGAAAATCTCCCTTCCTAGATGATACATTTGACATTATCTCTACTTTTAATTCATTGGATCATGTCAATAACTTGGAATTATCCTGCATTGAAATTCAAAGAGTGCTTAAGCCTGGCGGCTCATAGTTGATTATTGTTGACATTAGTCAATTCCCCACCCCAACTGAACCCCAGACGCTGGATTGGTACTTTCTCGAAGCCTATTTCCCTTCCTTAGTTATCCAAAGCAAACAATGTTTAAGAGCTATATATCCGCATCGAATTTATTCCAATGGTCGTACTAATATTGAACAAAACAAAGTACATGGTCGTGGTGTATTGGAGGCTAAGTTGGTGAAACCTAATATTATTTTTTCTATGTAAAACGTTTTAAAAAGATTCCTTACTGGATTACAAATTAAATTCGAACACATACTTCTGAGCTCGAAGTTCTTCGTATTTCTTTTGATCAAATTGATACAAATAGGGTGATTTGTGCGCCACTCCTTTTTGTTTTTCATCCAATTGAATTAGAATGTTCTTATTCAACATTTTTCTTCTGAAATTCCGTTTATCTAATTTAGTTTCCAGAATCGCTTCATAGAGCGTTTGCAATTGACCTAATGTAAACTTTCTCGGCAATAAATTAAATCCAATTGGTTCTGTCTTTAATTTAAGCTTGAGCGCATCCATTGCTTTACTAACAATATTAGAATGATCAAATGCCAGTTCTGGTACATCCTTTACCGGCATCCAAAGTGCACTTTTCGCAAAAGAAGAAGCTGCGGGTTTGTAGCGTTCCAAGTTAATTAATGAATAATAAGCTACTGTAATTACACGCTCATCCGGTTTTGGTCGGATGGTTTGCAACCATTTTCGATCATTTTCTTTCGCAACGGTTCTATTCGGATCCCCAAAAGACATGAATTGCTCCATGAAAATATCCTCTATGCTGGTCAATTCCTTTAAAACTCGAATCGCCGATTCATCAAATGTTTCTGATTTTCGAATCAAATTGCCTGGTAAAGCATAAAAATCGTCGTATTCAAATGCTGGATTCTTCTTTCGCTCAATTAATAAGATATTGAGTTCAGTCAAATCAAATCCAAACACCACACAGTCCACTGAAATGTTCTGAATTAAGTCCAAATTTTTACTTTCAAATCCGTTCTGCATAATCGGATTCAAAAGTAATAAATAAATTGCAAATAATCGTTCTAAGTGTTAAGTTTACACTTTGACAATTAGCGTATGATTCTAGTAGCAGACAGCGGTTCAACAAAATGTGACTGGCTATATTTTGACAAAGATAATGTCTATGATAAGGTCACTACCATGGGCTTTAATCCGTTTTTTCATAATACAGAGCTGATCATTTCTGAAATATTGAAATGCGACGAGTTGAGAGAGGTTAAGGATAAAATTGAGCACATCTACTATTTTGGTGCAGGTTGTTCCAGTAAAGAACGGAACAGCCTAGTTCAGGCCGCCTTAAGTACTGTTTTTCCAAATGCGAAAAACTTAGTAGAACATGATTTACTAGGAGCGGCATATGCTTCTTGTGGTTCATCTGAAGGAATTGCATGTATTTTAGGAACAGGTTCCAACTCTTGTTATTATGATGGAGAAAAAGTACATGAGGAAGTTCCAGCCCTAGGTTTCATATTAGGAGATGAAGGAGGTGGAGATACAATGGGACGTAAATTATTGGCCAAATATTTATATAAACAACTTCCCGAAAATATACATCGATTATTTCGAGATGAGCTTAAACTAACGAAAGAATCCATCTTTGAATCCGTATATACGAAGCCCAATGCAAACGTATTTATGGCGTCGTTGATGCGCGAAATTCAATCTTTCAAGGATGAGCCTTTTTTACAAGAATTTGTAGGCGACAACGTACGTGAATTTTTGGAAACACATGTATGCTGCTATACCAATCACAAAGATGTAACTGTCAATTTCGTTGGTTCTATTGCGTACTATTTTGAAGATGTATTAAAACGTGAAGCGTCCAAATTGGGAATTACGATAGGAGCAATTGAGAAGAAACCCATTTTTCCAATTAAGGACTTTTTCTACGAAAAACATTTTGGAATAATTCATGAGCAAAAGTAATTCGAGATTAAACCAATCCATTGGCGCCTTTCAAGAAATCAATTTCCTTGAAAATCAGGTGATAATTGATGGTGAAAATGGAATTCTTAAGCTTACTTCCCCAATACAAAATGTAGTTCGGATTCAAGCAAATGAACACTCAAAAACCGATCTTGAACCGCTCCCATCCTATGCACTTTCGAATTCAGTTGAAAATCATTCAATTGATAACATTATCAGTGCAAAAGCATCTAGTTCCATTCAACTTTCAGTAGGTGAGATTCAGGTTAATATAGAAAAATCCACTAGTGCTATTTCATTTAATGATTCTCAAGGCAACATCATTAATGAAGATGATTCCTTAGGGATTTCATGGTTAAATGGAGAAGTAAGTTGCTATAAAAAAATACAAGAAAACGAACGTTTCATAGGTCTAGGTGAAAAAACAGGATCATTGGATCGTAAAGGCCAAGCATTTGTCAATTGGAACACAGATAAATTTGCCTATGGAATCGATGACGATCCGATCTATGCAAGTATTCCATTTTATATGGGAGTACACAACGGACAATGTTATGGAATTTTTCTAGACAACACTGCTCGAACAACCTTTAATTTTGGCGCTTCTAACAACCGTTTTATGTATTTCAGTTCCGAAAATGGAACGCTGGATTACTACTTTATTTATGGTGAAAACGTTACGGAAGTTTTAACAAAATACAACATCTTAACAGGCACAATGGAACTACCTCCAATTTGGAGTTTAGGGTTACAGCAATGTCGTTATAGCTACTATCCAGATACAGAAGTATTGTCCGTTGCTGAAAACTTTAGAGCGCGGAAGATTCCAGCCGATTTAATCTATTTAGACATTCATTACATGGATGCCTATAAGGTATTTACGTTTGATCAATCTCGTTTTCCAGATCCAAAAGGGCTGGCCGACAAACTAAAGGATCACCAATTTGAACTTGCGGTTATTGTAGATCCAGGTGTCAAAAAGGAAGAAGGATATCCCACGTATGACGAAGGCTTAAACCAGCAATGTTTTGTTCAATACCCAGACGGTGAACCGTATACAGCGAATGTATGGCCAGGAGAAAGTTGCTTTCCTGATTTCACCAATCCGAAAGCACGTGCGTGGTGGGGTTCACAATTTGGTTATTATACAAGTAAAGGTATTCATGGGTTCTGGAACGACATGAATGAACCTGCAAGTTGGGGACAGCATACCCCTGACCTGATTGAATTTGATTACGAAGGAGTTCAAACAAGTCATAAAGACGCCCGAAATGTGTATGGGATGCAAATGGCCCGAGCTACTTTTGATGGTGCAAAAAAACAACTAGACAATCTTAGACCGTTCATTCTTACGCGAGCAGGTTATGCAGGTATTCAACGTTATGCAGCGGTTTGGACCGGTGATAATGTAGCCAGCGACGAACACATGTTATTAGGCGTACGATTACTCAACTCACTAAGTATCTCCGGTGTTCCCTTTTGCGGATACGATGTTGGAGGATTTGCAGGAGAAGCCACTCCTGAATTATTCGCTCGTTGGATTGTATTAGGAGCATTTTCGCCTATGTTTAGATGTCATTCTATGATCAATACTCGAGATGCAGAGCCTTGGTCATTTGGCGAACAAGTAGAAATCATTTCGCGGAATTATACGGAATTAAGATATCGGTTAATGCCATTGATTTATTCTAAATTTCATGCTTCTTCTCTGACAGGCGCTCCTATCCAAAAAAGCTTAGCGGTAGACTACCCGTTTGATGATCAAGTATTTAATCCAAACTATCAAAACCAATATGTATTTTGCGATAGCATAATGGTCATCCCAACGGAAAGCACAGAAAAAATTAAAAAATACTATATCCCGAATTCTTCATCGGGGCAAATAAACAATCAAAACAACGGCGACGAGCACAGCAGAAATAACAATAATTCAGAATTATGGTATCATCTATTTACGGATCAAAAAATAATGAGCGGCGAACACTATCAGGACACGCCTATCGACAAAATTCCTCTGTTAGTAAAGGAAGGTTCGATCATACCAATGCAGTCGGTAGTTCAATCTACAAAAGAAAAGCCACACGATACGCTGGAATTACACGTATACAAAGCAACCAATCATAAGACGTCGAAGCTAGAATATTACGAAGATGACGGTGTTTCATATGATTACAAGGAACAACAATACTACCGCCGCACAATCGAACTTTCAGATGAAAAATTATTGATTTCAGAAGTGCTTGGAAAGCGAAATTCTAAGTTTAAAACAGTAAAAGTACTTTTCCACGGATTTAATCCATTGCAAATTGTACAGTCCAGTGAAACCTATGCCTTTTTTGGTAAAATGCCTGCGTTTGATCCATTCTATGAACCAGAAGATCCAGCACAAATTATAGATTTACAAAGCCTTACGTTACCTTGGAAAAATCAAGCAATCATTGTTGAATTGAATGAAAAATAGAGTAAATCATATCGTATTCTTCACAGTCCTCTGCGGATTAATGTATTGGTCTTGTGACTCATCGAAAGAATCCCATTCAAATAGCGTCACTGAGTCAATAGCCAATTTGGATCCAATTGTTGGACTCGCATCTACTATTCAATTAGAAGGCAATGAAACCACCGTTTTCTTGTCAGACTACTTTCTCAATGTTGATCAAATTGATTCGATCGATTCTGAAGACCAATTCTTTATTATCTGGAATAAAGGAGACGACCAAATCAAAATACGACATTCAGAAGGGCTTAAACCCATGACGCCAATCTCCTTTTGGTCCAATGGCTCTTCCTATCAAATTTTAACCAAACCAAGTCGGAAGCAAACCGTAACATTAACATTCGACCCAGGAGCAACGTCAGTAAAAAAAGTACAATTAGTAGGTGACATGAACGGTTGGAATGACAATGATTCCGATGCTCTTTTTGAGAATGTGAATGGAATTTGGGTCTTGGAGCGCACATATACGCCGGGAAAATACTCTTACCAGTTTATTTTAGATGGAAAAAGGGCCCTTGACCCAACCAATCCAGTTATTGTTTCCAACGGAATGGGAAGTTTCAATTCATTATTGGAGGTAAACCAGCCTCTTGAAAAAGGCAATGTCTGGCTTGCAGATTATGACTCATCAACACAAAATTTAATCATTGAAACGAGTGTAAATGCACATGATGAATGGGATATTCGAGCCCTATGGCAAAACCAGTTAACTAATTTTGAACATGGAACTGGAACTTCAAATCACTTTAAAGTAAAAATTCCAGCGGAAGCCAAATCCATGGAAAGAAGCTACATGCGCATAATTGCATACACCGATTTCAATACTACCAACGACTTGCTTGTTCCATTAGCACATGGAAATCCTGTAATGAGCACGAAGCAATTGACTCGTAAAGACAAGCATACCAACTCCTTATATTTTGCACTAGTAGATCGTTTTAATGACGGAGACACCTCCATCAATGAACCCATCAAAGATGATCGAGTAGATTTTAAAGCCAATTATCAGGGAGGAGATATTCTGGGAATCACAAACAAGATTAATGAGGGTTATTTTGAAGAATTAGGTTTCAATTCTGTCTGGCTTTCACCCATTACGCAAAACCCATTGGAAGCATATCAAGAATACCCTGAACCTCGAAAGTTCTATTCAGGATACCATGGATATTGGCCAATATCCTATAAAAAGGTGGATCATCGGTTTGGAGGAAATTCAGCTTTTAAGAATTTGGTTGAAACAGCTCACTCCAAGGATTTAAATGTCATTCTGGATTATGCTAGTAATCATGTGCATGAATTGCACCCCATGTATCAAGCCCATCCAGATTGGGGAACTGAATTAGATTTGCCAGATGGCTCAAAAAACATCCGAATTTGGGATGCCCAACGCCTTACTACTTGGTTTGACACCTTTCTACCTTCATTGGATTTTTCACGTCCCGAAATTATAGAAGCCGTTTCAGATTCTGCGATGTTTTGGGTAAATGAATATGATATTGACGGATTTCGACATGATGCCACGAAGCACATTCCAGAAACCTATTGGCGAGAACTTACACGTAAAGTCAAGACAAAAAAGGGAAGCGATTTATTTCAAATCGGAGAGACATTTGGAAGTCGTGAATTGATTGGCAGTTATGTGAATTCTGGGCAGCAGAATGGTCAATTTGATTTCAACCTATATTTTGATGCACGTTCAGTTCTAATTGAGGAATCACAATCTTTTGAGCGATTAAACGCCTCACTTTATGAAAGTTTTGATTATTATGGTTGGCATTCCTTGATGGGAAATATCACCGGTAATCATGACATGCCTCGATTCATTAGTTATGCAGGAAAAGGGTTAAGTTTTAACGAAGATCCACAAAAAGCAGGTTGGGATAAAACAATTAAGGTTGAGGATCCGGTGGGATATAATAAACTCAGTTTGCTCCATGCATTTATAACGACGATACCTGGTATTCCCGTAGTGTATTATGGAGATGAAATTGGGATGGCAGGCGCTGGAGATCCAGATAATCGTAGAATGATGCGATTCAACAATCTCAATAAGTACGAAATTAAAACGCAAAACACCCTAAAAACACTCATGTCCATTCGCAATAATAACATGGCACTTATTTATGGTGATTTCAAAACAGCTTCTATTGACGAAGATACATGGGTCTATTCCAGAACGTATTTAAACAATCAAGTTACAGTCTACCTCAACAAATCCAATAAGACAAAAACATTCAACACAGCTGATAATCAAAAGCAACAACCCAATTTTGATGGAGAAATTTCAGATGGAAAGTTGATCGTTCCGGCCAACTCATTTGAGATACTAATCCTTAATTCGGGAACAGTTAATTAGTCTAATTAATCAAGAATAAAGCTATGAAGCACTTTTTTCAATCCATATTTATTGTCCTTTCGGTAGCGAGCGTTGGGCTCTTTAGTTGTCAATCCAATCCGGCAGAAGATGGACAAACGGGAGACCAATTAAGTAATGAAGACAGCACCAGTATCTACGTACCAGATTCCATTAAAAGTGCCCCGGAATGGTCCAAAAACTCGACCATTTATGAGGTAAATCTCCGTCAATATTCTGAAAGTGGTAGTTTAAAAGACTTCGAGACACATCTGCCTCGGTTGAAGGAGTTAGGTGTGGATATTTTGTGGTTTATGCCGATCCATCCTATTGGAGAAAAGAATCGAAAAGGAACGATGGGAAGTTATTATTCTGTCAAGGATTACAAAGCAATTGATCCGTCCTATGGAACAATAGAAGAATTTAAATCATTTGTCGAACGTGCGCATGCGATGGGATTTCACGTGATCTTGGATTGGGTTGCCAATCATTCTGCTTTTGACAATGTTTGGATTCAAGAAGGACATACTGAATATTATACTTTGGATTCCGTTGGTAAATTACAACCTCCTATTGGGACTGACTGGTGGGATGTGGCAGATCTAAACTATGACAACAAAGAAATGCGCGCAGCAATGATTGAGGCCTTAAAATTCTGGATTACCGAATGTGACGTTGATGGATACCGATGTGATGTGGCTGATTGGGTTCCTGTTGATTTTTGGAATGAAGCTCGAATGGAATTGGATCAGATAAAACCTGTTTTTATGTTGGCAGAAGCAGATAGTCCAGAATTGCATGAAAAAGCATTTGATATGACCTATGGATGGGGATTCCACTTTTTAATGATGGAAATGGCCAAAGGCGAAAAAACGGTGGATGACTTAACCAAATACGTGGATAGCAATCGTTACCAACCAGAAGATTATCGATTGCACTTCATTACCAATCACGATGAAAACTCGTGGAAAGGATCTATTAACGAGCGATTAGGAGACAAATGGAAACCCTATGCTGCCCTTGCTGCTACCCTAGAAGGCATGCCCCTCATTTATTCCGGTCAAGAATTCAGCTTAAACAAACGCTTAAAGTTCTTCGAAAAGGATGTAATTGATTGGACAGGTACAGATCTAACCCGATTTTATCAACGATTAAATCAAATCAACAAACGATACGAACCACTTTGGAATGGAAGTTATGGAGCACCTGCGGAACTTCTGGAGACCAACAAACCAAACACCTTTGCCTTTAGCCGCTCTAAAAATGGACAAACCATCGTATGTATGTTCAATTTCACCGAAGAGACTGTTGGGATCACGCTTCCAATTTTGCAAGACAAAATGAACACGTGCTTGTTAAGTAATCGAGACGAAGACAGTATGACCATTGGCGAGGCGAATGGAGAGTTTATGGTTGACGCCAACGGATTTTACATTTTCGAAGTGACGATTGATGAAAGTTTGGAGAATTAATTAGATGCAGGTACGCCGCACCAAGTTTCCTTCCTTATTATTTATTTATTTATTTAAATTGAATACAGAAACCAAAAGATGAGTTCAAATACCAACACCAAACCGGCATTAAGTTTTTGGCAAATCTGGAACATGAGTTTTGGATTTTTGGGGATTCAAATGGGGTTTGCGCTTCAAATCGGAAATACAAGTCGAATTTTTCAAACACTAGATGGCGATGTTGAAGATTTACCTATTTACTGGCTTGCGGGTCCAATCACAGGACTTTTAATTCAACCCATTATTGGTTATTTTAGTGATCGAACATGGCATCCCAAACTAGGGCGAAGAAGACCGTTTTTCTTGATTGGAGCCGTAATGGCCTCCCTAGCGTTGTTCGTAATGCCGAATTCTTCTGTGCTTTGGATTGCTGTAGGGATGTTATGGATCTTAGATGCCTCTTTTAACGTATCAATGGAACCATTCCGTGCTTTTGTAGGGGATAAATTGCCTTCGAGGCAACATACAAAAGGTTTTGCTATGCAAACTTTTTTTATTGGAATAGGAGCCGTAATTGCATCTCTAATGCCTTATGTATTTTCTAATTGGTTCGGCATTAGTAATACCGCAGCAAAAGGTGTAATTCCAGATTCTGTAAAATGGTCTTTTTACGTTGGAGCAATTGCGTTTGTTGCAGCAGTTTTATGGACAGTATTCTTTTCTAAAGAATATCCACCCGAAGACATTGAAGCTTTTGAAAAGGAAAAACGAGAAAACAGTGGCTTTCTCAACGTATTTAAAGAGATTTTTGGAGGTATTTTCAAAATGCCAAAAACAATGATTCAGCTGGCAGTAGTACAATTCTTCTCTTGGCTAGCCTTATTTGCAATGTGGATTTACACAACACCAGCAATTACAGAATTTATATACAAAACAACAGACACTTCATCAAAAGCATACAATGAAGGTGCAGACTGGGTAAATGTATGTTTTGCTGTTTATAATGGAGTAGCCGCGTTAGTAGCATTTGGTTTCCCATATTTAGCGAAACTTTTAAGCCGTAGAATTGCCCATTTAATAGGATTGTTGTGTGGTGCAATCGGCCTGATCTCCATTTTCTTTGTCTCCGATCCTAACTTTCTTCTTTTATCCATGGTTGGTGTTGGAATAGCTTGGGCCAGTATTTTATCCATGCCTTATGCCATATTAGTAGGGTCACTTCCAAGTGGAAAAATGGGCTATTTTGTGGGAGTATTCAACCTTTTTATCGTGATTCCACAAATTGTTGCTGCATTAATTTTAGGTTGGGTTTTGAACACTTTTTTCGATAATCAATCCAATTATGCCTTTATTATTGGTGGCATATCCATGCTTATTGCCGCACTGCTTTGTCTAGTTGTTCAAGATAAAAACTAATAGTGTCTCATCTCCTTGACTTCTAAAAAAACCTAATTTTAGAACTCAGAACATTTTAAATACTTTTCATAACATTTATTTTTTCGTATCTTGCTTCGTTCCTAGCTTTACCTGATCCAAAAAAATTGTTAATTCAAATGGAATTAATAATGATTGTTTGGAAGCATGAATAGAAGATTCATGAAATGCAATTAATTTAATTCTTCCAATTAGCAACGCTAGGGCCTCCTCTTATTTCAGATTTTAAACCTGAAATAAGAACCACATCATTGAATTCAAATAATCATGAAAATGAGTCAAACCATACGAATGAAGTCAATTTCTATTACTATTTCTTGCATCCTTTTGATACTTGCAGGTATCCAAAGTTTTGCTCAAACACCTGGTCTAATTTATGAACCAGCGACGGGAGCAGGAGCTGCTGTATTAGATCCAAACGGAGATGGTTACAGCTCAACCGACAACGGTGGATTTGTACTGAGTGATCAAACGGAAAGCGAAATTCCATTTGTTCCAGTAGTGTTCCCAATGGCTGAACCATTTAGCGACATCCAAAATGGAGCTACTTGTGGGTTTACCGATTTTGTAGATTCTGGAACAGAAGATCCATGTCAGCAAGCTTTTACTGGTGGTAATTGGATTTTCAGATTAAGAATGGGGGGTACTGCTCCGAATGCAAAGAGTTACTCTATTTTAATTGATACAGATAATAAGTTTGGCGCCACTGGACCAGACGCAGATCCTGATTATTCTGCTGAAAATCCAGGTTTTGAAATTGAAATAGTTTTAGCAACCAAATTTGGTGTAAATGTATACGACGTTGAAAACTTAAATTGCACTCCGGTACTTACATATCCAGGTACGACCAATTATCAAAAGTCTTTGGCACTTTCTCAAATTTGTAGCTCTACCAATTACTTTTATGATTTCTTCGTAAATATGGCCGACATTACTGCTGCTTTTCCAGGAGTAACATCTGCAACAAATATGCGACTTGCCATTGTCGATAACATGGCCGCTGAAAAATCCACTATTTGTAATCCAAGTTCAGCCTCTGACGTTGGGGGTGTGGGCGATTGTCCAAATTTGGAAACTTGTTTTACAACCATCATTACAACCTATCCTCCTTGTCCTCCTGGTGTAGATTGTCCAGATAGAACCGACTGCCCAATAATCAGTGGTAGCTACAGTTCTGGCCTTACCGACATCGTAGGAACAGGACTTGTTGGTGCTTCTATAGAAGTTTTTGTAAATGGAACTTCTGGTGGAACGGATGTAGTAGACGGAAGCGGAAATTGGTCGGTGACTCTTGGTGCAGGATTAACTGCAGGAGATACCATAAGTGCCTCTCAAGAATTGGCCCCTGACACCACCTCATCGACGTATTGTGCATGGCAAATTGTAGTAGACTGTCCTGGCCCAATAGATGTGCCTCCAGTAATTACCAATTCATCTGGAAAGAACTTTTGTGGAACAGGAATTATTGGATACGACATTGCAGTACATTACCCAGACGGTTCCTTCTATCAATCTAATCCTACTCCTGCTGTAAGTACTCATTTACCGGTAGATGGTTCCAATGAATGGGTTTGGAAATGTACAGGTAACACCGGTGGATGTAATGCCGGTAGCGGTGTAAATTGTATTGACGAAGGTGGATATATGATTTTTCAAGTTAGTCCTGGAGGATGTCCTTCGTTGCCTGCTTTTGAATGTGTTTCTCAAGGAGGAGGGTACAGTCCCGGAACCTCTCAGACACCTTCTATTGTTGCGTCTACCGTCTTTGGAGGTGCTACCAGCGTAGATGTTACGGTAGCATTAAATGGAAATCCAGCCCCTCAAAGTGGTTATATTTATCTTTTTGTAAATGGAGCGTATGAAACCACAAGTGCGTTGGTAAACGCAGCTGGAACACATTCTGTTACAGTTTCTGCTCTAACAGCTTGTGACACGCTTACTGCGCGATTTTTACAAGCCGGAGCCACTGGAGATCACGATTGTTTTTCTGCTGAATCAGGATTTGTAACAATTTCAGATACTACCGTTGCACCTACTATAACCGGAAATTTCTGTACAACAACCACAATCGGAACGGTAGAAGGACTCTCTAGCGAACCGGCTGGTACAACCATTCAAGTTTATGAAAATGGACTTCCAGTTGGAGCAACTACCACCGTTCAAGCGGATGGTTCATGGCAAGTAACTGGCTTAAGCATTGCTCCAGGTCAAACCATTACAGCTACTGCTACATTAGTTGCATGTGCTACGGAAAGCGCACCTTCTATTGGATTGGTAGTTGGAACTCAAACGACCAGCGCGGTAGCGATTACATCTTCACCAATCACAGAAGGAGATGCTTCTGTTTCTGGTACCGGTATCGACGGCGACACCATCTATTTATATGCAGATGGATATTATTTAGGGTATTCAACTGTCGTTTCTGGTGGTACATGGACAATTTCAGGAATGCCTTCCTACGAAATGTATCCAGGCGGAGTTGTTACAGCTACTGCCAAAAGTCCAGGTGATTGTGAAAGTGCTCCTTCAGCCAGTGTTACAGTAATCTGTATTCCTCCTTCACCAGCAACTTTAGTCAATCCAGATGATACAACGGTGTGCTCTGGTAACGTAGCTGCCAACATTACAATTCCTACCTCTGAGGCATTTGTGGTATACCAGCTATTTGATGGAACCACAATGTCAGGATCTGCGGTACTTGGAACCGGAGGCGCTGTCGCTTTGACTTCTGACACCTTATATGCCAATACCACATTAAAAATATTAGCATTAAAAATCAATGGCTACATATGTGAAGACACACTTACTGACACAGTGAATGTCATTGTAAATGCAGTACCCGATCCAACACTTCAAGTCAACATACGGTCCAATCCTGTTTGTAGTGGTGATTCTACGGATATCTATGTTGTACTTTCCGAAGTTGGCTTTACGTATCAATTATATGATAGCACAGGCAATGTACAAGTTGGTACTTCTCTCGCAGGAACGGGAGACACTATTTTCTTCAATACGGGTGCATTGACATCCGACTCCACTTTTTATATAACTGCAATTGGTGCGGCTCCTTCATCTTGTTTGGATACGCTGTCCACATATGCAACGACCAATATGATGATTTGTGCTTCACCTCCTGTTGCTACCAATGATACAATCGTGGTAAATGAAGATACAACGAATGTTATTATTACTGTTCAAAGCAATGACGTAGACGCTCAAGGAGATCCGATGACGACTACTATTATAGGAGGAACGTCTACTTCAGGCGGAACCGTAACCGTATTAAACGGGGATAGTATTCGTTATACCCCTCCGGCAAATTTCAATGGAATTGACACCATTACCTACCAAGTTTGTGATCCAGGACCACTTTGTGATACGGCACTTGTCTTAATTACTGTCAACCCAATTAATGACACTACTTCCAAAGGAAATGAAACATTGACTATCACCGAAGATGATCCTTTAACCGTCAGCCCTAACTTGATTGCCAACAATACGGACCCAGATGGGACTGCTACGACTGTAACGACAATCGTAAGCACATCGGGAGGAGGTACCACAGGAATCTCTGGAGCCGGAACGACCATTGACTATACGCCAGTTGGAAATTTCACTGGCATTGACACCGTGATTTACACCGTGTGCGATGCAGGAACGCCATTACCAGCAGTTTGCATAAACGATACGCTTTTTGTAACGGTAAATCCGGTAAATGATCCACCCGCTCAAGGGAATGAAGCATTGACTATATCCGAAGATGATCCGGCCACGACTAGTCCAAATTTAGTGGCTAACAATACCGATCCAGATGGTACTGCTATTACCGTTACTACCGTTGTAAGTACTACTGGTGGTGGTGGAACGACCATTACCGGCGCTGGAACTACAATCGACTACACTCCAGCTGGGAATTTCAATGGGATTGACACCGTGATTTACACCGTGTGTGATGCGGGAACTCCACTTCCAGCTTCATGCGTAAACGATACATTGTTTGTAACCGTTAATCCAGTAAATGATCCGCCGGCACAAGGAAACGAAACATTAACCATAACGGAAGGAGATCCAGCTACGACTAGTACAAACTTAATAACTAACAATACCGATCCAGATACAGCCGTAACTGTGACTACTGTTGTAAGTACGACAGGTGGTGGCGGAACAGCCATTACAGGTGCTGGAACAACCATCGATTATACACCTACTGGGAATTTCAATGGGATTGATACCGTAATTTATACTGTTTGTGATGCTGGAACTCCGCTTCCGGCAGCTTGTGTTAATGACACGCTTTTCGTAACGGTAAATCCGGTGAATGATCCGCCTGCTCAAGGAAATGAAACGTTAACTATCAATGAGGATGACCCTGCTACGACTAGTCCGAATTTAGTGGCAAATAATGTGGATCCAGATGGTACTACCGTAACCGTTACAACCGTTGTAAGCACTACGGGTGGTGGTGGAACAACCATTACGGGTGCTGGAACTACAATCGACTACACTCCAGCAAGTAACTTCAACGGAATCGACACCGTAATCTACACGGCTTGTGATGCGGGAACTCCGCTTCCAGCAGCTTGTGTAAATGACACATTGTTTGTTACAGTTAATCCTGTAAATGACTTCCCTGATGTACCGGGAACTGACACATTAACTACAACTACCCCAGAAGGTACGCCGATTCAGATTTGTTTAACGACAACTACGGACGTGGAAATGGATGCTTTGGACGTAACAAACAGTTTCAATGGACCTAACAATGGAGGAATCACAGGATTATCTGACAATGACACCTGTTTCACCTACACTCCAACAGGTACATTTAATGGAAACGACGGTGAATGATCCGCCTGCTCAAGGAAATGAAACCGAAGATTAACTATCAATGAAACAACACGACCCAGACCCTGCTACGACTAGTCCGAATTTAGTGGCAAATAATGTGGATCCAGATGGTACTACCGTAACCGTTACAACCGTTGTAAGCACTACGGGTGGTGGTGGAACAACCATTACGGGTGCTGGAACTACAATCGACTACACTCCAGCAAGTAACTTCAACGGAATCGACACCGTAATCTACACGGCTTGTGATGCGGGAACTCCGCTTCCAGCAGCTTGTGTAAATGACACATTGTTTGTTACAGTTAATCCTGTAAATGACTTCCCTGATGTACCGGGAACTGACACATTAACTACAACTACCCCAGAAGGTACGCCGATTCAGATTTGTTTAACGACAACTACGGACGTGGAAATGGATGCTTTGGACGTAACAAACAGTTTCAATGGACCTAACAATGGAGGAATCACAGGATTATCTGACAATGACACCTGTTTCACCTACACTCCAACAGGTACATTTAATGGAAACGACACCGTAACCGTGGTCGTTTGTGATAATGGTGCACCATCAAGATGTGATACCATCGTTACAATCATTACTGTAACTCCATTCAACGATCCTCCTTCTCAAGGGAATGAAACATTGACTATTACCGAAGATGATCCGGCTACTACTAGTCCAAGCTTAGTGGCAAACAACACGGACCCAGATGGAACCGCTGTAACTGTAACAACCGTTGTTAGTACTACGGGTGGTGGTGGAACTACAATCACTGGTGCCGGAACTACTATTGATTATACACCTGCTTTAAACTTTAATGGAATTGACACTGTAATTTACACTGCGTGTGATGCAGGAACACCACTTCCAGCAGCTTGTGTAAATGACACACTCTTCGTAACAGTTAATCCTGTCAACGATCCGCCTGCACAAGGAAATGAAAACATGACCGTAAGCGAAAACGATCCCGCTACGACTAGTCCAAACTTAGTAGCAAACAACACGGACCCAGATGGAACCGCTGTAACCGTTACAACTGTGGTAAGTACAACCGCTGGAGGGGGAACTACAATCACTGGAGCGGGAACGACCATCGACTATACACCCTTTTTAAACTTCAACGGGATTGATACTGTGATTTATACGGTATGCGATGCTGGAAATCCAATGCCTGCCGCTTGTGTAAATGACACCTTGTTTGTTACCGTTAACCCGGTAAATAATCCACCGGACGTTCCTGGATCAGACACATTAACCACGACAACTCCAGAAGGTACGCCGGTACAAATTTGTATCACTACAGCAACAGACGTAGAAAACGACCTAATTGACATAACTAGTAGCTTCAACGGACCTAACAATGGAGGAATTACTGGATTATCCGATAATGACACCTGTTTCACTTATACTCCAACTGGAAACTTTAATGGAAACGATACAGTAACGGTAGAAGTTTGTGATAACGGAGCCCCATCCCAATGTGATACTGTTGTTACGATCATTACGGTAACTCCTGTAAATGATCCACCAGCTCAAGGAAATGAAACATTGACCGTGACGGAAGATGATCCAGCCACTACTAGTCCAAATTTGGTAGCTAACAACACGGATCCAGATGGTACGGCAGTAACCGTTACAACTGTGGTAAGCACAACCGGCGGCGGGGGAACCTCCATCACTGGAGTTGGAACAACCATCGACTATACACCTCTTGCCAATTTCAATGGAATTGATACCGTAATTTATACCGTTTGTGACGCTGGTACACCATTACCGGCTGCTTGTGTAAATGACACATTATTTGTGACTGTTAATCCTGTCAACGATCCGCCTGCTCAAGGGAATGAAACAATGACTGTAGCAGAAGGTGATCCGGCCACAACTAGTTCAAATCTAGTTGCTAATAATACGGATCCGGATGGTACCGCAGTAACCGTTACAACCGTTATAAGTACTACCGGCGGTGGGGGTACTTCTATTACCGGTGCCGGAACTACAATCGACTATACGCCTGCTGGGAATTTCAATGGGATTGATACCGTAATTTATACTGTATGCGACGCTGGCACACCGCTACCAGCTTCTTGCGTAAATGATACATTATTCGTTACCGTTACACCAGTTAATGATCCGCCTGCTCAAGGAAATGAGTCAATGACCATCAATGAGGATGATCCAGCTACTACTAGTCCAAGTCTGATCGCCAATAATGTTGATCCGGATGGAACTATTGTAACCGTTACTACCGTGGTCAGTACCACCGGTGGTGGTGGAACAACCATAACCGGAGGTGGAACTACGATTGATTACACGCCTGCATTAAACTTCAACGGGATTGACACCGTGATTTACACAGCTTGTGACGCGGGAACTCCACTTCCAGCTGCTTGTGTAAATGATACATTGTTTGTTACTGTTAATCCTGTGAATGACTTCCCGGATTTACCAGGAACAGATACGTTAACAACCACTACTCCAGAAGGTACGCCAATTCAGATTTGCTTGACTACAACTACCGACGCAGAAATGGATGATTTGGATGTAACAAACAGCTTCAATGGTCCTAATAATGGAGGAATTACTGGGTTGTCTGATAATGATACATGCTTTACATACACTCCAACTGGTACATTTAATGGAAACGACACGGTTACGGTTGAAGTATGTGATAATGGTGCGCCATCTAGATGTGATACCATCGTTACAATCATTACAGTAACTCCTGTAAATGATCCGCCTGCTCAAGGAAATGAGTCAATGACCATCAATGAGGATGATCCAGCTACTACTAGTCCAAGTCTGATCGCCAATAATGTTGATCCGGATGGAACTATTGTAACCGTTACTACCGTGGTAAGCACTACCGGTGGTGGTGGTACAACTATTACCGGAGGTGGAACAACCATTGATTACACACCTGCATTAAACTTCAACGGAATTGACACAGTTATTTACACCGCTTGTGATGCGGGAACTCCACTTCCGATTGCTTGTGTAAATGATACATTGTTTGTTACTGTTAATCCTGTGAATGATTTCCCAGATTTACCCGGAACAGATACGTTAACAACCACTACTCCAGAAGGTACACCGATTCAGATTTGTTTAACGGCAACTACAGATGTAGAAATGGATGATTTGGATGTAACAAACAGTTTCAATGGTCCTAACAATGGAGGAATTACCGGTTTATCTGATAATGATACTTGCTTTACATACACTCCGACTGGTACATTTAATGGTAATGATACCGTTACCGTGGTCGTTTGTGATAATGGGGCACCATCAAGATGTGATACGATTGTAACGATCATAACTGTAACTCCTGTAAATGACCCGCCTTCTCAAGGGAATGAGTCTATGACCATCAACGAAGATGATCCGGCTACTACTAGTCCAAACTTAACGGCCAATAATGTCGATCCGGATGGCACGGCTATTACCGTTACTACCGTAGTTAGTACTACTGGTGGAGGTTCTACAACTATTACTGGTGCTGGAACTACTATTGATTATACACCAGCTTTAAACTTCAATGGAATCGACACGGTGATTTACACTGCTTGTGATGCGGGAACTCCGCTTCCTGCAGCCTGTGTGAATGATACATTATTTGTTACTGTTAATCCGGTAAATGACTTCCCAGATTTACCAGGAACAGATACATTAACTACTACTACTCCAGAAGGTACACCGATTCAGATTTGTTTAACGGCAACTACAGATGTAGAAATGGATGATTTGGATGTAACAAACAGTTTCAATGGTCCTAACAATGGAGGCATTACTGGCTTATCTGATAATGATACTTGCTTTACATACACTCCGACAGGTACATTTAATGGTAATGATACCGTTACCGTGGTCGTTTGTGATAATGGGGCACCATCAAGATGTGATACGATTGTAACGATCATAACTGTAACTCCTGTAAATGATCCTCCTTCACAAGGGAATGAGTCTATGACCATCAACGAAGATGATCCGGCTACTACTAGTCCAAACTTAACGGCCAATAATGTGGATCCAGATGGCACGGCTATTACCGTTACTACCGTAGTTAGCACTACTGGTGGAGGTGGAACTACAATTACGGGTGCTGGTACTACTATTGATTATACACCGGCTTTAAATTTCAATGGTATTGATACCGTGATTTACACGGCTTGTGATGCTGGAACTCCGCTTCCTGCAGCTTGTGTGAATGATACATTATTTGTTACTGTTAATCCGGTAAATGACTTCCCGGATTTACCTGGAACAGACACAGTAACAACCACAACTCCAGAAGGTACTCCAGTGCAAATTTGTTTGACGACAACTACGGATGTGGAAATGGATGATTTGGATGTAACAAACAGTTTCAATGGTCCTAACAATGGTGGTATCACAGGATTATCTGATAATGATACTTGCATTACATACACTCCGACAGGTGGTTTTAATGGAAATGACACCGTTACCGTGGTCGTTTGTGATAATGGGGCACCATCAAGATGTGATACGATTGTTACAATCATAACTGTAACTCCTATCAATGATCCGCCCGTTGCTTTAAATGATTCAATCATTATACCAGAAGATACTTCTAATGTAACGATTGATGTACAAGTAAATGATACTGATCCAGACGGAGATCCTTTAGTGACCACTGTCATTGGTGGTACTACTTCAGGTGGTACTATTACTGTTCAAAACAACGATAGTTTAAGTTATACACCTCCAACTGATTTTGTGGGGAATGACACTATAACCTATCAAGTTTGTGATGCTGGTGCATTGTGTGATACAGCAATCGTAATTGTAACTGTTAATCCAGTTATTGATACCGTTCCAATTTCACTGCCAGAAGATAGTACAATAACAGTGTGTGCCGATAGCCTAACTGATTTTGGAACTACTGCCACATCTGTCACATTGGATTGCGGGCCGTCAAATGGCATGACCAATATTGTTGGAACTTGTATTGATTATACTCCAACGACCAACTTCAATGGTATGGACACCATATGTGTAATTAGTTGCAATGGAATTTTATGTGATACGTCTATTGTGATTATCACAGTGACGCCTCGTAATGATCCGCCAGTGGCATTGAATGATTCAATTACTATTCCTGAAGATACTTCTAATGTAGTGATCGATGTGCAAGTAAATGATACTGATCCAGACGGAGATCCACTTGTTACTACCGTAATTGGTGGTACTACTGCGGGTGGAACGGTAGTCGTTCTTAACACAGATAGTTTGGATTATACACCTCCAACCGATTTTGTGGGGAATGACACCATTACCTATCAAGTGTGTGATGCTGGTGCTTTATGTGATACGGCAATCGTGATTGTAACTGTTAATCCAGTTATTGATACCGTTCCAATTTCACTGCCAGAAGATAGTACAATAACAGTGTGTGCCGATAGCCTAACTGATTTTGGAACTACTGCCACATCTGTCACATTGGATTGCGGGCCGTCAAATGGCATGACCAATATTGTTGGAACTTGTATTGATTATACTCCAACGACCAACTTCAATGGTATGGACACCATATGTGTAATTAGTTGCAATGGAATTTTATGTGATACGTCTATTGTGATTATCACAGTGACGCCTCGTAATGATCCGCCAGTGGCATTGAATGATTCAATTACTATTCCTGAAGATACTTCTAATGTAGTGATCGATGTGCAAGTAAATGATACTGATCCAGACGGAGATCCACTTGTTACTACCGTAATTGGTGGTACTACTGCGGGTGGAACCGTAGTCGTTCTTAACACAGATAGTTTAGATTATACGCCTCCAACCAATTTTGTTGGAAATGACACCATTACCTATCAAGTATGTGATGCTGGTGCTTTATGTGATACGGCAATCGTGATTGTTACAGTAGAACCTGTCATAGACACTGTGCCTGTTACTACTCCTGAAGATAGTACCATCACAATATGTGCAGATAGCTTAACTGATTTTGGTACTACTGCTACTTCAGTAACACTGGATTGCGGGCCGTCAAATGGTATGACCAATATTGTTGGAACTTGTATTGACTATACTCCTACAACCAATTTCACTGGAATGGACACTATATGTGTAATTAGCTGCAATGGAATTTTATGTGATACGTCTATTGTGATTATCACAGTGACGCCTCGTAATGATCCGCCCGTTGCTTTAAATGATTCAATTACTATTCCTGAAGATACTTCTAATGTAGTCATCGATGTGCAAGTAAATGATACTGATCCAGACGGAGATCCACTTGTTACTACCGTAATTGGTGGTACTACTGCGGGTGGAACGGTAGTCGTTCTTAACACAGATAGTTTGGATTATACACCTCCAACCGATTTTGTGGGGAATGACACCATTACCTATCAAGTGTGTGATGCTGGTGCTTTATGTGATACGGCAATCGTGATTGTTACAGTAGATCCTGTCATAGATACAGTGCCTGTTACTACTCCTGAAGATAGTACCATCACAATATGTGCAGATAGCTTAACTGATTTTGGTACTACCGCTACTTCAGTAACACTGGATTGTGGACCTTCAAATGGTATGACCAATACTGTGGGTACGTGCATTGATTACACTCCTACAACCAATTTCACTGGAATGGACACCATTTGTGTAATTAGTTGCAATGGAACCCTTTGTGATACGTCTATTGTGATTATCACAGTGACGCCTCGTAATGATCCACCAGTGGCATTTAATGATTCAATTACTATTCCTGAAGATACTTCTAATGTAGTCATCGATGTGCAAGTAAATGATACTGATCCAGACGGAGATCCACTTGTTACTACCGTAATTGGTGGTACTACTGCGGGTGGAACGGTAGTCGTTCTTAACACAGATAGTTTGGATTATACACCTCCAACCGATTTTGTCGGAAATGACACCATTACCTATCAAGTGTGTGATGCTGGTGCTTTATGTGATACGGCAATCGTGATTGTAACTGTTACTCCAGTTATTGATACCGTTCCAATTTCACTGCCAGAAGATAGTACAATAACAGTGTGTGCCGATAGCCTAACTGATTTTGGAACTACTGCTACATCTGTCACATTGGATTGCGGGCCGTCAAATGGCATGACCAATATTGTTGGAACTTGTATTGATTATACTCCAACGACCAACTTCAATGGTATGGACACCATTTGTGTAATTAGTTGCAATGGAATCCTTTGTGATACGTCCATCGTAATTATTACGGTGATTCCGGTAAATGATCCGCCAATTGCATTGGATGACTCAACTAGTATTCCTGAGGATACATCTAACGTAATCATCACCGTTCAAGTGAATGATACTGATCCAGATGGAGATCCTTTGGTAACTACTGTAATTGGAGGAACAACTGCCGGTGGAACGGTTGTAGTTCTTAATGGAGATAGTTTAGATTATACGCCTCCAACCAATTTTGTAGGAAATGACACCATCACGTATCAAGTTTGTGATACAGGAGCATTGTGTGATACAGCTATTGTCATTGTTACGGTTGTTCCAGTGACGGACACGCTTCCAAATATTACTACACCAAACGATAGCACCATTACCATTTGTGGAGACAGTATTACCTTCTTCACACCGGATACTGCTACGAGTGTCACCTTATGTGGAGGCCCAACCAATGGTACTGTAATCATTACGGGTACATGCATCGACTACACTCCTGATTCTACATTTATTGGGATTGATACCACTTGCATTATTGTTTGCAACGGTACCGTTTGTGATACAACCGTGATCATAATAACGGTAACAGGTACATTCCCTCCAATAGCAGTTAACGATTCTGTGGTTGTTGATTCCTTGATTAGCGTGATCTCTGTATTAGGAAATGATACCGTACCGGTAGATACAGTTACAATAACCATTATAGATCCTCCACTAGGAGGTACAGGAATGGTTGACACATCGAATTGGACTATTACTTATACACCAGACTTCGCATTTTGTGGATTGGACAGCTTTAGTTACGAAATTTGTAACTCAGGTGGATGTGATACCGCGTGGGTAATCACACAAGTATTCCCATTTGATTCTGATGGAGATGGTATTCCAGATTTCATTGAAACACTCACGCTTGATACAGATAACGATGGAGTGCTTAACTACCTATCGCAAGATTCTGATGGAGATGGTGTTCCGGATAGCGTAGAAGCATGGGGAGATCTTTCTGATCCTTGTTTTATTATTTTACAAAACTCTGATGGAGATTCCTTACCGGACATTCTTGATCCAGACGATGATGAGGATGGTATTCTTACGCAGGACGAATTAGATGAAGATGACGATGGCACCTTCGATGATTGCGATGAAGATGGAATCCCTGATTATTTAGATCACAATATTTGTCCTACAACAACTGAGGATTTAAGTATTCCAGAAGGGTTTTCACCAAACAATGATGGAACCAACGACTTCTGGCGCATCACAGGAATAGAAGCACATCCAGATAACTCCGTGATTATATTCAACCGATGGGGGAACAAAGTGTACGAATCCAAACCATATAATAATGATTGGGACGGAACCAACATATTTGGTGTTTCGCTGAGCCGAAACAACCAATTGCCGGAAGGAACGTATTTCTTCCTCTTCAAAAAAGATGAGGCCGATCCCGATTCCGAAGTTATTAAAGGGACCGTTTACATAAAGAGATAAATAACCAGCGAAACAGAATATTAAGATGAAAAAAATATTAATTACAATCGGATGTTTGGCAATGGGATTTATTGCCTTCGCTCAGCAAGACGCGATGTATACGCATTACATGTATAATACGCTCTCTGTAAATCCAGGCTATGCCGGAAGCAGAGACGCACTTACCGTAACCGGAATTCACCGATCACAGTGGGTTGGATTTGATGGGGCACCAACAACTCAAACCTTGACAGTACATTCTCCATTAGCCCGAAAAGAATTGGGGGTTGGATTTTCGCTTGTCAATGATGACATAGGACCTTCCCATTTTACGTCTATGCATGTGGATATGTCTTACACCATCGACTTGGAAGATGAGCGAAAATTATCGTTTGGACTAAAATCGGGAATGAGTTTGCTTAATGTAGATCTCAATTCCATTCCCCTTGAGGAACAAAATGACGTCGCTTTTGAAAACAATATCCAAAGCAAAGTGCTACCGAACTTTGGGTTTGGTATTTATTATTCATCTCCTCAATATTATATAGGGCTTTCAACCCCAAAAATTATTCAAGGAGATTACATTGGTTTAAATACTGGAACCTCGGGAGATAATGTGCATGAGGAACGACGTCATTACTTTCTAATTGCAGGATTGGTAACAGACTTATCACCTTCGATCAAATTTAAACCTACCACATTCGTCAAAGCTACTGTAGGAGCACCTTTAGAAGCTGACTTTACAGGTAGTTTTATCTTTCAGGAAACCATTATTGCTGGTGCAATGATCCGAACAGGTGATGCCGTGGGTGCACTCGTTGGAGTAATTGTCTCTCCTCAATTGGAATTAGGATATTCCTTTGACTGGTCCTATGGATTAGCCACAGGAAAATACAATGGAGGAAGTCATGAAATCGTACTTCGATATGACTTCATCTTTAAAAACAAGGCTAAAATTCGTTCACCAAGATACTTTTAATCTGTAAGCATGAAAAAATCACCTATACTCATCGCTTTAATACTCTGTTGCTGTACGCTTATTGCAACTGCTCAATCATCTCCTACTCAACGAAAAGGAGACAAAAATTTTGAGCGCTATGACTTTACTCAAGCGATCAAGTTTTATGAGAAAATCAGAACAAAGGATCTTGTAACACTACGGAAATTAGCAGAGTCTTATCGATACCTTGGTAATACTGAAAAGGCAGAGACTTATTATGCACAATGTGTCACCTTGGACGAATCAATCTCCGAAGACATATACTATTATGCAGCAATGCTTCGAAGTAATGGAAAGTATGAAGAATCTGAAGCGCAAATGGAATTGTTTCATAAAGCAGCTGAAAATGATTCCAGAGGACTTGAACATTTCCAAAACCAGGGATTAATCCTTACACTTACTCGTGATGAAGGTCATTATGAAATCAAAAACTTAGATATAAATAGTTACCAGGAAGATTTTGGTGCTATTTATTATAAGGACCAGATGGTTTTTGCTTCTTCAAGAGAAGGTGAGAAGGGAATTAGAAGAAGATGGAATTGGAATAATTTGCCATTTTTAGATTTATATGTTGCTAATAAAGGAGAGGACGAACAATTGGTAAATGCAGTTGCTTTTGACCGAAAGCTGAACAATAAATACCATGAAGGCCCAGCGTCTTTTGCTCAAAACGGAAGTTTCATCGCCTTTACCCGAAATAACTATCAAGGAGAAAGCAGCGAACACATCATTAAATTGCAGATTTTCACGGAAGATTTTCGCGAAGATAAATGGACCAATGAGGCTAGCTTTCCCTACAACAGTGATGAATATTCGATAGGACATCCTGCATTAAGCGAAGATGGAACCATAATGTATTTCGCATCAGATATGCCAGGTGGATATGGTTCAGTTGATCTTTATAAATCCCTAAAAACGGATTCAGGTTGGAGTAAACCTGTCAATCTTGGTCCAAATATTAATACAGAAGGAAAAGAAATGTTTCCATTTCTTCATCCTGATGGTTATTTAATTTTTGCATCAGACGGTCATGTTGGATTAGGCGGATTGGACAACTTCATAGCTCAAATTAAGGACAACGACGCTGGATATAGCAAGGTTCAAAACATGGGTTATCCTTTGAATGACAAAATGGACGATTTCTGTGCCGTATTGGATCATACGATGAAAAAGGGTTATTTCTCCTCCAATCGTCCCGGCGGGAGTGGTGATGATGATATTTACTCATTCAAAATGCTAAAAGCATTTACATTTGGTAAAACCATCCGTGGAACAGCAAAAGACAAAGAAGGAAATATTGTTGCCAATGCCTCTGTGGAATTAAAAAACAGCGCAGGAGAAATTGTGGGTATGGCTACCACGAATGAGGAGGGTACTTATTCGTTTGATGTTGACACCGAAGAATCTTTTGAACTGCGTGGTTCCAACGAGGACTATTTTGAAGGTACAAACACAGCCTCCACAGAAGGATCCGAATCAGAAGTTGTAGCGGATGTAGTGTTGGAGAAAGATCCAGGGATCTCGTTATTTTGCTTGGTTGCTGATAAAGAAACAAGTGAAGCGCTGCAAGATGTCAAGATCGAAATCATAAACAATCTTACAGGAAAATTGGAAACGGTATCCACTGGTTCAACGGGAGAATATCGAAAGCCACTAGTTGGTAAAAAGATTGGAGAACGGATAAGTTTCAATCTTAAAATTGAAAAAGAAGGGTATTTAACTAAAGTTGTTACATATAACCAATTGATTGACCGACCCGGTCAATATAATGTACATGAGGTATTGGATTTCACTTTAACTAAGATGGAAGTAGGGATGGATATTGCTAAAATCATCGATATCAAACCTATTTACTTTGATGTAAATAAATCTGAAATTCGGGAGGATGCGGCGATCGAATTGGATAAGATTGTGCAAGTTATGAATGACAATCCTGTTATGGAAGTTGAACTTGGTTCCCATACAGATTGTAGAGCTAGTGCAGCGTACAACCTGAGTTTGTCGGATCGTAGAGCTAAATCTTCTGCCGAATACATCCAAGATAAGATCGTAGATCCAGAACGAATTTATGGAAAAGGTTACGGTGAATCTAAGTTGGTCAACAAATGTGAATGCGAAGGAAGCAAAAAGGTGCCTTGTACGGAAGAAGAACATCAAGATAACCGACGTACAGAGTTTACCATAATCAAAATGTAGTGATTTTTGATTTCTAATTTTTGATTCTTGATTCATTTCTTGGTATCAAAAATTATAGGCTTCATTTTCGTGGACTTAGGATTTTAAGAGGGTAATCATATGCTCAATGGCTATGGAGTTGTCCAGCCTTTTTTTTATCTTTACTCTTTGGATTTATATTTCATGACGCCTACAAAGAGCTTATTTCGGCCCATATGCCACATCTTTAGTCTTGTACTTTTTTTCTTTATCGGAATGGGGTTGGGATTGGATTGCGCTTTAGCTCAATCACCTGATTTGCGCAAAGGAGATGAAAGTTTCGAAAAATACGCCTTTTCTAATGCCATTAAACACTACTTAAAACTTACCGAGCGAGACTATACAACCAACCAGCGGTTGGCCCAAAGCTATCGCTACATAGGAAATACCGAGGAAGCTGAAATCTATTACGCTCATTGTGCAACTTCGGAAGAACCTCTTAATGATGACATCTATTTTTATGCCGCCATGTTACGGAGCAACGGAAAATACTCCGAATCAGAAGTGTGGATGGATAAATATCACACCACGGAATCCGAAGATACTCGAGGCATCAAATATTTTCAAAACCATGGACTCTCTGCCTCTTTAGCTCAGGACCAAGGAAATTGCACCGTCCAAAATTTGGACATCAACAGCAGCCAGGAAGACTTTGGAGCCGTTTATTTCAAGGATAAAATTGTTTTCGCATCCTCCAGAGAGGGGGTTAAGCCTATTATGCGTAGATGGAACTGGAATGAATTGCCCTTTTTGGATTTATATATGGCTTCCCCTGCTGAAGAGAATCAACTAATGGATCCTGTGCCATTTGATAAAAATTTAAACAACAAATACCACGAAGGACCTGCATCGTTTTCCAATGACTTCAACTTCATTGCTTTCACACGTAACAATTACAATGGCAAAAGTTCGGACGACATCATTAAACTTCAAATTTACACCAAAGATTGGATAGATGGGAAATGGAAAAACGAGTTAGCGTTCCCATACAATAGTGCAGAATATTCGGTAGGACATCCTGCTCTTTCTCCCGACGGGAACACCATTTATTTCGCATCCGACATGCCAGGGGGTTTTGGGTCCGTTGATTTATACAAATCTGAACGAACTGATACAGGCTGGAGTAATCCAGAAAATCTCGGTAAAGAAATCAACACGGAAGGAAAAGAAATGTTTCCTTTTTATCATCCTGATGGCTATTTGATCTTTGCCTCTGATGGTCATGTGGGCGTTGGAGGATTAGACAATTTCATTGTTCCTATCAAAAGCAATGGTCAATTTGGAAAAATAGTAAACATGGGATACCCTGTAAACGACATTAAAGACGACTTTGCCGTTGTATTGGACAGCACCATGAAAAAAGGCTATTTCTCATCCAATCGTCCGGGAGGAAAAGGCGACGACGATCTATATTCGTTTGATATCATTAAACCTTATGCGTTTGGCAAAACCATACGAGGTATTGCTCAGGATGAAAGTGGCAATCCATTGCGTACTGCTGTAATCACATTGTGGGAGGGTGAAAATATGGTAGGGAGTGCCATTACTTTTTCGGATGGAAGTTATGCCTTTGAAGCTGAAGAAAACAAGGAATATAGATTGAACGGTAGTAAAAGAGATTATTCCTACGGAACTTGTGAAACAAAGACCAATACAGATGAAAGTGAATTTGAATGCAACATCGTACTTAAGCACAATGGGATCAATCCTATTAAGGTCGCTTCATTACATCCGAACCTAGGTGCTCCTAAAAAAGTATTGATGCTCAAAGGAATGGAAGATTTCTTTGGTGGAGGATCGAAAGATTTAGGCAGTGATCTGGAAGAAGAGGAAGATCCGTTTTTGGAAGAAGAACAACCTCTGGCCGATGCAGATGATGAAGAACTTTTAATGGATCTAAATTCTAAAATGGATCAACCTCCTATTGAAACGGCTTCAGATGAAGATTTGATATTTATGGAAGACAATGACGATCCATTTGGTGAACCAATTTTGGAGGAAAAAACACCAGTTGAAGTTGTAGAAAAACCAGCAAAAGTTGAGCCTATCGTATTTTATTGGGAAATTCGGGATCACGAAACGGGAGAACTCATTGACAGCGTGGAAGTCGATTTGGTAGACAATTTGGCCCGAAAAGACATCCATTTTACTACTACCAATACTGGCGGATATGAATTGGAATTGAAAGATAAAACGATTCATGACACCGTTAGTTACACAATTCACATGGCCAAACATGGGTACATGAGCATCTCCGTAACTTATGATCACGACTTACCTAAATCAGGCCGGTACAATCTGCATGAAGAGTTAAATCTAAATCTGGATCGAATTGAGGTTGGAATGGATATTGCAAAAATCATCAACATAGGTCCCATCTATTTTGATGTAAACAAACATAATATTCGAAAGGACGCCGCGCATGAACTGGACAAAATTGTGGAAGCCCTAAACGAAAATCCAGGAATGGAAATAGAATTAAAATCGCATACGGATTGTAGAGCATCCGCGGCATACAACCTAAATCTATCCGATCAACGAGCTAAATCTTCTGCAAAATACATTCACGACCGAATCACTTCCAATCCCGAACGAATTTATGGCAAGGGTTATGGAGAATCTGAACATGTCAATGAGTGTGAATGTGAGGGAGCAGAAGTAGTCCCTTGTACTGAAGAGCAACATCAGGCAAACAGACGTACGGAATTTACGATTGTGAAAGTTGAATAAATCAAGTTTAACCAACCAAAACGCACGATCTCATTAAAACTATGAGTGAAAAAAACAAGCCTCATTCCTACTCTACCAATGATCGTAGATCAACGCCTAATTACGCTCTACCAAATCCTGTTATCGTTTTCCATCAACATGAAGTACATCAGACACCGCCTGGAAAAGGTTGTGCCTGGCTATTGATTCCAATTCCCCTTGTAATCATCTTAGTGCTACTTTCTGATATTCCATCCAAAGGTTGGATTATTGGAGCCATTATAATTGGAGGATTCTTCATGTTCGAACCTGTTCAGAGTGTTTTCTCCTTGTTCACTTCTATTGCAGGCGATAAAAAAAAACACTGTACTCCAACTTTTAATTATGGGTACTATTACTCAAAAGAGCATATCGTCTAAGAACAAGTATGTTATAAACCTGCTTAGTCATCGCTTTTTCATTTCAAAAAAACACTTTTCTCAATTTAATGTCGGTGATTCTATCGTACTTGTTTATAGTGGTTCTTCACGCGAATTTATTGATATGAGAACCGTTTCCAAGGAAGAAATCATGGCCTATCTGAATAATGGAAAACGTGTACTAGAGAATAGTGAAACGTATAAACACCCCCTCAGGGCTGAACCTTTTTCCAACGTTCGAAGCTCCGGGATATAGTTTTTTTTACGGTGAACTACTTATCAGAAAGGAGTTCTTTTTTGGCCGTGTTCCTTTTTAAGTAGATTCCAGGATAAACGCTGAAATATTGGACGTTTTAGGCTCGTTATTGCACTACTATCCGTTTAGAGTATAAAATGTTTCCATTGCTGCTTTTAATCTTCACAAAATAAGCGCCTGCCTCCAATCCAGTTCGATCCAAAACGACCGATTGACCAATGTTTTTAATCAATTTTATTTCCTTCGCATTGATATCCGTAATAACCAGAGAGCATTCCGTTGAATTCCCCTCATTTGACGTTGGTATCTTTACATTGGCATATTGAACCACAGGATTTGGAAAAACAGTTAATTCTCCTTCAATGCTACTATTTACGTTGGATTCTCCGTTCTTTTCTAAGACTTGGTCTTCCTTTTGTGCAGCCTTTGTCAAAACATCCGCACATGGATAAATTAGTTTAAACGCCTCTTTCGATTTCTCATGTCCTAAATCAATCGCATATTGCAAATCAATACATCCTTCTTCGATCTTCTGCATTCCAAAATTGGCCATTCCTTTAAAATAATAGGCTTCGTCGTCTTTCGTCTTTTCCCATGGATCTTCTTTATCATTGCACAATAAAGCAAATCTAAAATCCAATTCAGCCAACTCCATTTCACCCAATTTATATAAGGCCAATCCTCTTTCAAAAAATGACTTTTGATCATTTGGCAAATACCCAATGGCTTTGTTCAAATATGGTAAAGAGGCTTGATATTCTTTGGTCATCACCATCAATTGTCCTACATTAAACTGATTGGCATTGCTTTCTTGATCTAATTCCAATGCTTTTTGATATTGTTTTAACGCTTCATCATAGTCCTCTTGCAAATAATACACTGCGCCTAATCCATTATATGCACTGGCATACGTTTCATCCAATTCAACGCATTTCTCAAACTTCTTTATCGCCTCATCGTATTGCTTTCTGATTGAAAGAATCACTCCTTGCTCGTAATAACCATTAATGCATTTTTCATTTAATTCAATCCCTCTTGTAGCATCCGAATATGCTTTACTGTACTGACCAACTACACGTCTTGCACTTGCTCGTGCTGTGTAATACTTATAGTTCTTAGGATTCTTTTGAATTGCTTTATCAAAATACTTTATGGATTTCTCATATTTCTTAGCCGTTCGCAAGTCAATTCCTTTGCTATAGGCATTAATTCCTTTTTGGGCATATGTCATCCCAGGAATCAAAAATAGCAGGATCATCAAAGCAGTATATTTCAAGCTGAAACGAGATTTTAAATGTGGAGCATTTTGTCTTGGATAGCTACTTATAGAGGTTTGATTCATAGTACCTTTTATTAACGTAGATCTTATTAAAAGGTTCGACGCACTGATTATTTTAAGAAGAATTACCTACTTAACAAAACAATTATCAGTCTTAGAGAATCGCGGGTTATTTAAAGAGGGTGGATCAACTACCGTCAGCAATTCACTCTTGACCACCACGTCAACGTTGATTAATTGATTAATTAAACAAACAAAAATACGTGCAAACCGTTTCAGGAATTGCGATTGCCTTTTTCAAATTTCTTTGGCACCCTTCTTCGATTGATTTGATACGAAAGCCCCAACACCCATTCAAAATAAGACCCGTTTGAATACATCACCGTATAATGCTTTGGGTCGCTGTTGTGGGTGTAAACTAAGTCGTTTCGTAAAATCTTCGTAAAACCAATATGTCGAACTGGCCCCGTAACAACCGATAAATTAGATACAATTCGCCATTCAATCATTAGACCAAAATCAATCAAAAATGAATTTCGGTGCAGTGTAGAATATTCACCACGATAAATTGCGGTGTCTGCAACTCCATTTCTCACGCTTACACTTCCGCCCCCAAAACGACCCACCGAAGAATAAGCATCATTGCTTGCTAAGTGCATTACAGAAAACCCAGCTTGAGGGATTAATCTCAGTCTTCTATTTATGGGAAGAAAAACAGAATAATCGACCCCGAGTTTCACATAGGATTCTATGGTTAAGATGCTTGCCCAGCCCTTTCCCGTTGCCGCCACCACCATCCCTAGATACATCTGAGATAGATTTAACCCCACTGCTGTATTTCTACCTATAAATCGTTGTACTCCCAAATTAAAACTTGGATAACCACTGGAATAGGGCGACTCTAACAATTCAGAGGAGGTATAAGCCCGGTCAAATTTTATTCCTGTACTCGCAATTACTCTAGTTTGAGCGAACCCAATCTGCATACCTGATATTACAAAGAAAAGGGCAAAAACAAGGGATTTAACAGAGTTGTTGAACTTTTGGTTATCCATTGAACTAGGAAATTTTATACGTAATCTGCTTTGTCTATCTTATTTACATCAGATTAAGTTTACGTCAGATACACCATATTATTCTTAGTGGTATCTAGCGATAGATATTTAAAGAAACGTAGCGTTCCATAAAAAATTATAATTCCGGTAATTCTATCTCTAATCTAGACATTTACTAAGGAAAATGTCGCTATTCGCATTATGGATTTTGCTCTACCAAACTATTTCCAGCCATTTCTTCCTGTGGAATTTTAAAAAGTAACGTGGGATCATTGTAGGCAATTCCATCTCTCATTGGTAGCTGCCATCTTCGTAAATCATTGTATCGAAATCCTTCAAAACAAAGCTCTTTTCTTCGCTCCTCCTTAATCTTCGTTAGAAAATCTGCGGGAACAATTGTATCTGCCACAAAATTGGTATCTCCTGCAAAGGCTCGCCCGCGGATCGCATTGTAACTTTCCAATGCAATTAAATCATCACTGCTTCCTCCTGGGCTCATGTTGGCTTCCGCTCGGATTAAATGCATTTCCGCCAATCGGATTAAACAGATATTGATTGGTTCAATTCCCGGTTGATCATGTTTGTTAATATAAGTCAGACTAAAGAAAGGGGTTAATAAAGAAATCAAACGGGCATCACTCGAATCATACAAATCTCGTAGGTCCTTTTCTGCCAAAAACAAATTGGCGGAACTCACTCGATTATAATTCTCATTCATAGCTGCTCCCTGCCCTTCCGTGATCGTATATTCCAATTGAAATAACGTTTCATCTGAAAATTCTCCATATACACTTTGATGTGCCACATGTGCTGAATCTTCTAATCCAAATTCGCCACTAGTAATTACTTTCTCTGCATAAAAAGCAGCATTTTGAAAATCACTAATTTGTAAATATACTCTTGCTAACAACGCATCTGCTGCTAAGGAAGATCCTCGATTTAACATTTTGGTTTGCCCGGCCGTTTCTAGTAATTGAACGGAAGTCATTAAATCGGCTGTAATCGTTGCGTAACAATCTGCAACGGAGCTGCGAGCTTTATCCAATACCTGATCTTTATCAAGCGTTGGCAGGTCTCTTAATACAATTCCGGCATGATCATTTGCTTCTCCTGGCACATACGGTGCGGACCAAAACTGCAACAAATTGTAATAAATAAAAGAACGGACAAACAATGCCTCCCCCTTTAAACGATCTTTATTGGCTTCAAAGTCAATTCCAGAAACTTCGTTGTTATCTATGGCAGCAATTACGTTGTTGCAAGCGTTTACTGCAGAATAATTCTCAGCCCACATGGATCGAAGCGAATTCAATTGAATACTCATGCTTCGGTTATAGATTTCTAACGTAGAAAACGACCTTAAATTATTCGTTCGAACCTCTGTATCCTCTGAAAGTAAATCTCCATATACCATTTGATTCCCCCCCAACACATTACCCGATTGAAGTTTATCGTACACGCCATTCATTACAGCTTCTAAATCCTGGTAGTTGACGATCGCTTGACTATTTTCAATCACCGTTTTAGGCTCTACTTCCAGCGTCTTCTGGCATTGAGAAAATACGAGCATGCCAAATACCATTATTAAGCTATGAGTAATGGAATGGATTGTTTTCGAATATCTTTTATTAAATCTAATCATCTCTCTCGCCTCTTTCGCTTAAAATCCTAGTTTAATTCCTGCCGTAACCATTCTCGCCTGAGGAGTTTGATACGATGGTCCTGCAAAGGACACATTCCCCGCCTGACTGTTTGGTTCTACGTTTCTCAATACCTCCGGATCCCAACCTGGGAATTTGGTTAATATGAATAAGTTCGACCCATTCACAAAAATTCGTGCAGATTGAATTTTCAATTTATTGCATTTCTTTTTCGACAAACTATAACCCAATGAAAGGGATCGCAATCGAATATACGAAGCATCGTAGATCCATCGATCTGAATTTACTCCAGTTACGTATTGATTCAATGAAGGAATTGTTGAACTAGAATTATCTGCATTCCAGGAATTCTCAATTTCATTTCGTTGGTTTACACTTTTGTACAATCCTATTTGGCTTTTAGCCGGATCATCGTAAATCGTGTTTCCATACACAAAACTCAACAAGATGTTTAAATCGAAGTTTTTGTATTTAAAATTGTTGGTCATTCCTCCAATAAATTTTGGAACCGGATTTCCAACGGCAACGCGATTGTCTCCATAAAAATCACCTGTTGGATTGGCAAATGTCATATGATTCCCATTTAGGTCGTAATACAACTCTGTTCCAGCGTTCACATCGTTCATGACCGGATTTCCATCCTGATCGGCTTGTATCGTACCATCTACATTATAGGCCGTTAGCTGGCCATTCGTTTCCTGCACCCCTGCACTACGTACTACATAATGAATTCCGGCAGATTCTCCAATCACCACACGTCCTTCACCGGGTTGTCCACTTTCAAATGCATCCGGTGGAAGTCCACTTACATCCACTACTCGGTTTCGATTAAAAGCAATATTAAAATCCGTGGACCACATCAATTTTTTGGATAGGTTTTTAGTGGACAATGTAAACTCAACTCCACTGTTTTGAAGTGCTCCAACATTTTGCCAAATCCCCGGAAAACCAGAAGAGGTCGGTAGAGCTAAAAACATAAGTAGGTCATAGGATTTTTTAGAATAGTAGGTTAGGTTCCCATAAATTCGGTTGTTGACAAATGCATAATCAAGGGTCACATCAAATTGTTTGGACTTTTCCCAGGTCAAATCCTGATTAGGCAATTGCGCAGGAGCGGTTCCATTTTGTCCCGCATACCCATTCGTTGGCACGTAATATCCCAGTGAAGCAAAATCACCGATTTCCGCATTCCCAGCAAATCCATAACTTGCTCTAAGTTTTAGGAATTCGATCTTCTTCGATTCTTTCAAGAAATCTTCATCGGACAAAATCCATCCTCCGGAAATAGCAGGAAACCACCCATAACGACTGTTTGATCCAAAACGACTGGAACCATCATTTCTTAAACTAAAACTAAATAGGTATTTGTCTTTCAACTTATAATTCAATCGAGTAAAATAGGATACAAATCCATATCCCGTTTCATAGGCATATCCTCCCTGATTATCGGAGGAGGCTGTACCTGGATTTTGAAGGAAATCATTTACAAAGTTGTATCCATTTAATCCCACTCCTACTGTATAGGAATTTTGAACTGCCATTCCTAATAACGCATCCACAACAGAATTTTCTCCTACGGTGTCCGAAAAGGTGAAAAAATTATTGGTCGTCCAGTTTTTCACATTGGTTCGACGATCCCAAGAACTAGCCGAGCTATTTGGATCAAATGGATTTCGGGGATTAAATTCAAATTCAACTTGATTGAAATAATCATATCCAAATTCTGAACGAAACTTCACCTTATCCAACACTTTGTAATCTAAGTATATATTGGATAGTGAACGAAAGCCATTGGAGGTAAATGTTTGGTTTTCGATGTACCAAAGTGGATTTCCGGCGGGATTAAACAAATCTCCATTTTCGTCATATACTGGAATGTAAGGCATCATTTGTTGTGCCCAACCTAATCCTCCGGCATCTCCGGTTCGCACCCGTCCATTTTCAGAAAAGGTCAGTCCCACGGTCATGCCTATTTTGAGTCGTTCGCTTGCTTTGTTTTCGAGGTTAATTCTTCCATTTACCCGTTCGTAATCATTCCCTACTAAAAAACCTTCTTCTTTGCGATAGGTTCCTCCATAATAAAATAACAGATTTTCACTTCCTCCCGTTGCATTTACGGAGAGGTTATGAATATTACCAGTGCGTATCATTTGATCTACCCAATTGGTCCCTCCCAAGAGGGCAAACGAATCGGCCATTGCTCTAGTCCATTGATCGCCGTTATTCACATTTGCCAACACCGTTGTAGCGGTTTCAGGATCTTTTCCTGCTTCTGCACGGGCTCGATTTCTTAATGCGAGCATTTCTGTTGCGTTGAGTAAATCCAGTTTGCGGGTTGCTTCTATTGCACCGCTGTAATAACTTACATTGAACTTTGTTTTACCTACTTTCCCTTTTTTAGTAGTGATGAGTACGACCCCATTTGCACCTCTTGAACCGTAAATGGCCGTTGCCGCGGCGTCTTTTAAAATTTCAATGGATTCGATGTCATCTGGATTCAAATCGGTTAATGCGTTACTTCCAGAGCCTAAACTTCCTGGGTCGAAACTGCCCGAGGTCATTGGAATTCCATCAATAACGTACAATGGTTCGCTCCCAGCTGAGATCGAATTACTTCCTCTAATATTTACTTTAACCGGTGCTCCAGCAACCCCGTTAGCAGAGGTAATTTGCACTCCTGCTGCTCTCCCCTGAATGCTTTGTTCAAAACTTGGTGTTACTACATTTTCTAAATCTTCTGCCTTCACCCTTGCAATCGATCCGGTAACATCGCGCTGTAAAGTGGTGCCATATCCCACTACAACCACCTCTTCAATCATTTCATTGGTTTGTTCTAATTCTATGACCGGTAATGAAACTGTACCATTCGTTGCTTGAACCGTTTTTACTATTTCTTTATACCCTACAAATCGAAACAAAATATGATACGTACCGGCAGGAATGTTTGTTAAGTCGTAGTTACCTTCAAAATCTGACGTAACTCCTTTATTAAGTTCTTTAATGTAAACAGTTACGGCAAAGGCCGGCTCCCCATTTTCATCTAAAATATTGCCTTTAATATTTCCAGTTTGTGCCAATGCAGTAGTCAGCCCAAGGAACGTAAGTAAACTTAACAGCGTTAATCGTTGTATCATTGATTCTTAAAGTGTTAAACTGACACTAAGTAAATGGAAAAAATTGGGTTTTCAAAATTATACTGCTTCGGTTCTTTGACTTCACGGTTTCTCAGTCCTATTTAGGATATGGAAGTTTATAAAAATCAACCTTAAAACAGCAATCTTTACGTTTTCGAGAGGAACGAAGCGATCTGTTTAATTAGATTCTTACTAATGGACAGATTGCTGCGAAGCACTACGTGAGTCTCGCAAACTCTTTACCTTTAGATGGAGGGTGCCTTGTAAACTCTTAAGAACTTTTTCAAATTTAGATGATTATCAATAAAAAACTTAAAACATTAATCTTTACCTTTTCGCGAGGAACGAAGCGATCTGTTTAATTAGATTCTTACTAATGGACAGATTGCTTCGAGGCACTACGTGATTCTCGCAAACTTTTTACCTTTAAATGGAGGGAGCCTTGTAAACTCTTTAGCTCTTTTTCAAATTTAGATGAGTATCAATGAAATAACTTAAAACATTAATCTTTACCTTTTCGCGAGGAACGAAGCGATCTGTTCATTAGATTCTTACTAATGGACAGATTGCTTCGAAGCACTGCGTGAGTCTCGCAAACTCTTTACCTTTAGATGGAGGGTGCCTTGTAAATCCTTGTGCTCTTTTTCAAATTTAGATGAGTATCAATAAAAAACTCAAAACAGCAATCATTACGTTTTCGCGAGGAACGAAGCGATCTGTTTATTAGCTTCTTACTAATGGACAGATTGCTGCGAAGCACTGCGTGAATCTCGCAAACTTTTTACCTTTAGATGGAGGGTGCCTTGTAAACTCTTTGCCTTTGGCTGAATGTTACAAAATTATACCCCTAATTAAAATGCTTATTGATATCCCCATTCAATCAGCAAGTCTTCATATAGATCATTCCACTCTTTATTAATTGACTCAATATGATTGATTTTCTTTTGCCTTGAGCCTCCTTTCAACTTTTTCTCGTACATAAAAGCTTCATCCTTGCTTGAAAAATGTTGATAGTAAACTAATTTATACAAGCTATACCTTGCCGAGAAACTACCCGCATATTTTCTATCTATATGGTCCTGAATACGTGCAATTAAATTAGTACTTGCTCCAACATACAATACTGTGTTGTTCTTGTTTGTAATAATATATACGCTTCCTCCTTCTCCGTGTATGCTCATAAATTACAATATAACATGTTTTATTATAATTTTAAACTTAAATAAATGTTTTGCACAATTATTATCAAATCCATACAAGACAATCATTACGTTTTCGCGAGGAACGAAGCGATCTGTTTATTAGATTCTTACTAATGGACAGATGGCTTCGAAGCACTTCGTGAATCTCGCAAACCCTTTACCTTTAGATGGAGGGAGCCTTGTAAACCATTGAGTTCTTTTTCAAATTTAGATGAGTATCAATGAAATAACTTAAAACATTAATCTTTACCTTTTCGCGAGGAACGAAGCGATCTGTTTATTAGATTCTTACTAATGGACAGATTGCTGCGTAGCACTGCGTGATTCTCGCAAACTCTTTACCTTTAGATGGAGGGTGCCTTGTAAATCCTTGTGCTCTTTTTCAAATTTAGATGAGTATCAATGAAATAACTTAAAACAGCAATCATTACGTTTTCGCGAGGAACGAAGCGATCTGTTTAATTAGATTCTTACTAATAGACAGATGGCTGCGAAGCACTGCGTGATTCTCGCAAACTCTTTACCTTTAGATGGAGGGAACCTTGTAAATCCTTGTGCTCTTTTTCAAATTTGGATGAGCATCAATGAAATAACTTAAAACAGCAATCATTACGTTTTCGCGAGGAACGAAGCGATCTGTTTATTAGATTCTTACTAATGGACAGATGGCTGCGAAGCACTGCGTGATTCTCGCAAACTCTTTACCTTTAGATGGAGGGAGCCTTGTAAGCTCTTTTTCAAATTTAGATGAGTATCAATAAAAAACTTAAAACATTAATCTTTACCTTTTCGCGAGGAACGAAGCGATCTGTTCATTAGATTCTTACTAATGGACAGATTGCTGCGTAGCACTGCGTGATTCTCGCAAACTCTTTACCTTTAGATGGAGGGTGCCTTGTAAACTCTTTGCCTTTGAGAAGTGTCTTTCTCATAAACTATAGAACGCGAACTAAAAGCTACATTACTTTATCATTAACATCATTTATCAAATTTAACTTTTCTAATATTGAATAAAAAAATATAAAGAAAATCACTTTTCAAACGACTAAATGTTGCTTACACAAGAACTAAATCATAAAAGGTTACGTATCTTAGATTAAGAGTATTAACAACACTTAACATTTGCCTCTATTCGATTAACTCTCCATCTCTCGATGAAGAATCAAACAATATGCAAATGGGATATTTATAATATTTAATATCCAACTTTTAAAGTTCAACTAAGTCACATACTTGCTACTGGAGTACAATTAATCCTCTAGCTTTTTGATACGAACGCATTTCTCAATGCAATCTTGACTATTTAAACTTTTACGAAGTGAAATTAATGTAGGTGTGTAAATCAATACCTATTGAAAACTAAACTGCTGCTGGCTAGGTAGGTTTCAATAGAAAAATATGGATGTAATTTTTAATGATTCAAAATAGAATGACAAAACCAAACAATATATTGCGAAGCTGGGACATGAGGTGTTTTAAATTAAGTAGGTTCATGTTGATCTTACTAACTGTTCTGCTTTTCGCTTCTGGATCTGGATTTGCACAGGTTATTGGTGGAACTGAAAGTGGAATGCAAGTGCCAAATGAAGTGAAACCCGGTGATTTGACTATTGGTCATAGTCAGGCTGGTGTGGACGCATTTTCAGGAAACCTAAATTATAATCACACGCTTGGGGCTGTTTCTACTCCGGGAGGACTTAGCTATACGGTCAATCTTAATTACAGTTCTGTGCATTCTCAAGGAAACGTGATGCCGCATATGAGTGGTATCCCCTATGGAGAAGGATGGGGAATTTCGATTCCTTCTATTACCATCAATAGTAACGCCTATCATGATCCAAGTTTTTATTTACCAGGTCAACTTGACTTTGGTACCCACGAAAAGAAAATCAAGGAGGGACAATTGGAATGGTTTCAACCGAATATTAGTATTCCAGGCGTTATTAACGAACGATTTATTTATAAATACCAAGATCTGGAAGGACGAAGACTGGTATTTGTCCCAGAAACATTTGAACAATATGTTGAGGCACATTTCAATGGTTTTATGTGGCAAGTTTATTTACCAGATGGCACCATTTACGAATTTGATATGCGTCAAGAATCTGCAGTAAACCCTTCGAATCAACGTGCTGGGGATTATACAGATCCTGATTGGACCGAAGATGAGAAGCAAGAAATGGCCAATTTGCTCATGCCTAAAACCAAAGTAACGGCTTGGTATGTTACCAAGATCACCAATCCTTTTAAGTTTATTCAAGGAGATCGCATAACGTTTGAATATGAGACGTTTGGAAAAGTAAACTACTTCAAGGAATTTACACAACCCAATTTACGGTCCCTCATTTATCGTGAATTCTTTGTTGAAAGTCCACCCGAGCGAAACGAGTTTTATGCTGATAAATTGTGTAAAAATCTGGGTGACGCTACTGCCATTGGCGCTTGCGCAACTAAAGTTCGAACCTACTTCGACGATAATACGGTAACTACACTAGATGCACTGTGTTTGAAATACAATCAAAACGACGATCTAGTTTATATTGACCAAACGTGTATTGCTGATTTGCAGGAATTCTTCAATGGCGGCGGAATGGATCAATTGAATGAGGAAATTGCCAGTGTAATCCAAAAACACCCTGCTTCCAGTTGGATGTTCAACGAACAGGAAATGAGAAATTACGAGGCCAATGGCAATGGCAGCATCGACATGTACAAAGATGTATTTCTGAAAAATGTAAAGTCGAGAAACTCGGCCTATGTTTTTGAAGAACTGGAATTGGAACATGAGGATTTTGACGTGCATGGATTTAATAATGGACTTGGATACGATGAGTCTGCAACCACCGGCCTATTTTATGACCCAAACAAGTCTCGTATGTTGATTAAGAATGATCCAGGAGTAGAATCATTTGACAAGTTATACAACTTTAAATCTATATATCATTCTGGTCAAGGACAGTATGCTGGAAATTTTTCTTACGAAAGTACGGACAGTAAGAATTTTGTAAATTGGACTCGATACCGGCATTTAATTTCAGATCGATATTTAAAAAACAATGGAGGTGCCTATTTTTATGATGAGTTTACTGGTATCAGCAGAGAAAATCCGTATATCTGTTCTATTAATGAAATTGGTGTCCAGCAAGTATATCCAGAACCACTCAGCATTGATCCCATCGCACGGATTGATTTAGACCATTCTTTTGTTGAATCTCCTCGCTTTAACAACTCCAACATCCCAGGCATTGAGGATCAAATCATCGCAGGTGAAGAATACGAAATTCGCACCAAAATCGAAGTGCCTCAATCTCTCCAATTCAGCACCCTTAATATAGATATCAATATTTCTACCGGAGATCAAACGCAAACTGATCAAATCAACTTTGAACAATTCACTTCTACCAATGATTTAGATGACGATGTCAATCCAGGTGAATTCGATGTGGCGGACATGATTTCCTCCAAAGCACCAGCAAAACATGAAACAATATTTAGCACCTTTGGCAACGCCATTAAATGGAATAATATTTATCAATTGGACGGTTCAAACATGTTTACTTCGAACCGATTTGTAATGCCTGACATGCCAGATGAGTACGGTGGATTCAACATTCAAATCGGGCCCGGAAATTCAGATAATGACTTTTCATTTGGTAAAGGAAACCATGATTATGTCGGAAATCTTAATCCGCAAGATCAAATTGGTTACGATGGTGCCAACGGAGGCACAGCAAATGGGATCTTTGAATATGGAAATTCCTGGTCTAGTTATTATCAAACAAATTATTTATTGGAGCATAAACCTTCAACGGCTGGCAATTCATCTCCTGAAGATGATGATGAATATTACACTCCTTCCAGAAACTTTGGAGTTGGATTGCCATGGAGAATGGTGAGCGCATTCGGCCAAAAAATATATTATGGAGAGGATGCCGGCAATCAAGGCGTTTTGGATCCTCAATATGGGTTTTGGTCAAATAAATTCGCAAAGAAAAATGCCAATGGTCAACAAACCAACTTTCGATGGCCCAACAAACCTACAGCTATGCCCGTTGGAACAGAATTGCAAGTGGTAGAATTAGTCCGCCATAGCAAAAACCCATACATGTTGCATCGAGTAAACTTCTATAAATACAATGGCGAATCTCGGTATTCCGAAATTAGCCAAAAAGGATTCAATTCCGGTCGACATTTAGTGAGTTCTTTTGAACTCGACTACCGAATAAGCCAGATTGAAGTCTATAGCCACAAAGAGGTGTACGAACATACCACCGCAACCACTTTAAGGGAAAGTGCAATTCGACCGGATGTCTTTCGTAATGTATTCCTCCTTTCCTCCATTGAAAAATTAGATAAAACTGGAGTGAATTCAGATCAGATTAAAATCTCATTCGATTATAAAAAAATGAATTTCAGTTTTAATACAGATTTTGACAATGACTGGAAGGGGCATAGAAAGGGAGGATTAATTTTATTGAGCAATGTCGTAGATCACTTAGGTAGAAAAATGAAATTTGATTACTACGATTTAAATATGCCCGAAACTCGCTATTTATTAACCAATGAGTCCAGAAAATCAACCTATGACAGATTTTCTAACAGTACTCAATATGCTCCGGATTTGTCTTATCAAGTATATCCAGCCGTTCAATATGAAACGGTGGAAAATGAAAATGGTCCGTTAACGACTATTTATGAGTACAGCAACCCAGTTACTAAGTTTTATAGATCAGATGTATATCCTCAACGCATTCGAATTAATACAGGATTAACCAATATCTATAGCTATTTGGAAGTAGTCAACAGAGTTGTCGCTTTTACAGGTTTTAAACATGTAAAAACATCCATTCCACCGCTGGAAAATGAGACCATAACCGATTTTACTTTGCAGGAATTTTCTACTGATCCTGTTATGTTTGGTAAACTCCTAAAATCGGAACGTTTTGATCAAAACAATGTCCGATTGGATAAGGAGGTATACGAATACGAAGTATCTCTGGCCTACGAAAACTACCTAGATCGACATTACATTCACCCGGACAACAATTGGGTTGGCTTCCATATTGGTCTTGATCGATCTCTAGGTCAGTATGTGGATTATTTATATCCGGGCAATCCAATCAATAAAAGTGAGAGCATTGCTCAATTAAGTACTCGAAGTGATCGTACACTTGATCAAGAGGTTATGCCTTTCTATGATGTTAATCCTCTTGGAAACAATCATCCTGACAGCTATTTCTTACGTTTAAAAAAGCATACTAAAACCGTATTTGACTATTGTGAAATTGCTGTTTTAGGAGATGGAAACGATGGTAGCAATACCTTTAATTATAATCCGAGCGATATTAAAATCATCATTGAGCGTCCAGATGTAGAACCTATGGATGCCGATGCTAAAACGCCTGCGTTTGTGGAAGCCATCAAAGAAATGAATCGTCGCTATGATGACTTGAAAGGAAAACCTGCCGCCTTGGATAGTCAAGATGATGTTGTTGGGAATGGAAATGGAAATGGTAGCAATAACAGAAATGGAAACGGAGATGGAAATGGGAATCCTGGAGAACCGGGTACCAACCCAAACAAACCTCCCAAATTAGACCCAATCACACATGTTGGATTTTTATTTGGAGACAGAACGTATTTGGTCAATGTGGTTGAATCTGTAACCGAATATGAACATTACGATGCCGATTACAAAGGGAAAAGCAATAGCGACGGATATAAAAACTTGTTAAACAAAACGGCTACGCTTGGCCAAAAAGCATCTTATATTTCACTAAGTGAATCAGAGGACGAACTCGAAATCAGCTTTGAACCTTCTTGGAATCTGTATCGAACCACTTCTTATTCACCTCAAGCTCCTGCGATAAAGTCGACCTCAGAGTATTTCTACTATTGGGACTTACGAAAAATGAAGGGACTTTTGGATTGGGAAAAACCTTTTGGCAATTCCGTAGACGTGGATGGACCTGGTGCGATTTCCAAGATGTATGATCAAGGGGTTCGATCCGAAGTAATGCAAATGCGGCAAGTTGTTTATCACAACAACGACATTGAATCTGTAAACAGCGAGTACTTCATATTTACAAATGAATTTGAACCTGCACCACCAACAGAACGAATAGAACTAATCAACCTTGGATCCGTGATCTGGCCAGATGATCCAGAAGTACAAATTGAAGACTTGACAGGATGGATTCCTTTTCCAAGTGAATTAGATGATCCTCTATTGGAAGAAACAGCTACACCTACTCTACCAGCACCTCACGTATGTGGCGACACAAAAGTTCGACCTGACGATGCAATATGTTATTTTATAACTCGTGAACGTGCGGATCAATTGGAACTGATCCTTCCTGGAAACAATTACCTTGACCCATTATATGTTGAATGCGGCCCAAGCGGCATTTTATCTTACCTGCTATGCATGCCAGATGATGGAGGTAGTAATGCTCCTAACTTTACAGTACCGTACTTAACCGAAGTAAAACGAAATCTAACTAAAACATCAATTCGCTCCAATGAGGATCTTCCTATTTTAAGGATCACAAACGGAATAGGCAATCAACTTGTCTATGACTATGGTTATGCTGAAAAAGGAATTTATTCATATCTAAAAATGGAAAATCGTGATTATCTGAGTTTATACCATAAAATTACCGACAGCAGAGGATTAATTACTCAATTTGACTACAGTCACCCAGAAATCATTCGCTACAAAGACACTGCTCATCCTGAAAATGATCATCTTGCTGGCTATATTGAAGCCCCGGGACAACCTATTTCGATCACCGTACATCCAGGTTCTACAAGACAACAAAAAACAAATTACACCTACAATGAACGAAACCAAGTTGCTTCTTTGACCGATCCTAACGGATTAGTCATGACGTACACCTACGATGAATACAATCGTTTGAATGAGACTTTTGAACAGGGTGACTTACTTGCTTCCTATGATTATCATTTCTGGGATCAAATGGAATCGGATGACTTTGAGGCTCGAACGGCTAAAAATTACGTGGAATCTGTAACCCATCTGGATCATACCAATGGAAAAAAGATCACTTCCAGAGCGTATATTGATCCATTGCAACGAGAGGTGCAGGCAGTATCTTATACCAGTAATAATACCAGCCCTACCCCTTCTAAAGTAGTGTATAGTGGAATTAATGAATATGACAATTGGAATCGTGTTGTGAATGTATATAAACCATTCGAAGTAGCTGGTTCGTCTGTTGCACCTGCTCAACCTAACCACAATGATTTTGTGCACAATGTATACGAAGACAATCAGCGCAGTTTACTTTTGGAAGAGTATAAACCAGGACAAAGCTTAACTAAAGCACATGGTGTTACGCATGATCGGTGCTTGATTAATTATTTAGATTTAAAAGCAGAATTAGGAATAAGTGCTACTGCTATGGCCAAAATAGCGCCTGGCAATGTAGTATTTAAGCCGCACACCTTTGAATCCCATAAAATCACGGATGAAGATGGCAAAATCAACTATACCTATACCGATGCGTTGGGTCGCACCGTAGCCACCAAGGCAATTAATGGAACGGAAGAATTGATTACCCAATTTATATATGATTCAAGAGGAAACCTGATCGAATCCATTAATCCTGCAGGGCAATCTTCCTATTACAAATACAACAATTTTGGTCAAATGTATTTCAAGGAAACTGTGGATGGTGGTCCGTGCAAGTATCTATATAGCCAACATGGAGATTTAGTTTTGGAACAGGAACATTACATGGAATCCAATTATTTGGAAAATGCCGATCCTGCCGTACGATATTTTGAATATGACCTATTTGGACGGCCAATTTCGCAAAGTGTGATTCAAAACCCTATTGTAACCGACTACATGCAATACACCCTTAATTCAACTGATAATGATTTGATTACACTAGCAGAGTCGGCCTTTAAAATACCAGGAGGAACTGAAAATTATCGTTCTATTTACGATGATTTCAATCAATTTGCATCCACTAAATTACGGGAAAAAGAATTTAAATATGACGGAAAGAACGCGCCTCATATCTTCTCCAATTACAATGGCAATACAGCCAATGCGATTGGGAGATTGAGTGCTACCATTAGTTATAATGAACTTGGGAACAGAGTACTTCAAAAAGCTTTGGCTTATGAAAAAGATGGAAATCTGGATTTTGAATGGCAACATTTCTACCCTAATGGAGTCTCATTTAACACCCCTGGAATCCGAACCGGAATCAGCTACAACTATGACTTACAAAACAACATGTTAGCGCAATTCATGGACTTGAATGGAGATCAAACCGGGGACGTACAAAATTTCTATGCTTATGATGAATGGAATCGAATGCATGAAATCTATCAAAACCAAGGGAATCAAGGAGCAGCTGGAAATCGATTTGCTTCCATGCAATACAATGATGCATTGGGTCTGCTAACCAATATGAAATGCTACTATAATGAAAACGGTGTAGAATATGAAGTAGACAATGCCGATTACATCTATGATGTCCGCGATCGAATGCAACGAAGTGAATGTAATTATCTCACCTATGAAATGCGCTACGATGACGATAATTTTCAAACAATCTTAAGTAATAACTACAACGGAAACATCAACGGAACCCAAGTAACTTATGATTTCAGTGACTTTGCCAACGATCCGGGGAACTTCACCCAAACCACGTTTAGTTACAATTACGACGGAATCAACCGATTGATTGCCGCCAAAGACGAAGGCTTTGGAACAAATACCTACGCATTTGATAAAATAGGAAATATGACCGAAATCGTACGTGCATTTGCTGATCGTACGGAACGGTTACAAATGAACTATGGCAATAGCAATAATCAGTTACTGGATTATTCTACCAACACCATTCTAAATAGCAATGGTCAGAGCTCCTTCCAAAACAAAGTTGGAAAATACACCTATGATGAAAGTGGAAACTTACTTTCTGATAAGAAAAAGAACATTTCGAATGTTTTTTATGGAAGGGAGAATCTACCATTGCACGTAGAAGGAGCTCAAAACAAGACTTCAAACTATGACTATGATGAGAAAGATCAGCGGATTTATAAAGATTTGACCGATGCCAATGCGGGTGTGGAGCAGCCAGAATATTACTTGAGGGATGCTAGCGGAAGAGAAGTTGCGATATTGGATATGGAGAATGACCGTTGGAATTTGAACTTGTATGCTGCCAATCGATTTGCGATGGTAAAGGTCGATGCAAACGGAGCGTTGTTGCCAAATGATCTTGGAGCACGATACTTTGTCTATGATCACTTAGGGAATACCAGAGTGAGTTATGAAGCGAAATCCGATGGAGCAGGGCCATCCGCAAACCCTTACTCCCTAAACTTTGATGGAATAAATGATTATGTAGCTGCACCGGGCGACGATTATCAACTAGGCACAGGAGATTTCACAATGGAAGCATGGATTAAAGCCGATCCATCTCAGGTATCGGTTCCAAGAATATTATCCCATCGAAGTGGCAGCGGTCAAGATGGATTTATCTTTGGATTGTTTAGTAATGGGAAGATTTTCATGCAAATAGACGGGATCACTCCAATGCTTGCCGGGCCAAATTGTCCAGATTTAAGAGATAATACTTGGCATCATGTGGCATTATCCAGAGAAAATAATAACTTTACTATGTATGTAGATGGAATTGTATGTACTTACATTCCATCTCCACCAAGAAATATGAACACCGATGTATATAGCGACCTATGGATAGGAAGAGACGAAGTCTCTGGGAATTCAACGTTCAAAAAGAACATCGATGAAGTACGCTTTTGGAATGTAGCACGAAGTGCAACAGAGCTATTAGACAACAAAAACACTAGTCTAGACGGAACAGAAGCCGGCCTGATCGGTTACTGGAAATTTGACGAAGGAAGTGGAACATATGCAGAAGACGCCTCTCCAAATGGAAATCATGGTACCATAGTAGGACCATTATGGGAAAGTGAAGCTGGTCCGGTGACTACCGATAATTCATCCATTACCTATACGTTGCAAGGAGCGTATGACTACTATCCTTATGGGAAGGTTTTACGAGAGTATACTTACGGGGTGCAAGATCGGTATTTGAGTACTTATCATGAGCGAGATCAAGCTACTGGATATGATTATCGTGGGGCGAGGTTTTATGATAGTGAGGTTGGGAGGTTTTTGAGTTTGGATCCTAAAGCACAAAAATTTGTTTCCTTAAGTCCATTTAACTACGTCGCGGGAAATCCAATAGTATTTGTTGACCCTGACGGCAAAGAAATGATCGTTTCTTTCAAAAACAAACGTGCGAAGAATAAATTTATAACCATAATTAATAACGCATTAGAAAAACAATTTAAGGTCACTCTTACTGAAATGGAAAATGGTAAGCAGAAAGTAACATTTACCCAGACCGAAGGAGGTTCTTATGAAAATCTATCTAAACAAGGACAAGCTTTTTATGACCTATTATATCCTATTACAGGGCCGGATCAACATGCCTCTTTTGAAGTAGTCGACGGAGATAAAAAAACCTTAAACGGCTGGTTTGCTGGAAGCCAAATAGACATTGGAGATATAAACAAATTCAATGAACGAGAAAATCTAACAAAGGCAGGAGCAATCACTCATGAAATTGTTGAACAGTCAAAAAAAGGAACCAATATTGAAGAAGCCCCACACAAAACTGGCATAAAAGCTGAAAATCAAGTCAATCAAACAATGACTCGATCTTTCAGTCCAGAAAAACGCTTTAAACGAGGTGTAAAGGTCAAAGTAAGGGATGACAAAACCAAAAAAGTCGGTTCAATAAAAGTCTATACGAAAAATATTTTTGGTATGTCAAAAAAACGTGTTAGAGTTGGTCCTTTTGAAGCAGATAAAAAACAATAGTATGAAATCATTTTTAACATTGATCTTTCACCTAGTATGTCTTCAACTATGCATTGGCCAACATTCCAATTCCGTATTGGTTAGAAAAGTTAAAACCCAACAAAGCATCTACAAAAATTATGAGAATAAGAGTTTCTTCTCGGATAGAGAATACATCTACTCGACTACTTTTTTGGGCGATTTCTTTAGAGAAAAAGCAATTATTGACGTAAATGGTGGCTCCCAATTCTCAATTCGAAATAAATCGAAAATTCGGAAGGCGTGGAAAATTAGAACTAACCTTAAAAGATTTGAACAATCTCTTAAAATAAAAGAGTTAAATTATTTAGGCACGTTAATTTTTCAAAATGGCTTTTTTAATAATGAAATATTATCCATTAAAATTGAAGGCTTTGAATTGGTCAATAAAAAGTTATCCAGCAACGCGAAATACAGTCCGGTTTCTCTTGGCTTACAGCTTTACATCAAGGATACCATTTCCTATTGTAAGATTGTTTCTATTGATGCTAAATATCAAATTTCAGAGGAAAAGGTAATACGTTTAAGAAATGTTGATTTAGCTAAAGATTTATTTGGAATCAAGATTGAGGTTAAGCAGGGAACTAGCTCTTATAACAAGAAAATATTTCTAAGAGAACTGTGTTTCTTTAATAAAATTAATAGCGACTTTAGTTTTATTAATGGAGACATTTTCGTCAGATAATTTGAAAAAATCTGATTGGGAAAGTGATTTACAAATATGAACAAAATAAAAATGCTACTCACAAATCGAAGTTTAAGCAAAAGCGTAACTTCGATGTTGGCTTGAAAAGATAAATGGGTTCTACACAACTTACATATCACAAAAAACCCATCAATCTTTCCGCTCAGGAAGTAAAAATATCTTTTATTTGGACCACCCGTCGCCAATCGGAGTTTAAGCGATAGCGTAACTTCGATGTAAGCAAGAGGTCTAGAAAGAAAATGAAAATATAACAACCGTTTTCAACGGTTAACGAAAAGCCTTCAAGAGATTGAGGGCTTTTTTATTAACTAGATAGGCCAATAAATGCAGGTATTTTTGAAGCCGCATTTATGATGGAAGCACCCCAATGACTTGCTACTTTACGGTTCTCTACTTTAATCAAGCGTTCGCTTTTCACTTTCTCCTTCTCAACTTCTTTACCTGCCATTACTTCTTTGTGTCGATTATCTTCCTTAATCCATTCAAACACAACACCTATAACATATATTATCGCTACCAACTTGGCTAAAGTTACAACTTGTTTATTCATAATGATTTTAATTTAACTGATTTGATCATGGCATCCAGGGCGTACAAAATATGCTCTTTATCTTCTTGCGGAAACGAAACAATATCATTGAGCCTTTTCAACATTCCAGGATCCCGTAATATGTTTATATTCTGGTCCTCCCCCACAAGGTAACCGACTGTTGTATCTAAAACACCAGCTATTTTGGTTACCACATCAATGGAAGGTTTCACTTCCCCTCGTTCGTACTTCCCAATAATGGAATGATGCGCACTAATAAGTTTGGCTAACTCGTTTTGAGAAATCCCCTTTTGCTCCCTGCACTCTTTTATCTTTTTGCCAAAAACATCCATAAAAACACTACTATTTGGTACATAAAAACCTTATATAAGCTTCTTTTACAAATATACTGCGAATAAATTATATATAAAAACCACATAATATTGGATTGAGTTGTAAAATATGCTAGATTTATACCAAATATTAGCAACATTACTTTTTTCACACTTTCCATTCATGTCCACCTCCACTTTCAATCCTTCCAACAAAGAACACCTAATCTACGAGCAGGGATTTTTACAGATTGCTGTCCTGGGAGGCATTCGCATTGATGGATTGGATCGGATGCGCTCTACTTTAAAAATCCAAGTGGAGCATTTGGCCATTCGGCACAATCTTGATCTTTATAATGATACTCAAGTTGAAAAACTGGTTCGTAAAGCTGCTCAAAAATTAGAAGTAGGCACAAGTGTTATTGCAGCTGCTTTGCAAGATTTAACCAACTGCTTAGAAACTTATCGATTAGAGGAACTAGAGCGATCAGCAACGGCAAGTGATTTGGCTTATAAAATGACTGAAAAAGAAGTGCGAGCCGCACAGGCATATCTTAAAGCGCCTAATCTCATCGGACGCACAAGTGAAGATATTGGTCAAAGTGGCGTAATTGGAGAGATTGATAATCGATTATTAATGTATTTGATTTTCACTACAAGAAAGCGATCTAATCCATTGCATGTAGTCAGTTTAGGATCCAGCGGAACTGGAAAAACACATCTTCAAGAGAAGGTTGGCCAGTTAATCCCGGAAGAAGATCGATTAGAAATCACCACTTTATCTGAAAACGCTTTCTACTACTTTGGTCAGCAAGAATTGAAAAACAAACTGATTTTAATTGAGGATCTGGATGGAGCGGAAAGCGTCCTCTACCCTCTTCGGGAGTTGCAAAGCAAGAAGCAAATCAACAAAACAGTCGTTCATAAAAACACCAAAGGAGAAACCCGATCGGTGCATTTAAAGGTTGAAGGGCCTGTTTGTGTGGCTGGATGTACAACCAAAGAGCAGATTTACGAAGACAATGCAAATCGTAGCTTTTTGTTGTATTTAGATGAAAGCATTCAACAAGATGAACAAATCATGGCCTATCAACGAGCTGTGTCAGCGGGAAAAATAGACTTTGATCACCAAGAACAAGTTGCTTTTTTACTCCGCAACTGCCAACGGACGTTAAAACCAATCAAAGTGGTAAACCCATTTGCAGAGGCCTTGATCTTGCCTTTAGAGGTTCTCAAACCGCGTAGAACCAACAATCATTATTTGCAGTTCATCGAAGCGGTTACGTTTTATCACCAATTTCAGCGGGAGGAAAAAGCAGACGAAAACGGAGAAGTTTTTATAGAAACAACCCTAGAAGACATCCAAATAGCAAATCAATTACTCAAAGAAGTGCTTTTACGGAAGAGTGATGAACTCAGCGGTGCTTGTCGGAACTACTTTGAGGCGCTTAAAGTGCATTTAATAAAGCTAGAGAAAAACACATTCGTCAATAGAGAAATCCGATCCGCTTTACGGATCACCGGAACCACCTTGCGAAGATATCATAATGAACTTTTAAACACTGGTCAGATCAGCATTGTAAAGGGCAAACGACATACAGGATACACTTATCAAATCACTGATCCGCAAGCTTGGCAACAACTAAAAACAAACATTGACAACGTTCTGGATCAGATGCTCGAGAAAATTAGGAAAGCCACTAAGCCAGTGGTGAGCCAATCCAAAAATGGCTCAGTTAAAAAACTGAATACCAGCAAGAAATCTAGTGTAAGCCAACAAATCAAAAAAGGGTAACAGGGATGAAGAAATTAGCCATCCATAATCCTACTTATCGCTATCTAGAAGAGAGTTTTAGAGAGTGGCTGGATATTTTGGGTTATGCTGAAAGCACTGTTTACAATCTGCCTAATCATATTCGGGAGTTCTTCTTTTATTTGGAAAGCCAAGGGATTTCCAATGTACAACAGCTCGACAACAAACATGTAAAAGCCTATTATCAACGATTAAGCGGTCGGGCTAATGTAACTCGCAGCGGAGGTTTATCGGGCAATCATCTCAACAAACACATCCAAGCATTGCGTAAGTTCATCGACTATTTACGTCAGGTTGGACGGATTGATCTGGCGGATCTGTCCATCAAAAATGAGCCGTTGGAGGAACGAAACATTTCATTTTTAAGTCCGGAAGAGGTGCTTACATTATTTGAAACTACCCGAAAAGATTATCCGGCAACCAATCGAAGATCCAGTTACACACAGATTTTAAAAAGCAGGGATCGGGCCATGCTCAGTATCTTTTATGGATGTGGAGCCAGGCGAAGTGAAGGGGTAAATTTAGATGTAGGCGACATCAATTTTGATCGAGCAGTGTTGCACATCCGCAAAGGAAAAAGATACAAAGAGCGATTAGTCCCCATTGGAAAACAAGCCTTAAATCATCTACAGGAGTGGATTTATGATTATCGCGGATCCTGGGTTAAAAATAATCCAAGCGATGCACTTTTCATCAGTGAACGAGGCCAACGAGTAAAGGGACAGAGTTTGATTTTGAGGCTCAAGTTATTGCAGTTTTTAAGTGAAGATCTGGACTTATTGGAAAAAGAAATTGGTCTACACACGCTTCGACATTCAATTGCTACGCACCTGCTTCACAACGGAATGAAACTCGAATCCATCTCACGATTTTTAGGCCATAGCAGTTTAGAGAGTACTCAGATTTACACACACCTGACAATGTCAGGGGATAATAACTAAGAAAATGAGTTTTAAAAATTATCTACAGCAACAGCAATACAGCACCAACACCATCAAGAGTACAAACATTATGTTGATGAACTTCTTAGCTTGGTTGGATGGAGAGAACATGGAGACCGAGAATGTAAAAAGCAGGGATTTGTTGGGCTATATTAAAGATTGTCAAAAACGAAATATGCAGCAAATCACCATTCAACGATATGTCCATGCCATCAAATTATTTTATGACTACCAGGTTGATTTAGGATCGATCAAAACCAATCCTACCAGCAGCATTAAAATTCAGGGAATCAAACGAAAAAAGCTCTACCACACCTTTTCATCTGATGAACTGAATGCCATCTACAACAATTATAATGTAGATTCTTTGATCGGAAAACGGCAAAAAGTGATGTTGGGATTGTATGTTTATCAAGGGATTCAGTCTTCTGAATTATACCAACTTCAAGTAGAGCACATCCAGCTAAGAGCCGGAACAATTGAAGTGCCTGGAACCAAACGAAGTAACGGAAGAAGTTTACAATTAGAGTCCCATCAGGTCCTGGATCTGTACGACTATGTACTGCAAACACGCAAAGAAATCCTTTCCCTGAGTGGCCAGAAGACTGAGCAACTCTTTGTAAGTCCAGATGGAGGAACCACGCAAAGCAACTTCGTTCATGCGCTGATCAACGAGTTAAAGCATAAGAATAGTTTGATTCAAAATGCCCAGCAACTTCGGGCTAGTGTGATTGTAAAGTGGTTAAAGCAATATAATTTAAGAGAAGTTCAATACAGAGCCGGGCATCGATTTGTCAGTTCAACAGAAAGTTATTTAGTAAATGAAGTAGAAGGATTGGCTGAAGAAATAGGTCAATTTCATCCACTCGGATAAAAATTAGGTCAGTTATGATAAAAAACAAAAGCCCATAAAGTAAAGAACAGTCCAAAAGCGTACATTTGTACGCACATATTTCGGCTTTTTAGCCTTATTCTTCACCTTTAAAATCGCAAATTTAATTTCAGAAGGAATAAGGGGGCAAAAGTTCGTGTATCCACATGGTACGCGGGCTGTTCTCTCTTTCTGACGGGTTTTTGCGAGCCTTAAGGTGAGGAGTTGTAACAGTTCCGCGTACCTCCTTTTTATGCTGGTGGTACTTCACTCAACTAAATCCTGCACATCATGGAAAAAGCACACATCGATCATATCATCAATGCCAACAACACTTTATCTCAGAATAACGAACTATTAACTACCAGTCTACGTGACGCTTTTGAACTTATGAAAGCCCATCACCAGGCCAACGAAGCTTTAGTCAAACTTGTCGCTGAATATTGTGAAAACATCACTAATAAAGAACACATAAACGAAGAGGAAAAAGAGTGGCTAAAACGGTTTTATGTACTGTTGAAAAACAGCAGAAATTGACCTGTTAGATAGGGAAATATTATTGAAAAGAAGGAGGCTGAATGGCCTCTTTTTTTGTACTGAAAATAAACGATTTTTTTAAATAACACCTTCGGTAGATTTGCGAAATATCTTTGGGATTTGAGAAACATCCTGCACGTTAGCGAAATATCTTGCTGAAAAACAGACGAAATTTTGCACTATTGCAAATTTCTCAAAGAATTAGCTTTTTTTTATATGCGGAGCAAAGAATAAAGATTGAAGAATCAACAAGATAAATCCTGCTGTTACACTATTTAATATGTTGCTCCAATCAAATTTCATGAGTTAACGAAGATACAGTAAATCAACCAATTAAACAAATACCCGACACTCTTCCCCTCCTTGGTAATAGGGTGTGCCTGCATTCTTTCGGCGGGATGCTCCCTTCGGTAAGTCTACCTCTCGGTCGCCCTTCTCTTTCTTTACAGCAGGGCAAGTTCTTGTCCCGTAGTTACGGGACCCTCTTGCCTATGTTTGTGCTCGCCTGCGTACTCGATCAGACACTTCCAGACGAGTTTCACTCTTTTCCTGGCAGGCTTCTCTCGCTCTCGCATTGGACTCGCTGAAATAGCTTGTTTGCCTCAGGGCTGTTTTACCTCTACACACCTTGTTAAATATATGTTTTAATCTATTACTTTTGAGTATGGAGTATTTGAAAATCATTGTTGCAATAACAGTCGCTGTAATAGGCTGGATTATAGCCCATTATTTCACATCTAAGAGAGACAAAAAAAATAAACAAAATGAATTAGTTATAGACCAACTTATTGAAGCTTATAAAGTTCTTACCAATGAAATAAATAACAGAGAACTCACCTATGAACGTAAACTCAAACTGGAGGAAATCGTTGCCAATCTGCAATTATTGGGATCTAAAAAACAAATAGAATTAGTCAAACAAATGACAGAATCAATTGTAAGTAACGACGAATTTGATTTAGATAAACTAGTCAATAGTTTACGTTCTGATTTAAGAGCCAGATTAGATTTAGAACCAATTCATGGAAACGTAAAATGGTTACGCTACGAAAACAGGGAACTATAACCTTCCGCTCGTCAGATATCTTTTCCTGATCAGCCAACCGCTTTGGCCGTTTGGAACCTCATTTTAATGTGTAAAGCCGCTAGTACCTCCCACTAATCCCAAGCTTTACACATCAAAAGGAGGGCAATCTACTCTTTCAACATTCTAACTCACCTTCCGAAAAGTAGTGTAAAGCGAAGCGTTGGACAAAGTGTGGGGCTTTGCACTACTTTTTGGAATGAGCCAACCGAAAGGGCGGCAGGATAAACCCGTAAATAACCTGGAGTAAGGATGCCCGTGGCAGAACCTACCTGCCTCCGGAACTTACTAAACATAACTGACTTATAATGCATTTTAGCTGTATCAGATAACAATGACACTATAAGAGCCCGTTATGTTTAAAGGTTATTTTCTTTAGGGTTTATGGATCATTAAATGTACTTTTATCTGGACAATGGGTTGCTTAAAACTTACATATCATCCAACTGAGGCGCCAGAGCAAAACTGGAATATTTTTGTTCAGGGTTCTGAAAAGTCTCAGGGCAATCAAAAAAAGTGCTTTAATTACTATCCTTATGGGAAGGTTTTACGGGAGTATACTTATGGTGTGCAGGATCGGTATTTGAGTACGCATCATGAGCGGGATCAAGAGACTGGGTATGATTATCGAGGAGCGCGGTTTTATGATAGTGAGGTGGGGCGGTTTTTGTCGTTGGATCCTTTGGCGAGTGAGTATCCTACATTGTCAGATTATAGTTATGTGGCTGGAAATCCAATTGCTTTTGTCGATCCTAATGGAAAAAAGATTATAAATGCACATAAAGCATCACGAAATCAAGCACTGAACAAATTAAATAATACAAAAGCTCAATTCGCCTCTTTAAGTAAAGGCGATAAAGGATATACACGTACTAAAAAAGCGGTACGAAACGCTCAAAAAAGTTTCAATAAAATCAATGCCAAATACAAACGAGTTAATAATAAAATTAATGATATAAAAAGGAAGGATATCAACTTGTATAATAAAGCTAATAATTTGAAAGATGAAGTTGGAAACAAGGTAGATTTATATGTTTATGATGTTAAACACGAATACTTAAATTCAAACAGAACGGATACAAAAACAATGAGAATCGGAGTTACTGACCTTACCAAAGACCTAGAAATGGTCGATTTTGAGACTGGTAAAACATCTCACACAGTAAAATCTGAAATGCATGGCCCTAATACCGGAACTATTAAAATGAGTAACATTTCTACGTCAAAAGATTTGGCACATGAATTTGGTCACGCCATATATCAAGCCACTAAAACGACCGAATATGTAAATTGGATTAAAAAAAATCCAGATAAAGTAAATGGATTCGGACTAGGTCATGGCCCAGGTAATCCTTCTGGAGAAGCTGCAAAAGCAGCCACAAAAAACTTTAATTGAGTATGAAAGTTATAAATTTAGCCATTCTTTTATCATGTCTATTCAACACTATTCAGGCTCCTTGTCAGGAAAACAAACGTTCCTATTCTGATTTTGAAGTAAAAATAAAAATGAAAATTTTAATTGATGCAGGGGTTTATTATCCTTCAAAGGAGTTGGTTAGTAATTATTTCAATGAAAAAATCCCCTATAAAACATTAATTAATGAACAACTGGCACAAAGCTTCTTATTTTTTCAAATAAAAACCCATGCTTATTCAACAGATACAGTGTTTAACAACGGAAAAAAATATATAAAAAGACAACTTTTTAAGGGAAGTAAACACGGGACTGATGATTATAAAATTTTTGCTTGCAACATTAATAACGGAGAAGTTTACATATTAAACCAAGAAAACATAACCGATCTAAAACTTTTTTACGCAAGTATTCAATTTTCTTACCCAAATTGGAAACCTATAGATAAATTAAGAAAAAAAGACATTGTAGATATTCATAATTTCATGTCTATGCCTCAAGTGGATTTTAGAGCGATATTAATAAATTAGGTTGGCAGGGGGTTGCGTTCCAATTAGTGCTTTTAGCAAAACCCGATGGACCAGTAACTATTGGAGTCGTTATTGATCCAATAAAAGTGCAGAAGGCATATACAAATGCAGCAACAGCTACTATAATTTTCTTTGATCAATTGTTACCTAGTTTTCCGTGGTAACATCAAACTAAATTCTTTTTGAAAAAAGACTATGCAATTAAAACATTTTCTCATTCTTTTACCCGTCGCTAATCGGAGTTTAAGCGATAGCGTAACTTCGATGCAGATAGGAGATTGCTCCTGCCCATGAAGTAGGACATAGTTTGGGACTTAGGCACATAACGGATGACGATAAAACCAACAACATGCACCCAGTTGCTTCGGGAGGTTTAGGCTTGAGGAATAAGCAAAAATCCCAAATGTTTTATAAATATAGTGTCCTAAATAATGGAAGTGGTGCTTTCAGAAATGCTAGACTACAAAAGATGGGATCAGGAGATAGTCAATATGACTTAAGAAAGGCACTTAAAAGTTGGAACATAAAAAAACAGTAATGAAAATAAGCATATTTGTAATATTATTTCTTCTAGGATGCAATCGTGAAAAACCCTTAAATCAAAAATTGATTGATGGAAACTGGAAAATTACTAAATTACAAACTTCTTTTGCCGAACTACCATCCTATTGTTCGGAGTTAAAAATTAATACTGTTTTTGAGTTTTCATTACAGAAGCTATCGATATTTAATAATGGCAATTTATGTGGGGATTATGACTTTAAATTGGATGACAAGGAATTGCTTTTATTTGAAGGTGATATGGTGTTAGAATTAACAATTATTAGTTTAAATGATTCGGAAATGGTTCTACATTCAAGATTTGTAAAAACCGAACCTTGGAATAATGATGTAATACCCATCCTAGAATCAGGTTATGACATAACCCTTTCCAGAATTAGTGGCACCACACTTGATCACTAATAGCTTAAGTAGGAGATTCCCGAAGCTAGTTGGAGTTTAAGCGAGAGCGAAAACTTCAACGTAGTAACAGAAAGCTCAAGAAGGAAATAAAAATAATCAAACCGTTTTCAAGGGTAAACGAAATGCATTTAAATATTCAAGGGCTTTTTTTATTCTACAACGATTTATCCTTTTCCTTTTCTTTTTGTCGTTGTTTCTTTTGATATCGATTGTAGAAAAATAAACCAATAAAAACAGTAGCCGCCAACAAAACAAACTGAGTGCCAGCGTATGCCAATTGATAAATTACATCACTACTAAGTTCCATATTTAATAAACTAAAATTCAGACAAATATGGCTTTAAAACTACTCTTAATCAAAAATCGACGCGTCAATTAGATATCTCAATAACACTCAACATCAAATAATCAGTGGAACTATTAATCTTACAGGAATCTAAATGAAAAAGAAATTACGGATAGTGATCTTTTCGCTGTTGATTCATCAATTATGGATTACGTCTTGCCAAACAAAATCTACTTGGGAAAACACAGGTATTGGACAAAAAATTGTTGATAAATACAATCTATCAAAATGTGACTTGATTGAAAACAATACACTCGACATTAAGGATAAAGCGTCTAAAAATTTGCTCGTTCGAATTGACTACGATAATAGCAATAACAATAGAATCGATAGTCTCTATGGTTTTGAGTTTAACATTGCATATGACATCTATGTTTTACTCATTCCAAGTCAAAAAGTATTATTTGATAACATTATAATATCCAACAATACAGACCAGCGTGAGAAAAAAAAATAGTTTAGAAAATTTAAAAAACGCTAAACACTATGCAGATATATGCACTCGGTTTTTACGTTCCATAAATAAAAACGACACCGCGAATTATATTAGTGATTCTACTATCACTTCTGCCCGTTTTCAAGAAATTCGACACACTCTAATTTCATTGGACTCATGTGGTAAAACATCCAATTGGAGTTTGGTTGATATTAAAGAGTTCATCCCGAAAGAGAACAAACAAATAGTTGAATTAACATTAGAATGCGAACGAAGACTTATAAAAGAACACTTTTCCTTTAAAATTAAAAAAACATCCGAAACATTAATAGACGTTAATATCCAAGCTTTACCTTGTCAGTAAGCAAATTGAAAGCATCTCAACCTTACTCGTTAAAATCAAGGAAAACAGTAAGAACTATCGTCTAAAACAATTAAACTTTACCGATTTACAACCTCGAAAAACAAGACTACACATTTTCATTAAATTGAATTATTGCCTTTAAAAAATATGACGTTCGAAATTACAATTGCCGCATTGATATTTATAGTATTGCTATCCTTCATATGTTTATTTATAAATGCCCTAATGTTTATTTTTTCGATTCTCATGTTTGATTACCAAGGTAGCTTTTCTTTTACTACAACCCTGTTTTTGGTGTTAAATGCAAGAAAAAAGGATGATAAAACTCGTAAAATAGCTAAATACAGAAGACGTACATTAATATATTCTTTAATCTTCTTAATTAGTTTACTCATTACCGCGATCCTCCTTAAACTTCACCCGTTATCTTAAAGGGGTAATGTAACAACGTCCCTAATCGGAGTTTAAGCGAGAGCGTAACTTCGATGTAGGCAGGAGATCAAGAAAAGAAATAAAATGAATAAGCCGTTTTCAACGGCTACATGAAAAGCCTTTATGAAATTAAGGGCTTTCTGTTTTACAAGCTATCCATCTTCACGGGTTTAATCATAGTATCTAGCATGTATAAAATGTGTTCCTTATCTTTTTTAGAAAGTTCAAAGATCATTTCCGTAGTATTCCAACATCCTACTATTCGTTTCGGTGGTAAACATAGGCGCTTTTGAAAATTCAGAAGTTCAAGTTATCCCTCCTTTAACCCCTCAACCTCCTAACCTTCGCCCCCTTTTAGTAATTTTAATACAATTTTCGTACTTTTAATGTGCATATTGCGCGCTTCAATATATTTCGTTCGCCTTTTACAACACTTCACAATTCAATTAGAACATTCTTTAATTGAATAATAAGATTAGATAGGATGGGATCGGATAATATTAGATTAGATTAGATAGGATAGGATTAGATCATGAAAAAACTAACAGTCAAACGAATGCTGGCAAAGGCCACCGAGTTATTACACTGGTTGGAAATCATTCTTGCCGTTACTAGTGTGGTGGTGGTTATCGTTGGTTTTTATTTCTATTCCAAAGAACTTGGCCACTTCGTCACTGCCGACAACCCTGATATTCATCATATAATAGAGGAGTTACTTTCCGATATTCTACTTCTAGTGGTTGGGATCGAATTAGCCGTTATGCTGATCAAAAAAACACCGGAAAGCTTAGTCGAAATCATGTTCTTTGTCGTCGCCAGAAAAGTATTGATCAAAAATGAGGAAACAATGGATTTGTTGATCGGCGTTGCAGCATTAGCTGGCCTCTTTGCCATCAAAAAGTACTTGGCCATGAAACCTAAAGCTACCGATAACAAAGGAGAGGAAGCAGACCCAGATGTGTTTGAATAGCTTTTATTAACCTCTCATTCAATCTTTAACATCGCAAATCCTAAACTAAGATCTGCTCATTTTAACCTCATTACGTCCCACTAATTTTCCAAAAATTGCCATCAACGTGTTGCAAACGCCGTTGAGGCTCTTAAACATTATAGAAAGTTAGTCAAACTTCAAATCCAACAACCTTTGTTTTCTTTGAAAACCGTTATTTAACTACAAATTTCTTTACACTTGTTTTCCCACGAATAGGAATCTTCACATAATAAAATCCCGCGCTCAATTTTAAATTGGAAAATGTAATTCCATTCGATAGTTTAGACAATCCCAATTGCTCAGAATATACAACCTGACCCATCCCATTTAAAATGTCTATGCGGGCATTTTCGCTCGCTAATTGACTCAACTGCTTCTTATCCAACTGCAACTCCAATCGAAAACTTCCATCATTTGGATTCGGTGCTACGTCAATAGGATAGTAGCCTGTGGATCCTTTAACACCTCCAATTGGTACATTTATTTCTGCAAAATCTACTTTCCAAATCCCCCTTCCAAACGTAGCAACATACATACTATTCGTTGGGTAATGCATTTCAATATCCGACACGATTACATTCGGCAATCCATCACTAAACAAGATCCAATCGGTAGACAAATCGGTTTGATAATATACTCCAACATCCGTTGCTAAATAAACCGTGTTTTTCACACTGCTGTCTTCATGCTCAATATTGTTGATCGGAACATTTGGCAAATTGCTTGAAATATTGGTCCAAGTGGTCCCTGCATCGGTTGTTTTAAATACTTTCACTCCATCAATAAATGCCCCACAGGTTACCCAAGCTACATTCTCATCGGTATTCGATACTTCCACATCTGTGAAATACAAGGAATCCGGTAACCCTGCAGTAATATCAGTCCAATCAGACCCTCCGTTTTTTGTTACCCACATTCCTCCTGCCTCATTGTATCCATGAAATACCCGCTTTGCCACATAAATATAGTCGCTGTTCGCCGGAGAAACATCCATTGCAGATGCAGGCGACGGATATCCATATCCACTAATAACCGGAAAACCAGAAATTTGACTCCAGTTATCCCCTTTATCAATCGACCTCCATAAATTGCCCTTCGCACTATAAACTACATCTGGAGCATTGGGATCCAACATATAAGGCGTAACCCATTCTCCGGCATCCGAAACGTTATCTATGGCGTAATCAATGCTTAATCCTCCATCATATGACCGACACAAGTTTCCAAATTGCCAAGATCCATAGAGCGTCAATGGATCCGTAGGATGCATCAAGCAATCCATACCATCTCCTCCGATAATATTGGACCAACTACTTCCATTTTTATAAAAGGTGGAATTATCTTGTGCTCCTGCAATAATATTTGAATCACTTGCTTGGCTTACACCCAATTTGTAAAAAGACGAACTCATACGATTCGCATTTAATTTCTCCCATACCGTTGGCCAATTGACCGAGCCCCAAGAAGGAACGGTTTCAATACTATCGGTACGTGCAAGGCCTCCATCATTACAAATGTAGATCTTATCGTCGAGCGGATTGTACTTCAATTGATGTTGATCGGCGTGAATACTTGGTCCGTAATTTTCCGTCCAATGGCTTGCTCCCTGCCAAGTCGCTCCTCCGTCATTCGATCCCCAAATGTTAATTCCCCCCATGTAAATCTGTTCTTTGTTTTTAGGGTGTACCAAAAAGGCCATGTCATAAGTAGCTTGACCGCCACTTCCACTTGATGACCAACTAAAAATATTGCTAGTATTGGATCCAGAAGATTGTTCGGTCCAGTTTGCTCCACCATCAATGGATCGATATAATCCGGCAAATTCCTCCCCAGTACTTGCTGCAATTGCGTACACGTAATTACTATCTTCTGCAGTCAAAGCCAATTCGATTCGTTCTATTGATCCATCTGTTGGAATTCCTGTCGTTAGTAAGTTCCATGTCAATCCAAAGTCTGTACTTTTTAAAATACCTGATTGCCCATTGCCTATTCCTAAATTATAGACTTGGCCTCTGGAGGCATATATTACTTCCGGATTTTGTGGATCTTGTTCAATATCCCAAATAACATTAGAGTCCATTTTAGACCAATTATCTCCGGCATCGGTTGAACGGTAAATTCCATCGATCCCTGCAGCTACTAAATTATTTACATCCGTTGGGTCTAAAATCACTCGGCGCATTAATGTATTATCATATCCGGTTTGATCGTAAAAAAGGCCTGTTGCATTCCATGTGGTTCCGCCATCTGTACTTTTATACACTCCTATTCCATAATGCGTATTTCGTTTTCGATCATCTAAGTCCAACCCTGCGCCAATGTATGCATAGTCTCCCATGCTCAAATACATAATGTCTGGATCGTTTACATCCACTGTAATATCACTTACCCTGATAATGGGTAAATCGTCTGTTAAAGGAGTCCAGGATGCCCCGTGATCCGTGGTTTTCCATACACCTCCTTGCGCAACTCCTACCCAAAAGGTATTCGTATCCGTTGGATGAAATTCAATGCAATTGATTCTCCCTACTCCATTACCAGGTGCCGCCCCCATTGGTCCGATCGGTGACCATTCAGGGCCTTGTGCGCTTTTATTTAATGCTTTCTGCGTCTGTTTTTGATAAGCAACCTCCCGCGCCGCGTTGAACAATTCTTTTTGATTTGAAATCGACCCACTTAATGGCGTGCGCATTTGCATGTCGTATTCCCATCGTTTGTAATACTTCCACCCTTTCGTGTTTCCCAGATCCTTATCTTTCGACCATTCCAAAAACTCCCGTTGCATTGTTTGAAAATTAAGCTTTCCCTCACGTGGTTTATTTTGATAAGGTTGTGCCGTTACTATTCGAACACTCGCAGCCATTATAAGAATTGAGCAAACAATTAGTGCTCCGATTCTATTCATTTTTAATCCAGTCATTTTGTGAAATTATGTCATTTTCCAGAAACTCAATAAATGTTTTATCCGCTTTAGAGATAAATCCAATCAACGTTTTCTGTTTTAGTTCTTGCCCTTTGAAGTAAGTAAGTTTATAGGTTAAACCGCCATCCATGCCCTGTCTTTTTCCCATTGCATCCTCAAAATTGAGTGTTTCAAGCTGCTTCCAAATGGTTTTTTGTTCCTTTTTACCTACGGTACACACATAGGATTCATTTCGATCCATTCCAGGTACCCGCGTTGCCTTAAGTTTCAATGTATCATTGCTTAATTCTAACTTATAAAGTTTCTGTCCCGGCATCGCTTGCCCATTGCATTCCATGGAAAATGACCTCGATGTTTGACAAGAAAAAAACGTAGCCAAACATACACATGCCACCGCAACTCGGAATCCAATTACAACAAAACCATCAATCTTATTTGTATTAAGCTTTTTCATCATTGAACGTACTAATATACAGAAAAAGAATTCTCTATTCTAAATACTCCTCTAACCCCTAGTTTGCAAAGCAAACGATAACTCTTTTAACTCCCCTTACCCTTTCTTCTCTATTCTAAATTCTAACATCTACCCTCCGCTCAAGACAAGCGACTCTGTCCTACCCTACTCTTAAGCACATCACACAGACGTCCCTTCTCTTTCGTTCTGGACAGGCGACTCCGACCAGCCAACGCGTACTCCCATCACACAGACGTCGTCAATTTGTTCATCATCACCTTCCTTGATCCAATTCCAGAAATACGTTTCCAACCGGACCTTCTGCTCTTCCATTGATTCAGATTGCATTTCCAATAGTAATTCTCGGAACTTCTTATAGCCAATTTTCTTGTTTAATTTTCCTCCAAACTGATCTGCAAATCCATCGGTAAACAGATACAAACAATCTCCTTTTACCAACTCTATTCGATGATTTACATAGGGAATTCGATTTTGAAAATATCCAATGGGTTGTTTATCTGGTTTAATCACTTCAATAGACTTGATTGACGCTTGCGAATCGCCTGCTCGCAATATGTATAAAGGATTATTCGCTCCTGCCCACTGCAACACATTGGTGGTTCGATCTAAATGAGCAAATGAAATATCCATTCCATCTTTTATGGTTAACCCATCACTATCACGCAATGTAATATCCATCAATCGACTTAATTCATCCAATATTTTTGCCGGCTCATAAATGTGTTTTGAATTAAATATTTCATTCAAAAAGATCGACCCTAACATGGACATAAATCCCCCCGGAACGCCGTGACCGGTACAATCTGCCACCGCAAAAAAGACTTGATCGCCCTTTGCTTCCCACCAATAGAAATCCCCCGAGACTACATCTTTTGGCAAATACATTAGAAACGAATCGGTAAATAACTCATCTCTTCGAAGTTCTGGTAAAACAGACCGCTGAATCCGCTTGGCATAAGTAATACTGGAATGAATCTCTTCATTTTTTTCTTCTACTTGCCCTTTAACCACTTCGATTATCCGTTTTTGACGACGAGTTACTTTAAGACGATTATAGATTACAAGTAAAAATACAAGCAAGATTACAGTTCCAATTAAAGAAGTATAAATGATCAATTGCTGCTTTTCTTTAGCAACGGCCAACCTATTCCGATTTTCTACATCGTCCTGAATCTTTTTCTTCTCGTATGCATATTGAGTTTGTGTTCGAATAACTTCTCGCTCAATCTGCTCACTGTGTACGCTGTCCTTCATCCGAACATGCAGTTTATACATTTCCAATGCTTTCGAAGCTTCGCCTTTTTTCTCGTACACTTCACTAAGAAGCCACGCTGAAGAAGATATATTCAATGGATATTGAATTTCTTGTGCGATTTTCATAGATCGTTTCGCAAATCCTTCGGCTTTTTCTACATTATTCCGATCCAATTCGATCCGGGTCAGGCCTTCTAATGAATGGGTAAGTCCTTGTAAATCTCCGATCTCATTCCTAATCCTACCACTTTCTTCGTAATATCGATACGCAGTGTCCAAGTTGCCCAAATCAAGGTGAGAAATTGCAATACTGTTCAAAGAGGTAGCGACCCCTTCCAAATCTCCAATTTTCCGCCTGATTTTTAAGCTTTTAATAAAATAATCTAATGCAACATCGATCTCTCCTTTTGCCTCATAGATATAACCAATGTTATTTAACACATACCCTTCACTTTGAAGATCATTGATCTCTTGAGCTAATTTCAAACTCCGTTCAAAGTATTCCATGGCTTTCTTCTCTTCCCCCTGCTCTTCGTAAATGAATGCGATATTACAAAGCGTTATTCCTGTTCCTTCTTTGTCACCAAGTTCTTCAAATAGTTTTAGACTTTTATAATGGTTTTTGAGCCCCCCTTCTATATCACCCAAACTGGTCGTGGCCGACCCAATATTATTGTAAATCGTTGCCATTCCCGACTTACTGTTGATTTCTTCGTAGATCTTACGCGCTTCATCATACAAATCCAACGCTTTATGGGCATGACCTGTTTCGTCTTCTATGTAGGCTAGATTCCCAATAATTCCGGCATAACATTCTTTATAAAAATGTTGTTCTTCTTCATCTTTATATACCCCTTCCTTAATGATTGCTTTTACTTGACTATGCTGAATGTTCAAGTAATCTGTCCAAGATTCGTGCAATACCCCTTCAATAATTCCACCCAATGCATCAATTCTTGATTTATTATCCTTCGAATGATGATAACGTGTAAGGCAGCTATCCAATAAAATACGATCCGGCTCAACAAGTTCCTGAAGATCTAAACTATCAAGTAAATAAAATGCCTTGTCCGCATATTGAATTTGAGGAAGATCCTGTGCGTTGAGATGCATACCAAATGTAGTCCATACCAAAACCAATGGCATTGTCCAATTCAGAATTCGATTTAACATGACTTTTAACACATGGCAAGTTACCTAATTTTACGGACACAATTAAAGGCATGCAACGAATCTAATTATAATGGATGGATGAAATCTTATAGAGAAAGACTATTCGATTTCCACTACCACTTCGTTTATTCTGTTTAAAACTTGATACGGTGGATTATAACCCAAAAACTTAAAATTACCTCGGTGCTTAATATTCGAATCTCGCAATGCTTCTTTCAATTTATCAATATACAAATCTATTTTTTCATCATCTGCATATCCTCCAAATCGAATACTCGCTGCCTTCCAGGTCAACCGAGTTACAACTTCTATATCACTGTTGTTTGGCACGGGCAACGTACTAAGATCATAATCCGACGGCATCATAAATTCCATGGTGTACTGTTGATTCATCTCCATTAAAACAGGTGAAGTCATCGCTATCTTTTCTTGCTGTTGATTATTTCCGAATATAAAATCAGCTAAAACACCAAATCCTTTATACGACATTGATTTAAAATCAGACTGTTCTAAACGTACTCGTGCAAATACTGCTTCTTGGTATGTTCTGAATTCAACATCTCCTTTGACCTCGTTCACCTTGTATTGATATTTCCCCGTACTATTGGTATTAGAAGCTACAGCCCACTGAAACCCCAGAAAAATCACCACTACACTTATACTTATTATTACGATCACTTTTTTCATCTTGTTTAATCTTTTATTATTTTAATTAAACAAAACTAATGAAAGTTTTGATTTTGTTTAACTTTATCATTCTTTTGTTAAACAAAATTATCAAATTAGATATGGATAGCTCACTACAAGTGTTTTGGTTTAGACGGGATTTAAGGTTAAGTGATAATCATGGATTGTTCCAAGCACTCCAATCTAATTTACCGGTTTTATTGATCTATATATTTGACACTAACCAGCCAATTCCAGGTGCTCACGCTGATCATCGCGCAGAATTCGTTTATGATCAACTGGTACGCTTAAATTGGAAACTAGAGCAGTATAACAGTTCAATTCAGGTATATCATGGAGATCCAATTCAGATTTGGAATGATCTTATAAACCAATATTCGGTTTCAAAGGTCACCTTTAATAAGGAGTACGAACCCTATTCGATTGCGCGAGACGAACAAATTATAAACTTGTTAAACCACTTCCAAATCAAGGCTGAAGCCATTAAAGATCAAGTTATTTTTGAAGAGGATGAGATTACGAAAGCAGATGGCACCCCCTATGTAATGTACACCCCATATCGAAGAAAGTGGCTTCGTGCGTTGCAAGACGAACAGGTTACAACCTACCCCTCATCTGATCCTACGTATTTAAAAAAACTCACTCCTTTCACTTCTACATTCCCATCCAAATCTAAGCTTGGAATCAAGGCTACATGTAATCCGCCTAAAAAAATCAATTTAGATGCACTGAATGAGTATCCAAAATACCGAGATTATCCAGGTTTAGAAGGTACATCTAATCTCAGCATCCATTTACGATATGGTACGGTGAGCCCTCGAATATTGATGTTGAAAGCATCGAAAGTCAATGCTAATTTCATGTATCAACTCATTTGGCGAGAGTTTTTCATGCAAATACTGTTTCACTATCCAAACGTAAGCCATGGTAATTTCAGAGCGAAATATGATCAGGTTCAATGGGAAAATAACGAAGAGGATTTTGAAAAATGGTGCACTGGACAAACCGGATATCCATTAGTAGATGCAGGTATGCGCGAATTAAATATAACTGGACATATGCATAATCGTGTCCGAATGGTTGTAGCCAGTTTTTTATGCAAACATCTATTAATTGACTGGCAATGGGGAGAAGCCTATTTCGCTCAAAAACTGTACGACTACGATTTAGCTGCTAATAACGGTAACTGGCAGTGGGCGGCAGGAACAGGCTGTGATGCGGTACCTTATTTCAGGGTATTCAATCCTGAAACACAACTTCGAAAGTTCGATAAAGACTTGACCTATGTAAAAAAATGGATTCCAGAATATGACACCTCTGCTTATCCTGATCCAATCATCGATCATGCGATCGCCAGAAAGCGCGCTATTGAACGATACAAAAATGGATTATCCAATACAACCAATTATGCCTAAATCATTCCGCTCTTACATTTAAAATTTCAGTAGTATGAAACGAGTATTATTAACCGGTGCAAATGGATACATTGGTAAGCGTTTGCTTCCTGTATTGCTTCAACAATATGAAGTCTATTGTGCAGTACGAGACAAAAACCGTTTTCAATCGCCATTTTTAGATCATCAACATTGCCATGTACTGGAATTAGATTTTTTAAAACCTGAAACATTGAAGTCGCTACCTGAAGATCTTGATGGTGCTTACTTCCTAATGCATTCCATGTCCTCATCTTCTAACAATGATTTTGAAATTATGGAATCCCAAATGGCACAAAATTTCGTTAATGCGATTGAACAAACCAACATTAATCATGTCGTATACCTAGGAAGTATAAATAATGATCGAAAGGAGACATCCAAGCATCTTTCTTCTCGCGAAAATGTTGAGAAAATTCTGGCGACAGGATCTTTCAATACAACCACTTTAGGCGCTGGAATAATCATAGGCTCAGGGAGTTCTTCTTTCGAAATCATGCGTGATTTGGTCGAAAAACTACCGCTAATGATTGCTCCAAAATGGTTATTAACCCAATCTCAATATATTGCGGTGAAAAATGTAATCCAATACCTCGAAAAGGTCTTGTTTTATGAACCTGCCTACGAGAAGAAATTTGACATTTTTGGTCCAAATGTGATGACCTATCGGGAAATGCTGCTTTCGTTTTCAAATCTGCGAAAGTTAAAGCGTTGGATTATTCAAGTTCCGGTTTTATCTCCAAAGCTGTCCTCCTATTGGCTTTATTTTGTCACTTCTACGTCCTTCAGTCTTGCGCGTAGTTTAGTAGCCAGCATGCGCGTAGAGGTTATTGGCAACCAAAATACACTTCACAAAGAATTAAAGATTGAATTACTAAGTTTTCGGGAGGCTGTTAGTGCTGCTTTCGTAAAAATTGAACAGAATAATATCGTTTCAAGTTGGAAAGATTCTGGTATTTCAGGAAGGTTAATACTTCCCATAGAAAAATACATCAACGTTCCAACCCATGGTTGTTTTTTTGACAAACGAATTCGATCAGTTCAAGATGTTAATTCTGTTGTAAATAAGATCTGGGCTATTGGTGGAAACACTGGGTGGTATTATGGAAGCTGGCTCTGGAATTTACGTGGTATTTTAGATAAAATGGTAGGGGGTGTTGGTCTTCGAAGAGGACGTACTAATTTGCAAACGATTACTACTGGAGATGCACTCGATTTTTGGCGTGTAATTCTTGCGGACAAATCAAACAAACGACTATTACTATATGCAGAAATGCGCTTGCCTGGAGAGGCTTGGTTGGAGTTTAAAATAAATGACCAGAATGAAATTCATCAAACCGCCACTTTTCGTCCAAGAGGTCTTTGGGGTAGATTATATTGGTATTTAGTGATGCCTTTTCATTCGCTCATATTTAATGGAATGGCCAATAAAATTGCAGCTTAAGGTGCTACTCTTTTAAAACGTAAAAATACATTTACTTTGATCCTCCCTGCAACTTCTTAAATATTGGTAAATATTTAATGCACCAAGTTAGGGTAAACGTTGGAACAAAGTCTGTGAAAGGAAGTCCTTCTTCAATCAGCGTAGCCGTAGCACCTGCAGCACCAAGCCATCCTCGATATAACAAGAAGTTGGCAATAGATGCAACCGGAGCCCAAACCACATCAATCCATTCTCCAAATCCTGGAAAAACATAAGATACTAACCCCATACCATCCATTACCAGTGAAAGTACTAATAAAACCCACTTTCTACTATCTGTCGACTTTTTTGTCTGGTTATCCGAATTTGTTTGTTGCCCTTGTTGTTCGTTGTTTGTATTTTCTGAAGTGGCTTGCGCTGTTTGACTCATTCTTGCTCTATTTGATGTTTTATGGACCCTTCCCAACCCAATTTACCCGTTACTGAGGCAAAATAAGTTATTATTTCCCGTTCCGCCACAATAATAAAAACGTAAAAATGGATAAAAAGTTATGGATCCAAGAGATAATCGTTTCTCAATTTTAACGGACTAAAGTTAAATACGTTTGAATAAATATGGATTTTAGTCATCATTGAATTAATTTGCTATTCAATAAGGCCAAGCTATCTAAAGTTCAATCTAACATAATTTAACTCCAAATGGAATTATCCAAAAGTCAAACCTATTTGACGTTGCTAATTATCCTCTGCATTACATCTTTTTCATATGGGCAGATGCACACAACCTTTATATATAACGACGTTAAATGCAAAGGCCCAATCATGGAGGAAATATATGTTCCAGCACATGTTAAATATCAAAATAAAGTAGATTCATATCTAGCAAAGACCTCTTTCTCGAAGTTATCTGCGAGCCGCCATGCATTTTACTTAAGAACGGCTTTTTTAACGAAGCAACTTGCAAATTCTGGCAACCTATTGTTCAACGACTCCATCTCTATCTACTTAGAACAGGTAAAGAATGAACTTTTAAAAGATTATCCATCACTACAACAACAAATTCGAGTTCATTGCTATAAATCTCCACTGGTCAATGCTATGACTTTAGACAATGGATTGGTAATCATTACTACGGGTCTACTTGCTAAAGTAAACTCTGAGGCTCAATTGGCATATATCTTAGGCCATGAAATTAGTCATTTTAAGCAAGAGCATGCCGTTAATGGGTATCGATTTAACTATGCTCAACTCCAAAACAATGCTTCGTTTAAAAAAATGACGAAAGTGGAAATTCAGAAAACCCTAAGTGCTCGATCCAGAAAATACGAATGGGAAGCAGATAGCTTAGCTTTTGTCTATTATGCCTCCACCAAGTATAATAGTTCTGCACCCATTGAAGCATTTAGTATTTTACAAAATGCCTATGCTCCAGATCCTTCTTTAGGTTCCATACAACAAGCATTTGAACTAGACACCATTTTATCCGAACACTATTTTCCTTCTGTTAAAATTGAAATGGATTCTACGGAAATTAGGATTAAAGAAAAATATAAAGACTTACAAGAATTAGTTTCATCTCATCCAAACGTTGAAAAACGAAAAGAAAAAGCGCTGAAATGGTATAACGCTCTTAAAGAAAATGATCGAAATGAAGCAAAATTCATCATCTCAAAGAAGTGGTTTGAATATTGCAAAAATTCCGCTCGATTTATCAATGTTAAAAAATTACTCGACAACCGATTATATTCAGAAGCTTTGTATAAAAATCTATTATTGGAAAATGATTTTGGACCATCCGCCAATACCGTTAAAAATAAAACGAGAGCGCTATACGAGCTAGCCAAATTAGCCGCCAACGGAAATAAGGTTCAAACGAATACCTCTTGGGGAGTAAATTACAAAGCATTTTATTCATTAGACAAAGTCATAATGGCATATCGTATTTGTCAAAAATACAAGGATCAATACTCTTCTGATCCCTATTTCACGGAAATAGAAAAAGAGCTACTTGTCTGTGCTAAAAAAGAACTTTACTACCAACCTGAGGACAAAATAGAAAGTATTTTTCAATTAGACGCGCTTGAATTAAAAACTAAAACCGAAGACAGTCGTATTTCTCGAAAACCAACTTTTGCGACTAGCCATACTTATGATTTTGACTACACATTTGAAGTTGGTCCCACCTACCGTCAAGGAAAAAGAGCTTATTTCGACTTTTATAAATCCAAAAATATTGACTGGAAAAACATAGTCTGGATCGATCCAGAAATTGAAGGAATAGATAAATTTAATGTGGACGATAAATACGAGTTTATTAAGGCAGAACAAAAAACGTTCAAACTAGTGCATGAGCTGCGAGCATTATTCAAACAAATAAAAAAAGAGCACATTGTGCATAGCCCGGTTGGCCTTAACACCAATTCCATTCATGCTTTTGAACAACAGATTCAAATGCAAGATTATTTATATGCTTGTTTCGAAGATGACTTTCGTTTTGTTTCGGCCAATCAAAAATGGTATCAAACCTATCGAAAAAAGTATAACATACGTTATCTCGCATTTCTTCATGGGCTAAATTTTGATGAAGGACATTTAGACAAAATTTACTTCACCATATACGATCTTGATGCGTTGGGCACAGAATTTCATGATTACTATACTGTATTCTATCACGACATTGGACCCAATTATTTTGCAAATCGCGTGAAAAGTTATTTAAAAGTGGTAAAATAGTAATCGAGTCCATCACCCACAAAATTCTTATTTGATCTGACCGATATACAGTTTCTTCTTGATTCTTCCTGGTACAAATGAAATCGGAGTCTCCAAGTACTCAAAACGCTCTGTTTTGGTATTTATACTCATTTCGGCAATAGAATTCTGTACGTTTATTTTAGTCACTTTTTGTTCCGAAGGTATTATTTCATATCCCACCACATACCCTTTCTTTCCTTTATAAAGCTCAAAGTCCTTGAATTTAACATCTCCTTTATTCTCTATATGATCGTTAAAAAAAAGAAAATAAGAATCTGCACTCTTTTTACAAACCACAAATGAATTGTAATCTCCAACCTTAAAATCAGTAGTACTATTGTCCTGATATTTTCGAATCACCTGCTCACTCGTAATTTCATTTTGTGCATCCATAAATAGAATCAGCGTTTCATAATATTTACAATCCGAAGTAAAAAATGTTCCGCACGATTCCAGTTCAATTAGCATCATTTTGTTTCCAGCTTCCAGCGATAGAACGGAATGCTCCAACGTCAGATCTCCTTGTCCTGATTCACTATGAACTTTTGCCACTTCAGCTATAGCGTCCTTAAATTCCGTCTTTTTCAAATCCGTAATATACATCGTCTCGGGATCAACTTTAAAAGAGACAATCCCCGTTAACTTAGGTGTAGTATAGATTGTTCCTGTCCTCGCTCCTTTATATTCATGTGGTGTAGAATACAAAACAAAAAACTCTAATCCTCTGGCACTTTCAAGACTTTGCACCCTTGAAACTTGAATTTCGCCTGTTATTCCTAACTTTTGAAAGTCTATCTTTTCTTCTGTCTTTTTCAAATTTCGTTTTGCATCCAACATTATCAATACCAATGCATTGCCATCCTTTCGGACATTATAAATGTTTCCATTTTCAGCATATAAAAGAAAATCGTTTAACGTTCTTTTTTCCGTTGGAAGATCACAAACTCTGGATTTTTTTGTTTTTGGATTGTACACAAACAATTGTTTTCCTATATCTTTTGTATCGGCCCCATCTTTTATCTCCATTCCAATTACACCACTTATTATTCCTGACTCCTTAATCCTACTGTATGCATACCAAACTCCTTTTCCTGTTGGATCGTCAATATCATAATCTAATTGAAAGACCTTCTCATTCTTTATCACCTGTTCTCCAGTATTGGCGTTAAATGTATTGAGATAAAACACGTTATTATCATTATAATACACATGCAATTCCTCCCCAACTAACGTTGGCATTCCAGCAACCCGATATCCCTGCTCATTTACAAGGAAAAAAGTGATTTCATATACAACCGAATAATCTGTTTTGGAAAGACCTGTAAACGTACGAATGGAAGATGCGCCCAGCGCTTTATAGTTCAGTTTTGATTCATAGAAAATATAGCTCGTCTTGGTCTCACCTACATAACGGCCCCATTGTGAAATCGCCTTATCTATCGGACCTTTCCACTCAATATTCACCTGACTGTACATCGAAGTGCTCCCAAGATACAAAGCCAATAAAAAAACTAGTTTTCTCAATAATGAACTCAATTTCATAAATAAGGATTAAACTTTAACATAAAACCTTTGAGCCAACAAATAGCAGTTGGCTCAAACATGACTTTCAAAATAACAGAATTTATTGGTGAAAAAAAATGCGCTTATCCACTTAATTTATAATCAAACACTTTCAACCAATAACTGGTAGAATATAATTGACAATTGTGATTTCACAGTATTCAGGATCGCAAAATGATCTTTGTAGAAATGACCCTATTGTAGTAATAAATGTGGCCCTCAATAAAATATCGAAGCAATGAATGCTGCGATCTATTCTATCTTTTCTCAATTTTAACGGTCCCGAAACGGTCATTTTGCCAAACACGCAAAACATACATCCCGTGTGCCAATTCAGATAAATCAAGGGATACTCTGGCGCTTGTCGGATCGACACTTCGTACTTTCTTTCCTAACAAATCATAGATTTCAATTCGATCAAACATTCGATCTTTTGATTCCACTACGAGTATATCATGTGCTGGATTTGGATATACTTTTACATTATCCAAGTTCAACTGTTCGGCAATTCCATCTTTAAAACTAATTCCTTCACACGTAGATTCACTGGTACAACCATTCAATGTGATTTCAACCAAGAAGTTCCCGCTTACTGTAGGAGTATAAGTATTGTTTGTGGCGCCCGCGAGCACTCCGTTGCTAAATACTCCACACACATACCATTGATACGTCGCTCCTGGCGTATCCACTGCAATCAACGTGGATCCAGATCGTGTAACCGTATTATCAATTTCCACTTTTTCAACTTCATACGTAATTACACTATCGCATCCATTCGCATTTACAATCGTATCCCTATACGTTCCTGAACTATTTACGTAAACACCTCCAAGCAAGATACTATCGCCATCACATAAGAAAATAGAATCATTGGCATAAGTTGTTGAAATCACCGTTAAATCTGTAGCTACAAAGGAATCACATGCAAAACTAGAAGTATACTTATCTACATAAAAACCGGATGTAGTCTGCCATGCTCCTCCTGCGAACACACTATCTCCTTCGCAAATTGTAACCGGATTGGTTGTATTGATCAACGGCAAAACGGTCACCACTTTTGTAACCATACTGTCACAGCCACCTGCAGATATATATATATCTACATAACTTCCTGCTATTTTCTGGAAATTTCCTTGGGCAAAAATACTGTCTCCAAAGCAAATACTTAAAAATTGATATTGATCATAAGTCGGCAACACAGTCAACCTTGTTTCCAAAATACTATCACATCCCAATGCACTGAGTAATGTGTCATAGTAAAGGCCACTAGACGTTCGATACACCCCGCCAATTAAAGCGCTATCCCCGTTACAAACAGTAATGCTATCCTGAATTTGATAGAATGGCAACACGGTCAACGTAATCGTTACAATACTATCACATCCACCACTTGATAATAACGAATCCGTATAGATTCCAGACATGTTTCTCCATATCCCACCTAATAGCACACTGTCGTTCCCACAAATACTAAACGTATCTGCTGCATAAACTTGATTCACAAAGTTCAATGTTCTGTGGTGTAAACTATCACAACCTACAGCAGAAACCAAGGTATCCGTATAAGTACCTGCCATATTTTGATATGCTCCACCAACTAGAATACTATCTCCATTACAAAGATCCAGCGTATCATAAGTGTTTGGAACTGCATGCCACATTAAGTTCGTTATTACAATACTATCACATGAAGTCGATGCTGGGAACGTATCAATGTAAATACCCGGTGTGTTTTGATTTGCCCCTTCAAGGAATAAATTACCATCTGAACATATAAATGTGGTTACTGTATCTCGAATCGTTGGAATAAGGGTTATATTGGTATGCACTAAACTATCACATCCTGTGATTGCTATCAAGGTATCGGTAACTATCCCCGTTCCAAACTGCCATGCTCCTCCCGCAAATAAACTGTCTCCTTCACATAAGTTTACATTCAAATTTGTATTGGCGATTGGGTGTACAATTAGCAAGAATTGAATCACGCTATCACATCCAAATGACGAAGCCAATGTATCATAATAAGTTCCGTTTGTTCTATAGTAGAAAGCTCCAATCTGAGCACTGTCTCCATCGCAGATTGCCAATGTATCAAAATCAAGATACGGACCATCTACCGTCAATTGAGTAGCTATAATACTGTCACAGCCATTTTGGTTTATAAGCGTATCATAATACAACCCAGTTGTCTTTTGCCAAACACTTGAAAACTGTACACTATCACCGAAACAAATAGTCATACTTGTAGAAGAAGTATCCAATGGATGAAATGTCAAATTCGTTTCAACAATACTATCACAACCTGCAGCTGCAATCAATGTATCTCGATAAATTCCAGCACTCGTTTGCCATGCATTGTCTAAAAACAAACTGTCTCCATAACAGATTGTAGAGGCTAAATTCGTTTGCACTGAAGTCAATACAGACAAATCAGTATATACTAAACTATCGCATCCACTTACTGTCAATAAACTATCTACATAGATTCCATCTGTTTTTCGGAACAAACCACCAACAAAGACACTGTCTCCCGCACAAATAATTTGTGGGGTAGTATCTGAGTATACTGGATGTACAAATAAAGTTGTTTCATATACACTATCACAGCCTAAATCAGTGAGTAATGAGTCGTAGTAAATGCTCGCCATATTTTGATAAACTCCAAAAATCAAGGCACTGTCACCTGAACAAATTTCCAACGTATCCTCAAACAAGTAAGTTGGTAATACAGTCAGCTCTGTTGTTACGATACTGTCACATCCAAAGTTCCCAATCAAAGTGTCCACATAGGTCCCAGAAGTCATTTGCAACATTCCTCCAGCGAAGAAAGTCGCCCCTGAACAAATCGTATCATAACTTGTAATAGCTAAATCAGGTAATACAGTTACAGTCGTTACAATTGTACTGTCGCAACCACCTACAGCTATTATCGTATCCTGATAAACTCCTGTAGTCGTTTGCCATGCGCCTTCTGCAAATGTGCTGTCTCCGAAACAAAGCGTTATGGGCACATTCGTAACAATCGCTGTCAACACGGACAAATCTCGGTAAACCAAACTGTCGCATCCACTTAAAGAAAGTAGACTGTCTACGTAAATTCCATCTGTAGATTGATACGCTCCATTAATTAACAAACTATCTCCAGCGCAAATGCTAACCACAACTGTATCGGAATAAACTGGATTTACAATTAGTGTTGTTTCATATACACTGTCGCATCCAAAAAAAGATTGCAATGAATCATAATAAATGCCCGCTGCAGTTTGATATGAACCAAAAATTAAGGCGCTATCACCTGAGCAAATACTGAGTGTATTTGGGAAGAAATAAACCGGTAATACGGTTAATTCAGTAGTTACCACACTGTCACATCCAGACGCTCCAATTAGAGTGTCTAAAAAGGTTCCTGAACTCTTTTGATATGTTCCTCCTGCAAGCAGACTATCTCCATTACAAATGGTATCATTTCTAGTTGTAGACAAATCTGGTAAAACCGTTAATGTAGTAATAATCGAACTATCACATCCATCCTGATTCACCAACACATCGGTGTAATTTCCTGCTAACAGTTGAAAAGAGCCTCCTAAAAAGCTACTATCTCCAAAACATATATCTATGGAGTCATACGTCGTATCCGGTACAAATAAACTTAATGTAGTTTGCAACACACTATCACATCCGTTTGCGGAGATTAAGGTATCAAAATAAACTCCGGCTGTAAGTTGGTACATACCTTCTAACAACATGCTATCGCCAGGACATATCGAAGCAGTTGCTGCAAAGAAGCTATTTGGCAATACAGTCAATTTAGTAATAATCACACTATCACAACCTGCTGCCGACATTAATGTATCATGATACGTTCCCGTTACAAACTGATATGCACCTTCCAACAATAGACTGTCACCATTACAAATCGAAAGACTATCGTTCGTGATAATCGTATTGACAATGTTTAATTGAGTTACCACAATGCTATCGCAACCATCCACTGCATTCAACGTGTCTCCGTAAAAACCTGCCAATGTTTGGAAAGATCCTCCCAACATCAAACTATCGCCTTGGCAAATAGAAGTAGAAACGGTATCTCTGTATAGGATCAAATTCAAATCAGTTAAATTCGGATCACCTTGAAAGATCAATGGTGAACTAGAGGAAACACGAACCCGATACCCTGATCCCATTGGAATGATATATGGAATAAAACCTGTAATCATTCCAGAATCAGCGTCGCTGGTAATTGTTGCAAGTGAAGTAAATGTTGTGAAGTCACCTGTTGCATCAGACAATTCCAATGTATAAACATTGGTTGGATCCGGACTCACTGCTCCTCTAAATTCAACTGTAATGGAATCTCCAATACAGTAAGAAGTATTTAAACCATTTGTAATATCAATGAACGCATCCAATGAATCAACTAATACTCCACCTGAATCTAAACCAAATGAAATTTGATTAAAGCTAGTGTTGGTATATTCAATTGGAGTTGGAGAATTAACTAAAAATATATCGCTCCAATCTCCAGGAGAACCAACCACATTGAATAACAGCGTAAATAAGATCGTAGAATCTGCATAATTCTCTCCTGAAAGATCTGTGTCGAACCACGAGAAATTAATCAAACCTTGATTAATAAAGTTTGTTCCAAAATTAGTGATATTCATTCCCGGTAAATTGAAATTACCAACACCATAATAAGTTATAACGCTTGTATCAAATTGGAAGGTTGCTTGCATGGAAAGAATATCCTCAAAGCTCTGCGCTCGAACCGGAACTTGTACTATTTGTGTTTCCATCCCCACGACCGAATCAATCAATAATGCAAATGGCAACGCTGTATCTGCCAATACTTCAATTAAACCTCCATTCAATTGAGGTATTAAGATCCCCAAACTACTATCCACTACCTCCATTGGAGTAGGCGTTCCTAAAAACCCTAACTGGGTAGAAGTACCCGGTGCACCATTTACAAAAAACTTAATTTCAAAAAGGATCGTTGAGTCCGCAACAGTTTGACCGGGCAACGCCATATCAGCCCATGCATAGGTTAAATTCCCTCCAGATACAAAACTGGTTCCAAAATCTGCCGGATCTAATCCAGGTAAACCAAAGTTTTCTACTGAAATAAATGTGGCAATGGATGGATCCCAACCTATCGTACCTTGAATCCCCATAATATTGATGAAATCCGAAGCCCGAACCGGCACGTTCACTACGTTATTTTGAAACGTTGATACCGAATCAATATGCAAAGTAATGCTATCTGCTAGTCCAGAAGATACTTCTACTCTACCATGTTCATAATATGCATACTCATTTTCGAAACTAGCATCTATAAATTCCAATACTTGTGGGTTCCCAACAAAATTAACATCCGAACCGGAACCAAAGGCGCCAATTACATCAAATCGAATGTACCATAACGCGGTTGAATCCGCCACACTTTCTCCACTTGAATCGATATCAATCCAATCAAATACCAAATTACCGGTTCCAACATTACTCGCATCAAAATCGGTAGCATCTAAATCCGTTAATCCAAATTGCTCTACGCCTACATATGACAGTATGCTTGGGTCAAATTCTATAGATCCGGAAGCATTAATTAAGTTATTCCATCCATTGGTTCGAATTGGCATTAATACTTGTGCTCCACTTGCAGCAAATAAAGTATCCATATACAATTGCAGCGTTAAAGGACTTGGATCTATAATTGCCAAATGACCAATTTTCAATACTGGGTTGTAAATCTTTAGCGCCGTATCCACAATTTCCATCGGAGTGGGTGCATTCTCAAACCAAATATTAGTACTAGCCCCTGCATTTCCCGTTGCAAACAATTTCAACGTGAACAATACCGCTGAATCAGCAACCGTTTGTCCAACATTACTTAAGTCTGCCCAAGCAAAAGTTAATTTTCCGGATGAAATAAACGCCGTTCCAAAATCAGATGCATCTAAACCTGCTAAGCCAAAATCAACAACATCTGCAAAGGATGCCACATTTGGATTCCAACCAATGGTTCCTTGCACTCCCGTTATATTTGCAAAATCCGAGGCTCGAACGGGAATAAAGACCACATTATTTGGATACGCACTCGCTGAATCAATACAAAGGGTTAAACTGTCTGGTACTCCTCCAAGCACTTCCACATAACCCATTTCATAATAGGCGGGAACATATTCAAATGAGGTATTTTCAAATTCTAATACCGTATTGGTCCCGGTATATAACACGTCTGATTCAGAACCAAAACCTCCGATCACATCAAAGCGAATGGCATAAACCGTACTTGCATCCACTAATGACTCCCCACTTGAATCGGTATCAATCCAATCAAATGTAAGTGTTCCTCCTGAAACTCCACTAATATCAAAATCCCCTATATCTAAATCTGTTAATCCATATTGTTCAATACCCACAAATGACAACACCGCTGGATCAAACTCAACGGTACCAGAAGCATTTATCAATTGACTCCAGCCATTTGCACGAATAGGAACAACCACTTGTGTTCCGGTTGGTACACTGAGCGAGTCCATATACAGTTGAAACGCCAACGGACTTGGATCAATAATATCTACAAATCCATTTTCCAAAAGAGGATTAAGAATATTTAAAGAAGTGTCTACTATTTCAATAGGAGTCGGTGTATTATCAAACCAAACAGCCGAATTAAATCCTGCCGTTCTAAGTGTGAAAAATTTCAGCGTAAAAAGAATACTTGAATCTGCAATAGATTGTCCTGAATTACTGAGATCTGCCCAAGCAAAGGTTAGTTTTCCAGATGAAATAAAGGATGTTCCAAAATCCGACGCTCCCATTCCTGGAAGGCCAAATTCCTCCACATCGACATAGGAAACAATGTTTGGATCCCATCCGATTGTTCCTTGCAATCCTGTGATTTCTGCAAAATCAGATGCCCGAACGGGCACTTCCACTACATTGTTGGGATAAGCTTGGACTGAATCAATCCAAATTGATAATTGAGCTGTACTTCCACCATCAATTTGCACAGAGCCATCTGAAAATGTCGCTGCTACAGGTGAAAAACTTGAATGAATAAATTCTAAAACTGTTGGAACATCTCCAAACTTCAAGATTGAATTTGCACCACCACTTCCAACTAGGTCAAATCGAATTGCCCAAATCACCCCAGAATCTGCAATGGTTTCTCCACTTAAATCTGAATCAAACCAAGAAAAAGTAAGCTTACCAGCATTGGTTTGCGTTGTTCCAAAATTGCCAACTCCCATTCCTGGAAGAGCAAATTGTTCCACTCCAACATAACCCAACACATTCGGATCAAAGTTCACCGTTCCTTGCATTGAAATAAGGCTGGTAAAATCATCCGCACGCACTGGCACTACCACTTGGCTTCCAGGACTACCGTTGGCAGAATCCAGATACCAATGCAACTGTGCATGGGATAATCCCACGCACAGCAATGCAATGCAAAAACTTAAAATGTATTTAAGACTCTTCATCTACAGCTTCACCACCTTCTTAATACGTCTTACTCCATTTACTTCAAGAGAAACCCAATATACTCCTTTTGCAGCTTCACCTTCTCCACTTGTACCATTCCATGGCAATGCATAAGAACCTTTTACAAATGAATCTTCTAATCGATACACTTCTTGTCCTAATCCATTTACAATAGATAACTTCACATTTGAATATTCTTCAATATCAAAAGTGATACTGATGTGATCCATGAATGGATTCGGGAATGTTTCAAAATTAACATCTGCTCCGTCAATTACAGATCCAACCCCTGTCACCGCAGATACACCTCCTGTATAAGGAATCACATTTACATAATGTAAATCATGAGTGTACGCTTCAGCTGCTGTCTTATCAGAAGTGATGGCAATACTTGCTTCTCCAATCATAGTCGATTTAACACGCATTTTCAATTCGAATAAGATCGCTCCATCCGCCACAGATTTTCCATTTAGATCATCCGTATGCCAGCTTGTAGTCAGTCTTCCTTCTTCTGTAAACTTCAACCCGTATTTCGCTGCTAACACTTTATTATCTGCTTCCACAAATTCCAATGCATCCGCATCCCATGACATCGTAAATTGATATCCACTTAATTGATTAAAATCTCTCACTCGAACCGGTATCGTAACAATGTCTCCGATGTTACCCGAAACATGATCAATTCCAAAGTGCACGTCAGATGTTGCCAACTGATCTATTCCAATGGAAGAATTCCAACTTCCGTTCACATCTCCTAACTTCATCGCTACAAAATCCTGATTTAATGCCGATCCCAATGAAGCATAATCTCTGCTTTCCGAATATGGGAATGGATTCATCGGATCAGCAAACGTAGCACTACTACTTACAAATGACCACAATCGCCCTCCTGGGAATGTCGTGTTTGTTTGTAGAATAACAGATTGAGCTAATACAATATCCAATGTAGTTACGGTATTCGATAAATCTACGTCAGCCGCCATTACGCGATACGCTGATGGTAAATTCTGAACTCCTAAAATATGTCGTTGCATCAAAATCAAATCCAATGTAGTAACTCCATTATTCGTAATCACATCATTCGTTTTAACCGGAGTTATAGAATAAGCTTGTCCTGATTCTAAGAAATATTCATAGTAACCATCTCCCGATGTAGTATAAGAAGCAGTAGAGTACCCAGAAACACCAGTAGTTACTCCATTTACTAGAGAACCTTCTTCTGTTCTAACTACTCCGTTCAATCCAACAGAGTTTCCTACGTTTACTACGATCGAAGCAGATACACTTGAACATCCATCTACCGTTACAACCACATCATAGTTTCCTGTATTAATGTACTGCGCATTGGCAATACTTGGATTCTGAACCGCACTTGTAAATCCAGATGGTCCACTCCAAGCATAACTTCCATCTGTGATGCTTGAAGCTGTTAGGTTAATAGCATCTCCAAGATTAATTGGACTATTCACTCCAACCGATGGAGCTGATGGTACCGGATTAACCGTAATTGTTACTGGTAACGATGTTGCCGTACAAGAACCTGATGTTACTGTTACGGTGTAAACTCCAGAGTTGTTCACTACGATCGATTGAGTTGTCTCAAACGTAGACCATGTATTTCCTGTTGAACTGGAAGAAGTTAATGTAACTGTTCCTCCTGCGCAGAATGTAGTTGGTCCACTTGGTGTAACATCTGCAGAGACGAATGGAATCAATTCAAAAGGTCCATCGCTATTATCCGATTTAGATAAATCTGTTGCATCTGTTACCCGAACGATCATGTTCGAACTTGCAATAGAAGGAAGGGTCCATAAATATTGATCCGTAGTCGTGAAATAATTCGTTTCAATACTATTCCAACTTGCTCCTCCATTATCTGAATACTCGATATCATAAAAATCGGAAACGCCGTTGCTATTCCATGTAATTAAGCTATCTCCACAGCTGACCCAACTCTCTCCACCAAATGGAGCGGTAATTTCAATAGCTGATGCACTCGGCGTAATTTCAGATGCATTATCTGATACATCTGTTTTACAGTTATCAATATTATCCGTTACTCTAACCACCGTTTGAATATTTGGATCATTTGGTACAGTCCAATTATACGTACTGTTGGTAATATTCTCATTGATCGCAATGGCAATCCAAGAACTTCCTCCATTATTTGAATAATGTAAATCATAGAAACTTGATGCTCCATCCGACTCCCATGTAATTGGATAGGTAGCTCCAACTCGTAAGTCACCAGCAAAGTTTGGTGTTATTACCGTTATTGGTGGTCGAATCGCATATGGATTATCCGTCACATCATGCTTGCTCAAATCGCCCGCATCAGATACTCTAATAAAGAAGTCCGCGGACGCAAGATTTGGAATCGTCCAATTGTAAGATGAAATCAAACTCGCCGAATAATAACTTGATTCGATCGTATTCCAGTTCGTTCCTCCATTAATCGTGTATTCAATTCTATAATTTTTAGTGGTTCCACCAGCTTTCCAGATAATGGTTGTTTGTGTACACCCTCTTAAAGAATCGTTTCCTCCTCCACCATTTGGAGAGAATACTTGAACTGCCGGAGACAACGTAATTCTTGTATCCGTTGTATCTGCAATTCCAGAAGAGAATTCACGTACGCGAACCCATGACTCAGGATAACTTTCAACAAAGTCTGGTACTAACCAATCATAACTACCATCATTATTGGTACCCGTAGTAATTGCTTGCCATGTCGAACCGTCATCAATCGAATATTCAATTGTAACAGCAGACTCATTAAACAAACCATCTTCCCACTCAATATTATAAGTAGCCTGGGAGAACCATTCTTCTCCTCCATTCGGAATTAACAATTGAGGTTCCGCATGACCAATCGTAAAGTTGGCATCACTATAATCCAATATTGCACCATTTCCTGCATCCTTCACTCGAATTAATGCCTGGGTTGATGGCGTATTTGGTACTCTCCACAAATAAGATCCTACCGCTGTTGTGTAATTATCTACAATTGGAATCCAGCTTATACCATTATCAATACTGTAATCAATATCATAACTTCCAGATGTTCCCACAGTAACCCATGTAATTTCTTCCGTCGGTAAGGTTGTTGGCAATCCTAACACAGTGATGTTTGCTACGTATCCCGTAGACACATCCGAACTTGAACTTGTTCCGTTCGATACATTGAATTCCAAAGTTAAACATCCACTTGGATCCGTAGATGTTCTTGTGCCTGGACTTGAATTATAAGTCCAGGTTCCCATTAAGGTAGAACTTGTGCTTGGTCCGTTATAGATCTTCACATTATCATAACTTCCTAAGTTAAAGCTACTGAATGCCAATCGAACTGGTAAACCGTAAAATGCTGGCTTCAATGTCACGGTATGTGACTGAGTCGCATCCCAATAATTTCCAGAAGCAGTATGATCGTACAACGTACCTCCATACACTCGAACTTCTTTATCTGCATCGGTCAAAATAACTGCATTTTCACTTTCGGGTAGAGCTGGAATAACTGCTTGCCAAACTTCACCTCCATTTGCCTGAGTAACTAAAACTTCACTCTGCATACTCCAAACGCTATCGCTTTGATCTAAGATACAAGAGTTGCTAGATGAACGTACTCTAAACAATCCTAAATCCGTATCGTAGTTTGGTACCGTCCAGTTATAACTTCCTCCACTGTGATTCGTTGCTACTGTACTCCAGCTTGCTCCATTGTTACGGGAGTAGTATAAGTTTACTGTACTTACCGGCCCACTCACACTATACGATATTGGGAACACCGTTCCTGCGACCATATTTTCACCTCCAGTTGGATCTGAAAGATTTACGTATTGCGTGGAAGTTAAATTCATAACTCCCTTCTCATCTGATTTTGCTAAATCCGCCGCATCACTTACTCGTACTTTAAGCTGTGCCGTATTAATATTTGGCATCACCCAATTATAAGTTACCGAGGTTAATCCAGAGGAAAAACTACTTACGATAGTATTCCAGCTTAAACCGTTATCAGCACTATATTCAATTTTGTAATTTCCAGAAGTCTGTCCTACATTCCATCGAATATTCATCGTTTCACATCCAAAAAGATTCTCTCCTCCTACTGGACTTGTTAATTCGATGAAATCTGACAATTCAAATACTGCGTCACTGATATCATATGTACCAGGCGTTCCAAATTCACTCACTCGAACCAATGCTTGCTGCGAAGGATCTTGTGGTATGATCCAATCAAAACTTCCATCATTATTGGTACCTGTAGTTACATTTTTCCATGTGGCTCCACTATCCGTGCTGTATTCAATCACTACGGCAGATGATACAAATAACCCATCTTCCCATGTAATCTGCTTTGTCGCACCCGTAAAATAATCTTCCCCGCCATTTGGTGATAATACTTTAGTTGCCGCTTGTCCAATCGTAAACGTACCGTTACTCACATCCAAAATTGCACCATTTCCTGCATCACTTACACGTACTAATGCTAATGTTGAAGGTGTATTCGGAACCTGCCAATCATAAGATCCAACGGCAGTTGTATAGTTATCTGCAATTGGAATCCAACTGGTTCCATTATCAATACTATATTCTAAATCGTAACTTCCAGATGTTCCAATGGTTCCCCAAGTAATTTCTTGCGTCGGCAACGTAGGTAATCCAAGTACACTTATGTTTGCTACATATCCTGTAGATACATCCGAACTTGAACTTGTTCCGTTCGACACATTGAATTCCAAAGTTAAACATCCACTTGGATCTGTTGACGTTCTTGTTCCAGGACTTGAATTATAAGTCCAAGTCCCCATTAAAGTAGAACTCGTACTTGGTCCATTATAGATTTTTACATTATCATAACTTCCTAAGTTGAAGCTACTGAATGCCAACCGAACTGGAAGACCATAGAAAGCAGGCTTCAACGTCACGGTATGTGACTGAGTCGCATCCCAATAATTTCCAGAAGATGTATGATCGTACAACGTACCTCCATACACTCGAACTTCTTTATCTGCATCGGTATAGATAATGGCATTTTCACTTTCTGGCAAAGATGGTATAACTGCTTGCCATACTTCCCCTCCATCTGGCTGCGTTAAATCCACTTCACTTTGCATACTCCAAACACTATCGCTTTCTGCAACAATACAGGAGTTACTAGATGAACGCACTCTAAACAATGCCAAATCCGTATCATAATTCGGTACTGTCCAGTTGTAACTTCCTCCACTATGGTTCGTTGCTACAGTGGTCCAACTTGCTCCATTATTTCGTGAGTAATATAAGTTTACCGTACTTACAGGTCCACTCGTAATATAAGATACTGGGAACACTGTTCCGGCAATCATATTCTCTCCACCAGTTGGATCTGTTAAACTCAAGTATTGTGATTGATTAAGCGTAATTGGAACGGACGTAGAATCAACTTTCGTAAGATCATCTCGATCACTTACTTTAACCAATAATTGGGTAGTATTTATATTTGGCAAGGTCCAAGGGTATATAATACTTGTGAGCGAAGAAGTATAACTGCTATTAATTGTATTCCAACTTACGCCATTATCATCACTGTACTCGATTCTATATTTTTGCGACGTTTCACCTACATTCCATCTAATGTTCATCGTTTCACATCCAAACAAACTCTCTCCGCCTGCTGGACTTGTTAAAACAATATAATCTGATAAAGTAAAATTCGCATCACTCACATCGTTAACGGATGGATTTCCAAATTCACTTACTCGAACTAATGCTTGAGTAGATGGATCTTGAGGTATGATCCAATCAAAACTTCCATCATTGTTCGTTCCTGTCGTAATGGTCTTCCAAGTAGAACCATTGTCTGTACTATATTCTATTACAATAGCTGAAGCAAGGAACATTCCATCCTCCCAAGTAATTTGTTTGGTTAATCCTGCATAATAGTTTTGTCCTCCATTTGGAGATAACAATTTCGTATCTCCTTGACCAATTGTAAAGTTCGCATCGCTAATATCCAATATTGCCCCATTTCCTGCATCCGACACTCTTACTAGTGCCAAAGTTGAAGGGGTGTTAGGCACTTGCCAATCATACGTTCCTAATGCACTGGTGTAATTGTCTATAATTGGAATCCAACTTGCTCCATTATCAATACTATAATCTAAATCGTAACTTCCAGATGTTCCAATCGTTCCCCAATTAATTTCTTGCGTTGGGCAACGTAGGTAATCCAATTACACTTATGTTCGCTACATATCCTGTAGAGACATCCGAACTTGAACTTGTTCCGTTCGACACATTGAATTCCAAAGTTAAACATCCACTTGGATCGGTTGACGTTCTTGTTCCAGGACTTGAATTATAGGTCCAGGTTCCCATTAACGTAGAACTTGTACTTGGTCCATTATAGATTTTCACATTATCATAACTTCCTAAGTTGAAGCTACTGAATGCTAATCGAACTGGAAGACCATAAAAAGCAGGCTTCAACGTCACGGTATGTGACTGAGTTGCATCCCAATAGTTTCCAGAAGATGTATGATCGTACAACGTACCTCCATACACTCGAACTTCTTTATCTGCATCGGTCAAAATAATGGCATTTTCACTTTCTGGTAAAGACGGAATAACTGCTTGCCAAACTTCTCCTCCATTTGGCTGAGTTAAATCCACTTCACTTTGCATACTCCAAACACTATCGCTTTCTGCTACAATACATGAGTTACTAGAAGATTGTACTCTAAATAATGCCAAGTCTGTATCATAATTTGGAACTGTCCAGTTGTAACTTCCTCCACTATGGTTCGTTGCTACTGTACTCCAATTTGCTCCATTATTACGCGAATAGTATAAGTTTACTGTGGTTACAGGTCCACTGGTAATATACGAAATTGGGAATACCGTTCCGGCAATCATATTCTCTCCTCCAGTTGGATCTGTTAAACTCAAATATTGAGATTGATTAAGTGTGATTGGAACTGAGGTAGAATCAACTTTCGTAAGATCATCTCGATCACTTACTTTAACTAATAATTGGGTAGTATTTATATTTGGCAAAGTCCAAGGATACGTAACACTTGTTAACGAAGAAGCATAGTTACTTATAATTAAGTTCCAACTTGCTCCGTTATCATCACTGTACTCGATTCTATATTTTTGCGACGTTTCACCTACATTCCATCTAATGTTCATCGTTTCACATCCAAATAAACTCTCTCCGCCTGCTGGACTTGTTAACACAATATAATCTGATAAAGTAAAATTCGCATCACTCACATCGTTAACGGATGGATTTCCAAATTCACTTACTCGAACTAATGCTTGAGTAGATGGATCTTGAGGTATGATCCAATCAAAACTTCCATCATTGTTCGTTCCTGTCGTAATGGTCTTCCAAGTAGAACCATTGTCCGTACTATATTCTATTACAATAGCAGACGCCACAAACAAACCATCCTCCCAAGTAATTTGCTTGGTCAAACCTGCATAATAATTTTGACCTCCGTTTGGAGATAATAGTTTTCGATCCGCTTGTCCTATTGTAAAGTTCGCATCACTCACATCCAATATTGCACCGTTTCCAGCATCCGACACTCTTACAAGTGCCAAAGTAGAAGGGGTGTTTGGTACTTGCCAATCATACGTTCCTAATGCACTGGTATAATTATCTATAATTGGAATCCAACTGGTTCCATTATCAATACTATATTCTAAATCGTAACTTCCTGATGTTCCAATCGTTCCCCAAGTAATTTCTTGCGTTGGCAACGTAGGTAATCCAATTACACTTATGTTCGCTACATATCCTGTAGAGACATCCGAACTTGAACTTGTTCCGTTCGACACATTGAATTCCAAAGTTAAACATCCACTTGGATCTGTTGACGTTCTTGTTCCTGGACTTGAATTATAGGTCCAAGTCCCCATTAAAGTAGAACTTGTGCTTGGTCCGTTATAGATTTTCACATTATCATAACTTCCTAAGTTGAAGCTACTGAATGCCAATCGAACCGGAAGACCATAAAATGCGGGCTTCAACGTCACGGTATGTGACTGAGTTGCATCCCAATAGTTTCCTGAAGCAGTATGATCGTACAGCGTACCTCCATACACTCGAACTTCTTTATCTGCATCGGTCAAAATAATGGCATTTTCACTTTCTGGTAGGGCTGGAATAACGGCTTGCCATACTTCACCGCCGTTTGGTTGTGAAAGCGACACTTCACTTTGCATGCTCCATACACTGTCGCTTTCTGCTACAATACATGAGTTACTAGAAGATCGAACTCTAAATAATGCTTCATCCGTATCGTAATTTGGAACCGTCCAATTGTAACTTCCGCCACTGTGATTGGTAGCCACCGTACTCCAACTTGCTCCATTATTACGCGAGTAGTATAAGTTTACTGTAGTTACAGGACCACTGGTAATATAGGATATTGGGAATACCGTTCCTGCAATCATATCCTCTCCACCTGTTGGATCAACTAAACTCAAATATTGAGATTGACTAAGTGTGATTGGAACTGATGTAGAATCATATACGGTAAGATCATCGCGATCACTTACCTTAACCAACAACTGTGTTGTATTAATATTTGGCAGTGTCCAAGGATATACAATACTTGTTAATGAAGACGTATAACTTCCATTAATTGTATTCCAACTTCCTCCATTATCATCACTGTACTCGATTTTGTAGTTCTTAGACGTTTCACCTACGTTCCATCTAATATTCATTGTTTCACATCCAAACAGATTCTCTCCGCCTGCTGGACTTGTTAAGACAATATAATCTGATAAGGTAAAATTCGCATCACTCACATCGTTAACCGCTGGGTTACCAAATTCACTTACACGAACCAAAGCCTGCGTAGAAGGATCTTCCGGTATAATCCAATCAAAACTTCCGTCATTATTGGTTCCTGTAGTAACTGTTTTCCAACTTCCTCCATTATCGGTACTATATTCGATCACTACAGCTGACGTTAAGAAGAATCCATTTTCCCAAGTAATCTGCTTAGTTAAGCCAGCATAATAGTTCTCCGTTCCGTTTGGAGATAACAATTTAGCCGTTGCTTGACCAATGGTAAATGTTGAATTGCTTACATCCAATATAGCCCCATTGCTTGCATCAATTACTTGAACCAATGCGGTAGTTGAAGGGGTATTTGGTACTTGCCATTCATATGTTCCAATCGCACTTGTGTAATCGGAAACAATAGGTATCCATGTAGTTCCATTATCAATACTATACTCTAAATCAAAACTTCCTGATGTTCCTACCGTTCCCCAAGTAATTTCTTGCGTTGGCAACGTTGGTAATCCAATTACGCTAATGTTTGCTACATATCCTGTAGAGACATCCGAACTTGAACTGGTCCCGTTCGACACATTGAATTCCAAAGTTAAACATCCACTTGGATCTGTTGATGTTCTTGTTCCTGGACTTGAATTATAGGTCCAAGTTCCCATTAAGGTAGAACTTGTGCTCGGTCCGTTATAGATCTTCACATTATCATAACTTCCTAAGTTGAAGCTACTGAATGCCAATCGAACTGGTAAACCATAGAATGCGGGTTTCAACGTTACTGTATGTGATTGCGTTGCATCCCAATAGTTTCCTGTAGCAGTATGATCATACAACGTACCTCCATACACTCGAACTTCTTTATCTGCATCGGTCAAAATAACTGCATCTTCACTTTCAGGCAAAGATGGTATAACTGCTTGCCACACTTCTCCTCCATTTGGCTGAGTAAGCGTCACTTCACTTTGCATGCTCCAAACACTGTCACTTTCATCCACTATACAGGAGTTACTGGAAGATCGAACTCTAAACAATGCCTCATCCGTATCGTAATTTGGAACCGTCCAATTGTAACTTCCGCCACTGTGATTGGTAGCCACTGTACTCCAACTAGCGCCATTATTACGCGAGTAATATAGATTCACGGTGCTCACAGGACCACTTGTTAAATACGAAATAGGAAATACCGTTCCTGCAATCATGGTCTCTCCTCCCGTAGGATCATTTAGCACCACGTATTGTGAAGGTGTTATCGTAAATACGGCATCCGATTCATCTACTTTAGATCCATCCGAGATATCGCTAATTTTAATTTTAACATTGGTACTCGTAATATTTGCTGTCGTCCAATTATAGGTTGGAGAAGTTCCGGAGGCAGTATAACTAGTTACAATGGTATTCCAGCTTCCACCGTTGTCATCGCTATATTCGATTCTGTAGTTTCCTGATGTTTGTCCTGCGTACCAAGAAATAGTTTTAATATCACAACCACTATACGCTTCACCTCCATTTGGAGTTCTTACATGAATGTACGGCTCTATAATAAAAGTAGCATCGCTAACATCGTTAAATACAGTGTTTCCAAATTCACTTACCCGGATTAAGGCATCTGTAGTATAAATATTTGGGACTATCCAATCATAACTTCCATCGTTATCGGTTCCACTGTGGATTAAATTCCAAGTACTGCCATTATCATCCGAATACTCAAGTACTACGGCTGAACCAGCAAACAGTCCATCTTCCCAAGTTATCGTATGATTTAGACCGGCAAATACTCGATTTCCTCCATTTGGACTCAACAATTCAGGAGTTGCTTGACCAATGGTAAATACAGCATCACTTTGATCTATAATAAGTCCACTACCTACATCAATCACTCTAACTAAAGCCTGTGTAGTTGGGTTATTAGGCACTTTCCAATTATAAACTCCTCCTAAATCACTATAGTTAGAAACAATTCGTTCCCATCCGGCTCCATTGTTTATTGAATATTCAATATTAAACACGCCAGATGTTCCGGTTCGATCCCATTTAATTTCTTTCGTTGGTAATACAGGAATACCTATTACACTCATGTTTGCTACATAACCTGTGGACACATCCGAACTTGAAGTGGTTCCGTTTGTCACATTAAATTGTAAGGTCAAGGCTCCACTTGGATCTGTGGAGGTTCTTGTCCCAGGACTTGAATTATAAGTCCATGTTCCCATTAATGGTGAACTTGTACTTGGTCCATTATAGATCTTAACATCATCATAACTTCCCAAATTAAAACTGGTAAATGCCAATCGAACAGGCAATCCGTAAAAAGTAGGTCTTAAAGTAACCGTATAAGACTGTGTTGCATCGGAATAATTTCCAGAAGTACTATGATCATACAATGTTCCACCATACACATATACTTCTTTATTTGCATTTGTTAACACCGTTGGAGTTTCTCCTTCAGGTAAATTTCGAATTACAGCTGGCCAAATTTCTCCTCCATTAGGCTGAGTAACGGTAACGTCAGAGGCAATGGTAAAAATACTATCGCTTTTATCAGTAATACAGGCATTACTTACATCGGTTACCTGAACTAAAGCTGTGGTTGTATTTACGTTTGGTACCGTCCAATTGTAATCTCCAGTAAGATTGAAATAATTACTTTCAACCGTGGACCAATTTGCACCTCCATTGGTTGAATACTGTATACGATACGTATTTGAAGTATTTGTTGCACTCCAATTTACAGGCATAATCGCCCCTGCAACCGTACTATCTCCTCCATTTGGATAATTCAACTGCAATGGACCAATTACGGTAAATACAGCATCACTTTCATCAAAAATACCAGGCGTTGCATTATCTAAGACCCTAATCTTAAAATTAGTAGAAGACCTATTCGGTACGGTCCATGTGTAAGAACCAGAACTTGTATTGATTGCAGTAGCAACCGAAACCCAAGTAACTCCTCCATTCGTTGAGTAATCAATGTCATAAAAATTACTAGTCCCACTCTCCGTCCAGGTTATATTATAAGGTTGACATCCTGCCAAACTCTCCCCGCCATTGGGCGTTACGATGGTAATTGATTGTGAATAAGCAATTGATGCAGTAATTGCGAATAATAATAGTGTAAGTATTCTTTTCATAGGATCTTCAATTAAAACTTTGGCACAAGCGATCGTTAAAATCTTTTTGAGCCAAGTAAATGTACTATTTTCGAAGCATTTGACAGTACCGAAATCAAATTATTTGTATAAATTAATAGCGGGACCACCTTCGCCTAACAGGCTCCTAAACAGTGTTTTTAACCGAATCCTCATCAATCACTACCAAGTAATCACAAATCAATACCGATTAATAAATTTGATGAAGTTGGCGACTTATAAATCTTTTTTGAAAGAAAACTTGAAATTCAAGTCCAATCTTGGTAAAAATCCGTGGATTCACCTTGAATTTCGAATTCAAATAGCTCCAATTCACGAAATGAAATTGAACAATTCAGTTGCATTTGATTGTCTCAAAGGAGGCGTAGACTCGCTTCTACAAGATAGGTTGCAATCAAAATTTATAGCATTCATTAAATCGATCAAACACCGTTTTTCGACCGCTGGGAGGCCTGCTAATTCAGACCTCCTTTTCAAAAGTTACTGGAACAGGCCCGGTAATCATTCTTTTGTTCCGTCGAAAAAGATAAAATACGACTGATTAATCAACGATTATCTTCGCACTTTTAAAAGAAGACATACTTCGCACTTTCACAAGATACATTCCCGTTACTACTTCCGGCGTCTCTATGAAAGCTTCGTTCGATTCAATCGATACGGATTTCTTCATTACTTGTTTCCCATTCAAATCAAACAATAACACTTCATATTGTCCTTTTGAACCTTTAATTCTGATTTGATTTTGCACATAGGAAATGTGAATGTGATTCGGATCTTCTTCTATTCCTATCAAATCGTTTTGCTCGTTTTGATTGTTATCCAATGACATTCCTGAATTAAAGCTGCACGTAACAATATCTCCTGTATTTCCAGTTGCAGCATCCGCAGATGAACCAAATGGTCCTACCACATTGATTTCACAAACGTCAATTCCTCCACATCCCAAAAGATCGGTTAAATGTTCCACTTGTAAATAGTAGTAATTACTTTCACTCCCAGATGGTCCAATCAAATTCGCTACCACATATTTTCCAAATGGTGTAGGACAAGATGCCGTTGCGGAATAGGCAACTGCGCCATTGGTACCACAACATTGATCCGCTAACGCCATGGAAGGATTGCAAGGTAAATCATAGTCAGTCGTTGATCCTTCCCCTGATGGAGAGGTCGATCCCTGACCAAAAACCAATGGGTCTGCTATTGGTTCATTTGCAATGACTTCAAATCGCCAAAAGCCAGAATTTAAATTGGAAGGTAGTTCAATTCGATATCGTTGCTTACAATCATTGCCACATTCAACAGCCCCTGACACAGTTACACCTGATGATGAAGAAGGACAAGAAATAGCAGTAGATGGTGCCTCATAAGCACAAATACTATACTTCACCTCTTCCGTAGCCAATTCACTGTGGTACACTCTAATCCAATAATCCTTACCTACCGTCATATGACCTCCGTCCAACTGGGCTTCATGCTGTGAATTCGTCGTAACTGGCCCTAATACTCGAGTCGCCACTTGATCATTCGAACCCCCATCATACACTTCCAACGACATTGTATGATTGTCTCCTGTACCATTCGTTTGATTAATCAATAAAATGGACAAGTATCCGTCTTCATCGGCATTGTTAGGTTGGGTAAACTTAAACCAAACATCGTTCGCTCCACTTACCGTACTCGCCGATTGACTTGCTCCTTGTGCTGAATACTCCGGCAACGAAGCTCTTTCACACAATCCTGAAGTCAACGAGGCAATTTCCTCAGCTCCATCTACCCGATCGTTGCACGGTCGTACTGGACCTAAAGCTGCACTTACATCAAAAGAGGTTGGTCGCACGCCTACATCATGAGGCATAACTTTCAAGTAATACGTTCTCCCTGTATTTACTGGAAATTGATCCGTTTCGTTATTTCCTGAAAGCGTCGTATCCACTGAAACAGAAGAAGACACAATCGTCCCACAATCATCTTCATACAATACAATGTCCATGTCAGCATCGATTCCACCACCACTTTGCGCATTAGCAAATGAAACCGTAATGTCTTGTACTTCCGTTGAGGCAGTAATCCCTGGACAACTCGACGCCGGAATCTCAATTTGATACCACAACGCCTCTTTTCGATCGCAATCCAATCCAGCCAAATCAAAATCTCCATTAACCGTAGCTCCCGTTATATCATATACAGGTCCAGCCAAAATATTAGATCCAAATATACCGCAAGTACTATTTGGTTTTCCATATTCCGCAGACGAATTCGTACTAATGGTAAAGGTCGCACTGTCCGCTCCTGCTGTTTGGATCACTCTTAAAATATAGGAACCATCTAAATGATCCAATGGCAATGTGATTTTCCCATCCACCACAAAGTCAAGACTCGTCACATTTTCAGCATAACAAACCAATCCTAAGTTCCCGCAATCCACGCTTCCTGAGGAATACGCTGGATTGTAATACACCGCAAATGTAAATACCTGATCTGCTGCCAAATCACCTGAATTAATATTGATGTCCACTTCTCTCGAATATACATTTTCTACATTGTCTCCATCTGTAGCGTAAGAAAAGTTTCGGGAATCAAAACTATACCAAAGATCATTGTGACCTGGATCTGCAATGCCTGAAGGCAGCGTTACTCCAGAAGGACTGGAAAAATGAAAATCAGAAGCAACAGAAGTTGGTGTATTCGTACTTTGATCAAATAAGTCATATTGAATATTAGTTGCATTGATCGTGCTTTCAAAAATCTCACATTTGTCGTTCGGTACTAGCAATCGAGCACTGACACAAAACGATGTGATTCCGTTTGTTGCTGGCTGAATTAAACGAATGAAATAATGGTTCGGATCGTAAGATGTTTCTTCTCGTATCGTTTTATCAAATTGATGCACCACCGTTTCATTAGCTGCCGAACTATTCATAATCGTACATTCTTGATTCGATGTTGCCCCATCTGAAACAATCGCATACACACTTTCACCTGCATTGTCAAATGTAATACTCAATTCCAATCGTGTATCGATTTGTCCGTCTGGAATTTCCACGTAGTACCAAAGGTCATTTCCTCCTAAATTAAATGCGGTTCCACCACAATTTGCGGGCAACGATGTTCCTGAAACGGTAGCCTGACTCATATTTTGACAAACCGAGTTTCCTTCAATATCATATGCTGAATTCACCACGGTATAGGGAGTAACCGGTCCTACGTATTGCAAAATCCCCGTACTTACATCATTAGGCAATGGAACGGTTGCACAAATTGTAAAATCCGCATTAACCAGTCCTGTGCAATTAGATGCATTTACATAAGGCATTACCCGAACGTATATCGTAGATACAGCGGTTAAATTGTAAAACGTAAAAGAAGTATTGCTCGAATTAAAAATAGCACATGTTCCTCCTGGAGATCCACTTTGTGCCGTTACTGAAGTAGTTACGGGATTTTGATACCCATGGTCCAAAAGATTAGCGTCGGCACAGCCTCCATCATAAAGAAATACAATTACTTCCTCCGACCCTGTTAATCCTGTGAAATTTATTGTAGTCGTATTTGACCCTCCTGAATTATCAATAGAATACCAAATATCTTCGTAATTCGAAGACGGAGAAAATCCTCCCGCGCAGGTTCGCACGTTGGTTCCATTTCCACACCCAGGATTAGCTGAAAGTGTTCCTTCATTTATGGCTCCGGTTAAATCGCCGGGAACACATGCATTGGTAATATCTGGAGCGCCTGTACAGGTTTCGGTTCCATTACATCCTGAACTAAATACAACCACTTCATCCTGGCAAACCAAATTCATTGATCCATCATACCCTTTTAACGTCACTGTATGATCTAGTAAATCGGTATAACTGAAATCGTAATTTGTCGATGTGCTTACACCTGAAAAACTGTTTCCATCATCGTCTTCCAAATCATACGAAACTGCTGCTCCGGTAACACTGGTCAAATTGACTCTTCCAGTATATGTTGAGGCTCCACAATCACTTGCTGTAATTGAATTGGTACTTACAGATCCACATTGAATTCGCAATTCCACACAAATTGAGGTAGCATCATTATAATCTTCTCCTACTACAATTACATATTGAGTTCCTGCTGTTAATGCAATATCACTGATCTGCCCCGTAGTATTTCCGCCATCAATGACTACTCCTGCATTGGTTCCTAAACAAGTTGCATTTGTTCCAGGGGTCCATTCAAATACCCCAACATACATACCATCGGCATCGTCGTACGAAGCAGCCGAAAGTACAATATCTACCGTTTGATTAGAAGCAGGCGTATAAAACAAATATTCCTCCTCGTCAGACCCCGTAAATTCCGGGCTACTAAATACGGAACAGTTAAATTGCTCTCCTACACTTCCAATATCATTCAATGAAAAGGCATCGGATAAATCCAAACAAACCGGTGTTCCCGCAATGATCTCTGGTCCATAATCTTGAACTGATACGGCATAGGTTCCTGTCCAATCATTATTATAATGCTCAATTTCCAAATAGTATACTGCTCCTGCGGTTAAACCTGTGACCAATCTTCCTTTTGCTGATCCCGTATTGTACGATCCAAAAAAGTTGGTATTATTCCATCCAAAACATTCTACTTCGGTTCCAGCACATGCATCATACAGCGCTCCTTCGACTATATCGGCATTGGTTCCAGCCAAGTTTGCGTCATCAATATCAATTACTACCATTCCGGAAGAAGGGGCAGTAAATGAATACCAAGCGTCTTCGGTACCACCTCCTGCATCACATGAAACATTGGTTCCGCTACTTGTATAAGTGGTTACATCCAATGAAGTTCTTGGAGTTCCATCTGTGGTCACTACAAATGCATCTACACATTCGTCATTGTTACAGCTTTGCGAAACGGAATAATCTTCATTACAAGTTACAAAAGCAGCTCCCGAAGCTCGAACACTTACAGAATGGCTTCCGGTAGCATAATTTGAAAACGTATATAAATTACTAAGTGTAGCGGTAGCTTGAGCCAATACATTGTCAATGTAAATATCAACGGACGTACCATCTCCAAAATCAGTTACGGTTACTTCAATGTCATATAAGCTGGTTCCACAATTCAAATTGGTCGAATTTACCGTGGCAACAGGCTTATTTGAACAAGCACATGCTTCTGATAATTTAGCAGAAGAATCTGCACATCCACCATAGGCCGCTCCATCCACTTTGATCCGAATCGAATCACCTGCAGTATAAGGTCCTAAAACATAGTTTCCAGTTCCAACATTCGACGTTCCTGCCGTTACTCCTCCATCGGTCAGATCCACTGCTGTTCCATCTCCTAAATTTGTAACGTTTGCATTAATTGAAAATTGACCTGCTCCGCAATTTGGCACAATGGAATAAACTACTGTAGGTTCTATACAGGTAGCTTCAATAGCTGAAATGTTATCAAAATAAATATCTACATCTGGAGAAGACACATTGCTATGTTCAAATGTAAATAATAAATGAAGTGCTCCTGCTGGAGGTGTAAACGTAAAACCTTGTGTTGCACAAGAAGTTGATGCCGTATGAGAATTAAGGGTGTATTGAAGTGTCCAACCTCCATTTAGTGGATCAACAGCTAGAGCTGAGGCTGCAGAGTACACCTTTATTGAACCAAAATCAGCTGCAATCGCTGCATTAGCTGTATTCCAATCCAACATTTTATAGTCAAAACTCACCGTTACGGCTCCACCCAATGCCGTACCTAAGGAATTAACAGTGTACATCTCTACAATTTGAGATGTTCCTGTACCATAACAATTGTCGGACATCGAAAGTCCAGAACACGCATTGGTTCCGCTTCCTGCAAAACCATTCTGATCCCAATCTCCTTCACCTGGAGTTGCATTTGCAACATCCAGATTGGAACTATAATTAACTTGTGAAACTGCTTCGTTAGATAGGACACATGCCCCGATCATCAAAGCAAAAAATAATCTCCTCATTCTTCTTCTTCTTTACTGTGTTGTCAGTAATTCATACAGCAATTTGGTAAGAAAGGTTGCATTAAACAAAACATGGTCGTTTAGATTCCCTGAATCCGAACAAAAAATTAGGCGACAAAATCCACCTTCACCTCACTAAAACGATCTAAAGAATGCGTAATTCATTCAACTTGCACACTAATTGTACTTATACTGCCCGATCAAGGCCTGCCCCTTCCAATACAGTAGGTTAATTTGACTAGTACGATTCTTGGTCCGAATCTTCACCAATTTAAGATAGGCTTCAATCAGTTTTATTTCTCGATAATTGACCAGAAACACAGAGCTCTCACCAATTCCGAATTTTCGCTTTTCTGCTGCGACCAAGCGTTCATAATTCTTCGAATTAGTTGACATCAATCTTTCCTGCTCTTCCAACGTGTTAACCTTGGCTTTGTAAAAAGCTACTTTATTCTCCAGATTTCGTTGTTTCAAAATTCTATCGTATTCAACGGACTGCAGTTTCAATTTACTTTGCTTAAACTCAGCCACACTCTTCCGCATAAAGATCGGAAACTTAAATTCCAGTCCCCACTTATAATTTTGGGTAGACATGTTGTTCAAGAATTGATTTCCCACGGGCTCCGTTAAAAAGTTATAATTGACTGTTAGTTTTGGCTTCAAACCTTCCGCCTTATACTTACGGTAGTAATCCAACGCCTTAATTTTATAATCATACGATTGAATCATCGGATGCTGTTCCACATCAAATGTATCGGATAACACCTTGTTTTCCAGAGGTAAAGTCGCGTTCATGTCAGCTTCATAAAGGACCGGAGCGATTAAATTACTGTCCAACTCAAGTGGTTCTTGTTTTTCATTCCACATGTAAGTCGAAAGTTTCAAATCCATTTCTCTTTGATCCAAAATGGCTTGATTTAACTTGTATTGTCGATTTTGCAATTGAATGATCACTTCCAACGTGTCAATGGCGGGTTTTGCTCCTGCTGCATATGAACGCTTCACATTTTTGAGGCGTTGTTTTAAGATGTTCACTCCGTTTTCATACACATCTACCGTGTTCCGCTTTTCTACCCAATTCCAATACGAAGTCGATGCACTCAGGATAAGTTTGTTTAATTGATTGAATCGCTCAAATTCAGACATTTTCTTATAAGCTTTACCCTGTTTTAATTGCAATCTACGCTCATCAATAAACAGTCCCTTTCCAATTGGTGCAGAAACTCCTGTAACCAACAATCCTCCAGCCGGTGTTTTGTGTTCCGGATTTACATAATCTCCAGATGAATTATCAAATGCAACTTTACCTTCTAGTCCAAACCAAGTTGGAATTTTCAAGCCTCCATTAACCAAATTATAATAGGTCTTCTTATCATATTCTTTGGAACTCATCACATTGTATAGCACAGGATCAAATGCACCACGTGCTTTAATCAAATTCCATTTTCCATTATCTTGGATCATGTCAGCTTGTTTGGCGACAGGATGATTTTTGAAAACCAAGACCAAAAAATCCTCTAACGTAACCTCTTGTTTTTGGTTTGTTGAATCCGTAGATATTCCATTTTGAGCCATCAACGAAGGAACGCTGATACCAAAAAGGAAAAGTACTAACACTGTATAAACTCGTATGGGGAATTTTAAATTCAAGAACGATTTTCTTTCGTAAGGGGCTTACTTCTTCTTTTTGTCTTTTTTCTTATTCTTTGAACTATATGATCCTTCGACTTTGTAATAATCAGGAGGGAAACCATTTAAATTTCGCCATAATTCGTACCAAATAGGCACATCCTTTAATAATGCCATTCCGTTTGCTCCAGAACCTACTCGTAATCCATGTGGCCATGCTTGTTCTTCGGGATCCTGTTCTACCAAAATTCGATACTTCCCATTTTCACTAATGAAATTATCAATGGCAACTACTTGTCCTCCAAAGGTTCCATGAGAAGCATTTGGCCAACCTGAAAGTACAACAGAAGGCCAACCGTCAAAAATAAAACGTACCTTTTGATTTTTATCGATTAAAGGGAGATCCATTGGTGCAATGTACATTTCTACCGCTAAATCGTAGTCAGCAGGCATAATACTAACAATTGCTTGTCCTTCTTTTACGACTTCTCCCAAGCCGGTTATCAATGCTCTGGTGATATATCCTGTTTGTGGTGCCAGTAAATAATAATTATTTCTACGAATCGTGTAGTTAGAAAGTTGATTACGTTTAGCTGCCCGATCCCCTTCCGCATTTGCCTTCGTGGATTGCGCAGAAGAACGGTCCGAACGAGCTTTTGAAAGTTTACTTTCGTATTGATTCAGCACGGAAATCAACTCTGTTCTGGCATTGATCAACTTACTCCTACTTGTTAACAGCTTATTCTCAGACGCAATTAATTTTGCATTAGTTTCCTGCACTTTTAACCGTTTTGACTCCAAATCAGTTAACGATTTCAATCCTTCTTTGTACAGTTGTTCATTTCGAGCTAGACGAGTTTGAGCAACTGTATAATTGATTTGCGCAGCACTCAGGCTCATACTATCGGCTGAAATTTTAAATTCTGCCTGCCGAACATAGTTTTGTGCTTGCTGCGTTTTTTGATTACGTGTATTTATCAACGCCTGAATCTGCTGATCCAATGCTTCCACCTTTAGTCCATATGCCTCTATTGCCTGTTCTTTAGCCGTAATTTGCTCTTGCGTACGCACCAAAAGATTTGGATCAAAATAATCATTTTTGATCTCTCCGATTTTCAGTAACGTATCACCCTTCATTACTAAATCGCCTTCACGAACATACCAATCCTCGATTTTACCTGGAATCACACTGTGTAATTCCTGAGGACGATTTGCTGGATTCAAAGATGTCACATAGCCTCTTGCACGGATATTCTGGGTCCAAGGAAGAAAAATAAATATCAAAAAGAAAAGTAAAATGAGGGTAAAACTACCCAATATAACACGAGATGTTTTGGAGCGTCCGATCATCTTAACAGACTCGAAATCTTCCATATCAACTATAGGTGTATTTTGAGAAATCCCTAACATCTTTCTTTAAAACTATTTATCTCTATAATCTATCTTAGTTATCTATTCGTTTTCTTAAGAACCAAAAGTTTATTTCAACATGAAAGAAAAATTCTCGTCTTTCCGTAACTCATTATATGATCCAACACCTTCAATTTTACCCTTTTTCATCCACACAATTCGATTCATCAATTTTAAATATTTTCGCCGTTTAGTAGCTATTATAACTGTAGATCCCAAGTCATCCGAACGAATATAATCTACTATGCGATCCGTTGTTTCATTATCTAACGCATCAAAAGGATCTTCTAATAAAATCAGTTTTGGCTTATGGATAAAGGCACGTGCCAAGACCATCTTAATGTACGCTCCCTCTGGCAAACGATTTCCTCCAGAAGAAAGTACTTCGTGATAGCCTGCTGTTAAGCTTTCCACGTAATCATCCAATCCAACAATCTCCACAATGTGCTCCACATCTTTTTGCGAAATATTCGGTCTACCCAAAGTAATGTTCTCCAACACTGTACCCTCAAAAATCAAGTCGTGCCCCAAATTTTCACCTATATAATGGCGTAAATCCATTACATCTATATTACCAAGTGGGATATTATTATATGAAATTACCCCGTCAAAATCGCGATATAACCCTGCCGCCAATTGCAGAAATAATGATTTTCCAGATCGATTGATTCCTGTTACTGCAACCTTCTCTCCCGGTTTGATCTGCACAGACAAATCTTCCAAATGCATATCTTCATTATGATTGGTAAAGGTTAAATTTTTGAAATGCACTTCCATCCCTTCCGAATCAGGATCAATTTTAATCCCTTCCTCGCTTTCCAATGGCAAATCCGAAACAAAACCAATCTTTTCCAATCCGGTCATTACATCATAAATTGTTTCAAAACTGGTAATGAGTTTCTCAATAGAATTCATAAGCAAGATTATTACGATCTCCGTCGCAACAAACTGACTGATATTCATTTGTTGATTTAACACTAACAATCCTCCCAGTATCAAGAGCCCTCCTGTAATTAGAGCCTTAAACCCAATCATTACAAAAAACTGAAATACTAATATCCTAAAATGTTCATTTCGATGCTTAAGATACCCCTTAACTAGATTGTCTGTACGATTAATGGCAAAAGGTGTTTTACCCGCCATTTTGAATCCCTCAAATGCCCTCGCAATTTCTTGCATCCAATGAACCAATCTGTATTTGTATGTAGATTCTTTCAAACTGGATTTTAACCCCATAGGAGCCGTGTACCTAAACACAATTAAAAGAATAAAGAGTAAAGCCAATCCATAAATAATGAAAAAAGGATGGTAGAGCGACAGGAGCAAAATCCCTAAAATCACTTGCAATAATGACCTACTAAAATCCAGTAATATTTTGGGACAGCCCCTTTTGCAAGGTAACCGTTTCCCAAAATCGATTTACAAGATCTGGAATATGAAATCCTTCAACTGAATCTCGCTTCAAACGGGGAATTCTCCAGGTAAATTCAAAAGCGGCACGAGCAAAAATTTTCTGCTGCAGATTCTCCGCTAAGGATAATTGCATAACTTGTAAAACCCCTTGAATGATAATTCCGATTATAACAATAGAAACTAAAACAAACCACGACGTGGAAAGCTGTCCTCCCATAATCAGGTTAATTATCGCCTGAATACCCAATGGGAGCGACAAGGCAATAATTCCATTCAAGACGGCATAAATATTAATATTTATGATTGTCTGCCTGTCCAGATTCAATAATTTGAAAAAGCGCGTTAGCGGATTTAATTTATAACCGTTATCTCCCAATTCAGAACCAATTTATAGTTTTATCATTTTCATTCCAGCAAATTAACGCAAACATTTGTGATTTAATTTAACTATTTCATTAAAAGTGCATAACATATTTATTGCTGACTCTCATCCATGAAAGTGTTATCATTTTACAACTTTCAAACAAAATTTAAGCTCAAGCAAATAATATGCCGAATAAACACATAGCGTCAAGTCTACATTCTCACATTACAAAGATCGGTAGAAAAACTAAAATGCAATTAAATTTAATCTCGAAATTTCAACAAATGTCGAATCTGAATAAAGTGACTTAGGAAAACTACAGGAACAATATAAGTGGGTAGCCAGATAAATGGAAAATGGAGTACCGCAAGATTTGGTTGATCAAACGCTTGTTGCTGAAAACTAAACGGAGCAGCTAAGATTGCATTGGTTACAATATTGACTAGCAATGCGATCGAAACTAGGTTCCAAGCCCACAACAACCCCTTTCCCAGTTTCCCTTTATACCAACCATAATACGCGACTACTGGCGCCGTAATTCCAGCAATAATATCAAAATTTCTGCCTTCAAATGTCATCAGCTCTGGAATCGCTTTATATAAAAACAAATAGTACAACGCAAATTCAACTGGAATTCGAACTACGCTAATAAAGGTTACCCAAGAAGTTGGAAGGCCATCAACAAATGCTTTACCTCGCTTTGAAAACAATAACACTACGGTGAAAATCAATGGAGGCATAAATCCGAATGGTAACTTGGGAGGATTCGCAGCAAGATCGGTACTATAAAACCCCTTCAAACTCAAAAATGCTTGAATCCCTAACCATAACACAGAAACCAGAATAACCCATTTGGCCTTTGATCTTTGAGATTCTGACTTATAAACGGCAAACCAAAGCAACAATACAGTGAGCAATGTGACAAGACCAAAGGCAATAGCCAACGTATTAGGAATAGTAGACATCATAGCAAATTATTTTAGTTGTATATACATGTATATTTGTAAAAAATTTTGTTCCTTTTAAGTTTTCACCTCGTCATTCTTTTAAATACGCAAGGTTAGATTTCACTGCTTCCATAATACCATCTACTTGTTGAATATTAAATGATCCAAGCAGTTTTTCCATCTTTTCGTGTACTTCATGCCACAATGGAGCTATTTCATCCACCAACTTATATCCTTCTTTGGTCAGCTCTAACTCTTTATTTCTTGGATCTTCCTTACTCTTATTAGCCACGATCAGCTTACGATTCATCAATCGCTTCAAATCCCGACTCATCGTAGATTGATCCAGCACCAACAAATCGGCCAATGACTTTTGATTCATTCCCGGACGCTTTCCTATCACAAACAGAATAGAGGTCATACTTCCTTTTAACCCATACGGTTTGAATTTCAACATGTACGCTGAGTTCACCATGCGATGCAATTTCCTCAATTTGGCGTTAATGCAAAACTGTGGATTTATCTGATCAAATTCAGGCGTTTCTATATTTTTTGAAGGTTTGATGGAATAAAGGTACTAAATTTACTTGTACATGCAAGTAAAATAATAGACTGCGCTTCTCTTCAATTCCTCTTTACTAAAAAAACACTCAAATTTCATAAAAGGCCTATTCAATAAAAAAGAGCAATGAATGAAGTTTATATTCATCTCATATCCTATTTTAATACATCTTCCAGTTAATTATATTTACCTTTGTCCCTCATGTTAGACTTCGTAATTATTGGGGCGGCCCAAGCCGGTTTATCTATGGCCTATCATCTTGATAAGATGAATAAGTCATTTGTCATTGTTGATAAAGGAGAACAATACGGTTCATCATGGTTAAATCGCTGGGATTCATTGAAATTATTTACCCCAACGGAATACAACCATTTACCAGGGCTAAAATTCGATCTGCCCAAAGGATACTATCCAAATAAATATGAAGTAGCTGACTATTTCCAGAAATATGCTGAACACTTCAAATTTGAAGCCCAATTCAACACTTTAATCACTAACGTTGCTAAAACGAAGGATGGATTTCTTGTTTCACATGAATCCGGCAGCTTCGCCACAAAAAATGTAATTATTGCTACAGGACCTTTTCATACTCCCTACACACCTCCTTGCAATACTAACATTGCGACAGATATCACGCAAATCCATAGCAACTACTATAAATCAACTGATCAATTGCAAGAAGGGAACGCACTTGTTGTAGGTGGCGGTGACTCAGGATATCAAATATTAAACGAACTATCCAAGTCAGGAGAACGAATCGTGTATTTTTCTGGCGACACAAAAGTTAAGTCGATCCCTCAACAATTTTTAGGGAAGACCTTATGGTGGTGGTTTACTATTATTGGATTTTTGAGTGCAAACAAATATTCCTGGATCGGCAAAAAGATTAGCAATTTTACACAACCAGTTATTGGTACTGATGTAAAGGAAATATTGGCACGTGCAAACGTAGTCCCCGTTGGCTTTACAAAAGACGCTTTTGAACAAAAAATCTTCTTTGAAAAAACGGTAAAAACAGATATTCGAAATGTCATTTGGGCAACGGGATATCGTCCTAATTTTCAATGGATCGAAGGATTAGAATTAGACAAAAAAAATTACCCTATTAATTTCAGAGGCGTTTCAAATATTGATGGATTGTATTTCATAGGGCTTCCTTGGATGTATACCAGAGGTTCTGCTACACTAGGAGGCGTCTCGAAAGACGCCAAATTTCTGGCAAAATACATTTCTAAGAGAAGTGACGACTAGATTTACCATTCAATCCACAGGAACATGTAATGTCACTCTGGTTCCAACTGCTTCACCTGCAGAATTATATAAATCCTCGATCTCAATAGACAAATCCTTATGCTCTATTTCATTTAATAACATCAGACGTCGCTCGTTTATCCCCATCGCAAACGACTTATGGCTTAAATCTTTTTTTAATTCCCTGGCCCTTTCACGACCTACGCCATCGTCTTCTATTACGCATTTCAAGTCATTTGCCTCCAAGGAAAAAAGAATTTTCAAATTGCCTTTTGCTTCCTTATGTAAAAAACCATGTCGAATAGAATTTTCCGTATAGGGTTGAATGAGCATAGAAGGCACCATTAATTCTAATTCACCCTCCATAGATTCAACATCTATTGTGTAATCAAAATTATCCGAAAAACGAATTTTCTCCAATTCCAAGTAATCACGTAACAGGTCCAATTCTTCCGATAATGGGACTCTTCCTTCTTCTGAATTCTTCAATATCGCCCGAATCAAAGTAGCAAAGCGATTTAAGTAATTATAGGCCTCGTATTTCTCCTGTTTAATGATGTAATGCTGAATGGCAGTGAGTGCATTAAATATAAAATGAGGATTCATTTGAGAACTCAAGGCTTTATTCTCCAACTTATACAATTCGGCTTGTACCGCTCCTTCTTTGCGAATCCGACTAATTGTTCGCCTTACTACTAAATAAACCGCGAGTGAAATCAACAATGCTACAGCCAACAAAAACCACCATGTCTGCCAAAATGGAGGTTTTATTTCAAATTCTACTTGTCTCACCTCACTTTCCACCCCTTTATTCGTAATTGCCTTTACCATAAATGCATAACTTCCTGGTGCAATGTTCAGCAACGGTACCGTTCTGTTTTTTGTAGTCCTCCAGGTTTCACCCTCATCTATTGTATAAGAATATAATAGAGATTGAGCATTTGGGTAATACAAACCTGTAAAGGCAAATTCTAAATTGTTTTGGGCATGATTAAACACCAAACCTCCAGACAAATTGACAATAGAATCATTTATTTTACTTAATCGAACATGAATCTTTGGTGCGGTTGGATTCGTAAAATAATCCTCATGAAATCGATATAAATTATTATCAGTCAAAACGTATAATGAATCTCTAAACCATTGCAAATCATTGATTTGACCTTTCACTATCCCATCTTCCAACCCCAAATTTTCGATTGTATACAGGTTTGCGTTTTCACTATCAAATTTAATTTTACTAATCCCTTTGTTACTAGAAACCCAAATGGTATTCTTATCATTTTTTGCAATTCGATTTACAGAATTACTAATCAACCCGTTTTCTTCCTTAATTTGAATTAGTTGATCTCCCTTTTTCACCAGAACTCCCGCCGCTCTAGTGGTTAAAATTAAATGGTCGTTCAGAAGCGCCATTTCATTGATGCGATTCTTTAAGAGCGGATATCTTTCAAATGAAATTTTCGATCGTTGGGACTCTGAAAAAGCAAATAAACCTTTTAACCCTGCAACCCAAATTGTATCACCCTGAAGTTGGATTCTCTTCATCCGTGTTGCTTCAGGTTCATAGATCACAAAATCATTTACAAACACATTGTTTATATTACAACCAATAAGATTTTCACTACTTGAAATTTCCAAATCAGAATATTGTCGCAATAAAGGAAATGTATCCTTTCTAACAAGTTCCTTTTCCCTCCAACGTTTCTCCACGTTTCCAAAATCATCCAATTTCAATGCTTCATGATAATTTACGACTAGTATACCTGATTGAGATAATTTTAAATTATTCGTACGAAATTCAATTGGAGATTCGCTTAATACGATATTTCCTTGCCATAAAAGCACCTTACCTTTTCTATTTACAAAAATCTCTGAATTACCATTCCGTCTATAAAATTCTAAACCTGTCAATGCAAATGGAGAATCGAAGTTTCTTATTAAAACTTGCTGATTAGGCATATGAAGAATCCCATTATTCAATGTAGTAATCCACAATCCACCGAAGCAATCTTCCATGACATTTGAGGGGGTGAAGTCTTTTAAATCCATTTGTTTTAAACAGCGAAATGGATAAGCTGATTCATAGATATATACTTTATTATTGGTGCTCGTTACAAACCAATAACTCCCCAATTTCCCTAATCCAGACACTATCGACCCGTTTTCCAACAATATGGATTTTTGTCTGGAAAAATCTCGATTAAAGATGTCTATTCCAACAAAATCTACTATCGGACAAGCCAATGAACTATCGCTAATTTTAACCTGATTATGAATAGCCCCATCACCAAATTTATAACTCTGATAATCTTTTCTCAATACTTTTTGGTTTTCTAATCGTTGCTTTAATGGTAAATTAAGAAGTGAATCTTGCTGAAATACTGAGTAGTTAATTTTTTCAAGTTCCACATTTACTTTTTTATCCGCGATCGTATCACCTAACATTTGAAAACTAAAAACTCTTCCCTCAGTCGATTTACATTCAAATGTAATTCGGTCATCCGCTGAAACAAAGATTGAATGAAGATTCGATTTATCCTTAAGATCAAGATCTACTGCATAAAACTTGTCATGAAAGTAAAACCCTAGATTTCCATTAAACGTTAAAAACCAAATCCGATCTTTATGGTCCTGATAGAATCGAAACACCGTGTTTCCAGGCAATCCATCCTCGGTCGTAAAAACCTCAAATTCATATCCATCAAATCTAGCTACACCACGATCTGTCCCAATCCAAATATAACCTTCGTTATCTTGAAAAGAGCAATAGGTTTCATTACTCGGAAGTCCATCTTCAATTGCATAATTGATAAAGGATGGATTCTGACCAAAGCCATAAAACTCCAGCAAAACCAAAAGAAACGATAAGACAACTTGCTTCATGTATCAAAAGTAAAGAATTATATACACCTTGGTTAAACCGTTCCTCATTTTGAAAAAAAACTACACTTGACCGACATCCATATCCAGTAGCTTCGCAAATGTCCTTTTATTTATCGTAATTGAATCTTAATTTAATTAATTTGATTTAATCCGTGCAAACTTAATTCAATTGACTCTATTTTTCCTCCAACAACCTTTAAGGCAAAGATTTAAACGAGAAACCTGGTTTTTATATATCTGCTTTTTGTCCGTTTTATTTGAGACCAATGGAACCAACCATTAATCTCAATATCATGCAATCGGTCGAATTTATACCAATTATCGATTCTTTCGAGTTGAAAACAACACATTCGTAAAGAGTTCAGGTTCTACCAATTTTGATACATGTATTTTTTAGAGTCAACACTAAACTTGCAAATCAATTGAAAAGGTTGGAAAAGCTAAGGATGATCTAGTCTCAATTATTAAAATAACAGAATCTAGTTCCTTTACCCAAATGGCGATATCAACGCGTTTTTTGACGGAATCGAAAACCAAGATTAAATCAGATGCCACTAAATTATATACTGTTGTATCTACCTTTATTAGGATCTAGCTAGATCCAACACAATAACACAATACTGCACTGCATCTCTGATTAATCCCACTTTTAAAGCCTGATAACTTCTAGCAAGATCTCCAATTGAATTTCATCTCTTTCAGATTCAATCTTATAATTGTTATTTATAAGGTTTTCAATTGCCTTTTTTTCTTTTTTGCTCAGCTTCATAGAAGTTTCCTTCAATATTATATTCCGCACCTTATCCACAAGAAGATTGAAACGCAACGAACGATCAATCTTTCTCAATTTTTTCTGTTTACCTCTTCGTAGCTTCCCCATTTGCACATTGAACGCACTTTCCAATTGCCACACTAAAAACGGAAACTCAAACAGCAAATTTTTGGAGAACTCAGAAGGCCTATTTATTGAATAATCAGGGAAACTATATCCAGAATTGAGCACAGCGTTACCGTATGTCCAATTCATTTCTTTTTCCAACTCATTCTTATTTGGGAAATTATCTACGGTCAACTCAGGTGTTGAATTCTTAAGATAATTTATTTTACCAACAATTGATTTCCCATTAGGAGCAAAAAAAGTCCATATTCCAATCCGTTGCCGACCCTTCAGTTTGCCTTCCCACTTTTTCAAAGATTTTCCATTATCCCAATATCCAATTTCCTTGTTTATCAAACTAAAACTTGAATAAGGAAAAGATCCGCCAGAACCATGTTCTGAGAATTTCCTTCTTAGATTTCCAGATTTATAATAGGATCTCCATACTCCATCCTTCCGAAAGATACTATCATAATTAAATACTTCTTGGACATTACCAAATTGATCATAATAAGTCCACTCACCTCTTTTGGCAATACTTTCTGACTTAGGAGAATGCGTCATCGCTCCTTTTCCAATTCGTTTTCCATTTCGAAATTCAGTAACGGAATCTCCGGTTATTTCAAGACGCTCCCATGAATATTTATTTGGATTAGGTCTGTACCATTTTCCAGAAACTTTACCATTCATATAATTTCCTTCCAACATCACACCTCCATTTTCATCCCATAACACATATTTACCATTGCGTTGGCTATTTGAATGGATATCCATTGGGACTAAGGACAGTTCACATTTACATGAAACCGTATGCTCCTTCAAATCAACATCGGGCACTTGCTTTTGTTGATAATTAATTAAATTCGATTTCACATTACCTTCCTTGTAAGTGATGCATTCTATATGTTTAAGTCCATCTTTAAAAACACACTCCCGAAATTTAAAACCAGAATTCCTCCATTGTGTAAACGTATCTACTGGAAAACCTGCTTTCACGTATACCGCAGGGGCCCAACTTCCATTTTCCTTTTTCCTAACTTGCCAAACCAATAAATCATCCATCGATACACCAATCGTATCCGTTCGAAATTGACCAGACATACTTAACTCCCCTGAAGAAAAATAAGTCTTCATTGGACCTTTTATAAAAAAATCGGCATCATGCGTCAACTTGATTCTAATAGGGAATTTAGCCTTCTGACCATAAATAAAATTTGTGCTGATCAAACAAAGCAACAATAGGCCAAAAAAAGTACGGGTGAATCTCATTTCAACTCCTTATTAAATTAATATACGTTTTCAATGTAAAAAGTCATGTGGACAATGCTGTATTTCTTGCCGTTCTCCAACCTATGCAAACACATTTCAAACCACAATGATTATGCCATGCTGACCAATTAATCCAATACTTAATATCCGGTAATTTCTTTGATTAACAGGATCAATTGATCGCGCAAAAGTAACGTTTTTACTACTATCCAGCCCAATTCTCTCGATCCAAACTTCGATACTGAATTGCCTCGGCAATATGTTCTGGACTAATATTTTCTGCACCTGCCAAATCTGCAATAGTTCGCGCCACTTTTAATATTCGGTCAAAAGCTCGAGCTGACAAGCCCAATTTCTCCATTGCCGTTTTAAGTAACTTTCTTCCCAGATCATTGATTTCACAAAATTGCTTAGCGACTTGAGAAGGCATCATTGCATTGGAAAAAACACCCTCCATATCTTCAAACCGGGCTACTTGCAAAGCACGCGCCTCTATTACTCGTGCTCGAATAGCCTCACTAGATTCCGTCTTAGCCTTCGCTACCATTGAATCAAAATCAACCGGAGTTACTTCCAAATGTAAATCAATACGATCTAATAATGGGCCTGAGATCTTATTAAGATACCGCTGAACTACCCCTGGAGAACATACACATTCCTTATCAGGATGATTATAAAATCCACAAGGACACGGATTCATACTTGCTATCAACATGAAATTCGCAGGGAAATCAACCGACAATCTTGCCCGTGAAATACTGACTTGTCGATCCTCTAAAGGCTGTCGCAATACTTCAAGTGCAGAACGTTGAAACTCTGGTAACTCATCTAAAAAAAGTACGCCGTTATTAGCCAACGAAATCTCTCCAGGTTGAGGAATTCCTCCTCCACCAACTAGAGCAACATCGGTTATAGTATATAATGTGGGGGTTGGTTATTTTTGACTCTCCATTTTCTTGACGTACTTAGCGGTCCGTTCCTGGTTGGTTGGGTCGTCAATTGGTGGTGGAATGCTCAACATAACAAAGCGTTTTCCATTTTTGTCAAGATAAGGGCGCACAAAGTTTGCATCCAGTAAGTTCAATGTCTGCCATTTTTCAGTCGGGATATCTATTGTGAACTCTATTTCCACCGTGTAAATTCTTTCTTCAAAACAATCCACCACAATGTTTCTAATAAATTCGTTCACTATTTTTGTTTTTTGACTAAAGCTTGTAATGCTGGTGAAGTTCTCAAATTCACCCTCGTATTTCCTTACCACCTTGGTACCCATTTCTATCTTATCCAGACTATCTTCCAAAGTTTGGAGCAAGTTGGTTTCAGTCTTTTTTTGTTTATCAATGTTCAATTTCAATTTAGACAGCTCTGAGATGGAAATTATATCTTTGGTGGCAAGAAGAATAGCTTTATCATTTTCCTTGTTTAACCTTTGAATTGTTTGTTTTGCTGCTTTAATCTGAACTTTGATGTTCTCTATGGGTGAAACCCCTTTTTGATGGTCGTTTTTCAATTGCTTCGTGAATCCTTCTTTACTAAATAAGTGAAACCAAATGAAATCCTCCAGCTTGTCAATGTTTATACTCCTATTTTCGCAAGACCCATTTGGAATTCTTTTTGAAGAACACATGTAATAGTTATCTTTCTTATTTACCCTTGTTCTACCATACATATTACGTCCGCATTTTGCACACCTTAACAATCCTTTAAGCATATAGCGGTGAACTACCTTCTTACCAGAATTATTTCGATTCTTCGCTAAATTGTCTGTAACTTTTTTGTGATATGCACCCTTTAATATTGCTGGAACATCGAACTCTTGACCAGAGTAGGTCCTCTTTCCCATGTAAATCTTATTAATGATAATATTTCTAACGGTATTGCCAGACCACTTAATGTCTCTTTTAGGAATTTCTTGAACGGTACCAAGATATTTGTTTTTTACTTTTATAACACCTTTGGAAATTTTGTTATATCTGGTTAAGACATTTTCGTCATTTAGGGTATTGGCAATACTTCGTGTTCCAGTACCACTTAAGGACATGGAAAATATCTTTTTAATGATTTTGGCTTCCTCTGGGTCAATTACGAGCAAGCCATCGCTGCTCCTTGTATAACCATAAGGGGTGATTCCGTGAGCTTTACCTTCCATTGCTCGTTGCTTAAGAACAGCCTTAACTTTAAGCTTGGTCATGGTGACATGATATTTATTTACCACCGATGTAATGTCACCAAAGAACTCAGCTTGGGGGTCATGCAAATTAACCTCTCCATCTACCTCAGTAAAGTAACGGATATTAAACTTCTTGAATATGTCGTTTATTACAAATCTGACTTTGGGGTTTCTCTCAAACCTAGACTGGTCATATGCATACACTGCGGTTATCTTACCATTTGTTATATCACCCAATAATCGTTCGAAGCTTGGACGTTGGCTAATTTCGTCAAGGGTTCCAGACAATCCTTCATCCGTGTAAATATTGTATTCCAACTTAAGCTCTTTGGCTTTAGCTACCCCAAGCATCTGTTGATTGTCTATACTTCTATCTTTTCCCTCATCCTTCAACCTTGATATTCTACTATAAATTCCTAACATAAATTAAATGTACATAGTTAATAGGTAAACTATATAACTGTGGGGGTAATTTATTTTGGATTTTTTAGGGTTCCGAAGGAACTTTATAAAGTTCCTTCATATTTATTAATTAGTAAAGGAGTTGGTAACTTCATTGATAAAGTGATGGGAACTTTCCTTACTCCTAATAGATTTGATATGCCTTTTGGTAAGAAGACAATGATAGAAAAAGAATATTATACGGTACAAGAGGTTAGTAAAAAAATGGAAACATGCTCACGAAATATAAGAAAAACAATTAACAAGATTAAGAATACGGTAGGTAGCGAATTGCTCTATAAGGATGTAAACAATAGGTGGAAGATTCATCACTTAATCATACCAAAGTTCAAGAGAAAGAATAAAAGGAAACCGAAGTATTATGCATTAAGTATGGACCCAGTGAATAATTATACGGTGAAAGAGATAGAATCAATTATCGAATTTGTCTGTGAACAAATGAAGGAAACCAGCATTGAAATTAATTACGTTATAGAACCAAAAATAGCTAATGGGAGGCACCACCTTCATTGCTATGTGAATTGTGGTAAGAAGCGCAAGTTAATAGAACAATTCCAGCTGGGGTTTTCCCAATTATCTTACCAGCAGAACGAAATATATGATTTAGAGAGGTGGAAGAATTATATGATTAAAGATGGTGAAAAAATAAAATGTGTTAAAAAATAGATACTATGAATGCAAAAGAAACAGATAACATTATTAAGAATCTTGGTTTAGATTTTAAACTAGAACCATATAACTACGAAGCTTATAAAAAGGTAAATCCGAAATTGACTGAAAAGATGTACGGGTTTCTAAGAGGTAATGGGACGCTATGGAAAGTCCTATGTGGGAAAAGGGTGGAAATGAAATATGAAAACGAAGTGTTGGATAGAGTTTGGTGGTTAGATACGGAAAAGAACTTTCGAATGAGGTACTGCCTATCCGTTTGATGCTACGTAGGTATCCTCTCTCTTGAACATGAAAATTAAGGGTGGGCTATAATACCGACTTATCCGACAAATTAAACTTAAAAAAATTTTTGTACCAAATTTCACTACACGGTCCAGCCTGGAGGGGGGGTAGGACTGCGTAAATAGTGTAATTAACGAAGTGGTGCATTAATATATAAAAGACGGCTTAGGCTGTAAATTAAATGTTAATATAATGGAAGAAGACTTAAATGCTAAAATTGCTATAAAACAAAAAGAGGTGGCTGTCGAGCGTGACTCAAAAAAGAAAACGAAACTTCAAAAACAGCTAAGCATATTAATTTTAAAACGAGAGCTCCGAGCCCTAGGCTAAGAAGAGCTTTCCTCGTGCAGAATTCGTTGAATTTTTTGGGCTGTTCCTAAACTGCACTTACCTAACAAGGCTGCTCGTCTTAATGACTGACCAGCTTTGAGTTCTGTTGCAACTTTCTTGTACTTATCTAGTATCTGACTTGATGTCATTTTTGTGCCATGGAGACGGCCAGTGTATTTACCCATTTTTTTGGCTAGCAATATTCCATTTTTTTGATTTTCTAACATATTAAGACGCTCCATTTCAGCAACATTTCCTAATACTGAAATGATTAATTTGAAACTAGGGTTGGACTTTTTGTTAATCAATGAGTACATACCTATGTTTTCAACAAACAGCGTAACACTGTGTTGATGGAGGTATTCTATTACAGTCAAAATATCCAAAATTGTCCTACCCAATCTATCTATGCTGGCCACATGAACCTCGCCAACCTTTCCATTGCTTACTTCCAACATAAGGTTTTTAGCCTCCTTTCTCTCACTAAATTTTATTGACCCAGAGGTTTTATCTGTGAAGGTTTTATCAAAGTCGATTGAATTGAATTCTTGTCGCCCAGTGTTTTGAGCTAAAGTTGAGACCCTAATATATTTAATCTTTTTCATGGCTAGGCTGTTATTGTAATGCTAATATAGTGTATATTATTAAGGTGGCAAAAATATACACCATATATTTAAGATATTATACTGATTAAGTGTGCTTTTTTGGACCATAGTCTATTTCTGAACAAAATTCAAATGATAACTTAAATAATTGCGCTAAAAAATAACGCTGTGTTATATCTTTGCACTCTATGGATGTAGTATCATTTTTTTCTGGAGCGGGTGGATTAGACTTGGGTTTCAAACAAGCTGGGTTTAATATAATTTGGGGCAATGAATATGACCGAGAAATTTGGGCAACATACGAAGCTAATCATCCAGAATCTAAGTTAGACAGAAGAAGTATTGTTGATATTCCAGCGGACGAAGTCCCTAGCTGTGATGGCATAATTGGCGGTCCCCCATGTCAAAGTTGGAGTGCAGCTGGTGCTGCCAGAGGAATCGAAGATAAACGTGGTAAACTTTTTTACGACTTCATAAGAATATTAGAAGATAAACAACCTAAGTTCTTTTTAGCTGAAAATGTGAGCGGCATGTTAATTGCGAAACATAGTCCAGCATTAGATGGTATTAAAGAACTGTTAACCAATGCTGGTGCTGGTTATGAACTTTCCTTTTGTATGTTGAACGCTAAAGATTACAATGTTCCACAAGATAGAAAGCGAGTTTTTTTTATTGGTATTCGCAAAGACTTAGACTTTAAATATCAGTTTCCAACCGAAACTTTTGAAAGAATAAGTCTACGAGACTCTATTTATGACCTAAAAGATTCAGTGATGCCAGCAACATCAATGAATAAAACTAATGGTGATGCATGTTCTGTTTTAAACCACGAATACATGACTGGTGGTTTCTCAACTATGTACATGTCCCGTAATCGAGTTAGGACTTGGGACGAACAATCGTTCACTATTCAAGCTGGAGGACGACACGCACCTATACACCCATCAGCACCTAAAATGGAACTTGTTGAAAAGGATGTAAGACGATTCATTCCTGGAAGTGAGCATCTTTACAGAAGGTTAAGCGTTAGAGAATGCGCAAGAATTCAAACTTTCCCAGACGACTTCAAGTTTATTTACCACGGTATTGCCGCTGGCTACAAAATGATTGGTAATGCGGTCCCAGTAAACTTGGCAAAATTCTTAGCACAAAGTATCAAGGAACAAATTGAAAATAACAGTCACGTGAAGGTGGCTAAAAAAGTTAAAAAAGCGAAGAAGGGTAAAACAATTAAAACTGTTAATGTGTAGATGTCAAATATACTAGAATCCATAGTAAACATTTATGAAAGCCATACCCAAGCCGTACCAAACTTGGTTGGAGGTAACAATCGGGCCACAAATTTAGGGGACGGTCTAGAGCAATATGTAAAAGAGAGTTTCATAAATGGAGCCGCTGGAATGGACGAACAAACACGTAACACTCACTATTCAAATATATTTTCGTATCAAGGCAGTGCCACCAGACCACCAGACCTCATGCTTAAAGGCGGTGATGCAATCGAAGTTAAAAAAACACAGTCCATTGCTAGTGATTTACAATTGAATAGTTCCCACCCAAAGTGCGAATTGCGCTCTACCAGCCCATTAATAAATATTCATTGTAGAGATTGTGAAACTTGGACCCGCAAGGATATGATATATGTTGTTGGGCATGTAAGAGCTAATGTCCTTTCATCAATTTGGATGGTGTATGGAAGCATCTATGCTGCTGATGAGTCCGTGTATACAGATTTAAAAGCTGAGGTTACCAACAGCTTAAATAACACTCCAAACGTTCAATTTTCCGCTACAAACGAGCTAGGTAGAATCAATTTTGTTGACCCTCTCCGAATTACAAATATGAGAATTAGGGGTATGTGGTTACTTCAACCACCGATTAAAGCTTTTGATTATATCTATGATTATGATGATTCAAAATCGTTTCAATTAGTGGCGGTAATTCCAGATTCCAAATACCAGTCCTTTCCTTCTTCCAGCAGAACAAGACTAGAACAATCTCAAAATAGCGAGCTTAAGATTGCCAACGTTAATGTTAAGGACCCGAATAACCCAGTAAATCTGATTCCTTGTAAATTGATTACTGTGATTCAAGCGTAATTATGATTATTTCGGACCTTGATATGGGGAATGGAAGGAGCATCAAATGGGGTGCAAAGGTACAAGAGGTTATTAATAACAGCTCACCACTTATTTTAACCAGCAACAACAAAATTGAACTTCAATGGGAAAGGATTAATTTATTAGGGATTGAGTTTGAAGGTAAGACAATATTTAAGCCAGAGGAAACCAAAGTAAAAGAACGCACATTCAACGAGATTCAATTAACTGGTACGGCTGGGGAGAAGGAATTTACTTTGATATGTGCAGCGGTAACTGAAGAGGTTGGGGCTGCAACAGCAACTTTTGATGTATTAAATATCAATAGTTGTGTTTGGGAGTTTAATACTTTAAATATACAAGCCAGTTTAATCAAGGGGAAAAGCATTAGGTTGGTTATTAAACATGATTTTAGTTAATAACTTTACGCATTAAACCACCCCCACATTGTACACCATAACATCTGAAATCGTATGATGTGGTGAACGAAAAGGTCTTGCTGCAATCAAAGAGGACTGTGCAGACATTTTACCTGCCACAGAATGAATTTTAGTAGTTTCTAAAGCTTCCTGTAAACTCAATGGAGGTAAAATAGAAGGCAATCGTTTTGCCAGCATTGTTTTTCCTGCTCCGGGAGGACCAATCATTATCACATTATGCCCTCCGGCTGCGGCAATCTCCAAGGCTCTTTTCACAGACTGTTGCCCTTGCACATCTGCAAAGTCTGCTTTATAAATATTCTGATCGTGTTCGAAGATTTCCCGAGTACGGCATTCAGTTGGTTGAATTTCTTTCTCTCCATCAAAAAACGCAATCGCGTCCGACAACTTTGAGATACTAATTACATCTAGGTTATTAACAATAGCAGCTTCACGGGCATTTTCAGTTGGTAATACAATTCCTTTAAACCCTTCTTTTCTAGCTTGAATGGCAATTGGAAGGACTCCTTTAATCGGCCTAAGTGCACCGTCTAAGGCAAGTTCGCCCATGATCAAGTACGCTCCTAATCGCTCCTCTGACATTTGATCCGAAGCCGCCAGAATCGCCAAAGCCAATGTCAAATCATAAGCCGAACCTTCTTTACGAATGTCCGCAGGAGCCATATTTACAATCGTTTTTCGACGTGGCATCTGATAACCATTGTGTTTCAATGCAGATTCAATCCGTCGTTGACTTTCTTTTACGGCATTATCTGGTAAGCCAACCATAAAAAATTTAGTTCCCGGTGTTACGTTTACTTCAACCGTAATCGTAACCGCGTTCACTCCATATATTGCACTTCCGTAAGTTTTTGTTAGCATAGCGTTAATCCTTCCCTCAATCCTTCTGTAAAACCATTTTCACAGCAGCAAATTACTCTATTAGTTTTTGGATTTCAAAAGGGATATTAAAATTAAAAAAATAAGGACTATATTATAAATATAGTCCTTAAAAATTCGGATTTATAGCACTACTTTTACGATTCGCAAAATTCGCATGAGACTGATTTTAAGCAAATACATCTGCATCCTTTTATTTTTATTGATCCATGGCGTCAGTTTCAGTCAAGTAAACAACCCTCCGCCTAAAAGAGAATTTAGAGCAACCTGGGTATCCACCGTCTATAATCTAGATTGGCCTTCCAAATCTGGACTTTCAGTGAAAGAACAGCAACTGGAATTCAAATACATGCTGGATCAAAACCAAAAGTTAGGACTTAATGCCATTATTGTTCAAATCCGTACTACTTCAGACGCTTTCTACAAATCAAGTTATGAACCTTGGTCGCAATATCTAACAGGTAAACAAGGACAAGATCCTGGTTACGACCCCTTGCAATTTATGCTGGAAGAATGCCACAAGAGGAACATGGAATTCCATGCTTGGTTCAATTTATTTAGAGGTACACCCCACAAAACATTCATTCCTGTTACCAAGCAACACATCACTAAAAAAAGACCTGATTGGTTTTTTGAGTATAAAAGCGGCTTATACTTTGATCCGGGAATTCCAGAAGCACGGGAATATTTACTAAGTGTAATTATGGAGGTAGTCGAAAATTACGATATTGATGGAGTACACATCGACGATTACTTTTACCCAAATGAAATTACAAAAGATCATAAGATTGGAGACAAAAAAACATTCAGGAAACACAAGGGGGAGTTTCGAAAAATACAAGATTGGCGCCGTGAAAACATCAACATCATTATTCGACAAATTTATCGAGGAATCAAGATGCGAAAGCCTCATGTAAAATTCGGGATAAGTCCTTTTCCTGTTTGGAGGCACAAATATAATGACTCTAGAGGATCTGAAACAGATCGAACCTCGGCTTGCTATGATCATTTCTACGCGGACACCCGAAAATGGGTAGAAAAGGGATGGGTGGATTACTTAGCTCCCCAATTTTATTGGGGACATCAATTCAAACGTGTGCCTTTTCACGTAATCACCTCTTGGTGGAACGAACATAACTATGGTCGTCCGATTTATGCAGGATTAGCCTATTACAAACTAAATAACAGTCAAATCAATCCACACTCAGATCCAAGCTGGACCTATCAGGACGAAATATTTGAACAAGTCGAGCGGTCTCGAAAACTTCCAAACCTGAAGGGAGTTGTGTTTTATAGCCAAGGATCTTTCAATCAAAATCGTCGGATGTACACGTCTCAACTAGAAGATGATTATTTCAATAGACCAGCTTTGCAACCAAGAATGCCTTGGCTCGACTCCATCCCTCCATTGCCTCCTTCAAATTTGACTTATACCATAAAAGGAGACTCGGTGATCTTAAACTGGGATCGACCTATTGGAGGCCAACAGGAAATAGCACACTCTTTCATTCTTTATGCGGCACCTTCTGGCAAACCAATCTCTTTTGAAACCGGAGCTAACATTCTTGGCATCACGAATCAAAATCAATGGAAAGGATCAATGAAACTACTAAAAAACCACATTATCTATATACGTAGTCTTGATCGCCTTCATAATGAAAGTGATAGTTTTATGGGTTTAATAATTAAAGAAAAATAAGTTGAACTGAGATTAAATTCCTTAGAAAACCATATTTCCTCGATTTATCTATACTTGCACAAATTCTAAAGTCCATTGGATTTGGCGTATTTATCTGCTTATTTTTGTTCATTTTCCAACCCTTCGGAATTCTTAGTCAATTAAGCTTTAAAGGGCTTGCATTTTTTGGATTCGGATCTATTACAACCTTAATGATGTTGACATTAGGATTTGGATTAACCTTACTTTCCAAATTTACAAATCTAGAAGAACGGTGGAATGTCGGAAAAGAAATAGGATGGAATTGCATTCATCTAATCGTAATTGGATTTGCGAACCTACTTTGGGCCATTTACCTAGGAATACTGCCTTTTAACATTCAAAATCTACTCCTTTTTCAATTGTACACAGTCGCAATTGGTGTACTTCCTGTAGCCATTATTACCTTACTAAAAGAAAATACATCCAACAGGAAGTTTTCTACCTCTGCTCAAAAAATAAGTTCAAAAATCAATCAAAATGGAGTCAAACCACAGCCGTCAAATTGGAATTCTAATACCAATCAAAAACAAATCACATTAGACTCTGGAAAAGAAACTTTTCAATTAACCATTTCGGATTTGCTGTACATTCAATCTACAGACAACTATCTTGAAATAGTTACAGTAGACAATGTTGGAAAACCTACAAAGCAAATAATTCGAAATACAATGAAATTTGTTGCGGGGCAACTTTCTTCAAACCCTCATATTTTCCGTTGTCACAAACGCTACATTGTCAATCTAAGTAAAGTGGCGAGAATATCCGGAAATGCACAAGGATACAAGTTGCACTTGACCAATCATTCCGATTTAATACCGGTTTCACGTTCACATAACAAGCATATAAAAGAAACCTTTTCTGCCTCTTGATGCCAATATAAAAGTTTACGCCTTGTTATTCGTCCCAATTCTTCCCGTTTAGCCCAAAAAACAAGCTAGTATCTTATACGCTGGTTAAATTAGATTTTAAGTTAAGTTAAGTTAAGTTCACAGAACGAGAAGTTCTTTTCACAAACTCATCACGAACAGTACAGTCATGGAATTAATCTACAAAATTGCACTTTACACACACATCGTTGCCGGAAGTTTAGCGCTTATCTCTGGCACACTTGCTATGACCACAAAAAAAGGTCACAAGTTACATAAGCTATCCGGCAAGGTGTTTTATTGGTCTATGTGGGGTACCATTGTTTTAGCATTATATATTTCAATTATTAAAGATTTACGATTCCTGTTGCACGTCGGAATCTTTTCTGCTTTTCAAAATTATCAAGGGATGCGTGCAATCAAAAACAAATCCTTAAAACCGAATCTAATTGATTGGTTTTCAACTTTAGTGCTGATTATAAATGCTGGATTTATGATTTCATCAATGAGCGTAATTCTGATGGTTTTTGGAGGGATTTCTGTCCTTTTACTATTTCTTCAATTCAAAACCTATGTACAAATTCTACAAGGTAAAACCTTGAAAAACTTGACCTGGCTCCGACAACACATCGGGATGATGATTGGTGCTTACATAGCCACCATTACGGCTTTTCTAGTAGTAAACATGAATGGTTTTGGAAATGCAATTGTTTTATGGTTAGCACCTACCTTTCTATTGGTGCCATTAATGATCTATTGGCAAAGAAAATATAGTAAGTGAAAAACCACTATACAATTCATTCAAGGATCAAATATGCAATTCCTTTCACATGCATCCGTCAGCGCGTTCAGGTGTTGTTTTGGAGATAGTTGGCCGTTTAACTCCTTTATTTGGCTCTGTGAGATCTTTTAAATCCTTAATCTCGCCAGACTTGGGATCACTATTGTACATAAAATAAAACAATTGTATGCAAGTGAATTCATCACGTATGCAACAGATCACTTTCTTCGCTTCAGCATATAGTCATCTACATTTGTAAATGTAAAATCAGGATATGCTGCTAAAAATTTATTGGTAATCAAACCTGCTCTTAAAGGGCGAGGCGCCTTCTGAGTTAAATCACTGGTAAAAGTAGGAATCACAGTACATTTATGATCCGGATAATATTTCAAAACCCGATTAGCCAATTGTACACGGCTCATCCAATCTGAACTTGAAATATTATATATCCCGTTTTTACCATCTCTTAACAAAACAAACATGCTGCGTGCAATGTCTTTTGCATTAACTGGCGTTGAATATTGATCTAACGGTAGATTCATACTCCACTCCTTGCCTTCTTCCACCTGACTAATGACTCTTGCCACAAAATTATTTTGACGAATGTCATCGCCATAAATAGTATTTACTCTCAAAACCAATGAACCTGGCACATTCTTTAATACCAACTCCTCTGCTTCCAATTTATGCTTTGCATATATTCCCAAAGGATTTGTTTCATCTTCTTCCGAATAAGGCCCTGACTTTCCGTCAAAAACATAATCTGTAGAGATAAATACCAGTCGTGCATTAAATTTGTTTGCAAGTGAAATCGCACATTTTGTAGAATTAACCGTACGCTCGTAACTCTCTTCCACATGGTCCTCGCAGTAGTCCACAAATGTCAATGCTCCTGTGTGTACGATTACATCTGGATTAAACGAATCTAAATCTGCGTTGCGCTCATCCTTAGGATCCAACGTATTAAAATAAACCGTCTCATCCGTGGGAAAAGAATAATAAGTTCCAAGCACGCTCCATTCTGCTTGATCTTGTTCTTTGAAGTATTTTAGACAATTGCTTCCAACCAATCCGGAAGCACCGATAATAAGTACATTCATAATTCGATTCGTTTCTTTTCTTTTCGATTTATTTTGAGTGCAAATTTAATATTAATTCTGTTTTTCAGAGGATGTTTTCAAACGTTCCAATCGCTGTTGCAACGTACGTAAACGAACAAATTGATCTCCATCAAAATCATCCTTCGAAAAATTATGTTGTTGATACTTCTCCATCAATTCTTTCATCCCATCCCACATCGTATATTCTAACTTAAAATCAGGCAATATGGAGTTCAACATATCAAAATTCACCCGATAATTCCTTGGATCTTCCCCTACCTCACCGGTAAATTCAACTTGAGCATCTGGACAAAGTTTTTGAACCATTTCCGCCACATTTTTCACTTGATAATTCTCTTGATTACCACCAATATTCACTGCTTTGTTATAAATCTGTTCTGAAGGCGCCTCTAAAAAGGCCACAAACGCCCGTGCAATGTCTTTACAATGAATCAACGGCCTCCACGGAGAGCCATCACTCTTAATTTGAATATTCCCATTTGCTACAGCACATCCGAGTAAATTATTTACAACCAAATCGATTCTAAGATTTGGCGAATATCCATAGGCTGTGGCATTTCGCAAAAAAGCAGGACAAAAAGATTCGTCTGCCAATAACCTTATGGCCTTTTCTGATTCAATTTTAGAATGAGCATACGCTGTAATTGGATTTAAATCTGATGATTCATCCAAATCAAGATGTGCACCTTTGCCATATACAGAGCAACTACCGGAAAATAAAAATCGGGAAACACCCGCTTCCTTGGATTTTCTAGCCAGTTCAATCGTGCCATGTAGATTATTAGCATAGGTCAGATCCTCGATTAAGTCCCCCATAGGATCATTAGAAATCGCCGCCAAATGCATTACACAATCAACATCAGATAATTCCTCCAGAGTAAGGGTTCGATAATCCCTTTGAATCGCTCGATCAGGCTTAGGAAGCTCCTCCCATGCACAATCAGAAAACAAGTCCAGATCAACTCCCGTGACCTCGTGTCCAGCCTCCTGAAGCAACATAACCAAATGCGGCCCAATAAAACCATTATGTCCAGTAACAAGTACCTTAGCCATCTATCTATCCTATAATTTTTCTAAATTCTGTATTCTAAATTCTGCCTTCTAAATTCTGAATCTTTCTACCAATTCTTCCACTTAGGATCCAAAACCCACAAATTTTCCAAATCTGACTGATCTCGAGGTGTATCCATACACTGCCAAAATCCCTTATGTTTAAAAGCAACCATTTCTCCCGCTTCCACCAACGATTCCATAGGTTTACGTTCCCACATCATCACATCCATATCCCCTTCCAAATACTTAAAAACATCTTTTTTCAAAACAAAAAAGCCTCCATTAATCCAGGTTTCGTGTTCCTGTGGTTTTTCATTGAATGAAGAAACGCTTCCGTCCGACTCAACCATAACTCTTCCATATCGACTAGCCGGCTGAATGGTTGTAAGCGTACAAATCTTGTCTTGTTGTTTGTGAAAATTTATAACCTCATTAATATTCACATCCGACAAACCATCACCATATGTGAGCATAAAATTTTCATCTTCTGAAGTCAAATATGATTCAATTTGTTTTAATCGACCACCTGTATAGGTTTCTACCCCCGTATCCACCAACGTTACATTAAAATCATGTGACTCCGTTGCAAAAAACTCCTTAATCACATCGCCTAAATAACCCAGACAAATAATAAAGTCATTGTGACCATTTGCCTTATAAAGCATCATGATATGCCATAATATCGGTTTCCCCCCGACTCGGATCATTGGTTTTGGAATAGTAGAATCCTTTTCCGAAATCCTTGTGCCTTTTCCACCTGCAAAGATGACTACTTTCATTGATTCCTAATTTATATTCCGCTACGTTATGTATTATATTGTTTATTCGTTTTGTTATGATTTTGGAGCTGAGGGTGCTTTCCAATTTAGTTCGTCAAACTTCCGCACACCGCTTATGAAAAACCGGAAGACGATACTCCCTTTATAAATAGTATCTAAATCCTTCCGTTTCGTAATCTGCTTTCGTTTTTTTAGGGTCTTAAAAAAGGCGCCATAAAAACTCATGTGTGCCATAAATATGGCCCTAAGCACTACAAAATTAAAAGACAGTAATTCTTTAAATGCGGACACCCCATCCAAAATCATCCTAAAATATAATATAGGTATCAACTTACTACCATGTAAATTTTTCAGCAGCATCAATAAGTTGTTCCGATAATTCAAATAAATCTTTTGGTAACTGCCGTATTTCAGGCTACTCCCGCCGACATGATATACCACAGATGAAGGGACATATCCAATTTTGTACCCAGCACCTTGTAAACGCCAACAAAAATCAATTTCTTCCATGTGTGCGAAGAAATCTTCATCTAGGCCTCCCAGGTTATTATACAATTCACTTCGAACAGTAAGACAAGCCCCTGAAGCCCAAAATAACCACCGTTCCTCGTCATATTGACCCAAATCTTCTTCTATTTTATCAAAGATTCTTCCTTGACAAAACGGATAACCCAACGCATCCAAATATCCCCCTGCTGCCCCAGCATGATCAAATCGAGCTTTATCGTGATAATGTAAAATTTTAGGTTGACATGCTGCAATTTCCGGATTATCCTCCATCCGATTTATAATAGGCTCTAACCATCCTGAATCAACCTCTACATCCTGATTCAAAAGGACAAAATATTCCGCATTGACATTTCTCAACCCTACATTATATCCACCGGCAAATCCATGGTTTTTATCGTTAACGACAATTTCAACCTCAGGAAACTGTGACCGAACAACTTCTACAGAATCATCCTTCGAATCATTATCAATATAAACCAAGGTGAAATCTTGATACTTTGTCGCAAGTACAGAGGGAATGAATTTCTTTAGATAATCTACACTGTTAAAACCCAATATAGCTACCGCCACTTTTTTGCAGTTAATAATCGGCTCAGATATCGTTTCAATAGATTTTGACATAGCGGAAATCGCCACGAAATTAAGGGATTTTCAAAGAGAAACGGCCCTTCTCTCCTATTTATTATATTTTATACCACGAAAATTGAAAAACGAAAGATTCCTCCTTTCAATCACTACCGAGTAGGGATCAATTCATCACTTTCCTCCGGAATTAAATCTTGTAATTCCTTAAAATCAAATAGGTTTCGATCAAGCATATGTGATGGAGCAATATTTTTCATTGCTGCAAAAATGATATCTTTTCTTCTTGGAAATTCTTTTTCCCAGTCTGACATCATCTTTTTAATTACCTGGCGCTGCAATCCTTCTTGTGACCCACAAAGAGTACACGGAATAATAGGATAGTTCACAAGTTGAGAAAATTCTTCAATATCTGGCTCCTTGCAATAGGCCAATGGACGAATTACTATATGTCGTTTATCATCCGTTTGGAATTTAGGTGGCATTGTCTCCAACTTACCAGCGAAAAACAAATTAAGAAACATCGTTTCCATGATATCCTCTCGATGATGTCCTAAGGCAATCCGTGTTGCTCCAATTTTATCTGCGTAATCGTACAAAGTACCTCTACGTAAACGAGAACATAGGGAACACATGGTTTTCCCCTCAGGTATTTTTTCTTTTACAATGGAATAGGTATCACGCTCAATAATATTGTAGGCCACTCCCAATTTATCCAAATAATTTGGCAAAACTTCTTCCGGGAATCCAGGTTGCTTTTGATCAAGATTAACAGCTACAATTTCAAATTTAAACTTAGCACTGCGCTGAACTGACATCAGCATGTCAAGCATAGTATAGCTATCCTTGCCTCCAGACAAACACACCATCACCTTATCACCTTCCTCAATCATGTGATAATCAGTAATAGCACGATAAACAAGTCCCGATAAATCTTTACGTAATTTCTTGATTCTCTGTTCCTCTGCAGTTTTCATACCCTCTATAAATTAAAAACACAAAGAAACGAAAAAATTCAGGATTAATGAACTATTAAGCTTGCACTCCTATCAAAACACCTTTAAAACACATCTTAAGAGCTTGTTCAAAGTCCTTTTAATGCGCGCACCTCTTTCTCATCTAAAAAACGATATTTCCCACGAGGCAAATCTTTTTTAGTCAATCCGGCAAATGTAATTCGATCCAAATACTTCACTTTATATCCAAAATGCTCAAAAATTCGACGAACGATGCGGTTTTTCCCACTATGAATCTCTATCCCCGCCACACTTGGGTCCTGTTCATCCTGAGCAAATGCATCCGCTTTTATAAAACCATCATCCAATTCAATGCCCTCCATAATTTTCTCACCATCTCCCTCTTCCAAATCCTGATCAAGAAAAACACGATAAATTTTACCAATATTGGTCGATGGATGCATTAATTTATTTGCCAACTCTCCATCATTGGTGAACAGCAACAAACCTGTGGTATTTCGATCCAATCTTCCAACAGGGAAGATCCGAGCATCCGTTGCATTATTAACCAATTCCATTACGGTTCTACGACCTTCTGGATCTTTTAAAGTCGTAATAAAACCTTTAGGCTTATTAAGAAGCACATAGACATTTTGTTCTCCTTTTAATGAGTTTCCATCCAATTCAACCACGTCTTCCGCTTGCACTTTTGAACCCAGTTGAGTAACGACCTCGCCGTTGATCGAAATTCGCCCACTCTCAATGATTTTGTCTGCTTCCCTTCGAGAGCATACCCCAGAATTCGCAATAAACTTATTAAGACGAACGCCTCCTTCAGTATTTGATGTATTAGATGTCATAGAAAACGATGTTTAATAAATAAGTCGTGAATTAAATATTGATTGTATTAGATGGATTGATAGGTTACTAAAAGAAACTGTTAGTCGAAATAATTCATAAACGACACCACAATTTATTTAAATCACCTGCTTGCCTCAAAACAATGTCAAGTGGTGTTACTAAATTTCGTTCTCCTTACCTATTTCATTTTCTGGCGGTGAGAAATCTTTTAATTGGGGTAATTCTTCCATTGAATTAATCCCGAAATACTCCATGAATTTCTCATTTGTACCATAAAGCATTGGTCTTCCTATCGAATCTGACTTCCCTTTAAGTTCAACCAAATCCTTTTCGAGCAATTTTTGCACAGAATAATCACAATTCACTCCTCTGATTTGTTCAATCTGACTTTTCGTTACAGGTTGCTTGTAAGCAATTATAGCTAGTGTTTCAAGTGCAGAAGTGGATAGTTTTTTCTTAGATCGATGTTTAAGCAACACACTAATGCTAGTCTGATATGCTGGTTTCGTTAAAAACTGATAACCACCTCCAATTCTAGTTACCTCAAACGGAAAACCTTCGGATTTATACTTCTCTAAAATAGATTCTAGCGTAGCTTCAATCTCTTCTGTTTTCACCTTTGCGGTTAAAGCTTCGTCCATACATTCCTGTAATTCTTTTACAGAAATTGGTTCTTGATTACAAAAAATCAAGGCTTCAATATGTGCCTGAAGGTGTTTCATTCAACTAACTAAAAGCTACCTTGACCAATGTGCAAAGCAGCTATTTCGTTCTAATCTGATTCGATTTATTTTCGGCTTTGTTTCGCTTCGATACTATGCTGTGTATGAGGGACTGCCATCAGACGTTCCTTCTTAATCAACTTTCCTGTATCAATGCAAACACCATAGGTTCCATTCTTAATGCGTGTTAATGCATTTTCTAGGTTTTTCACAAATTTACCTTGCCGTTCAATAAGTTGAATTAAGCGCTGCTTCTCCAATGTGGCTGCACCGTCTTCTAATACTTTGGCATTTTGCTTTATATCGTCTCCTTGTAGAGAAACCTGAGCTCTTTTTAATTCGGCTGAAGCGATCTCCAACTTGGATAAAATCAAATCTTCAAATTCACTCAATTCAGATTCCGAATATCTATTCTTTTCACTCATAGAACTTTGTTATTTAATACTGATAAATCACTATACTGCGATTCTAAAAATAGGTTGCAAAAATAGCTGTTTATTTTTTCTCAATCCAGTATTAACAACTTTTGTTTATGTATTATCTGACTATTATATTGTACTATTACAATATACATTCCACGAGTCAACGAGCCTACATCAATAGCCGTATTTAGACCATCCAGCTTAGATTTAGCTACTTTTCTACCTAGTGCATCCATTACAATCACCTCTCCATTCTGCATCGGCAATTGTACTAAAACATTAAACAATCCTTCTGTTGGATTTGGATATATTGTTACATCAAACTCGTTAAGGTCAGTTTTAACGCCCAAATTTGGATCGGATTCATTTTTCAAAAAGATTAATCCGCCTCTATACAGTCCAAAAACCAGCTCTTGCAAGCTATCATTATTCAAGTCCGCCAAGGCCGGGGCAGATCTACGCCCGTAATTAACATCTCCAAAGGCATTAGTACGAGGATTGTAATACACATTCTCTACAGGTGATAGAGGGTTTGCTAAATTTGACTCCAAATTCGAATAAAATAAAAGCTCACCATTATAGGTGCCAACGATCAAGTCATATTTTCCGTCTTTATCAAAATCAACCACCTGAGGGACCGTATAACCCGCATTTATCGATGGATCCTGAATCAATATTTCACCTACCGTATCGTTTAGCAAAATATAATCCGCTGAGCTTGCTGTACCTATGTTTTGAAAGAAATTAATGTTTCCGTTACGTTCACCTACAATTAAATCCAAATCACCATCACGATCAAGGTCAATTAAGTCTGGAGTAGCATTGGAACCCACATCCAATCCTTCATAATTAGACGAGTCAAACATAAAAACAGCCGTTGCTCCAGGAGCGGCAGTATTCTCAAAATAACTCATCTTACCTGAATAGTCTCCCAATAACATATCCGCATCTCCGTCTCCATCTAAGTCTCCAAAAGTAGGAGCTGTATTGAACAACCCGAGCGTTTTAGTGTTCGCAAAATCAGAAGTTAAAAAAACAAAACTAGCCGAATCCTTCGTTCCTACGTTTTCATAAAGGGTAAGTCCATTTGCCATGCTATCAGGCAAGATCCGCAATGCAAAATTGCCAATAATCAAATCTAAATCTTCATCATTATCATAATCAAAAAATCTAGGAATGGCTCCGGCACCCAGCTCAACCGCTTGATCCATTAAAAAATTCTCTTTAGTCAACGTAAAAGACATATCGCCTGTCACTCCACTATCCTCATACAACCATGTATGATTAAAATTCCTACCTGCTACTTCTGCTCCTTCATTTGGAGCAATTATCAAGTCAGGTTTACCATCAAAAGTGACGTCTAAATAATAGGCTGCAGAGTAAACATAAATGTCAACCGGATGATTAATGGGGAACGAATCAATTACCGTATCCATTATCGCATCTGAGCTATTTTCTCCATTTCTTAAAAACACCATGTTATTGGCTGAGACATCTCCTAGTAATGCGTCCATATCCATATCTCCATCATAATCAAATACAGAAATGGATGAACCTGAATGAACCGTTGATTTATTTCCAGTTTGGTGATTCCAGTTTGGATCAGTTGGTATTTGTCCTCCACAATCATCTCCCAGCGTAACATCATTATTTAATCCTCCTTCCCGAAAATCTCCCCAACATATGGTTTCAATATCATACGCAATCACATTGCACCCCAAATTGCCCTCTTCTCGCATATTCTTGTAATATATGATATAGCTTCCGGCTGCATCAAAAGCCAAAATGTCAAGATCTCCATCAAAATCAATGTCATCCACCACTGGCATATCTGCAAAAGGAACCAAAACAGGACCGCTAACAGAAACTAAAAAAGACGTTTCAAGTGCAAAACTTACATCCGAACCTACAGATGTATTCACATAAATTGCTACTCCACCTGCATTAGAAGTAAATATATCTTCCTTCCCATCGCAATTAAAATCCCTCAACAATGCCCAACCTTTTAACTCAGGAAACAAATCTTGATAATCCGGCTGATACACGTATTTTTCATCGTTATCATTTTCGAAAATCAAAATGCTATTATCATAACGATCAAAGACAAATAAATCTTTATCCCCATCGTCATCGATATCGATATTGCTGAATTGAGGTGCCTGTAAAGCTCCGCACCAACCATTGATCAATGTCTCGCCATTCAATGAAATAGGCGGACCACTTTCGGCTACAAAATGCAATTCCTGCGCCAAAGCTTTCGAGCTTATTAATCCTGCCAAAAGCAAACAGGCAACAATCGGACTAAAACCAGACCAAATTTTAAATACAAAAGAACCGTTCTTCTTTTTGTTCAATAACATTAATAAATAATTTTTAAAATAAAATATAATACGTGATTAAATGAAACTTGTATATTTTGTGTAAATACGTGTGAAACTTCATAAAGATACAAAAAGCCGAATCAATTATAGATTCGGCTTTAATTGTTTATTTATTTAACTTAAACTAGTCTGCCTTCATCACAAACAATACCATAGTCGGCAGGCTAAGCTTTTTCTCTTAAGAATCTTCTACACAGAAATGTAGATGCGAAATGAATGATTCTTAATAATTATTTTCAAACAAAGTATTCAGTTATAGACATCAAACATTCTCTCACTGAACAAAATAAATGGTTTACAGACTACCTTGAAAGTCTAAACCACCCCTCATATTCCTCTCTTAGTTGTTGATGCGTAAGTCGATAAAAGTAGTTCCCATCTGGTAAATTATCTCCACCCCACTTATTCTCATAAGGAGACTCAAAGAACACTTTTCTTCCCCATCTATTATAGATCACTAAATCCCACTTACCAGCATCATAATGCTGCAATTCAAACATATCATTAACACTATCTCCATTAGGAGTAAAGACATTTGGAATCTCTAAAAAGCACTGAGTAAATGCAATCCAACTCGAATCCCATACGATACATGTACCGTTATCCATGGTTACACCAACAAATCTGGAACTATCCTCAGTCTGAGTATTTTCATCACGGAAATAAATAGAATCAGTTGCATTGTCTGACCATAAATAGTTTACAGATTCCATTTGAGCAGAATCTAACCAAATCGGAACGACAATAAGTGAATCATCCAAACAGTTATAAATAGTGTCAGGCATCTCAAATACTGGATAGGTAAATACTCTAATAGTATCAATGTTTTTACAACCACCCTCAATATCACTTGTCGCCACATAATCCGTTGTAATTTCAGGTGCTGCAAACGGATGATTGATCGTATCACTAGATAATCCTATCGGAAAACCACCATTAATGTGATACCATGTCAAATTCCCTGCATCATTACCCGTCATAAGTATTGAGTCACCAGTATTACAATAGATCAGTGAATCTCCTAATTCTAAATCTGGAACCACATTGATATAATAATTAAATGTTTGTCGCTCTTTTAAACAGCTATCCGTTTCGATTTCAATGGTTATTTCCAACACATGTAAACCTGTATCTGATGGGCCCGCATTAATGATCAATGTTCCAAAAATTGAATCTTGAATTGAATTTTCAAATTCAAGTGTAGCATCAGAAAGTCCAATCAAATCCAAAGTAGAAATTCCAAGTAGCGTTGGCAACGCCAATAAATTCGTATCAGCCCATGACATTTGTACAGCTAGTACTCCTCCAGCACAAACCGAAACCGTTGAATCATCTGTTTGTGTCCCTAAAAGAACGCTCATTCCACCATATTCAACTTGTGCTACTACATCCTGACAATCATCCGATGTAATTACCTGCACATCTCTTCGTGTGGTTCCAATCTCTACTCCATCTCGATATTCATGTATCAATACTGAAATAACTGCCATTTGAAAATTCGCAGTAGGCTGACCACTAAGTACTCCAGTAGTAGCATCAAAATTCATGAAACCCTGAACTGTTTCAATTGGATAAGTTGGGCTAAAAGGGGCTACATAAGCAATCGGAGCACCAGCTCCATCCAAAGGTGCAACTAACTCATACCATAATGAATCTCCATCAAAGTCAACTGCTCCAAATGAAAACTCCCAATAATCACCTTCACATAAACCAGGTACTCCTGCTTCCAAAAATACGGGTGAACTATTATTTAAACCTGAAGAGTTATCAAGGGTTGATTCTGTATAAAACGTAGCCGATCCTGGATTATCCAAATTGGTGATTTCTCCATTTCGACAACATAAGCTGTATGAAAAAGTCCATTCATTACAGTGAGTAGGCAACTTAACCGTCGCTTTCCATCGATATCGAATTGTTCCCGGTTCTGCATTCACATTCCCTGGATCAACGCAACTACTAACACCACATTGTAAATCCGTTACCTCCACCTGACTTTCAAGTGCCATAGTCACACTTCCTAAATTTCCACATGGAGAATTAATTTGAACGGATGCTGTAGTGGGAGCACCTGCCGGAATACTTCCATCCACCCCACAATTCCAAAAGAAATCCAGAAACACACAATACGTACTATCTCCCAAATACTGGTATGTAATGTTTCCAGCCTGTGCGTGTGTAGCGTTTGCTTGTTTTACACTTACAAAAGCACAAAACACAACGAGTAGAATAGGTAAAATCTTTTTCATATAAACGATAAAGTATTGCTTAACATTCAGCATATATCCAATCAAAGATACCAGAATTTGTTTAAAAGGGAAATTTACCGAGATCAAATCATGGACTTTATGCTCATATAATACCCATACAACCCAACTTAAGAGTCTCAAATGCATAAAAAAAGCCCGAACAAATGTTCGGGCTTTTAATCTCTTGAATTCTTATTTAAAAGAATTTTACATCAAATAACTTTATTTAGAAATCACTTTAGCCATCGTTTCACCGATTTCTGCAGGTGATTCAACTACGTGAATTCCACATTCAGCCATAATTTTCATTTTTGCTTCTGCCGTATCATCTGCTCCACCAATGATCGCACCTGCGTGTCCCATTCGTTTTCCAGCAGGAGCTGTTTGACCAGCAATAAATCCAACTACCGGCTTAGTTCCATTTTCTTTGATCCATTGTGCAGCTTCAGCCTCCATTTGACCTCCAATTTCTCCAATCATTACAATACCATCCGTTTCTGGATCATTCATGAAAAGTTCAACTGCATCTTTTGTACTTGTTCCAATAATTGGATCTCCTCCAATACCAATTGCTGTACTTTGCCCTAAACCAGCTTTCGTAAGTTGATCCACAGCTTCATATGTCAATGTTCCTGATTTAGAAACAATTCCAATTCTTCCTTCTTTAAATATAAAAGCGGGCATAATACCTACTTTTGCTCCACCCGGCGTCATTACTCCTGGGCAGTTTGGTCCTACTAAACGACAATCTCTACCTGTAATATATTCTTTTACAGCGATCATATCTTTTGTAGGAATTCCTTCCGTGATACAAACAATAACGGCAATTCCAGCATCTGCTGCCTCCATAATTGCATCCGCTGCAAAAGCAGGTGGCACAAAAATGATCGAAACATTTGCTCCGGTAGATTCTACAGCATCAACTACTGTATTAAAAACAGGCTTGTCCAAATGAGTATTACCTCCTTTACCAGGAGTTACACCTCCTACAACATTACTGCCGTAGTCAATCATCTGACCTGCATGAAAACTTCCTTCGGAACCTGTAAATCCCTGTACTATAATTTTTGAATTCTTATCAACTAATACGCTCATGGTAGTTTAATATATTTCCACAAATGTAATTTTTTTTATGAGTTTGACAAAGGATTTACTTCAACCTTCTGTATTCCCTTTTTTTGGATTACCTGATTCTGACATCATCGCTATTTTTTAATCAAATTCTATTACTTTTGCATTAATCCATCCACATGAAGAAATCCGACAATATAGACGCCAAAGACCCAAAATCTTTTATCCTGATAAAAAATGCCCGGGTAAACAATCTGAAAAACCTATCTGTAGCTATTCCACGTAACAAAATGATCGTTATTACTGGGGTATCCGGATCGGGTAAATCTTCTTTGGCTTTTGATACATTATTCGCAGAAGGGCAACGAATGTATGTAGAAAGTCTTAGTTCATACGCAAGACAATTTTTAAGTCGTATGGATAAACCCGAAGTGGATTACATTAAAGGAATCTCGCCGGCAATTTCAATAGAACAAAAAGTAAATACATCCAATTCTCGCTCTACAGTAGGAACTTCAACGGAAATCTATGATTATTTAAAATTATTATTTGCTCGAATCGGAAAGACCTATTCTCCCATTTCTGGAGATCAAGTAAAAAAAGATTCCGTTTCCGATGTCGTTGATTTTATTTTTAAACAAAAAGAAGGAGATAGAGTATTTATATTAGCTCCACTACATCGAGTTAAAGATCGAACGTTCAAAAAAGAATTGGACATTCTCATTCAAAAAGGATTTACACGTCTCTTTGTTGATGGAAAAGCCACTTTTATCGAAGAAGTAAATGCGAAAAAAGCGGAAACTTCAGAAGTGCGAATATTAATAGATCGAATCGTTGTACCCGATGAACGATCTGAAGATTTGGAATTTCGTCTTTCAGACTCTATTCAAACCGCCTTTTCTGAAGGGCAAGGGGAATGCAATATTTCAATAAATGACAAAGAATTTCATACATTCTCTGATCGGTTTGAACTAGATGGCATGTCGTTTGAAATTCCAGGAGTCAACTTCTTCACCTTTAACAATCCTTACGGAGCTTGTCGATCGTGTGAAGGATTTGGAAGCGTGCTGGGACTCGACCTCAATCTTGTCTTCCCAAATAAATCTCTTTCCGTATTTGAAGGGGCCATTGCCCCTTGGAGAACAGATAAGATGAACGCATGGTTACAGCCACTTCTTAAAAATGGAATTAAGTTTGATTTCCCAATTCACCGATCATACTCTGATCTTTCAGAAGAGGAAATTGAACTTCTTTGGACAGGAAATAAATATTTTGAAGGCCTTAATGCCTTTTTCAAAGAAGTAGAATCTAATTTATATAAAATTCAATATCGCGTAATGTACTCTCGTTATCGAGGGAGAACGATATGTCCAGATTGCCATGGAAGTCGATTACGTAAAGATACCCAATATGTAAAAGTTCAGGACAAAACGATTACTGACATCGTATTACTCCCTATTTCTAAGGCTCTAACTTTTTTCAACGAATTTAAGACCGATGGAGAGGATGTGAAAATTGCGGAACGAATCATTACGGAGATTACCCATCGATTAAGTTATTTGGATCGTGTTGGACTTGGATATCTTTCATTAAATCGATTGTCATCCACATTATCCGGTGGAGAAACGCAGCGTATCAATTTAGCTACTTCGCTTGGGAGTGCATTAGTTGGTTCTATGTACATATTAGATGAACCCAGCATCGGTTTACATCCAAGAGATGCGAATAGACTGGTTGGTGTGCTACAATCGCTTCGTGACCTTGGGAACACGGTAATAGTAGTAGAACACGATGAAGAAACAATGAAAGCCGCTGATCAAATTGTAGATATTGGTCCGGAAGCAGGCGTATTGGGTGGAACCCTCAATTTCCAAGGAACGTATGATGAGTTGGTCAATTCAGATCGTATTACCTTAACAGGTAAATACCTTCGTTCTGAATTGCTTATCGAAGTACCCAAGCACCGACGAAAATCAATTAATCGTATAGAAATAATTGGTGCATCAGAAAACAATCTAAAAGATATTGACGTTGAGATTCCGCTAAACGCGTTAACCGTAGTAACAGGAGTTAGTGGCTCTGGAAAATCTTCCTTAATTAAAAAAATTCTTTATCCCGTTTTGTCCAAGAGACTTGGAACTGGATCTAGCGAAGGACTTGGCCTATTTCGGGAAGTTAAGGGGAGTACCGAGTTATTGGAATCCGTTGAGTTTATTGATCAAAACCCAATTGGGAAATCATCACGTTCCAATCCCGTCACATATACGAAAGCGTACGATGAAATTCGAAATCTAATGGTGCGTACGCCAATTGCGAAGTCTCAAGCCTACAAAGCCTCTCATTTTTCTTTTAACGTTGATGGCGGCCGCTGTGAAGCGTGTAAAGGAGAAGGTGTCACTACGGTAGAGATGCAATTCATGGCGGACATTCAATTACAATGTGAAGGATGTCAAGGAAAAAGATTTAAAGACAACATCCTTGAAGTCAAATTTAGAGAAAAGAATATTGCCGAAATCCTAGATATGACCATCGATGAAAGCATCTCTTTTTTTGAAGGTCAAACAAAATTGCTTGATAAACTTCAACCCCTAGTAGATGTTGGACTTGGATACATAAAGCTAGGACAAGCTTCTTCTACCCTTTCTGGTGGCGAGGCGCAAAGAGTTAAACTTGCGACTTATTTAAATAAAAAAGGTACTTCCAAAAACATTCTTTTCCTTTTTGACGAACCGTCAACGGGCTTGCACTTTCACGATATCGCGAAGTTAATGAAGTCCATTCACTCATTAATCGAAATGGGACATAGTGTAGTGATTATTGAACACAATTTGGACATCATCAAATGTGCGGATCATTTAATCGATTTGGGACCTGAAGGAGGAGAAAAAGGAGGCAACCTACTTTTCCAAGGAACACCGGAAGAATTAGTTAAAACAAAACAGAAAGAAAGCTACACTGCGCAATATCTTAAAGACAAACTTTAACTCCTTCTTAATTCCCTTAACATAAAAGAAGTCCTTATTTGGCTCTAACTCGACAAGAAGTCTTTGAATATTGTAGGTTACAAAGCAACTGATTAAAGCTTCTCATTTAATTTCTAGTTCCATATTCAGAAATTAAATGAGAAATTATGAATTACAAATCAATAATCTTTCAAAATACATTCCACGAATTCTACGCTTGTGCCCGAATACAAAATGTAGGTAACCGATTGATTCTTCTAATTGATCTTAATACCAGCAGCAATTCTAGATCAAATTGATTTGTTCCCATCAAAAAAAAACTCCTGAGTCAAATTACGTTGACTCAGGAGTTTAATTAATTAAATATAATATTCGTACTAATTAATAATATCGGTATCGATTATCTTCAATTTCAGTTAATTCTTTCAATGCTTGAAAAGCCGCTCCTCCTGCTTTGGTAGCTGCGTTTTGCAATAGTGTTGCTTTCTCAGCATCAAAGTTATCTTTAGCAGCTGGTTCCGTCAAAGCAGCCATTTCAACTACTAATACGCCATTGTCTCCTATGATAGCTTTTGACTTTTCTCCATTTTTCAAAGCAAATGAAGCACCAATTGCTACTGGCTCAATTCCAACACCATCCATAGAGGATGTTAAAAGGTTCACCGCATTAAGAGATTTCACAGTAGCATCTTTCCCATAGCTAGTTGCCATTTCTTCCATTGACTTCGTTAAATCTAACTTCTCAATGATTTGTTTTGCCTTCATCTCATTACGTACTTTTAAAGCAACCTCCTCTCGAACTGATTCTAAATCTTTAGTTCCTTTAGGAACAACCTTTGTCAAGGCTGCCACTACATACGCTTCATCCAAAGTTAACACTTTAGATACTTCTTCCTCATCTGCCTCAGAAAATGCCCACTGTATCACAGAACGTCCTTTTTGCAATCCAGGCAATCGTGGATCCATTGAACCAACGTTCCCTGAAGAATATTTCGTAAACCCTTTTGCCGAGTCCGCTTTAGCCGAAAATGCTTCTGATGTAGTAATTCCTGTCATGAAATCATTTACTTCTCTGTAGATACGATCTTTCGTCTCCTCACCTGCAAATACCTGTCTAGATATCTTCGACACGATATAACTATCGTTAGATTTTGGCTCTGTCACTTTAATCAAGTGATATCCAAACTGTGATTCAATAATTTCATTAATCAAGCCTTTTCCTTCTTTAGCAAATACAGCATCGTTAAAAGTTGGAACCATTTGTCCTTCTCCAAACCAACCAAGATCTCCTCCACGTGATCCGCTTCCAAAATCTTTGCTATGTCTTATTGACATTTCAGCAAAGTCAGCTCCACCACGGATACTATCTAAAATAGAACGTGCATTACGTTTTGCAATCGCTTTGTCCTCATCTGTATCAGAATCCCATTTTACCAAGATATGGCTTGCTTTTACTGAAAAACTAGTGTCTTCTACAATGTTCGTGATTTTATACACTACTATCTGACCTCCTTCTTGTACAGGATCACTTATTACACCACTATCCAATGCCATAGTCTGCAATGCACGAGGTAAATTTGCCAATAACATTTTTGACGGAGTAACTGGATTATCTGAATATTGATTTACAAACAAGGTGTCATTTACAGAACCGATAAACTCTTCTTTGATTTCTGCCACTTCCTGCATTACTGCTGCAGTATCTTCGGCAGAAGGACTAATCTTGAACACAGCGTAATCAAATGATCTAGTACCTTCTGTTTCAAATTTCTTTGCATTTTTTGTAAGGTAAGCGTTCAATGCTGCGTCTGTTACTTCTACTGTAGAATCAGCAATTGTATAAAACGGCACATATGCATATTTAATATTTGCTACCGTACTTGCTCCCTTATAATTTCGCTCAGCTTCTGCTTTCGTCACATAAGAAGACTTTGCTAAAAGGTTGGAATATTTTTGCTGCAATCTACCTTCTGGTATCTGTGTTCTAAAAGCCATCCAGCTATTTTTACGATCCATAAATTCACGTGCATCCATTCCTTCTGGAGGTGTCTCACGTTCAAACGTCTGAATAAAGTTAACCAACTGCTCTCTGCTAAATTGTCCAGTTTGTGGATCAACAAATGATTGCTTAAGCTGAGGGTGAATATTATTCCCCGCCAACATATCATCTCTTTCTCGCTTTGTTACCAGCACTCCTAAATCAGTAAAACTCGGAACGTATGCAAGATCAAATATGATACGGTTCCACGCCTCCCCTTTTAAAGCCTCTTTCTGACTTTCCGATACTGGGTTAGGCGAGTTTGCCTGATAGTTGGACAAAAGATAGTCTATTTCAGTTTTCAGCGTATTCTGATCTACCTTCGTACCGTTTACGGTCCCTACGCTATTATCAGTAGATCCAAACAATGCTGAATTAGGAGATAACAAATCCCCTCCTACCAAAAACGCAATCAATCCCAATGCAACCAAAAAGATCGCTAATCCAGATTTTTGTCTTATTTTATTAATTAAAGCCATTTCTTAAAATTTCAAGTCCGCAAAAATACCGTTTCCCACCGTATATCCAAAGATATTAACGTATTAAATTAACTTTTTAACTTATTAACCTCATCCACAAAAAAAAAGGACCGGATAAATCCAGTCCTTTTAAGCTTTCAATTACCTGATAATATAGATCTGGCAACCTTATTGTGATTCTAATTTAATTCTTAACAAACTTCATGTTTTGAGTACTATTAGTGTTTTTCAATTGCAAATGGTACACTCCAGATTCAAAACTCGTAAGATTAATTCTGTGCATGTTTAGACCATTCTTCATCTCTACCCACTTCTGATATACAACTTCTCCAATCGCATTGTAAACAATCAATTGACTGTAGCCATTACTTGATGCCTCAATATTCAAATGAATCTCATTTCGAGCTGGATTCGGATAAAGTGTAAGCTCAATATCTTTTTCAAGAGTAACTGCAATTGTATTTGTTGGATATGCTTCTCCTTTCTTATTGACAACCATCAAACGATAGTATGACAAACCATTGAATGGTTTCATATCTACGTAATTATAGACTTGTTCCAAAGAAGTACTTCCTTGTCCATCAACCGTTGCTACATCATCCCAATCATTCATACTTCCAGACTGAGAACGTTGAAGAATAAAATGATCATTTTCTTTTTCAGATTCCGTAATCCAATTTAAGAAAACAGCATTGTTCTTCGCAACACCCGTAAAGTTTACCATGCTCACTGCCAATGGCAATTCCGGTGCTACTCCAATTGCGAATTGAGAAAAACCTGGATACCCAGTTCTACTAGCTATCGCCAAACTTCCTTGGATACCAGCAGTCACATTATCAATACTTGAATCAAACGTCCAAGGATAAGGTAAACCTCCACTTATTACACAATTTTGACCAATGGCGCTTATATGTGTAACCTCTGCATTTAAACTCGTAGATGGCCAAGTAACTACCACGGATCCATCTGCTCCATCTCCTCCACATCGGTTATTACTACCTTCGTCTGCAGCTCCACCGCCACCGCCACCAGGTCCAGTTCCATCATAACCATTGTTACTGTTGGAACCGGCAGTTCCTCCATCTCCTCCATCTCCACCTCCAGCACATCCTGTACCTCCAGCAGTTTGATGATCCGTAACTACTAAAGCTTGTCCATTACAAGTAGGTCCAGCTCCTTCACCTCCACCTCCACCAGCACCGGCGTTACTATTTATTCCTTCAGCTCCATTTCCTCCAGTTCGAGTAATTGTACCTGCTCCAGCAGCTGCTCCAGCTCCTCCGTCTCCTCCATTGTTGGTTCTTCTTAGTCCACCACCACCACCATTTGCCATGACGGTACCTACGGTGTTAAAGAATGACTGACCTCCCGCGATTCCATGAGTGTTTCCACAACTTCCACTACCTCCTGCACCTACGGTTACGTCAAACTGCTGTCCTGGTGTTACTGCAATAGTTGATTCACTATAGCCACCGCCACCGCCGCCACCGCCGCCGTCTTGGTTTTGAGGATTTCCACCACCACCACCACCAGCGCCCCAAACTTGGACTGTAATTGATGTTACTCCTGCCGGTACGGTAAACGCGTTTGTTCCATCATTGGCCGTTGTAAATGTTTGATTCCCTCCTGCAGTTCCTCCACATGGAGCGGTTTGTCCAATTCGGACATATCGATAATCTGTTGGAGGAGTAATAACAATACCAGTTCCTGTTAAATCAGCAAATGCACCAACATCTGTCCATGCTGCCCCATCTAATGAGTACTCCATGAATCGAGCTCCTGTACATGTATAATCTCCGTAAATGGTATATGGTTGACCTCCTCGAATAGTATCTGCAAAATCCATTGTTAATATGTCTCCAGCATCATCAATTGTGGTAGCTGAGGTTCCCGAAGTATTCCCCACTGCATTTCCTGCATTCGTTACGCTTCCTGTTCCTACTGCCGCATCTGCATATACAGTTACATCTGAACAAACCAATCCTGTTGTCGACCCAGTATCTCTTTTCAATACAGTCATCCAAACCGTATCATCTTCACTATAATACGTTCCTTGCAAGGTAATGTCATATGTTGCACTTCCAACATCTGGATTTGCGGTCCATATTCCATCAAAAGACCCAGTATTATCTCCATTATCTAATACATTATCAATCCCAACTCCCAATGCACCAACACCAGCTGTATCATCCGTAGTGGTAGCATCAAATCGAACGGTTAAGTCTGTCATTCCTCCAGTCATAGATGCCACATTTTGCAACTGAAATAATTGATAAGAATTGTAATATGTCCCTCCTGGGAAATTCCCTACTGGAAAATCATAGTTATTACCTGCTGCCAACTCACGAATTAAATTTCCTACGACAAAACTATTTGCACTATAAGAAACGATTGCATTCGGATCAGAACTCTGAATGTGTACATTTTTAGTGTTAATTACGGAATTATCCACATCCAACAATCCATTCAACAGAGTAAGTCTTGCTCCATCCTTAATTACCACATCTCGATCCGTTGTTGCTCCCATCGTATACACTCTGGCATCCGTAGCATCTTGGTTATCAATTGTTACATTAAAGAAATCTCCAGTACTAGATAAGTATTGTCGCAATCGTTGAGAACCAGAAGTTCCAACAAAATTGACCAAACCAATATCCATAATTAAATCACCTCTATTTATCCAATTCCCACAAACTTGTAATTCTGCCTTCGAATCAACAAAAGTTAAAGATGCTCCTGGTCGAATCGTAATCGTATTACAAGCCGCAGGAACAAGTCCATTAAAAAAGGCGATATCACAAGCATTAACAATTTGAGCATTCACTCCACATCCCGGAGTACACCCAGCAGGAACAGCGGAAACAAGTGAAGTTGTCCAATTTCCTCCATCAAACCAATCTTGGTTTCCATTCAAATCTTTAAAATACAACGATGTAGGTGATGATGGCACATTGGCAATCGCTACAGTTGCATTTGATTCATTACATGTACCATCTATCATGGTTACATATACTTGACTTGTCGTTTGACCTGAATCTACTTGTATTCCGTAGCACGATGATATTCCATTTTGCAATATACTGTCCGGAGAAGTTAATGCTGCATCTTGATACCAAGTATAGTTTGCTCCTGCTATAGCATTTGACACACAAACCGTAATAACTCCGGTCCCACAAGAACTCACAGAAGGTACAACTGGTGCATAATACTGACCATGTAACAAAACTGAATCACGATCGGTACTTACACAACCATTCGCATCCACTGCCTCGGCATAGTACCATGTATCTCCTAATAAAGTGCTATCTACTACATAAGAACTATCTCCACTATTTAGTAAAGTACCTCCAACAGCTGCATTATACCAATTATAAGTATAACCAAAAATCGATGGTGACACAAGCACTGTATCTTCTCCTCCTACACAATTTGTATCTGGAGAAATAGTTCCAGGTGCCGAAGGATTTGGAAATACATCCGTATTAAAGAACACCGTATCCGTTGGACCACAACATTGAGAAGTAATTAACAATTTAACCACAAATCGAATTGTAGAAGCTGTGCTATTTCCAAGTACAATACCAGTAGCATCCAAGGTATCATTAAGTATCGTAGATGTTCCTCCTGTAGGATTTTGAACAAACCACTCATAAGTATATCCTATTGTTCCGGCATCAGAACTTGAAAATTGCACTGTATCAGGACATACATCTGATGATCCTAAAATAGGACCAGCAGTAGCGTTATCCACCACCATATTTAGAAAACCACAATAGTCCGCAGCTGCCGTTGAAATATCTTTTCGACCATAATCACCTGGCGAGTAGTCCACTTCTACACTTGCAGAAGACAATGATCCAGATACAAGGTTACATCCATCGCATCCAGTCCAATTACTATTATTTCCAACATCCGTAAGTGTTATATCTGTAGTGGTACAAGAAAAGTTGTCTGCTGTAATAACATCATAACCTGTAATTGCAACAGATGTTCCTACATCTGTTGCACCAGCATCTAAAGTTACCAATGCACTTGCTCCACCAGTTGACCCACCGGTTGCGTTCATCTCATTACATTCTATATTTGGTGATCCATCGTCCGGTGCATATACTGCGTATGCATCACCTGGCAAATTATTACAAGTGGCCAATGGATTTGGGCAGGGATTTCCATCATCTCTGATACACATCTCAAAAGATGCAGTAGTGCCACTTGAATTCGAACTAGAACTTATTGCCATCGTATAATCTCCCGTATTCAAACCTGTTTCGGAAATAATTAATGGCGCAGAACCACAATAGGTCCCAACCAACGATGTAAAACATCCGTGTGATCCACAGCCACCTTCAAAGAGTTGTACTTCTATGTCTCCAGCAAAACCTGCTCCTAAATTATCAATAGCAACGTCCAAAGTAGTTCCTGAGATTGTAATTGCATCAATGAACAGCTCATTTGCTCCAGAAGTACACCCACAATCCCAAACGGACAATCCACCGGCTCCAGAAATATAATAATTCCATGGGGTTGAAATGTCATTTATTTTATCCGTTAAATCTGGCGTTGCAGCACAAGATAGTGATGCCATAGTAATAGGAGTTGGACAATCTGATTCTATCACCTCAATTTCATCAATAAGTACCCCTTGGTTACTTAGTGCAATAGCTGCATAATCTCTCCATGCACGAATTCCAATGTATAAATCAGCATCGACAGTAGGCTGATATGACATCGTAAACTGCAAACAAGTTGCGGTTAAATCCGTCCCTCCTATTGCAACAGCATCATACAAAACTTCTGCACCTCCTATGGCATCCTGCCCCGCAGCCGTCTGATCAGCAGTTAAAACCACTCGACCTAAACCACCAAATCCAGATAAATTATTATCTTTTGCATATATAGTAATACTGTAAAACTTACCTCCTTTAAAAGATATTAAATCATCTGAATGCATATGTGCATCAATATCGATCTGACTTGCTCCGGCAGATTGCAATCCACAACTACCAAAACAGGCATCTGAACATACCGTATTTACGTTATCAATCGAACCTGTCGACTCAGACCAAGTTGGTTCTGCAGCTTCAAATCCAGTATAATATATCTGTACTTGTGCATTAGCAGCATAAGTCAATATTATAAAGCTTAATAGTATTGTTAGCCTTTTCATCATATCAAATCCATTAATATTTAATATCGGGTATATCTTATTTTGATCTATAAGATCACAGTTAATATTTCGCATATCCATCTTATTCATCTGCACCAATTCCAGCATCAATTACACATCGTACAATATTATAATTCGTACAACCTATTCCTAGGTTAATAGCATAGTTCGATTTTTCACTTGCTGCAGCATGCGTAGATGGCATTATTATCTTTACATCTTGGAATCTAAATGCTTCCGATCCAGTTACAACCTTAAACATACTGTATTCTGTACCGTCGACATCACCATCATCCGCGGTAGTAGCACTTCTGATAAATCGTGTACCATTGGCACCACTTAGGTCAGATGATTTTGTTGCATATGCTGCATCAAACCCACCTTCTATGGTGATAAAGCTGTTAATACTTAAGTAGTAATCATAATTGTAATCGCCTACCGCACATTTTATTACCGTATTTGTACAAATAGCTCTTGCCAGCGCTGAATCTAATGTTGTCGGGGCATCCTTAGTAAGTCCACTATTTGTTCCTACTCCTACACCATCTCCTGCAACATACATCACTTCACAAACTCCACCTCCTGATGGACTTGCTATGTCTATCTGTGCATCTGCTTGTGTCGCTGTACAACCCAATGGTGAAGTTGCAATTACAGAATAAGTACCAGCTCCTTGATTAACTGTATCGTACTCTACATTACCTGATGTAGTGCTAATTGGAGCACCCCAATTAAACACACAATTTCTACATGGGTTTCCGTTAATGGTTGCAGAAGCTACAATATCAACTGTCCCTGCACAAATCTTGATATAAGTAGGATCCGTTACCGTCGTAAATTCAGAAATAACTTGTATCCCTATATTCGTACTAACTAAACAACCTGCATAAGTAGACGTTATTGAATAAACAGTTGTCGTCGTCGGGTTCACTGTAAATATCCCTGTCGAATTCGCTATTCCACCAGGATTTAAAATATACACCTCTCCAGCAGGTAATCCGCTTGCCGTTATTGTAACTGGATCACCAGCTGTACATAACACAATTGGTGAAGCAACGGCACTCAATCGAGCAATTACATATTCCAAATCAATATAACCACCTTCTAAAATAACATTATTACATTTATCTGCCAATAAAGGAGAGGCTGCTATCGTGATTCTATAATTTCCAGAAGGTAATCCTCCACTATGATGAAGTATAATCTGATTTGTCGTTTGCCCTATCGCTCCACTACACCCAACACCTGTTGCACTATCAAATACAGAACTATAATCTAATCCGTCATCTAAATTCGTTACGATGAAGTCACCTAAATCAACAGTTGCACACTGAATAGGCTCATCTGTGTTTATTATAATAGCGTTGTTTCCACAGTCCGGTGCTCCAGACCAAATTTGAGGAGGTATAGTATCATATATTGATGCTCCATTGAAAGTCAATGTGAAACCATTATTATCCGCAGTATAATTATCAATCATTAACGCATAAGTCTCGCCTGCATTTACATTCAATCCATCCATAATTCGATTACACGGTGCCGAACCTGGCTCATCTAAAGGAATGGTGGCATTTGGGCTAGTAACATCCAATCCAGTTATACCCGGATCATAACACCAGTTACATCGATCAGGAGTAGACGCCGCTATACCTGCACATCCACCTGCTGAGATATTATATAAGGCAAAGTCATAATCATTCGCAGTCGCAATATCAAATCCAAATGCTCCTGACGTTTGAACCGTAAATACAAACCACAAGGAGTTTGTTTCATTCGTTCCGATACAAGTAGATCCGGTTGTAATTTCTTGTGTACCAAATCCTAGATAAGAATCTGTTTGAGTGTAGCTACTATTACATAATGATATTGCTCCATCACAATCCTGCTCTGGTCCAACTCGCACCCCTGGAGGAACGGTTCCTTCTGTTAAGCAAATATCAAAATCTCCTTCTTCACCATCCAAAGTTCCTACTGCTAGGTAATAAACTAAAGAATCTCCAAGTCGATCAAATGAAAAGGTATCAGCTGGAGATCCACATTGTGTCCCCGCTAAGAATTCAGATCGAACGTTACAATCAATAGTAGGAGTCAATTGACCAGCAATTAATAACATTTCAACATTGCCTGTGAAATCATAGTTTGACAATGTAATTTCTACCATATTACTTGCAGCAGCAGCAGTGGTAAACCTGTACCACACTACATTGGTTCCCGCGCCCATACAACCTCCAAAATGTTCTGAATTATTAGAACAAACGTTAGTCTGACCCGTCAAACAGGTTCCGTTGGTTGGAATTGTTTGTGCTCCGCACAAAGTATCATTGATAGGACTACCAGATGCAAAGCAAGGATCAACAGACTGTGTTAAACACATATCAAAGTTACCTTCACTTCCATTTTCTGTGGCTATCATGATGTAGTACTTACGCGTGGAATCTAAACCTTTAACTGTAACCGTATCCGTTGATGCTTTTATACATCCACTATATACCCATCCAATCAAAGAATCACATCGAACACCCTCTAATATACCAACTCGCACCGTATCATCTCCAAAAGTTGAATTACTAAACGTCATCTCAATATCAGAACTGATACTGTCAAGATCAAATTCGTACCAAACCGTATTTGCATTAGCTGAAATACATCCAACGCTATAATCTGGGAACGAGCAATCATTAGATTGACCAGTCACACAAACTTGTCCACCAACTCCAAAATTCAAAACTGTTGCGTTACATAAACTATCATTAGCAGCCGGAGCCAATACACATGGATCAAACGACTGGTTGATACACAATTCAAAATCACCTTGACTTCCTTGTGGACTAGACACCATTAAATAATACGTAGTATCAAAATCTAAAGACGAAATATTAAAAGTATCAGTACCTGCATTTCCACAATCAGACCAAACAAAATTTGGATCTGCACATACGGAATCAAGAATCATTAGTCCTACTTGACCTCCTAAAAAGGTATTTGAATCAAAACTAATTGAAACTTCGTTATTAGGTGCGGTTAATGTAAAGCTATACCAAACCGACATAGAACCTGCGGCAATACAACCTCCATCTGTAAAATCAGCTGTTGAACAAGAATCTGTTTGAATTGTATTCTGACATGTATTCATTGTTAAAGCAACTGGACTACATATATTATCATTTGCAGGTGCTCCTCCTACACATGGACTACCAGTTGCTGTTACACATATATCATATGTACCTACATCCGCAGCTGCAGAACCAATACCTATATAATAAATAGAATCTGATGGCAATCCTGTAAATGTGTAGGTCCCTTGAACTCCACAATCTACTCCATAGGCAGCTGGTGTTGTTGGATAATTTCCTACCACCACAATATCAAAATCACCGCCACTTGATGAGTTGCTAATAGTTACATCTAATCCATCCTCTAAAGGTCCCAATGTAACCGAATACCACATCATATTATCACCAGTCACACAACCAGTAGAATATGCCGGATCATCGGTTGAACAAGAATTATCACCTGATGTTGTAAGAGGACATACCGCAACAACGATTGCGTTTTGAATTGAATCATTAGAAGGTGGTACACAGCATGCTGCACATGGTCCACCACAATCCACTCCTGTTTCATCTCCGTCCTGAAGTCCGTTGGCACATTTTGCTGCGCAAGTTTGACAAACACCACCACAATCTATAGATGTTTCATCTTGGTTTAAAATCCCATCATAACAACTTGGTCCTGCAACACAAGTATAAGGCACCATCGCTCCTGGTCCACATCCGTTGCCTGCAAAACTACCTCCAGAATGTCCTACATGTGCAATTTCAGCATCATACGGGGGGCTTCCTGCACTGGTAGAATTTCTATTCATCACAAACAAACCTGCATTCGATGCATTCGCATCAATCGTTACATTTTGAAATCCATTTGTAAGGGACCAATACATAATATCAGAGCTTAAAGCAAAATGTCCTAATTGATGTCCGTGTCCAACCTCATGCATTGCAACACTTTTGAAATCGTATTCGGAAAAAGCAGGAGGACCAGCCAAAAAATTCCAATTCTGCCCTGCATCAAATTTAATATCTAAATCGCTTACATACCAAGATAGAATTCCACCAGAATAACATCCTGAGTAGTATGAATAACAAGTTCCTAATACTCCACCTGGAAGTCCACAGCTATTATCGAAAGCTACAATATTTACTCCATCACCGCCCCCTTCACAAGCAACAGTTGAAGTCGTAGACGCTGTATCCCAATTTATACCGGTTGCATTGGTCCATTCACAAAGTGATTCTCCAAATCGTGCAACTGCTTGAGGATTGGAATAGAAGTTAGTACTGTATGTCCAAGTATATCCTCCAACGGCATTAGTATTTACCATATCTGCAGCATTTTCAACACCACTACTACCTAAATTCGTAACGTTATAAGGTACAATTAAACTTCCTGTATTAGAACCTGTAGTTGCATTTCTTACTTCCACATTTCCTGTAGTGGCTCCGTTTGGAACCAAAACATCAATTTGAGTATCCGTCCAAGAAAGAATCAATCCTGCTGGACAGTTTATTGTAGTCGCTCCACCATCATCAGCGTTCGCAAATCTCAATTGCCCCACTGCAGTTCCAAATCCAGATCCTACAATTTGAATTTCTGTATATGTTCCTGCGGAAGCCGTATTGTTTCCAGTTACTGGATTTGTAATACTTGTAATAGTTACTACCGCTCTAGAACCGTTATTCGTTTGTTTAATAAAACCTGTTGCATCAAATGCAACGATATCAGCATATCCACGATTGGTAATATTATTAATTTGTATATACAAATCATTTACCACATCTACATACTGATCAAATACACCAACTGCTTTTTGCGAATATCTGTCATAATTAATATAACCTTGAGCAGACCCATAACTGGTATATAGTGTTTCATTAGGTGAAGCAACTTGAATTTTGTTGTTTGAATTTCCAACATTGTTTAAAAAGTTCGGATTATATTGTTTCAACGAAACCCCACTCATATTCAATGAAAACATTCCCACTTCTCCTGGAACTAAACTCAATGAAGGGCTAACCTTCATCATCTTCATTCCAACCACACCACCTTCGGTTACTACACTGATCACATTTTGAAGCAATGTTCCTTTGAACACCTTATAAACCTCTACCTTGTTCACGGTATAAATTTTACTTTCATCATGATTCCAAAATGCTTTTTGGCCAAGTATTTTTCCTTCTACCACCAAATCCGATTCTGTCACCCTCTTATTTAATGATTGAGGCACCATCATGCAATTTTGAGCAGAAACACTTTCCACCAAAACCCCATTTAACAGTATTATAGTTAATACTGCAATATTCATCCTTCTTATTGCCCAAGTACAATATCTTTTCATCTTAACGTAAGTATAGTAAAGTTAAAATAACAACTGAGTGTCGTTTTCCTGCTCTATTTAGTTTTAATATCCAGTTGATTTTTCCAGCGTCCCATTTCTGGTTTCATCTTTATAGAGTTCTCCAACTGGTGCTACATATAATACCTTTCTACCTTTCTGGGCTTCTATATTATTTTGAGCTGGAATTCCTTTTTGAGAAGAGTTTGCCGTAACCTGCACTTGATCTCCAATCTCTATTGCAGTTACAGTATTCGATACAACTTCTTTTGATTGAGCAGTTGTTTCTTTATTATCATTTTCTGAATTAGCGTAGGAAGCATTTTCATTACTCTCTACTTTTTGAGTTCGTAACGAACTATTTGTTGTTTCATCAGATTGAGCGTAGCTCACTGAGGAGAAAATTGCAAGCGTAATTGCCAACAATGTGTATTTATAAATCCCAAACATATTTCCCTTTTCATTTATAGAAATGCACAACCTGTGCAAAATCAAATCATACCCTTACCATTTAAACTAATCAGATTAAACGGCAATCGTATTTACAATGTTACAAAAAACAATAAAAACCCCTAATCTAGCACACCATACTTTAGCCATACAATAACCAAAACACCCTCTCATTACCCAAAATAGCCACAGTTAATGTGCCAAGCACCTTAAGTATTTTTTTCATTCAACCGAAAAAAACATAACAGTACCATAACAGTTATGAATCATTTTTCCATTAATTTTATAAAACACCCTATACTTTCGTCGAATTCTTTATTCCAACTATGTCATTGGCATGATGAAATGTCGTGACATGAATGAACCTTCCACAAAAAATGATAAAGAGTATATGTTCGTAATAAATAAGATATTAATAAGGACAGCCTCGTTCCCCACCTAATTTATTAAATAGAAAAGTAAACTCTTGTCCTATTTCATAGTACAACCTTCATCACATTTGTATCGTTTATATAACTTAATCTCAAGAACCATGTAAACTTCTTTAAAAAAAACTAATTACGATATTACATCGTATTCCTCCTTAATATAGAGCTCACAATATTTCTAAGTGTTTCTTTATTCTATTTTAAAAATTGATCTACAACGGAATTAAGAAATGACAATTTAATCCTTAAATAGGCAACTATACGAATGCTATTGGATTGAACTCACGAACTTCATCTGGCCTTCTTCTAGATAAAAAACGCCGGTTCGCTTTATCAACACTATACGTCCTATGTTAGACTTATTAATCCAATATGATATGTGCCTTAAACAAAAAAAGAGGGTCTGCAATAATTGCAGACCCTCTTTTATATCTATACCGTTATACTTTTGAATTGACGTTTAGAAATCAACCCAACTCTAACAAGTCTCTTACTTATTGTTTAATGAAGCTCACGTTATGTGTAATGTTATCATTCTTCAATTGTAAATGATACACACCGGTAGCAAAATTATTTAACTGCATATCATACTTGTTCGCACCTTCTTTCATAGTTACATAATCACTATAAACCATTTTTCCAAGAGAGTTATAAACGTTAATTCGGATGTTACTTTCACTTTTAGATTCAATATTTATCGCAATATTCTCTTTTGCAGGATTTGGGAACAAGCTCACATCGAAGTCTTTATCAATCATGACTGTTTTCACTTTTGAAGGATAACCTTCTCCTTTTTTGTTTACAACCATCAATCTATAGTAAGACACCCCGCTATAAGGTTTGCTGTCTACATAGTCGTAATAGCTTAACGTAGAAACAGTTCCTTTTCCTTCTATAATAGCAACATCTTCCCATTCTGTATTATCCTTTCTTTTTTGAACAATAAAGTAATCGTTATTATCCTCACTTTTAGTCTGCCAATCAAGATAGACCATGTGGTTTCTTGCCATTACATCAAATTCAAACAAATCAACAGCCAAAGGTAAAATTGGTCCGTTAGCAATCGCAACCTGGGAGAACCCATTATATCCAGTTCTTGCTGCCACCGCTAAAGATCCTTGAATTCCTAATCCACTAGGTGCATCAATACTACCAAAGAATCCCCACAGAATCCCAGCCGTTGGAAGAGGACTTACTGCTGTACCAATTACATATGGATTCTTATCTCTTTTCACTATTGATATAAAGTTCGTATCAGGTTCCTGATAATAAGTTCCTTGCAATGCCAAATCATAGCTTGCCGTACCTGCATCTGGCTCCATTGTCCAAATACCATCTTCTGTACTTGAATTATATACTCCAGGCGTACCTGTATTAGATCCATTACCTAACACATTTTCTAGGCCTACTCCTAAGGCAGTTATACCAAGAGTGTCATCGGCTGTACCAGCGTCAAATCTCACTGTCAAATCCGTCATGCCACTAGCTGTCATTCCTGTAGGGTTCTGGAATTGCAGCAATTGGAAAGAATTGTAATATGTTCCTCCTGGGAAGTTCCCAACTGGGAATACATATTCCGTTACATTATCACTTACATCTCTTCTCAAGTTACCTACTACATAACTATTAGCACTGTAAGATCGAATTGCATTTGGATCAGAGTTTTGAATATCACAATATTTTGTATTGATCTGCTGATTATCCATATCCAATAACCCATTATCTAACCATAGTTCACCTCTAACCACAATATTGTCATCTGTAGTTCCCCCTTGCACATATACACGTGGATCAGGAGATGTATTTGCTACTCTCATATTAAAGAAAGAACCTGTACCTGTTGATCTAAAACGAACTCTTTGCGCGGTCAACGAACCAATAAAATTCACAATCCCTCTATCATTTGCTGCTGCATCAAACATTTCCAATGCTCCCAAGTTTACCCAGTTTCCACATACGTTTAACTCCGATTTGGTTTCCATAAATTTTAAGGTTGCTCCGGCTCTAATTGTAATATTCTTACAAGAAGCGGGAACATTGCTACCAGAGAAAAGAATTTCACACATTGAACCATCCCAGATAAATGCGTTTGTTGCGCAACTTGGGATACAACCTACAGAAACTACACTTCCAGATGCATCCGTCCAGTTATCTCCGTTAAACCAATCATGATCTCCTGTAAAATCTTTGAAGTACAGTGATGTAGCAGGTGAAGTAACATTCACAATTCCTGTTGCCACATTTGACTCATCACAGGTACCTTCTTTTACAGTCGCATAAACTGTCACACTTGTACCCACGGAATCCACAAAAACATCATAACATGTTGAAAAACCTGCTTGCAACAATGTATCTGGAGCTCCATTTTTATACCAACAGTAAGTAGCTCCTACTACTGCAGGATCTACACAAACCGGCACATATCCTGTAATACATGTATCCACAGTTGGAATTATAGGTGTATAATAAAGTCCATGAAGTAAAACTGAATCTCTATCTGCACTTACACATCCATTTGCATCTACTGCTTCTACATAATACCACGTATCACCAAAAAGGGTACTATCAACGATGTACGAACTATCTCCTGCTTCATACAATGTTCCAGCTGAAGCTGCATTATACCAATTATATCCAAATCCAGCCGTAGAAGGACTTACGTATACTGTATCTTCTCCACCAACACAATTCGTATCTGGTGAAATAGTTGTTGGTGCAGGTGGTAATGCGAACACATCCGTGTTATAGTATACCGTATCCAGAGGACCACAGCATTCAGATGTAATTACTAATTTAACTACGAATCGAAGTGTATTGACAGTACTGTTTGTAAATACAATACCCGTAGTTCCCAAGGTATCATCAATAATAGATGAAGTTCCTCCTACAGGATTCGCTACCACCCATTGAAATTGATATCCAGGTGTTCCGTTATCCGAACTTGTAAACTGTGCTGTATCTGGACAAATGTCCGTTGACCCTAATATCGGACCTGCCGCAGCCGCATCTACTTGCATATTCAAGAAATCGCAATACGTAAATGCATTACCTGAAGTAACGATGTCCTTTCTGCCAAGATTACCAGCAGCATATTCTATTGTAATAGTATTGTTAGTTAATGCATTTCCAGTTGTAAATCCATTATTTACCCAAGTATTTCCTCCAAAATCAACTAAATCAATATCTGTAGTGGTACAAGAAAAGTTATCTGATGTAATTACATCGTATCCTGTAATTGCTACCGAGGCTCCTACATCTGTTGCTCCTGCATCCATCGTAACTAACATACCGACTCCACTTGAAGCTCCTCCAGTTGCGGCAAGCTCACTACAAGAAACATCAGGTGATCCATCATCTGGCGCATAAACAGCATAAGCATCTCCAACCGCGGAAGCACAGACTCCAACGGCACAAGGTGCTCCATCTCCTATACACATATCAAATGAAGTATTTACGGATAACTCCCCTGCCGATGAACTCACCGTTATTACATAATTGGTAGTACCCGGCGTTAGGCCTGTAAACTGAATAGTTGTACCTCCTGCTACTGACATCAAGGCATTAGATACACAAAACGCATCTGTACCTATAACCGGTGTTACTCCACCTCCCAAAGGATAACCGTGGCCACAAGTTCCTCCACCCATTGGACTATAAACAAAATCCCATAATTGAATTTCCAAATCTCCAGTAAGTTCAGAACCAGGATTAGCAAATGTTAAAAACAGATCTGTACCTGTTGGTACCACCGTAAATTTGGTATATGGATCCGTCGTAGCGTTACATACATTATTTCCTAAACCAGTTACCGCTGTTGAAATGTTATACTCATAAAATGGAGTACCAAATCTTGATGTTAAATCCAACAAAGCCGCATCACAAGATACCACATTATCCAATGGTCCACCGTAATCACATGAATACTCTAAAATTTCAACCTCATCAATAATTATACCACGGCTAGCCCCTGTTGGCCCAGAATAATTAATATAGCAAGAGAGACCAAAGTGATAGGACGCTGAAACAGTCGGCTGATAAATAAAGGTGTAATCCGTACATGCACTTGGGGTAACTTGTACTCCGCTCGCAAGTAGTTCTCCTCCCGCAACTGCATTCATTGCGGCTGATGTTGGTGTTCCAGTCATTACAACTCTATCAATACCTCCATTACTACCTAAATTATTATCTCGTGATTTAAAAGTTACCTTATAAGCTAATCCAGCAGTAAAGGCAATAGCATCATCTGAAACGATATGATAATTAATATCTCTTGAGTCCGTACTTCGAGTTTGGAAGGCATTTCCACCTACGCAAAAGTCGGAACCAACGCTACTCCCATTATCTGCACCAACTTCGCTCCAAGTAGGTTCAGCTACTTCAAACCCAGTATAGTAAATTTGCGTTTGGGCACTCAACGTACCAATCAAAATGATACTGACAAAAATTGCGGTAAAGGTTCTTATCATCTTCATAATTTCTATCTAAATTCTCTTAAACTTAATTTAATTGTGTCTTTTTGGTTCTAACTTGTATTTAATAATTATTCGTCAGAACCACTTCCTGCGTCGATATCACATCTTACTATGAAATAGTTGACACAATTGGTAGCCATATTAATTGCTTTGTTTGTTTTCTCTGCTCCAGCTACATGATCAGGCATTACAATTCGAATGTCCTGGAATCTGAATGCTTCAGATCCACTTACCACTTTAAACATACTGTATTCAGTTCCAGCTCCAGTTCCGTCATCCGCAGTTGTGGCAGAACGGATAAATCGAGTACCATTCGTTCCGGTCATGTTAGATGATTTGGTAAGGTAATTTGCATCAAACCCTCCTTCAATTGTTATGTAACTATTAACCGACAAATACTCATCGTAGCTATATGTACCTACCGCACATTTGATTACTGTGTTTGTACAAATTGCTCTTGCAAGTGCTGAATCTAAAGTTGTTGGAGAGTCTTTGGTAAGACCACTATTTGCTCCTACACCTACACCGTCTCCAGCTACATACATTACTTCACAAACTCCACCTGATCCAGCCGTAGCTAAATCAACTTCAAAATTTTCTAATGTTGCATCGCAACCAAGTGGGGAAGATGCTTGAACCGTATATGTTCCATCTCCTACATTGGCAGTATCATATTGAGTATATCCAGACGTTCTTCCAATTGGTGCTCCCCAACTGAATACACAATTTTTACATGGATTACCATTTATAGTAGACGTTGCAATGATATCAATAGTACCGTTACAAATCTTTGAATAGGTAGGATCTACAATTGTGGTGAATTCTGAAATTACCTGAATTGTAATGTTCGTAGTAATTAAACAACCTGCATATGTTGAGCTAATTGTATAAGTTGTTGTTGTTGTTGGATTTACTGTAAATACCCCTGAAGAATTTGCTGCTCCTACTGGATTCAATAAGTAAACTTCTCCTATCGGAAGACCAGTCGCCGTAATAACCACAGCATCTCCAGCTGTACATGTAATATACTTATCTGCTGTTGCAGCCAAATTTGCTATTACATACTCCAAATCTACATAACCACCTACTGTAATAAGATTATCACATTTATCTGCTAACAATGCATTTGGTCCTGGAACCGGTGCAATCGAAACTCGATAGTTACCAGAAGGAATTGTTCCATTGTGCTGCAAAATAATAGTATTTGTAGTTTGCCCCGTTGCTCCTGTACAACCTATACCATAGGCAGTATCAAACTGAGCTGTCCAATCTAATCCATCATCCTGATTAAAGATATTAAAATCACTCAAATCAATTGATGCACATTGGATTGGCTCATCAGTTGTTATGATAAATGCGTTGTTTCCACAATCAGGTCCTGCACTCCAAAGTTGTGGAGGAATTGTATCGTAAATCGAAGCTCCTTCAAAGTCAATTGTGAATCCTTCGTTATCCGCTGTATAGTTATCAATCATCAATGCATAAGTCTCACCTGCATTTACCCATAAACCATCCATGATTTTATTACATGGATTCGATCCTGGCTCACTTAATCCAAATGTTGGATCCCAAGTAGTTTCATCTAATCCAGTATTCCCTGGTTCGTAACACCAGTTACATCGATCTGGAACTTGACCAGGAATTCCTGCACATCCGTCAATAGAGATATTATAAAGCGCAAAATCATAATCATTTGCCGTAACAATATTAAATCCGAATGAATCTGTGGATTGAACCGTGAATACGAACCATAATGAATTTGTTTCTTCTGTTCCAATACAAGTCGTTCCATCAACCAATTCTTGGATTCCAGCTCCAATATATGATTCAGTTTGTGTCCAACTACTTGAACAAAGCGAAATCGCACCAGAACAATCCTGTTCTGGACCTACAATTGTTCCAGGAGGCTTAGTACCTTCTTGTAAACAAATTTCAAATGTACCTTCATCGGTAGATGGAGATCCAATACCTAGATAATAGTCAATCGTATCAGATAACTGATCAAACGTAAAGGCTCCACTATCAGGATGCTGACAAACCGTTCCATAATTTAGTCCAATTGTACTAACCTGGGCACAAGGTGTACCAGCAGGCACTCCCATTACAATAGCGCTCACATCGCCATCAAACGTATGGTTGTTAATAAAAACATCCATTTGATTTGCAGTTGCATTTGACATTGTAAATCGATACCAAATCGTACTATTTGCTGCACTGAAACATCCTCCAAACACTTCTGATCGATTTGCACATTCATTTGATTGACCTGTTAAACAAGTACTATCAACTGGGATAATTGTTGCAGCACAAATAGAGTCATTCGCCGGCGCTCCTGCACTAAAGCAAGGATCAATCGACTGTGTAAGACACATATCCCAATTACCTTCACTTCCAATATCTGTTCCAATTAGAATAAAATATCTTGCAGTACTGTCTAATTGAGAAAGCGTAATAGTATCTGTTGTTGCTCTTATACAACTGTTATAAACCCATGCAGATAATGTATCACAATCAATTGCTTCAATAATTCCTACTCTCAAGGTATCATCCGTAGTTGTGATATTATCAAACGTAATTTCTATTTCAGAATTTGTACTATCCAAATCAAATTCATACCAAACCGTATTTGTATTTGCATCAATACATCCAATACTGTAATCAGGGAATGAACAATTGTTTGTTTGATTTGTCAAACACGTTTGTCCTCCTACACCAAATGCAACGAAAGAAGCATTACAAATACTATCATTCGCAGCAGGTGCTGCAACACAAGGATCAAATGACTCATTAATACATAATTTAAAGTCACCCTGAGAACCTTGAGGGTTTGAAACCATTAAATAATAAGTAGAATCATATTCTAAGTTTGTTAATCTGAATGTATCTGAATTTGCATTTCCACAATCAGACCACTCAAACAATGGACTTAAACATGCACTATCCAACACCATCATTCCTACTGATCCTCCAAGGAACGTATTTGTATCAAAATAAATTTCTACCTGATTGTTAGGGTTGCTTAATCTAAATGAATACCATACTGACATAGAACCAGCTTCAATACAAGCTCCATCCGTATAATCTGCCGTAGCACAAGAATCAGTTTGTAAAATTGTTTGACATGCATTCATTGTCAAAGCAACTGCGTTACAAATTTCATCGTTTGCTGGTGCACCACCTACACACGCACTTCCCGTTGCAGTTACACATAAATCAAACGTACCTACTTCAGAATTGGTAGTTCCAATTCCAATGTAATACACTGAATCTTGTGGCAATCCAGAATAAGAATACGTCCCTACTGCTCCACAATCTACACCATATGCTGCAGGTGCATTCGGATAATTACCAATTATTACAATTTCAAAATTTGCTCCCGTAGATGAGTTACTAACTGTTAAGTCAAATCCATCTTCTAATGCACCTAAATCAATTGAATACCACATCATGTTTTCCCCACTTACGCAACCAATTGCATAATCAGGATCATTTGTAGAACATGAGTTATCTACATTATTTACTGTTACACCGCATACTGCTCCAACTACTGCAAATTGAATTGAATCATTTGCAGGAGGAGTACAACAAGCTGTACATGGTCCTCCACAATCAATTCCTGTTTCAGATCCATCTTGAATTCCATTTGAACATTTAGTTGCACAAGTTTGACAACTAGCCCCACCACAATCAATTGCCGTCTCATCCTGATTTTGAATTCCATCAAAACAGCTAGGTCCTACTGTACAAGTATAAGGGATCATTCTTCCTGGACCACACTCGTTTGCTGCAAAGCTACCTCCAGAATGACCAACATGTGCAATTTCAGCATCAAATGCTGCATTCCCCGCTGTAGTTCCATTACGATCCATTACGAACAATCCACCATTTGCAGCGTTTGCATCAATCGTTGTATTTTGAGCACCATTAGTCAAAGACCAGTACATGATATCTGAACTAAGTGCAAAGTGACCTAGCTGATGACCATGTCCCACTTCGTGCATTGCTACACTTTTAAAATCGTATTCAGCAAACGCTGGAGCTCCAGCGGTAAAGTTCCAATTTTGACTTGCATCAAACTTAATATCTAATTCACTTACATACCATGATAAACCGCTCGCTCCATAACATCCGGAATAGTAAGAATAACATGTTCCTAAAACCCCACTACTAAGTCCACAACTGTTATCAAAAGCAACAATATTTACACCATCTCCAGAAGCTTCACAAGCTACCGTTGAAGTTGTAGATGCTGTATCCCAATTAATCCCTGTAGCACCAGTCCATTCACAAAGCGACTCTCCAAATCGAGCCACAGCATCCGGATTAGAATAAAAATTAGTACTATATGTCCAAGTATATCCTCCTACAGCGTTGGTATTAATCATATCTGCCGCATTTTCAACACCACTACTTCCAAGGTTTGAAACATTGTAAGGTACAATCAGTGTTCCTGTACCAGATCCCGTTGTCGCATTTCGAACTTCAACACTTCCAGTAGAAGCCCCACTTGGAACCAAAACGTCAATTTGAGTATCTGTCCAAGAAAGGATCAAACCAACAGGACAATTAATAGTAGTTGCTCCTCCATCATCCGCATTCGGAAAACGAAGTTGTCCAACGGACGTACCAAATCCAGAACCTACAATTTCAATTTCAGTATAAGTACCCGCAGAAGCTGAATTGGTAGCCGTTGCTGGGTTTGTAATACTAGTAACAACTACTGTTGCTCTAGAACCGTTATTTGTTTGTTTAATAAAATCATTCGCAACGAAAGGCTTAATTTCAAGGAAACCTCTATTTGTAATATTATTGACTCCAATATAAAGATCATTTACAACATCTGTATAACTATCAAATACACCAACAGCTTTTTGCTTATAACGATCGTAGTTGATGTAACCTTGTGCTGCTCCAACAGGCAGAAACAAAGTCTCATTTACTGAATTAGCCGCTACGTTTGCTCTGTTACCATTCGTTCCAATCAAATTGCTGTTTGCGTCGATAAAGTTAGGATCGTAATTAGTCAGTGTAGTACCGCTCATTTTCAACGTGAACATTCCCACTTCTCCAGTAACCAAACCTAATGAAGGTCTTGCCGTCATCATTTTGTTTCCTACAATTCCACCCTCAGTCAAAACACTTACCACGTTTTGCATCAAAGTTCCTTTAAACACCTTATACACTTCAATCTTGTTAACAGTATAAATCTTGCTGTTATCATGATTCCAAAATGCTTTTTGACCTAATATCTTACCCTCCACTATAAGATCAGAGCTATTAACCCTTTCATTTAAAGAAAGAGGTGTCATCATACAACTTTGAGCTTGCGTGACTATAGATGCGGACAGGAAAACAAACCCCATCAATAAAAATTTTAATAACCTCATGGTACTTACGTATTTATGATTCATATCTTTTTAAAGTTCTTTATTATTGAAACCAATAACTAAACTATGCACATAGTGCTTAGCTACATTGGTTCAAACAGAAGCATCTTAAATTGATGCTGTCAAAAGTTTAATTTTAGTTTCCGGAAGTTTTGGTTAAAACTTTTTTGGACTTGGAGCTCACAGGCGCTTCTACCGGAGGCATGTAAGTATTTCTCTGACTTCGTAGGGTATTTGTATTAATAAATACTTTACCTAACTTAGTAGGTGAATCCGTATAGACATCAACATCCTGCCCCAATCCCAATTCACTAACACTGTTAGATGCATTGGTTGTGGTTTCAGTCATACCTACCTCTGAATTATTGGATTCTTCGGAGCTTAATTGTGTTGTAGAAGATTGTGCTTTCGCGAAGAAGCCACACAATAACAATACAAATCCGATTGATAATTTTCTTGCCAGGTCCATTTTTTTCATTTTAAAAGTGTTTCGCAATAAATATGAATTATAAAGTATTAACAAAGATTTCAAGTCCTTTTTTCTAAAAATATGCTTTTTTCAATATTTTTTAGCATTTTTCTAATGATTTTTCAAGATTCCCTTAATCAGAACTTAAAAGTTAACTTATACAAATCCCATACAAAATGTATTATACATACTGATTGTGGTTAAAAGGTAACCCACTACTTTTCCAACTAGTCTATTCCCGATTTACGACCTAAGGTAAAAAGGACATTATATTGTTCTTGTATGTGAAGAAGAATTCCCTTTTTCCATATTTTAGTACCCAAATCAGTACTTGAAATATCCCCTATAAAGATTCTAATGAAACATTCCTTATTAAACATTGTTCATTTCTCCCATACAATACCATATCTTTCGTATTTTTCATTTTATTACTTCCACAATTGAACAACCATCTGCCCTAGCCTAATCCATCCATCCCATTTTTAACACGTAAATCCTCATTAATTCAACCAAAATAATCTAATTTATCCAATACGGTTTGCCGTCTGAAAGATTGCTACTAGTCAAACTTAAGAAGTCTATATAAGTCCATTTATATCCAAAATATATCACGTTTGTCTTCCTACTTTTCTAAAAACTATTACATTTGTCAGAACTTGAAGAATTACGCCCCTCTTCATTAAGGTTGGCAAAGTGTGGTTTCTTTAAGTTTATTTTTATAAATGTTGTTTAGTGTAAATTATCATTAAGAATGAGTACTATGATGAGGAAATATCTATTAATCTTTTTAGGGTTAGCAATGTTTGCCTTTAGCCCGGCATTTTCGCAAGAAGAAGATTCAAATGAAGATGGAATTGAGTTAGCAGCGGATGAAAGTGATTCCAATGTGGTTGACAATGGAGACGAAAATCCGTCTGAATCCGACGCTGTAGGTAATACAGATAGTGGCGAAGAATCAGAAGGTCATACAGCGACATCTGCTGAGGCCGGAACAGAACATGGAGGTGGGCACGATGATGCACATCATGATCCTGCTTTATGGTCCATTATTCCTTTTGTACTATTATTATTGATGATAGCTACTGGTCCTTTGTTTTTTGAGCATTTTTGGCACAAATTCTATCCATTAGTAGCTATTGTTCTTGGTTCAATAGTAGTTGTGTACTATGTGTTTGTTTTAGGTGATGCTCATCATCCTGTGCATGCATTAGCGGAGTATGTCTCCTTTATAGCGTTGATTGCTTCCTTATTTATTGCATCAGGAGGAATCTTAATTAAAATTGACAGAGAAGGTAAGCCACTTTTAAATGTAGCATTATTGGTAGTGGGTGCATTAATTGCAAATGTTATTGGTACCACTGGAGCTTCCATGCTTTTGATTCGTCCTTTCATTCGACTTAATGAAAATCGCGTTAAGCCTTATCATATTGTTTTCTTCATCTTTATGGTGAGTAACGTAGGTGGTTGTTTAACTCCTATTGGTGATCCACCTTTATTTCTTGGTTTTTTGAAGGGTGTTCCATTCTTCTGGACGTTAACGCATGTATGGCTTGAGTGGATAGTAGGAATTGGTTTATTAGCAGCAATCTTCTACTTCATAGATCGTCGTAATAAAGCAGATTATGATGGACCAGATGAGCAAATTAAATATAGCGGCAAAATTTCTCTAAAAGGAGCTCGAAACATTATTTGGTTGGCAGTTGTAATTGCAGCCGTTTTTCTTGATCCAAACAAAATGGGATGGCTACCTGGTATAATTCAGTTAGAAAATGGAGAAGTTTTACTTGGTATCACAGACAACTTAACTGCAGCACAAAATTTAACCGCTACCAAATTTAGTGTTATAAGAGAGCTTATCATGTTTACCGTCGCCATATTAGCATATAAAACAGCGGACAAGGAATGTCTCAAAGGAAATGAATTTGATTTTGAACCCGTCAAGGAGGTCGCATTTATCTTTATTGGAATCTTTGCCACCATGATGCCTGCATTGCAATTGGTAGGTTCGTTTGCTCGAACACCAGAAGGTAGTGAAATGATTGGTGTTAATTCTCTTTACTGGTTTACAGGTTCGTTATCTGGAGTATTGGATAATGCTCCTACTTACATGAACTTCTTATCTGCAGGTATGGGTAAAGCAGGTATGACTGAAATGACCCCTACGAACGTAATGAAATACGTGGAAGGAGCCGATACCCATTGGGAATTAATGGCGATATCTGTTTCTGCAGTATTCTTTGGTGCTATGACTTATATTGGAAATGCACCTAACTTCATGGTGAAATCTATTGCGGAACAAACAGGAGTTAAAATGCCTGCGTTTATGACTTATGTTGTGAAATACTCTATTCCGATTTTACTTCCTGTCTTACTTATTGTTTGGGTTTTATTCTTCGTTGTATTAAAATAATCCATAGCTAGTTTATTTAGCTAAAAGGCGATCAACAATCCATGTTGATCGCCTTTTTTGTTTACCAGATTTCAGGTTTAGTGATTTACGAATAGTTCTGATTCGTAAGCGTTTATTAATTCATTCTTGCCAAATAATAAATAGCATCTTCAACTTTGGAATAATATATGCTCATTTGTAATAGGTTATTTGTGTAACAAATAGATTCTGCCTCATTATATAAGTACAAACTTCAGAAAAATCAATATATGTCTATTCCATTTTCATCACGTCGATTATCAGGATTAATAATATCGGGTTTAATTCTTTTCCAATTTTCATGTACCAAAGCCCAAGTCACCAAACCTGATGAACCGGTGATTGCAGCACAAGACACTGTTAAAGCTAAAAGCATCTTGTTCCCAGATGGTAACACACTTACAGAACGTTTTAGAACGCCTGCTGGATTTACTAGAGTAGCTAAGCCTGCTAATTCGTTTTCAACTTATCTTGCTTCAATTCCACTTAAAAAATATGGTGCTCCCATTCGTACATATGATGGAGACGAAATTGATGGAGGTTACCACCTAGGAGTGTTTGACCTCCCTATTGGTACTAAGGATTTACATCAATGTGCCGATGCCGTAATGCGTGTGCGTGCGGATTACCTGTATTCCCAAAAAAGATATGATGAAATCCACTTCAATTTCACGAATGGAATGCGTGTGGACTATTCCGAATGGATGAAAGGTAAACGAATCAGTGTTTCTGGTAATAAAACTACATGGAAACTTCGCGCATCCCCAGCAAACACTCCTGACATTCTATGGAAATACTTAGAACAAATTTTCATGTATGCGGGTACACTTTCTCTATCGAAAGAACTAAAATCAAAGCCTTTGGAAGCAATGCAAATTGGAGATGTATTAATACAAGGCGGAAGTCCAGGTCACGCCATGTTAATCATTGATATGGCAGTAGATGAAAAATCCGGACAAAAATTATACATGTTGGCTCAAAGCTATATGCCCGCTCAAGAATTTCACATACTAACCAATCCTGAAGAACCGTTGAGAAGTCCATGGTACACTTTGGAAGCAGGCAACAGCGACATTCCAATTCAAACTCCTTCCTGGACGTTTTATTCAACAGATTTAAAGTCCTTTTAATCAACTTCAATCAATATCACTTGATTAATCAGCTTAACAATATGCTCCTACTATGTTAAAAATTTTAAGAAATATTAAATTCAAAAACCTGATTTATATTTTATCTATTCTATTTGGAGGTACTGCTTTAATGATTTTGGGAAGCAATCTATGGGTGATTACAACAAGTAAACAACACGTTTACAACACTATTAAAGAAATCCCAAGTAATGATGTTGCACTTGTATTGGGCTCTGGTAAGAAAACACGACGTGGAACGATCAATTTATACTTTAAATATAGAATGCAGGCTGCCGCAAACTTATATAAATCAGGAAAAGTAAAACATCTCTTAGTAAGTGGGGACAATCATGCTACTCAATATGATGAGGCAACGGATATGCGAGATTATTTAATCCAATTAGGCGTTCCGTCGCGTGCTATTACTTGTGATTATGCAGGATTTCGCACATTGGATTCTGTAGTTCGAGCTAAAAAAGTGTTTGGGCAAAAAAGGATCACCATTATTTCGCAAAATGCACACAATGAGCGTGCTGTTTTCTTAGCTAAGACGCACGGAATTCAAGCTATTGGATACAATGCTCAAGATGTTCCTTCTAAGTATAGTAAAAAGCAGCATGTGCGTGAATATCTGGCCAAATTTAAAGCGGTGCTAGATACTTATGTTCTTTTTTGTCAACCAAAATATCTAGGAAACCCAATTAATATATCTGTATAAGATCTATTGTTCATTTCATTCTTGAAGGGAATCTTTTGTTATCTTACAAAAGAGTTTAAATTTGCAGATAACAAAACAATTTACTTTGTTATAAATTTAACTGAACTCAATATATAATATATCAAAATTATGTCTGCACAATACGATTTAATGGTTATCGGAAGTGGCCCAGGTGGTTACGTTGCCGCTATTAGAGCTTCTCAACTAGGTATGAAAGTTGCCGTAGTAGAAAAAGCTGAATTAGGTGGAATTTGTTTGAATTGGGGATGTATCCCTACAAAAGCATTGTTGAAAAGCGCTCAGGTATTTGACTACGTAAATCATGCAGAGGACTTTGGAATTTCACTTAGCAACCCAAAAGTAGATTTCAAAAAGGTAGTTCAGCGAAGTAGAGATGTAGCGGGTGGAATGAGTAACGGAATTCAGTTTTTGTTTAAGAAAAACAAAATTGATGTAGTTGCAGGTTTTGGAAAAGTGTTGGGAAGTAAAAAATTAGAAGTAACGGACGACAAAGGAAACAAAACTACTTATACTCCTAACAATATTATTATTGCAACGGGTGCTCGATCTAGAGAACTTCCTAATTTACCAATTGATGGTAAAAAGATAATTGGCTATAGAGAGGCTATGGTATTACCAAAACAACCAGAATCTATGGTTGTGGTTGGATCTGGAGCAATTGGAGTTGAGTTCGCTTATTTCTACAACGCTCTTGGAACTAAAGTTACAATTGTTGAATACATGCCAACAATTGTTCCTGTGGAAGATGAAGATGTTTCAAAACAACTTGGTCGTTCATTCAAAAAGCAAGGAATCAATGTAATGACTGGTTCATCCGTAGAAAGCGTTGATACGAAAGGTAAAAAATGCAAGGTTACCGTTAAAACTAAAAAAGGAGAAGAAATTCTTGAAGCTGACGTAGTATTATCTGCTGTCGGAATTGCAACAAACCTTGAAGGGATTGGTCTTGAGGAATCCGGTGTTGCAAGCGATAAAGGAAAAATCACTGTAGATGATTTTTATGGAACGAATGTACCTGGAGTTTATGCAATTGGTGATATTGTTCATGGTCCTGCATTGGCCCACGTTGCGAGTGCTGAAGGTATTATTTGTGTAGAAAAAATGGCTGGACAGAATCCTGAACCATTGGATTACGGTAATATTCCTGGTTGTACTTATTGTACTCCTGAGGTTGCTTCAGTTGGAATGACTGAAAAAGCGGCTAAAGAAGCTGGATACGAAGTGAAAGTTGGAAAATTTCCATTTTCTGCTTCTGGAAAAGCAAGTGCAGCAGGACATAAAGAAGGTTTCATCAAAGTGATCTTTGATGCAAAATACGGAGAATGGCTTGGATGTCATATGATTGGATCAAATGTAACTGAATTGATTGCTGAGGCAGTAGTGGCTCGTAAACTAGAAACTACAGGTCATGAGATCATCAAATCAGTACACCCACACCCAACAATGAGTGAAGCAATAATGGAAGCTGCAGCTGCAGCATACGATGAGGTGATCCACATCTAGGAATCTCCTTCGAGTATGTATATAAAGTATAGTTCTTACTAAATACGAAAGGCCTTGTTGATTGAATTCAACAAGGCCTTTTTCGTTCATAATGGAATGGCTCAACCACGTATCCAAAAGATGCTTCTTATCACAAGTTCTGCCCGCTCTATCAAATTTAACCTATCAATGCTCAAGATTTTAAACACAAAAAAGGTCAGAACGAAATAAGTTCTGACCTTTTACTAAAAATACATGATCGTATTCTTATTCCATAGTCACTTATGGTTTATCACAGCATAAAACCCCTATTTTAGAAGTTCAAGCTCTATAAACTTAATTAAGCCATTACATTAATATTATTTAAGTCTTCACATGCGGATTTCAAACGATCAGAGAATGTTCCTTCTCCTTTTCTCAACCATGCACGTGGATCATAGTGCTTCTTATTAGGTTGATCTGATCCATCTGGGTTTCCAATTTGCGCTTGCAAATATGCTTCTTTCTCTTTGTAGTTATCTTTTACTCCATCCCAAAATGCCCATTGCAAATCAGTATCGATGTTCATTTTAACTACACCGTATGAAATTCCTTCTCTAATTTCATCTACTGTTGATCCTGAACCACCATGGAATACAAAGTCCACTGGTCTTGAATCAGCGGTATTAAACTTCTCCTGAATGTATTTTTGTGAGTTATCTAGGATTTTTGGAGTCAACACTACATTTCCTGGCTTATACACTCCGTGTACATTTCCAAATGAAGCTGCAATTGTAAATCGATCGCTTACTTCTTTTAACTGCTCATATGCATATGCTACTTCTTCTGGCTGCGTATACAATTTAGAACTATCCACATCTGTATTGTCTACTCCGTCTTCTTCTCCTCCAGTAATACCGAGTTCAATTTCCAATGTCATATCCAATTTATCCATTCTCTTTAGATACTCTTTACAAGTAGCTATATTTTCTTCCAATGACTCCTCTGAAAGGTCAATCATATGAGAACTGTATAATGGCTTACCATGCACTTTATAAAACTCCTCTCCTGCGTCCAACAATCCATCAATCCAAGGAAGTAATTTACGGGCTGCATGATCTGTATGCAAGATAATTGATGCTCCATATAACTCAGCCAATTGATGCACATGCATTGCTCCAGATACTGCTCCGGCAATAGCTGCTCGATGACCGTCATTATTCAAGCCTTTTCCTGCAAAGAATTGTGCTCCACCATTAGAAAATTGAACAATCATCGGCGACTTCAAATTCGCTCCGGTTTCTATTACGGCATTGACCGAATTTGTTCCTATTACATTTGCGGCAGGAAGTGCGTATCCATTTTCCTTGGCATGTTTGAATACTTCTTGTACTTGATTACCGGTTACAACTCCAGGTTTTAACTTTAATTTTTCCATAGATCAGATTTTTGAATAAAATAGTAAGAAGCAATTGCTTTCTGCTGGCTTACTTTTAATGTAAATAATTAATGAATAAAAGATTTAATTTGGTATTGAAGAAGTTGTATCCGGCTAACTCTCTATACCTGCTGCAAATATAGTTGTTTTGTTTTTATCGTAAAAAAAGTCTACTCACTTTACACGACGAAAACAGCATTTTTATAAAAAGAAAAACCCAAAGTGGGTTGATTCACTTTGGGTTTACTTATATATCGGAAGTATGTATTCTAATTCTGCAAAACTATTTAAGCTTTACCAATTTTCTAGAGATCTGCGTTCCTTGCTCTGTAGAGATTCTTAAATAATAAATTCCACTTTCATATGATTGAAGATCTAATCTTTTTTGATAGCCAACCAATTTTTCAGAGATCACCAATTGTCCTACGGCATTCATCACGCTAATTTGTACTTGTCCGCTAAGTTCATCTGGTATAGTCACGAAAACCTCTCCTTTCGTTGGATTTGGAACAATGGATGTTCTTTGAAGCAGCGCTTCTTCAAATCCATAATAACAATCTCCATTATCTCTAAGGAACCAACTTAAGGTATCAGATACAATTGGACATCTGGTAAGGTCATCTTTAGCTATGGCATGATACCACCCACACGAAGAAGCATTTTTTGGTGGGCAATAACCATTTGGAGCAATTATAGTATCTATAGTTGTCCCATTATCAAAGACCCATTGTATTGTTGAAACATCTGGTGTTCCTCCCGTTAAAAAGAAGCAATCAGATGACAAAGTAAGCGTCATGTTATCAGGTACAGAGAAGTTTACATCAATTGAATCTATACTAGTACATGTACCATGGGCAGAACTTGTTTGCCAATAAAACGTATTTATTCCTTCTACCAAACCATCAATAATACATGCATCTGATTTCGTTTCATTTTTAACAAGATCAAACACAGCCGTACCTTGTTTATGCGTCCACAATCCAGTTTGACCATTGGTTCCTGGAGTATTGCCATTCAGACAATTTCCAAGGTCATAGCAACTCATTGTAAAAGGCAAACCAGCTTCCGCCTGATTCGGTTCCGCTTCTGGATGAAGTATGGTTGTACTTGAATCTACTCCACAATTACCATTGGAAATTACCCAATGGAATTCTATATCTACGTTAAGAACTGTAGGAATAAAACAAGAGTTGGGATCTGTATCATCGCAAAATGACCCCAACCCTTGATTGGTCAAGGACCATTGTCCTGTTCCAACTAGTGGCGTATTTCCGCAGAGTACAAATTGAGAGTCCAAACATATTGTATCTAAATTGCAGTCATTGGCATTTGCGGGAGTTGGCAATTCAAAAACAGTAGCTAATGCGGTATCTGCTTTTGTACAAAATCCATTTGACACAGTCCAAACTACATAGTTAACTCCTACACACAATCCGGAAATTTGAGTCTTTGGTAAAGTATCATTATCAATTATTGCTCCCGGACAATTTGGAACTGTCCATCTGGCCATATAATGAAATTGTGTATCCGCTTCGGTAAGAATCGTTCCTGTTTGACATAATTGAAAGGGGCCATTTGCTTCTGCATCAATTGGGTTATTCTTCACATCAAACACAACGGAATCTTCTGAAGCAGGACATGGACCATTGCAAACAATCCAGCTAAACTTATTACTTCCCTCAATCAACCCGACGTAATCTGTGAAATTGGAATTTTGATCATCAAATTTTGAGTCACTTCCAAACGGTGGATGCGATATCCATTTACCTATTCCTATTCCTGGCACATCTGCATCTAAGGAGGCTGTTCCTTCTGCACATAGTGAATCATTCATCGTATTAACTACCGATTGAGAAGGCAAAGCAAACACTTCAACTTCTTTCGTATCACTACTAAAACAAACCTGCCCCGGTCCTTCTCTTACAGCCCAAATGAAAAATGTCGTTCCCGGAACTTTGGTAGGATAGATGGCTGAATTTGGATCATTGACATCTGCTACTACAGCACTTGGTCCAAGAACTGTCCAAACACCCGTACCTTCAGGGCTCACCGTAGAACTTGCGCCTCCAAGTTGTGTACTATCTGTGCAACAAAGCTCTAAATCAATACCAGCACTTGCACTATCCACTCCAGTAACATCATATACCACAATATCGATCGTGTCTCTGGTAGCCGGACAAGATTCGGTAGAAATAGCCCATTCAAAGCGATTTAAACCTGTTGATAAATCCATCGCACTGTTGGAAGCAGCGGTAGGACCAGCTGCTAACCACGCATCTCCAGCCAGAACAGACCATTTACCTGTTCCCGGACTTCCAACATTTGCCAATAACGTAGCGTCTTCCAGTTCGGCACATTTAACCGTATCAATCGGAGTAATTAAGGCTTGATTAGGCTCAGTACCTGGCTCACAATTTATATCTGAATTACAAACGTAATACCACGATGCAACTGTACTTCCATTTCCTAGTTGTCCTTGAGAATTTTCTCCTGCGACACACACATTCCAATCATATCTTATTGTAGTTGAATGTTGACTTCCATTAGATGTGGATAATATTCCTTCCATAGGAGCCAGCGCTTCTCCAATTCGATTTAAGATCGGAGATAGATAATTCGTGGTTGTACTATCTGCTAAAACGCCTGATGGATTTAATCCAGATGCATAAAGGCTTCCTACCCCAGTTAAAAATTTCGAAAACCGATCTCCCCCATCTAAGTGTCGTACACCTGAAATATTGGAATTACTAGGCAACAATGCCGATGTGGTAGATGTTCCATCTCCAAACTCTCCAAACCAACTACTTCCCCAACCTGTAGGTTGTCCGTCCGCGCTTAAAGCCATTGAGAAGTAAAGTCCTGCAGACACATCCATTTGATTCGAAAGTCCACTTACTTGAACGGGAACAGGTGAATCCACAATCGAACCATTCCCCAACATTCCGTTGGCAAAGTTGGTCCCATAAGATGAATTTTTTCCCCAAGACCAAATTGTTCCATCCGACTTTAACACTGAAATATGATAATGACCGGCTGCGATTCCTATAACTTCGCTCATTGCGGTAACATGAAAAACAGACGTCTCAGTAGTGGATATAATTCCATCTGCCCGGATACCGAATTCATTATTTCCCCAAATCCAAACGGTTCCATCTGCTTCTAATGCCATTCCATAATCAGGACCTGCTTGTATGTCTATAATGTTTGTTAATCCGGCAACTTGTGTTGGAGTTATGTTGGCACTGGTAGAAATGGTACCATTGGCATACTGCCCTCTATTATTCCTACCCCAAATCCAAACTGTACCATTGGACCTCAAAGCCAGCGTGAAATCTTCTCCAACACTAACTTTAGCCACTTCGCTTATTCCAGCCACAATATCTGCGCTGGTTGCACTATCTTGTCCTAGGTTATGCCCCATCTGACCGAAAAAATTAGCTCCCCAACCATACACTTCTCCATTTGGTCGTAATACAATAGTATGACCTCCAGAACTTGCTTCTGCCTGAACGACACCAGACAACACCACTTCTTCTCTTAAGACTTTAACCGGAGCTAATCTTTGCAGATTTGAGGAATCACCCACTTGTCCGTAAAAATTATCTCCCCAGCCCATATAATCTCCGTTAGAACGCAACAGAATTCCATGACTTTTTCCTGCTGCCATTGAAAATATAGACGACACTCCTGACACCTGAATTGGTACTAAACTTTGAGTGGTACTTCCTACACCTAATCTCCCGTTTGCATTGTTTCCCCAACTCCACAATGTTCCATCTGCAAGACGAGCCATCGCATAGGCTCCTCCTCCTTGAATATAATCTACTTTTGAAAGGCCAGTTATTTGTACAGGGACCGTAGTTTGAGCAACAGAATTGTTCCCTAACTGTCCATTCGCATTATTCCCCCAGGAATAAGCCGAACCGTTAGACAGCACTGCATAACCTGAACTATCTCCGGCAGCAATGGTCGCCACATTTATAAGTCCATTTACCTGAACGGGAGTAGAACTTGATGTTACTGAATTATTTCCAAGTTGTCCATTATCATTTTCTCCCCAAGCCCAAACAGTACCATCTGCTCTTAAAGCCATGCTAAAGTTCTCGCCTGCTGATATCGCTACAATATTTTGAAGACCAGGGATCTTTTGAGGACTGTTTATATCTATCAGGGTTCCAAGACCCAATTGACCTTTATTGTTTCTACCCCATGAATATACTTCACCATTAACCGAAATTGCTAATCCGTGATTTCCACCTGCCGCAACAGCAACCATTGAATCTAACCCTGTAACTCTATTAGGATCATAATTTGAAGGCACGATGCTGCTTGTTCCTAATTGACCATATTGATTTGAGCCTGATGCATAAATTTCTCCATCCGCCAACAATATGTATGAATGGATGTTTCCAGCGGCTACCTGAGTAGCATTGGATAGCGCACGCATGTTGACCACAAAATTTGTTTGTGATACAATCGCATTATTTGCTCCTAATTGACCCGAAGTATTTAATCCTGTTCCCCAAACCTTACCACGAACAATCATTAATGCATGACCATCTCCGCAGGAAATCACAGATTTAGCTCCAAAGTTTCGATGTTCATTCCATCTACTATTTGTATTCCAAGACCCCGCAAACATCGAAAAGCTTATGGTTGTCATCAGACAAGCCAACGCAAAAGGTAATCGTATTCTCATTTAACTAGAAATTTATGCAATCTTAAAGATAGCGAAAAAACAGGCTTTTTTATAATCATTCTCAATTAAAATAAGATGGACTATATTCTACCACCTACCTTAACGAATGTAAAATTATATAATTATTTTGATAATTTGTATTCAATTTTCGATATTCAGCCGTTAATTAATTTATCCTATAACTCTGTAAAACTCATAAAAATGGCTCAACTGTTGTCTCGTGACGAAGTGATTCCTCTCCGACATGAAATCTTACGTAAAAATCAACCCATTGAATCATGCTATTATGAAGAAGATAGTAGGGAAGGCACCTTTCACTTAGGCATTCATGATGATGCTAAAAAGCCAATATGCATTGCCTCTTTTTACCTGGAACACCATCCTCAAATTTCATCTGCCTTTTCAATCCGCTTACGTGGAATGGCCACAAAGGAATCGGAGCAAGGAAAAGGATTAGGATCAAAAGTGGTTATGAAATCTATTGAAATCATCAAGGATAAGGCTCTTGGTCAAGAGGCTGTATTATGGTGTAATGCCCGAACCAGCGCAAGCACTTTTTACGCCAAACTAGGTTTTGAACAAATCGGAGATGAGTTTCTAATTGAAAACATTGGACCACATTATGTAATGGCAATTAAGATTGACAAAAAGTGAAGTCCAACCGAGTGCTACAGAAATTCCTTAAAACGGGCGCCCTCCTTATTGGTGTTGTATTTTTAACGATTATTTCTCAAGTTGGTGGGCTTCTTCTTTTAGCGTATGCTATATCATTAAGGAAATGGGAATACGGATATAATCTCTCTTGGTATTCCAAAACATTGATTTTCGCTTTTGTTTATTTATTAACATCACTCCTTTTTGTACCATTAGTGGCAGCGCTTACCGGCAGAGTTCCGTTACCTTTTTTTAGTGATTCCAATTTAAAACCGCGGTCCTATTTTACAGTTTTGGCAAATCGACACTATGTAAAACCTGAGGTTCGGTCCGCTTTAGTTTTAGCCGCTAAGAAATCAAGGACGAATTATGGTCTGACCCTGTATTATTTGGACGCCAACTTCCCTTTTATCGACGGTTTCCCTTTATTTCCACATTTAAGCCATAAGGATGGTAAAAAAGTAGATTTAGACTTTATTTATGAAAATGATGAAGGTCCATCTAAAAGTTCCCCATCCTGGATGGGATACGGGGTTTATTCAAATCCTTATCCCCACGAAGAACATACCAATCAACGCTGCAAGAAAGCTGGATATTTCCAATATGATTACCCGAAGTATCTTTCTCCATTTCCCGATACCACATTAAAACTTTCAGAACAACCTACCAGTTTTGTAATAACCGAACTTTTAAAGCTACCTGAAACTAGTAAAATTTTTATCGAACCACACTTAAAGCAACGATTGGGGCTTTCTAATGAATCGAAAATCCGTTTTCAAGGATGTCGCGCAGTTCGACACGACGATCATATTCATTGGCAAATGAAATAAAAATAAGCTCGGATTAATTCACATAATCCCTAAAATACCCACATTCATCTAACACTTCCTGATAGTAATTTGTATTCGCATACTGCTCTACCAGCTCCTCAAAATATGATCCTGATTCATTTTTTCGCAATCCATTATAACCAAAGGCTTGCTCTACTTTGGCCATCATATAGGTCATTTTCGCTTTAAATTCTTTATCAGTAGAGGCCATCCTTGCCTTTTCATAGTAGTCTTCAGCTACATTATATGAATACCCATCCCCCAAGTTATGACTATAATTCCCTTCTCGATAATGCAATATTGGACGGTGCCATCCTGCAGGGCTCATATTGTAATAGGCATTTCCTAGTAAATAGTAATAATTGGCACTTTCATTTCCTCCTTTTTTCGCCATATCTTCCAATTTCAACAATGTTTGAGCCAACGTCAATTTATCTTTTGCATCACCTAAGAAATCATATTTTTTATACACATTATCACATTGCTCTTCAAATGGGGTGCTATACCAATGTCGAAAGTCTCCTCCAAACAGATGAGGTTGATAATATTCCATACTTTCATAGCCCGGGATATCAGAAGTTACAGCCGCACTTAGTTTTTTAAATTCTCCAATCGCGTTTGCATAATCTGCATTTTTAAGATACCAAGTACCTTTCATTTCTATAACATCTTGCAATCCTCCTGTTGATTTTATGGCTAAGTGCTCTTCAAATGCATTCAAATCTTTTCTTGAATAATATCTTTCCAGTTTCTCTAAAAACGTCAATTCAAGATTCTCTCGCATTGCAATGGTTGGAGACAAACATAAATATGCTTTCACATCGTCACCTTGTTGGGCATATTTTTTATTAAATACATCCATCATGAATTCACCTAAATCTGTACATTTAGGTCCCACTCCGTCTTTCTTAAATTCATCCCACATTTGTGTTTCTTGTTCTCCTCTTAACTCTTTTAATTCAATTAGTTTTAAGGCGAATTGCAGCGCAAACGCATCTTCATATAAATCAGAACCTTTCTTTATTTTCTTCAATGATTTTCTGGCTCCATCAAAATCATAGTCTATCAACTTGAAAAATCCTTTCGCATACATCCAGAAATCTCTGTTCTTCACCTTGGAACTTGATAAAACTTGCTCTATAACCTTAATTTGTCTTGCGCCTGATCCTCTTACTGGAAATCCCAACTTAGTTCGATCCTGATGATTCATATAAGTAGGAAATGCATTCCGCTCTGCCTTATTAATCTGTCGCGCCATCATTAATTCCAAAAAGGAGGATTTCGGATCAATTTCAGCCACTTTTTCCATCTCTACCATTTCATCTCCATATTCCTTAAATCCTCTCATTACATAAAAAACAGATCTTTCTTGATGTGTTTTACAGTATGAAAGTGACTCATTCCAACTGGACGCGTCCGTGAAACCAAAACTATTCATACACTGCACTCTTCGATCTGGTAGCAATTCAAAAATACGGCTAAAAATGTATGCTGCTTCTGCTGAATTTGTTTTGTTCAACGCTCCTGCCTTTTGCTCCAATGCACGATAATAAATGTAATTCTTTACGCCTATCATCTTCACCTTTTCATCAAAGAGTTTTATAGCTAAGTCAGTTTTCCCGGAATAATGTGCGAGTCGTACCAATTGAAATCCATATCGCAATTTCATGAATTTATCCCCTGCACTTTTATACAATTCCAACCCTTCTTTCATCAGTTGATCTATTTCATCTACATCCACATTTTGTGCATAATACCAACTGTATTCCTGTGTTCTTGCGTGTTTCTCACACTTTTTTGCAAAAATTAGGTAATTAACAAGTACCCGATTCCTTTTCTTTCGCAAATCCAACCCCCACTCGGTTAACGAACTGTTATCTACTCCATGCAACGCGGCATGCACTTCATTCATTCGATTTAGAGAAACGCCATAAATTAATTCTGTGAAAGGTGCTCCTGCATCTCCTATCCCAAAATACTTCTCCCATTCTGCGATATTTGGATCCTTCATTTCTTTGTCCCCTTCTCCCCAAAAATAACGTTGCTCCGGTGAATGAAGAAATGGATAAAGCGTCTGGTCTGAAATCACCGTTTGATGAAAAAAGCTATAATATTCTCCCTCTAAATCCCATCCTCCTCCACAACCAAAGGTTAATTGGACGGAACTCAATCCTAGGCAAGAAAAAACCAACAGATGCAGGTAGATTTTGTGGAACATTTTCATATGAAATCTATTTTTTAAATTAACCATGTTCGTTTACTTTTTAACAATGTCTGCAATCACTTCTGGTGGATAATTTCGCGTGCTTTGCTGATTTAAATGATAAAAGATAATCTCCGGGTCTCCAGATATTTGATCATCCAAAAGTCTCAAAGATTCTTTCAAATCTTCCAACGACGGACCTTCTAGTTTAATCACATCGTCTTTGTAGACAAAGTTCCCTTCTATATATGTACTTTCCTGTACTCTGAATTTCCCTTCTCCCATTACTTTCATCTGATCATGCACCTCCATATCCGTTTTATGCACATTGTTTAAAATTTGAACTATTTTCTCCTCTCGATACTGTACTCCCCAACTAAATAAGGGCAGCGCGATATCCAATTTCAACGGATATTTATCAAAATTCTCTAGATACTTCTTAGCGGTTTCAAGATTTAGAATAGAGTTTTTCTCGTTTAAATCTCTGATATTACCCATATTATAAAACATCAATACTCCCTTCGAAACTGGCGGAACACCTGTCTTCTCAAAGTATTTCACTTGATGCAATCGAATCGTGCATGTTATATTTTTTTCATTGTTGAACTTCTCTTTGATCAATTCAAGAAACGCAAAGTACTTATCCTTTGTTTGATCCGACCAGTCGCAATCGAAATGATATTCAACAATCTCCATTCCTTTATTGGTTAGCGGATAGGTTGCGTTGTCCATTTTATATTTAACCTGTGACGCTAGGGACTCTAAGTCCTTTAAGGGTGTATTAATTAAACTTTCATTGGTAATATATACCGTAGGTACTATATATTTTAATCCTGAAAGGTTAGATTCATTAGAGATTTTCAATGCAGCAAAAGGAAAAACTTGATTTTGAGAAGCCACCCATTTTAAATCAAATAAGCGCAAATAGATTTTCTGGCAACCTAGACTCTGGAGTTGTTTTTGTTCAAGGTCTGACAAATCAAGCTCTGATTTCCAATGATAATATGTCACCGGGCGATCTAGTTCTACATTCGCATCGACATTTGCTTCTATTTCCTCCCCTATCTCACCAGTATTGCCTTTCTCAGTATCACTACAGCTAAATAGTATTGGAATTAGAAAAACAACACTAAAAAGAATCAAATGAATGGAAGAACGTTTCGTAAAGTTGTTGTGCACGACAGTTATTAAAGTAGGTTAGACAATAGATAAAACAGTTCTTGTAAAGGTATTTTTTGTTGCGCACAATGCCAATTGATTAAATGAAAAAGATCGGTCCACACCAATTTTCCTTTCATTCTCTCCTATTTTCAACACGAATTGATTAATTTTGTATCCATTTTTAAGTCTTAATCAAACGTATAGCATGCAACTGTATAATAAATTAAGTGCTAAAGAAAGAGCCGAATTAATCGACAAGGCAGGTGAAGACCGACTGACCATCTCTTTCTATCAGTACCACAACATTCCAAATCCACCACTTTTCAGAGATCATTTATACCTCAACTGGGACAAGTTAGACGTCCTTGGCAGAACTTATATTGCCTTAGAAGGGATTAACGCTCAAATCTCTGTTCCAGCTAAAAATTTCAATGATTTAAAAACAAATTTGGACGGCATTTCATTTTTGAATGGCATTCGTCTTAATGTCGCCATTGAACAAGACAATAAATCATTCTTGAAATTAAAGATAAAAGTTCGGGATAAAATTGTAGCCGACGGTCTAGACGATGACAGTTTTAATCCAAGTGATATCGGAAAACACTTAAATGCTTCTGAATTCAATAAGATTATTGAAGATGAAAATACCGTGTTGGTTGATATGCGAAATCACTACGAAAGTGAAATTGGTCATTTCAAAGGCGCTATCACTCCAGATGTAGATACATTCAGAGAATCGCTCCCAATCATAGAAGATGATTTAAAAGAAAACAAGACAGATAAGAATCTGGTTATGTATTGCACAGGCGGTATCCGTTGTGAAAAAGCTAGTGCCTACTTTAAGCATAAAGGGTTTGAAAATGTGTATCAACTGGAAGGCGGAATAATTGAATATGTTCGACAAGCAAACTCTGAAGGTTTGGAAAATAAATTCATTGGAAAAAACTTCGTTTTTGATCACCGAAGAGGAGAACGTGTTAGTGACGATGTCATTTCCAATTGTCATCAATGTGGTGAACCCTGTGACACCCATGTAAATTGTGCGAACGAGGCATGTCATTTACTTTTCATACAATGTCCTTCATGCAGAGAAAAAATGGAAGATTGTTGTTCTGACCACTGTAATGAGATCATTCAGCTTCCGTTTGAAGAGCAAAAAGCATTGCGAAGCGGAAACCCTGTAAGCAATAAAATCTTCAAGAAAGGGAGATCTGAAGTTTTAAAATTTAAGAAGTAAATGGTTGGTCCCCGCCTCAACGATTTCAGATAAAATATGATAACGATCATTTTTTCAAGGACGAGTGAAGTATAAATTTGTAATTGTTAAAATAAAAAGAACTATTTAACTAAATCAATTAGGTATGCCCTTTTATCAGAAACTTGGAAAAATCCCACATAAACGCCATACGGTGTTTAAAAAACCAGATGGATCCATTCATCATGAGCAATTATTTGGTACGATAGGGTTTGATGGAATGTCCTCTTTACTCTATCACTTACATCCACCAACTATTGTAAAGGATTACAAGGGCGCAACCGACATGAACCCTACGGTTGTAGTTGACAAAAACATGAAAATGCGGAGCTTAATGGGCTATAAGGTCGCTCCAAAAGACGATTATTTAGATAGTCGCGTTCCGGTTTTGGTGAACAGCGATTGTCATATCATTTTAGCAGCTCCAAAGAAGAGTTTGCGAGAATACTTTTATAAAAACGCACAAGCGGACGAAGTAATTTTCATTCACAAAGGGACAGGAACATTACGTACTCAACTTGGGAATATTAAATTTGAATATGGAGACTACTTGGTCGTACCGAGAGGAATCATTTATCAAGTTGATTTTGACACGGAGGATAATCGCTTATTTATTGTAGAGTCTTTTCGACCTGTTTATACTCCTAAAAGATATAGAAACTGGTTTGGTCAGCATTTGGAGCATTCTCCTTTTTGCGAACGTGATTTACGTCCACCAAGTGAGTTAGAAACCCATGATGAGCAAGGAGACTTTATCGTTAAGGTGAAAAAAGAAGGGATGTTGTATGAATATGTGTACGCCTCGCATCCATTTGACGTAACGGGTTGGGACGGCTATAATTTTCCTTATGCCTTTTCAATACATGATTTTGAACCAATAACTGGGCGAGTGCATCAACCGCCGCCCGTTCATCAAACATTCGAAACGGATGCTTTTGTGATATGCTCCTTTTGTCCACGACTGTATGATTATCATCCAGAATCAATTCCTGCTCCATATAATCACAGCAATATTGATTCCGACGAGGTATTATATTATGTAGATGGAGATTTCATGAGCAGAAACAATATTGAAAAAGGACAAATCACCTTACATCCGTCTGGAATTCCACACGGACCACATCCGGGTGCATATGAACGAAGTATTGGGAAAACTGAAACGGCAGAATTAGCTGTAATGGTAGATACGTTTAAACCATTAAAACTTACTCAAGAAGCAATAGACATGGAGCAAGAGGATTATTATAAATCCTGGGTTCATTAAGAATATTATATTAATAACAGAAAGATAGATTAGATTTACTACTAGTATAGTTAAAAAATAAAGTGATATGGCAGCTGAAATTAAAGATTTAAAAAACCTACAAAACACCGAGTACAGCTTAAAAAAGCTATTCGATGAGGCTGAGGATTTTCTTCCTTTGCTGGGTACGGATTATGTAGAATTATATGTTGGAAATGCGAAGCAATCCGCTCTTTTCTATAAAACTGCATTTGGGTTTCAATCAGAGGCATATGCCGGATTGGAAACTGGAATGAAGGATCGCGTTTCGTATGTATTGAAGCAAGATAAAATTCGTTTAGTACTTACTACTTCTTTGGAGAAGGACGGAGTAATCAATGAGCATATTAACAAACATGGTGACGGAGTTAAAGTCGTTGCTTTATGGGTAGAAGATGCAACCAAAGCCTTCGAAGAAACTACCAAAAGAGGTGCTGAACCTTTTATGGAGCCAACGAAGGAGGAAGATGAACATGGACACGTTATTCGTTCCGGAATTCATACATACGGCGATACAGTACACATTTTCGTAGAGCGAAAAAATTACAATGGTGTTTTTCTTCCGGGATATAAAAAATGGGAATCTCATTACAATCCAGAGCCAGTAGGTCTTAAATTCATTGACCACATGGTAGGAAATGTAGATTGGAATGAAATGGACAAATGGTGTCAATTTTATGCCAAGGTAATGGGATTCGCTCAAATCATTTCATTTGACGACAATGATATTTCAACCGAATTTACTGCATTGATGTCCAAAGTGATGAGTAATGGAAATGGACGTATTAAATTTCCAATCAACGAGCCTGCTGAAGGAAAGAAAAAATCTCAAATCGAGGAATATATTGACTTCTATAATGGATCTGGAGTTCAACATGTTGCCGTTGCTACGGATGACATCGTGAAAACAGTTTCTGCTATGCGAGACAGAGGGGTAGAATTTTTATATGTTCCTGACAATTATTACGATGATTTGTTAGACCGAGTTGGAGACATTGATGAGGACATCGAAGTTTTGAAAAAACATGGAATTCTTATCGATCGAGACGATGAAGGGTATTTGCTACAACTTTTCACAAAACCTGTCGTAGATCGACCTACTATGTTTTTTGAAGTTATTCAACGAAAAGGAGCTCAGTCTTTTGGAAAAGGAAACTTCCGTGCTTTATTTGAAGCAATCGAACGAGAGCAGGAAAACAGAGGTACTTTATAAATCGTATAATATATATATTATAAATCCATTCTATTTAATCGCATCAACTTAACTTATGGGGCAAAAGACAGCAACAATTGTAGGAGCAGGACTGGTAGGTTCGCTTTGGGCCGTTTATCTTTCTAAAGCAGGATATAAGGTTACTATTTTTGAAGCACGATCAGATTTACGTAAGGCCGATATTTCGGCTGGTAAGTCGATCAACTTAGCTCTATCTGTACGAGGATGGAAAGCATTTGAAGCGGTTGGTGTTGAAAAGGAAATTGAAGAAATTGCCATTCCGATGTACAGTAGGTGCATGCATGATTTAGAAGGTAACTTAACTTTCCAACCTTACGGAAAAGAAGGTCAGGCGATTTATTCTGTTTCCAGAGCAGGAATCAATTGTAAAATGATGGACATTGCCGAAAAACATGGGAATGCGGACATTTTTTACAATCGTCGTTGTTATGACGCTGATCTTGAAAACGGAATAGTACATCTTGAAGATACTCAAACAGGTGAAAAAAGCAGCGTTCAATCGGACGTTGTTTTTGCCACCGATGGGGCTTTTTCTGCGGTTCGATACAATTCCATGCAAAAAATGGCTGGATTTAATTACAGTCAACTTTATGTTGAGGATGGATATCGGGAAATATTGCTTCCAGCTAAACCAGATGGAACCTACCCGATGGAGATCAATTCACTGCATATATGGCCACGTGGCCGATTTATGCTGATTGCTTTAGCCAATGAAGATGGAAGTTTTACCTGTACGCTCTTTATGCCACATAAAGGTGAAAACAACTCATTTGAACAGCTTAATTCCAAAGAAAAAGTGGATACGTTTTTCAAAGAAACGTTCCCTGATTTTTATAAAATGATGCCAAATATTGCGGATCAATGGGGAGATCACCCACTATCTTCAATGGCAATTATTCGCTGTTATCCATGGAGTTACGGAAAGGTTTCTTTAATGGGGGATGCAGCACATGCAACCGTGCCATTTTATGGTCAGGGAATGAATTCCGGATTTGAAGATTGTACCGTAATGTGGGAGTTAATGCAACAACACAATGAAGATTGGCCTGCCGTTTTCGAAGCGTTTCAAGAGCAGCGAAAACCGGATGGTGATGCTATTCAAGATTTATCTTTACATAACTACCATGTAATGAGAGATTATGTAGCCGACCCCCAATTTTTACTGCAAAAACGATTCGAAGCCCGAATTTCCGAATTATATCCTGATGACTATTTACCACTTTATTCACAGGTAACATTTAGTCATATTCGATATTCAGAAGCTTGGAGCAAAGGAATGGAACAGGATAAATTTATTAAAGAAGTAATGGCCAAACATGACATAGAAGCATTGTTTAGTGCCAATACCGTTGATGATTTGATTCACTCTATTTTTCCGATTACTCATACACATGCTTAATCGCAACAATAAATATCTCCTTATTAAATCTCCATTTTCCTAAACGGAGCAATTCAAACGTGGTTATCTCAAATTCATTAACCATTTGAGATAGGTCCTTTTAACTACGCCTCAAAAACCGCGGCCGTTTCAGCTCAGTTTAATTCATTTCATTTCATGCATTGATCAATGAGATGGTAATTTGGACTCACAAGGAGATAAAATAATTTATTTAAGCACATCATTAAATTGACTACACATGTCAGAAAAAAGAGAACAATTGCTCTCTGCAATTGAAGAAAAATATAAAACTTTAGGTGTTCCGTTAGACGCCATGTTGGAAGGTCTTTTATGGAGTACTCCTATTACTTATTGGGACTATATCCAAACAGATGCCTTATTAGGCTTGCAAATTCCACGTACAACAGAAAAAGACGAAATGGTCTTTATCATGTATCATCAAGTAAACGAAATATTGTTTAAGATGATTCTATGGGAAATAGATCAAGTAGCTCAAGTAGAAGAAATAGCCGCAGATAAATTCTCGAAGCATTTAAGGCGCATTAGCCGCTATTTTGATATGCTTTGCAGTTCATTCGATGTTATGGGAGAAGGGATGGATGTTGAACAATACTTGAAATTTCGGAATACACTTACCCCTGCTAGTGGATTTCAAAGTGCACAGTATCGAAAGATTGAATTTGCCTCTACTGAATTAATTAACCTAATCGATAATCGTTTTCGAGCTACAATAGATCGAAACACGCCATTCAAACATGCTTACGATCATTTGTATTGGCAAGCAGCTGGTAAAAACCATGAAACGGGTAAGCGTTCCATATTACTTCGCTTATTTGATGAAAAGTATATGGGCGACTTTATTGACTTCATGGAGGACTATAACGAATGCAACCTTGCTAAGAAGTTCCAACAACTTCCTGAGGATGTTCAAAAAGACCCTGAATTAATCAAATCCATGCGACATTACGATTATACGGTCAATGTCAAATGGGTAATGGCGCATTACAACGCAGCGGGTAAATACCTAGGAGGCGGTGCGAAAGATTTGGAAGCAACTGGTGGTAGTAGTTGGCGAAAATACATGCATCCAAAATTTCAACGACGAATTTTCTTTCCCTTCTTATGGAGCGAAGATGAAATAAAAAATTGGGGGACAGATGTTTAGGAAGTTAAGTTAAATCTTACTTTTGTCTGAATTTAAATAGCAAAAGCACTTCACTTTCTATATCCTTTGAAAATCAATTCATCACACAAACGTTTTCTGATTGCACTAGCAGCAAGTGTATCCATATTACTATTGTTGGGATTCATTTTTGATAAGGAGGCATCCCTTCGTTGGATGAATCAATTTCAATGCATGGCATTGGATTTATTTTTCCAATTTTTCACTTTATTTGGAAACGGCTATTTTATAATTGCCGTTTCCATTATTTGGTTATTTGTTCGCAAATTTCAATGGAAAATTCCATTGACGAATGTGCTTCTATATGCTATTTCTGGTTTGCTTGCTCAATTATTCAAAAGAACATTTAATTCTCCTCGACCTAAGAAGTTCTTTGGGGATCAGTTTGAGACGTTAGCGCATCCTATGTGGGTGAACTTTGGGTCGCACAACAGCTTCCCGTCTGGACATACCACCTCTGCTTTTGCTATGCTGGTATTTTTTGCCCTTCTTTCTAAATCAGATAAGATTCGATACATCCTTTTAGGCGTAGCTATATTGGCTGGATTGTCAAGAGTGTACTTGCTCCAACATTTCATGATTGATGTCGCTGCGGGAGCCATCCTTGGTTCGATCTGTGCTTTAGTAACGGTTCGAATTATTAAAGAGGAATGGATTTAAAAGTTTCAACGGAGAATGAGAGGATTGATTCGCAATAAGAATCTCCTCAATTTAATAGAACCAAAACCAACCGTTCCAAATTACTAACTTATTTAAGCGGAGACAACCACTTTTCAGGATCTAGTTTAACTGCATTTTTCCAAACTTGGAATTGCATTTCTGCTACTCCATCTCCATTGGTATACGCAATCCCTACAGGGTCTTTACGAGTAATCATTTGACCTGTTTTCACAGCCACATTGATGATTTTGGTATATACGGTGAAATAATCCCCATGCTGAACCATTACCATCTTATTCATCCCAGGTACGCTCGCAACAGCTAAGACTTTTCCGTCATAAATACAACGAACCTCTGTACCTTTCTTAGTTTGAATATCAATTCCAATATTAATCACTTTCACTCCTGCAACCGTCGGATGCCAATGTTCGCCAAATTTAGACGATATAAACCCATATTGAACTGGCCATAAATGATGCCCTTTGTTTCCTTCAAAGTTCGCCGCTAACAACTTCTCTTCTTTTGTTAGAATCAAATCTTTCGTTCCGGGCGTATTTTCAATTTCCTTTTTAATAAAGGTCTCAATGATCTTATTCAATCGGGAAATATCCTCCCGCTGCTTTTCAATCTTCTTTTTTAATTTATCTTCTTGTACCGATAACTCTTTAACTACTTTTTCTTTCTGAGTTTCTAATGCACTCAAATTCTTCTGCTCTATTTGCTTGGATTGCAGAAGTGACTTCTTTTCTTCTTTTTTAGTATCTAACTGAACAATGTGTTCATTAATCGTTTCGGTCACCTTCGTGATTTGCTCCACCTGATTCTTTCGTGCAGTGTTATATTGCGCTAAATAATTTAGTCGCATTTGCAGATTATAAAAGTTCGAAGAAGTAAAAATAAACATGAGCTTGCTATAGGTATTGCTTGCCTTAGAAGCTTCATATACCATTTCTGCATATTCCTTTTTAAGATTAATCAAGTCCCCTTTTAATAATCCTAAAAGCAAATCATCCTCACTCATTTCAGTTTCAATCAATGAAACTTCTTCCGTAATATTCCGAATAAGCGACTTTTGAAGTTTCTCTTTTTGCTTGATGGCATTTAATTGACCCAAACTTGCTTTTCTCTCGGATTTTGTGTCTTGAAGAATTTTAGCTGTTTTTTCCAGTTTCGCGATATTTTTACGCTTTTCTTCCTCTAATTGCTCTCGCGTCTTGCGCTTTTGAGCATGGGATGGAACCACTACCAAACAACAAATCAATAATAAAAGCACTGAAGCTATTGATCTCCACTGCTGATTTATTACCATCCTTTTTTTATCGGTATGAATTCTATTTCTTATCATAACCTGCTTTTTGAAAGCTTTTTGGTATTTTAAACGGAAACTCCAATGGTGTAATACTCTTCTTTATTTTCTTATGCGTCAACGTAACCGTTATCGGGTTCTCTTGATCTTTTTGTTTAATTTCAATTTCTACAACATTGGCAAACTGCTGTCCATCCAAATCTTTAAATTCCTTGTAAATGGCCATTAACTTTGTACCTTTTTTATCATCCACAATCAACTCTGTCATACGTAGCGTGGCTGTGTCTATTTTGTAGGTAACTTCAAATCCATTTTGCTCTTCGGTAAGAATGTAAAAGCCATCCGTGGTAAGCACCTTCACTTTTGATAAATCAGCTAAAGGAACATCTCCTAAAACCAATGCCTCTACCATGTTGTAATTCACTTTAACTCCAAATGCTTGATTTAGATATTCGATCGACTCCTCAACATAGCTACTGCTTAACCTGTTAATATTCTTTACAGAATCAGTAGTAATAAGTGTGCGCATCCCTTCTATTCCCATAACAGAAACCCGAGACCACAATTTATCTTCTTTTTTAATCCGTAAATTTGAAGCAACGGTCATACCTGATCCATTCATGTTGTATTTCACCTTTCCTTTAATCGAAATAAACTTGAACTTGATATCGTTCTTCAATATGTCATTTAAAACCTTCAAATCTTGAGAAGAACTGGTATTTCGCTTCTTACAACTTCCCAGCGTAAAACTGATCAGTGCAACGCACATTATTGCCTTTAACATAACGTTTAAAGAAGTATTTCCAGTCATTCTTCTTTTATTTAAACGAAGTCCTGCTACGGAATTAGATTTATTCATACAGTTCTCCTTTCTCTATTTTACTTTTCAAAAACTCAGATCCACCGCCAAGTTCCATTGCCTTTCCCCAGCGTTCCTTTGCCTTTTCTTTCTCTCCTAACTGAAACAGAACGTCTCCCAAATGCTCTACAACTTCTCCATTTGTAGCCTTCGCTTGAATTTTTACCAATAACTTTTTAGCCTCGTCGTATTTCTTAAGTTTATATAAAACCCAGGCATGCGTATCGATATAAATTGGGTTATCAGGATGTTTGTCCAGTGTCTTTTTACTCATAGTATAAGCATCTTCCAATCGTTCATTCGCCAAAGAAAGATGATAGCTGTAATTATTTAATACATGCTCGTTCTCAGGATTCAAGCTCAACACATTGTCATACGCCTCATAGGACTTTTCAAATTGATTATTGCTGTGATATGCATCCCCTAGTTGCGCGTTGATGTCTGCCAGTAATTGCTTATTAGAACGTGATAATTTTCGTGCTTGCTCAAATCCTTTGATCGATTTCTTATAATCCTTTTTTACAAAATGCGCCGATCCGTTAAAATACCAGATTACGCCTTGATTGGGAAAAATCTCCAATGCATTTTCTGAATGCTTCACAAGTGAATCGTATTGCTCCAACTCTGCATCAATCAAAATAAGTTGCTCCCAGATTTTATAATCAGAGTCATCAATTAATACTGCTTTTAAATAGTAATCACGCGCATTCTTTTTTTCCTTCTTAAGCCCGGACAAATCTCCATTTACCGCATATGATTTTGCTTTATCAGGATGTCTCTTAATAATTTCTGCACACATTTTCTCGCAAAGTGCTAATGCTTCTGGTGCTTTTCTTCCTTTCATCTCCGCTACGTAAATTTCACGTGTTTGTAAGGCAATCATATCGATCTTCTTATTGTAACTTATCCCAGGACTGTTAAAAGCCTTATAGAAGTTTTGATCTGACTCTTCTTTTTTACCCAAGTCCCGTTGCAATCCAGACAATCTCAGTAGGACTGAAGCATTATCTCCTTGCTCCTTTAAAAATTTCTTAGCTAAACTTACTGCCTCGTTTGGCATCTTTGCCGATTTATACAAATCCAATTGCATCATCACAAACTGTGCATTGGCTGGGTTCGTCTTCATCAACGCTTCACCTTCTTCAATCGCTTTGTCCAGTTTATTTTGTTCTCGATATATGTTTTGCTTATAGCCTATTACTTCTGGAAACGCACCGTATTGCTCTATAAAATCGTCTAAAAGATCAAGGCACTTATCATATTCCTTTTGACCATAATAAGATTCAGCCAATTCAAATACGTAATCCTGGTTTTTGAAATTTTTAACTAGTTTTTCAAAAATTTTGGTTGACTCTTTCTTCTTGTTAAGCGATTTGTAAATATCTGCCAACGATAAATAATGATATTCATTTTTCCCATCTTGATCGTATGCAAAGCGTGCATGTGGGAGCGCCAAATCAAACTTTAGATCCTCCTGATATATTTTTGCTATTTGATGATGTATCGCAGGATTATTATAATCTAATTGAAGTGCCTTACGAAACATCTTCAATGCTCTGCTATTATCTTCGAGCATGACAAATTTTACTCCATCGATAAAATACTCCTGAGTAAGTTGATCTTGTTTATAGGTCAGATCATATTTGCGTTTTTTCAACTTTTGTTGTCCAAAAGCTTGAATGGAAGCAAATACAACGATGCATAAAGCAAGAATCGTTGATTTATATATAAATTTAAAATAAGCTGCGTTGCTATTCATTACATTTTTTATGTGATCGAATTGAAATCTCCAATACTCAGATCTTGAGCCTTTCCTTCATATTTAACGAAGTTTCCGACCATAGAGTTTATAAAATTTGCATTTTTTATTTCTGTTTCTGTTTGAACGATGGTGTTTCGTATGATCGAATCTTCAATTTTCGTTCCATCTCCTATTGAAACATGTGGTCCAATTACGGAATTCTTAATCTCAACATTCTCCCCTAAATACACAGGTGGAATGATTACAGAATCTTTGCAAACCGCCGTATCTGAAATCGTTTTTTGATCTTTCAAAAATTCCAAATAACGCTGATTGGTGTATACTGTAGCATTTTTGTTCCCACAATCCAACCATTCAGTTAACTTACCAGGGACAAAAACCGTACCCTTATTTTTCATGTTCTCTAGAGCGTTCGTTAACTGATACTCCCCTTTGTCCATAATTGCATTGTCAACTAAGTATTGTAGTTCTTCTTTTAAGTATGCTCCATCCTTAAAATAGTAAATTCCAACAATCGCTAAATCTGAAACAAACGTTTTAGGTTTTTCTACAAAATCCGTGATTTCATTGGCTTCATTTAATTTTACAACTCCAAATGCGGAAGGATCTTCAATTTGTTGTACCCAAATGACACCGTCCTTTTCTGAATCCAATTTGAAATCAGCTTTAAACAATGTATCGGCAAAAGCTACTATCGTTTTACCGGTTAGTTGATCCTCTGCGCAAAGAATCGCATGAGCCGTCCCCAATGCTTCTTCTTGATAACAAATTTTCCCTTGTGCACCAATGGATTTTGCAATTTCCAAAAGTGATTTTTCTACTTCTTCTCCAAACGCGGGACTAATAATAAAAGCCACTTCATTTATAGGTTCGTCTGCAACACTTGCTATGTCAAGAACCAATCGATTTACGATTGGTTTTCCTGCTATTGGAACAAGAGGTTTCGGTATAGTTAAGGTATGTGGGCGCATTCTTTTCCCCATACCGGCCATTGGGACGATAATATTCATTTCTTCGTTTATTGTATTCTATTGTATTGTATGGTATTCTATTTTCAATCTGATCTGCCGAGCTTAACACTCATTCAAATCCATCTTTAATGCGAAAAAACGGGTTTTTAGTCATATAACAAAATTTGAAGGGTCTTTACCTTCTTTGCCCGACGTTACATTTTCTTTAAAATTTCTTTAAATTCACTTAGCATAGCGGCCGTAGCTCCCCACACCACTTTTTCCTCAATTACAAAGGATGGTACTTTTAAGGTTCCATAAAGTTTAGTTTCCACATTTGATGTTTTCACCAAAGTTTCATCCAATAATAGATCAATGGGAAACTCCACAACTGAATCCACTTCGTCTTCCTGTAATTTAAATTTAGGTTCACTCATCAAGTATCCCACATATGGATACACTACAAAGTTGCTTGGTTTGATATATACAAACGTCAACGCACCTAGTATTTCTACACCTTTCACTCCTACCTCTTCCCACGTCTCTCGATGTGCTGTCATTTCAAAAGATTCATCCTCTTGTTCATATTGCCCACCGGGCAGCGCCATTTGTCTGCTGTGTACTCCATCATATGCGGGGCGCTGAATCAATACGGAGTACCAAACATCCTTTTTTGGATATAAAAGCAACATCACCGCACTTTTCTTCGCATTTTCGATTACTTGCTTTGGTTCATCTTTCACACGAACCATAGACATCTTGTGGTGCGCTTCTTTACCGGGTAAATCGGTAATGCTTGATTTAATTCTATCTATAAACTCCGTTGATTCCATTTTCTATCCAATTCAGTTCAATCAGTTCTTAAGTAAACGATCCGTCTCTTTTTCGTTTCCCATTTCCTGCACTTGAATAATTAATTTATTTCAATTCCTACTACACAAATGTCATCTAGTTGAGCACTATTTCCCTCTTTCATCCATTTATTAAGCACTTCTTCCAACTCTTTCCTTTGATCAACAATTGATTTCGGCTGTACTTGTAACAAGAGTTGAATCCAACTTTTTTTCATAAATTTCTTCCCTTCTTTCCCCCCAAATTGATCCACATAGCCATCTGAAAAAGAATAAATTCGATCTCCTTTTTCAAGTTGAATTTCATTTGTCGTAAACGGTTTTTCTAGATTCACATAGGCTCCAACTGGCTGCTTATCGGCTTTTACAATATTCAAATACAGTGATTCATCTTCATTTGTAAAAGATGCAGATGTATTCAAATCTCTTTTTGACACAATATAAAGTGGATTATAAGCACCTGAGTACTTCAACAAGTTCGTGTCTTTATTCCAAACACAAAGACTTATGTCCATTCCATCTTGTCGTTGACTCTGTGCTCCTTTTTCTTCTAAGGCCTTTTTTATTTTATCCCGTAGCCTATTTAATATCTCATCCGGCTGATGCACTTTCCCTTCTACTACTATTTCATTTAACAACCCGACACCTAGCATACTCATAAATGCGCCCGGTACTCCATGACCTGTACAATCTGCTACCACCCAAATGGCCGTATTTATTTCTGGCGCATAATAGGCCCAATAAAAATCACCACTAACTACATCTTTGGGATAAAACAATACGAAGCGTTGTTTACTGATCGCATCCCATTGATCATCAAAAGAAAGTACAGCCGTTTGAATCTTACGTGCGTATTGAATACTATCCCGGATCGAATTGTTTTTTATTTCGATGACATTTTTCTGCTGCTCAATTTCCTCAAAAGCTTTCTTCAATTCCACGTTTTTCAAACGTTCGATCTCTGCCTCTTTGCGAACTGCATTCAATTCATACTTGCTCTTTAAATTATGAATTAAACTTGCATTCCGCTCATTATATACCTGATTATGTATCTCACTGTGCTGACTAAAGTGTTTAAATGCTTTTACAATGTCATCTTGTGATTCATATAATTTAGATATGGCCAAATGAATTTTTTGTAATTCATCTTTCGCATTGATGGTATTCGCCAATTCCATTGCTTTGAACAAAACCTCCATCATTTTTTCATTATTCCCCAGGTCTCCCTCGTTCAACGCCTTAAAATACAGTGTTTCCAATGTCAAACTTTGGTCACCCGCTGCAGTACTCACTTGGATACTTTCAGAAAATTCCGCTGCCGCTGCAACGTAATTTTTCCTTCGAGATTCAATTACACCGAGATTATGGTAAACCCATCCAACAACCAATTTGGTTGATTCCGGGTAATTTAAGCATTGATTCAGATAATCCTGAGCCTTTTCAAAATCACCCATTTCCATATAGGTTTCTCCAATATTATTTAGAGAGCCCGCTATGCCTTCATGATGTTTGATTTGGGTTCTTAATTCCAAGCATTCCAAATTGCATTTAAGGCGATTCTCATTATCATTAAGAAACATGTATACCGCACCTATGCTATTCAAAATGTCTGCTTCTTCTTTTGGATCTTTTAACTTCTGTGCTATTTCTAGCGCGGCAGATGACTTTTCCATAGAATTATGGTAGTCAGAATATCTCCAAAGACAATATCCTTGCGTTTTCAATGCTTGACCAATTCCTTTTTCATACTCCAAACGAACAGCTATTTCCTCCGAGAAGTGCGCTGCGTTATAAGATTTATTAAGGTCTGATCTCCTCGATTCCCATGCAAAATGGTTTAACTTGTCAACCGTTGAAATGGACTCACCTTCCTTAAGCAATGCTGCCAGATCGTTATCTACAAGTTGTTCGTTTTCCAAAGAATATGAGTTTTATTAACTTTTCGCTAGATTGAGTTGAGTTAATTGAATTTGTTTCGTTTCGTTTATCTAAATTCAAAATATCACATCAACTACTGGTAAATTTAGGAAAGATGTGTTGGATATAAAAGGGATTTTATTGAATTGGATCTTTGTAAAAACCACGGCATCCCGATTCATTTTGAACCTTCAATGCCGTGGTTTCTTCATTTCATAATTTTAAGATTTACTCATTAATCTCATATTTCATTGGTATTTACTCCTGTGGAACTACTTCCACCCACATTCCTTGTTTACGAGCGGTAATTGTATTATCGTACATAGCTTCACAACTTACCGCAGGCAAATAGTACTTCCCTTCATAGGTCGCGTTCAAGAGAATTACATACGTTTTAGTATATCCATTCCGCAAATTGAAATAACTCATCACACGATCGTCCCGAATATCTTGATAAGTTGGGATATCTCTAAAATGAGGTGATGATCCACCTCCATTTAATCGCATGTTTCTTATTTCCCAACCGGAAGGAAAAATCTGTGTAAGGGCCATTTCCTTATATTCTCCACGGTACCCTGGGTTTTTAATTTCAACTTCTACTTTGAAATCTGTTCCTTGCTGGATGCGCGCTGGATCAATTGTATTTCCTTTTAAATCCTTGTAGCGCACAATCATTCGAAGATCGTTTTCATAGCTGTCTTCCTCTCCTTTTAACGGAATCCCAGAACTTACCACTTTGACAAATAAAGGCCCTCCACTGGTGTTCTTCATTTTGATTGCGTTGTTTTTGTTCTTAATCGGCAAATCACTTTGTGATATTGGCACTTGTGTATTTACTTTCGTCGAACCGCCACCGTTTACGGAATAGTTGAATTGAATTGTTTTATCCTTATTATCACTTCCAACGTATTTACCAACTGCCAATAAACAATATGCAGTAGTTTGTGTACTCATCCATTGTTTAGAACTCAATGCTTTAGAAATATTAACTAACACATCCTTTCCATCTGCCCTGCGATTCATTAAGGTTAACGTTTCCAAAATCATTGCCATGTCACGCTCTGTAGAACCATATGTATAGGATAACTCCTGATACTTTTTCACTGTTTTGCTCGACTTATTCATCAATTCTTCGGCTACTTCTTTTTGTCCGGCCAATTGATATGCTGCTGCCAACCTCCATTTTGCGGCTTCGGAAAGACTCCTTTGCTCTCTCAATCGGTTCATTGATGCTAAATCTGGACTATTTGCCAACGCAAGTGTGTACAATCGATATGCCTGCATAAAGTCATCTCTATTGTAGCCTGAACTATTTCTTCTCCAATTCTTGGCACGCTTCTTCTGATATTTTTTCCAGTTTTTCAACATACCACTTGGCACGGAATATCCTCTTCCTTTCGCTTCTAGCATAAAATGTCCAGCATAATTGCTTCCCCATTCACTCGCTGAGTTATCTCCTGGCCAATATCCAAATCCTCCTTCATTTGTTTGGAAGAGTTTCAATCGATTAATTCCAGCCTTAATATTCGTCTTAATTCTGCCCGTCATTTTTGCATTTACATCCAATAAATCTGGCATATACAACTGAGGAAAAACAGAAGAAGTTGTTTGCTCAATACACCCATGTGGATATTGCACCAAGTACTTTAATCTACTATCTAGGTTAATAGACGGAATAGCGGATACCTCTAGTTTTACTTCATTGGTTCCTTTCATTCCCGCTAACGCATAGTTTCCATTCCAAGTTTGACCCGATTCAATAATCGTATCTACAACAGTTACGATCGGTGGATTTGGATTACGAACATCCAATTCGATGTCATAGCTTGCGGTGTGTTTACCACTTTTAGCAATAATGGTCACCTTTCCTACTCCCAATTTCTCCGCAACCGAAATATCAAAGTTGATCGTTTCATCTCCTTGCTCGGAAAAAGTAAGTGTTTTAGACTTGCCTCCAACAAGGTTCAAAAATTCATTTGGCTTAACCGTAACGGTCACATTCTTCACCTTATCATCCATTGCAAATACGGTAACTGGCAATTTGACTTGCTCCCCCGGACCAACTACTCTAGGCAGTGTTGCTAACACCATTAACGGTTGTTTAACAGCTGTTGTTTTTTCTGCGGAACCATATGCGCCCTTGCTTCCTGCGATTACCATCGTTCGAACAGAACCAATGTATTTTGGCATATTGAACGTTATTGTTTTTGAATCGCCTACACCCAACTCATACGGACCAAAGAATTTTACCATCGGTTTGAATCGATTCGCTTTGCTGCCTTTATCTTTATCTCCATATTCTCCATCACCACCTACTTTAAGCAATGCAGCCATTTCTCCACTGAAAGCACCCATCACATCATCATACATATCCCACGTCTTTACTCCCAATGCTTCACGTGCATAAAAAGTATTCCAAGGTTGAGGTGTTCTAAATCGAGTCAAATCCAATAACCCTTCGTCCACCATTGCGATCGTGTAAGTCATAGGTTTTCCATCTTTCTCACTGACTTTAATTGTCACTGATTTCTCTGGTGCCAATACATTCGGCATTTCTAAAACCGGTGTGATGTGTGTTTCAGGATCTTCTACTTTAATTGGTCGAACCCCATACAATCGAATCGGATGATCATTCTTAGTCTGGTTGTGCGGCTGAACCAATGTGATATTTACATAGCAGTTCGGCGCCATGTCTTTGGTAATCTCAAATGTGTGCAATTTCTTACCCTGTGTAATTTCTACCCATTCTGCTTGAATCACTTTTGATCCTGATTCGATACTCACCAATGCTCTCCCTTCTGATCCTGAAGGAATTTCAATAGTCGCCTTTTCACCTACGGTATAAGATTTCTTGTCCGGCTCAAAATTCAACATCGATGCTCCGCCCGGATTATCTTTTACTGGTCTTCCTGCCCATCCTGGCCAATCGATATAACATGTCCTACCTGTAGCATGACCACTATTTGGATCTTCTACTTTCACAAGATATCTCCCCCAATCTGGATACTCTACTTTAATATTAAAGGTTCCTTCTCCTTTGCTATTTGTAGAAAAAGTGCTCTCCTGAAGTAATTCATTATAAGAACTCCCATTGTAATTAGACAAATCGTTGTTTGCGGAAGTTTCCCACCACCATCTCCAACGTACTTTATATAAGAACGCTTTCAAGTTCTTTCGTGCTACCGGATTCCCCTCTGGATCCACTGTAACAACTTCGACCGCATGATCCTTATCGGTAAGCAGCATGTTCCTTGTTTTATCTCCTTTTGGCAATTTAATCCCTACAAAAGATTCGTATGGTGCATAAGGAATTGAGAACTGATCAATACTAAAATCACCACTTTCTTCAAACACTTTCACATCAAACTTCGCTCTTAACATTCCCGGCGATTGATTCGATACTTCCAAGTCTGCATAAATATCCGCTTTTCCAGCTTCATCCACACTTCCATCAAATACGTCAATATCCTCTGGATAGAAACTTCTTGATGGATCATCAAACGTGTAATCCTTATAGCGCTTAAAGCTGGTAGACATTGGACTTAATGTGGCATAAATGGTCGATCTTAAGTTTTTCGCTATGGCTCCATGCAACCACTTCACTTCCATCACTCCTTTTACATCCTTCTTCTCTACAGAAAGTTTCTCCACCCCAAAATCCAACTTGATTTTTAATCGGTTTGGTTTTACTGTTTCAATCTTGATTATCTTACTGAATGTGGCTCCTCCTACTTTAATAGAAGCATTCCAATTTCCTGTTGGTGCGTCAGAAGAAGTTGCCGTGCTAAAGTTGTAAAATCCTCCTACTCCTTTGGTAAGGGTCTTTTGTTCAATCACCTGTCCTTGTGGATTTTTAAGTTCAAAATTCACTGGGTGATTCGTTGGTAAAGCTCCTGCCTTATCTTCTAAAATAAATGCTAAATACAACGAATCTCCTGGACGCCACACACCTCTTTCTCCGTATAAAAAGCCTTTAATTCCTTTCTGCACTACCTTTCCTGAAACATCAAACTTACTTAGTGACAGCGACGAACCATCATCTAATTTCAAATATCCACGCTGTTTTCCACTTTTAGCAACTAATAAATACGGCTTACTTTTAACCGGTATTTTTGCAATCCCACTTGCATCTGTTTTTACGGAATTGATCACTTGTTGCTGATAGTTCAATACTTCCAATTCTACATTTGCCATTGGTAGAGTTGTGCGCAAATCACTTACGGCAAACCACATTTCTTTGTTGTTCCCTCTTTTAGCAATGATACCTATATCCGATGCAAGTACGTTTCGTGAAACAGTGGTATTCTTCCCATAATAATAAGTATTATGACAAGGGTTTTCGCGTTCGCTCCAACTATAATCATCGTAGTAATAATAATCTTCATAGCTTCCCCAATAACTTTCATCTTGAGATTCCGACTCATCCCAATCCTCTTCTACCTCTTCCATATTGCCGTCACCACCCTCATCCTCTGCACACGGATAAATAGATTCTGATTTTTTGAAGGATAAAAACACTTTATAAATCGCTCCCGGTTCCGCATTTATGTATTCAGACAAATCGAGCGAAAAATTATTCCATCTTCCATAATCAATTGTCTTTGTGCTAGTCAATGCTATTTTCTGGTTAAACACCACTCGTCCAACACGCTTTATTTCTTGCTCACCACCCAACCGGTTTACCTGAAGAAACTGGGCTACATTACTTTCAAATATTTTTACAATTTTAACTCGTACTGCACGAATGTTTACGGCTTTAAACGGCATCAATAATCCATCTTCCGTATTTGGTAAAATTACACCAGTACCAAGCAATTCAATTTTAGGCTTAATGTTTTCAAAAACGAGCTGAGTTTCTAAACCTTCCTTCATTTTATACCCAAGTACATTTCGAACACCCTGATCCACATACAATGTTCGGGTTCCTCCTTGCCTTGAAGATGGATAAGCTTTCACTTCATTTCCTTCTACCGTAAACTTCAGTGAAGAACCACCTCCTATTCGAATCAATCCATTTAGGTTTTGTTTTTCTTGTAAAGGATCTGAAAAAACAATAGATATATACTGATCTGGTTGTTGAATTACTTTGGTTTGAATTACTTTAAAATCACTTAAAGACGGAATCTCTACCGTATCGGCTCCACTTAGATCAATTCCAAGCGGTTCTCCATTCCATTTTAGTAAAACCTCACTCGATTCTCCACCTCTTGCAACTTCTTCTACTGTAAAATCGTGGTTTTTCCGATCCGAACTATGACTCCAGTTTAAGGTTAAATCCTTCCCATCTTGTTTCGCAGAAAGTACTTTCTCAATTTCTTCTCCAATCACATCTGCGGACACAACATTTCCAAGAATTTTTTGTCTAGAAAGATCCTTTTTCTCATACGTTTTTACCCCGGAAAAATTAACTTCAAAAGACTGTCTGATAATTTGAAATTGAAATGGGAATTTTCTTAATTCCTTCGAAACCTCTGTGACCTTCCCTAATCCAAACTCAACATTATAAATTTCTCCAGATTTCATATTCTCTTCTGGTCTAAATTCAATCGTTTTTGCATCAATCCAATATGCTTCTCCTTTAAGGGAAGGTTCGAAATCAAATAAATCCAAATCTATTGCCTCATCCGGATTAAAATCCGTCTTTACGTCTTCGGTTAATCGAATTCTAACTTTCGATTCAGAAGAAATAATTCCAGAGGTAAACGCAGATACATAATTCCCAAAAGCGGGATTAATTTCTACAGGTCCATCCGTCCTTTTATCACTTTTCATTACGAAAATGGATACGACTACAGTGGCAATTGCCAGTGCAGCCAGAAGAATTAATACTTTTGTCGTTTTTTTGATTGCCGGATCAGACATAATGAGCGAGGTTTGGTTTACGTAATTAAAAATTAAGCATTTAAATGTAAGAACATCTGATGAAAAAGAAAATTTATCCAATTAAATGTTTCAAAAGTCATGTTCTGCCATCTTTTGCAGTGGTGAAATTAAGTCTAAAAATCAGAACAGACCTTCCTATTTATTAAATGTACTATTAGGTCGATTATTCGTATATAGTTTTAGATTATTCGTATTAACCCGATCAATCAACTAAATTTAAATTTTCTTAACAGCTCATATAGCAACGAATCAATAATTTAATTTATACACCTCTTTTGGGATAAAAAATCGAGAATACTTTTTAGTTTTGTACCATGCAAATCATTCACAATTACATTGACGGAAAGTTAATCGAACCTACTTCTAAAAAGTATCTTGATAATTTCAATCCTGCTATTGGAGAAGTATACGCTCAGATTCCTGATTCAGATCAAGAAGATGTACAACTTGCAGTTGAAGCAGCTAAAAAGGCATTTAAAGGATGGAGCGGAATGTTGGCTGAAAAACGTTCCCGGATTCTTTGTCGAATCGCCGATTTAATTGAAGAAAACTTGGATCGTTTGGCTCTTGCCGAGTCTACTGATAATGGAAAGCCTTTAAAATTAGCCACAAAAGTGGATATTCCCAGGGCGTCTGCAAATTTTAGATTTTATGGCACCGGAATCCTGCATTTTGCGTCTAATGCGCATTATATGGAAGATACTGCCATCAATTATACTTTACGTGAACCGGTCGGGGTAGCCGGATGTATTTCTCCATGGAATCTTCCTCTATATTTGTTTAGTTGGAAAATAGCGCCGGCTTTAGCGGCTGGAAATTGCGTAGTTGCTAAACCATCAGAAGTAACACCGATGACGGCATTTTTACTTTCTGAAATTTGCATTGAAGCCGGACTTCCCCCAGGCGTTTTAAACATAGTACATGGCTTAGGACCGAAAGTAGGACAAGCAATTGTGGAACATGAAGATGTACCTATTATCTCCTTTACAGGTGGAACGGCAACTGGAAAACATTTAGCTGCCACAGCTGCGCCAATGTTTAAAAAACTTTCATTGGAATTAGGAGGAAAAAATCCAAACATCGTCTTTGATGATTGCGATTTTGAGGACGCACTGGATACAACTGTACGTTCTTCTTTTACCAATCAAGGACAAATTTGCTTATGCGGTTCTCGTATTTTTGTGCAGCGAGGTATTTATGAAAAATTCCGTGATGCTTTTGTGGAAAAAGTAAAGAAACTTAAAGTAGGAGACCCATTAACTGATGTAAATCTAGGTGCCGTGGTTTCCAAAGATCATCGCGACAAAGTATTGTCCTACATTCAATTAGGAAGAGAAGAAGGAGGAACCGTTTTGGCAGGAGGAGAAATGGTTCAGCCAGAAGGGAGATGCGCTAATGGATACTTTATTCAACCTACAATAATAGAAGGACTTGCTTTTGATTGTCGGACCAATCAGGAAGAAATCTTTGGTCCTGTCGTAACCATAATGCCTTTTGAAACAGAAGAAGAAGTTTTAATGATGGCTAACTCTACAGCGTACGGATTGGCGGCTACTGTTTGGACCTCCAACCTAAAAAAAGCACACCGCATTGGGCATGATTTAAAAAGCGGAATTGTATGGATTAACTGCTGGCTGCTACGTGATTTACGAACTCCATTTGGAGGGGTTAAGCAATCAGGTGTGGGTCGAGAAGGTGGATTTGAAGCACTCGAGTTTTTCACCGAACCGAAAAATATTTGTATCAAAATGTAATGACCTACGTATACTGTTGTAAATGCTCAACAGGACCGTATGAATATTCATTTTTACAAACGTATTCTGATCTTGGTTGCAATCGCGTTCATTTCGCGTAATGCAAGTGCCACGATCTATTATAACATGTCCGGGCTATCCTCTTCAGATACGCTAGATGTAACGATTTGCACCGATGAAGATCTTCAAATTATTGCACCATCCGACTATTCAAACTTTAGATGGCATTCGGACCCGCCTCCAGCAGGTTTAATTAATCCCATCCTAAACATAGGCGGAACAATCTTATCTGTGACAAACCCAGCTTCAGGCGGAGGGAACGGAGATACGCTTCAAATCTCTGGAGGTCTTTTTCTTTTACGCTCGCTATTTTTAATCTGTGATTCTGCTGGAACGGACATTACGTTTCCGATTAAAGGCCGATACGAAAATATGATCTTCACCAATCCTGCATCCGTAGATTTGGGTTCAGATCGTCATGGTTGTACTGGGGATAGCATTCAATTATTTAGTTTAAATACAATTGGTTCCTTCAGCATGAAATGGCTACCTAGTAATGTAGTGAGCGATACACTAACAGTTGCTATTTCAGGCACATATGAAGTACATGGATGTCGGGCAGGAGATTGGATTTTTACCGGGGTTTCTGATGGCTGTTGCACTAGAGATAGTGTGAACGTATTTATTCAACCCAATCCCATCCTTACTTCTAATGCCGATACAACGCTATGTGCCGGTGACTCTCTTCAAATTAATTCGATCGTTTCTAATACTAACTCCATTTACAATCATGTTTGGTCCGGAGATATTAGTGATTTTAACACAACAAACTCAATCAATCCCATTGCAATTATCAATAACGTCGGTATCCGAAATTATAAACTCACCGTTTCCGACACCACAGCAGCAGCTTGTTCTGATTCCATCAGCTTTCAAGTCGAAATGACGGCGCCCATAAATGCCAACTTATCTTTTACAGACAGTACTATTTGCGCTTCCGATTCGATCAATCTTATATCCTCTGTTTCAGGAGGAACTCCAAATTACCAATTATCATGGTATCAACTTAGCCCTAAAACTTTGGTTTCAAATGTCTCTAATCCAAAAGTACAAGTAAATATAGACACTAAATTCATCTTGGAAATCTCGGACTCGATTTCATGTTTTCTATCATCCGACACTATTCAAATCATTCCTACTGATTTAGGAATTGTAAATCAGAGTCCCAACAGTCAAAACGACACCGTAAGTTTATGTATGGGCCAATCATCCACCCTATGCATCGAGGGTACTGGAGGCAATATTCCTTACAGTTATTCTTGGGTTCCTTCAGATAGTTTGACCAGCCTAAACACTTCATGTACTAGCGCAAGCCCCATTTCTTCCACTGATTATTTAGGTAGAGTCACCGATTCTTCCGGATGTTATCTAGAGCTTCCTCTGCACGTAAAAATCAGACCACTTCCGATTGTATCATTGCCGGAAGACACTATAATTTGCTTAAATGATACACTGAATATTATGGCTGAAGCCATGGGAGGAACAGATTCAAATTTCACCTATACTTGGTGGTTAACCCTCGCTAATCTGGATAGTTTAGATTCGAACTCATCCTCAGTAGCATATTTTGTAAAACAAAATGATATCTTGCCCAATAGCGTATTAGTACGAGTTACCGATGAACATGGATGTGAATCAGGTCCTGACGTAATGGACATAATTGGATTTAAGAAACCATCCGCTTCACCAGAATTAAATTTTGAAGGAGATCATATTTTCAGCGACAAAACCATTAATGGTATTTATCAAGAAGGAACGACGCTTCAGTTTACAAGCAACGCAATCAATTCCCAATCAATTCAGTGGATTTTAAACAGCAATGAGATTGTATCCGAATTTGACAAACTAGACACCCTAATAGAAGACTCAGGTAGTTATATTATGACATTACGTCTCGTTGCAGAACAAAATGCATGTGCCGTAAATTATTCGATCCCTTTTAATGTAATCGATCGAATTTCTCCCCATGTATACGATGTGATTACTGCGAATAACGACGATCAAAATCCAACATTAATGATTGATCGACTCCATTTATTTGGTAACAATGAATTAATCATTTTTAATCGATGGGGCTCAGAACTATACCGAACTGAAAACTACCAAAACACGAATGGTTGGAATGCTGAAACAGTTCCGGAAGGCACCTATTTTTACCATTTAATCGTAGATGGAGATCCTCTTAGTCCACATAAAGGTTCTTTTATGGTTATTCGATAACATAAATACATCGAAGAAAAAGTGCGTACTATTTGACTTTAAAGATGTTTTTTGATTTATCTTTTACCGAAGCACTTGGTCTTTTACCAAATTTCTTATGACTTTAAATTCAAAAGTATAAAAACCTGAAAAATAGCACTTAACTAATTTTATTGATAAAAAAAGTGGACTTCCATTTTGCAGAACACAAACAAATTGAATTCATTAACAGTTTTTTTGCGTATATTGCGCAGTATTTCTAATAGATTTATGAAGCATATAAAACTCATTCTTGCGACAGTAGTGGTATTGTTGATTTCACTGAAAGCCAACGCTACTTTGGTGTATAATATGACGGGGCTTACCTCTTCTGATACATTAACCATCCAAATATGTACAAATGAAGACATACTAATCGTCGCTCCAAACGGTTACATGAATCCTAGATGGTATGGTGATCCACCTCCTTCTGGATTGATCAATCCTAGCGCAAATTATGGAGGAGTAACGGTAGCAGTCCTTAATCCAATGTCAGGGGGTGGAACTAATGATTCATTGCGTATATCTGGAAGTCCAATTTTGGCTCGTTCTCTTTTTCTAGTAATTGACTCTTCCGGAGTAGACATTACGATTCCTATAGGGGTTCAATATGAGGACATGAATTTGGGAGGAGCTGCATCTGCGGATGCGGGAATGGATCGATTTAGTTGTGGAGGTGATAGTGTTAAACTATTTAGTGCTGTCTCAACCTCTTTAAATATTAAATGGCTTCCTGGTGAAATATTACAAGATACGATTACTGTAGGCACCTCTGGAATTTACGAATTGCATGCATGTCGTTCAGGACTTATTCTATTTGGTGGAGCATATGCGTGCTGCGCAAGAGATTGTGTAGAAGTTGTGATTAACCAAAGCCCAATAGTTACCTCCAATAGTGATACGCTACTGTGTCCAGGATCTAGTTTACAAATTAGTTCTAGTGTCACTAATACCGATCCGAGCTATAACTTTGTTTGGAAAGGAGATACAGGCGATCTTAATGTAATTAACTCAATCAATCCTATTGCAAATATTACTACTGCGGGTATCCGTACTTACACCATTGTAGTAACTGACACAACCGCTGCAGCTTGTTCTGACTCTGCTACTTTCCAAGTAGAAATGACTCCAACATTGGATGCCAATCTTGCGTTTAGCGATAGCGCCATTTGCGCCTCAGATTCAATCAACCTACTTTCAAATACTTCTGGAGGAACACCAAATTATCAATTAGCTTGGTATGAACTCAATCCAAAAACACAAATTTCAAGTATTGCCAATCCTAAAATACAAACCTTTACTTTTGCTCAGTTTTTACTTGAAATAACGGACTCGCTTGGCTGTACAGCTGTTTCAGATACCGTCACCGTAGCACCTACCGATTTAGCATTGGTCAACAATACCGGCAATGACACGGTAGGAATTTGTCAAGGACAAACAACGACCCTTTGCATTTCTGGTACAGGAGGAAATCCTCCATACAGCTACAATTGGACTCCAACGGATAGCCTTTCTAGTTTAACTGACTCATGTACGATCAGTTCCGCAACTTCCAGTGTTAGCTACAACGCTCGACTGAGCGACTCCAAAGGATGTTTTCTTGATCAAGCATTCTTCCTTGAAGTCGTTTCATTACCTTTTGCATTCTTACCAAATATGCCTGACGATAGTACAATTTGCCTAAACGACACTATTCAGTTAATTGCTACGGCATCTGGAGGAACAGGTACTGGATACACTTTTGCTTGGACCAAAACATTTTCAGGTATTGATGAACTTATTTCTGGTTCTTCAGACACTGCTTACTTTGTCAAAACAGACGGTACGATTCCAAATGATGTTCGGGTAACCGTAACGGACAATTTCAATTGTAAATCAGGTCCTGAGAGCATGTCGCTTTCCGGAGTGGAAAAGCCTAGTGGAAACCCTGAATTGACCCATGAAGGAAACCTTATATTTAGTAATAAGAGTGTAAATGGATTGGATCCTAATGGTACAATTTTAAATTTTAAAAGTAATGCAAATAAGTATGACACCCTACAATGGATTTTAAGTGATGCTGGAATTGTATCCTACCACGAAGATCTTGACACTTTAATGGAAGATTCTGGTTCTTACGTAATGACGTTGCGTTTAATTGCTGAGCAAAATGCATGTGTGATTGACTACCCGCTTCCTTTTCAAGTTGTAGATCGAAACTCTGCTTATGTCTTTAACGTGATCACTCCAAACGGAGATGACAAAAATCAAGCTCTTTTTATTGATCGATTAGACTTTTTCGGTGAAAACGAATTGGTGATTTTCAATCGATGGGGTAATGAACTCTATCGAACCATGAATTACGACAATACGAATGGATGGAGTGGAGATGGACTACCAGATGGTACTTATTTCTATCATCTTACCGTAGAAGGAGATCCGCTAAGCCCTCACAAAGGGTCATTCATGATCATTCGATAATAAGTAGCATGAAAGATAAATGATTGAATTTATTTATTCAATCGAATGCAATTCAAAATAAACTTGCGATTTTCAGGATGCCAAGCAAACGACAATACTCGTGCTTGATACGACTGTATGCGTGATAATCTAGCGAAATCACCTTTATATCTAAGGATCAATATTCTAGTATAAATTAAGTTAATTAAATTATTCAACGTTTATCTCGGTGAATTATCTACTTTTGCGCTTCCAAACCCATTTTGAGATATGGAATCGATTAGAAATATTGCAATAATTGCCCACGTTGACCACGGTAAGACCACTTTAGTTGACAAAATCATTCACGAGTGTCAAGTTCTTGACGACCGAAAAGAATCAGGAGATTTGATTCTAGACAACAACGATCTAGAGCGCGAACGAGGAATCACTATTCTATCCAAGAATGTATCCGTTAATTATAAAGGAGTAAAAATCAATATTATTGATACTCCAGGTCACGCAGATTTCGGCGGTGAAGTAGAACGGGTCTTGAAAATGGCTGATGGTGTAATTCTTTTAGTAGATGCATTTGAAGGTCCAATGCCACAAACACGATTTGTGTTAGGCAAAGCCATTGAATTAGGCTTAAAACCAATTGTGGTAGTAAATAAAGTTGACAAAGAAAATTGCCGTCCTGATGAAGTACATGAGGCTGTTTTTGATTTGATGTTTAACTTAGAGGCTACTGAAGAGCAATTAGATTTCGAAACATTATATGGTTCGTCCAAAAATGGATGGATGGGATATGATTGGAAAGAACCAACGGACAACATCACTGCTCTTTTAGATACAGTAATCAAAGTAATTCCTGAGGCTCCATATCATGAAGGAACTCCTCAAATGCAAATTACTTCATTGGATTATTCTGCTTTCGTAGGAAGAATTGCTATTGGACGAGTATTCCGTGGTGATTTAAAAGAAGGGATGGATGTAATGTTGTGCAAAAAAGATGATGTACTTAAAAAAGTACGAATTAAAGAACTGCACATATTTGAAGGATTAGGGAAAAGAAAAGTTTCAGAGGTTCGAAGTGGAGACATTTGTGCAATCGTTGGATTAGATGATTTCGAAATTGGAGATACCGTTGCGGACAGAGAAAACCCTGAGTCACTTCGAAGAATTGCAATTGATGAGCCTACTATGAGTATGTTGTTTACGATCAACAACTCGCCATTCTTTGGAAAAGAAGGGAAATTCGTAACTTCTCGACACTTACGAGATCGTTTATATAAAGAAACAGAAAAGAACTTAGCTCTTAGAGTTGAAGATACAGATACCGAGGATAAATTTAACGTGTATGGACGTGGAATTCTTCACTTGTCAGTGTTAATAGAAACAATGAGGAGAGAGGGATATGAACTACAAGTTGGGAAGCCTCAGGTAATAATTAAAGAAGTTGATGGCGCAAAATGTGAGCCTTATGAAACCTTAGTTATTGATGTGCCAGAAGAATTTTCAGGTAAAGCAATTGAAATGGTTACCCAGAAGAAAGGTGACATGATGGTAATGGAACCAAAAGGCGATCTTCAACATTTAGAATTTGACATTCCTTCAAGAGGGTTAATTGGTCTAAGAAACAACATGCTTACCGCCACATCCGGTCAAGCAATAATGACACATAGATTTAGAGAATATGCTCCTTTCAAAGGTGATATTCCAACTCGAATGAAAGGTTCCCTTATTTCTATGGAACAAGGTCCTTCTACCATTTTTGCAATCGATAAATTACAAGATAGAGGAAGGTTCTTCATTTCTCCGGGAGACATCATTTATAAAGGTCAAATCATTGGTGAACACACCAGAGAAAACGATTTAGATGTAAACGTTATTAAAGGGAAAAAACTGACAAACATGAGAAAGTCAGGAACAGATGAAGGTGCTAAGATTTTTCCAAAAATAGATTTTTCGTTGGAAGAATGTATGGAATATATTAAAGATGACGAATATTTAGAGGTAACTCCTGAGTCACTTCGTATGCGGAAAATATAATCTTCCGCATACCATCAGTAGCATATTAACGTGTTTGAAAAAGACGAAAGTAATCTTTCGCGCGTTTGGTAGTTAGATTAAATTAAAAAGGCCTCTTATCAATCATGGTGCTTATTTTCAAAAGCACCATGAATTAAAAGATAGTCCAATAACTTTAGATTCTATGAAGCTAAGCAACCTTAATGTTATTAAATTAACTCTAGTCGTGTTGGTCATATTGATTAACGTCAGCTGTGATCAAATAACCAAGGTTAAAGCGCGTTCAGAAATATTAGATCACGAGGTCATCAACATAATTGGTGATAATTTTGTACTAACAAAAGTAGAGAATACCGGTGCTGCTATGAGTTTAGGTCAAGATTTCCCTCCTGTATTAAAGGTAATTGCATTTCAAATTCTGCCCATTACCATTCTAATTTTAGCATTTGTTTATATTGTTCGAAATAAAAAGATCTCGAAACTCAATGTTTTGGCTATTTCCTGCATAATAGGAGGAGGAATTGGTAACATCTACGATCGAATTCTCTATCAATCAGTTACCGATTTCATGTATTTAAGTTGGGGCGGAATGCACACAGGCATTTTTAACATGGCCGATGTATCTGTACTTGTAGGAGTATTCATCCTATTTGCAAATATTATCGTTTCGGAATTCGCAGCCAGATCCCAAAAATCCATTCCTTCATAAGGAACATTAAAACTCCTTTTCTTAGCCTATTCTATGAATTTATCAATTCATTCAATTTGACTATATTTACTTAGTTTTCTAATTATACTATTCCGTTTTATTTCTATTTCGTTTACTTAACCTTTCATTATGAAATTAGGCACATTCTCTGTTAGCCTTTCAGTAAAAGACATCAATGCGTCAAAAGCATTTTATGAAAAACTAGGATTCACTCCGGTCGGAGGAGATCTTGCTCAAAAATGGCTAATCATGCGCAATGATAGTACTAGCATAGGGCTCTTTCAAGGAATGTTCGATAAAAATTTAATGACATTCAACCCCGGATGGGATGCAAAGGCACAAAAACTGGACGAATTTACCGATGTCCGTTCCATACAGAAGTCATTGAAAGAGCAAGGTGTTGAACTTACCCAAGAAGCGGATGAATCAACTGCGGGGCCGGCTCATATTACCTTAATTGATCCAGATGGAAACCCTATCCTAATTGATCAGCACATTTAGTATAAGATAGTTTGATCTACTTCTATCCAAAAAGAACGCTAATTAAAAAGAATGAATTCACTCGTTTCGAGAAACAACAAGTATTATCTTTTCCAATCGCCTTTGTTCTTAAGCGCGCTTCTTATACTTTTTGCAAACGATTTCTTCCTTAAATATAGCTATCCAGGCCTCATCACAGGAAAATTAAGTGACTTCTCGGGAATATTGGTTGTCGTATTTTTCCTTTATGGCTTACTTGGTAAATGGAAGACATCGATTCTATGGACTGTCGGAGTTTTGTTTGTTTGGTGGAAGTCTCCATTATCTGAGGAGTTTATTCAGTTTTTCAATAGCCTCGCCCCTTTCAATATTGGACGTGTAGTCGATTATTCTGATCTAGCTGCTCTAATTATACTGCCTTTGGCATATTACCACTTAAAGAACGACAAGCTGTTACTTAATAACACAAACATCCACAAAAACATTGTATTTCGAAGTCTCGTTATCCTTTGCACAGCGTACTTAGTCATTGCATGTGAATCAGAAGAACTTCGATTTAGAAATCCGGTTAAAGGACATGTCCCTTATGCGCTTGAAGGAACATATCTAATGAAAAGAACAGTCACTATTGACACAACTGAAACAATCATCAACGACACCGTTACTTTCGAACGAATTAAAAAACGACAATTTCGAATTACGTTTAGTTACGACAATCAATCGTATCTCAGAGATATCATTCGTAAGAAAGGAGATTATTATTTTAATCAATATGATTCCCTTACTCAAAGTTGGAACATATTCTCCTTTAGAATTCAAGGAGATTCCATATATGACTTTCCTTTAGCTTTAGCGCAACTAAATCATTCAGAACTTAAAGAATCCTTTTCGTCTTTCTCACATTTTGACACCTTAGACAAGCTTTGCCAGATCATTGAAAATAATAAACAAGAAACTTTAGAGGGCTTCAATAAGGGGATGAATAATGCCCGCGGAAATTATTTCGTAGAAATTCAGCCTAACAAATTAATAGGTATTGATTCCATAGGAATTCTGGAAATGGGAGATTCAACGTTGCTAAAAACAGAAGAATCAAATCGATTCGAATGGACTGTATTCCCCAATCCATTTCATTCAAAAATCACCATCAAACATAACTCTTTAAAGCCACTCTCTGGTAAGATCATAACTGCAACAGGTAAGACCGTGTGCATATTAAACATTGACCAAAGAACGTTCCAACAAAATCTTGACGTTCTACCAGCCGGGACCTATATCGTATTACTTAAATCCGAAGAATCACAACAAATGGAATCATTTAAAATCCACAAATTGTAATTCGTCGAATTAAATGCGTTGAACGATATTCTCCCTTTTTGCAGGCGAAATTTCTTAAGAATATATAAATCACTATTCAAATGTTATTATTTTTGGAATCCCACTTTCCCCTGAACTTAAAAACAGCTACTTTCGTTTGAACGAATAACACCCCCACCTTAAATCGTGTTGGTTTATTATTAAATTTAATTAAGATAAATTCTCTCCTTGAAATCACTTAAATACCTTAATAAATATCTCTGGAAATACAAGAATCACTTGCTTGTCGGTGCTTCATGTATTGTAATATCCAATTTATTTAATGTGATTTCCGTTGTAGCAGTTCGCTATTCATTTAACCTGATTGATGATGGGTTAGACTACGCCAATCTTATGAATGGCATGGATACGATGGAAGCTTACGGAGCCTCGTTTCGAAATGTAATAGTGGTGTATATTGTCGTTTATTTTGCGGTTAAATTAATTGCCTCGTTTTTCCTCTTTTTAACTCGTCAAACGATCATTGTAATGTCTCGAAGGATCGAAAACGATTTGAAAAACGAAATTTACGGGCATTATCAAACGCTTCCTCTTAGCTTTTACAGAAAAAATCGAACAGGGGACTTAATGGCCCGTATTTCTGAAGATGTAAGCATGGTTCGGATGTATTTGGGACCTGGAATTATGTATGGTATAAACATGGTTGCCCTCTTTTCTATAACAATCACATTTATGTTTAATGTGAATGTGCAACTTTCGCTATTTACACTGCTTCCATTGCCCTTTTTGTCTATTGCTATATATTTTGTAAGCGACAAAATGAACAAGCAATCTACTATTATTCAAAAAAACCTATCTGGATTATCCAACTTTGTCCAAGAAGCCTTTTCCGGAATTCGAGTGATTAAATCCTTTGTCAGAGAGAAAGATTCGTATGAAAATTTCGTTGCAGAAAGTGAACAGTATAAAAACGAATCCGTCAAATTAGTTCGAATCAATTCTTTATTCGTTCCACTCATATTTATGTTGATTGGACTATCTACTGCTTTCACAGTATATATAGGTGGTATGCAAGTAGTGCGAGGACAAGTAACTATTGGAAACATTGCTGAATTTGTAATTTACATTAACATGTTAACCTGGCCTGTTGCGTCACTAGGTTGGATCACAAGTATTATTCAACGTGCAGCGGCGTCACAAACACGAATCAATGAGTTTCTAAATACTAAAACAGATATTACCTCAGAAGAAAAAATCACCGAGCCCATTGCTGGAAAAATCGAGTTTAAAAATGTTTCTGTTACCTACCCAGAATCAAACATTACCGCTCTAAATGAAATTAATTTAACCATCGAAGCAGGACAGTCCGTTGGAATTATTGGCACCACTGGCAGCGGAAAATCTACATTCAATAGTGCCTTAGCACGCATGTTTGATCCAACAAAAGGGGAAATCCTATTGGATGACATCAATTTGAAAGCATATGATGTAAACTATGTAAGAGACAACATGGGTTATGTTCCTCAGGATGTTTTCCTATTTTCAGATACCATTCGTCAAAATATTGGATTTGGAAAAGAAAAAGCCAGCGACGAGGAAATTATTCAGGCAGCAAAAGATGCGGATGTGCATCAAAACATCATAGGTTTCCCTGATCAATTTGAAACAATGGTTGGTGAACGTGGAATTACCTTGTCAGGAGGTCAAAAACAACGGATTTCGATTGCACGAGCAATCATCAAAAATCCTAAAATACTGATTTTTGATGATTGCTTATCCGCAGTAGACACTAAAACAGAAGAAAAGATCCTTGGTAATCTCAGAAGAATAATGGCGGGTAAAACATCCATCATTGTCGCACATCGAGTTTCTACCGTACAATGGACAGACAAAATCTATGTAATGGATGAAGGGCAAATAATTGAACAGGGAACGCATGAAGATTTACTTAAAAGCAATGGTTCCTATGCTGAACTATACGCAAAACAACTAACGGCAATGGAAGAGTAGAAGAAGCAATCGTAGACTAAAAGTCGAAGTCTATTTTTCTTTCTATTATTCTTCTTCTTTCAACAATATTTTAAGTTTCTCAATCTTCCCAATTGGTCCAGGACATGATTGATCATGGCAAGCCAAACAACGATCCAAGGTTAAATTGTACGCCGCAATTTGATCAGAAGATTCCGCCTTTTCCAATTTACTGGCCGCATCCAATAAAACATTTGAAAACGCATCAAATGCGGGTGGTTTCATGTCTTCTTCTGTTGGAGTCGCAGTTGGAAGTTTCTTGATTTTACCCAAAATATCTGGATTCATAACCAATTGCCCTGCTAAAACATCATTCCGCATGGATCTCATGTCCATATATAATTCTTTCATCAGTAAAGCCAACTCACTACTGCCATTTGGATTGGATGAAATGATCGTAATATTGGGTGGTTTTTTGCCTTTTCCTTCATTTGTTTCTCCAGAATCACAAGCTGTCAAAACAATAATCACCGAACAGAAAAGTGCCAACAATCCAATTCTTGTTTTACAAATAAATTTATTGAGTAAGCTCTTCACCATTGAAATGAAATTAACTTAATTAATAGTTGAATCCTTAATACGCATTATAGCCCAGTGTCTTTTATAACACCGGGCATTTATATTGTTTTATCTCAAGGTTCACCTCCATAGTGAAACCAGCACCGGTAAGTGATGAACCTAAATCTATTGTGAATCCTTATTTGAATCGTCTCCAGTTTCCATGGCATACTCTTCAATTAAAACTCCTTTGGCCGTAAAACCAATATTAATTTCCTCTTCTGTAATTAAATCAATTGAATCCTGACTCAAGCCTGCATCCTCCGCATAATGCTTTAATTCTTCCACCGAAATCGTATCTAAAAATGCAACACCTTCAAAGATAGTTTCTTTCCCCATAGCGTCCTTTGGAACAAAAAAACCATAGTCTTTGAATCTCACAGAAAAGTTATCTGCGTTTTCCGCACCAGCACCAACATCCATCCAACATCCTTTTCGCTGACAAACCGCATCAATACTCCCCTTAACTTTTACATTAAGTGAATCGGTTTCCATCATTTTCATTTTCGTAACAAATTCATCTGCCGTTATTGTTCCTGTTGGATCAATCAATTCCCCAAAAGACATATATTTAGCTTCTGAAGCTACGGCTTCGTTATTGGCATCGGAACCGTTTCCTGCATCCTTTACATCTTTTGTTGCTGTTCCACATGCAAACATGCACAGTGCTAAAAAACTTGGTATAATTCGTTTCATAATTAAATAGTATAATATATCGTTAAGTCATCAAAATAAAGATCCCCGATTTCGCTACAGTCTAAACCTCGATCACAATTTAAAAGTGTTTTCAGATATTCTTGCCCATAACAATAGGGTTATTTCAAGATTAATTATAATCTTCACCGAACAAAAGTACGGTTTTTATACTTTAGAATCTGTCTAAATTAGAATTGGCCGTAGAATTCATCCATATATTTTGATTAAAACTCAAAATATTCATCCTCTTCCAGCTCAGTTTGCTGAATCGAGTCCGTGTTCATCTTACCACTAATAAGCTGTTTGAGTTCTTTTAACTCGCTTCTAATGTTTTCCTTTATCTTGTTTCTTGTGGCCTTCCCATCATAGGCAATCTTATAATCATCCGTTGTACCCGTAATCTTCAAATGCACAATAGACGCAGCTCCATCGTCTTCGATCGCGCCAAAAACTGCATCTTTATCCGGAGCTGAAAAATTCTTCAAAGGCACTTTCAATCGATAGTTTATTTCCTGGTCAAACGAATGTGTTCCGCTTATTACAATGTTGGATACGCTTGAGTGAATATCCATTTCTGGTATATTAATTACACCGGTGTCTATACTAATCGTATTTTCTATGTCTTTAAAACTGATACTAGCCAGTTCCTCTCTCTTCACAAAAGCAGACATCCGTTGCATCGGTTCAAAATCAAGCAGTTTTCCATCGTCTACCACGCATCCAGCAGTTAATTGAATAGAATTAGCATCCACTTCATATTCCGCATTTAATCGAAAGTGTGATTTAAAATCTACACTTAATTTCCCCTCCAGGTTTTCTGCTACGATAAACTCCTGGTCAAAGTTCTCAAATAGATTAAATACCTTTTGAACATCCACCTTCTCCACATTACCCAATACGTGACAATCAATCTTCTCTTTATTTCGCAAATCGACTTTAGCCTGGATTTCCACATAGCCATCTGCTTCCTCAAAGTGGATTTTAGGCATGGTTAAAATATCATGATGAAACGCCAATTCTCCATGCAAATCTTTCAAATTGAATTGATTGAATTTTAGCTTCTTTGCTGTCAAACGTAGAGCGGCAAGGTACCGTATTTCGTCTTGGGGTGATGTTGACTCCTCTGAGTCCGGCTCATCTATCACAAAATAACGTACCAATGAATCCACTTCTATGTAATCCGAATTGCAATTCATCTCAATCAACATTTCCTTTTGTCCATGCAATAAGGCTGAAAATGGATTAATAATTAAACCACTGATATTGAAATCGGAATTTTCAATTTTCGTACTTAGATCAGCTATGGCTATACTGTTATCATTAAAAATCAAATGGCTATTTAATTTCTTTATTTTTCGATTTCGATAAATGAAATCCAAATCATGAATGGCAATTTCTCCACTTGACTTTATTTTATCTTTGTTTCCCTGTTCTAAATCTTTGATCCGGGCGTCCAAGTGAAAGTCAAAATCCGCCGTACCTCCTTCCAATTTGGCTACTTGGCTTCGATTAACAAATCTTGCCACTGGCACTAAATCCAAGTGGGCTACCAAATCAGTTTTAACATGTAAATCATCAAAATTTGTTAAGGCCAGATTGCCTTTAAACTGCTTAGAGTCCAGATAACCTACTATATTTTTCAAAAACAATCCCGATGTACTATTTCCTCTCTTTTTTCCATTGGTAAACTCTCCTCTCAAACTCAACTTTGAGATTTTATAGTCAGTATTCGGTTCCTGAAGGCTTACATTTTTCAATCCAAATTTAGCGTTAATAGCAGGAAACTCATCTTCAGGTTTTTTCAAAATTTTAGATGAAAAGTCAACATCTCCTTTACTCTTATATCTGAGCATTGGTTTTACGAGATCATTTGGTAAAAGGGATAACAAGGTAGTAATCGTTGTATTTGGACTTTTCACATTGAAAAAGTACCGATCTTTGTTCGGCTGTACTTCGCCATCTACATTGAATTGTGAACCGTTTACCAATAATACAGAGGGTTTGACGATTCCATCAAGTGTTTTCAAATCATGTACGTACTCCGTAGAAACCTCCAATTCTTTTTCTATGAAATAATTACTTTCACCAATCTGAAACTTATCTACAACTGTATTAAAATCGAGTTTACCAGTTAATTTATCCCCTTTAATCCCAAATCTACCCTCTCCCTTCAATTGTTCTACAGCATAAATTTGCCCCAGTTTATCATCATGGTAAACAAAACTAACGTCTTTCAATTCAATAAAATCTATATTGAAATGAACCTCTTCTTTCTGAGCAGCTGTATCCTTTTTCTTTGACTCATAGAAAGAATAATTATTGGTCCCCGTCGAATCTACAAACAAATACACTCCTCCTTTATATGCATGCACCCGCTCAATGCTATAATTACCCTCTAAAAGTTCAATTATATTGAAATCCAGGTATAAATTTTGAAAGTGTGCTAAATATTCCTCAGATGTTGGGTGTGACCCTTTCATTCTTAAATTCTCCAAATGGATAGATACATTAGGAAACGATTCAATAAAGGATATTTCAGAGGATTTAATTAAGATTTCGGTTTGAACCTGTTTGTTTATTTCCTGTTCAAAAGCTGCAATGAGTTCTTTCTCATGGGTAATAACAAAAATCGTAGCACTTGCAATACTGATTACAAACAGTATAAAAAATGCTAGAAAAGTGCGCCAGATTATTCGTTTAACTCGTTTCAAACAGCTAAAATCGTATTAAATGATTTGAGGTCTAGGCTACTTACGCCCCTTTACACAAAGTTAGACCATTCTTAAAAATGAACGCAATATTTTTAAATGAATTACATTTTTTGCAAACAAAAAAAGAGGAGCATAAAGCTCCTCTTTCCATAAACCAGTTGTGATTTATCAATTTCTCATGTATTCTTTTTAGAATGCATATCCAAATGAAATGTTTCCTCTTGTTGCAATTCCTTGCGTTGGAAGAGGGAATACAACCTCTGCAGAACGGTCATTGATGTAATCTCTTTGCTTGATTTTATATCCAAATCCAAAATAAACATCTACCAAAAACCCATTATAGCTCTTGGAGAATCCACCTTGAAGTCCAAAAATATATACTTGCTTCTTTTTTGAATACGTATCACCTGCTTGATAGTTGTTATCATACACTTGCCAAACGTCTGAAACTTCATTCTTATTAAATCTCAACGAAGAATACACCCCTATAAAACCTCCTCCCATTGCTTCAGTTGGGTAGAATCTAAATTGTGGACAAAATGCGATTCCAGATATTCCTGTTGACAAACTACTATCCTGCTTAGAAGAATACTGAGGTCCAACATTCAACCCAATAGTCATATTCTCGCTCAAAGCACGTTCATACCCTATTTGAAAATATTGATTCTTCAATAAAGATAATGGCTCCAATTTAATCCCATTCGAAACCTCTTGTGCTACTCCTACCTGGGACAATCCTAAAACGGCTAGCATCATTAATAATCCAAGTCTAATTTTTTTCATACTTTTTTTTTAAATGTTAAAATAGTTAAACAAACTATCTCAGCGTAAACAAGAGCCGTGCCAAAAAAAATAAGATCAGACATTCTTCTCCAGAAATCGATTGTAAACAGCTGGCAATTCTCCAGTGGTAGACTCCTGATAATCAGAGTAATTACAAGGGAAAATTCGTCCTTCTATTTTTACCCACCAAAATTCTTTTATTCTACTTTTATAAAAAATAAGGTCTGGTAGATTCTCCATGGAAACGATATATTTTCGATAAAATTCGGATTCGAATTCATGTTTTTCCTCTCGTTCGGAAATACCTTCTACAAAATACCATATAGCTACTGCTACCAATTTTGCCGTAACCTCCCGATCATCTAATTCAGGATCATATCCATAAAATCCAATCGAACTACAAGCATTGCTCAACCCAGCATACCAACACATTTGGCAAAACTGCTCGGCTGTCATTCCAAACGGAAAAGAATCTTTTTTTCCTGGAGCATCTGAATCTCGCACTACAGACAAGTCCAAACTAACCATATTGGCAAATCGAATGTAGGGTTCCAACAATTCTATTCCTTTATGCACCTGTCCAATTCGAATTCGATCAAAATTCAATTTCTCTAAGGTTTCAAAAGCCTCAGGAGCATTTAAATACGATTGATATCCTATATGTGAATAGTTGAACAAGTAATTCGGCACATGCAACACAATCTTCTTGGTATGTTGTAACTCCGAATCCGTTGAATCCAATAAATCTATTCTTGAATCAGCTACAAGTAAATTCACATCCTTTTCCAATACTTCATATCCCATATACTGCCCATAGTCCAGTGCATGTTTATCTCCAATAATTAAAGGAATCGTATTATTAAGCAATAACTCGCTACAAACTTCTTTTATTCGATCTTGTGTTTCTTCTTCATCTATTCCATTTTTAAGGACGCCTAAATCCACAATATAGTCGCCTGAATAGCCTCTATATAATTTATAAAAGGACATTCGTATGGACTGCGCATAGGATTTATCTGCTCCAACGCTAAACATCGCAATCTTTGATTTCTTCCAATTCGGCATTTCCGATTCATTTACATAAATCGCTTCATAAACGGAGGCTGCCGGAATTGCCTCAGTATCAGGTTTTGGTGTGGGTTCAAATACTAATCTAAAATCCATATTTGCTTATGCGAATACGCAGTTTTTATTATTGGTTGTTTCTATTACCTTTGTGTTAAATCTAAATCAAAAATGGACAAATATTCTTATATTTCCAATGCTCATGTAAACTTTATCGATGAGCTTTACACATCGTATAAAACGGACCCTGAATCAACGGACCCAAGTTGGCAACGTTTTTTTGAAGGTTTTGAATTTGGCATAACTAAATTCGGTGAAGATCATGCCGAAAAAGGTGGTGGATCTGATTTCGTATCAGACAAAGAAGTAGCCGTAAATGATCTGATCGATTCTTATCGGGAACGTGCGCACCTTGCAGCCAGAACCAATCCAATTAGAGAACGTTTAGACCGAAAAGCGCTATTAAGCTTAACGGATCTAGGGTTGACAGAAGGAGATCTTGAATCTGAATTTGAGGCTGGCAAAAAACTAGGCATTGGTCGTAAGAAACTAAAAGATATTGTTCAGGTCTTGGATGATACGTATGCCAGATCTATGGGATTTGAGTACATGTATATTCGTGAACCTGAAATCCAAAGTTGGTTAAAAGAACGGTTTGAAAGTGCTGAAGGGAAATACAAGCCAGATTTAGATACTAAAAAACGCATCTTTCGTAAGTTAAACGAAGCGGTAATCTTTGAGAACTTTTTACATACCAAATACATTGGTCAAAAAAGATTTTCACTAGAAGGTGGTGAATCGTTAATTCCTGCTTTAGATCGTATAATTAATTCTGCTGCGGACTCCGGAGCAAAAGAAGTTATTATTGGAATGGCGCATAGAGGACGACTCAATGTGTTGGCCAATACGATGGGCAAAACCTACGAAGAAATTTTTTCAGAGTTTGAAGGAAACGTAGAAATTGATCTTTCCATGGGAGATGGAGATGTGAAATACCATCTTGGATTTTCGAGCCACATTGAAACGCCATCTGGAAAAGATATTTATATAAAATTAGCTCCAAACCCATCACATTTGGAAGCAGTAGATCCACTTGTTCTTGGATCAGCTAGAGCCCAAATTGATGATGAATATGACGGAGATCAATCTAAAGTAATCCCTGTAATCATTCACGGTGATGCGGCAGTTGCTGGACAAGGAATTGTCTATGAAACAATTCAAATGTCTAAATTGGAAGGTTATAGTTCTGGTGGAACAATTCATTTTGTAATTAACAACCAAGTTGGATTTACGACAGACTTCGAAGATGCTCGTTCATCTATCTATTGTACCGATGTGGCTAAAATCATTGATGCTCCGGTTATTCATGTAAATGGAGATCGCCCGGAATCAGTAGATATAGCATTGAAAGTAGCTGTAGAATATCGACAGAAATTTCATCGAGATATTTTCATTGACATGGTATGTTATCGTCGTCATGGTCACAACGAAAGTGATGAACCACGATTTACACAGCCAAAGCTATATAATCTAATTTCCAAGCACCCGAATCCAAGAGAAGTGTATATCGAAACACTTACGCGTAGAGGAGATGTGGATGCAGCATTGGCCAAAGAAATGGATCAGCAGTTCCGGTCGGTACTTCAGGATCGATTGGATTTAGTAAAACAAAAACCACTTAAGCAAAAACCTCAAAAAATTGATGAGGAGTGGAACTTCTTACGCTATTCAAAACCTAAGGACTTTGAAAAATCACCTAAAACGGCCATTAGTCTAGAAACAATAGAAAAAATTGGTAAAGCATTAACGACCATTCCAGAAGGATTCAAGCCGTTAAAGCAGATCAATCGCTTAATGAAAGATCGTACGACTAATTTCTTTGAGAAAAAAGAATTGAGTTGGGCGGATGCCGAATTGGTAGCTTATGCCTCCGTATTACTAGAGGGGAAAATTGTTCGAATGTCTGGTCAGGATGTAAAAAGAGGTACCTTTTCTCACCGACATGCGGTACTTTTTGACTCGGAGACCAATGAACCATATTGCAGCATTGATCACATAGAGGAAAATCAAAAACGCAAGTTTAAGATTTACAACTCCTTGTTATCTGAATACGGCGTACTTGGATACGAGTATGGTTATGCAATGTCTACTCCTAATGCATTGGTTGTTTGGGAAGCACAATTTGGAGATTTCGTTAATGGTGCACAAACCATTATTGATCAATTTCTTTGTAGTGCAGAAACCAAATGGCAACGCATGAATGGGTTATTGATGCTACTTCCTCACGGCTATGAAGGTCAAGGGCCAGAGCATTCAAATGCACGGCCAGAGCGATTTTTACAGCTTTCTGCCGAAGACAATATGGTTATAATAAACTGTACAACGGCAGCAAACTTCTTCCATTTGATTCGACGTCAGACCGAATGGGAATTCAGAAAGCCTTGTATTGTATTTACTCCAAAATCCGGATTGAGAAGTCCATTAATGTACTCTCCAATCTCTGATTTTACTAAAGGAGGATTTAAAGAGATTTTCCCAGACACGTATGTAGATACCAAATCTGTGAAAAAGATAGTTCTTTGTACAGGAAAAATATACTTTGACTTACAGAAAAAACAACAAGACGATAAACGTAAGGACGTTGCTATAATTCGAATTGAACAACTCCATCCTTTTCCAAAAAAGCAAGTGGAAAAAGAGTTAGCAAAATATCCAAAAGCAAAAATGTACTGGGCACAAGAGGAGCCTGAAAACATGGGAGCTTGGCATTATATGTTGCGTTATTACCGTAGAGAATTTGAGGACGTAATCGCACGTAAACCTAGTGCATCTACGGCAACTGGATATTCTAAAATTCATAAAATTGAACAAGAAAACATTATTAATAAAGTATTCTCGATATAGTCTTTTACTATCACGTTTCGTATTTATTAATAACGAAAAATTAAAACATACTTAGACATTACACAATTCACATTCATACCATTCAACTAATACACAGATCTCATGAGCAATGTAAAAATGACCGTTCCAACAGTAGGTGAATCCATTACCGAAGTAACCATTTCCCAATGGATGAAACAGGAGGGCGAATACGTGGAAATGGATGAAATCATTTGCGAAATCGAATCCGATAAAGCTTCTTTTGAAGTTACCGCAGAAGTATCAGGTATTTTGCACCCAAAAGCGGAGGAAGGAGATACGCTTGAGATTGGAGCCTTGATTTGTGAAATTGATGCTTCGGCAGCTGCTTCCAGTCCTGCACCAGCCAAGGAAAAGCAAGCTCAAGAAGTTTCTACTTCTACCCCAGTAGCTAGTGCGCCTGCTTCACCTACAGCAACAGGACAAACCATTGAAATGGTCGTTCCAGCCGTTGGTGAGTCAATCACGGAAGTAACTATTGGTACATGGGAAAAAGGTACTGGAGATGTGGTGTCAATGGATGATTTGTTATGTGAAATTGAATCCGATAAAGCTTCTTTTGAGTTGACAGCAGAAGCCACCGGAAAGTTAACTATTATTGCGGAGGAAGGTTCCTCATTAGAGATTGGAGATGTAATTTGTAAGATTGAAGTAATGGAAGGTGTTTCCACGGACGCTGGTGCCGCAACTCCTGTCTCACAAGAAAGTGGAGCTAGTACTGCTGCTCCTGCAACAGATTCAGACACACACATTTCTCCAGTTGCAGCAAACATTTTAGCGGAGAAGGGAATTGATCCATCTACCGTTAAAGGTTCAGGTCCAGGTGGACGAATCATGAAAGAGGATGCGATGGCAGCTAAAAAAGGAACCCCTGCTTCTAAGGCTGCTCCTTCAAACGAAGCTGCGCCTGCGGCGACGCCTGCTGGAGAACGTGGCACGGAAATTAAAAAGATGTCTTCGTTGCGTAAGACAATCGCTCGTCGATTGGTTGCAGTGAAGAACGAAACGGCAATGTTGACTACTTTCAACGAAGTTGACATGAAGCCGATCATGGATATTCGAAAGAAATATAAAGAGTCTTTCAAAGATAAGTATGATGTGGGATTAGGTTTCATGTCTTTCTTTACAAAAGCAATATGTGAATCACTAAAAGCATGGCCTGCTGTAGGAGCACAAATTGATGGTAACAACATCATTTATCATGATTACTGTGATATTTCTATTGCCGTTTCTTCTCCAAGAGGATTGGTTGTTCCAGTAGTTCGCGATGCAGAAAAAATGAGTTTTGATCAAATTGAAAAAGAGATCAAAAGACTCGCTTTAAAAGCCCGTGATGGAAAACTTACGATAGAAGAAATGACAGGTGGTACTTTCACCATCACAAATGGTGGTATTTTTGGTTCGATGCTTTCTACGCCAATTATTAATGCTCCGCAAGCAGCAATTCTTGGAATGCATAATATTGTAGATCGACCTGTAGCTATTAATGGACAAGTTGAAATCCGTCCAATCATGTACGTAGCTCTTTCTTATGATCATCGTATAATTGATGGAAAAGAAAGTGTGAGTTTCTTAAAAATGATGAAAGAGTTATTGGAAGATCCTACTCGATTATTATTAGGAGTATAATATAAGCTAAGCTTTCGAAACTAAATTTGATGTTTTCATTTAATTAGAACAATGTAAATCTTTGTTCTCTACATGCTTTACTACCATTGCAATGGAACCTATTAAACAAGCCAAAGATCTTTATGGCAAATACGTGGGTGGTAACCACCAAGAAATGGTTCGTAAATGTGAATACTGCCTTAAAGAAGGTGGTGTAGAAGAAGAGCATTGTACTAATTGTGGAGGTAATATAAAAGTATTAGAACCATGGGTTTTACAATGCGGCTGGTGTAGTACATCAAATCGCAGAGATGAAACCCTTGATTGCATCAAATGTGGTGGAGAATTACCAAATATACCTGGTTCCGGACCGGCACCAAAACCAAGTCCTGCACCCCGAAAATTGACTGGAGCATATGTAACTAGTGCGCTATTAAGTCGGAATAGCAAATTCATTCTGGGTGTGGGCCTCATCATCGTTTTAGGTTGGACCGTTATCGTTGGAATAATTGGAATTCTTTTAGTAATTAGTGGATGGAAAGCAGCCTACGCTAAAACCATTGCCTTACGGAACGGAATTCCAACCCGTGGAGAGATAACAGAAATCACCATCGATCACAAAGAAATCATTAACGGTGACTCTCCTCTTCTAATTAAATTCGACTTCGATACGGAACAAGGGGTAAAACAGGGTTGGACTAAAACTTGGGATCTCACCAATCAAAAAAGGGTGGTTGGTGAGCACGTTTGGGTTGTTTACAATCCGAAAAATCACGAGCAAAACAATATCTGGCCTCCAATTCAATATGGAAAACATTCAAAAACAGAGTTAAAAGACCAAATCCTTGATACAATAGTTGACGTAAACGATACGTTGGAAGAAAGTAATTTTAGCTAAGCTCAATGAAACAAGCTCTTCCGTGAACTGACTAGGCACCTATTGCGATTCAGGTCACATTTTTGTATATTTGAAAATCAGATCTTCTTTTTCTATACTGTTTTCACGCTATTGTTTAATTGCTTTTTGCATTGCATTGACAACCCAATATGCAAAAGCTCAATTCCAGGATTATTATCCGCTAGAAAATCAAGGCCCTGTTCCTCCTACTTTTCAAAGTGTCTCCTATAATAAAGTTAACAAAACCTCTTCTGATCTAAGGTTAGAAAAAGACGAAAAACGAAGGGTTACAAAATCCAAAGAAGCCTTTCTATTCAATTCCAATTATTTACTGGATCGATTGCTCCTGAGTGGAAAAGTTGTTTTTAATGATCCAGTAGGAATTTATGTTAACCAAGTTGCGGCTAAAATATATCAGATTCGACCCGACCTGAAAGATCAGATTGAAATTTATGTGGTGAAATCAAGTAAAGTAAATGCATTCACAACGCAAAGAGGCGTAATCCTAATCACACTTGGCATGATTGCTCAACTAGAAAATGAAGCACAATTGGCCTATGTCCTCTGTCATGAAATGATCCATTTTCAAAAAGATCATGGAATGAAAAAACATTTACACGATTACAATCTGAAAAACAAGCGTTCATACGGCTATCAAAATCAACTTTTAGTTCGCTCAAATTACTCTAAGGAAAATGAATATGAGGCAGACCGAGAGGGCTTTGCTATTTACGAACAATTGGGATATCAAGTAACAAATTTGGATGGCGTTTTTCGGGTTCTACAATACTCCTATCTTCCATTCGATGAAATAGCCTTTGATTATGCCTTTCTTGAATCAAAACATCTCAAAATCCCAAAGAAATATCAATTGACCAACGTAAGCACAATCAACACGGAGGATGAATATGATGATTCAAAAAGCAGTCACCCAAATGTAAAAAATCGAATGCAACGCTTGTCGGGTTTAATTGACTCTTCTCAACAACAGTCTACACAAATCTTTTTAGTTTCTAAAAATAAGTTTGTACAAGCTCAACGTGTAGCTCGATTTGAGTTAAGTCGTCTGCTATTGGCCGATTTTGATTTGAAGAAATCACTATATAACACTTTTCTTCTTTCTGAACTTTATGGCTCCAACCTTTACACCAACAAAATGCTGGTAAAATCACTTTACACCTATTCCAGAGTTAGAAACAATTTTTATGGAGAACAACCTGGCGATTCTCCCTACGAGGATGTAGAAGGAGAATCACAGCGTGTATTTTACCTTTTGGAAAAAATGTCCTCTCCTGATCTGGCCATTTTAGCTACACTTAAATCTTGGGAATCATACCTTGCTACTGGAGACCAAACTCTAAAAACCTATGCCTACAGTTCATTAAAAAACCTCATTATTGAAAACGATAAGGATCATTCCAATTTTTTCAAACGAAACCGATCTGAAGTACTTGAAACGTTGGATACACTTATCAAGTCTACAGACACAAAATATGAAAAGATTGAGAAAAAGAACCTGATTAAACGGGTTCAAAACGATGATTCATTTGACTTTGCGTTTGTTGATTTGTTCAAAAACACTGAATTTCAACTAGCATTTGATTCATGTCTTGTAATGGCCAAAGAGCTGGAAGCTATCCCGAATGAAGAGGTGCTAAGAATCAAAAAGGTTAATCCCTCTAATATTTCGGACAAGAACAATCTAAGCATTAATAAATTCATCGCCCTTGAGCCATTTTATTCATCGGATCCACAAAAAAGAGAAGATGAATCACGGTTTTCTAAACTAGAAATTAAAAAAAGTCAACTGCGTGATCTCTATCGAAATGTTGCGCTTAAAACTGGGCTCAAAATCGAATTAATAAGCAATAAAGAAATGAACCAGAGTTCTGCTAACAAATTTAACGAGCTCAGTATACTAAGTAGTTGGATTAGAGAATGGACACACACCAACGAATTAGACGACTATATTAATTCAAACACGGAATACTTAAAAATGTTTCAGACCAAGTACAAAACCAACTATATTCTTTGGTCCGGTTATGATCATATTGAAAAACACATGCGACATTACACCACGATGTACTTTGTTTTATTTGACATGTCTAAAAATCAGGAAGTAATGGTCAAGTCCGTCCACCTGCAGCGTAAAGATCGAATACCTCTGTTAAATAGGAAATTACAAAAGATTTTTGAAGAGATTGCCGCAAATTCCGTGCGATAATTAAATCGCATTTCACCTAATTTCCTGCATCACACATACTTATTCTATTCTTCGCACACTCCAATCTATTCTTAAATCACATTAAGGTTGTCCCATTTTGTTTATTGTGGGACCAATTTAATACCTTTGCGCTTTATTAAAATTATGGAAACTACAGCACCAAATTTAGACATCAACCAATGGTTTGAGGCTTTGCTTCAAGGCTGGGGGGTAAATGAGCGATACACGCATTATATTGAATTAGTTTTATTCAGCTTACTTCTGATCATTCTATGTATCGTGGCCAATTTTATCACGAAACGCATCATCTTAAAAGGAGTTGAAAGGTTTGCCGAACGATCTAAAACAGATTTTGACAATATTCTGGTAGAAAGAAAAGTTTTTCTTACCCTTTCTCAAATTGTCCCTGCCCTCTTAATCAAACTACTTCAACCTTATGTCTTTCATAATTTCGAATGGATTTCACCATATTTAAGCAAAGCCACAAATATTTACATCGAAATTATCGTTGCGGTTACCATTGTTAACTTTGTAAAAGCATCTGCTCAAGTCCTTGAAAACTCCCCTCAGTTTAAAGATAAACCGGTCCAAAGCTTTCGTCAGCTAGCCGCTATCATCGTTTATGTCGTTCTGGGTATTCTTGTACTTGCAGAAGTTTCGAATGTAAATCCAATGGCTATCGTGACTGGATTAGGTGCAGTGATGGTTGTTATTGTATTGGTATTTAAAGATACTTTGTTAGGTTTTGTTGCAAGTATGCAAATTGCCAGTAACAACATGCTCCGAACTGGTGATTGGGTTTCATTTGAAAAATTTGGAGCCGATGGAAACGTACTTGAACTAAACCTTACCACCGTTAAAATCCAAAATTGGGATAAGACAATTTCTACCGTTCCAACATATGCTTTTATATCTGAAGCATTTAAAAATTGGCGCGGAATGGAAGAATCCGGAGGACGTAGAATTAAACGTTCCATCCGAATAGACATGACATCCGTTAAATTTATGGATGAGGCTTTGGTCGCAAAAACAAGCAAATTCCATCAAATTGCGGACTATGTAAAACAAAAAAATGATGAATTAACTTCATATAACGAAAAACACGGTGTGGATGATTCCATTCTTACAAATGGAAGAAGAATGACCAACCTCGGTACATTTCGGGCTTATGTAGAAACTTATTTACAGAATAAACCTGAGGTCAATCATGATATGACTTTTCTAGTACGCCAGCTTGCTCCGGGCGACAATGGTGTTCCAATTGAAATTTATTTATTTGTGAGCGAACAAAGCTGGAATCCTTATGAACGCATCCAGGGGGACATTTTTGATCATATCATTGCCGTTGTTCCTGAATTCGAGCTACGTATTTTCCAAAACCCAACTGGTGCTGACTTTAGAGAAATAAGAGGTAACCAGTAGAAAATAACACGCATTTTTAAACGGTACAATCACCTTTTCAAAATCACTTTTAAAACAAATTAGCCTCTTTTCCAATTTAGGTGCCAATTTTTTCGTAATTTTGTGAAACACATTTAATGTTTTGACGTTAATTAGTGTAATGTACAATAATGTTTATACCATCTTCGTTAGTTCCGAATTGAGATAATCGTTATTAAAATCATTTTTGCTAAACAAATAACTACGATATAATCCATGAATTGACTCAAAAAGTCGCCCATTAAATTGAACCAAAAAGATAGTTAAATGAAACATTTGAAGAAATACATTCCGCTCGCCATAGTAGCTTCATTGTTATTTACTACTACGACCTCTAACTCGTCGCAGTTAAATGAATTGAATGAAGATGGTGTTTCAGAAAAACCATCAGATATACGACATCATGGATTTGGTTCAGCTACAAAAGTTGACAGCGAAATGGAGAATGCTCCACTTTCGACTATAATAAATGGGGAAATTGACTCTGATTTCACAACAGGTCCTTATTACAAGTTATCTGCTCCTGTCTTCAAGCAAGGAGGATACTTCATTCAGTTTTACGCTGAATAAATAAGTAAGGAAACAATATAGCTAGGCCTGACGGTTTACGCTCTTTTTCAAATCTAACTTATCCATCAATACCTAAGGAATCCTTATTATAGGACAAAAATAACTTGCCTTATAATTCGATACAAGGCTCGTGTACGCCTTAACCGTTTTCTTTGACGGAGAAATAAGGATCCCGACTCCAATCAAAATAGAATTTTCGATCTATTTCCAAACACAAACAAAAAAGCTTCCAGAATTATGAGTTAAATCCTGAAAGCCTTTCAAATTTTTAACCCGATCTTTATTGATTGGATAATTGATAATTTTGTTCTACAAATACATCACCTCTTTCAATGCGCGTGCTACTGAATTTAAATTTGGAGCTGCTTCTTCCAACAATGCTGGACTAAAAGGAAATGGAGTATCACTTTGCGTTACTCTTCGAATTGGTGCATCTAAATAATCAAATGCATGTTTTTGTACATTATAAGTTATTTCTGTCGAAATTGATCCAAATGGGAATGACTCCTCCACAATTACTAATCGACCCGTTTTCTTAACCGAAGCAACTATGGTTTCTACATCCAATGGTCGAATTGTACGTAAATCAATCAATTCGATTGAATGGCCTTCTTTTTCTATTTCTGATACAGCAGCTGAAGCTACCTTCATTATTTTACCAAAAGAAACAACAGTACAATCTGTTCCTTCTTGCATTACATTAGCCTTTCCAATAGGAAGCACATATTCCTCTTCAGGAACTTCTGCTTTATCTCCATACATCTTCTCTGACTCCATAAACAAAACAGGATCATTATCACGAATTGCTGCTTTCAACAAACCTTTTGCATCATAAGGATTAGCCGGCGTAACCACCTTCAATCCAGGAATATGCGCGTACATTTGCTCGTAACTTTGAGAATGTGTTGCTGCTAACTGACCAGCTGTTCCATTTCCTCCCCTAAATACGATTGGACAATTAAATTGACCACCGGACATTTGCAACATCTTAGCTGCATGGTTTATAATTTGATCTGAAGCAAGTACAGCAAAGTTCCAGGTCATATACTCAATAATAGGACGCAAGCCATTCATAGCTGCTCCTACTGCAATTCCTGTGAATCCTAACTCCGAAATCGGACTGTCAATCACTCGTTTTGGACCAAATTCGTCCAACATTCCTTCACTTACTTTATAGGCTCCGTTGTATTCGGCAACCTCTTCACCCATTAAATATATGTTCTCATCTGCCCGCATTTCTTCGGACATTGCTTCATTCAATGCTTGTCTAAATGTAATCTCTCTCATTATCTCAAATCAATTAAATGCCTGAAGTTGCTAAATATACAAGTGGATTTTCCATAATCTGTTTAAACGTAACCAGAAAATCTGAACCTACTGCTCCATCTACTGCTCTATGGTCACATGATAAAGTAACTTTCATTCGATTCCCTACCACTATTTCTCCTTCTTTCACGACTGGCTCGTTGCGAATTGCACCTACTGCCATGATACATGAACTTGGGGAGTTAATAATGGACGTGAATGACTCTATTCCAGCCATACCTAGGTTTGAAACGGTAAATGTATTCCCGTCCATTTCGTTAGGCTGAAGTTTTCCGTCTTTTGCTTTTCTTGCTAAACCACGTGCCTCTTCTGCCATTGTTGGCAATGATTTATAATCTGCATTGGTGATCACCGGAACTACAAGTCCTTGATCAACTGCTACCGCCATTCCAATATTTATGTCTGACTTATAAATGATATCCGTATCGGTCCATTGAGAATTTACTTTAGGATTCTTTCGAAGCCCCAAAGCACACGCTTTCATTACCAAATCATTAAATGACACCTTTTTTCCATCAGCAGATAAAGCCAAATTCAATGCTTGTCGATCCGCAATAGCCTGATCCATGTCAATATCCATGGTCAAATAAAAGTGCGGTGCCTGAAATTTACTTTCAGTTAATCTTCTGGCAATAGCCTTTCTCATCATTGAATGAGGAACTACCTGATCCTCTCCAGATGGAATGATCATGCTTGATGACGTTCCAGAAGCTGCATTAGCAGACCCTCCTTTAAAGTCCTCAATATCTCGTTTGATCACTCGTCCTTCCGGACCTGTTCCAGTAACTCCTGACAAATCAATACCCTGATCCTGTGCCATCTTTTTAGCAAGTGGAGATGCTTTCACATTTCCATTGTCCGAAGATGCAACAGATGTTGTTGCTGCAACTGTCTCAACTTTTGATTCCGATTTCGAAGCAGGCTCTTCTTTCTTATCTGTCGCTGCTTCTCCAGCTCCAGCTTCTTCAGCAGCCAAAATTGCCTTAACATCTTCTCCTTTTTCACCCAATACGGCTAATACCGAATTGATTGGAGCAGCACTTCCAGCCTCCACACCAATGTGAAGTAAGATACCGTCTCCATAGGATTCAAACTCCATGTTTGCTTTGTCGGTTTCAATTTCTGCTAGCAAATCACCAGCGCTTACTGAATCCCCTATTTCTTTGTGCCATTCGGATACCACCCCTTCGGTCATAGTATCACTTAATTTTGGCATTCTTATAATTTCAGCCATTTCTTGCTATCTTCTTTGTCTACGGGACCTATAAAAGCCTACCGTAAATGAATGATTGAATTGAATTGAATAGTTTATTTTTTATCTAGACTAAATTCGCTTTAAGACCTCTATTATTCAATAATAAATGGATAGTCCTCTTGCGTGTATACATCTTTATGCAATTCAGCCACTTCTGGAAGCGGTGAATCTTCGGCAAATTTAACGCATGCGTTCACCTCTGCTTTCACATCATCCTCAATTTTAGCTATTTGCTTATCAGATAAATACTTATTCTTTTTTATAGTCTCCAAAACATGCGTAATTGGATCATTATCTTTGAATTCGCTCACCTCTTCCTTGGAACGATATTTTCCTGGATCAGACATGGAATGTCCTTTATAGCGATATGTTTCAATATTCAACAATACCGGACCTTTTCCTGCTCTACAATGCTTTGCCCACTTTGAAATGGAATCTGTTACGTCTTCAGGACTCATTCCGTCTACCGTTTCAGAAGGCATTTCATACGACAATGCCAATTTGGACAAATCATGCACATTGGTACTTCGTTCCACAGATGTCCCCATGGAATAGCGATTGTTTTCTACAATAAAGATGGTTGGTATTTTCCACATCATAGCCATGTTGAACACTTCATGCAGCATTCCCTGACGAGTGGCACCATCTCCCATGAAACAAAGGCAAATATTCTTTGATCCTTTGTACTTTTCTGCAAAACCAATTCCAGCTCCTAGGCCTATTTGTCCTCCAACAATTCCGTGCCCTCCAAAAAAGCCAACTTCTTTGTCGAACATATGCATCGAACCTCCTTTGCCTTTACTCGTCCCTGTACTCTTTCCATACAACTCGGCCATAATCCGTTTAGGATCTGTACCCATTGCCATTGGTTGTACATGACTTCTATATGCACTTACTACTTTATCTCCTTTTTCAATTCCAGTCATTAAACCGGCAAGAATTGCTTCCTGACCAATGTATAAATGACAAAAACCTCCAAATTTCTGTTGAACATAAAGGTGACCGCACTTTTCTTCAAATCTACGTGCGAGCAACATCATTTTATACCATTCAATGTAGGTTGCTTTGTTATATTTCTTTTTTGATGCCATAACAGGACGTTCTTTCTAATTCAATTTCTTTTTATTACTCTATTCAAGCATTTCAGTTCGCTAAGCTAACTGAATTTATTTTCTTCTAAAAACTTTTATTTTCTTACCGTCTATTATACAATAAGTATTTATTCTACTATCCACGTGTCACCGCTATTCAATAAATCATCCACGGACTGAATTTTAGCTACCTCTCTAGCCTGCTCTATCTGATCCAATACCCTTTGATCATACGTAGATGCTCTTACCGCACGGATCACGCCAAGTGCCACTGGAAATTCTGGTGCACGTAGTCTAATCAACATGGAATGTAATGTTGTATCTTCCTCATGTGCATCATGAACCAATATATCTTCTTCGGTAATTCCATCTTCACCAATTGTCGCTATTTTTAGCTTAAATCCGTCCAAGACCAATCCTTTTATCTTCTCTTTTCCGAAGATCATTGGTTTTCCATGTTCCAAATGAAGTTGGAACTCATCTTTATTTTCTCGTGCTGTGATAGCAGCATGTGTTTTATCATTAAAAATAACACAATTCTGTAATATTTCAATCATTGAGGTTCCTCGATGCTTTTCTGCCTCAATAAAAACCTGCGTCATATATTTAGGATCTGTATCCACTACTCTTGCAAAGAATTTACCCTGGGCTCCCAAAACTAGTTCTCCAGGTATAAATGGAGTATCCAGCGATCCCATTGGAGAGGATTTTGTTTGCAAACCAGCCTCACTTGTTGGTGAGAACTGACCTTTAGTCAATCCATAAATTTCATTGTTAAAGAGCAATATGTTGATATCCACGTTTCTTCGCAAAACGTGAATAAAATGATTCCCTCCAATCGCCAATGCATCTCCATCTCCGGTAATTTGCCAAACACTCAACTCTGGATTGGCTAATTTCATTCCTGTTGCAAAAGCCGGAGCTCTTCCATGTAAGGAATGCATCCCATACGTATTCATGTAATAAGGAAACCGAGACGAACATCCAATTCCTGAGATAAATAAGATGTCTTCCTTCTTTTTTCCAATTTCCGGTAATGCTTTCTGAACTGCACGTAAAATCGCATAGTCACCACAACCAGGACACCAGCGAACTTCCTGATCACTGGCAAAATCTTTATATGAATAAACTTGTTCTTCAACTACTTCCATCTTTCCTACGCTGATAAATTATGCTGTTACTTACGTTATAAAATTGGCTGTCGTTTACAAATGTTTTCTAAACTCTTCCGTCAATTCTCCTATTGAAAAAGGTCTCCCCTGCACTTTATTATATTGCTCGTACTTAAATTGGCCAAGAATTCCACCCAAGTATTTTGCAAACTGCCCCATATTCAATTCACATATTATGATCGTATCAAAACGGCTAAAAATTTCCTCTGTATTTCTAGGTAACGGATTAATATAATTAAAATGACAAAGACCTATATCTGCATCTTCCAATAACATCGAGTCCACTGCATCCAATAACGAACCATATGTTCCTCCCCAACCGACAACTAAAAGTTTACCTGTTGAGTTTCCATATACGGTTTGCTCAGGAATGAAATCTGCAATTTTCTCAATTTTCTCCGCCCGTAAGTGGGTCATTTTCTCATGATTAATCGGATCATATGATACGTTTCCTGTGATGGAATCTTTCTCTAATCCGCCTACTCGATGTTCTAATCCTGGTGTACCAGGAATGGCCCAACCTCTTACCCCTCGCTCGTCTCGTTCGTATGGCATCCAATTTTCAGTGCCTTCTTCTACAATCGGTGGATTAATATCAGGTAATTCAGCAGTTGTTTTAATTTTCCATGGACCCGCACCATTCCCTAAATATCCATCCGAAAGGAAAAGTACCGGAGTCATATGTTCCAACGCTATCTTCGACGCCATATAGGCATAGTCAAAACAATTTGAAGGCGTGCTTGCCGCAACAACTGCTACTGGACTCTCTCCATTTCTACCATGAATAGCCTGTAACAAATCTGACTGCTCCGTTTTGGTTGGAAGTCCTGTAGAAGGTCCTCCTCGCTGTACATCCACAATTACAATAGGTAATTCGGTACTTACGGCTAATCCAATTGCTTCTGCCTTAAGCGCTAGTCCTGGGCCAGATGTAGTCGTAATCGCTAAATTTCCAGCGTAACTTGCTCCAATTGCTGAACAAACACTTGCAATTTCATCTTCCGCTTGGAAAGTTGTACATCCCAAATGCTTGTGTCTAGATAATTCATGTAATATATCAGAAGCTGGGGTAATAGGATATGATCCTAAAAATAATTTTCGTCCGGCCTTTTCTGCTGCTGCAAGAAATCCCCAAGCCGTAGCTTGATTCCCCATAATGTTACGATACTTTCCGCTTTCCATTTTTGCTGGTGCAACCGAATAGGTAGACGAAATGGCTTGAATGGTATCTGCAAAATTAAACCCTGCTCTTAGGGCAATCTTATTGGCTTCAGCTAAAATTGGTTTTTTGATGAATTTCTTATCTAAAAACCCTTCTGTATGATTCATCGATCTATTAAACATGAAGTACACCATTCCTAGTGCAAACATGTTCTTACATCGAACAATATTCTTTTTTTCTAATGCACTTTCTTTAAGTGCTTCTCTTGTTAAGGAGGTAATCGGGGCTTCTACTACATTGTAATTCTCTAATGTACCATCCTCCAATGGGTTTCCTTCCCATCCTGCTTTTTCGTAATCTCTGGATTTAAAACTATCCTTATCTAAGATAATGGTTTTCCCTGCTTCCATTACATCCAAGTTGGCCAATAACGCTGCTGCGTTCATACAAACCAACACATCCGGATTATCACCTGGATTATGTATTCTTGTTTGACCAATGTGAACCTGAAAACCAGATACTCCCGCGACCGTTCCTTGCGGAGCTCTAATCTCAGCGGGAAAATCAGGAAACGTGGCTAAATCATTACCAAAAAGGGCCGATGTATCCGTAAATTGTGAGCCGGTTAATTGCATCCCATCTCCGGAGTCACCAACAAACTTGATTACAACTTTATCCAATTCGGTTTTCTTTCCGCTCATAGTGTTTAATTAATCCGCTTATTTTCGGAGCACAAAAGTAATTCTAAAATTCGTATTATTAAAACATTCAAGGAGATATTAGCCCAATATGCGCCGTAAAAAGCATTTTCATACAATTATCTTATTTAGAAACAGTCTAAATAACTACATCGATCCTGTAGTTTTTCCCTACTCTCCTTCATCAAGCACTTAGCAACCCGTTTTATGTTTTCCTAGCTAACAAAAAAGTCGGTTATTCTAGTTCCGTTTCTTTCAATAAAAGGAAAAATTCTATGTTTGACTCTTTAAGATGTGATTTTGAAATGAAGTATTCATAATCCAGTTGCTTCAAATCATTGTTGATTACACTAATAATTAACCAATGCTTGTACTTAAATTGAGTTTTAGCAGCTATAAAAATAAATAGACCAGCAACTCAATGTTACTGGTCTATTCTATATTTTTGTTTCTAACAGTGCTTAAAGTCCTTCAGAAACACTAGAACTCTTGTAAATAACTACGTTTTCACTCTTAATGTTGCACATTTAATCTTTTAGACCCGAGCGATTTCGATCCTGAAAATGCCTTAATCAGATACAAGCCACTTGCATAATTAGCCGTCGCAATAGAAACACGATTGGCTCCTGCATAAACCGGTAATTCTTCGACCAGTTTTCCCGCCTTGTTAAATACTTGTAATTTTACATCACTGTTTTTTATTGGAGCCGAAAACAAAATAAATGCTTCGTTATTCGTAGGATTCGGGAATACACTAAATATATTTTCAGGCGTTAACTGATCCTGAACATCTAGTATTGTTGTTCCAATATTATCTGTATAGGCTGTTTGGAGAATCTCTTTTGTCACATTGTCCTGGACAAAAACAATCACTCTTAGATTGGCTTGTCCTTCATTAAGGTGCCCCGTAAATGTCCAACCTTCTGTAAAGGAAACAGAATCACCTACCGACCAGGTTTGTACATATTTTGTCCCAGTTGCATCCGTTAACATTTGTTTCATTACACTTTGAAAATTTGCATCTCCCGGAATACTTACGACCGAATTAATTTCTTTCTCCACAACTACAATATGCATCGAAAGATCACGCTCAACCTGATCTACTTTTGCGGTGATTACTGGGGTAACATTTATACTGTGTCCATCGTTGATATCTGTTTTTATTGCAATATCAAACTCAGAATCAATTAATGCTCTTTTCAACATCGTTTCTGCTGTCCAAAAAGTTGAACTTCCATTAAATTGATTTCCATCCATAATCCCAACACCGGATTCAAATGCACCATAAAACAATCCTCTCGCACTCGCATCTGCAGGATTACTTAAATTAAACTCATCTATTCCTCCTGCTTCAATGTGATATTGAATATCTACAACATCTAACGAATTACTATCTACTATTCCGTCTACATAACCATCAATAGACTCTGCAAACACACTTGACATGTTGGTAAAGTGCTCAAATAATACCAATCGAGAACGTTCTCCGATCCAAACATTGTCAAAGGCCATTCCTTCTCCTAATGCAATGGAGTTTGGATCTGTACCAAAGGCAAATCGCAACTTCACATCATTTACTCCGGCCACCACATCTAATGAATGTCTTGCTTCTCGCCAGTCCGCATCCGAAATGCTTGACCATCCGACCAACTGTTCTCCTGGTTGACTAGAAATAGCGCTATTATCAAACCAATTTATACCGGTATTTAGTCCACCTAAATTGTTCCATGTAATTCCATTATCTGTAGAATATTGAAGATTACCTCCATCAAATCCAGTGTTAAAATCCGTCATTAGATTGAAAACAATCATTGGACGTTCCAAAGATGTAAAATCAAAGCAAGCACCATCCACATAGGACTGTTCATTTCGTACATAAGTTCCTTGAGATGAAAAATAAGAAGTGTTGCTGGTGGCCGTATCATTGAATACCACTCCATTTGCAATTCCATAAATCCAGTTACTACTATCTATTTCTGCTTCCACTTCTCCATTTGGATACCAACCCCCTTCTCCAGTTTCGAAATCTTCGAAATATGGATATGAGTCTATAACTGGACGTACATTAATTATCCTATTAATTGTGTCACTACACCCCTTGTTACTGGTTACTATTAATTCTATATCATAAGATTGTATCCCCGGATATACATGTGTTGGATGTTGTAAAGTAGATCCTGTTAAATCACCAAAATCCCAATCCCATTGCACTATTGGATCAATAAACCCATTGAGTGCTTTAAACGACGAATCCGCAAATTGAATCGTATCCTCAAAACAAATATTATCCCATTCAAACGCAGCCACAGGAGGTGAACCAATTGTATCTTTTAACAACGCAATATTCGAACAACCTTGCACTGTATAAACAGTTTGCAGCACGTCGTATTTGTTAGGAATAATGTACCACGCTACTCCATCTTGGATAGAATCTTCTGTAACTCCGTTTCCGTAATCCCATGACCAGGTAGTTATAGAATCGTATTGATTCGTAAACGACGTATCGGTAAAGTAAATACTATCATTGTTACAAAAAGCTGATACCGTAAATCCAGGAGTTGGTAATGCAATCACTCTTGTACTATCATATACAAAGGCTTGACATCCATCGGCATTGATTTGTTCATAGTCAATCACATGATATCCTGTATCCGCAGATGATGGATCGAATTGACCAATCGTGGTACTTCCATTAAATTTAGATGCTCCTGCACCATTAAACCAAAAATTACCACTTAACGGTTGTGAAGTAGAACCAGTCAATAATGCAATACTATCATCCACACAATAAATAGAATCTAATCCTGCAAGTGTCAAGATTGGTAATGCACTAAACGTTACTGGAAGTGAAGAGTCATTATCACAGCCTGTTACTGGGTTTTGATAATAATAAGTAATCATGTGCAAAGAATCACTTAATCCAATTGTTGGATCTAATGATGCTGTTCCATCTCCATGGTCTATGATTCCTTTAGCGGAATCTTCCACCAAACTACCCGTCGAATAGGTTCCAAACGGAGCCTGATTACCTGTTAAAGTGAGCGGTACATCATCTCCACATAATACATTTGTTGATAGTCCTACAAAAGACACATTGGGCAATGAATTCACCTGAATGCTTATTGTATCCCTCGCAAAGCAAAAGTTGTTATCTTGATAAGTATAAACAATGTCATACGCCGAATCTGGAATAACGGTTGGGAAATTATTTGCATCAAAGTAAATGCTATCTGTAAAACTTCCGTTTACCGGAAATAACGATATACCAGTAAAAAAAGCCGTAAACCCTGTTGATCGAAATGGTCTTCCTACAATAGTATCAAAAGGAGCATCTCCACACAAACTAGAATCTTGTGCAGAAATAGACACAATAGGTACCGTATCTAACGCAATTGTTTGCGTAATTGAATTTGCACAAGAATTTCCATCCGTAAATGCAAAGGATACGTCAATGCTACTTGCCGTGGCGGTAGATGCATTAAAAACATTATTATTAATTCCACTAAATGCAGCGGGGTTTGTACTAGAAAAGCCAGTTGAAACAGAACTATTTAGTCCTGTTGAAGTAGAATACGTTCCTGTCAACGGGATATCTGTATCATATTCACAATAAGTAGTACTTAAATTATCAAATGTTAGATTCGGCAATGAATGCACCACGGTTTGAGCCAATACACTATCATAATTAAAATCAGAGCAAATTGATAAACCACACAGGTAAAAAAACTTTTGCCTAAACTTAAAATACACGCTATAAGTCGTATTTACTCCAGCAGCTGATGGATCAAATGTTGCATTACTAGTGTCAATTTGTACCAATGCTGCACTTGCTGGATAAATTGAAAATCCATATGCAGTCCAACCTGATCTTGGATTTCCTGTAAGAGCCACCAATGCGGCATCATCACTACAGTATGAACCTGTTAAACCAGTTAAACTTTCTACGCTACCATCAACTACATTCACAGATTGAGTTCCAGTGGTATCACTACATCCTGTACCAGGGTCTGTATATGCATAAGAAATATTAAAACTCCCCGAACCAGATACTGCTGGATAAAAGGTTGTATCAGATATTCCCGTTCCGATAAAGGTTCCTCCACTTGGTGTTCCAGCTAAAGGACTTGGTATACTTGACGTAAATGTAGAAGTTGGCAAGTCTGTATAAGAGGCGGTTGGTTTTGCAACTACATTAAAAATAATTGAATCTTCCGTAATGCACCCTGATTCATTTGTATATGTGTAATACACATTGGTAAATCCTGCACTAGCCGGATCAAAAGTACCTGTACCATCACCATTATCGGATACTGCACCCGAACCAGCAAAAACGCCATTACCATCAGCGGGAAAACCGAATAAGTCTACAACTGCTCCGCCTTCACATAAAACCGTATCTGCCGTAAATGAGACTACTGGAGTTCCATTATCTACATAAATTAATACAGGAGCTGTAAATACAGGGCCCTCTGCACTATCAGTGATTACCCCTCTTCTATAATATGTATTTGTTGAAAGCGTTTCGGAAAAACTAGTATCCACCGTTGTAGAGTTGCCAATGGTTGTCCATACCGACAAGTTTTCGGATGATTGCCATATATATATGGAATCTGCACCTTCACCACCTGATATTGGTACCGATTCTCCCAACTCCAGCGTGAAATTATCACCCGAACAAACAGAATCGACTCCTGTAACTTGAATAGCACCAGCATCTAAACCTCCTCCCCGACGGTATACAAAAATATCATCGAAATAAAGTCCATCTCTATTCGGTCCTGTTAGATCATCTTCATCTCTTTGTTGGAATTTAATAATAAAGGTACTTGTCAAAGTTAATCCCGTATCCGCTACAAGCGAATCCAGATTAAGTACAACATGTGTATAAAGTTCTGAAAACGATTGAGGAACTATATCATGAATTTTTTTAAAAGTTGCCCCGTCATCATCCGAAACATAAATTCCATCTTCTGGATTATCATCATCGAATTCATCTTTCCACCAAAATTCCAAATTCAAACTTGTTTCCCCGCTCAAATCCATATGCAACCAAGCCTCATTGGTATTAATATTATTATCATTATCTACCGTCATTACCAAATGATTGGATCCAGAATTTGGTCCATTGGTATTTATAACAGAAACGATTCCTTCTCCCGCATCCGACGATGTTGATGTCCAAGAACTATAAGGCCCGGTTTCCCATCCTTCAAAGAAGGGAACCGTTGTATAAGTTTGTGCAAACACTGATTCCAGTGTAAGCACAATTATACACATTGCTAAAATGATTGTTTTTTTCATAGGCCAATAACTTTTTAATACGTAAAACGCTCGTTACTGCGCTTACGCATTAAGGTCTAAATTTCATTTACTAATTCATGTCAATATCACGACAAGTTGTATTAAGTAATCCTGTATTTAGTGTTAATTGTTAGTGTTGCACGCTGAATTTATGGGTTACATATTCACCTTTTCCATTCGAGATACGTACAAAGTACATTCCATTAGCATACTCTGCAGTGTTAATACCGTATTTATTAACGCCTTCATATACTTGGTCTGAAGAAATCAATTTCCCAAGTTGATCAAAGATTTGTAACGTCATTTGTTCCTTCACTGGCTTCCCAAATAGTACAAACGCTAACTCGTTTGTTGGATTAGGGAATAGAGCAAATTCCATTTCCTCTAATTGATCGAATTGATCAAACCCAGTGGAAACATCAAATGAATCAATATATGCTGCTTGCAAAATCTCTTTTGTTGCTATATCCTGAATGTACACAATCACTCTCAATTGACTTTGGTCTTCTACAATTCCACCAAACGTCCACCCTTCAGTAAAGCTAGCTGTTTCTCCTGCTGTCCATGGCTTCAAGTATTTTGTACCTGTCGCATCCGGCAACATTTGTCTCATTACCGATTTGAAATTCGGATCAAGGTTGATTTCAAGGGTAGCTGGAGTAACATCTTTTTCAACCACTACCACATGTGTTACCAATTCTCTTTGAGTCATATCATTCACCGAAGTAATCTCTGGTGTAATGTTAATACTCTCTGCATTATTGATATCTACATTTATAGAAATTTCAAATTCAGCACTTTTCAATACACGTAGATTAATATCACGTTCTGTCAATTTCCACGAATCATCGTTAAAATCATTTCCGTCTAACACTCCTCGACCTGCTGAGAATACTCCATAATACAAACTCTTCGCACTAACATCCGCTGGATTTACAAGGTTCATTTTATCCAATCCACCATAATTCGTATGATACTGAATATCCACTACATCTAGGTTTTTCTTAGCCATCAGGTCATCCACATGATCATCTGTTCCTGGTGATGATTGATCTGCCGAATTCGTAAAATGCTCAAACAATACTGTTCTAGATCTTTCACCAATCCAAAGACTATCAAACTGGAATCCTTCTTTGGTCTGTGTGCTTGCTGTAGATGCAAATGCAAAACGAAGTTTCACTGCCGCAGCTCCAACCAATGTATCTAAATCATGTCTGGATTCAACCCATCCTGAATCAATTTTTGATGACCAACCTTGTTCTGCTCCACCTGGATCTGCTGATATATTTTCATCATTATACCAATTTAATCCGGAAGCTTCCACTCCGTCATATGAACCTACATTATGCCATGTTAATCCATTATCAATCGAGTACTGGAAGTTCACTCCATCCTGACCTTCATTCAAGAACGCATTTTTCTGGAATACTACCATTGGTCTTTCCAAGCTTGAGAAATCAAAGCATGGTCCATCTACGTACGATTGCTCATCTAACGCATAGTTTGTTACCGCACTGGTCACATAAGAATGATTACCTGAAGCCGTATCATTTAATAAATCTCCAGCAGCGATCGCATGTTCCCAACTTGAACTATCTACTCCTCCAACGGTACCGCCAGTCCACCAACCACCATTACTCACCTCAAAGTCTTCCAAATAAGGGAATGTATCAATCACTGGACGTACATTAATTATTTGACTTAAAGAATCTACACAATTTTTATTCGTAGTTAACGTCAATGTAATTGTATAACTTTTCAAAGAGTCATAGGTGTGTAGTGGATTTTGTAATGCTGATCCATTTCCATCTCCAAACTCCCATTGCCAATCACGAATCGGATCTATACTTTCTGCCCACGAAGAATCTGAAAATTGGATGGTATCTTCGAAACAAATATTATCCCAAGCAAAATCAACAATCGGCCGTTCACCTATTGTATCTGCTAAAATATAGGTATGTGTACATTGCTCCCAAGTGGTTACTGTAAGACTAATATCATATTCTTTTGCATCTCCTTGCTGATAAACTGTAACTCCATTTTGAGTAACGTCACTTAATCCGTTATCATAATCCCAATTCCAACCTACAATCGAATCAAACACAGAAACCGTTGATGAATCACTGAAGTAAATGGTATCAGTTGTACAGAATGTTGACACGGAAAAATCTGCAGTCGGTTTATCTAATACACGTGTATACTGCGTATCTCTTGTAAAACACTGATCTGGATTCTCCACATATAAAATTACAGTATCTAAGTATGATCTTGTAACCGGATCAATTAATCCATTAATTTGAATATTCCCTGCATTATAAATATTGGAACTAGCTACTGGAGTTCCTTGACCTGTAAATTCAGAAACAAACATCACCTGATTTGAAGTAGAATTCAGCAAGCTAATCGGATCATCATAACAATAGACAGAATCTAAACCTGTGAAACTGATAATTGGTAAACTTCTGTATAACACATCTAATGTGGATGAATCTATACAACCTTTTGCATCTGTATAGGTATATGTAATCCCCATGGTCGTGTCTTGTTGACCTAGATCAGGTCTCAAGGTACCGGTACCATCTCCATTGTCTACAATACCTTCAACTCCTGGAGCACCCAAGAATCTACCCGAAGGTGAATGATTACCTGTAAGCGTAAGTGGCAAGTCTTGATTTGCACATAGAATCTCACCATCTGTCATACCTGTAAAGAATACTACAGGAAGGCGGTTGATCACTACTTGCTGTGTAATACTATTATAACAAGTATTCGAATCAGTAAATTCAAACTTGATAAATGTCGTATCCAATGGCACCGTTTTAGGATCAAAGATCGCAATTCCATCTCCAAAGTCCTGCACAATACCAATTCCAGAGAATGCTCCGGTTGTGTAGTTTATTTTGTTCGAATAAATCGTATCCGCAGGTAAATCTTCACAATACTCTGCGTCTAAACTGTCAATGGTAAGGATTGGCAATGCATGCACTTCCGTCACATTAAATGTATCGTTTTGACATCCTTGTGGATCGGTATAAGTATACGTCACTGTATCAATACCTACAATAGAAGGATCTGGATCAAATGTAAACCCACTGATTCCTGGACCAGCAAAAGCTCCTCCTAGCACATTTGGTGTAAGGATATCCGTTGCATCAGACGAACAATACTCTAATTCTAATCCCGCAAAAGATAAGAATGGCAGCTTTTGAACATACACATCCAATTGCTGAAAGTTTGTACACGTATGTACATCTGTATAGGTATAGGTTACACTGTGCCAATTATTGATTGCTAAACTATCTGGATTAAATCTTGCAGAACCACCGCCATCATCTATCAGTCCTGGCATTGGTCCAGAGAAAATACCAGTTGCGCCTGCTGGACTACCTGTTAAATCTACTGTAGTGTCATCTTCACAATAATAAAAACTATTTGTTAAAAAGTTTGTGTCCAATCCGGAGAAGGTTACGTCTGGCAATGAATCAATGTATACAATTGATGTATCCCAGTTCGCACATCCAAATCCATCTGTATATTCATAAATCACCTGATTGTAGCTCTTGCTTGGAACGAACAATGGATTAAATGTCGCTACTCCTGCGCCTAAATCCACAATTCCAGGGCCGGAAAAGTTACCTGCTGTATAATTTCCATTTAACGTATCAGCCTGCTCATCAGTACAATATGCGGTGTCTAAACTTGAGATCATTACTACTGGCAACTGTCTAATTCTCACAGTATCCCATACGGAATCAACACATGCCGTAGAACCTAAAAGGCCTGTTTCAGTAAATATATATACTAATGTATCCAAACCTATATTGGCTTGTGACGGATCAAAAGTTGGATCATTAATCACTCCTGGCCCTGTAAACACACCTGTTCCTGCTGTTGATGATGAAGCATTAAGTGTTACTGAATCATCAGATTCACAATAGTAATCTGGTAATCCAACAATGGACAATACGGGTAGTGGTCTAATGTATACATCATAGCTCACCGTATCAACACATGTTTGTGCATCGGTATATGTATACGAGATTGTATACGTGCTATCTGGAATAAATCCAGTCGATGCAAAATTCGCTGTACCATTACCTAAGTCAACTACACCTGAACCTTCTGCGAAAAATGATCCATTTGGTGCATTATTTCCGGATAATAAGAATGTAGCCGAGCTTTCACAGTAAGATAATGTAGGGTACGAAGTCGCAAATGAGAAATCTACAATTGGAAGCGGATCTATAAAGGAATAGAGCGTATCCCAATTTGTACAGCCAAATCCATCAGAAAATTCGTAAACCACTTGATTGTTACTATTGTCTGTTACAAAAAGCGGATTAAATGTTGCTATACCTGCTCCTAGATCCAATACACCAGGACCAGAGAATGTTCCAGATACTGGAGTTCCAAAAATCGAATCCGCAGGTTCGTCTGTACAATAAGCCGTATCTAAACTAGAAATAGTTACGTTCGGCAAAGTTCTTATAGTCACCGTGTCAACATCAAAATTACTACAAGCAGTAACTCCTATAATTCCGAACTCAGTATAATCATATCGAATCGTATCCGTAGGCATGTTGGCAGCTGTCGGATCAAAAGTACCTGCGGTAACTGCATTTCCTGAAAACACTGCTGTTTGTCCGCCAGCAGGAGTTGCACTTAAGGTAACAATTGGATCGGATTCACAATAGTACGTAGGAAGTCCTACAACGTCCACAATTGGTAACGGTCTAATATACACATTAGATGTTGCTGTATCTGTACACGTTTTATCGTCTGTAAATTCATAAGAAACTGCATATGTACTATCCGCTATGTACCCAGCTGGATCGAAATCTGCTGTCCCATCTGCATTGTCTGTCAATCCTGACCCCTCTCCAAAGAAAGATCCATTTGGTTGTAGGTTTCCGTTCAAGGTAATGTTAGCCGCATCCTCACAATAGGATAATTCCGCATTTAAATTGAAAAACTGCACATTTGGAAGTGGGTATAATAACATTTGTTTCGAAGTAGTACCTTGACAACCATTTGCGTCTTTAAAATAATACTCCACCGTAGAAGTACTAGGAATACCTGAAGTAGAAGGATCGAATGTTGCCACACCTGGCGAGGTATTTACTAATCCTGGAATTGAGGTAAAAGCACCTTGACCTGGGAAATTACCTGTCAAAACTCTGGAAGCTTTATTAGGACACAATGAATCCAACATCGTCATACCTGAGAAAGATACAACCGGAACAGTGTCAATCTGTACCAATTGGGTATCTGCATTTGTACAAGAGTTTGCATCTGTGTAAGTATAATGCAGCTCCACACTAGAACCAATAGTCAATTCTCCTGGATCAAAGACTGGACCGGTCAATGCCGCTGGTACTGAGCTGGTAAATCCAGTATTACTTAAATTTCCTTCCAAACTTACCGTTGAAGCATTTTTACAATACTGGGTAGCAAGATTTGTAAAACTTACGTTTGGCAAATCATTTACGGTAGTCGTTACAGTAGTAGAATCGTATCTAGTACAGGTTTGATAACATGTACTATAACAAGTTTGGTAACAAGTCTGGTAACAGGTTTGATAACATGTACTATAACAAGTACCAAAAATTGGTATAGGAATGATGCCTCCAGACCATCCTACAATACAAGGCACTGGGAAACAATTATACGGATTACAACTATACGGATTACATGCGTACGCATTACAATTATATGGATTACATGCGTATGGATTACATGAATATTCCTGGCTATAAACAAAAGTTATATCAATGCTGCTTCCAAGATCAGCTTGTCCTGGATCAAACACTGCTGAATCTAGCCCAAATCCTGTCGTATCAAAACCGTTAGCTGAAGCAACCCCATCGGAATAGAGTCTAAATCCTTCTGACTTCCACCCGGGAGGCGCTGTTCCTGTAAACTCAACTAGATTTGGAAAATCTTTACAATAGCTATTCAGCAATGCGGACGAAATTGCACCCGAAGTACCCGTACTTACTACCACGGTTTGTGGAGAAGTTGTACTGCTACAACCAGCCGTATCTACATAGGTATATGTAATGTTAATTGCCGTACTAGTTGGTGCAATCGCAGGATAAAAAGCCGATCCCGAAACACCTAAACCTTCAAATGTACCGTCTACTGGATTACCAGTTAACGGATAAGGAGGATCAGTAGTAGAGGCTGAAGCTGGCAGTCCTGAAAAGGATACGGAAGTTGCTCCAATTACTTCCAAGCTTACTGTATCGCTCGCGCTACATCCAAAGCTATTTGTATGCGTAAAAATAGTTTGGAATGTACCAACACCTGTAACAGATGGGTCAAACGAGGCTGTACCGTTATTGTTATTAGTAAGTCCTGCGTAAGAATTAAAGGTACCATTTGTTGTTGTTGGAATACCAATTACCAAAAGAGGGCTTGCAGCTTCACAAACTACAGTATCCACAATATTAATAAATACAGTCGGCTCTTCCTCAATCCGAACCAAAATCGGTTCGCTACAAACTGGACCTTCACTACCTGTAGACACACATCTTCTAAAATATGTACTTGTAGATGGCGCCGGCAACACGGTGTCAGCGGTTACTGAAGTTCCTGCGCTAAACCAATTAATCAAATCCGTGGAACTAAACCATTCATACGAATAAGGAGATTCTCCGTTTTGAGCGGCTAGCGTACTTGACAATGTTATAAAAGATGTTGCTACATCAGCTAAACAAATTGTATCACTACCTGAAATTGTTCCTGATGCTAATGGAAGTGTGGTATAGACTATTATTGAATCAAGTGCTATTCCATCATGTAAACCTTCATCATATGCTAAGTTATCTCGCTGCTGAAAACGTATTTGAACTGAATCCGTTAATGTTGTACCAATACTTGCCGCAGCCACATCCAAATCAATTGTTTGATGGGTCCAAACTTCATCCGGATAGGAAGCTGGCGCAAAATCAAATATTTTCTCATAAGAATCAGTGCTTTTCTTATACATGTAAACACCATCTTCGGTATGAGTTTCATCGCCAAAGTCCTTCATATAGAATTCCATTGTATAATCTGAAAATAGAGATAGATCTAAATGCAAAGTTGCCGATCTAACAAGTTCCGTATTTCCAGCAATATTATCATCCAACAATAAACAAGCGGCTCCTTCGAATGGACCTCCATTCCCATTCACTTCCACTCTTGAATTTGTAATATCTCTTCTCCATTCTGTGGCACCAGACCATCCTGGGAAGGATTCAAAATCTTCTACATAAGGAATACTTGCATAAATCACGGAATTCCCTAAAAACACATCTATTATACTATCTTTTGACACTGGACAACCAAACGTTCCTGTATAACTGTAAGTAATGGTTCTATTCCCCAATGCTCCAATGTTTGGATCAAAAATTGCGGATCCATCCCCATTATCAGTAATACCTGAACCGGTGAACACCCCTATTACAGGTGTACCAAAGATTGTTTGTGTTCCTTCTGTATTTGCATAGTTTGAATCCAAACCAAAAATACCCGCTGTTACTTGAGGCGTAACTGTGATCAAAATTGGCACGGTACATATTAATCCTTCTCCACTATCGGTTAGTGCACATCGTCTATATAACGTTGATACCATAGGTGCAGTGAAAAAAGTATCTGTCCCCACACTTGTAGTGATTGAATCCCATACCACTAAATTGGTCGAAGACTGCCACTCATAATATTTATTCCCTTCTCCATATGCAGATGCTGAGGATTGTGTTAGCACCACATTCGTAACTCCTAAACTGTCGAAACATATCGTATCTGTACCAATGATCGCACCAGCGGTTAAAGCAGGTGTCTCATACACATAAATTGAATCCAAGGCAATTCCATCTGGATCACCAAAATCCCATGCTCGATCATCTCTTTCTTGAAATCGAATTTTAAAAGTATCAGTAAGTGTAATACCTGAATCCGCAGCAAGTACGTCCAAATCCAGCACTACTTTATTCCAAGCTCCATCTACCAAACTTGATCCATCAATGTCATACACTTTCACATATGCTAATTTATTTGGGTCATAAAAGAATATACCATCTTCTGCATTGACTTCTTCTCCTAAATCTTTGATCCAAAAGCTCATTGTAAATTCCGTTCCAGTAGATAAATCTATATGAAGGGTATTCGATTTGGTATTCGTTCCTCCTTCAGTTCCATCATCAATAACAAGTTGTCGGGTACCTTCCAACACTACTCCTCCCATCGCTACGGTTGTATCAACTACTCTTGTATTTCCCGGTGCTACTGGCAACCACTCGGTTCCAATTCCTGATTCAAAACCTGTATAATATGGTACAGAGGCATAGGTTACATTTGTGGCAGCTGCAATCGTAGTTATGCTATCCAATGAATGTGGACAAAGAAAGTTATCGGTATAAGTATAAGTAATTGTACGTGCACCTGTTCCACCTGTTGACACATCCAAATCTCCTGTTCCATCCGCATTATCGGTTATTCCCGTTCCAGAAAACGTTCCAATAATCGGTGTTCCAAATACAGATTGAACTCCATCCAAATCTGTATAATTTGGTGCCAATCCGAACATATTCACATTTACCTGAGGAGCCATCGTAATAAGAATTGGCGTAGAACAGGCAGGTCCATCGGAGCTATCCGTGACTGCACATCTTCTAAACAGTGTTGTTACAGAAGGAACCAGTAATGTCGTATCGGTTCCAGTAGAAGTCGTAATCGAATCCCAAGTAATCAAATTTGAAGAAGATTGCCATTCGTATGTTTTATTTCCTTCTCCATATAAAGAGGAACCTGTTTCTGTTAATACTACTGATGAGACACCAATACTATCAAAACAAATTGTATCCGATCCCGTGATTGAACCAGCAGTCATTGTAGGAGTAGCAAAGACATTGATAAAATCAAATGCAAATCCATCTGGATTTCCATTATCCCATTCTCGATCATCCTTCTCCTGAAACATTATTTTGAAAGTATCCGTCAAAGCAATGCCAGAATCGGCCGCAAGTTCATCGATGTCTATTGTTACCTCAAACCAGATATTATCCGTGGTTCCTGGACCATCAAAATCTACCACCTTTACGTATGCGGCTTTATTTGGATCGTAAAAGAATATACCGTCTTCCACGTTTTCCTCGTCTCCCAAATCCTTCATAAAAAAGGTCATGGTATACTCAGATGTAGCGGAAAGATTCAAGTGTAGAATTGCAGCTTTGGTGTTATTCCCACCTTCAGTGTTATCATCAATTACCAAATGTCTTAATCCTTCATAGACTGCTCCCCCCATTGCTGCTGTAGTATCAACTACTCGGGTAACCCCAGGAGTTACAGTCAACCATTCTGTTCCTAATCCAGGTGATTCAAAATCCTCTGTATAAGGAATAGGTGAATAAGTTTGACCATAGGTCGTAAAACATCCAACTAAAGTAATCAGGGCGATTAGCAAAAAGTATCTGTTCTTCATATTAACAATCTCTTAACGGTATAGATTCAATTAAATAGTAAAAAGGTAACCCTCTTTTATTCAACGGCTCCGACCTCGTTCGTTTTTATTAGTATCATTTTTTGGTCTGATCCAGACCGTGTATTACCTAAAATAGCATAACCATAGTCCGAAGTCCGGATTATTCTTACACCTGAATTTTGACCTAAACCATATTCTTGGCTTTCAAAAAATGGATCCGAAGCTCCATTATTACCGATCATATCGGCCAAAATTGCTGTATTTCCGTCATTTTCACCTGTACTTAGCACGATAAAACTTTGGCCATCCCAAGCTTTGATTACTGAGTTACCAAGTGTATTAGGCCAAACTGCATTGCTAATAGAGGTATCTACTCCTGAACGCGAAAAGTTTTTCCCATCAAATGTGTAGTTTATTATTCGTGAAGCATTTTCTGTGGATGACGTCCCATCCGTTCCTATCATTAATGCAAAATCTCCAGCATCAAAAATTCTTCCAGGAATATCATTAAATTCTCCTCCTTCAGATGATTCGTTATCTGTTGCTCCACCAATGTTACTTAGTTTCTTGGTGGTAATGGTAATGTTTAAATCTCCAGCAGTAGATCTACGTTCCCCCAAAACCACAATTCGCTCTTCTCCACCAGCAAAACGCACAAAACAATCTACATATTTATCATCTTGAGAACCTCCATGCTGAACAAAATCGAATACATCTCCGTTTTCGTCCGTTAATACAAGATATTGATCAATCGCACCGTTGATATTAATAGTAGGAACCGTTGCATCGGTGGTACCCACCAAAACAAACCCTCCCGTACTTAACTCTTTAACCGACGCCCCTGTCTCATTTCCATCTACATTACCGATCTGATCATTGGTCCAAATTGTATCTCCATTTGGTGCAAGTTTAACCAAGAACATATTGGAATAGGAACTGGATGAATCGTCGGTCACATAAAATGATTTTGTACCCAAAACAATATAGTTACCGTCCGCAGTAATTTCCACGCTTCGAGCTTGATCCTGCAAATTGTTACTATCTCCCAATGACAAATCCCATTCTTTATTACCGTACTTGTCTACTTTTAACACATAAAACTGCTGATCCCCTACATAATCTTCGTTAAAAAATTGCGTTACAGCTCCAACAATTATGTATCCGTCGTCTGCAGTTTGCTGAAAATCAAATGCCTGATCAAACTTAGAACTTCCGTAAAACTTAATGAACTGTTTAGAATTCACTGCTTGATAGGGATCGCCTTTATGGACACATCCACTAATAACGAGCACTAAAAATCCGATACCGAGTATAAATCTATTTCTCATTTTTCTCCAGCTTTCGTTTTAATATTTTCGGTTTATACACTGATTGCAGATATCCTAATTCGAACATTACAGAATTTAAGGTCATATCATCCAACACAAAATAATATCGATATAATAATTCATCGTTGTATCTAGTTCTGGTAATATTGGTTAATCCTAAATTATGACGGAATCCTAGAAGAACATGCCCTCTACTTCCTGCTTTAATTTTAAAATCAATGCCATAATTAAATGTAAACATATCAGCAGTACGATTTGCTTTTATATTCACATCTGATTCTTGTATACTAGCCAATCCACTTTCATCTCTATAATCTCTTGCAATTTTAGTTAACGCGGTTTGAAAAAGATAGTACCCGGCCGCAACTCTCAACGTTGGCTTCAATTTTTTCTCTCTTCTAAACTCATTACTAAAACCTACCAGTCCTCCAACCATAGTCATTCGCTCACCATAGTTTACAAAAATGGAAGAATCATACATATAAGTACCAAAATCCCTAAACCCCACAGAGCTAAACGACGGTTCTAAATTCATATATAATCCGGCTGTAATTCTATAGTTAAACAACAAAGAGGCCTGAAACCCTATATCGGTATAGGTCCACGCATTGTCCGTGGCAGAATTTCCAACAGAAAAATGCCTTGAAGTTGTACTGTAGCCTACATTCAAACCTGCACGTCCACCAAATGTGAAAACTGGATCTGTACGAAATAAATCATAGATGTTTTTCAACTCAACTGGATCCGACGCTTTCGGCTTAAAATCAGGATTTGTTTTCAATAACGCAATCATATTACGTTCTGCCTTTGGGAAATCATCCTCAAACAGTCCAACCAAAACCAATAATTTTAATGCCTCTTCCTGTTCTGCATCATTAAAACCTTTATTAAGCAAACATCCAGCGATATAGCCTTCCACACTTTCGATGTTTCCAACTTCATAGCTATTCTCCGCAATTTTTAGTTTTTCGGAACAATCTTCCTGTGCTCTCGCTACAGAAATTGAACCTAGGGCTAAAATACACGTAGCTGCCAATGCCATGGTTGCTTTGCGGATCTTACCTATTCTTATTTGATGATAAATTCGTCTCATTCTCGTTTTCGTCTGCTTTTAAACAAGCGATTTTTCCGTTACGTTTTTAAAACTAATATTATGCCCTTTTATACCACACGTAAATAATTACTCATTGGTTGGTGATTCGGACGCTTTTTCTAATTTTCTTTCTTTTACTCCTTCCCCTTCATCTAAAGCTCCACATGTTTTCTCGTAATCAATATCTGGAGCTACGTATTTATCCCACTCTTTTTGGGTCATATTACGCTTAATTTTACCACAAATTTGTTCTGCCATTCCATCCATGCTTGTTGGCCATACACGGATCAATTTATCTACACATCCGGCAATCAACTTCGTGCCATCTGGACTAAATGCCATAGTCCAAACCCATGAATCATGATCTCTCATCGATATTGGCGTTACATTTAGGTCATCCATTTTCCATAGCAATACGGATTTATCAAAACTTGCTGTTGCCATTTGTTTTCCATCACGACTGAATTCAATTTCATGAACTCTTGCCGTGTGTCCTTGCAAGCTATTGTCTAACTTAAACGTATTGGCATCATAAATCTTAATATTTCCTCCCATATCCCCACAAACAAGATATTTGCCATCGGGACTATAAGCTACTGAGTAAATCGGTGATTCTTCTTTAATCGTCGCTATAAGCTTACCTGTATTTTTGTCCCACACATTCAGTTGATTATCTAATTGGCCACCTGCTATCTGGTCTCCATTAAATGCGATTGAATGGATTAGTCCTCCTTGAACTAATGTAGTAGACTTTCCATCTTTCCAAACTCGAAGGGTGGAATCACCTGCTGTACTGTACAAGTTTCCGTCCTTGTCATATGCCAAAGCCCAAATTGGTTTGGTATGTCCAACCAACTCCGTAGTCTTTTTTGAAGCTGCATCCACTAACATGATTTTGTTTCCTTCTGTACCAATAGCCAACTGCTTGTTATCAGGGCTTGCTACAATAGTCCTTTTTACAGAACCGTCTGGAATAACCACATCTATTGGAGTTGTACTTACTCCCACATCCCATTTCAAGACTTTCCCGTCACTGCCTGCTGAATACATATTACCTGCATGGTCAAACACCATTGAACGTACTGCGTCCGAGTGTCCTTCCAAGCTGTTATACTCTGGCTCTTTCAAGAATTTGAGGGTATAATACAATCCGTCATAAACATCGGCATTATGCTTTTCCCCATCATATTCTTTATTAAATAGGTATGATTGATATGCTAACAAGGCCTTTCTGGTTGTATCTCTACGCAACTGTGCGGACTTAATCGCCATTGCTTTTGAAATCGAAAGCATTCTCAGTTTATCCGCACGAATTTGTGCTGCCTCTGCCAACTCCTGTTGTTTTTTTGCTTCCTCTGCTGCAGCTTCTGCTTCTTTCTCCTTTTCTTGAGCTATTTTCTCCGAGATCAATGCATTTTCTTTTGCTTTGTTCGCCGCAATAGTCTGTCTATCCGCTTCTGCTTTCGCTTCCTCCGCTAGTTTTTGCTGTTTTTTCGCTTCTTCAGCTGCCGCGACCGCTTCTTTCTTTGCTGCCTCTGCTAATGCTTTTTGCTCAAGTGCTTCTGCTTCCTTTTCTTTTGCTATTTTCTCAGATTCCAGTGCGGCTTCTTTTGCTTCGGTTGCCGCAATCGTTTGTTTATCCGCCTCAGCTTTCAGCTGGAATGCCCATAAGGTAAGGAATAGTGCGACTACTGCTGCCGATCCTAATACTATGGCTATTATCCTCGACCGTTTAAGAGCTCTTTTTTGCTGAAGAATCTTGTTACGCTCCTCCGCTTCATAAGTTTCCTTACTGGTATCCAAAAACACCATCGCCCTTTCAAAGGCTGGGTCATATCGTTCTGCCCACTTTAATGTAGGTTCTTTCTTTTCTTTCCAGTTTAATGCTAACTGTAAATCTGGTGGACGCCACAAACTTGCTTTACCTACCTGATACATTGCTGCCGCATCTGCAATCCTCAAATATGTATTTACTGCTGTTGCTTCTTCATCTACCCAAACAATCAGTCGATCCCAAATACGCATCAAACTTTCATGCGAGATATCGACAATGGATTCTTTATCTAGTTTAATATTAGCTGATGGAGCTAGGAATGAACGTCCTGCCATTCTAAACTTATCCACGACATCCAATACTTCTTCTAATGGAGCATGGCAAATTTGAGTTACTGTACTCAGCTCGGTAGGACGACGGATTCCTCTGTTATCTCCTCCCTTTTCCGTAAGGGTTTTAAAGAGGTTTTCACAAATTCGTTTTCCGGACTCACTTAACTCATCATATGCCTCATTTGCGTGATTCGAAAGGGCTTTTTCCATTCGACCAATGGATTCATAGTGGTCGAGGGTAATCAAATCTTCTTCTTCTACGCCTGTTTCCCACGCATTCCAAGTACGCATGAGTGCATGCTGTAAAATTGGAAGTTGATCCGGGTTATCTCCTACTTCATTCAACAATTGCTGAACCAAATGGGGAGAAATCATTCCTCCCCCCACTGCTACAGGACCTTCGATTGCATTTTGCATATCGTCCCGTGTCATTTGTGGAATCAAGTAGTGACTATCGTTAATTTTCTCTGTTAAACTTGGGAACTGCGCACAATCTCCGATAAAATCCGAACGCATTGTCAATACCACATAAATTGGCACTTCACTTTGCGTAGCGGCTTCTAAAAATAACTTTACAAATTCTGCTGATTCATTGGCCGAATCCGCATTTTCCGAACTTTTTTTGAATCTAAATAACTCCTCAAACTGATCAATTAATATGAGAATATTTTGTTTTTTATCCTTATTAACCTGCTTTAATGCTTCGATCAATCCAAGTGAACTTGATCTCAGAATTGCTGAGTTCATCGTTCTATGGATTTTCAATTGATCATCTGATTCTTCTTTATATTCCGGATCACTTTCAACAATGGCCTGTGCTAAATTATCAATTGGTGAGTTACCTGGTCTTGTTACAACCATTCTCCAACTGTCACTCGCTTGCGAAATAAATCCACCATATACCGTTGGTATCACCCCACAATACATTAGGGAGGACTTACCTGATCCAGATGCACCAATTACCGCTGTAAATCGGTTTGCTGCTAATTTTTTTAGTACTTCATCACTTTGGCCTTCTCTTCCAAAGAACAAGTGACTTTCTTCAACTGAAAAAGGTCTTAAACCTGGAAAGGGGTTAAACTTCACCCTCTTTCTACTGCGTTTTTTTACTTCGGTTGCTTCAATCATTTTCCTGTATTAAGTCGTTCAGGAATTCATCCATTAGATGGGATTTGAATTCTCCTTCGTTTTCTATAATAATTAACCCCCTATCAATACATTTTTGCTTTACATTGGAATCTTCCAATCCCATGTAAACGGCTTTTGTATCCAAAGGTGTTCTTCTACCAAATCCTGGTGCTTTTACCAAATCTTGTAGTTTTGTATTTAACCATTGTTCATTATAATGCGCGTAAAACACAACTACGCCATCACATTGAGCAAGATTATTTCGATGTTTATGTACCAAATCAAATTGGTCCCCTTCAAAGATGGATGGAATTAAATCTAGTCCATTCTTTTCAACCCAGTCCTTAATCGGCTTCACCGATTTACCATCTTCTTTTCCATGAATCAGATACACTGATTTTTTCCCACCTGCTACTTTCTGAGCTAATTTTCTTTTTAAGTTATCTAAATCTTGATTTGCCTTATTAAAGACAATCGATTTAAATACTTCAAGCGGTGTTTGTACAATCTCCGCATCAGCTAAATTATCAATATCGCGCTTTAACTGATCTAAATAAATTCGTTGTTTATCGTCGTGGATATTCAAATCAGGTGAAATCCAAATCACTCGTTCAAAAGGAATGAAAGCTGCCTTTGCTGCATTTTCATCACAATATTCCGCGGCTACGCTATTTTGTATTTCTGGCAATGAGAAATCAGAAGTTCCTGAGGTATCTCCATATTGCTCCCCCATAATATGGATTGCCAACATACTTTGCTTCAAATAACTTTTTATGTTATCCTTCAGCATGCTTGAATTTTTGGGTAACGGAGAATCTGGTAAAATTCTAAATCCATGCCGTTCCAATTCTCTTTTCACAATACTTCGATAACTGGATTGATCTGGAGTTGTTTCTGCCAAATATACCGTTCTACCCGTATTTTTACTTGTGTCTTCTTCTCCAACCACATAATAAATGTGGTAAGCCAAATCTACTAGACTAAGCCAATATGTTTTCTTCGCAGAAGAATCGAAATAGGTGTCCAACACCTCAAACGTGTTGCTTTCAGAATCAAATTTAAATAAGTCAAATCCTAAAAGTGCTTTAAGCGCTTCTGGCTGACTTGTTACTTCTACTGGGTTCTTAACCGCCTTAAACAATCCAGTACCTTCTACTTGCTGACTATCCTCAAAAAATTTAATTTTCGATTGATGGTGCTTATTAAACAATTCAAGATCATCTAAACACTTCTCATCCTTCACGTAATTAGGTGAAAGAATAGAGATAAATGCGCCCGTATTTTTTAGCAATTGCTCAGTTGTATAACTCTTCTCTTTTTTAAATCGCTCTCTATCATTGCATTTTACAATAATTGGATCGCGATTTAGCAACTGTTTTAGGACTGTCTCCAAAAACTTACTAAAGTTATCTACCCAGCCAATTTCCCCATCAATAGGGTTGTTGTCCTCTTCGGCAAAACTTAAATATACATCGAACTCGTGCTTCATGTTGGTGCTTTCCTGTTCTTCTTGGGTTAAATATTCTTTCCTATTTATTGCTTAGATTTTCATTCCTATTACCAGAATGTCATCAATTTGTTTTGTATCTGCCATCCATTCTTCAATGGTTTGGTTCATGATTTCTTTTTGAGATTGCATTGGTTTTTTATGGATTTCCACAAAGAATCGTTTCAATCTTCCTACCATAAACTTTCGGTTCAAATCCCCTCCATACTGATCTTGATATCCATCACTAAATATATAAATCAAATCTCCTTCTTTAAGATCTATATCATGATTCTCAAATGGTTCTTCTTCCAGCATGTGTGCCCCTACTGGTGCACGACTTCCTTTCACTACAATAAGTTCTCCGTCACGAACCATAAATAATGGATTGTTGGCTCCGGAATATTGCATTTTCTTATTTTCATAGTCAATGGTACAGATAGCGACATCCATTCCATCCTTACTTTTCGTTACGTTCTTACTCCCTTTCTGAGAAAGAAGATTTAGAATCTCTTTTCGCATATCCCAAAGGATTTGGGCTGGCTTAGTCGTTCCATTTTCATTTACGATCTGGTTTAACAGTGTATTACCGATCATACTCATGAAAGCACCTGGCACTCCATGTCCTGTACAATCTGCCGCAGCAATAATAGATTTCCCATCTTTATGTCCTGTCCAATAAAAATCTCCCGAAACTATATCTCTTGGTTTGAATAGTACAAAATGGTCATGAATAGTTTGGTCCAGTACTTCGTCTGAAGGAAGTATCGCTGTTTGAATTCGTTTTGCATAACGAATACTATCTGTAATTTGATGATTCTGAGCTTCAATTTTCTCCTTTTGGGAGAAGATCTCTGCCGTTCGTTCTATTACCTTTTGCTCCAAGCTATCATACGACTTTTGTAATCGTGCTAGCATGTCATTAAACTGTTCGGATAAGGTTGTAATTTCATTATTCCCTACAACTTCCGTACGTTCCGTTAGATCTCCATCAGCAATCGTTGTTACACTTTGTGCCAATTTCATAATTGGGCTTGAAATTGCACGCGAACGTTTTATAATTAGGTAGGAGATCAAAATGATCAAGACTCCACATATAATACTAAGCATTGCCAATTTCCAAGCTCTTGTCTTAGTGTCTTCGCTGCGATCTGAAATAATCCTGATTACTCCGTCTTTGAATAACTCGGAGTTATTTTGATAGAAGTAAATGAACTCATAATGAAGACTTTGATCGTTGGCGTCTCTATCAAATTCTATCGATCCTCCTTTTCCTTCATTTTCAATGGTCATGGTGTATTCTTCCATATCACTTGCGTCAATGGAATCTTCTGAATTACTGAATGACACAGGATGTTCCTTTCCAAAGAATAAATCTACCTTTTCAATACTTTCATGTCTATTGGCTAATCCATTAACTTCTTCCCTTGCCTGCGCCATGATATGGTTTGCATCCTCTGAATAGAATCCAAGTTCAATTATGTATTTTCCATCCTTGGTTACTCTATAGGAATATTTCTTTAGTTTACCCGTTTTTGATTCCGGAGAGAACCGATCTAAGTGAAATCGCCCATCATTAAAAACACCCAGCAAAAATGCTTTGTACTCTTCCCCAAATCCATACAAGTTTAATCCCATATCTTTTTTAAAGGTCGTATTAACAATGATTCCTTGTCTATTTATTATATAAATATCTTCTTCGCCTTTTATCATTTCCAGCTCCTTCATCAACACATCTAAATCTGCCGTTTCGATACTGTCGGTACTTAAATAGACGTCATTAATCATCTTAGAAGTCAAATTGCTCATTTTCCTTCCTAGTCCTTCTTCCACTATACTTAAGGAAACATCCTGGAATTTCATTACTGTTTTGATTTCCTTAGAGATTCCTTTGTTCTTATCTACATTGTGACCTTGCATTACAGATCGTAGTGTAAAAAAGAAGAATACCGCGACTAGCACTAATGCAAGCGTAACAGGTATTATTATATTAAGTACCAGCTGACTAAATATGGTGGTTCTTTTCATGTGTTATATTATGCGTTTTCCAATGTTTCCTTCTCTTCCGGCTGCACCAATCTTGATCTAAATACACTCATGATTGAATTGGCCAACTTATCGTTTTCAATTAAAATACGGAACAGGTCTTTATCACGTATTGTGAATACTGCCGTATCTTCCAAAGCCACAAATTTTGCTTCGTTTGAATCTGATTCTAATTTTAAATAATTACTAAATGCATTGCCTTGATTAAAACTCATCAAGATTTTTTCTGCATCTTTTAATACTGCTTTTCCCTTCCAAACAACTCTTAGATAGTTTTCATCGTGATTGTCCTCTTCTTCACCATTAATTTCGTCATCTCTGAGAAATAATTCGAGATCCATCTTTTCCACCAAATCAACTAAATCCTTTCCTTTAGATTTATTAAATTGAGGTACTGATTTTAGGAGGAGTACTTTATCGTATAAACTAAGTTCTTTTCCTTCTCTAATTTCAAACAATCGTTCTCTTAAGAAGAATCGCAAATCTTCGTCTATTCGATTCAACAATCTTCCAAAACTTTGCTCGTCAATTTTACGAAGTACGGATGCTGCTGCCTCTCTAATTACATAATCAGGATTAAACAGGTGTGCGATCAAATCATCGCAAACTTTGACATTCTTTATATCCCCAAATGCCACTAGTGCACAGGTTTTAGTCCATCGATTTAACTCGGTGAAACTTCGATTTAGCACGCTTTTCAACGCTTCTTCTTCTTCTAATTCAAATCGTGGATAGAATGGCTGAAGTGTTTTAACTCGATCTTCAATGGATAAATCATCCAGAATTGGGAAAAGCTTTTGTTTCAATTGCTCATCCACAAAAATATCCAGTAACTCTATCGCAAATCCAATTCCTTCCGCAGTACCACTTTCAATATTTTCCTTAATGTGTTTAATAGACTTAGGATCATACAACAATCCAAGAAGTAAGAACAAGTGATTAAAGTTCGTTTCCAATTCAAATAACATGGCTTCCTCTAACTCTTGTCCGAATTTATATTTTCGAATTTCTATTAATGAAGCATAATTCCACATTGCTACACCAATATTGGTATCAATGGCTTGAATAATCTTCCCTTTTTGCCCTTCATCCGCTTGGTATCCACATTTGTGCAATGCTACCAAGACCGCATCTACAACTTGAATATCTGGAATGGTTAATTTTGCAACTAAATATTCTTGGCTTTTCGGTCCATTAATTTCACCGATCAAATCAACGACTCTAGAAAGTTCTCTACTTGCAAAACCTGCTTTATAGAATGCCGTTTCTAATTCTTCCAAAATATCTTCTCCCAACGTAAGAATTGCATGCGTTGTAATACTATTGTATTCTTCTTTGGCCAAGTTGTCAATCATTGGAAGATATAAATCTTCTTTTTTCAACTTAACAACAGCCATTATTGCTTCTTTACGCACTCCTGAATCTAAATCTTTCAGAAGATCTGCTATTATATTAGTATGATCGCTATAGGCTTCAAGTGTTAATATTTTTGCTAATTTGATTCGTTCTTCTCTTAATTTGGAACGAGACATTTTGTACAACTCAAGTTCCGAAATTATACTATCGGAATATTCTGCAACTTCTTCTACTAGTTTAGCCAGGTTTTCTTTGATATTCCCATCTGACTCTGTATTAATTCGCTCTCTAATTTCATTAATTGAACTGAATTCATTTGAATTCTTCAATTGGGTGGACCCAAAATCCCTCACTTCACTTGCCGACGACAAAAGCGATTCTTGCAGTGTATTTAAATACAATACGGGAGAAATGTTATTCGAAATTTTAATTGCATTGATCGCAAGATCTGCTTTCGGTTCTTTAACTTCTTGTTTCAGCAGTGCTGAAATCCCTCCAGAGGCCACTTTCTTCACTATTTTACCAATTCCTGATTGGATATTAGACAACGAATCTCTTAGCGTTTGTTGATATTTATCATACAATTTGATCGTCAAGAATGCCCAAACCGCAATAATCGGAATTAACATCCAAGAATAGTGAATCAATTTAAATCCTACCAGACCAAATACATACAAAATTACCCCTCCAAGGAATGCTGATAATTCATTAATAAACCCATCAATTCGAGCTTGTACATCATATCGGATTCCTTTATCCAATGGCTGATACATGATTTTAAATGCGGGAACTTCAATGGAAACTCTTAATGATTGCGCAAATAGCTTACTGGATATTATAAACATAAAGAAGAACACGAATTTTCCTGGCTCTCCTTCATAGTTTCCAATCGTCCCCATGATTGACGCGATAATGGTAAAAAACACCAATACAATCGGCAAAATAAGCAAGTTCACTTTCAAACCATACATTTGAATCAGCTTACCAGAAATAAACACTTTAAATACAAAACTAAAGATCAGCAAAGTACCCATGAAATAACCAAAGAAGTTGGTCAAATCGCGCTCTTCAGGATAATTATTGTTTACGGAATTCATAAATGAATATTCCACAAAAAACTGCGTTAGCATGGATAAGAATACAAAAATTGCCAGCATTCGAATGTATGGATTTTTCAAATACTTAGATACTTGCGCATCCTTCTTTGCTTCTTTTTCTTCTGCGGTTTCATTCTTTTTTGACCCTCCTCCTAGTTCTTTTCTAAATCGAATTGTAACCAGTATTTGGAGTAGAAATGCAATAGAAAGACTTACTCCTCCTACCAGAATTAAATCTTTTGTTCCCGAAAGTGCTTTTACAATAAATGGAATTGAGAAAGACACCAAAATCATGGCCAGAATCTGACCTGAATCAATTAATCCAAACAATCTTTTCCCTTGTCTCAGCGAGAAAATTCGCCCCATAACACCCCAAAAGGTCACATATGCTACTACCACAATTAATGGCCCATTGATCAAGAAACAGATATAAACGATTTCTTTATCGGTCATAACACCAGATCCAAATCCGGCCCAAACAAGTAAAGTTGATGCTGCTACCAACGCATAAATAATGTTGGCAAGTAGTGAAAAACTCATCCGCTTTTGCAGAAACGAATAAATTAAGGTCAAGGTAATACCAATCGCACCTGAATACATATATCCAGCAGTCAGACTTTCGGCTCCCACTTCTTTCAAGAAAAGTGAGTTTGAACTAATCTGAAACGTAATAATAAATGCTCCCAGAAAGAAAGATTGTGCCATCATGAGCCCAACAGAACCCCCTTCACCTTTCTCAATGTTTAATGCCTTTAATAATCCCATTCTTTAGATAATACAATTTGCGCAATAAAATAGAGGGTAAATATAGGAATTTTAGTGAAAATTATTGCAGAATTTTAAGCGTAATTAAAGATTACCCCGTTAAAGCCTAAAATGGGATTCTTTTATAGACGTTGAATATGCTTTCGGCCATTTTACGGTTTGTAAACCCATCCAAAACCTTCTCTTTTGCGCTTATTTTCATACGAATTGAGGCATCTTCATCCTTGAAAATTTCAATTACGTGATTTGCGAGTTGACTTGCATCTTCTATGTCCGCTAGCATCCCTGTTTTCCCATGTTCTACCAACTCTGGAATTCCGCCTGCGTTGGTAGCTACAACCGATATTTCATTAATAAACGCATCCAAAATTGTGGTGCCTAAACCTTCTGTTTTTGACGTAATCAAAAGGACATCTAGGTCTTTAATAATCTCCTCGATATCTGAACGAAATCCTGTGAAAGTTATAACATTCGAAAGTTGTTTTTCGCTCACATATTGTTCAATTTTAGATCGATCTGGACCGTCGCCTATGATCAAAAATTGCGCTTGGAAACCCTTATTCGTCAGGACCTCTACGGTGTTGACAAAGGTTATATAATCCTTATGAGGAGCAATTGCTGAAACATTGGCTATTAAGCGAGTGTGATTTGGCACTCCTAATTCTTTATGAATTTTGAATGTTTTTTTGGAGGATTCAAATCGTCTCGGATCAATACCTGAATGTACTGTAACGCAAACTTTTGGATTTTTTAGGTCTTGTTGTGTAATGCGTTTTATTTCATCACTCACGCAAATTATACGCTCAATTTTCTTGTAATTAAATTTGAATCTTGAGAACCAATTTTTCTTAATTGGAAAATCTACTCTTCGGCTTAAAATAAGCCTTGCTCTGTTTCCAAAAACAGAGGACCAAACTCCAATTGCATGGGAATGCCCACTGTGCATATGCACAATGTCTACTCCCATTTCATTGCAAAAATTTTTAACTTGCCAAGCTGAGAAAACATCAAATTCATTGGCAAAGGAAAGGGGTAAATACGCTACTTCGTTTTTAATACACCATGCCTCAAACGCCGATCCTTTTCTGCATGCAACCACGCATTCAACCTCTTGCTTTTCAAGTTCTTCGATAAGATAGGCAATTTGTTGTTCGCCGCCTCTCCAACTCCGTTCTGATGAAAGATGAAGTACTTTCATTTCCTTGATTTTTCTGTTTTTTGAAGGTGATACAATTTGCTGTATTTCAAAAATTTTGCGTGTGCCGAATTTACGCTAATTACTAAGCCGTAAAACCCATCTAAAAAACCCATTTTCCAGATATAATCTCGATAAAACTTCACTACTGGACTTAGCAAGATCTTAACTATTGAACTCCGCTTTCCTTTGGCATATAGTGCTTTGGATGAGATGTCCGTGAAGTATTGAATTTGAGCAAGATGCTGATTTATTGTATAAAAAGAGTAATGTAAAATATCCCCTTTCAAAGAACCTATAGACGATCCTTTCGTAAGTTCAAACCGATCATGTGGATTTACTCCTGTCCACTTTCCGTTCGTGCTTTTCCATAGTCTCAACTTTCTATCCGGATACCAACCTGTATGCCGAATCCACTTCCCACAATAGTTTGTTAACCGATTCATTTCATATCCATCGCAAACCCAATTCTCTTTGATCTTTGCTATTTCATTTTTCAACTGATCATCTAATGACTCGTCCGCATCCAATGATAAAATATGTATGTTCGATGCTTGTGAAATAGCGAAATTTTTCTGTTCGATATGCCCTAAAAAGTCCTGATGTACTACTTTGGCATTGTGTTGATTACATATATTAATGGTTTCATCGGTTGACCCGGAATCTACAACGACTACTTCGTCCGCTAATCCTTCTACTGATCGAAGACATCGCTCAATATTCTTTTCCTCATTGAAGGCTATGATTACTACGGAGAGTTGTACCATTTAATTTAATTGCTTCGATAACTAAACTAAAACGAAGTTAGTGCGTACAATATTAATGAAATTAATTAAATGCCTGCTTACCAAACTATATTAGGATTTACTACGTTTAGTTAGTAGGCGAATTGTTGTATCTCGTTATTACACTCTGAATTTTAATCAAAATTGCGCTTTAGATTACTCATACCGTATCTTTTAGTCTTTTCTTACATTGGTTCTAACGCTCAAATAGCTGTAGAAGATGATAAGAACTTAACTACTCTAGTTAAAAATTTAGCGGGTCCCGGTTTAGTCTTTAGTAACATTACCACTGATTGTGAAGAAGGTATATTTAAGCCATATGGTCAATATACCGATGTTTCAAATGCAACAGGCTTATCAACTGGATTGCTCTTAACAACTGGTGCTGCACGTCATGCCATTGGCCCTAACAATCGAGCCGGTAAAGGAGAACAAAATAGTTTTGATGAATCCTATGATCAGGATTTAAGAAACTTACTGGATCCAGACGTTTCAGATGGTCTCTTTTATGACATCTGTAAAGTCGAATTTGATGTATCGGTTTATTCAGATACGCTTCGATTTAACTATATTTTTGCTTCTGAAGAGTATCTAGAGTTTGTAGGTGATTTTCATGATGTTTTTGGTTTCTTCATAAGTGGACCCGGAATTACGGATACCACAAATATTGCTTTGGTTCCTGGAACGAATGATCCCGTTTCGGTTTCAACCATTAATAACTTAACCAATTCTAGTTATTATGTTCCAAACGGGAACGGAACGATACCACCGTTTTCTAACACGATGCAATATGATGGATATACAGAATTATTGGAGGCCAAAGTCAAGGTTCAACCTTGTGAAACCTATCATATCAAGTTAATTATTGCGGACGAAGGGGACGGCATCTATGATTCTGGTATTTTTCTCGAGGCAGGAAGTTTTAGAGGTTCTGAGGAAAAGTTAACGAGTTTTTTAGAATATGAAGATTTAGGGACTGCTATTGAAGGCTGTAATGACGGTTATTTCACTTTTCATCGAGTAGGAATTGAAAATAATGACTTGAGTCAACCTGTAGGGATCAAATACTTAATAGGTGGTACGGCTGCAAATGGAGTTGATTATGATTTCATTGACGATAGCATCACGATTCCTGCTTTTGCAGACTCCATTAATTTGACAATCACCCCTTTAATGGACGGAATTCCAGATGATAATGAACGGGTTGTTTTATACATTACCAATGATTGTCCTGCCCTTCCTGCTTCATTTACGGATTCTATTTTTATTCGAGAACATTTTTATTTTCCGACGTTTTCAGATTCTGTTTGTGAAGGAGAAAGTCTAGTACTTAATTCTCCAATTCAAACGCTTGGATATCAATTAACCTGGGATGCAAATAGTTCTTTGAGTTGTTTGGAATGTTCTTCTCCTGTTGCAAATCCAAGTTCTCCTACTTCCTACGGATTCACCGTAAAAGAGCCTATCTCCGGCTGCACCGCTAATTCAACTTATGATGTTGACATTAATGTACTTCCTGAAGTGTTTTTTGTTTATTCTAACGATCAGAACTATACAAATCTCGACTTCTTCTTTGATAATCAATCGACAAATGCTAATGTATTTGAGTGGGATTTTGGGGATGGAGCAAATTCATCAGAAACGGATCCTTTTCATACATTCCCAGTATTGAATGCAGGAGAAGAGGCCACTTTTGTGGTTCATTTAACTGGTACAAATTCTAATAGCGGCTGCGTTAATCAACATGAAGAAACCATTCGCATCGCAAATCCATTTTTCCTTCCTAACATCATCACTCCTAACCGAGATTTTGACAATGATGAATTCACCATAACGGGCATACATCCCAACGTTTGGCATTTGCGTGTGTTTAATCGTTGGGGCAAAATGGTCTTTAAGGATGAGTCTTATAATAATCGTTGGACTGGAGATCATTATCCTGATGGCACTTATTTTTTCGAATTGAAGAATCCTCTTCAAGATAAATTCTTTAAAGGGTATTTGCAGATTTCGAGGTAAGCTTTTTAGTTTGCTTTGCTTTGCGGTTGTTCGGTTGTTCGGTTATTCGGTTTCTCGGTTATTCGGTTTCTCAGTTTCTCAGTTCTTCAGTTTCTCGGTTTCTCGGTTATTCGGTTCTTCAGTTCTTCGGTTGCTCGGTTGTTCGGTTATTCAGTTCTTCGGTTGTTCAGTTATTCGGTTATTCGGTTTCTCAGTTGTTCGGTTCTTCGGTTTTTCGGTTATTCGGTTTCTCGGTTTCTCGGTTATTCGGTTTCTCGGTTTCTCGGTTTCTCGGTTTCTCGGTTTCTCGGTTATTCGGTTATTCGGTTATTCGGTTTCTCAGTTATTCGGTTCTCCAGTTCTTCCGTTTTTCGGTTTCTCAGTTATTCGGTTATTCCGTGTTTCGGTTTCCAATTATTCTTCCTTAACTAGCAACTGAATAACTGATCAACTGAATAACTCTTTTTTACATTTCTTTGGTTATTCGGTTTCTCGGTTATTCGGTTCTTCAGTTCTTCGGTTTCTCGGTTTCTCGGTTATTCGGTTCTCCAGTTCTTCAGTTCTTCGGTTTCCAATTATTCTTCCTTAACTAGCAACTGAATAACTGATCAACTGAATAACTCTTTTTTACATTTCTTTGGTTATTCGGTTTCTCGGTTCTTCAGTTCTTCGGTTTCTCGGTTTCTCGGTTATTCGGTTCTCCAGTTCTTCCGTTTTTCGGTTTCTCAGTTATTCGGTTATTCCGTGTTTCGGTTTCCAATTATTCTTCCTTAACTAGCAACTGAATAACTGATCAACTGAATAACTCTTTTTTACATTTCTTTGGTTATTCGGTTCTTTTGCTTTACGGTTGTTCAGTTCATATTATATCTTGTAGGGATTAATTGATCTATACGAATTTTTAGATATGAATAGAGTCGATGCGCTAAGGAGTTGGAATATTTTTAGTAGTTTAATGATTGATTGATTATTTGATTAGATATGTTTGAATCTTTTAGGGGTGTGTTTATTGTATTTATTGGTGCTTTGCTAATTGCTGTATTTAGCTGTGCTTCTAGTCCGAAGGAAGTTGTGGTTGCTATTCAACCAATTGAGGTTAAAAACGAAGCCAATATTACCCTTATCCGAAAGGCTATTGAAAAGTATTATGGATGTCGGGTTCATGTGCTGGAACCTATAAAAATGCCTAAGGCGTTTTTTATCAACGTAAAAAGCCCTCGCTATCGAGCGGATTCGATTATTCGACATTTTCGTAGAACTAAACCTGATTCAATTTCTTATATTCTTGCCTATACTAGTTTTGACATTTCTTGTACTAAACATAATTCGGATGGAAGTGTAAAACAACCAGAGGCTAAATATAAGGATTGGGGAATATTTGGCTTAGGGTTTCGCCCTGGGCCTAGTTGCGTTGTATCTGATTTTCGGATCAAAGGGATCAATCAGGCTCAAACGCAATCCCGACTTACCAAAATATGCCTTCATGAATTAGGTCATAATTTGGGTTTAAAACACTGTTCGGATGCGCATTGCTTTATGCGAGATGCCGCCGAATCGATTAAGACAATTGATCAGGTAGAGTTATCGCTTTGTGAACGTTGTAAAGGAAAGGTTTTTTAAGGGGGTTGAAGACAGAAGTTAGAATACAGAATACAGAATTTAGAATTTAGAATTTAGAATAGAGAAGTTAGTGAGGAAGAAGGAAGGTTTGGAGTTAGAGTAGTTATCGTCTGCTTACGCAGACTAGGAGTTAAGGAATTAGAATTTTGAATACTTTTGGTGGTTTGTTAGTGGAGTTTAAAGCTTCGCATTCCTGCTCCCATTAATGTTTCGTACTTTTCATGGTTAAAATACTTGATGGCATCTCCTTTTTCACGAAGGGCTAGTGCATATAACATGGGAATATAATGTTCTGCCGAATTCACACTCAATTGTGCCATTTTACCTAATGCATCGTACTTTATTAAGGAGGAATAATCTTGCTTTTCAATACATTCAGCAACTTTCTTATCAAATTCAATGGCCCAATCAGCTATGCGATTTCCAGTTTGCATAATCACACCAATGTTATGTACAATGTTGCCACTTGCGACAAACAATACGCCCTTTTTCCTAAATCGAACCAATTCTTTTGCTAATTCAAAATGATAATTCAAATCACGTGTTCGATCTAAACTAAGTTGAATACACGGAATATCTGCTTGTGGAAATAATTTGGTTAGCACAGACCATGTTCCATGATCAAACCCCCAATCATGATCTTCTTGAATTTTTGTAAACTTAACGTTGTCTATAATATCCTTTGCCAATTTGGGATGCCCTTGAGCTTGATATTTAACGTCATACAGCTTTTGAGGAAATCCATACATATCATAAATCATGCGTGGATTTTGCATCGCAGTCACCTTCGTACCTTTGGTTTCCCAATGGGCCGAAATACATACGATTGCTGTTGGTTTTTCAATACCATTCGCCATGGTTCTCCAACCTTTTGTAAATTCATTTTCTTCTACCGCATTCATTGGGTTTCCATGCCCTACAAACAAGACCGGCATTCTATGATTGCTTTCTGGCAATTCATCTAAAAAACTCGCTACTCCAGATAATTTACTCATCGTAATGGCTCCTGCAAAAAGACCTAATCGTTTTAAAACCTTTCTTCGATTCAAATCAATCCAATTTTACTAAATATTTGTTCCAACGAATTTAGTGATTTTATTGTTTCGGTCAAATATTGTTAGCTTTGAATTCATATATCTCCTGAATCACCAAAGAGTCAATTAAAATCTTTTATGTACAAAAGCATCTTACTTTCATTCTTTTCTATCAACGCCTGCTTAATTCTATTTTTTGGTTGTAAACCAAACACGGATCTTATGCCTAAGGCTCACTTTGTACTTGTCACAAATGATCAATCATTGATTTCACCTTATCAACAAAACCAATTTCAAGAATTGATAAAAAAAATGTCCGACAAAGTGGCTATTGGCACTAGAAATATGGATTTTCTATTTTCAGATTCAATTATGGAATTTACTATTCAGGTGTCTGATTCCATTGAAGCCTTGAAGTTAAAAGAATTATTAACCCATTATTCAGAATTTGCATTCCACGAAGCTTATGACCTTAATCAAACTTATGAGGTTTTCGCCAACATTCATCAATCAGATCAATCATTGACTGCTTCTGAATCTGATACTTCCTTGCCTAAACTTAATGATTACTTATTTGCTCGGGACAGAAACATAAATTCCTTTTCTCCTCGCTTTTGGATGTTTTGTAATCCAAAAGATACTGCAATGGTCAATAATTTAATTTCTATAAATCGAAAAAAAGGACTGATTCCTTATGGTATGAGATTCATGTGGGGCCAATTTCCTGAAAAGAATGATGGATTCTTTTCACTTTATCCGATAAAACGTAAAAGCAAAAATAATTTTCGATTAAACGGCCATGTGTTACAATCAGAAATAGGAAACCCTCATATTCTTTTAGATGATTCGAGCGTAATCGACGATTTCAATATAACTTTATCATTCGACGACTATGGTTCTAAAGCGTTTCAGATTTTAACAGCTAATAATATTAATAATGTTTTAATTCTCTCTAATAACGGCGTTTGCTCATCTGCTCCCACTGTTTATAATGAAATTTCTAATGGAAAAGTTTCAATTAACGGTGGATTCAATAAGGAAGAAGCTGAATTATTATCCAATTCTCTAAGATTTAGTGCTATCCCTGCCTCAATGAAATTGAAGACATTTGAATTAATTCCATCTACAAGTAGTTCGGTTCATTAAAAGCTAATTGGACAACATAAAAGATCTTCATATTGGATTTAACCTATTTCTCTATATCACAAAGTCCTTTCACGCACAAAAAGACACCTATCTTTCGATAAATGCCTTCCTGCTTGCTTATTCATGGTTATGTATCTTCTTTGGATTATCTCATTTCAATCTTAATATTCGTACATTTCGTGTTCCTTTTCCATCAATTTGTACATGGCAGTTTGAGATCCAATAATTCCTTTTTCAGGAGATCCTTCTATGTCTTCTATGTACAGATTATCTGGATTTGATACTTTTACTATTGTCGATGCAAACAATCTTAAATCCATTGCATCAGAAAAACTACGGTGTTCTTGTGTGTTATAACGATTAAACCAAGCCCACTTAATACTTTCGAAGTACTTTACACAATCATCGTATTTGAACGTTACCACATGTTCTTGTACGCCTTTCAAATTGTCACCCAAATCAGCTGGCACGTACATTGTCACCGTCTGGATGTCGTATCGCATTCTGGATTCTTTTCGACTGTAAATCGCATCTTCGGTTAATTCTAAAATATACATTTGACCCGGCAAGTACAAATCTGGTCCCATAGGCTCGTCTAAATCATCATCGTCTTCGCCTTCTTCATCTACATCCCAAGTCGTATCTTCCTCGTCTTCGTCTTCCCAACCTGGTTCATCTATCAGCTCTTCACTTCCTGCTATGCTCATTTTTGATACAAACTTGTCAATTGGTAAGGTTTCGTTTAAGGAATCTGATGTATATCCGGTTAGTTTTCCAGACATCATCCCCTCTATTAAATATCGGGACACTTCGTTTCCTTCTGCCATCCAAGATTCATTTTGTTTTTCTCTTAAATCCAGAATTCTGGTATAATTCATTTTCCACATTACCTCATGCTCCGGAACGTCTTTTCCTTGTTGGGCAAAAATTGATTGGCTTGAAAAAACCAATGTTGCTATTATTGCGGTAAGGGTTATTTTGCTTAAAATACGTTTCATAATTCTCTGCTTTATTTTGGTGTTAATTTCTCTTTGTTTACCCTTTATACCAGAGGTTGAAAAGTGTCACCCATTTTTTTATTATTTTTTTATATTATTTTATTTTAAAAGAGCGAAGTCAAAGGAGCTATCGCTTGCCTTCGGTGTGCTAGGAGTTAGAGGAGTTGTTTTATTTTGAGTAGGGTCGGAAGGGGAAATTCAGAAGTCTATTGAGAGGGAGGAGAATTTAGAGGTTGAAAGTCCTTTGGATTTACTTATTAGTGTTGGTTCATTTGTTCAATTGACTCCAAATCTATTGTGTAGACTACCGCTTTTATATCCGAGTAGGGTTGAACAGAGGGCAATTCATAAATTCGCTTTCCTGATCCGTTTTCGTCAAATCTGAAATACGCTCCTTTCTTTGTTATAGCGTAACTTGATTCTTCGTAACGAATCAATTCCTGAATTCTTAGTGAATCCGGTGATTGGACATTTAATTTGTTATCATTTAACACTAAATCCTCGGGTACTCCACGTTCCAATGAAACTTCTATCTCTCCTATCTTTTTTACGTTCCGATGGTAAAAACGCACATTCTTTATTTCAGAAGTTTGTTTGATGTATTGAAAATAATCTGTTAATCGTACATCATTCACTTCTTTAAAGCCTGCTACATTTACCTCAAATATTTCCTTAGACAATTTTATATACCAACGATCCGCGTACGTAATTACCTGCGCGTCTCCAATTTCATTTAATTGAATCCCTTTTGCTAAGATTCGACCATTTCTTACCACAAAGTCCCTTTTTTCAAAATTGTTGATTTCGACCAATGGTACTTGCTGCGTTTCAATAGTAACCGACGGTTTTCCTTCTGGTTTTGGCAAGATCTCTTCCGCGATTTTATTTATCGTATTTCGGTTGACTTGTAGACTATCCGTTTCTGTTGCTACAGAATCAATTTCGGACAAAACGGGAAGCGACTCTTTTACTTGTAAAGAATCTACTTGAAGATGGTTTTTGTTTGAAACCGTATCTTTATTTTCATTGGAAGTCGGAAACAAATTCAAACTAAAAATCCATGTGAGCGCTCCTAACAATATTACTAAGGCTGACCCAGTAAAAATCAACCACTTAAAACGAAGCCAAAATCCAAAACGTACCAATGATGCATGATTTGTATCCAGAAATGAATGTAATTCCTTTTCTCCTTTTTCCTCAAATGCTGAAAATAGACTTTGTTGTAAATTAAATTCGGTTCGAAGTTCTTCGTCCTGACTAATACGCTGCTCCAATGTCGATGCCTGATCTTCAGATAATTCTCCTGAAACCAGTTTGTAAATTTGCTCTATGTCCGAATTGTTTAACGCCATTTATTTGTCTAGTTCAACGCATTGAAAAGTCGATTTCGATCAGATTCTGGAATGAGTTTTCTGATTTTCAAAAAACACTTATACTTTTGATTTCTGGCTGCATGGGCCGTTTTATAATTTAATCTTTCTGCAATTTCATCCCACGAAAGTTGATCAAAATGAAAAAATGTGATCAATGATTTACATGGATCTCCTACTTTCTGAAGTAAGTCCTGTAAATATCCACCTATACTTGGATCTTGGTCTTCGGAATGGGTTGCATCCAATTCTATTTCAGATGTCTCTTTAGCAACTTGCTCATGAGATTCAATCTTATCCAAACCGGTTACTTCTTTGCTTCGTGTTAACTTCTTTAACCACAAATTCTTCACTATGGAATACAAATAAGTGCTTATTTGGGATGAAAGATTAAAATCTTCTTTTTGTACATTTTTATAAAAAACGATCAAGGCATTTTGAAAAAGGTCTCGCGCATCATCAACGGAACCATTATTCGAAACGACATAATGCTCTATCTTACCATAGTGCTGATACAGGTGTTTAAACGCTCCGTAATCACCGGAACGTAACTTTGCCAATATTTGTTGATCGTTCATTTATGGTCTATTCCGTTATTTGGGAATTGTCACCTTTTTTTTCAGTTAAATATTTTACGATCACCTGACGGTCGCTTGCTTTCGCATTGAGCTGATCGGAATATTGTTCTCCCAAAACTACGATTTTAATCCATTTTGATGGTATTCCCCTTTGAATCAACTGCCTTTTTACTTCTAATGTTCTTTTTTCAGCGAGTTTCATGTTGTATTCGGGATTCCCAATGCTACTTGACATTCCAATTAATAAAATCCTTTGGTCCTCTACGCGATGCTTTTTAATCTCATTGAATTCCATTAACACTTCTCGATTTTTAATGACGTATTTATCATGGTCAAAATACACATGTGTTTCTTTTGCTGGTTTCAAACAGACCGAATCTAATTCCATTTGCACTTGCGAGTTCGAACCTGGCAAAATCAATGCTTCATAATTTTTCCTCGTAAACACCATTTCTTCTTCCTTATTATCTGAAGTAATATAGTGCTGCGTTTTAATTCGATGCATCGTTCCGTTCATTCCATTGTACATTTGAATTACCTGTTTGGATTGCAATACTTTCTTGGTTTCACAATCTGTAATTACGATGGTTTTGGTTGAAACAGGGTCTGGCTTAAACCTTTTAGGCGCATTGCTAAAATCAATTTCATATAAGTCATCATCCTTAACCATGTATGCCCAGTTCCCTTTTCCATCAATTGTAAAATTGTAATCATTTTGATTCGAATTTACTGGGGCTCCAAGGGGAACTATGCTATCAAATTTATTTCCATTCCAAGTTGCTTTAAAAACGTCCAATCCTCCTAAGCCTCCATACCCATTTGAAGCAAAATAGATTGTTTTTCCATCTGCAGCTAAGAAGGGGGTTCGTTCGTTTTTTTCTGTACTTAGGTTTAACTTCTTCACTGTTGCTTTTGGATTGGATAAGTGGATATAATACAGGTCCATGTTTCTATCCAAATCTTGGCCTGCAGCAAAAATGAATAATTGACCGTCAGGAGACAAGGTTGCTCCATCCGTTGCCAGTAAATTCGTGCGGATAAAAAAGGCCGTAATTCCTTTATGTAGGCTTCTCAGCCCTTTGTCTGGATAATACTTATAATAAGGTCCTCCTGTTCTTCGCCAGGTTCTTCTCCAACTTTCAAAGACATAAAGTTCTCCATCTAAATTACTAATAGGCTCATCTTCCGATTCCGAAGAATTACATATGCTTCCCATGTTCTTTGCTTTTCCCCATGATGCATTTGTATTCGTTCTTTCACTGTAAAAAAGATCTCCATCTCCCTGAGCATTACCGTTAACCCTAGTATAATTGGGTGTGTTCCATTGGGATCCTCCCCTAGTTGACATGAAAAATAGTTTCGTCCGATCTACCGTGACGTAGGCGTTCGTTTCGACGAAGGAAGTGTTCAATTCGTCCATTTTCCGAATGGAGATTGAATCACTTTCCAATCCTAAACCTGTTTTTTTTTGTTGAGCTTGAAGACTATAAAAAGTATTGCTCAATAGTATAATGCTTGTCAAAAGCTTCACTAATTGACTATTCATATATTCATTTAAAGTTGCGTTTCCTTCTTATCCTGAGATTATAACGATCGAATTCAAAAATAGTATTTCATTTTTCGGTTATTCAGTTTTTCGGTTTCTCGGTTTCTCGGTTTTTCAGTTTTTCAGTTTTTCAGTTATTCGGTTTCTCAGTTATTTGGTTATTTGGTTTTTCGGTTTCCAATCATTCTTCTTTAACCAGCAACTGAATAACTGATCAACTGAATAACTCTTTTTTTTACAATTCTTCGGTTTCTCGGTTTCTCAGTTATTTGGTTATTTGGTTTTTCAGTTTCCAATCATTCTTCTTTAACTAGCAACTGAATAACTGATCAACTGAATAACTCTTTTTTTTTACAATTCTTCGGTTTCTCGGTTTCTCAGTTATTTGGTTATTTGGTTTTTCGGTTTCCTATCATTCTTCTTTAACTAGCAACTGAATAACTGATCAACTGAATAACTCTTTTTTTTCGCAATTCTACAGTTTCTCGGTTTCAGTTATTGATTACGTCAGCTTGGATACAAAGTAGTTGTTTAGTTTTGCTGAATCCATGTTTCCTCCTGATAGTTGATTTCCCTCTTCTTTTGCTCTGTCAATTGTTTTTTGCATAAATTCAAATATCAGTTCTTCTCCTGAATGAAATTCAGATTCGTTCATGGTGGACTTGTATGCAATCAATTCAAAAATACGTTGTTTCAACTTTTCATCCAGATTCAATTCTTTTACCATTATTCTAAAGTCAATTGGCACTATTGTTCCTTTTTCCAGGATCCAAAAACAAGCCATTGATGCACGAAGTGCGTAAAACATCCGTTTCAGCTTAAACTTTGGTTCGGCAGAAACATCATCGAACGCTTTTACACCCATACCTAAATAATGAAACATCGTTGCAACTGGAGAAAAACAATCTTTTGCCAAATCATTCACCTCTTCTATAAATCCTGGTTGCTGATAATAAATAATGGGCGATTGGATTCGTTCCAACATCGCACCATTGGACTTCTTCATTAGTCGCAAAGATTTTCGGAGGTCCCAACCTGAAATATCTATTAAATTATCATCCAACATCAGATCAATTGAATCTCTAGATTCGCTTAGTTTCAGATACCAATCTAATTTGTGTTTGTAAATAATCCGCACATCGTAATCGCTGTCTGGCGATGGAAATCCCCATGCACGGGAACCTGTTTCGCATGCGAATAGAATTTCAATTTCCCGGCGCTCTTCGATTTCTTTTAGGTATTTTATTATTTGCTGTTTCATTATTTTGTAGTTATTCGGTTATTCGGTTGCTCAGTTATTCGGTTATTCGGTTTCTCGGTTTTTCAGTTTCTCAGTTTCTCAGTTATTCGGTTATTTGGTTTTTCGGTTTCCAATCATTCTTCTTTAACTAGCAACTGAATAACTGATCAACTGAATAACTCTTTTTTTCGCAATTCTTCGGTTGCTCGGTTGCTCGGTTCTTTTGTTATTTGGTTTAGGGTGTTTTCTAATATGAAGTGACATGTACTTATTCTTTCTGCTAATTCCGGATTTGAATCTGTCGTTTCAAAAAATGCAGTTTCTAATCTTGAAGTAAACTCTTTCGATTGAAACCAATTTTTAATTTCTGGAATACTTTCTAACGTTGGATGATACCCACTAAAGATATCTTGATATGCATTACACCATAATTCCCACCCATTCTCGTTCAGATGTTCCATCCAATAATCTGATAACTCTTGCGGGAACCCAATTAATGTCAAAACCACTTCCAAAACTTCATTAAATTCATTCCATTTACCACATTCTATCCCATATTTAAATAACTCTACCAAATATACATAAACTGATCTATATTCTTCATTAGGCCAATTTGACCACTTTGCAAAAGTTAGTTTATATTCCAGTGTATAAAAATCTAAATGGTTTGACGGCAATTCCGCATACATCTCAAATAACCTTGGTAAAAAGTATTTATAGTCTTCCTGCATACCGATCGTTGTCATTGCCTTAAATGCATACTCACTAAGATCACATTCTTGCAAATTTTGTCTTCTAGTAACAGTCAACATCCTTAACGTTTCCGGATCTGTACAACAAGGACAACCATTCAATTGCTGTGGCACCTTGTATTTCGAAAATACCTGATACACGTCTTGAATTGCTTTTTCCATAGATGGAGATAATCCTTGCCTGGCTTTGCTACTGGTCTTATTCCTTTTTAGTTTCATTTTACCAATTTCATACTGACTGATTACAAAGAACTAATTTGCCTACGCAACCTTTTTGCGTACGGAAAACATGGTGAAAATTGGAATAGATCTGACCTTCTAGAATCAAGCGACTACGCAATCTTTTTGCGCAGATGGATTTTATAAGGCAAATATCTGGTTTACAAATATCTGATTGTAAGCATATTGTGATTTTTATTAATTATTTTTTGGAGAATCAGGTTACCTTCCTCCATCTTTGGGGTATTCAACGACAATAAAAGAAATACAAATAGTGAAATCAAATTTTCGAAACATATCAAGTCAACGTCCGGCGTTTATAACGTATCGTACTGTGCCCGAGCTAACGCTTTTTATGTACGAATGACAGACAAATGAAATTAAGGTTGTAACAAACCAATAAAACATTCAAACCCGGGCACTTCTTTATGAAATGTCCGGGTTTTTCTTTTTTGTAAAACCATAACTAAAACTAATCAAACCTATAACAAATAAATGCGCTTAAGTAATTACTTGATATCCCGGCAAAAACCCAAAGAGGGAACATCGGAACAAAATCGAAGAAAGCAGTTGGAAGAATCGCTTTCGAATCCAAACAAGGATTTTTTGACATCATGGCCAATGCTTAAATCACTTTCAAGTGATCGTTTCGATTACATACTTATATTAATCACAAAACGGACTACGCGTTTATTCCACCCAGTTAATTACATATAATTTGATCCTTTCAATTATTATTTGACTGAAAAAGAGATGAATGATTCTATCCACAAATCAGGAGGCTACTTCAGCTATCTTTTACTTAAAATTCTATTCTGATACACTTTACAAACCTCAATTAACTTCTTAATTGGAAAGAGACTCGTAATTCACCCAAGTGATCGATCACTCGATTATTTATTTAATTCAAAGCATTGATTTTCTGGGGCTGCGTGACCTTTCAGATTGATTCAATTCTTGCTTAACGTAGGATTACATAATCACATCAAGGTCAGAACTTTTCTTTAAAAGAAGCCAGACACGGGCGGGTGAAATAGTGTCTTCCGATTGATCTTCAAAACTTCATATTTATTTCTTAATTTATTTATGGGCTATCGAAGATATCGTCGGAATTCAGGGGACAGAAAATCAAATTTTTATTAAATATCGATGCCAAAACATATTTAAACCTACCTCAGGTTTTATAATATAGATTAATGCATCGCAATTGTCCTGTAGTTCAACTGGTTAGAGCACCTGCCTTATACGCAGTAAGCTGTCGGTTCAAGTCCGGCCGGGACAACCACGATCCTTTTTAAAAATTAATTCAATTGGTTCGAAAAACCTTACCACTGAGCTTAGAATAACAACCATTCGGTGTTTATACCTTATTTTAAAAAGTAACTTCCGTTTTATTTTGTACCTTTGTATAAGGTGGTAAATAGGCCGTACTAATATTAAGTCGACTTAAATAATATACAAGATGTATGCACTTTGGCATTGGTATTGTATTGGCTTCACTGTCTAAAGAATGACGATTTGAACGTGAGAAATATAGAAACAATGAAACTTTTAAAAACTTTGCTGCTTGCAGCATTTATCATAGGAACAAGCGGTATATCATTTGCACAATCTGTTGGACAACAGGTAAAAGGTGGTAATAATAAGGAATATAAGGCAACAATAGATGGTTGGGAAGTAAGTCTCGATAAGGCGTACGCACTTTCTAAGAAAACTGGCAAACCTATTTTGGCCAATTTCACTGGTTCTGATTGGTGTGGCTGGTGTATGCGACTTAAACGTGATGTTTTTGTTACTCAACAATTTAAGGAATGGGCAAAGGCAAATGTTATTTTGTTAGAATTAGATTTCCCTAGAAGATCACAAGTACCAGCGGAGATCAAACAACAGAATGCTGGATTAGCTCAAGCATTTGGTGTACGTGGTTATCCAACATTATGGGTTTTCACTATCAGTAAAGATCCTAAAACTGGAAAAAGCGCGATCCAAGGATTGGCTAAGACTGGATATGTGGCTGGTGGACCAGGTGCATGGATTAAAGATTTAGAGACGAAATTGGCTCAAGCTGGAGCGATTAAGCAATAACAAGTTTAAAATATTATATGCGAAAAGGGTTTACATGATCAAACATGTAAACCCTTTTTTGTTTTTAGTTTTTCGTTTTCTAGATTTCCCGGTTTTATTTTAGAATTAGTGGTTTTACCACTCCTGATGGGGTTACTAGCATAAATTTGGTTTCTGGTTTTTGAACGGGATCTTTCTTTGGTTCAATTGTGTATTTTACTTGCAACGTGTATACAAATTGAATCGCAGGCTCTAATATGACAGGATTTATAATAATGTCGAATTCATTGTATGCGACTTGATCATATGCTACTGTTTTTGGCTTCCTTAACTTTGAGACCGTCTTTTTCTTGGCCGCTTCTAAAGATTGAGATACGAATGCATCGTAGTTATTATACTGCGTTTCTGGATAGATCGCACGCTGAAAATCACGCATTACATGCTTTTCCTGACGAAGATTAATGTCAATTTTTTCCATGTAATCAAGGCGTTTATTCAACTGCTTAATACATGCGTTCATTAATGTATCATAAATCTCTTCTGTTTGGTCTGCAAAGAAATCCAATTTGACCAAATCATATATTTCACTTTTCGCCGCTAACGACACCATTTCATCTACCCAATTTATATTTTGAAATACTACATGTACATTCTTTTGCATTTCAAATCCAGACGGGACTTCATTGTAGGTAGTTTTGCTGAATAACTTTTCTTCTACATTGAACTTATACATTGGCACCAGGTAAATCATGTCTACATATACGTTTTTCTGATCTACACCTAAACTTAGTAAGCCCGTAATAAATGAATCAATTCGTTCATCCATTAACTCCTCCGTCAATTGAGCGGTTTCTCCTACTTGGGTCAAATTGAACTCTACTAAATAATTAGATGCTTTGGCATTGTACATGGAACGAATCTCAAAGACCATTTCATTGTCTTTCATAAAACTTCTCACTCCTCCAACATTTCCTGCTTGTTGAAGATTACCCGTATTAAATAATCCATTACTGTTGTTATCGTAATATACTTTTTGCTCTTTTTGATATTTATTCCAACTGCTACTTTTGAAGTTCTTTTGATTGTAATTTCGTTGTGCAAATGAATTAGACGCCAATATACAAAGTGCAACAATCGGTATATATAATGTCAACCGGAAGGGCATGGTTGCCCATTTATTATTATTTTTTTTAAAATATTTCATAAGGGTCATAATTGATGGTTAGTTCTTAATAAACCATCAATATATGACTTTAAAGCCCTCTCCCATATCGAAACTTAGGGAACAAACCACTTGAGTTAGGGAACGATCCAGGTAAATATTTTAAACTTTTTAAAAAAATAATATTTTTCAGGCAACGTATTGAAGATTCGTCTTGTCTGTTAAATAATGGAGGGTCAAACCCTGGTTTTCTAACCTAATAAAATTGGCTCTCCACGTTAAGTAGAAATAATTGAATTAATTGTATTTAGAATTAAATTTCTTTTCATAATCAAACCCTCAAATCTGATTACGTAAGAATCAAAAAACGCAATCACAATTCAATTTATACCTGGCCATTGCGATTGGTCAGGTTTGGTTAAGCAAAAAAACCCTAAGAGCAGATGGTTCTTAGGGTTTTTTATTTTATTCTTTATTAAGAATACAGAATTCGGAATATTGGAGAGACGTGTTGGTTAGAATTTTACTTTCCTGTTAATTTCATACGTCTTTCTTCGGATTTCTTGGACCTCTCGGAATATCTACTTGGAGAAAATCGAACATTGGATGCTAATAAAGACACATCTTCCTTGTTTCCTGTTTCTAAAAACTTCCTTTTTTCTTTGGGCGTCAAGAAAAAAGATACCGTAAAGACTGCTGATCGACCACAAGTAACGCTCAAATACAAATTATTCTTCCCGTAATCATATAGGATGTAATCCCAATCTTCTCTAATTAGCTCTACTGGTCTTTGTGGACTTGCTTCTTTTTGATCCATACATATTTTGTTACAAAAGCGTATAACTAAACTCTAGCCCTATTTTTGTATTGATACATACATATATTTATTCTTCGAATTTACGCTATGATCCTACGTCGAATTTGACCGCAAAACTCAATAAACTTTGATTCAAACGATCCTGCTGCTGGGTCCGTTAACGGAACATAAAATCCAATACGCTTCTTAAATTCGCCTACCGTATAGATGTCTTTTTGTCCTTGCCATATTTGATAAATCCCATTGTAAATCTCAATTTGATAGCTTTCATCCAAATGAGCGGCTACATCTACTTCATGTCCTAACCAAATATTAATGCCTTTCATGCTAAAAGGATGTGGGTATTTAAATAAGAAATAAATGTACTCAGTAACCAAATTCCGTTCATCAATCTCCGAATTAAAAATAATGGACCACAGCAAATGTTGTACTAATATATGCTCTTTCGTAGCTCCTCTAAACTCTTGCTTGTAAGCCATGATTTTATCAAACTCCGTCGAATGTGCATGGACAATTTCATTCCACATGCATAGCCACATTTTATTGACTTCTCCAAAACCAATCTTGTCAAAATCGATTTTGAAATAATGGTGCTTTACCAATTCTTCAAGTTCTAGTTTTGGGTCATGACCTGGTATGGACTTCCAAGTGGATTTGACTACATAAAAATCCTTACAACTGTCACAGTAGCCTATCGTTCCTTGACTTATCCAATCAATCCATGGAATTAAATTACTTAAGCAACTGGTACATTGGGGAGTCATCCACTTATGAGTTGGATCAGTAATTGGATTGAATCCTCGGTATAAACCCCAAGTATTTTGCATTGAATAATTTCTTTTATGTTTAAATCTTTGGTCGCGAATTTACTTAAAGTAATGAAATATTGGAAGTTGATCTCTTAGATAATGTTTAAAATGAATTCTTTCCATCTTTCATTCATCTCATGTGCCGTGCTTTGCTGTGATTTCGGCAATAATATCGACAGGAGTTAAAGGCACATATCCGGTCATGCCGGAGATAACTCCGACATGGGCTATTGTGACAGTATAGGGGCGTTTTTAACTTATGAAGTTGCATTCTTCCAATTCTTTTTGCGCATTGCAAAGATCAATTCATCCTCATATTGTCCGTTTTTAAGTATGGTTTTCTCAAATTGACCTTCAATAGTGAAACCTAACTTCTCACATACCTTTTGGGAAGGAATATTAGATCCAAAACATCTGGCAAACACTCTAGTAACAACCGGATTTTCGAATGCTATTGAAACTACTTCACCCAACGCTTTTGTCATTATCCCTTTCCCCCAATACTCCTCAGACAACCAGTATCCTAATTCTACACTGGGTTTAAAAATATCTTTTAATGGATGAATTCCAATCGATCCTGCTGCTTGTCCATTAATTTCTATACAGAAAAACATTCCTTCTTTTGATTCACTTAACATTTTCAAATAACTCTTACCATTCTCCATTGTATATGGATGCTCGAAATGATCAGAGAGAAAACGAGCTATATTGATGTTGTTGGCGTGATGAACCAAATCTTTCAAGTCTTGTGGGGCGTCTTGATTCCATTTACGAAGTTTATAATCCATGCTCTGCTCTTTCTTGATATACTTTATTCTATTTCTTTATTTTATTTACTAGTCGCTATCGTCTTTTTCGAATATAATACTTTTCATTTCGAACCAATCATTGGCGCTCGAACCTGTTATTTGTCGTGATTGCAAAATCCTTTTTGGTGATGCCATTGCTTGTCGGTGATAACATGCTTGCCGATGATAACATGCTTGTCGGTGACATCTTGCTTGTCGGTGATAACATGCTAGCCGATGATAACATGCTTGTCGGTGATAACACCGACAAGGGTGTGGGGGTGAAATGATAACGGCGACAAGGGTATGGTATGAGATTGAGAGTTCAATTCGATGTGGGTTTAAATAGTTGTTTTTTTAGCTCTTGTGGTCTATTAACTTATTTGTTTCAATACGGCATTGCGAATGGATTTTCGCTTCCATGTAATAAAACGATCTTTCTTTCCTTGTTGATCTATTACTAATAGCCCATTTGGAATTATTCCTATTGTGTTACTTAACTTGATCTCTTTTATATTATTCAAATCGATAGACCATTGATGTGCTTGAAAATTCAGTTGGTGCGAGTTAAAAATTAATCGTTGGTTCGTAACAAACAATTTTCCACCCGTACTATCCATGGTTACCAAATGATTGGCCACCCACGATCCTTGGATTTCTTCGTTCGTTATTAATTCTGGTGTTTCTACTTTTAACATTGTACTCGCTTGTTTTACTTCCTCACCATTTCCATGTACACGTTGGTGATACCATTTTTGCGGTGAAATTCTTTCGGTGATAACATACTTGTCGATGATAACATGCTTGTCGGTGATAACATGCTTATCGATGATAACATGCTTATCGATGATAACATGCTTGTCGGTGATAACACCGACAAGGGTTGGGGGTGAAATGATAACGGCGACAAGGGTATGGTATGAGATTGAGAGTTCAATTCGACTAATAATCTACATCAAGTATATAATTCCGTTCGGAATTCTACTAACCATTGTGTTAACTTCTCTTGATTTGGAAGCGCTGGCAGATCCGATTTTTCATATGCTTCTTCAATCGCTTGTAATTTTTGCTCAGCCATTTTCAACAACCATTCGTACTCATATTCTCCTGCTCTTATTTTCAACAATTCACTTCGGTCAATTTTCGACCGATGTACTTTCACTTCTCCTTCTGTTCCTATTTCATAGGCCATTTCAAGCAAGCGAAATGTATGCATCATGTTTTTCGCATCGTAATTCTTACCGTGAGAAAGGGTGTTTTCATACCGCTCATTATTACGCTTCCCTACCCATTCCCAATAGGCTTTATATTCTTTGCAATACGTGGAATAACCTGATTTATTAAACGACATAATGGCTTTCGGTTTCATTTCCTTTGGAATTGAACTTAATCGTACTTCATTTGCCTTTTCGCTAGATATCAAGCCTGGAAACCCTTGCTTGCCATCCTCATCCACATACAAACCGTACATTTCATGCATATGTGGAATACTACTCAATCCACATATATCTACTGTCCATTTATGTTGTTTTAAAAACTTTTGAACCGATATCGAACCTTGACCTTGAACCACAAAACAAAAATCCAACACTCCCTTCCGCTCCTTATCCATCGGATTTAAGATTTTCTTTTTAAGTCCTCTCGCTTTTTTAATTTGAGTTGCCGCATAACCCGCCAACGTGTTTTTACATAATTTAGACAAATAATATTCTGGCTTCAATCTCTCAAAATGTGGATGTTTTTCTAACACAAATTCATTCGGTGTATGCAACAACTCAATCATTGTTGGATTCCCTTTTATTAATAAATCAACCATCCTGCCTATTTCAGAATAGGATTCATCATTGGTGTCATTACTGATTTGATCCTTAATCCCAAGGCCAAAAAAAACCTCTTTTGGTAAATAAAATGCGCCTCGCTTATCTGTATCAGATGAAGGTAATTCTAAGCCATAGGCTCTACTTCCACTGATGCAATCCAAAATAATGGTATTTGACTTACGTAATGTTACTAAATCCAACTTTAAGTAAATTAAGTATTAGATTGGTATAAATTAACGGTATTGAACTGAGTTCAATTCACTTGTTTTTAATGATGTCCAGAACTATTAAACATACTGCCCGAAGCCAAAATCTTGCCTTAGACCAACATTCGCGGATTATCCAATAACTCCATAAATTCTGGAGAAGGATCTGTAATCGAACGCTTGAAGTCATCCAATTCTCCCAGGGTTTCGGCTGATAATAAATCCGTCATTTCATCAATAATTGAACCACTAATCATATAGGGAAAATCTACTTTTATCAATTTATCTCCCATGCATTGACCAAATAATTGATACTCTTCAACATCCTCTGCAGCCTGTCCGCTTACTAGACAATGTCCTATATATTCGTCCAATGGAGCATCTTCATTTTCCATTAAATATTTTCTTCGAGCTTCCATATCCACATTCTCCTGAAAATAGGCGTCTACTCGTGCTCTTGAATCTTTCGACAATACATTTCGCATCGTTTCCATGCATTCAATACACATCGCATATTCAAAAATGGTCGATTTCGCTCCGCCTTTGTAACTTCTAACTGCTTTTTCAATTAAATAGGGCTCTGGGTAAAGCGCTCCTTCTACAATTAGCTTCTTTTCACACGAAACACAAGTATCCATCTTTGCACCGGTTAAATCCGACCAGAATAATTTAGGGATCTCTTCAAACTTGGGTTTCATTATTGTCTAATTTAGTTTATTTCGGGCGTTCACAAATTCTGAACTCTAAATATAATCATTCCAAGTCCCACCGCCATATAAGAGATGATAAAAATTCAAAATTGAAATTTGACTTAATTTATTTGTTTAAACAAATTTTGTTGTGAATGTAGTTTTTGTTTACTAACTTTATGTCATCAAATCTTACATTGTAAAATTTAACTAATATGGAAGATCAACATAACGAAGGACAAAATGACCGAAGAGGGTTTCTTAAGAAATTCGCTCTAGCGGCTTCCGCAGCGATAATTGGTGCGAAATCTGGCATTGGTTCTGTTCCTGATCCTTCTCAAAAATCACCTAAACAAATGGTACGAAACATTAAAGCACTTGGATTTCAGTGGGAAACACGAGATCCGTTTTTATTTTGTGTACATCACGAAGATTTTTATCCAAAGGGCAATGCCCAATTTGGTCCTGACGCAAGTCTCAACGGTCGAAATATTGGTTCTGATTTCATGCTCAAGGATGGATGGCGCATGTATCATGGCAGTAAAGTTCCTGGATTTCCCGGACATCCACATCGAGGATTTGAAACGATCACTGTAGTTCGCAGTGGAATGGTCGATCACTCAGATTCAATGGGGGCATCGGGTCGCTATGGAAATGGTGATGTGCAATGGATGACTGCTGGCAAAGGCCTTCAACATGCCGAAATGTTTCCATTAGTTCATCAAGACAAAGATAATCCAATGGAGCTATTTCAAATTTGGTTGAACCTACCTAAAGCAAACAAATTTGTCGAGCCACATTTCAAGATGTTATGGAGTGAGTCTATTCCGATAACACATCATAAAGATGAAAATGGTAATAATACCCGGATCGAAGTAGTCGCTGGAGCCATTGGAACAGATAAACCACAAACTCCTCCTCCTAATTCATGGGCTACACCTGCCGCCAATGAGGTAGCAATTTGGAATATAAAAATGGATGCGAATGCGACATGGAAATTACCTCCTGCTTCTGCTGGCATAAATCGCACCGTATATTTCTATAGCGGAGAACAACTTGAAATCGAAGGCCAAGCGATTCCTCATTATCATTCGGCAGAAGTTGATCCTACGTCAGATTTAACCCTAAAGAATGGCAACAAAGAGGGAAATATTTTGATCTTGCAAGGGAAACCAATTGCTGAACCTGTGGTACAACATGGTCCATTTGTTATGAACACTCGTCAGGAAATTCAACAGGCTTTTACGGACTATCAACAAACTCAATTTGGCGGTTGGCCTTGGCCTGAAAACGATCCGGTTCACGGCACAAAAGGTCGATTTGCGGCGCATGCAGATGGAACTATTGAAAACAAAGGATAAGATAGATATCTACCAGTCTTATTCAATCTAATTAGGCTAGTTCCTATCTAAACAGCTTGTATTATTGGACTAATCTCATTGAAAATAGTAGTTTTTAATGAGATTAGTCTATATTTGCTTTTCATAATTGTATGTTCAACACGTGCAGTTCCCATGGACGTCCTAATAATAGAAGCAACCGATACCACCCCTAAAGTTCATTTGGATGCAGATAATGAGATTTTCAAATTTGAAGGTCGATGTTATCCTGCCAATCCGGACGAATTTTTTGAGCCCGTTGTAGAGTGGCTCATTCAATATTGTGAAGCCCCAAATAAAGAAACGGAACTTAATTTCAACTTATCATTTTTTAATACTTCAACGGCCATGATTTTGGCTCGACTACTATTTATCTTGGCTGATGTGCCAATTGACACGTCTTATGTGCATGTAAAGTGGTATTACTTCCGAACGGATTACGACTTAAAACGGCTTGGAGAGGATATGGGGATGGTTACACATATTCCGGTGAAGTTGTTGGCTTTTGAATAAATAGTTTCTCAGTTTTTCAGTTATTCAGTTTCTCAGTTCCTCGGTTATTCAGTTCTTCGGTTCTTTAGTTCCTCAGTTCTTCAGTTCTTCGGTTCTTTAGTTCTTCGGTTTCTTAGTTTTTCAGTTTCTCGGTTCTTCCGTTATTCTTCCTTAACTAGCAACTGAATAACTGTTTTTTTTACAATTCTTCGGTTTCTCGGTTTCTTAGTTTTTCGGTTTCTCGGTTCTTCGGCTATTCTTCCTTAACTAGCAACTGAATAACTGATCAACTGAACAACTGTTTTTTTTACAATTCTTCGGTTTCTCGGTTTCTTAGTTTTTCGGTTATTCAGTTCTTCGGCTATTCTTCCTTAACTAGCAACTGAATAACTGATCAACTGAATAACTGTTTTTTTACAATTCTTGTTCATACCTGCTGCATCACATTTAATTTTCTAAACTAAAGTGGATGGCGGTCAAAATTAACTTCACAAGGGTTCCTCCGCCTACTGCTGAAAATGCAGAATGCCCATGCGTAACGTCGACAGCTTGTGCATGGTATTGTTTTCCTGTTACTTCTTGAATTATTTCCTGCACCCTTTGTTCTGTAGCTGAACCAACAGTGATTCCATTACTTACATCTATTCCTGCCCTTCTAACCCTTCCCGATATTGTAGGGAAATCCCCAACGCTACCTAATTTTGCCAATACACAGCGAATATAGCATTGCCAATTCTTTCCTGACACCATCCACACTTTTCCAGTTGGCCTATAAACACCGGCTTCTATCAATTCAGCTACTGAAATCATTTCTTTATTTGATACTCGTCCAATCCTATCAAATTGAAATGAAAAGCTTGGCTTTTTTTTCTTTTTCGCCGGTTTTCTTCTCCTGGATTTATTTGATCTTGATCGCTTAGTTCTATTTCCTCCTAGAGGATTTGAGCGAAATTCATTCTCATTTTTCTCATCTGCCAATTGATTTTGGATATGTGCAAACTGTGTTTCGTCAAGATCCGAATCTGAATCCGGACCATGTGCGGTTGTAGCATGGCCTTTTCTAGTTTTACCTGCTGCCATCCTATTCTTCTCTAATCTAGCATGCAAGCGAGCTAGTAACTTTGCTTTTTCCCTTGTGCGACTTGGTCCAAATTTACCAATTCGCAATTTTGCATCTAACAAATCTTCCAATTGAGTCGTCAACGCTGCATTGGTGATCCAAATTGGTCCGTGCCATTGCCCCAACAGTATGTTTTTACCCATAAAATACATATAACACGCCCAACAAGGAAGCCTTGTTCCACTTGGCTCAAAGAATTTCTCCTTACTAAAGGATGGAGATTTTTCAATTCGAATTTCAGCGTGCATACCATCAAGCTTGCTTTTTACAGATCTAGGGACTATGATGGGGGAATTATTTCCTAAAATCCTTCCAATTTCTATATATGTTTTGCAAATATGTCGAATTGTTCGATCTGCCATTGCTTGCTTACGAGACATCCCTCTCACATTCAACTTTTCTAAAGTAGCTAAAGCTAGTGCTCTTATTTGACTTGAAGTATGCAAACGTCTGGCCATTTCTGCATTGATCGCATTCTTATTGCTGGAGATCAAAAGCGCATCTCTTTGCCTTGAAGCCGAAGCTTGTACTTCCTGTCCATCTTTCAAAAGTGATAGTAACAATGTCGACGTATGTGTAGCCATTTTTTGTTCTCTACTTCTTTTTTTGTCTGGACCAACATGTGCCATATGTTTATGTTCCACTATCGGGTTTCTTATGGATTGCTTAAAGTTTAGTCCTGAGTTTCTTGCCACTAATTCATCCGATATTTCTTTGGATTCACGACCACGATGTCTGGCATTTAACATTGCGCCAATACTCCGATTATATCGTAGCAAAATAGCTTTCTTCAAAGCCTCAAACTGCCCTTTTAATTGAAACGTTTCTGTATCATTATTCACAACTCTTGTCCAAGCCAATTTAAGTTTCGCTTCGTTTACATTGTCACCTAGATCTTCGTGCAATTCATCCCAGAGTGATATAGCTAAACGTTTCATTCCAATCTCCTCCATTGCTTCTTCCCAAGAAAGCGTCACTTTTTCCTCGCCAAATTTAATTATCCTTTGTACGGCTGCAGCGGTCCCTTGTTTATTGGATAATGCATAATTTTTTGACTTCAATTGGGCATTGCCTCCTTCAAATTTTGCCGCTTTTTCTCCCATAACATCTGCCTCTTTTTCCAATCCAACTTCGTCGTTAATGGCTACTTTCGCTTTTGTTTGGATCGTATTATTGGCTTTTACACGGCCTTGTTTTTGTTGGGCAACATGCCAAGCTTCATGCGGCAGATGTTTTTCTTGACCTGACGCAAGATGAATCTGATTTCCTTGTGCATAGGCATGCGCATTTAATTGAGCTGGTTTAGATGAATTATAATGCACCTTCACATCATCCATAGAATGACCGGATAAGCTTTCTACTCCCGTCTTCAACTGATCAGGCATTCCAGTGTTATTTGACCTTCTTTGTATTGGACTCGCTCCTCCAACACGATTCGGACGATTATCTTCTAAACCCAATCCACTGCTTTTTCTTTCTCCTGCTGACGATTGCGTAGAGTGCGCTGCGGATCTAGATTTTTCCGTAGCCCGCTGTGTTTGATTATGATTGTGTTTGCTCTGCATTTACTCGTTCGCAAGCATAATATTTATTTTGCTGATTGGATTAGTTTTTAATTAATGCTCTGCTATTCATACATGTTATTGTTATGGCTTAACTTATTCTCAAATACCCATATGCCTGGACCTGTCTTCCTCCATCCGCGGCTGGTATTGTTCGCAACTGCCCTACGTCTTCTGCAGTGGGTTGGGTACGTTGCTCATTGATAATCATTTGCCCCATCCATCGAATTACTTCTGCACGGTGTGCATCAGGGATGAGATGTTTTCCAATCCTTGCTACAAACCCCGCTACATTTGATTCAGACCAGCCATGTTGAGCGTGATATTCACCAAGTAAACGCATTAAATACGGATTCCCTTGCCCAATTACTCTAGGTACATCCAATTCTCCATCTGGATGCAAGACTTTAATGTGCTGACCTCCTGCACTTCCGGATTTTGCACTGGCATATCCATATCCTAATGCTTTTTGACCTCTGTCTTTTCCTACTTGCTCTTTAACATGTGCTTGAGCTTGAGCATATTGAACTACTACTTTTACTCCCGGAAAATCGTGCATAAATTGACGGATTAAGCCACGACAAGAGTCACAAGGTCCTTTACTAATTTTCATGTAAAGTATCACATTCAGATTCCGACGCTCGGCTGGAGCTAATTTTCTCAAAATCGCATTTGCATCGTTTAACACATGTACTTCTGCATCATTCGATTGCAAATTGGTTTGTGGATTGGCATGCGCAATATCTTTATATCTTCCTCTTGCGGTTGTTCCACTTTGCCCATTAAACTGGAGTTGATTAGTCGCAAATTCATTCAGGGCGTGAAGTGGAAAACGCACATGATCGTTAATCCAAACTCGAAAAATCGCTTTTTGAGCTACGGTTAATGCACTGTACGATGCCCACATAACTGGATCATCCGCCACATCTTTCATACTTGAATAGATTTTACCGTGTGCGTCAAATACACGCTGCACTGGCTGATTGTCTCCAATTCCATCTCTGGTGGACTTCAAACGCTGAACGGGACTTGGTTTTTTTGCAAATTTAGATAACGAGGCTCCCATTGTATCAGCCTCCTTTTCCAAGGATTCATCGTCATTTATGGCTGCACTTTCCTTTGCTTGAATGGTCTTATTCGCTTCTACTCTTCCTTGTTTTTGTTGTACCACATGCCACGTTTCATGGGGTAAATGTTTTTCTTGACCGGACGCAATATGGATTTGATTTCCTTGCGCGAAGGCATGTGCATTTAGTTGAGCTGGTTTGGATGAGTTATAATGCACTTTTACATCATCCATCGAATGACCTGATAAATTTTCCGCCCCGGATTTCAACTGATCAGGTAGACCCGTATTATTTGGTTTCGATTGCCTTTGAATAGGCTTACTTCGGTTATCTTCTAAATATACGCTGGAACGATTGATTCCTGACACCTCCTTTTCATGGTTGGTTTCCATGGGAATATTTGAAACTGGCTGATGCTGGTTATCTTCTGACTCCGTATGTTCCGCAAACTCTTTCATTTTATATAATCTTAATTCAACAAAATTATTTAGCCCTATGTTGTCCAATCTTCGCAATCATGTCGTTGGCTTCATCAAGTGATTTATGGACGTCAGCAAATGAATGATGTTCCGCAGCGCTCGCTGCTTGCGCTAATTCTGTTCGCGCGACACCGATAGTTTCCAGCGTTTTTGGCTCATCATGTCGCTTGGAAATGCGATCTTCCAGACGCTTTATCATAACTTCTGCATCTTTTATGTTTCGATCTACACTACCGAAATCCAACTCTCCTCCCGAGCGTTCATGCGCCATGACATCCTCTAAAATATTTGCAACAAATTCTCCCAAGTTTACAATATCACCTTCTTCCATTTCTCCTAATGCCCGATGTTCCACGTAAATCCCATGTTCTTCATTTCCAATATCCATGGGATGTTTCATTCCATATTTAGATAAACCATCTGGATTTTGTTCCTCTAAGGAACCGAAGGATGCAGCTGAACCTGCTTCCTGTTCCAAGGTTGTTTTTTGACCTGAACATATTTGATCCAAAAGATCTCCAACCGTATAATTTTTTAATCTAGATTTCATATATGGTTTCGAAACAGCACCGGAACTCCATAATTTAGCGCTCAGTTTAAACCCTTTCTGCTCAATAATTGATTTTAATTCTAATGAATTAAATGAAGGGTGCCGTTGCTCAATAACCTTCCACATTTGTCTAAAACTAGTCCGTGGCATTAAAGGAGCCAAGTCTTTTGTGTGTGCCGCAAACCGAGCATAAAATCCTTTACTAATATGGAGAATACCCAATATTATAGCTACCAACCCCTTTATTTCCGGCGCATCAGCCATTTCTTTAGTAGAAGATACTATTGCATCTTTATTTCCTTTTTTATAAATAGAAGATCCACCGGTTCCCCACCACTTTTCATCCTTTGCAAACGCAAAGACCATCGATCTTACTTCTTCCAATTTCACTCCAAAGGTAGCTTGAGGCATTAATTTGATTTTACTTCCAGAATATCTCAAATCGATGGGCTGACTTCCATCAACCATCGGAAAAACATGCACATAGTCTTCGAAATTACCTTTCAACTCCGGTCCAGGTCCAGCTTGTGATTCAACATGTTTCACGTAGTCCTGAATTTCTGTCAACACCTTAACCAGCTGCCCTAAGCCTTGATCAATGTTGATTTCTTTTGACACCAATTCTAAATCATGTGCGTCCATTTCCACGGTGTAAGCTCCATGATCAGCAATTACATGCTTACTTTGACCAATCGGTTCTCCCTCTTTGGTGAAAAATTTTGCGTTTGAAGCTTGAAATTCAAATCCTACCGTTCTTCTTTGAATCGGATTCAAACTAGAAGATTTGATTGAAGCTGCATTGAGCGACTTTTCACTATTTCCTTTATTTGTTTTCATTTGTAAGGCTTTCGCCCCCATTAGGTCCGCCTCTCTTTCTAATCCTACGTCATCATTAATGGAAACCTTACTCTTTGTTTGAATCGAATTATTGGCCTTCACCCTGCCTTCTTTTTGCTGCACTACATGCCAAGCTTCATGGGGTAAATGTTTTTCCTGACCTGATCCTAAATGAATTTGATTCCCTTGTGCAAATGCATGGGCACTCAATTGGGCTGGTTTGGAAGAATTGTAATGCACTTTCACATCATCCATTGAATGTCCTGAAAGAGATTCAATACCTGATTTGAGTTGATCCGGTAGTCCAGTATTATTCGATTTTTGCTGGATTGTTTTACTTCGATTATCAATTAAATTAGCCGATGTAATTTTCCTCTGAACAGGTTTATTTGCCACGGATTGACAAGGTAAATTATTTTTTTTGCCATCATTATATCTATTCAAACCCATGTTTTTCGACCTTATAGTTTTAATTTGACATTCGATGTAAGGTTCGATTATCCTTTGCAAATTCTCTTCTAATTCCCTCGTGTACCAATTTTCTGCCGACCGTTTTAGTTTTATTTCGGATTGCTGTTAATGCACAATATCTTAGTACGTTAATAATCGCTCCGCCAGCTAATTCATAGTCTTCTGCAATTTGCGAAAGGTCCACGTCTTCATCTAGCTCACAAGTATCCAGAAAGGCATTTTCCCAAAGTTTAAAACGTTGATCTGCCGAAGGAATGTCAAAATGAATCATTGACTGAAACCGCCTTGTAAATGCTTCGTCCATATTGGCTTTTAAATTGGATGCTAGAATTACGATTCCAGGAAAGTCCTCTATCCTTTGAAGTAAGTAGCCTGTTTGCTGATTGGCATGTCGATCGTTGGACGTGGTGGCTTGGGTCCGCTTCCCAAATAATGCGTCTGCTTCATCAAAAAACAGAATCCAATCTTTGTATGCAGCGATATCGAAGATTTTAGATAGATTTTTCTCTGTTTCCCCAATGTATTTGGAAACGACCATAGATAAATCTACCCTAAACACCTCTCGATTAGTCGATTTTCCAAGCAATGATGCGGTGAGCGTTTTCCCTGTTCCCGGAGCTCCATAAAATAGCGTTCTAAATCCGGGTTTGATCTTATTTTTCAAATTCCAATCTTCCATCAAAGTTTCACCATATTCGATCCAATCTCTGATCTCCAAGACTTGTTCCATTACCTGATCTTCCAACACCAATTCGTTCCAATCTAATGGAGTTGTTATCGGTTGTGCTGGAAACGATGCACTTAACTCTGGCAATACTTTCTCGCCTGTTCTAAAATAGTGCAACCAAGAAGGATCAATAGAAAACATGCCACTCCACGGAGGAAGATGCTCTTCCGAATCTTTCAAATGCAATACTTGTTCCTTCATTAAGAACTCATCTGGGGCAAACAAATCATGCGCTTCTGAAAGTAAATAAGGGGTCGATCCGGACATTAAAAACAGGAGCGTTTGACCCGTTGGAATAAATCCACTAAACGCAGCATCTACCATTCCTCCAAATTCCGTAAATCCTCGATCATACAATTGGTTTCTTCCAAAGAACACATCTAGTACTTCTGGTTTTAATTGTGGTGCTAATGCCAATGCCAGTGCTAAACGTTGATATTTTGAAAGGTTCCATTCATTCACTTGTGAAGCAAATATCGAATCTGATTCACTAAGATCAGGCAACTCTATATCCTCCCAATTTTCTTCATGCCCTTCATGCATCAAATAACTTCGAATGACTTGATCAATCACCAATTCAAGCCATGCCATTTCATTAAGCAAGTCTTGCATGTTACTAGTATCCAATAATTGTTCTGGCTGTATTTCAGGATCAAGATCCGGTGGGTTTTCAGTCATGGTCGATTCTAAAAATGAAGGCTAGGTTTGATTTTTTTTTATTTATTTACGCATGTATGTACGCTTGATACAAGCATGCTTCAATGTGATTTTATATTTTATTCATTCCGATGATTAAAAATTACTCATGTTGTACTTCATTATATCATCTAAATTGGCATCAACCCACTTGAAGTTGGTGAGTGCATTTTTCAAGTTTACGTCCAAACTGATCACCAAGTCCAACAACTGATCTGAAACAGCTGTTCTATACTTTGGAATTGCTTGTTCCACACTTTCGGCTTTGTTCAATTCAAAATCAAAATCGTAGTCGAAAAACTCTACTGCCCAAGCGGGAATATGAACTCCATCACTCATGCTTCTCCGGTAATGATCGTCAGCCACTTTTTCGTTAAGGGCCAACTTTTTCGCTTTAAAAAAGGAAGGTGAACGTCCTACATGTCGTTCGTATAATTCAATTCCTTTAGTGCGGGTTGCTTCAATGGATAGGTCTCCGAATAAATCCAGTAAATACATACTGTTTTTATCTGAAGTTAATTCCAATTCTGCGTCGTATTGACCTGACACTACTAAAGACCAATGTTCCGCAGTGGCTACTTCCGTTACTACATACAATTCACGAAAAGAGTATTTACTTTCCGTAAGTTGCACTAATAATTTATCCTGAATATAGTCCCAATTCAATATCCGAATGGACTCGGGCTTACTACCTACAAATGAAAAACTCCCTGGTCGTTCGTATCGTAAAATTTGTTTCGTTAAATGACGTAAGGCTTCATTGGTATCCAAACTCTGAATATCTTTTTTCAGCGTGTCTTTATGCTGCCCATCACTTATATTCCATGCAAAAGGATCCAGTGCATATCCTTCACTAATATCAATTTCCTCGTCTATTAATGACAAGTTTTTATAGATGTTGCCAAGGCGAACAATTCGTCCGTTTCGGATTTGAAAAAAATCACCAGGAAACACTTGATAATTTAAAGGTTTGGACGGAATAAATCCATTCGTATGCAGGTAAAACCGCTGATAAAAATTGGCAAGATATTTATAACTGCTCATAATAATTTAAGTCGGATAAGTTTAGTTTATAGAAACCAGATCTGAATTGAGTTGATTTGATTTAATTTGATTTGCATATCATTCACCTAATGACACATATAACATATGATGGAAGCGAGCGAGGATGATTTTCATTCATTTTTTCTTTCATCATCCAAGCGCTCAATGCTTCGTATCATTTAAAATCATATACAATCAATCTATTGTCCTTTCATCTGTAGTTGATTATGCAAGTGCTGCTGCTTTTGCTGCTGCATATCCTGCTTCAAGGGATTGCAACTTTATAGTAGCTGAATCCAACTTAACCTGTGCTTCTTGCACTTCTTTGGTCACATCCACATTGTTATCTTTAGCTGTTTCATAACTAGCATTCGCATCAAGACTTGCTTGCTTCAGCAATTCATAAATAGAGTTAATCGTTTTCCCATCACCAAGCATTTCCGTTGTCTCATTGGTCATAGTTTGGTATAACTTTGAACTCTGCAAGGATTCGGTAGACAATAAGGCCTCCGTTTCTTCACTTGAATTCAATGCCGAATAACAAGACTCCAACGCTGTGATCGTCAATGCTACTGCCTTGTTTGCATCGGTCGTTGCTTTTGCTGATGCTTCAATAAATGCAGGATCAAGTGTAGTAAGTGACTCTTGCTTGTTTACCAATAATGGATTTAATTTATTAATGAATTCCGCCGCAAAAATCAACTGGTCTACCACCATTTTCATCTGGACTGCAAGTTCATTGATCTGCACATTGGTTTCAGCAGAATCATTGAATGCCACATCCGAATGTTGCACTAACTCTTTGGAATCATTGGCTACTTTTTCCATTAATTCCCAGTTGCTTAATGCTTGCGCTTTGTTAGCGGTAGCTTCGGAAAATATGGTTGCAAAGGTCTGAGATTTTGCATTCAGAGAAGCAACCATACTCTCAAATTGCTGCACTTTTCCTTGCGCTGCTAACACTTCTAATTTTAAAGCATCTAGCTCTTTTTGTTTAGCCTCGGTTACCGCATAGGCACCTTGAGGAAATCTAACTATTGACATAATTGTACTATTTTTAAAGTTGTGTTAAGTATTATTAAATAAACTGTATTGGATTATTTCATACGGTAAAATCCGCGATTCAAACTTCAGGAGGATCCGGATTAAACCGAATAGACAAAACACTAAAACGTTTTTGTACTCTGAACAATCCATCCCTCCTGATGTTTCTATAAATCACTTCTTGATTGATCTATTTTTTACCTTTCTTCCCTTTTCCACTAGTTGGTGCTTTTTTAATCGCGCCAGCGTCCGAACCTGTATCATCAGAGCCATCATTACCAGAACCATCGTCCGTTGATTGATCTGAATCTTCATCGGATGTTGCAGGAGGGACCGTCAAATTAATTTCTTCTCCAATCGTTAATTTATTAGTGTATTCAATTGGATTTGAAACAGCAGAAGCGGCAGCTAAAACAGCTGGCAAGTATTTACCATTGAAGATCGGATAACCATAACAATCTACGCTATCGGACTTTACCAAAAAGGTTACCGTGATGGTATAAGTTGCTGGATTACTTTCATCAGGGTTTGCATTGTGTGAAACTTCATAGTCGTTTCGTTCTTTCTTAACCTGATCTCTGCTTATCACCTTACCATCTACTGTAGTAATTTTAATAATGGTATCGACCTCATGTTTTTTAATGATCTCCAAATCTGAAGCATTATCATCTCCTACGACATGCGCTTTTTTAGTGGTCATGTAGTTTGCAGCTGAAACTTCACTTGCAATGTTGGCATTGAAGAAAATAGCAGGATGTGATTCATAATTCTTCTTGATATCTGCCATTTGACTTTTTCTAGCTGCTTTAAGATTCGAAAGCTCTTTTTTCAAATTAGTCAAATCAGTTTTTAGTTTTCTACGGGCTTTTTTCGCATCGGCCAACTCTTTCGCTATTGGCTCTACTTTGTCCGTTTCATTTGCGTTAATTAGAGCTTCAATTTGTTCTTCGTACTCTCCAATCTTCACATCAATAGCGATCAAATTAGCTTCATGCGAGTTAATTTGAGTTTGCGTTGAAGCTATTATCGGATCATATTCTTCCGCTATGATTTCCAATTGTTGAACCTGCGTTTCAATGGTTTTAAGTGTATCAGTACTCATCAACCCATGTACTACGTAGGGATCATTTTGAAGAAGCATACAACGGTATTCGAATCGAGGCGATTCTTCCAGGATTTCATCTGCTAATACCGGAGATACATCGTCAATAACTGCCGTAATCAACGAGGTATCTGCATCATATGTAATTGCCGTATACTCCACCACTACATCATCCTGTGTACTTCCGTTAGAAGTTGGAACCACAGGCTCAGCGGGTGCCATTAATTTCGTTGTTATGATAAAGTCCTTACTGGCTGATGTCATTAAATCTTCGATCACGCCCACCATTCTTTTGTAATCTTTGCTCATTTCAATGTATGTAAACACAACATACTCCGTCCCTAACAACAACTCGTTTCCATCCGTATCTTGAATTTCATCAATGTACATTGGCACCTCATAATAGACATCTGGAAGTTCATCGGTCTTTGCATCTTCCGCGAGTAGCGGAGAGAGTAAATTCATCGCTCGAACTTTTTTATAATCCGAATTTGGCTCAACCTTCACATATCTTTTCTTGTCAAACAAGACAGATTCTGCGTCTGACAATCCAAACTGGGATCTTTTCGACGCCTTCACCACCATTATGTAATATGTACTTACTTGATCCCTACCAAAGAATTTTTGATCTTCTGACTGATTATGCTTTTTCTTGGCAGCATCAAAAGGTAGATTAAATTCGTCAAATGATACCGTAAACCCATATGTATTGATCTTAGATACCGTTAAATCATAATTCAACTGGCTTTTTGTAACATCATATGATTGCCAAGAAGCTCTATAATCTGCGTTAATATCAGCCACAATTCCTTCTTTTTGCTTCTCAACGTTTCGAGTTGTATCCACATCTTTCACACAAGCTTCTCTTGCTTTTGCCGTTGCTTCAAACTGCGTACTTACTGTGGTGGATAATGTATCTACACTTGTTTTCGCAGTCGTTGCTTGTGTCAACACCGCTTCTGCAGAAATTTCTGCGGCCAATTTCGATGCTGTCATCGCCATATCTGACGCTACTTCGGCATTATATGCTGTTGTAGAGATCAAATCATTGGCATTGCTACATTTTTTGTAAATGTCTGGCGACTTATAGGTCGTTGTTCGGGCCATGTTATAGATTCCACCAAGATCACTTGCTAGTTGGACTATTGCTTTGGCTGCCACTTCCACGTTTGATGCTGCTGTGGCTACTTCTGAAATCACCTTTTTAGTATTTGCTTCTGCGGAAGTAGCAGAAGCAAGCATATTAACGGCAATGTTGTCATTAATAACACCTTGCGTCTTTACTAAGTGCTGCTTGTCATACAAGTCCTTTACATCTTCCAGCTTATCCTGGGCTTTTACCCGAGCTCCTTCTGAAAAATAAAGTTCAAGTTCAGCTGCTTCCAAATTGTTTTGAAGCTGTTTATTTTCTAGCAGCAGCGCTTGCAACGTATTGCTTGTTGAAGCGCGTAAGTTGTCGTTATACGAGTTCATATTAATTTGATTTTAAATGTTTTATACAATATTTTAAACTTTTGGTGAGCATTCATTTTCAGGCCTAACCTGAATCCATAAAATAATGTGGGATGGTATATTCTTTCATAGTCGCCTTATCTCTTTTGTTTCTTTGAGTATACATATTCATTTTTCTTTCTATTATGTCATTTAATACGGCCATTGCACATGCAGAGGCTTATTCATCCAGGGTAATTTTATAATGGAAAAGGAAAAGGGTGACCGATCGATCAATAGATCATATGGTCTCTTTTCAACTGTCATTTCCCATCGTTCATCCGTTTCTGTTAATAACCCATCTCGAATCAACCAATTCCCTCGAAAACCGTCAACGGAACAATCACCAATCGCACTCCAATAGTTAATCATAGCTTTAATCAAGCCTTCGATGGTTTCCTGCTCTTTTTCGGTTATTGCAGTATCAATTTCGATTGGTTCAGAAGGATCCATTCCACACAGTACTTTATTTAGTACTAGATGTTCTTCTCCAACATTGGTTCGTTTCGAAGACAGATATTGCAAGACATGCACTGCTTTTTTACGTGCGTCCTCATCTACAAAGTTCTTTGCTCCAAGCATCTCAAACATATTAAAAAGCCTTTCGAAATATACTTGCACCAGTACTAAACCAGCGTTCGTCACTGGGATTGCCTGTGGTTTTTTGCCTTGGTCAAACGGAATCGAACTATGCTGAAACTTTGATTTTTTCTTAGCTACCAAAATTGTATCCAGTGATCGAATCAATTCGCTTGAAAGCGTGGATTTCATTGTCAAAAATGCCTGTGTTGCTTCTTGAGAATCCATCTGACGAACGGTACATAGCTCCCATAAAAATTCATTCAGCATGTTTTTATAAAACATACTTCGGCCACTTACAAATGCCTGAATGGTTCTTACATACAACCACCGCTGTAAAGCTCGATCAGAAACTCCATTCCATTGTACCAATGCGATGGCTCTAAATAATGACGTGAGATTCTCTTTTATTGCCGGCGAAATATGACCTACTGTTTGCAAGAAATCTACCCAATCTCCAAAACTCAATTCGGACATCAAACGATTTTCCAAATCCGAAGACAACTTCATTGAACTCAACAACTCCTTCATTTTGGAAGGTTGTTCCTTCATAGCTATTTGCAATGCTTTTCCCGATTTCACTTCCTTCCAATCTGCAACTAAATCAGGCCAAGTTCCGTTTTCAAAATAAAACACATAAGCACTATCAGGTAACATTGATGCTTCTTCTAATGGAGACACACCCGTACTTTTTCGATCCTCATCTTCCCGAATAACTTGCACATTTTCAGTATCTATAGATTGATATTCTGATGTCAAATCAAATTCCGTGGTGTCTTTCATTGCTTCGGAAATATCTGCGCTCATATTTTCATTTACGTTTGAATTTGAAATTCCCGAATCAGCCGTTTTTTCTTGTAGATCAAGTGGGTTTGGAGTTTCTGATTGACGTTTCTTAGACTTCTTATTGACATCTATTTTTCTGATTTCAATGGTTGATGTCGAACTTGATTTCTTTCGTTTTTGCCCCGCAATAGACGGTGGTTCCATGTTCTTTTTAATGGTTTCGAGTAACTGGGTTATTTTCAAGTTCTCCGATACGTTTGTGGACTTGTATCGTATAAGAAATGTCTCCAACTGTAACTGAACTTGACGGAGCTCGCCTTTTTCAACGGAATTCAATGTATTAAGCCAAGTTGCTTGTTGCTCTTTGTTCGGTTTCAGAACCTTTTCCACCAAATGCCCGATCAACATCGTCAATCCCTCTTCCAATTGGCCTAATTGCAGGATTGTATGCAATGCAGATTTCCAGAAAAATTGCTCCATTCCTTGATCTGTATTGGCTCCAAACAACCGTTGTACCGTTACTGATTTTTTCGTTAGGGTATAAAGCTGAATCATTTGAATTAATGATGCTTTTACTGCTGCACCTAATTTAAGTCTACCATTGACCAATTGTGCCTTCAAAACGGAGTCAAATCGCCCTTTTTTGGTAAGTTCAACTAAAAATACATCGTCCAAGAAGGCTCTTTTATCTTCCTTACTTTTATGTGATACCTTTTCTAATAAAATAGTAGGAACATCCACAAACATTTGCGCAACCAACTGATGTACGTCAATTGTTTTTCCTTTAAATTCGATTTCAGTTCCTTCTTTCTGTTTCTTGAATTGCTTCCAAAAAATTGATTCATCTAGCCAATCTGCCCCATACCATTGGTCAATCGTACTAGCCGTTTGATTTGCCTGTTTCACAGCCCGCTCCACACCTTCTGAGCGCATATTTTGCGTTACAGTTGTTGCTGTTTCTTCTTCTTCTTCTGAATTCAATGAATTCTCTTCTACTTTTAACCAAGTATTGATTCGATACGATCGTTCTATTGCCTGAACTAGCAATGTTTTGAACTGAGTTACATCTCCTTTATGCATTTCAATCGAAAACAATAAGGTCCAGTAGATTTTCAATAATGCTTCTTGAATTTCAGAAGATATAGCTACGGTTGAAGCACTTTTACTTTTAGAAATTGGTTTAGGGCTTGTGATGTTTTCTATAGGGTGAAAAAGCTTCATGTCATTTTTCAACATCTGATAAATCTCAAAACTCTGAGGGATCAACTTATTGCTTACCTGCTTGATTAAACTTTCTGACTCCTTTTCAATATTCGTATAAAGCTTATAATGTCTAATCCATTGAATCAATTGGCTCGCCTGCTTTTCGTTCGATTCCTTCCAAATCTGCACAAGACGTTGAAATGGGTTTTCATTTATTGTCAAGCCAGCAACGGGTCGAACTCTGTTTAATTTCGACTCAAACTCTTTAAAAACGACACTTTGAGCTTCCCGGAAATCCACATCTTGATTCCAATTGATGGTTGCAAACAACATTTTATTACTTACTACTTCTGGAATCATCTCATCGCGCAATAGAGTTGTAATCCATTTCGCCTTCATCTCGCCTTGCCAAGGCTGTGTTTCACCGCCGGTAAGTACATAATTGATCATGGTCGTCTTCCATGAAATCTCGTCCGTGTTCCGACGAAATACAGGTCGATTCAACTGAATAAACTCATATAACTTTTGACTTACCAATTGCAAATCCAATCTTTCAATGATCAAATTTGCTTCGGCTTTCGTCAACTTGTCTACCTGTTGCTTTTTTAATTTGCGCAGTTCTTTTAGTAAAGAAGTTGGATGATTCGGTTGGGCTTTTATCCAATCTTTCAAATAACCAATGCCTAAGTTCGAAGTACTTCTGGAAATAAGGTTTACTTCTAGTGATTCTTCTTTTAAGGTCACAAAAGGCTTTAAAAGTGAACGCAACTGATCAAACTCTAAGGCATTTTTCTGTCCCAAAGTCTTCGGATCTAACACTTTAGTTCCCTTCGAGTTTTGGGCCGAATACACATTAAAATTATAATAAAGACTGAATGCAACTTGTTCCATTTTTAATTGATGAACCTCGCAAACTTCTTTCAGAACCACATCGACCATCTCCAGCGGCTTTACCGCGTTTTTATTTTTGACAACATGATCCAAAACAGCGGCCCAGCCTGTTTCTTTGTGCTTTTCAGAAAGTTGATTTAGTAAAAACAACGTAAATCGTTCATCTGTACTTGAGTCAAAAAATGCCTCCAAAATTCGTACTTGCGTTTCCCTTTTCAAGGACGCCAGTTGACCTGATGCCTTTAATGCATTTTCGGTGTAAACTTGGCGGAACTTCTGAGCAAATTGGGATGGATTTTCTTGCAACAACCAAGCAATGAGTTCATCCAAAACATAGGGGGAATTCACGCTTCCAGACTCCTTTTTCCCGGTTTTAGACACTAATTTCCTTAATTGTTCGTATCCATCTTGTTCCTCTTTTAAATCGCTAGAAAAGGCTGTCGCTTTGAGGTTTCTCGTCTCAGATGACGGTATTTGTTCATTTACAATAATGGTAAGTGCTTTTAAGAAATCAGGTGAATGCGATTGTAAGGCTTCTGAATCTTTCAGTGAATTGTACAGATACGACAGTAACTTTTTATAATCCAGCTTATATTCCATTGCCATTTTGGAAATGGTTAGGCGCATAAAAGCTGCTGTGTTATAAATTGTCCCTCGTTCTTCAAAGAGATGTACAAATACCCAAATCCATAGATCTCTTCTGAACTTAGCCATGCTTGTATCTGCAAACTTTTCTTCCGTTTGTACTTTGATCGTATAATCTACAAATGCACATATTTCCTGCCCGTGATAAGGTTCCAGCACATGGATTGTTTTACGCACTTGCTCATCATCAAGCTGCCATACTAACCTTTTTCGGACACTGGCTTTTTTTCCTTTACCTCTCAGCATTCGAGCCAAGTCCGTAGGGTTCTTCCTAAGTTCTTCTTTGTATACCGGGCTAAATCCGGATTCATTATTCTTTTTCCACCATGGTAAATATCCGTTTTGGAGAAAGAATTCGATCATCTCCATTTTTGATTGCTCGGAAGACAATACATCTAGAATGCCCTTGGATTTTTGCGGGTGTAAAATTAAGTCTCGCAAGGTGTTTTCCAGTACCTCTCCAAATCGTAGAAACAGGGTACTTTCTAGTTTTGAAAATTCAATTTGGCCCAAATCAAGCTCCAATTCCTGTATTCGCCAGTTTTCAACTTCTGGACATAACTTACTTAAAATCGCTTCCGCTTGAGCAGGTAAATGCATACGGGTCCAAGAGCTAAGCGCATTTTGCAAAGCCTGGGCATTCTTTCGATTGTCTATTTGAGCATCCCAACTCACTTTCGAAATAATATGTTGATTCCCGTTATTCATTTAACTTCTTCTACGTTCTTTTATCTATCAATTCAATCGTTTGTCCTTAATCAATTTAATTTCTGCCTAATCTGTTCCTTTCACTTCTTCGTCTCCGCTAGTATCTTTACCATTGGTCCCCTCTTTTTTTTCATTCTCCATGAGTTTATTCATAACTCCATCGTTCAACATTGGATCGGTCGGGTCAGGCGGAAGCATTGCATTGTGCATTTTCGTATACTCTTCGATTTTGCTTCGCATATCTGCCACATCCAAAAACTCCACTGTGTGGTTCAAATGAATTGGTAGCGAACTTGACAAGGCATATTTTAAATCTGCTACGGATGGATTCGTTTCTGTACTTCCATCTTCTTTGGTCAAATCACTAAAAAGAGGAAGATAGGATGGTAAGTAAAATTTAACTCCGGTATATGTGTCCAATTGATCTTGAGGGATCGGGTGAAATTCCGAGGCCCCTTCTTCCTTTATACGCATAGCAATAAGCATATTGGAAGCTTGTTTCATTGGAGTAAACTCATCCGAATTCCAATTATTCTCTTGATCTTCTAACAGATAACTTCCTTGTCGTATTTTCAGTTTATCTCCTGATCCAGAAGATATTGTTTCCATTTTTGCATGGTATAATAGTTGGACATAGGTATCAAAATTGGTTTCAATCTGTGCGCCTAACTTCCAACCTCCAGTTAATTGATCCTTTAATCTAATGCGCACCTGAATCTGAGTCGTGGGGCGCTGAAAAACCAATTGATTTTCAATAAGAATCATACCTTTCCGCTCATCAATCAACCAATAACATTGTTTGATTTTATCTTCTAACTCAGCAATTTGCTTTAGTAACTGTTGATATGGGGAAGGGTGAGAAATGGGTGTTGATTCAACTCCGGTTTGCGGATCTTTTTCACCTTCTTGATCCTTTTTCTTCATTTTTTCTGCTCTTTCAAGCAGTAATTCACGTTGTTGAATCCAATTAAGAATCTCTGTTTTATAGGCGTGTTCAAGTGCGAATAAAATATACAACTCCAATTCTATGCCCGAGTAATTTGAATATTCAATTGACTCTAGCTCATGTTTTTTATCGACAAATTCATTATTGAAATATCCATCGATAAAATACTGTCCTACTTCCTCCCGAATTTTCTTTTCAATTGCATCGATTGCATTAATCTGCTTTCCATTGTCATCCACCTTGGGAAACTGTTCATCTAAAGCACAAAGCCGCATTGCCTCGGAAAAATTAGCTCCTTTCAATTTGTTATAAGACAATCCTTCTAAATTCTGTAGGTAAAGACTTTTAACAATAATCTTGTTCTTTACCTCTTCACTTGTCCATTTAACGTTTCTAATAATGGGTTCCAGATATTCAGGAGATACGCCATGTCGAGCTAATAAATGATCCAACATTTCTCCTCTTCTTTCTAGTCCTTCATCGACCTGTTCTGTGATTTCAGATAAGCCTTCCATGTAAGGATTATATGGATCATGTTGATATCTTCTCCAGCTTTGCTCCTCTAATTCCTTCTCGCTTACATCTGGAATACTAAATCGAAACATTTCATTTCCAGTTAGCAGTGGACGAATATGAGGTACATTGTATAGTGATTGATAAAAATAAGTAGGTGCAAACGCACGATATGGAACCGGATACTCATTCTTTACCACGTTTTGCTTTAGATCTAATCGGGATTGAGCATTGTAATAATTTCTTTGATCTTTAAAGTTTCCGGTTGTACTGTTTTCAAATGAAAACAAATTGGTTACGTGGGCTAGTTGCGAGAATTCATTTGCTAATACTTGATCAAAAAGACTCAAATAACCTTTCAATTGCCTAGAACGAGCAATCTCAAATTCGGTAGAACTCGCATTCAACGAATGAGGGCCAATTTTATACATTTCTGGAAAGGTATTCTGAACCGAATAGTATTCTTCTATATTTCGGAATGTCCCATTGGTAATTGGTGGTGCAATCTGAACTGCGGCGCTCACGCTCTCCAACGTGGTTCGTTCTTTCAGTTGCAAAGAGGATATTTGGTTATTGTTAATATGCTCCTTTTTCCCGTTTCTAGTGATTGTAATTAAGTTCTGGTTTTCATCGGTAAACACAAATGAAATCAATTCATCAAACGACACAGAAACAGATTTCAATCCTTTATCCTTCCCTTGGAATTCGGCTTCAGCATAGGATACATTCTCTACATTCAAAATGACTTGGAGCACATCGTCTAGATGAATCTTATCTTTCTTTTCAACATCCTCATTCAGCGGAATCCAACCATTTTGCAACCGGGGTCCCTGAAATATATCCTCAGGCAAATAACCTTCGTCAATCATTTGCTGATATCCTTTTTGCATCAGATATGGAAAGATAAAATCGCGAAGGCTGGTCTGAATGCTATTAAATACAACCGAAGCACTTATGTCTCCTTTAATATCCACCGTTGCTTGTACCACAACAGGTCTCTTTTTAAATACAAAAGGCGTGATAAATTGCTCGCCCAAATTGCGTGCTTTATTGAGATAAGCCAACCCAAAGGATCTTACCTGTTCTTCTGAATAATCAGAATCCGAGACCAGCAGATACCCCCGATTTGAGCCAAACATTCCCGGCTTAAATACGGCATTGTGAACATCATACATTGCGTCTACGATATACTTTACATAGTCCGTAGCAGTAACAGGGGAAACTGTGAAAATTCGATCCGGAGCGAAAAACTGATTTTTCATTGTTAATATTCCCTCCGTGGACGTGAGAATATCTTCTATCGGAAAATCAATGCAATAGGCAAGCTCTGTAAGTGCGAAACAAAGTTGATCCAAAATGGTTATGCCCGGATCGGTGTCGTTGAAATTAGACCAATTATTTCCACTTACTTCTGCGACATATTTTAGCCCGTCTGCTTTTAGCAAACTGTAACTTTGATACAGATCCAACGGTTCGGACGATATGTAATTTTCACTAGCCTTCATCGTCCGTCTTTTCTGTAGATTGGTTTAATTTGTGTGCATCGTAATCCAAATTATGGTTCATAGATGAAATAAACAATACATTACTTTCTACTGTATTTGTATTGATGCTTGAGCGATTGACTTGAGCCGTGGCTATTGCTTTTATGGGTTCATTCGATACCAATTCTTGCTCTGTTTCTACGATGGTTTCCGCAACTTCGCCATATTTCACATTTAACATTTCTACTCCCAGCACTCCGTCAATTTTCATTAAAAAGTGCTTAATATGACCTGTTTGAATCGGTTGATTAATTACTCGCTGAGTCTGATCTGATTCAATCCAAGGCGATAAATAAATATCTAGCTGCTTCATTATTTGACTCCTCAATTCATTCTTGGCCACATTTTCTGCAAAATTCACTTTGCATCGAATCGTAACTTCCTCCATTTGAAAATTTTGAACAGCTAGCTTTACATGCGGAGAAGACCGCTTAGTAATATATTCCTGAATCTCTTCTAACTCACAACTCACCACGTTTGGTCGAAAAGCACCCGGCTGATTTGGATCTGAAATGGCTCGTGCGACTTGCAAAGTCAATGGCATAATTCCTGAATCGTCTTTACCGCCCGTAGTCTTTGCTACTTGGGTAAAGTAAACGTTCGGAAATTTTTGTAAAATCAAATCATAGTAATCCTGAGCAGATGTAGCTCGTGCTTTTGTTGTAAGTCTTGTACTCACTCGCTTAAGCATTTGATTGTAATCTTCCGAATGGACCCCTCCAAAAGTGGGGAATATTTGCTCCGTTTTTTTAATTTCTGGCGTGGGGATAAATGGCCCCTTAATCGTTCCTTTTGCCAAAGACAATGGATCTTCGGATGCAATGGAGGTTACTCGATTGACCTTAATCCCATTTACATTCATATAAACTGTATCCGCTTTGACCGAAGGATTATCTGTTGAAATTTGAATCCAATACTGTTTTTTAGGTAATTCCACGATGGTTTCCAACATCTCTTGATTGCATTGAACGGTGAGCACTCCAGAACATCGCATCCCTTTTGTGCCATCGCTCATAACCTTCATTTTTTTCCAACCTTCGCTACTCCAATATTGTATCAACGGATTTCCTCCTGTATCTGGAAATTGTTCAGTTCCTCCCGTCAATTCAAAGAACAAATTAAGAGATGCATCCGTTGTCAAATTTGAAAATCCCAAGATCAAATTTCCATTGTAGGGAACTGGTTGCACGACCCTTAAATCTTTCAACTTTTCCACTTCAAAACTCCCAAACGGGGTGTAGTAGAAGTATTGAAAACTATCAAAGGTGTTTTTCTTTTTACCCTGCGGCATCACATACGTTTCGGTGGCGTTGTAACTCACTTCAATACGAGATAACTTTGGTACAAACGGCAGCGAAGGCGCTCCTTTCTTTAAAGCATTTCCATTATTATTTACAATGTCGTTTCCATTAAAAATAGAGATATAATTGATCACTTTAGGATACATCTCTGTTCCAAATCCTTCATCAGGACCAGTCAATTGCATTTTCAAAAATCCGTCTACTGTTTTTTCTGTTAAGGTTAATGGGTTCAGTTGCAATGAAGGATTTCCATGATAAAACACAGGAAGGTCAGCATCACTTATTACAATATTCGTCAGAGGATTCGGTTTTTTTGCAAACGAATAATTACTCATTTGTTCGGTCGGTTTTGCATCCGCGGGATAATTAAAGAGGAATTCTGCGCTTCCATCTAAACTTTCGCCCAATACTTTCGACATATCTTCCCAGGCTCCTGCTTCTAACCAATCAAAATCAATTTTGAAACTGTCTTTTCTAAATAAAGGTTCAACCACAATCGTTGTGGTGGGTGGATCACTTCCTCCTAAGGCTAGGCTCTTTTTACCTTCCGATTCCTTACCGGTAGCCCCAAGAACATTTCCCACGACTTTTCCAAGCCATGAAACCAACCCGTGTGTTTCACGTTCTCCCGTTGCATCGGCATCATCCTTTATTTCTTCAGTGTCTTTTTTTGAAGGATCAGGATCGGTAGCTTCTTCTTCTCTTTTATCCATATAAAAGGTAAACGGCAGCTTTACCTCTGGATTAGTTACAGCCTTTTCTTCATCCTCCTTCTTTGTTGAAGAAGACGCTTCGTCCGTTTCGTCTTTTTCCTCTTTTTTCAAATCGAAGGTCACGGGAAGCTTCACTTCTGGATCTGAAGATTTCTTGTCTGCATTCGACGTAGATTCGGCAGCGGTTTTCTTTTCCGTTTCTTCTTCCGACTTTTCCGATTCTGGAGTTTTCGTTGAGAGCGTAGTTTCTATTCTTATATCACCGTCACTCGTTGTTGAATCCGGAGGAGTCGGATTTGTAGTTTGATGTCCTAGATTGGCATCCTTAGTGCTAGATCCTGAGCATTTATATTTTACATTCGTTGTACTACTATCTCTATTTAACCAATCACAGTAATACGAATTATACTCTTCATAATATGTGGTAAAAGGACTTGGAACTTTATCCCAGTACATTTGAAAGGAGAGTTTCTGCACGGGTTTACTGAATATTTCATTACTGCCCAAATAAAATGTGTCGTGAAAGCCTGCTACTGGACCAAATAATTGAAACGGCTTGGAGGTATCCATTTTTCCGTGATCATTATAAAAGCTTGCTTGCCTCTTATTCGAAACAGCCACATCTATCTTGACAGCAGAGATAACTGGCGGATCCAATAGTTGATCATATTTGCTAAAAACCACTTTAAGCATTGGCCATTTCGATTTCAATCCATCTGGATTTTTCTTAAACACCTCAATCGCTGGATCTTCCGCGTTCAACTTGATTGTCCATGTCGCTGAATTTGTTGTAGTAATCGGAGTTACTTCAATCCATTTTGAACTCGTACTTAAATAAATTTTACAATTTTCAGCATCAAATGAGAGCGGAATATGATCAGGCTGGTTTGCTACTGGTTCGGTTGATGTTGTGGCTGCTTCCGCTTCGACTTCACTTGCTACTTCTTTCTCTTTATTTTCCGTTTCAGATTTAGGATTAGTTTTATTTTTAGGATCCTTTCCGCTTTCACTGGAAGTTGCAGTCGTTGATGCCTTTGTAGAAACTACCGGGGTTAAAAGTGTAATATTAATAGTCCGATTACCGTCTTGGAGATAAAGCAACGGCGAGGCAAATGCGAATCCAAATGAAGCTTGTGTACTACTTTCAAATGTCTGCCATGGAATCGCTTTACCCGTTTCGTCCAATTGCAATTTGGTTGGCGTTTTCACCTGCTCAAAACACAATAATTCTTTATCAGAAACAGACATTTTATACGCACTTTCCAAGGCTCCCGCATTTAATATTTGGTCTTTATCAGTGGAAAACGTGATTGGATTTTTGGCTCCATCCACACCTGCATTAAACAAGGTTCCCTTTTTCAAGGCATAAAACGGAAGCTTGTCTTTTAACTCCAGCATTAAAAAAGCCGAATCAGCGGAAGAAGGAAGCTGAGATTGTTTCAGTAAACTTTTGTAGTAGAAATCAAGATGCCGTTTACTTATTTTATTTAATTCTTGTTGCTGGGTATTGAACAAATGAGCAAAAGTTCGAATGAGCCCTGTATCAGGTAGGGACAAATCCGTTTTTTGAATTTTCTCATAATATTCTTCTGCACTTTGAATAATCTTAACAAAAAAGGAAAACACTTTATTGGTTGTCTTCTCCATTCCACTAAGCGTATTTTCACGGTCCTTCCAAATGAGATTAATCATTTCCTTCTTGGTTCCGTCTTTTGTTTTCTGCACAGAAGTATTCAATTCCAAGGTTTGATAAAACGGTCCTGTTGTGGTGTTTTTTGTCCATGGATTATCCAAGTTTTGGAAGCGTGGAGGCATCGTTGGCTGAATAAATTCAGATACTTTTTCTGAATTAAGTGCACTTCTAAAATTGAGTGTTGCCCAAAGCGTCTGGGCGTATGTTTGCTGTACTTCCTGAATCATAAATGACTTCAAGTCATAGCAAATTCGCTCGTTGTTTGGGTCTTGCACCATGCTTGTCAACCACTGGATCAATTTTAGAAAGATCACCTCCAGCAAATTGAACATGTCATTCAATAACTTTGCATAATCATCTTCCGACATTTGTTGAATTTTATTCAACTTTTCATCCGCCGATTGATTCTGTAATTTGTCCGTGTTGGAATTATATGCTCGTAAAATGTTTTGGTACACTAAATAATATTCGGCATATCGAGTATTAGCCATATAGGCTAGTAAAATGACCGGATCTTTTAATAAAAAGGGCTTCCAGTTCCCTTGAACTTCATTTGACTGATCATAAAAATTTAAAAGTCGAGCATATTCAGCCATGAAGCTGAGAATGTCCTTTTCAGAACGTCCATCTACTTTCACATACGACGGCGGCAATGCCGTTCGTCTTGATTGGGCAATTTGTATGTTGTTTGGATAGCGCACTTGAGTTCTTATTTCTATTTAATTTTTATGAGTTTGAGTTTTATAAATTTGTTGCTTCGTTGAGGTAAAATGGGTAAACTAAATTATGTCGAGTATTAGTATGGTTGATTTCGTAGTTGATCGATATTTCTACCAATCCTGATAATTCGTCTTTAAATTCCACATCTACTTTTAGCACATGAATGCGGGGTTCGTATTTGAGCAATGAATCTTTCACCACTTGAATGATATCTCCTTTGAGTGTCTCATTCATGGAACTGAATAAAAATTGATTAAGTCCAGAACCAAAATTTAAATTATTGCTTCGCTCTCCTTTACTTGTACCTAAAAGCACCCGAATTGAGTCTTCAATATTGAAATGACGAGAGCTTGTTTCCACTTTAAAATCTCCCGCGTTAAAAACAATAGGAAATGCCCATCCGGTACCCCAAAAATTACTTTCAAGCGGTTCATCACTGGATGAGCTGATGTTTACATTTTCCGATACATTTACTTCAATCATTGGCTCTAAATTGGTTTACTTTATTGGTTTACTTTCTTCGTCTTTAAATGCTTTAAATCATTCTCGTTTTACCCTCCGATCATGACATTAAATGCGCCTAATGCTATTTCTCCTCCATGTGCCGTAGAGTCTCCCAATCGTGCGGCGGGCATTCCGCCAATCATTACGGTTGCGGATCCTTTTACGATCGAATCGGGTGGCCCCACACAAACCAACATATCGCCTACGCGGGCTGCGGGAAGTTTATCTATCAGAACTGTTGGTTCACCTGGTCCTACAATTGGCCCTCCTACATGAGGGATCGGAACAATTCCGGGGTCCATCATTGGACATTCATGAAAATCGGTTAATCGTGCTGCTGGTGGCATTTATCTAATTATTAATTAATTTAATCTCTTTGCTTACATGTTTAGTTAATCATGACCATTGCCCCTTTTAAGGTCAATTCAGTTCCTCCTTGCACTTGTGCCTGAAGACTTCCTTCCGCCGAGTATTTCATGTCGGCCGTTTCTTTTATGTTCATTCCTGAAACTTCCACATCTCCTCCGGAAGCTTCAATCTTCACTCCCATTTCTCCCTGGATCGTCACATTTTGATCCGCTTTAATTGTAATGCTTTTTGGGCTTGACATTGTAATCCCCGCTTCTGCCATCTCAATTGAGTTTTCATTTTGATCGGTAATGGTGATCTTTTTATCCTCATCACTAAAGGTCATTACATTGTTTCCTGGAGTTTGAATCGTCAACACCTTATTTTCATCATCGAATACAATGCGCAGTTCACTTTTTGTCACAATGGCCTTTTTAGAATTCTTTTCATCTGGAGATAAATCGCTAAATGGCTTTAGACTATTACTGCTATATAAACTTCCGAGAATGACCGGAAATCTTGGATCTTCATTAAGAAATCCTACAATTACTTCATCTCCTACTTCGGGTAGAAAAAATGCTCCTGCACCACTGGTAGAATAAAAGTTAGACAACCTTGCCCACATACCTTCCCCCTGTTCTGTCGGATCTAATAATGGAATGGTTACTTGAATTCGAAATTCTGAATCCGGGTCTTCATTCATTTTCTTAACTGTGGCATTATACAATCCTCTCGTGCCTGGTAATAATCCTGCTGCCAATGGAGCCGAAACATCTGGCTCTTCCGAAAACCAATTAAAAGATAATCCCAACGTAGATTCAGTTGTCCATGTTCCGTCGCCTATTTCGTGAATTACTCCTGATACCAAATGATCTCCGTCAAAGCGATCTCCCATTCCATTTATAGTAATGTATTTACCAGGTTGTATCAAAGACGAACCTTTGCTTTTCACATCTGCTCGAATCTTAGAATACGAACTTTTCACCAATGCAGCTTTTGTCCAATTCACTAAATCCGGGGATGCAAGCGGAGTCGTACTTCCCAATTCAAAATTGGATAAGCCTACTACCTCCGAAAGTTTTTTGCTAGAAAGATTTCCTGGTCCTGGTGTACTGTTGGATGATTCTCCTGTTACAATTTTTTGGGTTTTATAATCCCAAGAACTTGCTTTCGCACTGCCCAATTGTGTTACAGAATCCATGTCTCCAGAAAATGTAAGCATATTATCTCCAAATGCTATTTCTGCTACTGAACTGGTATCTGCATCCGGTTTTCCAACCGTTAGTTTTCCATTGAAGGGAACGACAATCATTCCATTGGTCTCTGCTCTGGTCAATACATAATCCCAATCACTTGCATAGTATTGTACTTGTTCTGGCCAAGTGGTTTCCGTTGCGGTAATCGAAGGGGTTATTCCTCCATAATTACCTACAATCGAACTGATAATCTCGCTGTCCTTTTTCTTTGAAAAAGTAAGACTTTTACGTCCAACGGTCATTTTCACACTTTCATCTCGGCAGGTTAATTCAAGCGAGGCGCCAATTAAACCGTCCACTGTTATAGATTGTCGAGTAATTATCCCCTTAAACACTTCTTTATTCTTCGAATCGTATCCTGCTTCTATAGTAATTGGGCTCCCGGGTAAATACGTTCCACCCGAACTTGCAGGAAAATTTTGGGCCTCGGAGTCTGCTGGGTCTCCATCTAATATTACCACTCGAGCAGTAGGAATACGGTTGACTGCCTGATCAATTACAATAGAATGAACGCGATCTTCATCCGGTATGGTGTTTCCGCTAACCTTAACCGTAAACGTTACGACTCCTCCATTTGCTATAATCTCTGTTCCCGCCATGTGTGATTCAATTCGCTTGCTTACCTACTTTCTTGATTTTGTTTGATTGTTTGTTTGATCGTTACTCTTTTATTTTTTCTGACTTTTTCTCCCTTCTTCATTCAATAATGGAGGAAAAGAAAGTCTTTGTCCTGACTGTAAATTTCGAAACTTGTTCAATCCATTATACGAGGCTATTTGCATGTAATAATCGGTCGAATTATAGATTCGATTGGAAAGTTCAGGAAGTGTATCTCCGTCAATTGTGTGAATAATGTGCGTCAAATCTGGAGAACTCTTTTTGTCCTCCTGCGCTACTGATTTCGCGCTGATGTACTCTCCAAAACTCAACGATATTTTTGCCCTCAATGGACTTCCATCTGGCTTAAACAACGTATACGTAATATCAAATGACTTCAACACACTGGTAAACGTAATTTTCTTTCCCCACCGAATTTCTACATAATTAGGTCGATGAATTTTGCCATTATAAGTGTATACAATGGTCTCCAACTTGCTAATTTCAGTCGCCATGTCCGTACGGGAACTGTCCACCACACCGGTACAATCGATGACGATGTCGAAACTAAAGTCAGCGCTTGGTGTACTTTTATAGGTTTGCGAAGGATTACTGGTATCCGGAGCTTGCTCCATGTTATAATCAATCTTCCGATTCCATTTAATGGATTCCGGATTGATCATAACCGTATATGGTTCGCCGACAGACGATGAAAAATTTTCATCTGAATATCCCGTGATCTTTAATAATTCCAGTCCCATTGATGTTAGCTTTTCTTCTTCTTAATTGTTACGATCCTTATGACTAATTGATTTATCGAATCCGTTGTTGGTTTTTACGTTCCTTCAACATTTTTCGACATTCTTCCATTATCTGTTTTCGCATTTGATTCAGTGTCTTTTCAGTCACTTTATCTGAATCCGATTTTTGGACAACCTCTGTTTTGATTACTAATTCTCTTATTTCAATCAATGGTCTATTCTTTTAGTTTTCTCCGAGCTAGTTGTGGCATATTATATTCTAGCGAGAATCGTAGTCTCTCTTGAATAAGCTATACTATGCTACGCTAAGCCGTTTTATTTATCTCAAAATAGGTATAGGCCAGCTCCATGGTTTCTATAACAATTTCATTTTCCTGTGACTTCAAATCGGACACTAAATACTTTACAGGGTATGCCCCATGAAAGGTCCAGTGCGAGCAGACTTCTCCTTTGGCATTGAGCAGGCTCACTGTGACATCTTTGGTTGTTACAGCTTCCGCAAGTCCTCCAACCATGGTATCTTCACACCACTTAGAAAGGCTGGACGCTTTCGTAACCAAGGCCCGTTTCAATACCAAATTTTGAGATGAGGATACGGTAGGGAGCCGATATTTGTATCGGTTCTCCCCTCCACAGACAACCTCTTCTACTGCCATCTCCTTTGAAATGCCGGACACCTCTTGAAATGCGGCATCATCACCAGGAAAGGATAGCTTGAAATAAAATCCTACTGGATAAACTTCTTCATCATCCATTCGAGATAATTAATTGTTCGTGTGCAATCTCAATTGTATCCACAGCCACTTCATTTCCATCAGATTTCAAATCTGTACTGGTAATTTTCGTAGGCCAGGCGTTGTTTAATTGCCACTTCATGGTTACGGATCCTTTTTCGTCCAATAACTTGATTAATACCGTTCTCCGTTTGATGGTATTCATGGTAATTTCTGCATGCCATTTCCAAAAGGTATTATCGTTTACAAATACGCCACGCTTCATCGTTACGTTTCCATACTTTACAATTCCAGGCATCTTTTCTGTAGAAAAAAGTGTGCTATTACTTTTTCTATATTCGATGATCTGATTTTCTACATCCATTCCAGATACTTCTTGGAATGCAACGCTTTTCATTTCTGTACCCAGGTCTACCTCAAATCGAAATTTGGGCATGGGCCATATCGCATCTTCTTTGCTTCCGTCGTCAGCCATTGTTCTAAATTTTAAAGTTTATCTTATTTAATTCGTTAATTAATTTTTATCGCCTTAAGCGCTCTTTGCCATTTCTTGCTCAAATGAAATCACGATAAATTCCGCTGGTCTTACCACCGCTACTTTTACCGAAACTTTCATAAATCCGTTTAACAGATCTTCTGCAGTCATGGTCGTTCCTAATCCAATTTGTACGGAAAAAGCATCACTGGCTTTAGCACCAATCAATCCTCCTTGCTTCCAGAAATCCGTTAGAAAACTACTAACCATACTTTTTACCGCTTCCCAAGTATTTTTGTTATTCGGCTGAAACACATACGCTCTTGCTGCCAATTTCACAGACTGCTCTAGGAAAATCAACGTTCTACGAACAGATAAATACTTCCAATCCAAGCTGTTCCCATCCAATGTACGGGCTCCCCAGATAAGAATTCCTTGTCCATTGAAAAAGCGAATTGCGTTAATAGATTTACCAGAAATCGCATCCACATTTAAGTCGGCTTGTTGACTGGCAGACAATTTAATTGGCAATGCAGAAGCGCCCACCATACTTGTATTTGCTGGTGCATTCCAAACGCCTATTTGATTGTCATTTGTTGTAATAACTCCTGCCATTCCTCCACTTGGTGGTAAGGTGTTTGCATCCAACAATACATGCTTCACAATTTGACTGTACGTGCTACTCGCAATCAATAAGGAATTGTTGTACTGTGTGGTCGTTAAAGGTTTTCCTGTCGGTTTCTCAATACCTTGTATTATACTCGCAACGGCCGCATTTGGACTCGACGGTGGATTTAGAATCGCTTCCAACTCCTTGATGTTTCCACCAAATAAATTGGTATAGTCAAGATCCGAATTTTGCATTACCGTAGTAGTTACAAATGGATAGTACGCTGTTCCATAACTCAAACCCTGAGCACCAGTACTGTTTCGGAATGTTTCAATGTCTTCCGTATACATAATTGGATCTGGATCACGTCCTCCAATAAGATCAAAAATGCTTATGTTAGAGCCCATTTCTTCGTTTTGAAGCAACATGCTCTCCATCAATGTTCCGTTGTTTGCTACTGAAAGTAAGGTTGCTTCCGGACAGATATACATCGTAGGCTCCTCTTCATTTTTCAACAAAGCCAATCCTTTTTGCAAATCAGTCAATTGCACATTCATATTTTCAATATGCCCTGGTGCTTCCATTGGTTTACCCGAAGCTTCACCATATGTTCCAACAGCCACAATGTATGCATCCCCTCCTCCATTTTCGTAGAAAAGTCGCACACTATTGTACAAGTAATAAATCGTAAGTGGGTCAGGTAAAATAGAGTAAAATCCGCCGTCAATTTGAAGGTAATCTCCTTTGTCCGGCTCTGCATCTTCCTTCACTAAATAGTACTGCGGAGAATATTGCTTGGCCGGTGCTGCTGGTGCTGCTGGATCTGGCACGCAAAATATAGCCTTAAACTCGGCGAATGAAGAAACCTTTGTTGGTTTGTTGAAATAAGACTTCCCTTCGTAGGAAGCCTGAGGTGTATATCCGATAAATGCCGGAACCGCAGTAGCTATGGGTACTACTGAATTCGGGAAAGCATTTACTTCGTCGATATATACGCCCGGAGTTTTAATTGTTGAGGTGTTCATAATCTGTTTGTTATGTTATTATTATCTCTTTTTACTGTATTTGATTTTGTGTGTTATTTATTTATATATTGATTTGTTGTCCTTATTTTATTCGTTTTAACGCGCTTTCTGTCCTCGTTCTTCAGACGTAAACTAACATTGGAGATCGGACTCTTTTGTTTGTCGAATCCACAGATTCTATTTCGAAATTATCTACAATCGGTACTGGTAGTGCTTTGAAAAGCACCTTACTTCCTACCCGTAGTTGAAAAAATTGCTCTGGTTTTTGTGTGAGCGGATATAATTGATCCCCAGAAGAAAAAAGCAAGGTTTCTAAATCTGAAATCGTGTGAGCAGGTATAGGCTCCGGAAATTGATCACCAGACTTGGTCGTGATCACGGACGAATCTAAATCCAAACTGCTTTGATTAATTATATAATAATCCCAAACCGTTGATCTGGCTTGAAAGGTTATTTCATAGGTTCCTCCTTGGTCTACTCCAATAGTAACACTACCCAATATTGCATTCCCCAACAAGGCTCTTTTCTCCGTTTCATATTCTGGAACCAATGCTTGTTCCACCACAGAATAACTTATGAATCCATTCCAATCTGGATCAAAGTCAGTGTAGGCAAGGAAGTTTGAATCTGTTTGCCGCATCTCAAATTCAAAATGGGTAAATTCCAATGTATCTTTCAAATACGAGAAATCGAATTTCTTAGAAGTAAAGAGCGAAAATCCATTTGCTTTTGGCTGAAAAACCATTCCAAATCGAGCTATGACTCGAATCGTTTCTTCATTCGGTTCAAATCTCAACGCTGTACATGGACCTGAGTTAAAATAACCATGGTGCACTGTAACGTCAATATATTTTTTATAATCGCTCAATTATCGTTTCCCTATTCTGTTCTATTTTTTCTATTCTATTTTGTTAACTTACTACTGTTTCAGGAGTAGATTCCACACTTGGAATAGTGCGAATTTCCTGGTCCCCTTGATAAGAGATCAATCTCATTTTATAAATCACAGATGGTTGATATTTTGCTCCCATTGCGCTCCACAAACTGTGCATATTGAAGTAGTTTACTTTTTCGATGTCAAACTCCAGTTTTTCAATACCTGGTGGGATGTTTGCAAAATTATTGGCTGTCAAAACTGGGTTTACTTGAAAGAATCCAATAGCTGCATCCAGAAATTTCAATGCCTCTTTGTAATCACCAAAAATAGATGTGATCAATAGATCCACATTCAATCGTAATGGAGGACTTTTATCCTTCCATTTTCCATCGGCTGTAGCACGATATCGATCGTAGTATGGTTTTGCGGTTTCTTCCTCTAGATTTAGTAGGGTAACCACCACCTTGTTATTGTTTTTATCATGCAGTCTTCCGTCCACATCCACCAACCCATTTAGGATCACTTTTGAATCAGTGGTCCCAAACTGATTTTTCAATCGTTCACTCAGACAATCTTTGGTATATTCTAGTGCGGATTCAATCATGGCTTATCAGAACTAACTACTCTTTCTTGTACATCTTTTGTATTTCACCCTTCATTCGGGTAAAATGTTTTTTAGGAACTACAAGTACGCTACATATACCTTCTCCGCCGGGATGCAAGCGTAGACAAATGGTTGACAATTACTCTGATTTTTATTTATGCATACATGGTGCGTAGACAAAACGTGAACAACCTTTATTTTAAACTAAATACAATCATTTAAAGCCTTATTTATAGAGATCAACTACACTTTAAATAAAATGCATATCTACAAACTATATGGAAATACAATTTTTTATAGTTGGATAAAATAGATTGAACCAAAGCGTAATTAACCTGGGAATTAATTAGCTAGATGGTTGGTGATAGTTGGTGATTACACCAACTAAAGTTTAGGAAATAATGATTTAGATGGAGATTTTCCTCAAGTACTTAATATTGAGATTGACTATGACGCCATTGCTTGGAAACCACGAATGTGAATGTGCAGGTCGTCTTCTCGAGTTAGGGTCATTTTTTTCTTAAGTCGATATTTATGAGTTCGCACACTTTCTGGGCTTATACTCAATTGAGAAGCAATTTCACGATTGGAAAAATTCATTTTCAAATAATAGCAATACTTCAAATCATCTGAGGTTAGTTTTGGGTATTGATCTTTGATGCTATTGAAAAACTTCTCTTGTTCGAGAAAACAATTCACATCGACTTCATTGGTAGATTGATTTAAGGATGATTTAATCGAATAAATAATAGATCGAATCTCATTTCCTCCCATATCAGGAAACTTGGATAAATGGCGTTGCAGTTTTTTCTGTATCCCTTCCAACACTTTATTTTTTCGTTCTATCTCCAACAGATATTTGTTGATCGCGGCTTCATCCATCAACTCATCTTCCGGCTCCTCTTCTTTCAGTTTCAGATAATTCAAAATATTTTGAATCCGATATTTAAGATAATTACGTTGATGTTCGCACAATTCAATTTGATCTTCAAACCAATTCTCATTGTTTAATTCAAGTCCGAATTGTGGTTTCGGCTCATTGCCACGTAGTAAGAAGAGAATAGGGACGTTTTTCAACACATTTACCAATTCTGCATCTAAGTTGTAATCTGAAAAACGCATCACAATCAAACCTGGATTCAATGTCGAAACAATTTGTTTTAAGTTCTCATGACTTGACGCGGTAACAACGTCAAATAGATCATCAGCATGTTCTCCCAAACTACCAAATAAGGTAGGATACAGAAACATTTTGTCGGTTGCTATGATCAGGTTTTGCTTCATTTACATTTGTTCATTCTGTTCCTTTTCAGAATGTATTTTTTCGATTTTTCAAGATTAAGTCACTGATGCAAATTGCGCATTCTCAATCAACTTTTGAAAGAGGTGACTTTCCCACGTTACGAATTCAAATGTATAATATTATCTTTAATCTAAAAGTTAAAAGGTATAAAAGGCTTGTTTTTTGGTACGAACGGAGGATGAAAAAGGCTACATTGACATTGCCAAAAACACCTCTACAAATGACTGCTTGCGTATTTCTCTTTAAGATCAGCCTTATATTTCCTTCCAATTGGAATTACGTAATTACCAATTACGATCTCTTCTTTACGAATATAAGTAATGCAATCAAATTGAACGATATAAGATCGATGTACGCGAATAAACTTATCCAACGGAAGGATGCCATACAACTTAGTAAGGTTCCCACGAATCAAATGACGTTCTTTCTTAAGGGTGTAGATATAAGAGTAATTTCCGGCCGCTTCCAACATCTCAATTTCTTCTACTCGAATCTTCATTTTCCCCTTTCGAGTTGTCAATGAAAGATAAGCTGGATTTTCTTCTAACTCGATTTCTTCCAACCGTTCCAATCGGGTAATTTCAGCTTGCAGTGCCAGCAATAAATTTTTATGATTCGGAATTTCAATTACCGTTAGGTCATCTTTTTCACCTTCATTAAAGGAACGAATTAAGAGGTAATCTCCCTCTTTTGAATTTCGGACTTTTTGATAAATATCGCGCCTGGACATTTCGGACTTTACGTATTTCAACTCCAACAAAGAAAGGGATTTGGAAGTCGCATTCATCCTTTTTAAATCATCCGCACGAACGGCATCAACCTGAAAAGGTTGCTCCTTTTTGATTACCGTATAATCAATTTCTGTGTTTAATTTCTTTTTCATTATTAACGAAAAATGAACAAAGATTTTAGATTTCTACTTCATACCTCCCTTAAGCAATCCGTATCTTTTATAAATCAGATCTTCTTAATTCCGACTACTAATGTAAAATAAATATGTTACACTGTCAAAATATGGGCGTCTTGATTTTATATTAAAGTGCATTTAAGTATAGATATACCCCGGAAAAAGCAGGATGCGATCTTAATAAAATGCAGTTAAAAAAGTCTAAGATGTTCATCCACTTTTATAGCATTCCATAGTCGCCTGCCATATTGCCTTGATGTATGGATTTGTATTTATTATAAAGGAAAACTATAGCTCTACACCAATCATAAGGATGTCATCCGTTTGCGGTTCTTCCTTGCTCCATTCTCGAATGGCAGTTTTAAATTTTGATTCAAAATGCTCGATTTTCGTTTGATTTCCAGCAACAATCATCTCTCTTATTTGACGACTTCCGAACTTAGATTGTCCTTTTTCGCCTCCAAATTGATCTTGAATTCCATCGGAATACATAAAGATTCGATCGCCATCGTCTAAGTTGAACGTGTGCGTATCAAAAGGGCGTCTATTTGGATATTTAGTGCCTCCAATTGGAAACTTATTCCCTTTTTGATCTTCTAATCTTTTTCCATTGCGAGCGATAATCAAATTTCTATAGGCTCCAGAAAACTCTACGGTCCGTTTTTCAGGGTCTATTTTACACAGTGCAACGTCCATACCGTCATTGATGTTAAACGACTTTTCATTGTCTTGTTTTAAGAGTCGCACCAATCCGTTGTGCAATTCATCCAACATTTGACCAGTGGTATAACTATGGTTTTGAGCAAGTTCGTTCAGCAATAAACATCCAATCATGGACATCATAGCTCCCGGAACCCCATGTCCTGTACAATCTACTGCTGCTACGTAGACATGTTTTCCACCATCAAAATACCACGGAAAGTCTCCACTGACGATGTCCTTTGGTTTGTAATACACAAAGGTCTTCGGCAGTTTCGTTCTGATCAATTGATCATGTGGAATAATTGCTTGCTGAATTCCTTTGGCATAATTAATACTATCCGAAACTTTCGCATTCTGAGTTATCAACAAGGAATTGTTTTGATTCATTTTTTCTTGAATCGCATTCATTTCCTCAATATTTTGCTTCAGTTCTTCTTCCTGAGCCAAAAGCTCCTCCGTCTTCTCCTTGGTTTCTTCTAATAGCAACTCTGTTTGTTGACTTGATTGAATTCGAATAATCGTATTGGCCATTTTATACGATAATTCATAAAACAATCTTCGCTGCTTTTCAGACAATGGATTTTCAGACAAAACTTCAATGACGCCATAGGTTTTATCATTGATATGTAATGGAAAAACATACAGGTTCTTTGGGCTTAACTTCACCAACGCACTACTTATATTCGATTGATCCGCAGTGATATTGCTCGCTTTGTATGATTTTTTTGATCTCGCAACTTGACCAATAATTCCGTCTCCGAATTTATAACTTTTAAAATGATCTGATTCTACTGCATATCCTGCAGTCATTAAATACATGGCAATTTCCTCACTTGCCTCAAAATCATGAATGGTATAAAAAGCAATTTGCTGGGCATTAACGTACATTGCTAGAAACTCGGAAAGTTGAGCGCACATGTTTTCAAGACCCAAATCCTCTTGCAATATTTCACCTGCTTTTTGGACCCCGTTCATAATCCATTTCTCCAATTCCTCTTTATCCTTGGCTTCTTTCAATTGAAGATTCATTTGAATCAACGATTCTCCAAGAATATCCTGCTTACCTAAACTTTCAAATTCCGCTTCAAAATTACCATCTCCAATCTCCCGGGCAAATTCCGAAGTTCGTCTTAATGCACCTACCAGTTTTTGCATTTCCTGATTCATCTCAGCTACTTCATCGCTTCCATTAAAATGAATATCTTCAGGATGCGCTCCCTTCGCCATTTCAGAAATTTGAGATTTAATTCGAACTATTGGATCTGAAATACTCTTTCCACTTACCAATCCTAAGACCACAAAGATTACTCCCGAAATGGCAATTATTCCATTCAGGTAATTCATAGTAGTTCGTTGTTGTTCTTTGGAGTTTTCTATAAACCCATTTGCCTTATTGATGGCATATGCTTTTAATTTTGCAAAACTTTCTTCTAATAAACGTACGTGTGCTGCCCCTTTTTCTCGAGTGATTTTACGCGCACCATCTGGATCATTTTCACTTAGTTTCTTATGAACTGATTGCCGGATCGTACGCCAATCAAGAAACAACTTACGTGTCTCTTGCTCCATTCGCTCCCCCTCTTCCCCTAAAATTCGCTCTTTAACAAGGTCCAGATTGCGCATGACTATCTTCTCTTCTTGTTCACAAACTTCCCGATATCGTTGCCGTTGCACGTCATTGGTTGACATTGCCACATCTTTCATGGCACGGTGCATTTTAACAACAGATTCTGAGGCAGCAAGTGCTGCATTGGATACTGCTAATGGATGTCGATGGATTTTAATTACAATCCCAGAAGATTGTTCCAACGCATGAAAAGCGTAAACGGAAAGCATGGCCAGCGTAATCATTCCTACCCCAAAGAGGATGATAAGCCTAGGCTTTATCTTAAATTTATTAAGAAATGACATAGGTTTAAACAACAAACTAATACCGGCAACACGTTGTACCTAGAAATAGTTCAATAAAAAAATAAAATTATCCCTATTTTATTAAATTACTGGATATCAACGCATCAAGCGTGAATCAATTTGTTTTACCTAATTATTATTAAAAGACCAGATTACATTCTGTCACGAGGCAAGCGATTTCTTTTTGTGCAGAAACACCTTTATCTTTATTGTACCACATTTGTATGGTTTTGGAAAATTCTGAATAAGGAATTGGATTATCGCCATACTTATTATCCAAGACCATTTGCTGTAGCTCTGTTGGCCGAGGTCCCCATTCACCTAATTCCTCCCCTTTATCATCAAACATCACTAACTTTGGTATAGAACGCCCTCCATTCGTTAGATACTGATCCATAAAGTCAAGATTCTGATCTCTTAAAATCACATCCAACTGAATAAGTGGGTTTTCATTGGCCATCGCAACCATGATCGGGATATTTTGCGCCGCATCTCCACACCACGCCTCTGTAAGTACAACCCATCTTTGAGGTGCCTTGATCAATGCTAACTGCTCTTTTGCATGATCGGTCAAAACCACCGTTTTATCCAAACGTTTCATTCGGTGAATGTTCAATTTGGTATAACCCATCATCGCTTCTGAATGATTATCACCTGTAGACTTCCCTTCCGCAAACAATCCATCAATCAATGTGCGATAGGCACTGTATGTATAAACATTGCTTAATTTTTGATCCTGAATCATTGTTTTCTTCCCTTCCATTATTCCTAATTCATTATTTATTCTGTAGTTATTCGTTTAAACAAGCGTTCGTTGCAAAGAGTTCATAAATGTGAAAAATATTCCACAACCATTAAAAAACAATTTAATCGCCCATTATTGTTGAAACAATAAACCAAACAAAGCTAACACTCGTGGTAATCACAAATGTCCACGCAAAATTCACAAGCAAATTGTCCGGAAAAGAACTAAAGAAATAATAGTAACAGGCTTTTAACACACATACAATAAGGCCCCAAACCATGGAACCAACAAGCAGATTTATAAATACTCGCCGAAAATCAGACTTTGAATGTTCCTCATGCGCTTCCGCATTCTTATTTTTAATAGAATCAAATGCAATATTTAATGTGATTAAAGACTTTTTCAATTTAGAGACCATAAACTGGCGCATCTTTATTTCCTTATTTTTAGATTGGATTTGAACTTCCAATCCTTCCGTAGTAGAATAAGCATTGACAAAGACTTGATAAGATAACAAATCGGATAGCGTTTGTTCGATCTTAGGGCTTTGATCCAACATCTGATTAATGTCTGCTCCGGTTAGTATAAATGTTTCACTATGCATCTAGAAATGTTAGGCTCAACTTGAAGCAAAAAAGGTTTCAATAAAGAAAATGATCAAAAAACCGACAATATACGTTCCAATAAAAGTGAAGAGCATGTTCACCAAATAGTCATCCGGAAAAGTTCCAAACGCAAAATATACGGATCTACCTACACACATTAAAAGTCCTGCATATGCCGGGCCGGCAAATGTAAGTCGATCTCCTAATAGACTAGTGGGTAAATTACGTTCATGTTCTTCGCTGGCCTTACTCTTTACTTCGTCGCAATGCAAGTTGGGGTGCCCCTCAAAGTATTTTGCTACTTTACTCGCCAGGTAAGAACGCATAGCGATTTCTTTTTCCTGTCCAGCGATCGTCATTTCCACTAACTGATTGCCCACAATTAATTCTATAGAAACAGCATATCCAAGGTGTTTAGACAAACCAGATTCAATTTCTTCTTGCGCAGATATAAAGGCCTCTAATGACGCTCCATACAGATTTAATGTTTGTTGGAAAGATCCACTATTCGATATATTTGCCGCCATCACATTCCATTATTAATTGTAAATCATATTCTGTAATGGCATTCCACTACAGTCTAAATTTATTGATTTTCATACATTATTCGACGGGTTTCTTCCAATTCTTCAAAATGCTGCTCACATGGATGATTATGCGCATTAATTATGGCTTCGGCATAATCTGGGTAATCCCGATATTTAAATCGAACTCTTTGTTCTAAAGGTATCACTAAAAACAGCAACAAAAACGCAGAAATCACTAAAATTCGATATAACAGTGGCTTATTCAAGGGCGTTTTCTTTACTCTCCAACGCACCATTAAAATGACGGTTGTAATACTAATCGCAATTGCGCCAATATTACACAACGCTCGTCCACCAGGCCAAATCATCGTGCTAAACAGAATTCCTAATGTAGTGACAGACAAGCCCCAACCTCCGAATTTCATTTCCAATTGATCTAAACTAATTTTAGTAAATCGATGAATCGTTTTACTATTCGCAGATTTCAATTCGAATTTTACAAATCCACCATAAGCACGAACAGCAAATACAACAGCTAATGTCACCATTGAAATATTGATCACCATCGGTGCGACAGGAACCAGTAAAAAATTAAGTACAAAAGAGATTACGAATAGCGCAACAGAAATTTGCTCTGTCCGAAGCATGACTTTCTCCAGCATTGTTAATTATTAAATTCCATCAATATACTTGCTATAAAATCAATTTGATTTACTTGAACAAAAACACCATTCGCTCCTGATCGTCTGCCCGTCCAATAATGTTATTAATGTAATCCTCCTTTGCCACTAACGCACCTTTTTTGATATATCCTGTTCCATAAGGCATACAAGCTCCCCAACTTCCCGAATCTTTGCAATTGGCTAAATCATCAATTTTCACAATGGTATGATTTCCAACGACGATCACCATGTATTTGTAGTTGTTTCCATCCGCTAAAACTTCTTTGATATTATCTTTATTCATCGATACTTTTTTGTCCGCCTGCTGCATCGCATATTTAGTAAAATCGGCAACTTGATCTTTAGAGGCATCGTTTTCCAACGAAGAAACATCACTTAAAAAGTTTGTTACCATTGGATTTGACATGGAGCTAGAAGTTGCTTCTGAATCATTGGCTCCATTTCCTCCCTTTTCTTCTCCTCCTCCACAAGAAACCAGTATTAACATGCTTGATGCAACAATTAATGTAGATCCAAGCAATGGTTTGAACGTCTTTAATAAAGTTTGTTTCATATTCTTAAAATATAATTAGTTGATTTTAGCAAATTTTAAAATGTGCGTACACTCTACAATTATAACAGATTTTAGCAGGGATTGCAATTTTTTTTATTCGTGGATGCAACCTTTCAACCTTCCAGGGTCTTTACGAACAAATACTTCATATTGCTAGCAACACAAACCAAGACCAAATTTTAACTTACTATTATTATAAAGAACAAATGAAGACATCTATACTTATACTATCTCTTTCTGCCGCAATAGTCTCCTTCAATTTTGGAACAGGCTATGCACAAGACGCCAATGCGGATTCAAATTCTACATCGGAAACAAAAGAATCCAATTCGGAGGCTTCTAAAAAGAATAAACCGGAGAAGAAGCAAGTCCAGACCTTATTTAAAAATGGCGGCTTACGTGGCGCTTATTTTTCAGGCACGATAAAACCGGTGGATTTAAACAAACAAGCCGGATTATTACTCGGCGGAGAATTTGCATTCGTTTTTGGACACAAAATGAACATCGGTTTTAGTGGATATGGGCTAGCCACAGACATTCGAAGCAATGCTGTTAATGGCAGTAACGCCCCTCTTTATTATGAATTAGGTTATGGTGGCTTCTTTGTAGAACCCGTCATTGGCTCTCATAAATTAGTTCATCTTACCATGCCAATTACGCTTGGAGCAGGAGGTGTAAGCCTAAATGAAAAACGCTGGGATTACGACTACAATTCATCCGATTACGGAGATCGATTTGACTTCTTTTTGATTGCAGAAACAGGTGTGAATCTTGAATTAAATGTATTTAAAGTGCTGCGAGTCGACTTTGGAATGGGGTATCGTTTTGTAAATGATGTAAATCTGTTAAGCACCACCAATTCGGATTTAAAGGGATTTAATGGTAATATTACCATGAAATTAGGCTTTTTCTAGGCACACAGTTTATTCAATTCTAAACCACAATTTTTCACTGATAGCGTAATTCAATTGGAAGCAGAAGTATATCAAATACAGCATTCCGAGTTGGTCGACCGATGCAAACAAGGAGACGAATCTGCATTTAATCAACTGTACTACAACTATTGCCGTCAAATGTATAGCATAGCGCTACGGATATTGCAGGATTCTACCCTCTCTGAGGATATTTTACAAGAAGCTTTTAGTAGTGCATTTGAAAAAATCAACTCGTTCTCCAGTGAAGTAAGTTTTGGTGCTTGGATCAAACGAATTGTGATTAATAAAGCGTTAAACGAAATCAAGAAGAAGAAACTAATATTTGTAGACGTTGGGGACGAGGTAAATCAAATTGAACAAGAATCTACAAATCAATCGGCTTATCCTGCTTTATCTGTAAATCAAATTCAGGAAGGAGTCACCAAATTACCGGAAGGGTATCGTGTCGTATTAACATTGTTCTTATTTGAAAAATTATCGCATAAAGAAATATCAGAACAATTAAACATCACAGAGTCAACTTCTAAATCACAATATAATCGGGCAAAAAAGAAACTAAGACAGATTCTAGAAGGGTCAGATTAGATTAAAATAAGTTGAATAGGTTTGAATAGAATTGAGAGATCAAAAAATTATTAATCATGGCAGGATCAAAAGATGAACATAAAGAGGAAGAAAAGGACGCATTGGAATCGTTTGTGGACCAAAACATGGATGCATTTAATCAGCATGAGCCTTCTCCTGAACTTTTAGAACGAATTAAGCCCTCATTTAACGGAAAGGATCAAAAACAAGATGAAAAAGAAACTTCTGATTCTAAATCAGGTAGAAAGATCATCCCTTTTAGTAGTTGGATTAAAATTGCAGCCATCTTGCTGGTTTCATTCTCTTTGATTTATTTGATTTATGAAAATCAAACCCTCAAAAGCAGCATTGCACTGGATCAGAATAATTCAACCACAAAAGAAGATTTAGATGAAGCCGAAACAAGAGAAAACTTCCCGCTCTCTTCCGTTTCAAGTGAATTGGCGGAAGTAGAACAATTTTACGTTTCTGAAGTCGATCTTAAACTTAAATCCGCCAAAGCATTAAATGTGGACGAGGAGGTGTTAAAAGAAGTTGACTTACTCAATGAGGAGTTCAGTGAACTCAAAAAAGATATGAAGCAATCGATTAATGATGAGCAAATCATCGAAGCAATGATCGATAATTACCGACTAAAAATTGAATTACTTGATCATATTTTGAGCGAGTATCAAACAAAAAATTCCAGTTCTGAAAAGGAACAAGACATTAAAAAAGAAGAAAATGAAAAAGAAACTACTTATATATAACCTACTTTTTATCTCCGTATTAACCGTATCAGCTGTTGCACCAGCATTTGAGGATACGAGATACATTAAAAAGGCCTTTTCGGTTGGGTCCAACCCCAATTTGGAAGTATCGAATAAATATGGAAACATTCATATTGAAACATGGGATACGGACAGTATTTCCTTTGAAGTAAAAATCAATGTTACCTCAAATCATTTAGACAAGCTTTCTGAAATGTTTCACAATGTAGATGTACGCTTCTCAAATTCATCCAGTTACATTGCTGCCGAAACTACCTGGGGAAATACCGGAACGTTGAAGGGAACTAAAATGGATTTGAAAAAGATGTTTGGGAGCAATGATCGAGTTGCCGTTACCTACACCATCAAAATTCCTAAAAACACAGATATTGAACTTTCAAATAAATTTGGAGATGTATACTTACCTAAACAACTTCAAGATGTAGAACTTGATGTTTCACATGGAAGTATCCGTGGCAAAAACATAGGAAATGCAAAGATGATCCGATTAAAATATGGCAAACTCCGATTGGATAAAATTGAAAAAGGGAATTTAAACTTGAAATTTTCAGATGTCAATCTAGAGGAAGCGGGTAAGATTAGTATTGAAAGCAGTTCTTCACATATCGACATCGAAGAAATACAATCCTTAAATCTTTATTCCCGTCATGATCGAATTAATATCGATAAAATCGAAAGCCTGAATCTTAATTCCAGTCTTACGGATTTGGACATTGAAACACTTAAACGTGAAGTGAACGGAACCGTTAAATTTGGGAGCTTAAAAATTGATCAAGTTGCTACTAGTTTTTCAAGCATTGATTTGAAAGGCGGCAATACTGATATCCTATTGGATTTCACCTCAGGTGTAGGGTTTAATTACACTGTTTGGCTTGAAAACGGCAAATCATTTAGTGTTCCCGCCAAACTAGGTTCCAAAGAAGCTACACAACAAAATGGAGATAGCTTTATTTACAATGGAACATTTGGAAAAGGATCAGCCGCGCAAAACGTAAAACTCAACCTAAAAAATAGTTACGTGGGATTCGATCTCGCTGACTAAGGATTCGAATACGTTCATAAAAGCATTTCAGATCGCATTACATACAATTGCAACGAATTTTAAGGCTGTTTTCATTTCGAGAAAACAGTCTTTTTTTTTTGAATCGTTGATTTAACTCATTGATTATTCGTATTGAACTCCAAAGTCTAAAACACGATAATCAATAACATTTTACGAATAATTAATTTGTCTATGCGAATAATAAAGCTGTCCCCTCCATAACTAGACATGACGATACCTTTGGTTCTGTTAACTGATTCTACGAACCAAATATATATGTCATGAAAACCCAGAATTTAAATTTACAAGCGTTAGCCGGACTTGGAAACATCCACCCGATCCGCAGAATAATTTTAATTGTTTTAGCTCTTATAGCATTAGGCGTATCTACAGCCAGTGCGACGGAAGGCGATGACAGAACTCTGTCTCCTTATTTCTTTGTGCAAGGTGCAGATGGAACCGATGCAATGCCTTTGGTATCCACTAGTACAGATGTGAAAATTGCAGGAGTAATTGCGGACATCAAAATCACTCAGATTTACAAAAACGATGGCAAACTCCCTTTGGAAGCATTGTATGTATTTCCTGGCTCCACACAAGCAGCGGTTTATGGATTAACCATGTCGATTGGGGATCGAAAGATTAAAGCCAAAATAAAGGAAAAGGAGAAAGCACGAGCTGAATACAATAAAGCCGTTAAAGAAGGAAAGCGTGTATCCCTTTTAGAACAATCTCGTCCAAATGTTTTTCAAATGAATTTAGCAAATATCATGCCTGGAGATGTGATAAAGGTTGAGTTAAGCTATACAGAATTGATTATTCCAACGGACGGGGTTTATGAAGTTGTTTGTCCAACGGTTGTTGGTCCGAGATACTCAGAAGCCGCTGCGGAAGATGCTTCGGCCGAAGATAAATTTGTGGAAACACCTTATACTAGTGCTGGAGAAGTGCCAACGTATCAATTCAATTTACGCACTTTTATTTCTACTGGGATCCCGGTACAATCGATTACGTGTCCAACACACAAAATAAAAACAAAGTACAAAGGATTGAACAAGGCCTACGTTTCCTTGGATGCTTCTGAGAAGAATGGTGGAAATCGTGATTTCGTTTTGCAATACCAGTTAAAAGGAAAGAAAATCGAATCTGGATTAATGCTTTATGAGGGTAAAAACGAAAACTTCTTTTTAATGATGCTTCAGCCACCTAAGCGCGTTAAGCCTGAGCAAATTCCGCCTCGTGAATATATCTTCATTGTGGATGTATCTGGATCAATGCGTGGTTTTCCTTTAGAAGTATCTAAAAAGTTATTACGTGATTTGGTTATTGGACTTCGACCGACTGATAAATTTAACGTGTTGTTTTTTGCTGGAGCGTCCGGTGCCATATCAGACACTTCTTTAGCAGCAAATGAGGCCAATATCACTTGGGCCACTGAACAAATGTCCAAATACCGTGGTGGTGGGGGAACTCGATTACTTCCTGCATTGAAAAATGCAATGAAACTTCCTCGTTCCAAAGCGCTATCCCGAACTGTCGTGATCGTTACCGACGGGTATGTATCTGTAGAAAAACAAGCATTCGATTTAATTAATCAAAATCTGAATAACACCAACTTCTTCACCTTTGGAATTGGAAGTAGCGTGAATCGATACTTAATTGAAGGAATGGCTAGTGTAGGTCAAGGAGAACCATTTTTTGTATTAGACCATGGTAGCGCTCCTCAGCATGCAGAGAAATTCAGAAAATACATTGAATCACCTGTATTGACTCAAATTAAGATTGATTACCCAGGATTTGAAGCTTATGATATTGAACCACTCAGCACCCCGGATTTATTTGCAAATCGTCCTATTATCGTATATGGAAAATATAAAGGAAAGCCATCTGGAAAAGTAAAAGTAACCGGTTTCTCAGGTATGAATCCTTACAGTGCCGTAGTCAAAGTAGAAAAAAGCATGTTGGATTCGAAGAATTCTGCTCTGCCTTACTTGTGGGCTCGTAAGAAAATTCAGCAAATGGATGATTACAAATCAGTGTACAACGATCCGAATTACAAAAATGTAATTACACAACTTGGTTTAGACTATAACCTATTGACTCAGTATACTTCTTTTATCGCTGTGGATTCAAAACGCGTAAACAAAAAAGGAGCATTAAAGAAGGTTAATCAACCACTTCCATTGCCACAAGGTGTATCTAACTCCGCCGTTGGAGGAGGTATGGGATTCGATCCATTTATCGAAGGTGTAAGTAGTGCAGACGGAAATGGAATTGCTGGTTGGATTTATGGAGCATTAGGAAGCTTCGCAGTACTCATGTCCATCTTAGGGCTATGGATTAAACGACTTTTTTAAAGTTCATCTACCTAACGCAATGTAATGCTCTACGGAAAGATGTGGCATTTTGGACCACATCTTTCCTTCTTAAACAACTAGCTAAGTAAATAAGCAAGTCAATTATTCACATTATTGATCATGAAAACAAAACAACTCCCAATTCAATTGCCATTATCAAATTTAAAAAAACTGATTCCATTTCTATTGGAAACATTTCTTTTTCGAATTGCCTTAACTACAACGGCTTTAGGGATTGTGTTAGTGTTTTTCCATTTAAAACATACTAGTTCCGTAAGCCTACCTTTCTCTACAAATGACTCTAACAACATCGAACAGCAACTTTTTGGAAATGGAGTTCGAAAAGGCTACGATAGTAAAGACAACAACTCGGCCAACGCCGAAGTTGCTCATTCCAATGAGTTTTCGAAAGGTTCAATTTGTTTTATTCTTGGAGAAGATTTAGAAACAGGTTCATCTCAATTTTACACTTCCGCTTTACACTTTTACAGTCAGCCAAGCCAACGATCCCACTACGAAGATTTAGTAACCGAATGCAGAACATTATTGGAGGTTCGAAATTATCTTGAGCGTCACACTTCCACAACCAATCAACCTTGGGAAACCATCGAAATCATTGTGCACAGTAATGAATGGACAGGTTTAAGCGCCGCCATTTTTCCAAATGGACCACGAACCAGTATTGAATCGCTGGAACATGCCGTTGATAATGGATTCGAGCCCCTAAACTCGTCCGTTATTAATAAGGAAACAGAATTAATCATTCAAAGTTGTGCAATGGGGAAAAATAAAAAGTTACTTAAAAAATTAGGAAAACTCTTCGCTGGAAATCAAAAAATAACGGTTACTGCTTCCAACTACTTTGTACATTTTGAAACCGAATTCTTTCAAGGAAAACCAGTGCACACAGATCGTTCTTTATTAGATTATTCCTATGCGTTTTACAAAACCGGATACAAGCCCGGTACAATTCGATTGGCAAATCAATTCAAGAAACGGTATCCAAACAAAAAGTACGACTGGAGAAAAGCCATTGAACTTACCGAACCACAGGAAGAAGGTGGTGTATTCCATAATGCCATTCGAATTCCAATTCGATGGACTGTAACTTTTAACGATACGGCAGACATCCCTACATTTGACTCTAAGGAAGCTGAACAAACATGGGTTTTATCTCAAAAACCACTAAAAAAATTGCTCCAATCCTATGAATTATCTCAAGATCTATTCCGATGGAATACCAAAAGTACAATCCATAAACTACAGGACGGAACCAAGGTGCCGGCATTGAAAATTTACGGAGATTGCACGGCACTTGTTGTACTCAAAACCGTTTCTAATAAAGAAGAATCAAATCTCCAAACTATGAATGCATTGAGTGACCGTCCTTTTCACAACACATCTGTAGTATCCGACGGAGGTTTATGGCTATAATTATAAAATTTAAATTTTCTTGTTTATATACATGTTATAAATTGAAATATTTTGTTTATTGCAGAGGTATTGATTGGTATTGGGACCATTTCCCAAAAGCATTTATTAAACGAAATTATTCTTTCATTTCATGCAGGGCCTTCGAACATGTATTTACCTGGTGAACGATCTTACACAAGCAACTGAATGGTATTCAGATGCGTTTAAAGTTCAGCCTTATTTTAATGAGCCATTTTATGTGGGTTTCAGTATTGGAGGATATGAATTGGGATTACAACCTTCCGAAGTCACTGCAAATGAGAAAAATTCAGGCTCAAAAACCTATTGGGGCGTAAATGATGTACACAAAGAATATGCTCGATTGATTGAATTAGGTGCAACTGAACATGGAGTTCCTACCAACGTAGGAGGAGAGATTGTGGTCGCTTCCGTATTAGATCCATGGGGGAATTTGCTTGGAATTATTTATAATCCAGATTTCAAATCAAATTAGCAGGGAAGAAATACAGTAGTTTGAGTTAGTTAGTCTAAATTTAGCAAATGGATAATTGGTGCTTTGAATGAAGTATTTGTTGGAAGGACATGAATCACAAAGATTGCGTTTTCGCTTGCTAGAGGAAAACGACTTCTCTACTTGGATGGAATTTTGTTCCCATCCAACGGCTACGCAGTTCATTTTCATGGTCGATCCTCAACCACCTGAAGTTCAATGTCGACAATGGTTTGATCGAATTTTTTATCGCTACGAACACAATCTAGGAGGAATGAATGTATTGATCGATAAATTCACGAACCAATTTGTAGGGCAATGCGCGCTTCAAATTCAAGAAGTTGACGGGGTCGATGAAATGGAAATTGGATATTCTTTACTCCCTTCACAATGGGGCAAAGGGTATGCCATTGAGGCTGCACAAAAGTGTCGGGATGAAGCGTTTAAAAACAACTATTGCGATCGCTTGATTTCAATCATTGACCATGATAATACCAGTTCAATAAACGTTGCATTAAAAAATGGAATGACCTTGGAAAAAGAAAGTCTTTTCCAAGGCTTACCTGTACAAATATATAGTATAAACATAGAAAAATGGAATTTGATCTCGACAGAAGTATAGAACAACTTGTAAAGACTCCCCAAGTATTGGATTCGTTGTTATACGGAATTTCATTTGAGTGGGTAACTCAAAATGAAGGAGAAGACACATGGAGTGCTTATGATATACTTGGGCACTTAATACATGGTGAGGAAACAGATTGGATGGTCCGAACTGAAATTATTCTAAATTCGGATAATAAGGGTAAGGGGAAATTTCAACCATTTGATCGCGAAGCACAATTTGATACTCAGGAAGCGAAGAGCATGGGAGAAATGCTGCATGAATTTCAGAACCTGCGTAGGACCAATATTGCCAAATTGCGTGAACTAAAGTTAAGTGAAGAAGATCTTCAAAAAACAGGAATGCATCCAGATTTGGGTAAAGTAAATTTACAGCAGCTTATTGCAACATGGGTCGCACATGATTTAAGTCATTTGGCTCAAATTGCAAGAGTATTGGCCAAGCCACTTCGAGATGAGGTTGGACCGTGGAAAAAGTATCTTCGTATTCTTAAGCAATAATAGGTTCAACTAAGTACGTTTTTCAAGGTAAAATACTCCTTTAAAAACCTAAAACCTCAATTGCCATGGCGGAGATAAAACACATATTTCACATTAATGCGCCCATCGAAAAAGTATTTGAAGCAATTACGGATGTAGCTGGGCTTCAACAATGGTGGACTCAAGACACGAAAGGTAGTGGCGAAGTGGGCGAGAGATTGCATTTTCAATTTGGAAACGGTGGTTTTATCAAATTTGAGGTACTTGAAAAGAAATCTCCGGAGTTTGTGCGTTGGAAATGTTTCGATGCACATCCGGAGTGGATTGGTACCGAAGCTACGTTTAACCTGAGTTCTTCTGAAGAAGGAAAAGTGCGCGTATCATTTGTACATAGTGGGTGGGAAGAAGCTTCTGATTTTTTCGCCAGTTGCAATTTTAGTTGGGCTCGATACTTTATTAGTTTGCGATCTTATTGTGAAGGTGGGACGGGAGATCCGTATACATAAGGATTCAATTCAAGGATTAAACCTTAGTCGACGTAATCACCGACAAAAAACAAGTTGACATCACAACTTCTCAAACTCCGCCTTAGTCCCATTGAACACATTAATGTCCACATATCCTTTGATCCCCCTCAGGCGACCACGGTTTGCAAATTGCCAATACGCCCATTTCTTTTTGTCACTGAGTGTAGGCTCATGATAAATATCCCGAATCCAAATTGGACACGAACGCAGGACTGATTTAGAATCACTCAAGACAAAAAATCGATCGTACACCTCGTGTGTAAGATATACAATCGGATATCGACCATAATGCGTATGAATCTTCGCTACATACGCCTCTAATTGCTCGATTAAATCCTTTGTATTTTTCAGACTATTGCATTTTCCTCCAAATTCCACATCCACCACAGGGGGTAAATTCCATTGAGATTTTTTATTAGAGACATTTGCTATAAAATGATCCGCTTGCAATTTCCCATCGGTACAAAAGCGATAAAAATGATATGCTCCCACTTTGATTCCGTGTTTCCGAGCATTGGAACGATTGTCTTCCCACTTCGAATCCGTAAAGTCAGCCCCTTCTGTCACTTTAATGAAAGCAAACTGCATTTCCTCCTTCTCTAACTTGGTCCAGTTAATTTTACCTTGATGATGTGAGATATCAATTCCATGGATTGGATATTCTATTCTCGAAGGATAATTGAATCGAATATAGCCGTGGTTAACAAGATAAATTCCACACGTACCCAACACTGCCATTACCACAATAGATAGCAGCGTTTTGATAAAACTTGACTGCACCTTTTTAGATCTAGGGGTTTCTTTCTTGCTCTTTTTGGTTTTTTTTGGACTCAAAACTTTTTGTCAGTTTTACTTCGTCAGTTTTACTTCGTCAGTTGTTCGGTTTCTCGGTTCTTCGGTTTCTCGGTTTCTCAGTTCTTCGGTTCTTCAGTTTCTCAGTTCCTCGGTTCTTCGGTTCCTCGGTTCTTCAGTTTCTCAGTTTCTCAGTTCCTCGGTTCTTCGGTTATTCGGTTTCTCAGTTTCTCGGTTTCCAATTATCCCTCCTTAACTAGCAACTGAATAACTGATCAACTGAATAACCCTTTTTTCATAATTCTTCGGTTTATCGGTTTCCTATTATCCTTCCTTAACTAGCAACTGAATAACTGATCAACTGAATAACCCTTTTTTCATAATTCTTCGGTTTATCGGTTTCCTATTATCCTTCCTTAACTAGCAACTGAATAACTGATCAACTGAATAACTGGCCAACCGGCCAACCGGCCAACTGGCCAACTAAAAAACTACCTCCACAAACAGGAATCTAGAAATCGATAGTTCCCTCGTTTAATTTTCTTCGAATAATTTCGGTTAATCTTATTCTTTCGATCTGCACTATAGTAAATCCATTTTCCAATTTTAGCATCTCCTGCGATCATTCCTTTACATGCACATTTTTCATCTCCTCCGTAAAATTTCCATGGACCCGCGTGATCCGTTAAATTAAAAAAGTCAAACAATCGACGGGTATCCATTTCTTTACGGACCATCATTCCTCCTGCTCGCATTTTACCATTTTTGTAATAGTACGTTCGGTGTAGCGAAGTAAAGTCTTGCTCAAATATTAAATGCGCCTCTTCATCAAAATGCAACCACTTTCCAACCCGAAAGGTTTCATTATACCTCCCTCGATCCCGGACTCCCCCACTAATATAAAAGTAAATAAACTCCCCATTTTTCACTAATACACCATCGTTTCCACGAATATATTCCCCTTTCATATACAAGGTACTGTCTTCTCTATAAATATAGTTGTACCCAACTTTGGCTTCAAACATCGCTTCTTTTTCCTCCATTGTAAGGGCCGTATCCTGCATCGCCACTTCCATTTCGGCTTTCGTTTTTTGGTAAATTTTGAAGGTGTCGAGGGAGGGCAGTGGGTTGGTTTGGGCGAAGGTTAGCTGAGATGAGAAAAGAAAAAAGCACAATCCAATCCCTTTGACCAAAATGCTACAAATGAACTTTTTACTTATTCCAATACCTTTAATTCCTCTCAATCTCAAAACAATAATTTTGCTAAATTTGTTGTATCTGATGCAATATTAATACAAGATAAACAATATTGTTTTCATAGAATGCAAAATTCAATCCACGTTAATGAAAATCAACAAAAATGAAACTAACATAATCATCCGATTGGATTTGTGTTCAAAAAACAAAACGGTTTCGAACGATATTAATCTGATTTTAGAACAATTACCAGAAACTCCCAAATACCATCATTTAATCGGGGCACATCGAATATTAAATAATAATAACAAACGTCCTACGACAAACAAACGTACGACAATCAATTTTGAATATCCTTTTATTACATATTCTTTAGATGAAGCTTGTAAACAAGTAATAACACAGTGGATTAAACATTCAGGAACACTGAAAAATTTAAGAAATAACTATGAATTTAAAGCGGAACTCAATTTTGAACTTACCATAGCAAACAAAGATTATCCTTCTATAATCTTTAGTCCAGATCTATTAAATCAACTGAAACAATTGGAATGGACCATAAGTTTTACATTTTATGAGGAATAAAACTAAAAATTTTTAGCGACTTATAAATTCATTTATACGTGGAAGACGAATTCAAAAACGCCATAAGGGCAAGAAAGAAGGATGATTTCGGGATGTCAAATCAGATTATTTCTGAAATTCTGATTAAATACCCAGATCATAAGGCAATCCCTATGATGCATACAATTCATGCAAACAACTATCAAGAACTGGGTTTTCTTGAACAAGCTAAAAATAGTTTTGAAATTGCACTAGGATTAAAACCTGATTTAGAACTGGCTTCGCTAGGTTATTATTTGTTATTAATTGACCTTGGTCTTGATAATGCAGCCGTGATCGAATTAGAACGATTCATTACCCATTTTGAACCAAAAATGTATTTGGACACTGTAAAGGAACTTTATGAAAATATAGATCAAAATGAGTTCTCAGCTAGAACCATTGGATTACTTCATTCTTGGTATCAAGAATATGATGTAGTAAACCACAAGTACCTTGATGAAGATGAGCAAGAAAACTAGTTTTTGCTCACACTTAATTCTTTCCTCTTTTACCAAAAAGGTACCTAATCCCTTCAAAATTTACGAACAAACTACCAAACTCATTTTTCCTTATTCAACTTCGAATTAGCAAGGTTTTGAAGGAGCACCCCTTTTCCCATGAACCATATAAAAAACAAAGGAACTGAGGAACTGGACAGCCGGAACCAAACAACCCACATTTTCACCCAATTTCATTGCGTCCCCAACACAATTCTCGTACCTTGAACGCTCTATTTATATAAAATTATTGCGCTTAACTTAACAAGTTCATTCATGGCCATTTACAAAGAAGACCCTTCAAAACTTACCTTCGCTTCCATTGGACCGGATCAACCCATCGTTTTGTCCATTAAATGCTTTGATGCAGTGGGTACCGCTGTTTCCTTTGGTGAATTTGATCTTTGCGAATGCAATGGATCAGCCAACATTCCTTCTAAAGGTTCAGTCACCTTTAAAGGGGCTACAAAAAAGTTAGGAAAGAAATTTAAAGTCGTACATACCTTCAAGCAAAAGCATGGAGATAAGGTCTCGTATGCTTTTCCAGATGACTACAAAAATAAGAAAACCCCTTATGATCCCAAAGATGAACATGTCAGTTACGAATTCACGCTGAATATTTCATAAACAAAAAACCAATCTATTCTGCTCATGCGTCACTTATTCACCTTCATTGTACTCATCGGAATTTCATCTTTTGTTTTTGGACAGGACGAAAGCGTTGACAATTCGGATCTAGACGAACTCACGGCTCCGTCTACACCATCTGCGGCCATTATCGGAACGCAAGTCAACGACATTAGTAAACCCCAAACCGTGCGTGCTTTTAAGGCAGAATTACTAAACAATTACATTGACGAGGAAACCAATTTAACCCTTCCTAGCAACTATGCCATTGAATTCAATCCCTACAAATTGATGGACGGCCGCACTCCCAGTATGCTCCAATATTTGGATCTAGACCCACTAAAAAACTTACCAAGACGATTCTATCAAAACCTGGCTGTCTCAATGGCTTCAACCAATGACTTTGTCATTCAGGACACGTTAAAAACGAGTGCCACCGGATTTGGATTTCGAACCGTTTTATTCAATGGAAAACCGTCAACTGAACTCATTAAAACATTTAAAACAAACTATTTAAATGTGGCAAGCAGCAGTATTTTGGAAGTACAAGTGCGTACAGCTATTGGAAAAGTATTAGAAGAAAACAAAAATAAGTCTTCCACCTTAAAATCAACCATTGAAGGTGTAAAAAACAAAATGAAGAGGGTTCCAGCGGACAAGCTCGTTTCGCAAGAAATCTCAAAACATCTTTCAACAGAGGATTTAGAAGCCAACAAAGTAAAAATGCTAGCTACCATGGATACCGTTTTCAGCTTAATCGATTCTAAAACGGAAATATTGGAATTAGAAACCGCTTTTGAAACAGCCATGGATAAGATCCAGGGAGACAAACTATTAAAAGACTTCAAGGCATCGCTTAATCAAATCAACACGGAACGTTATGGATTGCAAGTTGACGTAAATGGTGCACTAGGCCTTAACTTCCCTACCAATAAATTTGAATTCAGCATCATTCCACGTTGGGGAGTCTGGACCAATATTGCCTATACGTTTAAAAAATCCAGTAAGGAAAAAGCCACGTTTCAAGGGATCTTATTGGCCAGATACATCAAAAATAACAATCATTTCATTCAAAAATACCGTCCTGTGGACACTTTGTTTACGGCGCCCAATACACAAGATATTGGAACACGTTTGGTCTATAAAAAGGACAAGTTTTCATTTGAATTAGAATACATTTATAGATGGAATCGAGTTGACACGGCGATCACTCAACCCAAAGTAAAGATGGATTCCCGTAAGTACGTGCTGAATATTAATTATTCTGTCTCCCCTAAGTTGATCATTAGCTATAACTTAGGCAAAGGCTTCGATCAGGCAATTAGTGGTAGAGGAACTGGAATTACTACAGACAATCTTATTTCAGGATTGAGTTTAAATCTAGGATTTGGTGCGTTTAAACCTAGTAAAATGGTTGACAAAGTAAAAGGTGATTTGTAGTTTAGTAACAAAACATTAACTTTTCATCCAACTACAAGATTTTTTGAAGAAAAAAAGACTCATCTCTACCCTCTTCTGCTTACTTTTCATATTGGGCATTCGTTTCAACGGCAGCTGTAGTATAGGTAGAGAAATAAAAAAATTTTCTTTTTACTATGGATCAAATTATCGATTCGATCAAAATTACCAACATCACTTTTCCGTTGAAATCTTGAACATGCGATCAAATTGCTTGGCGACTCAATATTCAGGGTACGGAATGAGTAGTGCCCGAACAAACAGAAGCACTTATAATTGGGGATTTCGGCTTTTTACATCATTTGGCACTCTCAGAAGTCATCCGACAAAAATTTTCTACATGGCAATTGAACCTAGCTATTTTTCAATCGAAAAATTAACCGGAATAGCCATCGCTCCTGAAGTGGGAATCCACATACTCGAACCTTTAAGAATTTATAGATTAGATTTAAACGCATATTACGGATACGACATCCCTGTATTAAGAGCTCAAAATCACAATCTAAAACGACATCATATAACTCTTAAATTAGCTTTCAGCCTCAATATTCGTAAACTCAAAAAGCGATAAAAAAAGGAATCATAATAAGAATCGCTCTTTTTCGCTTATTCATTAAACAATCAATTTATTTGATTTAATGCCAAAAAAGAGCCCACTCAACCGGCTTTATCATCTTTTTTCTGCTTATTTCGTGTAGAAATTCGAATACCATGAGCAAAAAAATTAAAATCTTCATCGCTATAGCTGCCGTTTTAGCAATCGCCTTCTTTGCCATTCCTGAAGTAGAAGTAAAGAAAACAAGTAAAGATTCCGTTGCTTATTTAGCGGAAGAAATGGGATACCCACCGGGAATTTGCAACTTCTTAGTGAACACCAAACTAGGCCGAAAACTTTGCTACATCGGCCTGAAAAAAGAGGTTAAAAGTCAGTTAAGACAAGCCAAACGAGAAGTTAAAAAAGCGTTAAAATAAACATGCGAAAATCTATCAATACATTTATTCTTTCTGCAACAGTTGGTATACTCTATTCCATCTTTGGTGCCTCCTATACTTATGCTCAAACTCCCCTAGGAATGAATCCAGCCCGACTAAACTGGAATGTAATTCACACTAAAGCTGGAGATTTCATCTATCCTGACTCTTTAGAAGAAAAAGCCATGCGCATCGCCAACATTGTCAATTATCAAAATGATACATTGTCTCATTCAGTAGGTCATAAACGGAAAAAATTAAGTTTTGTAATCCAAAATCAAACAGTAATCCCGAATGGATATGTTGCGTTGGCTCCATTTCGAAGTGAATTCTTTAGTACTCCACCAGAAGGAATGCAGTTTTTAGGTTCGATGGATTGGCTGGACGTTTTATCCATTCATGAAAACCGACATGCACAGCAGTTTTCAAATACAAAATATGGAATTACGAAGCTTGCGTATTTGTTACAAGGGGAATCCGGATGGGCTATTACTTCTGTATTTAGCGTTCCAAACTGGTACTTTGAAGGGGATGCTGTTGTAACCGAAACGGCTTTAACTGATGCAGGAAGAGGTAGAACACCTTCTTTCACTGCACAACAGCGAGCCTTGGCTCAATCCAACACCAATTATTCCTATCAAAAAGCCCGAAATCAATCGTTTAAAGATAACGTTCCAAACCAATACCCCCTTGGATTCATGATGCTCACGCATCTTCGAAATGAAAAGGGAAACAACATTATGGTTCCGGTACTGAAAGATGCAAGCCGCTACAAAAGCATCTTTTATCCATTTAGTCGAGCCATGAAAAAGCATTCTGGCTTTACTACTGGATCATTGTACCGAGCGTCATGGGAGAATGCAAAGAAAACCTGGGCTGCTCCATTAAAAAAATCTAATGTAGTTGCCACTACGCCGGTTACATCCCGTTCAAACAAAACGGTCACCAACTACTCCTTTCCACAATTCACCTCCACTGGAAAAATTATTGCGTTCAAAAACAGCTATAAGCAAACAGATCGAATCGTTGAAATTGATGAAAATGGGGAGAAGAAAATCTTTAACCCAGGCATTAATCTAGGGCAATATTTCCACAGTGAAAACAACAAAATTACATGGACAGAACTGGCACTCGATCCGAGAAGAAACAATCGATCTTACTCCAACATCTTTGTACTAAATCAAGCGACCAATAAAAAGACGAAACTCACCAAAAAAGGTCGGTTTTTCTCTCCCATCCTTCATAAGGACGGAAAAACGGTTTTAGCGATTGATGTAAAATCTAATCAAACATGTGCCATTCAGCAAATTGATATTGCTTCAGGTAAAATAGAATCAGTGCTTGAGTTTGCGTCTGATGAATTCATCTCACGCCTGTCTTATACCGAAGACAAAACGGCTGTGGTTTACTTGATGAAAAAGCAAAATCAATTGGCCATTTGGAAAGGAAATTTAACTACGAAGAAGAAAACGCAATTAACTCCATGGACATCGCATGTGTTGGATGCTGTACGTGTTCGAAACAACTATGTGTATTTCAGCGCAGGATTTGATGGTATTGACAATATCTATCGAGTGTACTTGAATGGTGACCAACGAATCCAACAATTAACCTTTGCTGCTATTGGAGCCTATGAACCGTGCGTGAGTAAAGATGGAAAAACGCTGGTATTTACTGAACATACAAAAATGGGGAAAGTGATTTCTAAAATGGATTTAAATCCTTTAGATATTGCCAAATTAATTCCTGTAAACATTACAGAACCGAGTAAAATGGAATGGCAAGATAAAGTTGCCGCCAAAGCAGAGGGAGGAAACGTATTGAAAAAAATCCCCACCAAAAAATTCGAAACTGAAGATTACAAAGGAGCCTTAAAAGGGATTAAATTACATACTTGGTCGATTGATGGATCCAATGTTTCTCCAGCAATGACCCTTCGTTTCAATAATTATCTAAACGATTTTAGTGCCATCGCACGTGGCGGGTACAATTTGGTTGAACAAGGTTCGTTTTACTCCGGGCAGGTTTCCTATGGACGTCTATTTCCTGTACTAAATGCAGGAATAGAGCAACGCTTCCGCCAAGCAGATTTCCTTACCTCCAACCAAGTATTAGGCTCTCAACAATTCAATGAATTGGTTCTATCTGGTGGAGCGCATATTCCGTTGAATATGATCCACGGAAATTACAATACTAATTTCTCGTTCAATGCTAATTTGCAGCATCACATCGTAGATAACATCAACACTACCGATGGCCCGTTGCCAAACAATTCTTATAACGCAGCTGCAGTACGAATCAATTATGCTACTAAGCGACGAACAGCCATTCAAAACTATGATTCCAGATTAGGATTAAGTGCCTCGTTGGAACACTTCCATAATCTAACCGCTTTTAGTGAACAAAAAGCTACTTTCAACTCCATGCTGTATCTCCCAGGAATTGGCAAAAATCACAGTTTAAGAATCCGTTATGCTCGCCAAAATGAACCTCTATCCAATGCGTTTCAGCAATTTGATTCCTTTTTCTACGCTCGAGGATACCAGCGACCAATCAATAATTCTTATGTGATTTTCTCTGTCAACTACGGGTTGACCTTAGCATATCCCGATCTTGGTTTTGCAGGAATCACCTATTTCAAACGAATTAGAACCAATCTATTTTACGACCAGGGCCAAGCAAAATTCCTTCCTTTTGCTCCCACTCAAAATTATCCTTCTGCCGGAGTTGAAATCCTTTTTGACAACACCTTTTTCAACTTAATTCCAGTCAGTTTTGGACTGCGAGGCTCCTATGTATTCTATGATCAACCGCTCAATCCGGGAGGCTCATTTCCAATTAGTTTTTTCATTGCAGGGGGACTTTAAACTTAATCCGTATATTACATTGTAAGAAGAAATGAAATCAAATCACATGATAAAATCACTTTGCTACTTTGCCTTACTTGGACTTTTCGTTTCATGCGCTAAACCTGTTGAAAAAAAATCAGATCCATCTACGGAAACAAGTACAAATAACTATTTCGACCAATCCGGCAGAGATGATGTACTTGCTGGTGGTATAAAAATGATCCCGATTAAAACGGAAAGCGGCACCTTCAATGTTTGGACCAAACGCGTTGGAAACAACCCAAAAATCAAAGTACTGCTTTTACATGGTGGCCCTGGAATTACCCATGAAGTGTACGAATGTTTTGACAGCTATTTTCCAGAAGCAGGAATCGAATATTATTACTATGATCAATTAGGATCCTTCTACAGCGATCAACCAAAAGACTCTACGCTTTGGACGTTAGATCGATTTGTAGAAGAAGTAGAGCAAGTTCGACAAGCACTTGATATGGACTCCACCAATTTCTATTTGTACGGTCAATCCTGGGGAGGAATTCTAGGAATGCAATACGCTTTGAAATATCAGAAAAACATCAAAGGATTGATCATTTCCAATATGGTCCCTTCATTAATTGAGTATCAAAATTACTCTGACAGCGTGCTTGCTCCAATGATGGACCCAAAGGTGCTGGCTGAAATTAAGGAAATGGAAAAAAACGAAGATTTCGACAATCCTCGATACATGGAATTGGTAGTAGAAAATTACTATACCGAACACATCATTCGAGTGCCTACCAAAGATTGGCCCGATCCGGTACAACGTACGTTTGAGCATATCAATCCAGATGTATACGTCACCATGCAAGGACCAAGCGAATTTGGAATTAAAGGCGACGCAAATCTTAAAAATTGGAGTGTAAAAGATCGATTAACTAAAATCACCGTTCCAACCTTATCAATTGGTGCTCAATATGATACCATGGATCCAGATGAGATGAAGAATTTAGCAGAAACGGTACAAAAAGGACGTTTTTTATATTGTGAAAATGGCAGTCATTTATCTCAGTACGACGATCAAAAAGCATATTTTACCGGGCTGATCAAATTTATCAAAGATGTGGATGAAGGGACTTTTTAAGATTACCATACTTCTATCTTTCTTCCTACTTACATCAGGAATCAAAGTACGGTATCCAGATTTATCTGAATATTCCCAATATTCCCTTCAATTTGACGGAGAACAGGACTATGTTGTCCTTCCCAATGATCCCCTTCTCGATCGAATGGAAGACTTCACCATCTTATTTTGGTTTAAAGCAGATGACACGACTGCGGCACGTCAAGAATTGATTTCAAAAGACACCTTGAACCCGCAATCCACAGGAGATTGGAGCTGTTTTTTGAAAAAAGGTAAAGTTCAGTTTGAAAACAAAATCGGTCGCAATCCTACCATTTCAACCCGTTCGAAAACATCTATTGTTCCCGGTATTTGGTACTATGTTTCTGTTACACGACAAGCCATCACTGGAAGAGTAATCTTGTATTTAAATGGTATAAAACAAGGAAGTTATTACGGGTTTCAAGGACCTTCCATCAATTATCAACCGCTTCATATTGCACGCCATTCCATGTTAGACTCCTTATACTTTAAGGGAAAAATGGATGAACTTTCTATTTGGCCAGTGATTTTAGATATGAATGAAATTCAAAATTACATGCGAATCCCCCCAGACAAGTATGAATCCGATCCTATTGCCAATTGGAAAATGGAAAAACCGAAGGGATCAAAATGTGTGGATCATGCACAAAACCACATTCACGGTAAAATACATGGAAAGCCAATTTGGAGTGATGATGTGTCTTGGAATTAAATTGCTAAAAACCATTTCCATTTGTACCATCTGCATTTGCTTATCCCATGGACTGCAAGCTCAAGAATGGTCCAAACCTAAGATGTTTTGGGAAGCAGGAATAGAATTACATCAAAACTTCTTTAACGGAGACATCTACTCATCCTTGGGAGGTGGAAGACCGGGGCTAGGTGTAACATTTGCACGCAGATTTCACTCTCGCATTTCCATTGAATCTTCCATTAGTCATGGCGTTATATTAGCAAACAGAAGCAAAACACAAAGCCTTAGTACGGTCAATTATCGAACAGGGATCACCGAATTTACCCTTTCGTTAAAACGTTATTTTTATGAAAATCGAGGGACTTATTTGAAGCGACCAGATTACAATCCTTTTTTAGCAATCGGAGTCGCAAACCAACTTATGTATTCCGCATTTACCAATTCAAATCAACTGAGATTATTGATCCCTGTAGTTCCATTGAGTCTAGGAATTTCCATTAAAAAAAATAAGTTTCATAACTTTCATTTCCAATTTGACTACATCCTATATACTTCTGACCGACCCGATTTTATAATCCAACAAGGATGGGACAAATTACTTCGATTTAAAATTGGCTATACAGAAATACTACATCATAAAATGCGCAAGGCGTATGTTGATTTAGATAGATCGTTTCGCTAAGAATTAACATGGCTGCTGCATTGAAAATTGGATGATTTACAGTCTCGAAATAGATTCGTATGATTACCTTAACCTTCTAGAATGTATTTATAGGTGGTTGATTGAAAAAAGACATGACAAATATCGGATTACTACTTGTTTTACTGGTCTTTACAGGCCCGTCCTTATTTGCTCAAAAACTTCAAGAGACAAACAAATATTGGGCATTGGGAGGCGAAATACATCAAAACTATTTCAACGGAGATCTGTACTCATCCATTCATAATGGAAGACCCGGATTAGGATTCGTTGTACTGCGAAAATATACGCCCCGAACCACTCTAAAAGCTTCGATAAAGAATGATTTCCTATTTGCCTCAAAACATAAAAGTTTAAGCAACAACAATACACGTTTCAAAGCCACATTAACAGAATTAGAAATAGGCATACGCATGTTTTACTTCGAAAACAGGCAAAACATAAAAAAACGGGTCAACGTCAATTTTTTTATTGAGCCTGGAATATCCGGACAATACATTTATTCAAAAAAATCAATGTATGACAACCTAACGTGGAACAGAAATAACAATCAATTGGTACCGGCGCTAAAATTTGGAATAGGTACGACGTTTAAAAGGACAGATTATTCGGCATATTTATTCAGGTCGATCAATTAATGTATTTCTCTGATCACTTGGATTCCATTCACAGAAAAGGTTGGGATCAGCTGTTCAGGATCAAACTAGGAATCACAGGAGCCCTAAAACCGAATTTGCATGTACGTTTGGAGGAACATTTAAAAAAGAAAGAATAAGCAGATATTTTAATTGCTATAATCAGCTAAAATGCAAGTCCATTTTGTACTTAATTCACTTAAAACAGACCTATTATTACGAATTTCAAGGACCATTCAACTGACCAGTTCACGTTAAAATATCGTTCTCTTTCTATGCACAATTAAAAGTTTGAAGCATCGAATAAGCTGACTTGATTTCCCATAGAACTAAATTCCAAACTTCTCGTATACCCTTATCAATGCTGTTCAATTTTTCAACAAAATGGATTTTTTTCCTGTTTACCCTATTTATTGGTAGCGCAATTCATGCGCAAAAATACATGAAGAAAAAGAAGTATTGGGGGCTTGGTGGAGAATTGCACCAAAATTATTTCAACGGAGATGTCTATTCCTCCCTTCGAAATGGCAGACCTGGTGTAGGCTTTGTCGCCATTAAACAATTACCTCCCCGATTTGCTTTTAAAACATCATTGAATTATGAAAATATTTTTGCTTCCAAACAAAAAAATATAAACAGTACGAATGTCCTTTTCAAAGCCCGATTAATTGAATTAGGAACAGCATTACGCTTTTTATTTTATGAAAACCGAGGACTTTTATCCAAACGACCGGATTACAACGTTTACGCTGAAGCAGGGATCACGGGACAATATGTCTCTTCTAAAATTAGATATGGTGCTGATGTTAACTGGAGTGCGTACTCCAACGAAATTATTCCTGTGCTCACTATTGGTTTAGGTTTTACTCACAAACGTCGTCGCTATTCCGACATCCATATTCAAGTAGATCATTTGAGGTATCTTTCAGACCATATAGATTCTATTCAACAAAATGGATCGGACAATCTAATAAGAGTAAAAGTAGGCTTTATCGGAATTCTTACTTCCCATCGACGTAAATACGATTTCATTTGGCGTTAGTAAGGATTCCATCCAACAAATCATCCCTTTTTAAACACTTTTACTCCTTCCAGGCCTCCATTCTTCCTTTTTTATCAATTACAAACGGTCCTTTTTTAGAAATAAACACTTCTGCTTTTCCATTTTTAAAATTACCCGCAGACAAACAAAACGGATCAATCACCCATTCCAATTGTTTATTCACATAGCCCCATTTATCCGTTTTAGGATCATAAATGGGAGCCAACCCTTCCGAGAAGCCTTTTGCATCTTCCAACGCTTTTTCATTCAATACTACTCCTTCTTTATCAATAAAATAATAGCCCTCCGCTCCATCAAATATCAGTAATAATCCATCATCTGGGAAAATCGTATCGATACAAAACATCTGACCGGAGTAATACTTGATCACGCCCATTTCATCGATCATCGTCATAGACATTTCATCAATTAACAACCCTCTCCCATTATTAAAAACACTTGCTTTTTGATAATATTGAGTACCAACCAACACTCCATTCTGGTCGCAATAACCCGATTTATTTTCAACCCCACATGGTTGAATTCCTTTTTCAATATTTCCATTTTTTACTTTCAAATAGTAGTCAGTCGACACCGTTTTGGGCAAATTTTGAATCTGAATAGAATCATCTACTACGTCCAGTAAAATATAGTTAGACATAACCCCAAACTGCTTTGTCCAAGATTCAGGAATCGACGAAGGACGCCCATTATAAGTTGAAATAGACATGAATATCTCTGCACGACCGTCTTTATCATAATCCTTGATATAAAAATGATTCGGTTGAGAATCATCTACTCCCATTAAATATCCCCCATCCATATCAAACGGATAATATATTTCCTTACCACTAGCCGATAACTCAATATGAATTTGATAACAACAATGTGCTCCTTGCGAATAATCAAACCAGATTTGATCCTTCTCTCCATCTCCATCTAGGTCATGTTTAGTTAAGAAATCGGATTTTTCAATTACTGGAAGTTGTGCTTTGGAAGTACAAGCCAACATGCATAGCAACAGGATATGAACACTTATTTTTCTCATGAAAGATAACTAAGGTACGTTTTTTAAAGCAAAAACGACTGAAATATTCTACCGTCTATCCTGGATCTCCAAATTATTAAACAATCAAAATCACATTAGATTTTTTTCTTAAAAGGAATTAATCACACATAATTACAACATTTTTACCTAACTTGATCTTTGGTTGAATTCAATTGAAAGAGATTAGTAACTACGTACAATCCTCATTTCTTTTCACACTGTCTATGCAATTGTTTAAATACGAACATACAAACACAGATTTATCCTTACCAATCTCGGCAAGTCACAGAACTTCCCGACCCGTTTCAAAAACGCATTATTTAGAGGACAATAGAGTATTTGGAAGCGAAATTACACAGCAAAAAGGAAAAAAATCGGATTTCCCATCATTCAATGCGAATCAACCGATTCAGCGGGTCAAGTTCTTTCTTAAAGATTACAGGCGAGGAAAAACTAAAATAAAAGGCAAAGAATACGATACGGAAGATCCTGGATTTGCGGCTGAAGTGGCAGGAAGTGAAAAGATCCGCATTAAAAACCAGCTCAATCGAATTGTAGAGGAAGATAAACTTTATACCAATGCTACAAAAGGGGCTAAAAGTACGGAAAGAGACCCTACTGACGCAGAAAAGCAAGAAGCCCAGCAGGCTTTAGCAAATCATTATCCTGCAGCAGATGGAGGACAAGCCAATGCGGCCCAAGCAGACGCTGATTTTAAAAGCAATCGGATTTTTAAACGAAAAAAGGGAGAATCACCACATGAGGCCTTTTATAGAAATATTGATCGCATTACGGCAGATGCTCGAAAAGAAGGAGCTGCTGGTGGACCGAATACCGATTTAATTAACAAATTCTTAGCAGATTCTGATCCTGAAAGTCAAACAGTTCCGAATGCGAGGCACAATCGAGCCTTAATCGCCAGTCGAGTTCGGGTAGAAGCGACGAAAGACCAGTATATGGAATGGGGATCTGGAAAAGATGAACTTTTTAAAACCGCAGACACACGTGAATTCATAGCAAGAGATGCAGGTCTAAGGCCAGGTATCGATCCAACATCTGAATTATCCGATGGCAGCCTTTTAACCTGGATGCAAGCCCAAAAAACGCTTCGAGCCCCTACGGATAGCTTATTATGGTCTCCTGCCGGAGGTGGTGCTGCCGGACATAGTGGTGCTGCAGTATCAAGTGCTACCGGCAAACCACTTACGGTTGGGCAAGCTGATTTTCATGAAGATCGAGGGGCGGCCGTCCTTGCAGCAAAAAACCCATTAGAAGCCACAATCATTGCTCATTTAAAAACGTTGCAGGGCACCATTCGCCCCGAGGAAGAAAAGAAATTCAAAGGTCAACATGTACAAGTAAATGCAAAAAAAGGAGGAGATCTGGATAACTCTAAGAATCTTCATGCACTTTTTTCAGAACATATACTGCGTACCCGTGAACAACAAAAACGAAGATTAGTACGCTTCGCGAAGGAAAACAAGATGCAAGGTCTTGCAGCCGTTAGTCCGGCAAGGAAAGTTGGTAATCGACGAAAATCAATGCCTAAGAAAGGAATTTCTGCAATGGCAAGTTTGGCAAGTCCAAACCCAGTAAGAAGATTGAGAGAACCCGAAACTCCTAAGAAAGGGAAGGGCAAAGGGGATGATGATGCGTAACCTTGAAACCTCCTACATCAAAATAACCACGTGATTAATAAATCACGATTGTTTTGATTTCTAAACTTTCCAACGTATTCCTTTTACCAGTGTAATCCTCACTTTTAAAAGAGATATGTTCGTATGCCAAGGATGCGTATTTTTTATTGTCTTTAGTGGTTCTTTCTATAATAATCGAATTCTCATAAGCCTTCAAAGCTTCAAAAAACAAACTTTTACCTGCAACAATCCCTCTGTTTGATTGGTACAATGCCGCTCCACTTAATTCTATTGATTTTAGAATTTTGTTTTGGTCAAACACAAAACAAATAGTTGAATCAGAAGTCAAAAAACGATAATATTTGGGACTCAACTTCTTCATCTTAACTTTTATACATCCCCCACTTCGTAATTTTGCCATTCCATAGCGAATTCGATCCTTGCGTTTTGATTTAATACACTTTCCTTTCGGATATTTTTTCTTAACAGCCGAAAACTTCGACTCCTTTATGGTCAAATCGTTGATCCCTTTGGCTCCAATAATCTGCTGACCAAATGCGGCTCCTGAAAGCAATAGCCTACCAAATAATATGGTTATAAAAAATCTCACTTGATCACTTTGTAATACATCTACCTACTGTTATACCTCCCATGTCTAAATAAAGTTTCAAATTACTCGTTATCTTTCTTAGCACGAGCACCAATGCAAATAAAGATCAATCCAAATATCAAAAAAGTACTTGCCAGAGCTTCTTTGTATCTTTTAGGATCTGTAGCTATTTCCGTTTTTTCATTTATTATGCTCTTATTTCTTTCCAAACATAATCAAGCGGATTTAGTAGGTTACAAACTTGATTTTGTAGATCATGATTGGCGGTATATCCCAATTTGGAAGGAAAACCCATGGCATATCAGTGCATTATATTACCTATTTAATACATTACCCTATTTAGTTTCATTGGGATATTTATATGTACTCTTTCGTTATCGAAAATCCCTTTGGATCTTGTTAGCTGAATTGGCGTTCATGATGTTCATGCTCTTTATCCTAGCATCGGTTCATTTTGGGCTTTATATTCTATCTGAAATTCCAGATGAAATGGGATATCGGGAAGATCAGTTATTCGGTTGGTCAGATATTCGGTTGGTCAGTTATTCAGTTATTCAGTTGATCAGTTAGTACCTTTAAAACATAGAACGAACCGAGAAACTGAGAAACCGAAGAATTGTAAAAAAAGAGTTATTCAGTTGTTCAGTTATTCAGTTGCTAGTTAAGGAAGAATAATGGCAAACTGAAGAACCGAGGAACTGAAGAACTGGGGAACCGAGAAACTGAGAAACCGAAGAATTGTAAAAAAAGAGTTATTCAGTTGATCAGTTATCCAGTTGCTAGTTAAGAAAGAATAATGGCAAACTGAAGAACCGAGGAACTGAAGAACTGGGGAACCGAGAAACTGAGAAACCGAAGAATTGTAAAAAAAGAGTTATTCAGTTGTTCAGTTATTCAGTTGCTAGTTAAGAAAGAATAATGGCAAACTGAAGAACCGAGGAACTGAAGAACTGGGGAACCGAGAAACTGAGAAACCGAAGAATTGTAAAAAAAGAGTTATTCAGTTGTTCAGTTATTCAGTTGCTAGTTAAGAAAGAATAATGGCAAACTGAAGAACCGAGGAACTGAAGAACTGGGGAACCGAAAAACCGAAGAATTGTAAAAAAAGAGTTATTCAGTTGATCAGTTATTCAGTTGCTAGTTAAGAAAGAATAATGGCAAACTGAAGAACCGAGGAACTGAAGAACTGGGGAACCGAGAAACCGAAGAATCGTAAAAAAAGAGTTATTCAGTTGATCAGTTATTCAGTTGCTAGTTAAGAAAGAATAATTGCAAACTGAAGAACTGGGGAACTGAAGAACTGGGGAACCGAGAAACCGAAGAATCGTAAAAAAAGAGTTATTCAGTTGTTCAGTTATTCAGTGCTAGTTAAGAAAGAATAATGGCAAACTGAAGAACCGAGGAACTGAAGAACTGGGGAACCGAGAAACCGAAGAATCGTAAAAAAAGAGTTATTCAGTTGTTCAGTTATTCAGTTGCTAGTTAAGAAAGAATAATTGCAAACTGAAGAACCGAGAAACTGAAGAACTGAGGAACCGAGAAACTGAGAAACCGAAGAATTGTAAAAAAAGAGTTATTCAGTTGATCAGTTATCCAGTTGCTAGTTAAGGAAGAATAATGGCAAACTGAAGAACCGAGGAACTGAAGAACTGGGGAACCGAGAAACCGAAAAACTAAATCCTCGGCGTTGAAAATTTAATTTCTCCGTATTTGTATCCAGGTGTACGAATTGCAGGCAACGGTCCGGAGGATGAATTCACTTCAAAAGAAAGCTCCTTTTTCATTAATTTACCAGGCGCTAAATTCAACACCCATTCCACTTGTCCAATAGATTCATTCGTTGTTCCGTTGGACGTTTCCAACAATTCTACTTTTACCGACTTTGACTGTGAAATAGGATATTGATCCAACAATTTCACTTTGACTTCAAACTTATTGTTGTTTTGTAATTCATACGTGAATGCCTGATTATCACGTGTTCGTTTTGATAAACTGGACTCCTTAGTAAACGTTTGATTGGCTGCTTCCTCTCGTTTAACGTACACACTGTTATCTTTACCAATTGGTAAAATAAGCACATCTGTAAACTGACTGAAATTTATTTTTGACTTACCTATATCATTGTTTTTCACAGATACATTTGCCACTCCGTCGATGAAACCATAACTACTCCAATCCGTCACTTCTGCCACTAAAAAGGGCTCTGGATCTATGCTTGGAAACGCGTAATAATAAAAAGAAGCCGGCAAACTTATATCCATTATAGGCAATGAGTACACTGTACTATTGGATTTAATTGTATATGTTCCTTTTAACTCTACCTTTTTGATGTACGAAGGAATAGTGATTTCGTCATACTCAATACCTTCTAAGCGTTGAATTTGATTCATTTGTTGCTGGATCTGATTATTCCTTTTGGAAGAAGCAAAACTCCGAGAACCACCCAATGTCCAAGGACCATCAGGAAAGGGCAATTCGGTAGGCTGACTTAGTGGAAAAGAAGAGGACAAATTCACCCTTACATCCACCCAATTTTCTCCCGTTTGACTCATCGTGCGCGCAATATATTTCAGACCAATCTTTTTTTGATTTGGGTCTTCAATTTGAACATCATAGCTTGGGCTCCAACCAATTCCTCCTACCACATATTGCAAGACTATAGGATCCGTTACCATTTGATTCACAGAAACTAAGAGTTGTAAAATCGCACCATCTTGATTCTTTAACACAATGTTTTCAAGCTTTTTTGCTTCCTCTAGTTTTCGATTTACGGCTCGAAGTCGTTTCTTAAGATCAACTAATTTTGTGGAATAAAAGCCCATCATTTTTTCAAGATCTTCCACTTTCTGAATAAATGACGGCTCCTTGTATTTCAATTCTAATAAACTCAATTCATTCTCCAAACCATATTTCACATCATTCAGTGCGTCAAATTCCTCTTTCGATAGCTTTTTAACAATGTTTTTATTGAGAATGGTGACGCTTTTATTTTGTATTTTAATCGTGTTCAGCAACATTTTCGAAGACACATTTTCAAAAGTTAAGTTATGTGTTCCTGGAGCCAAATTATCATCAAAAGAGCGATAGACTAATGCTCCAGAATGATAAATCGTTACTTCGGTTGGTTTTGATTGGACGTTGATGTCTGCTGCATAAAAGACATTTGACATAAGAATGAATGTCAATAATATTGCGAATGAAAAAATCGGATACCTCATATAACTAACCTAACTTGATTGTACTGCTTTAGCGGCAATTAAATTATCGGGGCTCCAAATGAATTAGATTTGGTTGGATTTGAATTCACTCCGAATCAAAACGAAACTATAGGTTCCTGCCTTTAACAAATATACAAAAAATACTAGATTCATTTATTCGAAGAATGCAGAACCTATCTCGTATGAATGCGTGCAGCTGGATATCCACATGACAAATTACGTATTGAAGGTAGAATTATTGTGTATTTAATTATATTTAAGAATGAAAAAAGTTATTCAATATTGGCGAAGGATTCTCACTTCAATCGTTGCGGCAGTTCTTCTGTTTTCTTGCATTGCTCCAAATGAAATTAAGACACCCGTTCCTACATTAGAAGAAACGCTAAAACTCCCACTACCTGATTCTTCTTTTACAAAGGATCGTTGGTATATCTTGTCATACCTTATTTATCCCAACGGAGAAACGGAGGTTCCGAAGGAATTTCCACAAATTCTAAACAGAGATAGCATCAATAGAAAACCAATGGCAAATTATAGTACTCCTTTACCTGAATTCGACTATGTAGACTTTTCAAAACCAGACAAAGAGAATTTAGTTTTGATTGTGTACGACAACGGATATGGATTTGAACGCAGTTGGGCTCTTGAAGGTGATACATTTTACATGGGACATTCATCCGACGACGCAAAACGCATTACCAATAATGGTTCCGCCCATGCGCTGTTTCAAGGCGTATATGTCATAAAACAACGAAGTCCAGTTTATATAAAAATGGAGTGTACCTCCAATTTTGCAAAAGGCACGCTTCCTTCTACGGAAACGGTAGAGATCGTTCGAAAGGAATATTATGATTTGCTCAATGCTTCTAAGAAAACCACTAACTATGAATAAGCACTAACCCAACCTAGCGTCTGAACAGGTTAAAATTCATTTACTATCTGATCATTTCTCTTTTTCCATAAGAATCCAGACACCATTTGTAAACGTGAATAGAAACATTGTAGCAAATAGTAAGAGCAAAGACAGAATCACAAAAAAGTAACTCACAGGTGAGGAAGTTATTTGTACTGCTTTATACCCATTTGAATTCCACTTTGTCAATTCTTTATTTATAATTGCCTTCTCAGAAAAAAACAAACCGATTAGGCCACCATAAAAATTTATTTTTGCTAATTTATTTTCTGTCATAATTTTAATATTTAATATTAAAGACAAAAATATGCAAAATATATCTATAAATAAAGAAGTGAAAAAGAAACAAACCCTAACAAAAACTACTTTAAATCCTTTCGACGGCAGGAAAATGACGGCTTTGATTAATTCTTAAAGCCTTTGTCGCGTAACCACAACCTCATACCTGAGCCTTAACACCCTTCTTTCAAAGTTATATTTATTATCTAAACCAAACTTGAATATTGAATTACAATTCTTTTATATTCGTAATGAAAAATGAAGTATAAATTAAACATGTTTAATATTTCTTCTGCCATTTTAGTAGTGGGAGTAGTATTATATTCAATATTTAATATTGATGATTTGAGAAGAGATGAGTTCATGAGAATAGTCATGGCTTTTTTTGCAGCATGTGGAATTTTAGGTGGATTATTTGACTTCCTTTTACAGAAATTTCTAAAAAATTACAGAACGGTTCTTATTGTTGAATTGTGCTTGGCGATTGCAATATCCTTGTTATTCTTATTTGATTTAGCAATGAATGCCTAAATTCGACACCTTCGTATCCGTTTTTATTTAAAATATAACTGGATACAATAGAATCATTTATGCTTTTCCTACCAATGCCTCTTTAAGAAATGCATATCTATCAGAGTGACTCTGGTGATATATAAAATTCATATACAAACAAACAAGCAAGCAGCCTCAAAACATTATTTCACAGTCATTTCGACAGCAGGAGAAATGACTGTTTTGATTATTTCTTAATGACATAAGATTCACAACTCTTTCATTTGTTTTTAGTGTTCGTTATGGAGTAATACCACGGGACAAACGAGCAAGTCCCATTCGGCGGCAGACTTTCCATGTTGGCATTACCCAACTATTTTATTTATCCTCGCTTTGGATGTCGTTGGCCAGTATTACTTTCTTTAGTCTCTTTATAGTAAACGCCATATTATGCAATTCAATTGGAAGCAAGCAATCACGATCAACAAAGAACAAAGCATATAGAATTTCGTCCAATGCTTCAATCAATTCCTTTTGAGTAGGATAATATTGAAGTAACTCCTTCAAAGCAATATCCAATTCTATATTATTCGTTGATTTCATAGCACTAACTATTTGTGATTATCTCAATTTTATTTTAGATAATAAAAACAAATTTAGTTATTATCTAAATACAATCAAACTTACTATTTAGATTTTCTAAAGAAAGATGATAATATGCTAAATTTGAATGCGATAAATCAAAAGAAATGACCGAATTAGGACAATATCTAAACAAAAAATCTGCAAGCAAAGCGGAAATATCCAGAAAGACGGGAATAAGTAGTGCTCGATTAAGTTTGCTTACCAATGATGTATCAACTCAATTGAAAGTGTGGGAACTGTATTTGATTGCATTAGCCTTGGATGTTGATCCATGCGAAATATTGAAAGATGTTTGCCAGGATATGAAATTGCCTAAGAATGATTAGAATCTCATAGTGATTTAGAACCTATTCGATGAGTCTACCAATCAAAAGCCCAATTGAAAGATATTTGGAGCATCTGGATAAAATTTTCAAGGTTGAACCTGAATTCTTTTCTAACGAATCAACAATACAAGAACTAAAAGGAGTAACAAGTATTGTATATCGCGATATCCCAGAAAAAGGAATGATTACGGCATTGACTTATGGTCTTTCTTTAGTAAATCATCCAGATTGGAAACTAAGTAGACCAGAATTAATTATATCGGTTGATTCAGAAGATATGGCTTGGGGGGATGTAGTAAGCTGCATTGCTAACAAATTACGTGGTAATTGTCCTTTTTCATATAGCAATACAATAAACTTTCGAGATAAGATTTCCAATTCATCCGAGATGGATGCGTTTTTCGTGTTTGCACCATCCACCATAGAAAGAAAAGACTTTTTAAATATTGATGTTGGCTTAGACTATAAAATCAGCATTTCTGGACTATATCCAATTTATGCTTCTGAAATGGAATTGATAGCCAAATGGGGATTAGAAAAATTTTGGCATCATCCCGAATTCGACAATTATAGTGTAAGCCGAAATAGAATAGTAGAATAAACCTCATCTTGCGCGCGTTTAGTGGCAACGTAACGCGTGTAAGACTACTATATTTATTAGTGGCTGCGTTGGTTATCATTAGTGTGCATTAAAGGCAATTTAAATCTCCATCAGAGTCACTCTGAAAGAGGACTCTGATGGAGATGACATTTCGATGCTTCAAAAAATCGCTCGCACTCATTTATCGAAATACGAAACATTACCAAAAACAAGACATGTTCCGACTATTACCTATTCGAAATGATTTCCCTAACCTAGGCCGGAGTTCCCGATTTCGGAATAAACTTCTCCTCCGGATTTTGTTTCATGCTTCGTATAAAACAAAAAAATCCCTTCCGACTTACGTCGAAAAGGATTTCTAGTACCCAGGGCCGGAGTCGAACCGGCACGTCCGAAGACATTGGTGTTTGAGACCAACGCGTCTACCAATTCCGCCACCTGGGCAGGTGATCTTGGCATTCGTTTTTACAAACGGAGGGCAAAGCTATTTAAAGATTCTGAATAAGCAAAGAAAAAAAGCACTCATTAATCTATTTGTATTAATTAATTTATCCTTCCGAATGCTTAATGACATTCCTTTTTAAGAAAATCATATCTCTTAATCCATCTAACGAATTGTAAAAAAGAAGTTATTCAGTTGATCAGTTATTCAGTTGCTAGTTAAGGAAGAATAATTGCAAACTGAAAAAAAGGAAGAACTGAGGAACCGAAGAATTGTAAAAAAGAAGTTATTCAGTTGATCAGTTATTCAGTTGCTAGTTAAGGAAGAATAATTGCAAACTGAAAAAACGGAAGAACGGAAGAACCGAAGAATTGTAAAAAAGAAGTTATTCAGTTGATCGGTTATTCAGTTGCTAGTTAAGGAAGAATAATTGCAAACCGAAAAAACGGAAGAACTGAGGAACCGAAGAGCTGAGAAACCGAAGAATTGTAAAAAAGTTATTCAGTTGATCAGTTATTCAGTTGTTAGTTAAGGAAGAATAATTGCAAACCGAAAAAACGGAAGAACCGAAGAATTGTAAAAAAGTTATTCAGTTGATCGGTTATTCAGTTGCTAGTTAAGGAAGAATAATTGGAAATCGAAAAACTGAAGAACGGAAGAACTGAGGAACCGAAGAATTGTAAAAAAGAAGTTATTCAGTTGATCAGTTATTCAGTTGTTAGTTAAGGAAGAATAATTGCAAACCGAAAAAACGGAAGAACTGAAGAACGGAAGAACTGAGAAACCGAAAAATTGTAAAAAAGTTATTCAGTTGATCAGTTATTCAGTTGCTAGTTAAGGAAGAATAATTGCAAACCGAAAAAACGGAAGAACCGAAGAATTGTAAAAAAGTTATTCAGTTGATCGGTTATTCAGTTGCTAGTTAAGGAAGAATAATTGGAAATCGAAAAACTGAAGAACTGAAGAACCGAAGAACTGAGGAACCGAAGAACTGAGGAACCGAAGAACCGAAGAACCGAGAAATCGAAAAATTGTAAAAAAGAAGTTATTCAGTTGATCAGTTATTCAGTTGTTAGTTAAGGAAGAATAATTGGAAACCGAAAAAACGGAAGAACCGAAGAACCGAAGAACTGAGGAACCGAAGAACCGAGAAACCGAAGAACTGAGCTACTGAAGAACTAAAAAAACTCCTTTTTTTCTTACCTTTGACTCAAACTCTAAAATCAAGCTTATCATGTCCGAAATCAACTGGGTAACTGCCAAAGAATACGAAGATATCACATATAAAAAATTTAATGGGGTAGCTAGAATAGCATTCAATCGACCTAACGTCCGCAATGCCTTTCGTCCTAAAACTACTTCTGAACTTTTCGACGCATTTTTAGATGCACGTGAAGATCAAGATATCGGAGTCGTATTATTATCTGCTGAAGGTCCTTCTACTAAAGATGGAGTATATTCTTTTTGTAGCGGTGGAGACCAACGTGCACGCGGTGATTCTGGTTATATTGGAGAAGATGGGACCGGTAGACTAAACATTTTAGAAGTACAACGATTAATTCGTTTCATGCCTAAAGCTGTAATAGCCGTAGTACCAGGTTGGGCTGTAGGTGGTGGACATAGTTTACATGTAATATGTGACATGACCCTTGCAAGTGAAGAACATGCGATATTTAAACAAACCGATGCAGACGTAACAAGCTTTGATGGTGGATATGGATCTGCCTATCTAGCAAAAATGGTTGGTCAAAAGAGGGCCCGTGAAATTTTCTTCTTAGGAAGAAACTACTCTGCTCAGGAAGCATATGACATGGGGATGGTAAATGCAGTAGTGCCTCACGCAGAATTGGAAGACACAGCCTATCAATGGGCTCAAGAAATATTAGAAAAATCTCCAACTTCCATTCGTATGCTGAAATTCGCAATGAACTTAACGGATGATGGTATGGTTGGACAACAAGTATTCGCAGGTGAAGCAACCAGACTAGCCTATATGACAGAAGAAGCTAAGGAAGGCCGTGATGCATTCTTAGAAAAAAGAAAACCTGATTTCACTAAGTTTAAAAGAGTATCAAATTAAGAAGATAAGTCTCAAATTATAAACGGAATGGAGAAGCTATTAATACGGCTTCTCTTTTTTTCTTTCTTTATACTTTATTCTCCTTCACATTCCCTTTATTCAGGGTCACTCCCCCACGCTCAAACCTTCAAAATTTCCTAATTATTACTTAGACTCATATTTGAGCCTCCCAACTTATAATAAGCAAGGTTTTGAAGGTTATCCCCACCCCAAAACGTAGTAGCATCCAAAACAAAAAAAAAACTGAATCTGAATTCTCAATTCTGTATTCTGAATTCTGAATTCTCAACTCTTCATCTTCAAAACCACCCCTTCTATCCGAACTAAATACTTATTCTTATAATAATACTCCTTTACCTTTTCTAACAATTTCAACTTCTCCGACTCATCCGTTATAGATTCAAACGCCGAAACATTCGATGCTAATTCCTGCTCCAATTCATCTTTTACCGTTCGCACTGATTCTTCTACCTTAACCAAATTTGCGGCGTTAAAATCAAATTCCATTTCCATCAATTCCTCATTGATTTCCATCATTTCCATCAGAAAATCAGGTGCCAATTGATATCCTTCTTGCAATAAATCATGTGTGCTCAATACATACTCAATCGTTTTAACCTTAGTTTTAAACGTATTAAATGCATTGGTGTTCATCGTAGAGTATTCCAGCACTTCTTGTTGCTTTTCCTCACTCGCTCCTCCATGAAAATCCGGGTGGAATTTTCGACTCAACTCCAAAAATTTCTTCTTGGCAAACGCTGCATCCACGTGAAGAGATTCTGGAATTTCATATAATTCAAAGTAAGTCATAGCTCAAGTAGTATAAATTGTATTGTAAAGTTAAGTAAATCGAATCGAATCGGTAAAATGATGCGATTCGGTTCCGTTCGATTTCAACCTCATGTTGGCGAAACCAACGAAAATGCTTGCGGCTTATCATTAAATAAAGCCTTGGTTCGTTTCCAAACTCCTCCAAACACTTCCGAGTGTCGATAGTTATCTAAGTCCGATTTTGAATTCCATTTGGAATGCGTGTAATACACATGTTCTAAATCATGATCACGCATCAATTCCACACCATTGCACCCATCAAAAGCCTCAATCAATGATTTCGATTCATGAAAAATATCTAAAAATGCCGGAACATTTTCTGGGTGAAAACTCAATCGTACAATTCGGGTAAGCATAGTTAAGATGGTAATTATTGTTTTTTAAAGTCGATTTTCACTTGAGAACCAACTTTCAATCCAAGCAACCTACTGGCATCTCCCAACGAAACAAGGATCTCCAAGTAGCCCGCGGAATTAAAAATACATGCCGATTCACTCGGTTCTATATTCAAATAGGATTGCTGAATTTGTCGAACATGCTCTCGTCCAAAATTAATATCAAATTCTCTTCCTTGCTGAATTTTCTCAAAGTCCGATTGGTGAATATTCGTCACCAAGTTCCCATAATTATCAACGTAAACTACGGCGCCAATGATTAAATCATTTTGAAGATGCAAATCACTCTGAAATCCCATCATATTTTGAATTTCACCAAGAGACTCGGGTTTTGCCCCCTCCGAAATCGACTTAATTACATCCAGAAAGACTTCAATAGCTGGAAACGTACCAGAAGGTTTATCCAACAAAATGATTTCATCCGGACTATCACCCAATGCATTTACAAAACCTCTTCCAGTGCCCAAAATAATTTGTGACGCCATTCGAATCAGTAAAAAGTCTCCATCTTTTCGTTGCCCACCCTCGTTTACAATAAATAAATGAATCGTCTTTTCTGGGAAATAAGCAAGGGCGTTTTTCAGAACAAAAGCACCCTCTTTTACGTTAAAAGGGGCGATTTCATGCGAAATATCAACAATTTGAATACCGGATACCTCAGATAAAAGTTTTGCTTTTAAAGCAGAAACATAATAATCTTTGTATCCATAATCCGATGTTAACGTTATAATAGACATAAAAGTCTTTTCAGAATCGCTTGATTTTGGGCAAAAATACTTATTTTTAGGTGGATATTTTTAAGGAATTAAATTAATATAAATTTGGTAGAAAAATCAATCCGTTTAGACGGAATAAACTTGGTCGATTTTCTCGGTGTAGAGAATGAGAACATCAAAAAAATAGAGGAAGCATTTCCAACCAGTAAAATCACCTCTCGAGGCGATGAAATCATTATTGAAGGACCTACCTCTGTATTGGTGCGCGTCAACGACATTATCGAATCTCTCAAACTACATTACGAAACCAGTAGAAAGATCTCGATCGAAAACGTAGAGAAATTACTTCAAGACAAAGAAATAAAGTCGTTTGGATCCAAAGAAAATTCTCTTTTGTATGGAACACATGGCAATGTAATCAAACCAAACAGTGAAAATCAACTTCGGTTGGTGCAATCTGTAGATGAAAATGATTTGGTTTTTGCTGTAGGACCTGCTGGAACTGGAAAAACATTTATTTCAGTTGCACTGGCGGTGCGTGCGCTAAAAAACAAAGAAGTTAAACGAATCATCATTACCCGTCCAGCAGTGGAAGCAGGAGAACATCTTGGATTCCTTCCCGGAGACATGGAAGAAAAAATTGATCCGTATTTACGACCAATTTTTGACGCTCTTCGTGTATTGCTTCCTGTGGAAAAAATGGAATACTACCGCGAAAATGGGATTATTGAAATTGCTCCACTCGCCTACATGCGTGGACGAACGTTGGATAAGGCTTTTGTAATTCTAGATGAAGCACAAAACACCACAACCCAACAAATGAAAATGTTTTTAACCCGTATGGGTCGACAAGCAAAAGTGGTAGTTTCAGGAGATATTTCACAAATCGATTTACCAAAACATCAATTTTCCGGATTAAAAGAGGCCGTTCGATTGTTAAAAGGGGTTGATGGAATTGGCTTTGTAGAGCTAACCGATGAAGATATTATTCGTCATAAATTAGTGTCTAAAATTGTAAAAGCATACAATAAAGCTTCCGAAGAAAAGAATAAGGAGAAATAAATAAGAATAGTCTAATCGCTCTTCTATTTAGATTAGTATTTATCAAAATTGGAATTTAAGACATCTTTAATAGATGTTTTAAATTTCTAATTTTTGTTGCGTTAATAGATCGATACAAACCTATTTATTAATTAAGGTCATTATGAAATCAACCTATTTCGCGACTAGCAAATGGCGTTTAACAACTTCAAAGGTTTTATTCTTATCAATAATCCTCGTATTACTTTCTTTTACAAAAGAACGAAAGTTTGAAAAACCTGGGGCTCCAGGTGTAATTCCGGCTATTGGCGATGTTCAAATTGATGAAACCGAAATGGCAAACATTCATTGGTTGGAGTATTTATATTACTTAAGAATAGACTCCTCCGAACAAGCCTATCAGGAAGCATTACCCGACACAAACGTTTGGACCCAATGCGAATTCTGGTACCAAGCAAAACTTTTTACTGATCACTATCTCAGATACCCAGGATTTCGCTATTATCCTGTAGTCGGCGTATCACATGCGCAAGTGCAAAAATATGCGGTTTGGCGATCCCATATGGTTTTCCAAAAATACAATGCAGACATCCACAAAGACACAAACCAATTGAATTGGGCATCTGATTCTCTTTGGTTTTTCAATTATCGACTACCAACGGAAAAAGAATGGGAAGCTGCAGCAACTGGCCCATTGGATCCAGCCAAATTCCCCCACGGATTAGAAGATATTTACACAAAATATAAAATGAAGGATTGGGAAAATCTATATGCCCTTTCGGATTCTAGTCTCTCTGCGAAAACATTCAAAAAGAAATTCCATAGCTATTCCGATCGAAATTGGAAATTTGCTATTAATTGCAAGCAACGTTCTCCTCCTGAAAAACCAGATTTTATTCCCTGTGAGACTTTTGAATTGAAATCGAAACATCGTCTTTTTAAATCAACACCTCCTACCACAAACATATATTACAGTCCTCCTAACTATGCCGCTTTTTATGAAATGATGGGCAACGTTGCTGAAATGGTGGCTGAACCGAACATTGCAAAAGGTGGTAGTTTTAAGGATTCTTTATCAGAATGCACCGTTAAAGGCAGGCAACAATACTCTAGCCCACAACATTGGTTGGGCGTTCGTTTTGCTTGTGAAATTTACAAAATAAAGAATCCATACAAGAAATAAGTTTGCATGGACTTTATATCGACATTTCGTTTTCTTCCAAAAGTGTCCTTTTTGATGCTTTTATTCTTTTTGAGCTCTGGTTCCTTCAAAAAAATCAAGAATACTGTGGGCACACGTATCCCGACTCCACCTGGAACGCTACCACTTTCCCTTGATCAGCACTTATTTATGGACAAAATTGAGGCCTCCAATATCTATTGGCTTGAGTATCTTTGGTTTTTACAACATGATTCCTCCAAGGCGCAATTCATCCAAGCACTACCCGATACCTCTGTTTGGTCCACTACTAATTTCAACAAAGAATATGCTGATTTCTATTTGCGTCATCCCGCATTCAGAGATTATCCGGTAGTTGGAATCACACATCAACAAGCAATGGATTTCGCTCTTTGGCGGTCAAAAATGGTGTTTAAACTGTACAATACCAACGTGCATCATGACACTTTAAAATCCAATTGGAAAAGTGACTCTCTTTGGTATTTTGAATATTCCCTCCCTACTAAAATGGAATGGGAAAAAGCGGCTTCTGGCGGATTAAATACAACGAAATATCCACATGGTCTACATACCACTTATGCAAAAACTACTTTTAAATCCTGGGCAAGATATTATAGCCAAACCGACTCTTCTTTAACTTCAAAAGAATTCAAAAGAGCCTTTAGAAAAGTAAAAACCAAACATTGGGAGCAGCAAGTTAATGCACTTTATGAATACCCTTTAAATTATCCTGACTTCATGCCTAGAAATAAGTCGGGGGAGGTGAAAAACACAGATGAACGAGCACCTTTAAATGCCATAGACAGCTTTCTCCCTAATCAAAAAGGGTTTTATCACATGGTTGGGAACGTTGCAGAAATAATTAATGAGCCCGGTATTGCATTAGGTGGTAGTTTTAAAGATAATTTGGAAAACTGTAGCGTTGCATCGACGCAAAACTATTCAAAACCAAAATTTTGGCTAGGATTTAGATGCAAGTGTAAAGTATACAAAATTAAAAATCCTTATTTGACAAGAAACCCGTAGATAGATTCAGATTCCTCTCGCAAACTCTTTTAAAACTTCATATCTAACATCAACAAATAATTCCGTCTTGCTTGTGGCAAACGAGATGAATACCATCCCATTGAAGGTTGAGAAGTAAACTCCCCTGCATCAGCCTTCGAAATCCCAGGATGATAATAGTCCACATCCAACGCATTGCGAATTTTAAACGAAAACCTAAAGTCAGCCATCCTAGATTCCTTCTTTGGACGGTAGGAAAGTGTTACATCCGTAAGCAAGTACGCATCCACCGACTCAATCGGATTCGAGACAACTGTAGGCCTTGCTGCAACGTAATTATTAATCAGGTTCACATTAAACCGATCATAAAACAAGCTGTTCAAAATCAAATTAAATCGAAACGGCGCAATGGTTCCAATTCGATCACTAGCCCGATATATCGGATCTTCATTTACTGGAAGAATCGTATCGGTAAGAATCATATCGTATTTTGCATCTACATACGCATAGTTAAACGTCACAAAAACGTCCTTAATATTCTTATAAGGTGACTGAACTTTCGCGGTTAAATAATACTCTAATCCCATCACAGTACGTCGTGGTAGATTCACTCCTTGAATTACGGTATTATCAACTATGTTATAATAAGACTTAAATTTATTCTCCGCATTTCCACCAAGTGAAAAACTTAAATCCGCTTCCAGAGATCGGATTTTCTCCGGTTCTAAATGTTCAGAAACCGTGGTACCCGCCCAATCGCCGTACAAACTTCTAGGAGACGGATATTGAAATCCCGTTCCGTAATTTACTTTTAACAAAGTCTCATTTCCCAGATTGTAGACAATTCCTACCCTTGGATTAAAGGTATTCTCGTAAATACTATTGTAGTCATATCGAATGCCTGGCACAAAAAATAAACGCTTATTTTTAGAACTATATTTAAGCTGAAAATACCCTCCCGCATTAATCATTTCATAACGATTTGAATTATTCTTCAACGTCGGATCAACACTAGGAATGGAAGGATAATCATAGCTATCTGCCGAGTCAGATACCCAATTGCCAAATTCCAATTGATATCCTTTTTGAAAATTATTATGCTCGACACTAAATCCACCACTTAGCAAGGTTTGCTTATTCGCTTGAAAAACCAAATCTTGATTCAATGCAAATTGCCTATTAAAAAACTGCCAATACCCAATGTGAATATCATTGTCCCCATCCGAATCGAAATCATAACGCTCGGCCCAAATAGAAGCGGGGGGAGTATCTCCATCCTTATAACTCAACATGCTTTTACTTTTCAACTTATGCGAAAACGCGTGATCAAATTGAATAAACCCTAAATTTCGAGAAGATACCCAGACCGTGGATGGAAGCGCCTTATCTAATGGATATTCAGGGCCTGTTGCCTCCGCAAAATACATTCGATTGAATCCAAATTGCACATTTTTATATTTTAACGAAGCCACAATCCCATAATCCTCAGCCGGATCTTGGTAATCTAATGGATACCGCTGAGCCAAAGGCGTCCATGTGGAAGCAATCAAGTCATTTGAAAAATAACCAGGGCGGCTGGAAAAATCAGGGTCGTCGCTTCGGAAATAGCGTCCAGCCAATGAATATTCCAATTCCTTTTGTTTACCACGAATCATACCGTCAAAGAACGCGGAGTTGTACGACCCAACACCTGACTGCAATTGTAATTCCGTTCCTTCATCGATTTCCTTGGTGATTATATTAATAATTCCACTGAACGCGGAAGGACCATAAACCGCAGAAGATGGTCCCATCAAAATCTCTACTTTCTCAATAGAGCTCATTGGAAAATTTCGTGCTAAACGCATATTCTGAAACCCTAATCCCTGAAAATTAACCCCGTTTATGAATATAAGCATTCGATCAGCCGTCTCATTCTGATTCCCTCTTGCATATGCCTGTCCATACAAATCACCATTGGCTATTACCACGTCAAACGAAGGCAGATCCTTCAGTAACTCCAATAAATCCGTATAATTTCTACGTTGAATTTGATCTGCCGTAACCACTTCAATGGAAGAGGGAGTAGAATTGGTTAATTCTTTATACTTACTTGCCGTAATCGTCACCTTATTCAAGTCATCAAACGACATGTTTAAGATGGAATCAAAAGCCAATGATTGTCCAAGACTTGATGTAGCTACATAGCCTGGTCCAACTCCTAGTGCAAGAAGACAAGTAAGAAATATGGCGAGATGCTTTCTCATGTTGCGTTTTTAAGCAAAGACACCTCTAAACTATTAAATTTTATTGACTTCAACCCGATTCCAAACATATTGACGCAAAACACTTTACTTCAATAGTTATTTTCAACATGCCAATAACCAATGTCTATTCCATACAAAACAGGGTTATTTGACCGGAAACAACATTAATCAGGCCTTTAAGAAGAATAATAAATTTTATTATATGTATTTAAAACAGAACTTCTTTTGGAATCAAAAAAAGCTGAAATTTCACTTAGACAATAAATTAATGTCCTTAGAGTACTACAATTTAATATGACATCGAATTCCTATTCTCCCGCCATAATACGTTCTGCGCTCCTCTTGCATCAAACTGGCATTATTCAAATTCACCCTTGCAAACAAGTAACTTCCAACAGCAAAACGATCATTCAAATTGTAAAGCACCTCGAGCGAAGTATTTACGTTATAAATCATTTTCCTCGAGCGTGCCATCACTACATTCCCATCATAATATCGACCTTCTTCTTTTATCAAGAAGCCAATTGTAGGTCCTCCTCCTACGGTCACATCCCACTTTTTACCTACAGACCATTTGTATTGCACATAAATCGGGATTTCCATATACGTGAATTTGGTATAGCCATTTGCCGCCAATATTCCAGAATCCAAACTAGCAATCTGATTTATTTCTGTAATCGTATCCTGTCCATTAGTGATTGTGGTATCATAATTCCAAACAGCAGGTGTAAATATAGAATCAAAATAAAACCAAGTCCCTTGTTGAAAAACTGAGTCAAAAGTCCAAAAAGAGGTAGTGAATGAGCTATCCACATCTATAATTTGGAAAGGGGTTAATACGATACTTGTATCAATCGTCAACGTTTTTAGAGGTGTATAATTAACCAATTCACCATATTTAGCCACTTTTAATCCTGAACCAATCGTTACTTTAGAAGAAACAGCATACCGTACGCCTAATCCATATTCAAACGTATTCAAAGCAGTTTCTTCATTTTGACGACGTTCATTTAGATCGGGGGACAAACTAGTGGAATGAAAGTTTTTCCCTACGTTTCCATTTGAAACATCCAAAACAATACTCCAGGGCGTCGGAAGCTTTATTTTCAAACTGTCTTCCACGTCTTTTTTCGTCGAGTCAACTTCAGCTGTCCCGTTCAACTCACTTACTACAGAATCGGCTTTCGATTCTTTGGACACTTTTTCACTTATTCGTTCTGAAAGATCATTGGCCAAGGCTGCTTCCATTCCTTCACTCTTCAAAACTTCCGTATTTTCTGCTTTTGAAAATGTAGGTTCTTTGGAATCTGCATCATTTTTAAGACTATCATTATTGGATTGCACGTCAACCATTCCAATCGGATTTTGTTCGTTTCGTTCCGGATTAACACCCATTTGAATAGATCGATCCTCCTCTTCCCCTAGCAACATTGATTTTTCTTTGATTAAATCTTCATTCAGTAAGGTATTGGTATCATTGACCAAGGAATTAACGTTAATGGTATTTCCAGTCGTCTCATCTGCCAAATCAGTTTTCAATGACAGATTCAAATCCTCTTTGGAAGTGCTATTTTTATTTTCTGTTTGTTCAATATTATCCGCTACAGAAGTTGAGTCTACCCTTGTACCTTTACTCAAGTTATGTTCGATTTGAATCTTGGAAAGAGCCCCATCAACATTACCTTGTTGTCTTGAAACGTCACTATCTCCTTGACTATTGCGGACTGTATCTGCATTTGCTCCTACTGGAATCAGAATCTCCTTTACTCCAATAGACTCAATCACTAGGTCATCTTTTTCGCTCTTCACACTCGCTTCACTCTCTGATTCTTTCGTTGCTTTGGCTTCCGGAAAAAGGGAATCAGATTGAGAATGAGATATAAATACGGGATTCTTCATTGAATAACCCTCCAACAAATCACTTTGTATTTGGGATTTTGCAGTGCCTTCAGTTGAAAGTTCGTTTTGAGAATCGGTTAATTCATCGCTATTAGAAGGGGAATCAACTACTTCATTGATAGATCCATTTACCACTAAATCGTGTGCTACCTTTTCCGATGAATCCGACACAGGCATTAATAAAACATAACTTAATCCAGAAATCAACAGCGCTCCTAAACCGAACAGCATAAAAAGAATGCCTCTTCGCTTCTTACGTTTATTCAACGCATCCAATTTTTGATCCATATCCTGCCTCCAGTCTGATTTAATATCAAACGTTCGGGTATTCAACTTGCCCTGGATTTCTTTCTCTATGTCTTCAATGTTTTTCAAATTGCAATTCGCTTGCTAAATAGGGTTTTTAATTTTTTTCTGGCCTGCTTTACATGCCACTTTGATGTTTCTACAGAGATTACCAGTTTCTCGGCAATTTCTTTATGTGAATAGCCATCCACCACATGTAAATTGAACACATTACATGTCGCTCGGGGTAATTTATTAAGTAAATCCTGAAGATATTCATCATTAATTTCGTCTAAAACAATACTTTCATTTGCCAGGTTGGAATTATCATAATTCCGCGAATCTTCTAAGCTAATCTGATTATAATTGACGTTTTTTCGATAATCATCAATCGCCGTATTAATCATAATTGTCTTTAACCATGGCGCTATATTTCTTCCATGATCCACCTTGTCAATATTCTTTAAAATTTTAATAAAAGCTTCATTTACAAGATACGCCGCATCATCTACGTTACTTCGATATCGAATGGCAATTCGCATCAAAAGATCAAACGTCATCTCATAAAACAGATTTTGTGTTCGTCTGTCTCCTTTTACAAGCTTTTTATAAAACGTTTTATCTAACTCCACCAGCTGTTATTACAACACTCGAAACTAACTACCAATTGGTAAGTTAGCTTCGAATGTCTTTTTTTGAAAGTTTTTTTTCAAATCAACCATACATTGATCTACAAAATACAATCGCAATTTTGGTCCAATGTTCCAGCCATATTTTGAATAAAACAGGTATCTCCAATATTCATCTGCAAAGTAGGGCAATCATACGGAGATTGAATCTGTGTTCCTACACAATTACAGTTTGAATCAATCACATCACCTGTAGTGTTGGCATCATTGTCATCACATACATCGCCAATATTAGCTTGCAACGTAGGACAATCATATGTAGTAGCTGGCACGTCACAATTACAAGTGGAATCCACTGTACCTTGAGTGTTTTGAACAAAACATGCATCTCCGATATTCAATTGTAATTGACTGCAATCAAAAGAAGGCGCACTCGGAATTCCAGCGCAATCACAATTTTGAGTGATTGCATCTTGAGATGTTGAAGCATCACCATCATCGCATGCATCTCCATAATTCAGGCTCTGCTGTGGACAATCAAATGCATCCGGATCTGTTTTATTGCATCCTACCAAAATTGCAGCACACATTGCTACGATACATATTGTACTAATTAAACTAATCTTTTTCATAATCATAAGTATTTAAATTTTTGCTCTTTACCATTGGTACGACAAGAAGGAACAGTCAGGGTGGGTCGCTTGGTAAACTATTTTAAAAAACAGCCTTAGAAGCAAATAAATCCACATTAAATTCAAATAAATAATGACCAACAAATTTCAATCACAAACTAATTGATTAAATAAATCATATAACTAAAAATGATCGAAATGGAATCAAACAACAACAAAACACTTAATTTTATAATATTTATATCTTTAATTTATATTTATTTATTAATATTTGCATTTACTATTCGTTTAAATTAAAAGTTAGAAGGCTTGAATTGGCAAAAATTTCCATTCGTACGTTTTACGTTCGCTTTAATTGTCGGCATCCTAATTGGCCCCCATTTATCCTTTAACACCACGAATTTCTTCATATGCAGCCTCTCAGGTTCATTCTTGTTTTACATATTGTCTTGGTTGATCCAGCGAAAAAAATGGAAATTGGCTCTCAAACCATTTTTAGGAATGCTTTCCGTCGCAATTCTCATCCAATTTGGGATTGTAATAATGCATTTGCAAGATGACCGCGCCTCTTCCAATCATTTAGTTCAAGCAAAAACAAACGGAATTACCGCTTTTGAGGGAATTCTTATTGAACCCCCGATTCCAAAAGAACGTTCTTACAAAACGATTTTAAAAGTGGATCGAATTTTCCAAGGCGATGGCTGGAAAAAGATAACGGGCAATGTCCTTTTGTATTTGCAAAAAACAAACAAAATGCATGCGCTCAAGTATGGAGATCGAATTTTAATTTCCGGCCGCATCAATCCAACACATTCCGCTTCTAATCCAGATGAATTTGACTACAAAACATATCTGGCCAGGAAAAATATTTTCCATCAAGCATACGCAAAAGAAACCAACATCTTTCTGATGGGCTCGGATGTCCCATATACCAGCCTCTTAAAATCTGCAGCCTTAAAGTCACGTCATTTTCTGGACAAACAATTAGCCAAAGAATTTAAAAACAAGCGGGAAGAAGGCATTGCACTTGCATTAATTCTAGGTGTGAAAGACGATCTCGATAATCACATTCGTAATACTTATTCTGAAGTCGGTGCCATGCATATATTAGCTGTTTCAGGCCTTCATGTAGGATTGATATATCAAATTCTCGCTTGGATTCTTGGAGTTTTCAAACTTGAAAGAAAAAAGAATGGCCGGATTATTCAAGCATTCATACTTGTGTTAGCCATTTGGGCTTATGCCTTTATTACAGGGCTTTCTCCGTCCGTCTTACGCGCAGCAACTATGTTTTCATTTATTATTGTGGGGCAATCGTTCAAACGGTCTGCCAGTATCTACAATACGCTCGCGCTATCGGCTTTTATATTACTTTGCTTCAACTCAAATTTACTTTATGAAATAGGATTCCAACTCTCCTATTTAGCCGTTTTAGGAATTGTTTACCTACAACCAAAAATCTATGAGCTTTGGGATGTTAAATGGAATTGGCTCGATCGGATTTGGATGATCAGCTCCGTATCCATAGCAGCGCAGATAGCAACCGGACCCGTATCGCTATATTATTTTCATCAATTCCCAAATTATTTCCTACTCTCCAACCTTTTAGCCATTCCGGCGGCAACCGGCATTTTAGGCTTGGGACTGATCAAAATTATCTGCGCATGGATTCCTTATGTTTCTTCCATACTAACTTGGCTCTTGGAAAAACTGATATGGATCACGAATGAATCAATGATACTAATTACAGACCTTCCTCATGCCGTAACCAAAAACCTGGAACTCACTTTCCCTCAAATGATCATTTCTTATGCCATAACCATTGCATTCCTACTCTTTATATACCATCGAAAATTACGTTATTTCAGTTGTGCTGTACTTGGTTCTCTTGCAATCTTAGGCATCTGGCTAACCAATTACGTATCCGAAAATGCCGCTCATGAAATCATTGTATACAACGTAAAAGGAGACAGTGCCATCGGCTTTCGTCAGGGACATGATCTATCCTTTGTTTATTCTAATGGACTATGGAATAAGAAGAACAAAATGAAATTCAACATTTTAAACCATTGGCAAACCAGACATATTCATAACGTATCTTCTCATGCGTTGGAGGACTCCAATTATGTTCATAAACATTTGGCTATTGACCGAATAGGAGAGAATCACTTGATCGTTTGGAAGGGTAAGCGCGTCTTTCTAATTAACAAGCCTTTTTTGCTCCAGTCACCTAACGCACTTCCATATTTTGATTTAGTTATACTTCGAAACAATGTGAAGATGAATGAGCAAAGTATGAATCTGTTAAACTATGGAAAATTAATTCTGGATTCATCTTGCGACAAATGGTATGTTGATCAATACCCTGCATGGATTTCTAAAAAGACTACGTTCGTCACACAAGTCAAGGGTGCGCTCATACTCAATGCTAGCTCACTCTAAAAGGTCAAACACTACAATACTCATAATTATATTCAACAATATACTATGATGTATATAATAAAATTTATAGGGATTTATGTTTTTCGGAAAACCATACAGTTTTCCGAAAAACAGATTAAAATTATACCGATATTACGCTGCTTCTGCATTTTGATTAAAATAAGCTTCCAACTCATTTAATTTATTACCAACATCTTCCACCGCTGCATACAAATGCTCCTTCGTTGTTCCAAAATATAAGGCCCAATGCTCAATTTTCCATTCTTGATCAAGATGAACTTCCTTTTCCATCCTTCGATTTCTCACATTTAACTGATTCATTTAAAAAGTCTTTAAGTTGTAGTAATCCTAGTTGTCATATCAAAGTAAGGTATATATATAATTTTAAAAACCCCCGGAAAACCCGATAAAGCATACGTGTTTTTACGTACTTTATGTTGTTATTTTAAATTATAAGTATTTAAACTCGGAAAATAGGAACGAGAAAAATGCAAAATGACAATTGCAAAACACGCATCGACTAGACCCTCAACTCATGGAAGGAAAGTAGATGGATAAAATAAACTCACATCAAATGATTTGAAATATTTGAAAAGAAAGGATTACCAAATTTCGCCAGAACAGCTATCCTCCGACGCACCGGTAACACTTGACAGCACATTCACCATTCCTTCTATTCGTAGTACTCCCAGAAAAGCAAAAATCAGCGCCTCTTTGAACTCAACCAATGTTGTATTTGGAACGATTACCTCGAAAGGACCAATCTCTGACACCGACTGACGCAGTTCGTTGATCAAAAAGGCATTGTACGCTCCTCCTCCTGTTACAAAAAGCGATTGACGCGAAACCTCCATTGAATTATCTTTAAAAGAAGTGTTCATCAGCACGTTTGTTAGCTGAGTAGTAATAAGTTTAACATACGTTCGCATCCGATCATCCAAAGAAACCTGATTCGAAAACCTTTCCAATATCGCTACATCATATTTCCACACGTCTTCTTTGCCAAGAGACTTCGCTCCTTGCAAAGCGTAATAAGGGTTTTCCAGCAATGCTTTTAACAATTCTGCATTTACATTACCCGTTTCTGCTATTTTTCCAAACGCATCATACTTCTGACCTTTCTTTGTTGCTAGATCGTTGAGTACCAAATTACAACCGCACACATCAAACGCACGACGAACGCCATGTTCATCTTTAAAAGAAACATTGGCTATTCCACCTAAATTGAGGCAATGACTAAAACTAGAAAACAATAGCTGATCTCCTATCGGCACCAATGGCGCTCCTTGTCCTCCCAACTTCACATCCTTACTTCGGAAATCGTTCACTACCGTTAACCCTGTTAATCTTTTAATTTCTGAACCGAGTCCTATTTGCACCGTTATACCTTTTTCCGGTTGATGAAATACGGTATGCCCATGAGAAGCAACAAAATCTGGCTTTAAGTTGTTTTCTGAAACAAATGCGTGAATATGCTTGCCAAAAAAAAGTCCTAATTCCACATCAAGTTGTTCGAGTTTAGCTGGAGTCAGCAACATGCAATCGCGCAACTGCTCTTCTAAATGATTTGGATACGAGATTGTGTTCGTTTGTAATATTTCAAAAGTCCAGTTCTCTTCATTCAAACAAGCAAAACTGCAATAAGCCAAGTCTACTCCATCAAGAGAGGTGCCTGACATCAATCCAATTGCATGGTAAACTTTACTTTTTTTTGTCATTGAATGCGAGGTTTGTTTATTTCGAGGTATGGAAAATCTGGTATCAAAGATAAAGAGTTTTAACGGAGAAGTCACATACCAAAATCTGAATCAATTCATCGTCAATAACAACGCTGAAAAAGTGGTGTACAGCCATTTGATTCCTGAACCTGAAACAAAGGGTGATTATGGAAGAAACATTCTTACGCTAGATCCGTTCGAATGCGTATTAATCCATTGGCCTCCCGGAATTGAAAGTGCCGTACACCATCATAAAGGGTTATTTGGATATGTAATCGTCCTGGAAGGAGAACTAGACAACGTTTTGTATCGTGAAATCAATGGGAAATTAGAAGAATATTCCATCGAACGATATGTAAAAGGTGGAACAATGCCGGAACCAGACGGAATTATACATAAAATAGCGAATCACAGTAAAGATAAACGCGCAGTTACCCTACATTTTTATTATCCAGCCCTCACAACATTGGAGAACCTACGTTTATTCAATTTGGAAACAGGCGCCGCAGGTATACTTAGTAAAGATGCTCCAACCGCAAGCTGGTTAGAAACCCCTGGCCATTTCAAAGAAATTCAAAAAAATGCTTTTGACTATGTTTCATTTGAACAGGTAAATAAAAATAAATCACACAGTATTTGCAATGTCATACCTAAACCAGATAAAAACGCAATTGGTAACATGAATGCTCGCTATTTTTGTGAGCAAGCAGAACAATATGACTTTTCAGACTTCAATCAACCGAATAGAAAAAATTACATTGACTCTATAGATCATCTGATTGGAACAGACTTAAAAAATCATTCTTTAATCAAAGTACTTGACATTGCCGCCGGAACCGGGCGACGAGCTCTCAACATTCGTGAAATTTCAAATCAAGAATATGAAATAGTAGGAGTAGACATCAGCAAAGAAATGGCAAAAATAGCTGAATCTAGAGGGTTACGAATGTACCATCAAGACTGGGAAAATGATGATCCGCACACGGGAGAATATTTTGATGCCGCTACATTTTTGTATGCTTTTGGACATATTTCGCATGAAAAAGGCCGAATAAAAACGCTCAATAAAATCCATTCTTACTTAAAACCGGGAGCACCACTGTATGTGGATCTTTTTAGCGCTCTAAACGAAACTGAATGGGGCCCACTCGCCATGAAACATTTTAAAGAGAAAAACATGCAACAGCAAGGCTACCAAAGCGGAGATGTTTTTTACAAAAAGAACAACTGCAAGGAAATTGCGTTTTTACACTATTTTACCGAATCCGAATTTAACGGTCTATTAAGCCAAACAGGATTCACAATGGAATCAATCCAATTTGTCAGTTACTCCAAAAATGCAGGAAAACTAGTAGACAGCTCTACAGAAGGCAATTTGTTTATAAAAGCAATACGCAACAATTAACGAAGATTTCCAAGCCATTTGTATTGATCAGTTTTCAAGTGGTATATTAAAACGTAGTACGTACGAAAGGAGAATCCGAAGAAAAGAGAACTAAAAAACTGTGAACCTAAATAATTACAGACTTCGCAACCACTCAATCGCTTCCTCGCGCTCATTAAAGACTTTTGCGGGAGATTTACCATTTCGCATATTGAGAAACGTATTAATTACAGTTCGAACCACCATAGAGGTATTGGCTTTTACGATCGCTCCGGCATAGATTCCCTCTTCTGCTTCAGCCGAGGCAAAATAGGTTTGCGCTTCTTGCTCTACCATTTTAAGACTGCCTACACAAATCATCACCTTCATATCTCTACCTTCTGCCATGCGTTTTCGCTCTTCAACCAACTGAACGGCTTGGATATAATCAATTCTATCCGAAATATCTACGGAAATAATATCCTCTCCTATGAGTTCAAGGCGATAACTATGATTGACTATTAACTGAGTTTGCACGGATCCGAATTTACTAAATTTAGATTAATTCTGTTGAGCAGGATTGAAGTCGTATTTAATTCCTAAATCCTCTAACAAATCTAACAAACTAAGATGACATTCGCAAGCCTTTTAAATGTCGACCCCTCCGAATGTACCCCAATTGTTCTTCTTTAATTAATCTTTTTTAGCCGTATTATACAAAAAGCTGCCTCCCCACAAAACAGATCAATGGATTTTAGCATCTCTTTATTCAACGAATAAAGGAAAAAATATAACTTGCGCCTTATATATATTCTCTTCAAACACTTAAAATAGTTATTGTTAGCGAGCGGAAAGAAAAATCCAATTCTATTCAGTTCAATATATTATACTATACTATAAACATCATTGACAAAAAATAAAACGTAGGACATTCACATGCATAATTACAAATCAAAACTAGCCAACGCTCTATTCTTATTTATACTAAGTACTTCAATTGGAATAGCACAATCCAATTTGAGTCCAGAAATGCTTTGGAACCTTAAGCGAGTATCTGCGATTGGAATTACAAAAGATAATAAAAACGTAATATTCACCACTACACAACACAATTTCGAAGACAATAGCAAAAAGAAGCAAATCTATTCCATTCCTTTAAAAGGGGGAGATGCTGTAGCAATTGAAGGCTATGAGGATTTAATTGCCAACAAAAACATATCTCCAGACGGACGCTATACCATTCAAACAAAAGACATTAAGTTAAAGCCTGTATATGGCAAAGATTTCCATAAAAAACTCACCAAATCAAACGTTCATATTTATGATGAATTAAACTATCGTCATTGGGATGAGTGGGAAGACGGTGCATACAGTCACGTTATGTTGGAAAATAGAGTGAAAAAAGCTCCATTAATAGATCTCATGAAAGGAGAGCCTTTTGATTGTCCACAAAAACCTTTTGGAGGAGATGAGGATTATATTTGGGGGCCAGAAGGAAAAACGGTAGTGTATGTAACTAAAAAAACAAACGGAGTCGACTATGCTACCAGCACAAATTCCGACCTATATGAATACAATTTAGCGACGAAAAAAACCACGAACTTAACTCGAAATAATAAAGGATATGACACTCAACCTGCCTATTCTAAATCAGGTACATTGGCCTGGTGCCAAATGAAACGAAACGGATACGAATCCGATAAAAACGACATCATGGTTCGTTTGAAAGGAGCCAACATTAATATAACTGCTGGATGGGATGGAACCGTGAATGGATTCGTCTGGGCTGAATCCGGAACCAAAATTTATTTCAACGCTCCTGTAAATGGAACAGTGCAATTATTTGAAATAGAGCTTCCTACGCTAACCAACTTAAATGGAAACAAACCACCCGCATTTGGAACTCTTAAACCTCGTCAAATCACAGATGGACAATTTGATGTAAGTGGATTGATTGGACAAGTGAAAAATACATTTGTAGTTTCTCGTCGCGACATGAATCACGCAAGTGAGTTATACACCGTTAACTTAAAAAATGGAAAATTAACGCAGTTATCACATGCAAACGATGAACTCTACGCAAAAATCAACTTGTGTGAAGTGAAGAAGCGAATGGTAACTACCACAGATAAGAAACAGATGTTAACTTGGGTTATTTATCCTCCAAATTTCGATCCGAATAAAAAATATCCTACCTTATTGTATTGTCAAGGTGGTCCTCAAGGAGCATTAAGTCAGTTTTACTCCTTCAGATGGAACTTTCAACTAATGGCATCTCAAGGATACATTGTTGTCGCTCCAAATCGACGAGGAATGCCTGGTTATGGAGTAGAATGGAATGAACAAATCAGCAAAGACTATGGTGGTCAAAACATGCAGGACTATTTAGCTGCAATCGATGATGTTTCTAAAGAAGCATATGTGGACAAGAATCGTTTAGGTTGCGTTGGAGCAAGCTACGGAGGATATTCTTGTTTCTTTTTGGAGGGAATTCACAATGGTCGATTTAAGACATTCATTGCCCATGATGGAATTTTCAATTGGAGAAGTATGTATGGAACCACAGAAGAAATCTTCTTCCCAAATTGGGATCTAGGAGGACCTTATTGGGACAACACCAATAAAGAGGTTCTTAAAAGTTATTCAAAATTCAATCCAATCACTTATGTGAAAAATTGGAAAACACCGATCATGATTATTCAAGGAGGAAAAGATTATCGTGTACCAATTGGACAAGGATTGGAAGCATTCCAAGCGGCACAGTTAATGGGACTTAAAAGTAGATTGCTTTATTTTCCTGAGGAAAACCACTGGGTATTAAACCCACAGAATGCCATTATTTGGCAACGTGAGTTCTTTAAATGGCTTAAGGAAACGCTTTAATGGGCATAATTTGCCTTGGCATATATCAACAATAAAACTTCAACAACCGCCTGCTCAAAATGAATAATTTGCGAGCGGAGCGTAGCAATCTGTATAAGGTTTACGCTAATCCTTATACAGATTGCTTCTATTCTGCACAATGCTAAAGAAGTCAAGCATTCCCTGTCCCAAGACAAGGAACACCTTGCAAATCCGTTACTAAATTCACATTAATTTCTTAAAACCAAGATACTTTTTCGGATTTGAAAGCCGGTCAAAAAATCAAAATGCTTTTTCGGATTTGCAATCCGAAATTGAATACAAAAAGGATTTGTAATCCAATCAAAAACAACATCATAACGACTCTAAACACCCTTGATTAGCTTAATCCAAGTAAACATGCAGATGAATAATTTGTTCACAATAAAACAGTGATCACAGCATCTCTATTCTTTCACCAGTCGGAGACTCTTAGATTTCTGCATTAATCAACTGCTCCTTAAAATCTACATGAACAATCCCGTTAGTAAGATTTAAATACACTTGTAGCGTATTCAAAAATCAAAATGCTTTTTCGGATTTGCAATCCGAAATTGAATACAAAAAAGATTTATAATCCAATCAAAAATAGCATCAAAACGACTCTAAACACCCTTGATTAGCTTAATCCAAGTAAACATGCAGATGAATAATTTGTTCACAATAAAACAGTGATCACAGCATCTCTATTCTTACACCAGTCGGAGACTCTTAGATTTCTGCATTAATCAACTGCTCCTTAAAATCTACATGAACAATCCCGTTAGTAAGATTTAAATACACTTGTAGCGTATTCAAAAATCAAAATGCTTTTTCGGATTTGCAATCCGAAATTGAATACAAAAAGGATTTGTAATCCAATCAAAAACAACATCAAAACGACTCTAAATACCCTTGATTGGCTTAATCCAAGTAAACTTGCAGATGAATAATTTGTTCACAATAAAACAGTGATCACAACATCTCTATTCTTTCACCAGTCGGAAACTCTTATTAAGATACCTCTCTCCTTTCAACAACGAAATTTGAATAAGATATATTCCACTTTCCTCAGGCAACTCAAAAGAATATTGAGTCTTCGAAAGTAGATCAAAATGAGAAACACGTTGGCCAATTGCATCAAACACTTGGATTTCTGCATTAATCAACTGCTCTTTAAAATCTACTTGAACAATCCCGTTAGTAGGATTTGGATACACTTGTAGCGTATTCAAAAGATCTTCTTCTACAAAATCAATCACGGTAACATCAAAGCAACTTGACGTATCGACACATCCATTATCGGTTATTTCAACCGCGTACGATCCACTTTCAGAAGCGGTAAACGTTCGACTTGTATCTCCAAAAAAGGCTAAAAATGAATTAGTACAATTCAACCACTGATATGCTACTCCTGTTGCATCCGCAATTAAACTCATATCCGATCCGGCCACAAAGACATTCACATTTGTGATCGTAAGATTAATTGAGATAATACTATCACAGCCCGAGGCGTTTGGAATTGTATCGGAATAGATCGCAGTTTGATTCAGTATTTTACCACTTGGAGAAATGTATTCATCGCATACTTCCACATCAATCTGAGAAGACGTAAATGTATTAATCACCAAGTTTATCGATAATACACTGTCACACCCAGAAGCATTTACAATGGTATCGGAATACATCCCCGTTGAAGTAAACATCTTACCAGATGGAGACTGATAAGCACCACACCTAGATTCATTAATCACAGAAGAAGTCGGAGTGCCAACTGTAAGATTAATGGCAATTATACTATCGCAACCTGCTGTATTCATAATCGTATCAGAATACACATTTGAAGCCATCCATACTTTCCCGCTTGGCGAGGTATAACTTCCACATACCATAGGTGAGATGCTCGAACTCGTCGATGAAGCAATAGTGACATTCAAGGTAGTGGAAGTATCTGAACAAACCCCATTATCCACTACTACCTGGTAATTACCGCTAAGCATAGCAGATTCCGTACTGTCGTTCAATGTCATTGAAGACAAACTAATCCCCTCTCTCAACCATTCAAAGGTTAACCCTAAATTCCCTGCACTCAACATTGAAACATTACCACAACTACTTGTTCCTCCCGGAGCGGAAATTGCTGCATTCAACTCAATTATATCAATAGAAATTGTAGTCGAAGTATCCGCACATCCCATTCCATTACTTACCACTACACTATAGTCCCCATCTTCTGTAAAGAAAGCAATACTATCTAAAGAAGCAGAATAATATGAACTTCCGTCTTTTAACCATTCGAACATATTTCCATTGTTACCCCCTCCAAACAATGCGATTGAATTACACCCTTGTGCACTAGAACCTACCGTATCAACAAATGAAAACAACGTCGTGATCGTCAAATTAACGGTGATAATACTATCACAACCCGTCATATTTGGAATCGTATCCGCATATGTATTCGAAACGGTCCATAACTTCCCACTCGGAGACTCATAACTATTACAAGCCGAAGGATTAATCGTTTGATAACTATCTGAACATGGAATTGTGAATGTATTAAAACTCCACACATCCGACCATTCAGAGTAAGATCCTCCCTTAACTGAACGAACGCGCCAATAATAAACCTCATCTAATACTAATCCAGTCGCACCATGATTAGAACTCATGGTATTCACAGTAGAATAGGTGCCAAAAGCTCCATCCGTGCTATATTGAATTTCATACCCTTCCGAATTTACAGCATCGTCCCAGTCAAACGAAACAGAAGAAACTAAATTGACCGATCCATCTGCCGGTGAAATCAAATTGGGTGTTGAAGGCAAAACGATCGAACTCCCAGTACTAAAAATTCTTGATGTCCAAGCAGAGGTATCAACTGCGTTAATCGCACGTACATGCCAATGATAGATCTGATTGCCTAATAATGTCCCCGTAGAATGATAAGTGTCATTGTTTCCACTTGATGTGTTGAGATACGTCTCTTGTTGATATCCTAAAATTGCAGAATTGAAAAGATTGGTCGTATCCCATTCGGCCTCATAAAAATCAACCCCAGAATGCGAATTCCAATTTAATCCAACACCAGACGTTGATTGATTTGTAGCTAAATCTGAAGGCGAACTCAGATTTACATAGTCGCGAGTAGTATAATTACGTGTCGTCCATTCGGAGGTATCTACAGCGTTAATCGCGCGTACTCGCCAATAATACATTTCTCCAAAATACATGTCCGTCAAATACTCATACGTATCTGGATTTCCACTGGAGCTATTGTTATAAGCTTCTACATCATTTTGAAATGCAACGGACCCAAATCCGGCCGAACTATCGATTTGTATTTCGTAAAAGTCTACACCCGAATGAGAAGACCAATCAAAACCTATTCCAGTCCATTGATCACTTCCATCAGAAGGAGAACTTAAAGTTACATAATCCCGCGTTGTATAACTTCTTGTGGTCCATTCCGAAGTATCAACCGCATTTATTGCACGTACTCGCCAATAATAAGTCTCCCCAAAGTACATGTCGCTTAAACACTCATACGTATCAGGGTTTCCACTAGAGCTATTGTTATAGGCTTCTACATCATTTTGAAATGCTACAGATCCAAACCCCGCAGAACTATCGATTTGTATTTCGTAAAAATCTACACCCGAATGAGAAGACCAATCAAAACCTATTCCAGTCCATTGATCACTTCCATCAGAAGGAGAACTTAAGGTCACATAATCTCGGGTATTAATACTTGAAACTATCGTCCATTCCGAAGTATCAACCGCATTTATTGCGCGTACTCGCCAATAATAAGTCGTTCCGAAATACATATCACTGAAATATTCCTCCGTATCACTATTTCCACTCGACGAATTTAAATATCCCTCAATATCATTTTGAAACACCGATGAGTTAAAACTTGCTGAAGTATCTAATTGAATCTCATAAAAGTCAACTCCTGTATGTGAACCCCAGTCAAACGTATTTCCTGTCCAAGTCTGCGCGCCATCGCTTGGAGAAGTTAAGGTTACATAATCTCGGGTATTAACGCTTGACACAATCGTCCATTCGGATGTATCAACCGCATTTATTGCACGTACTCGCCAATAATAAGTCGTCCCAAAATACAGATCACTAAAATATTCCTCCGTATCACTATTTCCACTCGACGAATTTAAATATCCCTCAATATCATTTTGGAACACCGGTGAGTTAAAACTTGCCGAAGTATCTAATTGAATCTCATAAAAGTCAACTCCTGCATGCGAACCCCAGTCAAACGTGTTTCCGGTCCAAGTCTGTGCCCCATCGCTTGGAGAAGTTAAGGTTACATAATCTCGAGTATTAACGCTTGAAACAATCGTCCATTCAGAAGTATCAACCGCATTTATTGCACGTACTCGCCAATAATAAGTCGTCCCAAAATACAGATCACTAAAATATTCCTCCGTATCACTATTTCCACTCGACGAATTTAAATATCCCTCAATATCATTTTGGAACACCGGTGAGTTAAAACTTGCCGAAGTATCTAATTGAATCTCATAAAAGTCAACTCCCGCATGTGATCCCCAATCAAACGTGTTTCCTGTCCAAGTCTGTGCCCCATCGCTTGGAGAAACTAAGGTTACATAATCTCGGGTGTTAACGCTTGAAACAATCGTCCATTCAGAAGTATCTACAGCGTTAATCGCGCGTACTCGCCAATAATAAGTCGTTCCGAAAAACAAATCACTGAAATATTCCTCCGTATCATTATTTCCACTCGACGAATTTAAATATCCCTCAATATCATTTTGGAACACCGGTGAGTTAAAACTTGCCGAAGTATCTAATTGAATCTCATAAAAGTCAACTCCTGCATGTGATCCCCAATCAAACGTGTTTCCTGTCCAAGTTTGTGCGCCATCGCTTGGGGAAATTAAAGTTACATAATCCCGTGTATTAAACGTTATCGCCGTTGACCAGCTAGAAGTATCCCCGGCAACCCAAGCTCGTACACGCCAATAATATGTTTTTCCAAAGTATAAGTCATTGAAATATTCATCTGTATCATTGTTTCCAGAAGAACTATTAATGTAGGTTTCGACCTTACTCCTAAACGCTCCTGAATTAAAAGCGGGTGTTGTATCTAGTTGAACTTCGTAATTTTCACTATTCGCAACAGATACCCAGTCTAAGGAAACTCCAGTCCAATTATCCGTGCCATCAGATGGGCTCGCCGTTATGGGAGTATTCCATGCCATAGATTTTGCTGGATTCAGCAATATTATGACAGAAATTAAAAAGTAAATCGAAAAACATACAACTCTTCTCATGGGTATAAGTGTTGATTAATAGAATGATACAAGACAAATATAATCCAGCAATCAATCTCATTACAAATAAAATGCCATAAATTCTCCTTTAAATCATATTACACTTTAAATGGACTTACTGCGCAGTCTTAAACTATTCAAAACCACAGATACCGAACTTAACGCCATTGCCCCTCCTGCAATCATTGGACTCAATAAAAAACCCGTAAATGGATACAAAATCCCTGCGGCAATTGGGATACCTACCACGTTATAAATAAAAGCCCAAAATAGATTTTGTTTAATAAACTTCAATGTCATTGCCGACAATTGATACGCTTTAAACACTTTAGACAAATCGCCTTTTAAAATCACCATTTTAGCTGAATCAATTGACAAATCCGATCCGGTTCCCATTGCAATCCCTAAATCGGCCTCGACCAATGCTGGAGCATCATTTACTCCATCTCCTACCATTGCTACGGTATTTCCTTTTGATTTCAAACTTTGGATCGCCTCAGCTTTGTCGGTTGGAAGCATTTCTGCGAATACTTGCTCAATTCCGGCTTGTGCTGCTTTAATTTCTCCAGACCCCTTCAAATCTCCTGTCATCATTACCACCGCGATACCTTGTGTTTTGAATCGTTCAACCATCTCAGCAGCATTATCCTTGAGTGGATCATCCAAACCAATCATTGCCAAACAACCGTTCGTATCAGCCAACAAGACTACGGTAATACCTTTCTCAACCAACTCCTTGTAATCCTTATTCTGCACATCGTCTAGTACAACTGCATTTTCTGTTAAAAATGCTCGTGTCCCTACCAAATAGCTTACATCGCCTTGAATTACCGCTTTTATCCCTTTGCCTCCAACAGATTCAAAATCTCGAACATCTACTTTTTTCGAATCTGAAAAATGAGTGCAGATAGATCGTGCCAATGGATGCTCAGAAAGCGATTCAACAGAAGTAACCACATCAATCAAATTAGATTCATTCTCCTTATCATAACATTTCCATTCCACCACCTCCGGCTTTCCTTTCGTAATGGTTCCGGTCTTATCTACGACCAACACGTCCACTTTCTTAAACAACTCCAGCGCTTCTACATCCTTCACCAAGATTCCATTTAACGCCCCTTTTCCCATTGCCACAATAATAGCCGTTGGAGTAGCCAATCCCAACGCGCAAGGACATGCAATCACCAACACACTGACCGTTGAAATCAAGGAACGTGTCAATACAGGTTCTGGTCCAACAAAAAAACCAAATTCCAAATGTTATAATCGCAATTGCCACAACCACCGGCACAAAAACAGAGGCGATTCGGTCTACTAATTTTTGAATAGGGGCTTTACGCATTTGAGCCTCTTGCACATAGGCTATAATTTTAGATAAAACCGTATTCTCGCCCGTTTCGGTAACTTCTACCAACAATGCACCTTGTTGATTCAAGGTTCCTCCAATCACTTTATCTCCCTTTTCCTTTTGTACGGGCATAGATTCACCTGTCACCATACTTTCATCCAAAAAACTACTTCCTTTCTGAATCGTACCATCCAGCGGTATCTTTTCTCCCGGTTTTATCTTTAAAACATACCCGGATTGAATCTGACCCACTTCCATCTCCTTTTCCGTTCCATCCAAAACGACTAGTGCTTTCTTCGCTTGCAATGAAATCAGCTTTTTCAACGATTTCGAGGTATTCGATTTCGCTTTTTGCTCCATTAAATTACCGAGTAACACCAACGTAATTACCACCACAGCAGATTCATAATACACCTCTGCCTCCACGCCCGATATCGAGAAATAACTAGGAAATAAGGTCAACACCAGGCTATACAAAAAGGCTATTCCTGTTCCAAGAGAAACCAACGTATCCATATTGGTAATTCCATGACGCAGTTTCTTAATTGCATTCAAGAAAAAATGTCCTCCAGACCAAAATACAACTGGTGTACTTAGAATAAGCAAAATCCATTCTCGATAAACTAATTCCTTGAATAGCATCGAGATCGCCAGAATAGGCAACGCCAGGATAAGGGCGGTATAAATTTTTAAATGTAAACGAAGGCCACGCCTCTCTCCCTCCTCGTCCGATTCTTCTTCTAATTGAAGCTCAAAACCAATGCTATCCACAGCAGTTTTTATTCCCGACCCTTGAATCGAGGTGGAATCAAAGTCAACCTGTACTGAATTTTCAGCCAGATTCACCGCGGCATTTTGCACGCCGTTTTGTGCCTTCAAAATGGTTTCTACACTTCGTACGCACGAAGCACAGCTCATTCCGTTTACTTTATATGTTTTCTTAACGTGACTCATTTCTTTAGAAATTGATTACTTTTGACAAATTAAATAAGTTCTTATGAGGTTTAACCTAACATTCGTCAGCTTTCTGATAACGTTCCCACTTCTTTATTTAGTTCCAAATTACACTTTTTCTCAGGGAAACGGAACATATGTTCCCTTAAACAAAGATGTATACCACTTAATTGATCGGTATGAAATCAAATCGGGAAAAATGGCCGATGAATTTTATTCTTCCTATAAGCCCTATAGTCGAAAATCAGTTGTTCAACTTTTGAATACATTGGAAAATGACTCCTCGAATATCGAATTCTCCAAAACAGATCAATTTAATCTGGATTATCTTCGAACCGACAATTGGCAATACGATACCACGGGTTCGGAAACAGCATTAAGCAAAGCGCCAACGCTAAAACATTTTTACAGAACAAAATCAGACTTTTATTCAGTAGACAGTAAGGCCTTCAAACTTCGAGTAAACCCAACTATGCATGTGCAAGCAGGCAAGG